>DASPNW010000001.1:0-213937 GCA_035626335.1 Pseudolabrys sp.
CCATGTATAATGCATGACATCGCGGCGGCGGACCCTTATATGGTCCGCCGCATCCGCTTTACGGAGGAGTGTAGCTCAATGGCTAGAGCACCGGTCTCCAAAACCGGGGGTTGCAGGTTCGAGTCCTGCCACTCCTGCCAAGCGGAGCCGGATACGAGGGATTGAGGTCTAGTATTATGAGCGACCAGGCACCAGCAGAAGTACGACGCAAGCGGGTCAACCTTTTCCGCTTCCTGCAAGAGGTGCGTGAGGAAACCCGCAAAGTGACCTGGCCGACGCGCCGGGAAACCGCGATTACCACGGCCATGGTCTTCGTCATGGTCGCGATCGCGTCGATTTTTTTCCTGGTCTCGGATCAATTAATCCGCATTGCCGTTACCTTCGTACTCGGCATCGGAATCTGAAGGTTCAACAAGGATGAGCGACACAGCCACCGATACGACGGCATCGACCAAGCCGAAACGCTGGTACATCGTCCACGCTTATTCGAATTTCGAAAACAAGGTCGCGGATTCAATCCGCGAGCAAGCCAAGCAGCGCGGCCTGGCCGAACATATTGGCGAAGTGCTGGTGCCAAAAGAAAAGGTCACCGAGGCAAGACGCGGCCGGAAAGTTGAAACCGAACGCAAGTTCTTTCCCGGTTACGTGCTGGTCAAGATGGATCTGACGGATGAGGTTTATCATCTCATCAAGAATACGCCCAAGGTTACCGGCTTCCTCGGCACTGACAAAAAGCCGATGCCGATTTCGGATGCGGAGGCTGATCGTATCCTGCATCAGGTGCAGGAGGGGATCGAGCGGCCAAAGCCGGCGGTCTCATTCGAAGTTGGCGAACAGGTGCGCGTATCCGACGGTCCTTTTGCTTCCTTTAACGGGACAGTTGAAGAAGTCGACGAGGCCCGTTCGCGGGTGAAAGTTGCCGTGTCGATCTTCGGCCGCGCGACCCCCGTCGAGCTTGAATTCGGGCAGGTGGAGAAGCTGTAGCGGGCACTCGTTGTATCCAACGAGGTGGTCGGGATGCGTCCGGCCACGACGCATGACAAGTGAGAGCAACGTGGGAGGTGAGGCGGTCGCCAACCGCCAATATCCGCACCACTAAAGGAGTGAGGTATGGCAAAGAAAGTTACTGGATTCCTCAAATTGCAGGTACCGGCCGGTGCCGCCAATCCGTCGCCCCCGATCGGGCCGGCGCTTGGCCAGCGTGGCCTTAACATCATGGAATTCTGCAAGGCGTTTAACGCACAGACGCAGAAAATGGAGAAGGGTGTTCCGATCCCCGTGATCATCACTACCTATCAGGACCGTTCCTTTACCTTCGAAATGAAGACACCCCCGGTGTCCTATTTCCTCAAGAAGGCGGCCAAACTGGAAAGCGGATCGAAAACTCCGGGCCGTGAGCCGGTTGGACAGGTCAGCAAGAAACAGGTGCGCGAAATCGCCGAGCAGAAGATGAAGGATTTGAATTGTGACACCGTCGAGGCCGCAATGAAAATGATCGAAGGCTCAGCCCGTTCGATGGGCCTCACGGTGACGGAGTAATCGCCATGACAATCGGAAAGCGCACGAAGGCGGCTCGCGAGGGCATCAATCGCGAAAAGTCGTATCCGATCGCGGAAGCGGTCAAACTGGTGAAAGAGCGCGCCAAGGCGAAGTTCGACGAAACCATCGAGATCGCGATGAACCTGGGCGTTGACCCCACGCATGCGGACCAGATGGTGCGTGGGGTTGTCACCCTGCCAAATGGTTCGGGCCGCACGTTGCGGGTCGGCGTCTTTGCGCGCGGTGCCAAGGCCGATGAGGCAAAAGCCGCAGGCGCCGACGTGGTTGGCGCGGAGGACCTGGTCGAGAAGGTCAACAAGGGCGAAATCGATTTCGATCGCTGCATCGCCACTCCTGACATGATGCCGCTGGTCGGTCGTCTCGGTAAGGTGCTTGGCCCCCGCGGGATCATGCCGAACCCCAAAGTCGGCACGGTGACGATGGACGTCACAAATGCGGTGAAGGGGGCGAAGGGGGGATCGGTTGAGTTCCGCGTTGAGAAGGCCGGGATCGTACAGGCCGGTGTCGGGAAAGCTTCGTTCTCGGAAGACAAGTTGGTGGAAAACATCAAGGCCTTTGCGGACGCGGTTCAGAAGGCCAAGCCCGCGGGGGCAAAAGGCCATTACATCAATCGGGTCGCGATCTCCTCGACAATGGGCCCGGGCGTGAAAGTGGAGATTCCAAGCTTGTTTGGCGTCGGCGGCGGCCACTAGCGGAATTGGGAATTTTCGTTGGCGTATTCGCGAAAAGGCCTTGGCAAAAGGCCTGCAAGGGTCTAAGTAAAGGCATCGGGCGTGCCGGCCCAATTTGTCGGCACGCCTTTGCGCGTCTCTACAAACCTATGGTGAGCGGAACTTATTCCTTTTAGAAACCCGAGTGGGGAGCTCTGAAAGGAAGAGACCCGATGCCATTACGAATGTGAAGGCGCGCAAGACCGTCCGTCAGTGGATGGTCAACCTGTCCGAGACTGCCGGTGCCGACGGCTCACAAGGCCGGACGCTTGATCCCTTAAGGGGGCCAGCACAGACGGGGAAGCGACCCGAGTTCGCGCACTGAAAAGGTGCGCCAGTTTGGTTCGAACCTCGAAGACCCGATGGCGGCAGCAATGCCGTTTCGGGGGGCAGGCTTTTCAATCGTCGTCCTGCCCTGGTTCGCTGCGCGTGAACTCTAGGCGGGACGGCTGGTCACAACCCGGCGGCTCCCGCGCATCGCGGGCAAACCGTCAAACCGGAAAGAGCTTGCAGTGGATCGAGCGGCTAAAGCGGAGTCCATCACTGAACTGAGCGGGGTCTTCAAGACCTCCAACGTCGTGGTGGTGGCTCACTATTCCGGCCTCACCGTTGCTCAAATGCAGACTCTGCGCAAGCAGATGAAGCAGATGGGTGCGCAGGTGAAGGTCGCGAAGAACCGTCTCGCCAAGATCGCGCTTAAGGACACCGATGCTGCTTCCATCGCGCCTCTGCTCAAGGGGCCGACCGTACTCGCCTATTCCGGCGATCCGGTGGCGGCGCCAAAGGTGGCTATCGATTTCGCCAAGGCGAACGAGAAGTTCGTCATCCTCGGCGGATCGATGGGCAAGACTTCTCTGGACCCCAATGGCGTCAAGGCGCTCGCCGCCCTGCCGTCGCTGGACGAATTGCGCGCCAAGATCGTCGGCCTGCTTCAGGCTCCGGCGACCAAGATCGCGCAACTCGCCAACGCTCCCGCGGCGAAAGTCGCGCGCGTGGTCCAGGCTTATGCCTCCAAGGACGCGGCGGCCTGACGGCTCAACACTCATTCTCTGGTTCGAACCGATAGGAAATGAACAATGGCTGACTTGCAAAAGATCGTCGACGAATTGTCTGGCCTGACCGTCCTGGAAGCGGCGGATCTGGCCAAGATGCTTGAAGAGAAGTGGGGCGTTTCAGCTGCCGCCGCAGTGGCGGTTGCTGCGGGTCCTGCGGGCGCCGGCGGCGCGGCTGCCGCGGCTGAAGAGAAGACGGAGTTTACGGTCGTTCTCGCCAGCGCCGGCGACAAGAAGATCGAAGTGATTAAGGAAGTGCGTGCGCTCACCGGTCTTGGCCTGAAAGAAGCCAAGGATCTGGTTGAGGGCGCGCCGAAGACCGTCAAGGAAGGCGTGGCCAAGGACGAGGCCAACAAAATCAAGGCCACGCTCGAGAAGGTCGGTGCAAAGGTTGAGCTTAAGTAAGCCGCGCTTATTTAAGCGAAATCCCGCGGTGAGCGGGATTGAAGGACTACCGAAATCTCCGGGCGCAAGCCCGGGGATCTTGGACAGGAGAGGCGGTCGTGAGCAGCGAGCTGGTCACGATGAAAAGTTAAAGTGTGCGGCGGTTCGGGCCAAGCCCGAATCACATAGAACCGGACGGCCCCGACGCCTGTCCTGATGGTCGCGATGGATTGCGGCTGTTCGGAGAGGCGCCCGCGCTGCCCGCCGAAATAGAATCGAGAGAGAAAAGATGGCGCAGACGTTTACCGGTCGCAAGCGCGTAAGGAAGTTTTTCGGGTCAATTCAGGAAGTGGCGGAGATGCCGAACCTCATCGAGGTTCAGAAGGCATCCTACGACCAATTCCTGCTCGTGAAGGAGCCGATAGGCGGCCGCCCCGACGAAGGCCTCCAGGCTGTGTTTAAATCGGTATTTCCGATTTCCGACTTCTCCAATTCGTCGCAACTCGAATTCGTCAAATACGAGTTCGAACCGCCAAAATATGACGTCGATGAGTGCCGTCAACGCGGCATGACCTACGCTGCGCCGCTCAAGGTGACGCTGCGCCTCATTGTGTTCGATATCGACGAGGAGACCGGCGCGCGTTCGGTCAAGGACATCAAGGAACAAGATGTCTACATGGGCGACATTCCGCTCATGACCAACAATGGCACCTTCATCGTCAACGGCACCGAGCGCGTCATTGTCTCGCAGATGCACCGCTCGCCGGGTGTCTTCTTCGATCACGACAAGGGCAAGACCCACTCGTCAGGCAAGCTCCTGTTCGCCGCGCGCATCATTCCATACCGTGGTTCCTGGCTGGACATCGAATTCGACGCGAAGGACATCGTCTACGCGCGCATTGACCGCCGCCGCAAGATTCCGGTGACGTCACTGCTCTATGCGCTTGGCCTCGATGGCGAGCAAATCCTGAGCACTTTCTACAAGCACGTCAGCTACAAGCGCGCCAAGGAAGGTTGGCGCGTGCCGTTCGATGCCAACCGCCTGAAAGGCTACAAGGCGGTCAACGACCTCGTTGATGCCGACACCGGGCGCGTTGTGGTCGAGGCCGGCAAGAAACTGACGGTGCGCCAGGCGCGCCAACTTGCCGAGAAGGGCCTCAAGGCCCTGCGCATGACCGATGACGAATTGATCGGTCACTACGTTGCCGAGGATCTGGCCAACGGGCGCACGGGCGAAATTTACATGGAGGCCGGCGAAGAAATCACCGAGAAGAATCTCAAGATTCTGATCGAGGCCGGCTACAAGGAATTGCCGCTGCTCGATATCGACCATGTGAATGTCGGTGCCTATATCCGCAATACGCTGTCGGTCGACAAAAACATGACGCGCGAGGATGCGCTGTTCGACATCTATCGCGTCATGCGCCCGGGCGAGCCGCCGACTGTCGAAACTGCAGAGGCAATGTTCCGGTCGCTGTTCTTCGATTCCGAGCGCTACGACCTCTCGGCCGTCGGCCGTGTGAAAATGAACATGCGCCTCGACCTCGACGCCCCCGACACGATGCGGGTGCTGCGCAAGGATGACATCATCTCGGTCATTCGCACGCTGGTCGATTTGCGCGACGGCAAGGGCGAGATCGACGACATCGATCACCTCGGCAATCGCCGGGTGCGCTCGGTCGGCGAGCTGATGGAAAATCAATACCGGATCGGTCTCCTGCGCATGGAGCGCGCAATCAAGGAGCGCATGTCATCGGTTGATATCGACACCGTCATGCCGCAGGACCTGATCAACGCCAAGCCGGCGGCGGCTGCGGTGCGCGAGTTCTTCGGTTCCTCGCAGCTCTCGCAGTTCATGGACCAAACAAATCCGCTATCGGAGATTACCCACAAGCGGCGTCTCTCCGCCCTTGGTCCGGGCGGTCTGACCCGCGAGCGCGCCGGTTTCGAGGTGCGCGACGTGCACCCGACGCATTACGGGCGCATCTGTCCGATTGAGACCCCGGAAGGCCCGAATATCGGATTGATCAATTCACTCGCGACTTATGCGCGCGTGAACAAGTACGGGTTTGTCGAAACGCCTTATCGCAAGGTCAAGGACGGCCGGGTTACCGACGAGGTGGTCTACCTCTCTGCAATGGAGGAAGCTCGCCACGCGGTCGCTCAGGCCAATGCGGCGATCGATAATCGCGGTCGGTTCACGGAAGATCTCATCGTGTGCCGTCAGGCTGGTGACGTGCATCTGGTGCCGCGTGACAAAGTTGACTTCATGGACGTGTCACCGAAGCAACTTGTGTCGGTTGCCGCGGCGCTTATTCCATTCCTGGAAAATGACGATGCCAACCGGGCTCTGATGGGCTCGAACATGCAGCGTCAGGCTGTGCCGCTGGTGCGCGCCGAGGCGCCATTCGTCGGCACCGGCATGGAGGGCGTTGTCGCGCGCGACTCCGGCGCTTCGATTGCCGCACGCCGTACCGGTGTCGTCGATCAGGTGGACGCTACACGTATCGTTGTTCGCGCCACCGATGAAACCGATCCGACGAAGCCGGGCGTCGATATCTATCGTCTGATGAAGTATCAGCGCTCGAACCAGAACACC
This sequence comes from Pseudolabrys sp., assembly GCA_035626335.1. Lineage (GTDB taxonomy): Bacteria > Pseudomonadota > Alphaproteobacteria > Rhizobiales > Xanthobacteraceae > Pseudolabrys. Next base: position 6,306 of record DASPNW010000001.1, read on the forward strand.
TGCATCAATCAGCGTCCGCTGGTGAAGGTGGGTGATCGCGTCGACAAAGGCGACATCATTGCCGACGGTCCATCGACGGATTTGGGCGAGCTTGCGCTTGGCCGGAACGTGCTCGTCGCGTTCATGCCCTGGAATGGCTACAACTTCGAGGACTCGATCCTGCTCTCCGAGCGGATCGTGAAAGACGACGTGTTTACGTCCATCCACATCGAGGAATTCGAGGTGATGGCGCGCGACACCAAGCTCGGTCCCGAAGAAATCACCCGCGATATCCCGAACGTTTCGGAAGAGGCGCTCAAAAACCTCGACGAGGCGGGTATCGTCTATATCGGCGCGGAAGTGCACGCCGGCGACATTCTTGTCGGCAAGATCACGCCGAAGGGCGAAAGCCCGATGACGCCGGAAGAAAAGCTTCTGCGCGCCATCTTTGGTGAAAAAGCCTCTGACGTTCGTGACACCTCGTTGCGTGTTCCGCCGGGAGTGCAGGGCACCGTCGTTGAAGTGCGCGTGTTCAACCGGCACGGCGTCGAGAAGGACGAGCGTGCGCTCGCGATCGAGCGTGAAGAAATCGAACGGCTCGCCAAGGATCGGGACGACGAACAGGCTATTCTCGACCGTAACGTTTACGGTCGTCTCGCGGAATTGCTTGAAGGTCGCACCGGCATCGCCGGTCCGAAGGGCTTCAAAAAAGACAGCAAGATCACCAAGGCGGTGCTGGACGAATATCCGCGCTCGCAGTGGTGGCTGTTTGCCTCGCCCAACGACAAGCTGATGGCCGAGATCGAGGCCATCCGTAAGCAGTACGATGAGTCAAAGAAGCTGCTCGAGCAGCGCTTCCTCGACAAAGTCGAGAAACTGCAGCGTGGCGACGAACTTCCGCCCGGCGTGATGAAGATGGTCAAGGTCTTCGTTGCGGTGAAGCGCAAGATCCAGCCGGGCGACAAGATGGCCGGCCGCCACGGCAACAAGGGCGTGGTATCAAAGATCGTGCCGGTTGAAGACATGCCGTTCCTGGATGACGGAACGCAGGTCGACATCGTGCTCAATCCGCTCGGTGTGCCGAGCCGTATGAACGTCGGCCAGATTCTGGAGACCCACCTGGGCTGGGCTTGCGCCGGCCTCGGGCTCAAGATCGGGCAGGCGGTCGATGCCTACAATTCGAAGCACGACTCGCGCCCGCTCAAGGATATGCTCAAGAAGGTCTACGGCGACGACGAGACGATCAAGTCGCTGAACGAAGACGGCCTGATCGAGCTCGGCGGCAACCTGCGTCACGGCGTGCCAATCGCCACTCCTGTGTTCGACGGTGCGAAAGAGGCCGACATCGAGAAGATGCTCGATCTCGCCGGCCTTGATCACTCCGGACAGGTCAACGTGTTCGACGGCCGTACGGGCGAAGTGTTCGATCGCAAGGTTACGGTCGGCTACATCTATATGCTCAAGCTGCATCACTTGGTGGACGACAAGATCCACGCTCGCTCGATTGGCCCGTACTCGCTGGTGACCCAGCAGCCTCTCGGCGGCAAGGCGCAGTTCGGCGGCCAGCGTTTCGGCGAAATGGAAGTATGGGCGCTCGAAGCCTACGGCGCCGCTTATACGTTGCAGGAAATGCTCACCGTCAAATCGGACGACGTCGCCGGCCGCACCAAGGTGTACGAAGCAATCGTGCGCGGCGACGACACGTTCGAGGCGGGCATTCCGGAAAGCTTCAACGTGTTGGTCAAAGAGATGCGTTCGCTCGGTCTCAACGTCGATCTGCACAATTCGAAGCAGCAGCGACAAGGTCCCGAGACGGCCGAGGCGGCGGAATAGTCAGGCGTTGCGGAGCGGCGAGGGCGCCGCTCCGTGGATGAACGATCAACGACAGGTGGGGAATCTACGGTTCCCCGGTCGAGGAGAAAACGATGAATCAAGAAATTATGAATCTTTTCAGCCCGCAAGTTCCGGCTCAGGTCTTCGACCAGATCCGGATCTCGATCGCGAGCCCGGAAAAGATTCTGTCGTGGTCCTACGGCGAAATCAAAAAGCCGGAGACGATCAACTATCGTACCTTCAAGCCCGAGCGCGACGGTTTGTTCTGTGCGCGCATTTTCGGGCCCATCAAGGACTACGAGTGCTTGTGCGGCAAGTACAAGCGCATGAAGTACAAGGGCATTATCTGCGAGAAGTGCTCGGTCGAAGTGACATTGTCGCGCGTCCGGCGCGAACGCATGGGCCACATCGAACTCGCGGCGCCTGTCGCCCACATCTGGTTCCTCAAGTCGCTGCCGAGCCGCATCGGTTTGTTGCTCGACATGACGCTGAAGGACCTCGAGCGCATCCTGTATTTCGAATATTACGTCGTGCTTGAGCCGGGTCTAACTCCACTCAAGGATCGCCAGCTCCTGTCCGAGGACGAATACCTCAAGGCGCAGGAGGAGTACGGCACCGATAGCTTCACGGCGACCATCGGGGCGGAAGCCATCCGCGAGATGCTTAAAGGCATCGATCTGGAAAAGATGCAGGCCGAATTGCGCGCCGAGATGGGCGAGACCGACAGCGATATCAAGAAGAAGAAGATCGCCAAGCGGCTCAAGCTGATCGAGGCCTTCATTGCCTCCGGCAACAAGCCGGAATGGATGATTCTGACAGTCGTGCCGGTGATTCCGCCTGACTTGCGGCCGCTGGTTCCGCTCGACGGTGGCCGCTTTGCCACGTCCGACCTGAACGATCTCTATCGCCGTGTCATCAACCGCAATAATCGTTTGAAGCGGCTGATCGAGCTCCGCGCGCCGGACATCATTATCCGCAACGAAAAGCGCATGCTTCAGGAAGCGGTGGACGCACTGTTCGACAACGGCCGGCGCGGCCGCGTCATAACCGGCGCCAATAAGCGGCCGCTGAAATCGCTCGCCGACATGCTTAAGGGCAAGCAGGGCCGCTTCCGGCAGAACTTGCTGGGCAAGCGCGTCGACTATTCAGGCCGGTCGGTCATCGTCGTCGGTCCCGAGCTCAAGCTGCATCAGTGCGGCTTGCCGAAGAAAATGGCGCTCGAGCTTTTCAAGCCATTTATTTATTCGCGGCTCGACGCCAAAGGCCTTTCCACCACCGTGAAACAGGCGAAAAAGCTGGTGGAGAAGGAAAAGCCGGAGGTCTGGGACATCCTCGACGAGGTGATCCGCGAGCATCCGGTGCTGCTCAATCGCGCGCCAACCTTGCACCGCCTTGGCATCCAGGCCTTCGAGCCGGTGCTGATCGAGGGCAAGGCGATCCAGCTGCATCCGCTTGTCTGTGCCGCCTTTAATGCCGACTTCGACGGCGATCAAATGGCCGTGCATGTTCCGCTGTCGCTTGAAGCGCAGCTGGAAGCACGCGTTCTGATGATGTCGACGAACAACATCCTGCATCCGGCGAACGGGCAGCCAATCATTGTCCCATCGCAGGATATCGTGCTGGGCCTCTATTATCTTTCGCTGCTGAGCGAAGGAATGCCCGGCGAAGGCAAGACTTTCGGGGACATGGCGGCGATTGACCATGCCTTGCACGAGAAAGTCATCAGCCTGCACACCAAGATTAAGTATCGCTGGGAAGGCGTGGACGAAAAGGGCAAATCGTTCAAGAAGTGGTATGAAACCACGCCCGGACGCGTCGTGCTGGGCAATGTGCTGCCCAAGAGCGCGAAGGTTCCGTTCGACATTGTCAACCGCTTGATGACCAAGCGCGAGATATCGTCGATGATCGACACGGTCTATCGCCACTGTGGACAGAAAGAGACGGTCATTTTCTGCGATCGCATTATGTCGCTCGGCTTCTATCACGCGTTCAAGGCCGGCATCTCGTTCGGCAAGGACGACATGGTGGTGCCGGAGTCAAAGTGGCAGATCGTCGAGACCACGCGCGAACTCACGAAAGAGTTCGAGCAGCAATACAATGACGGTCTGATCACTCAGGGCGAGAAGTACAATAAGGTGGTCGACGCCTGGTCAAAATCGACCGACCGCATCGCTGAAGAAATGATGCGCGAGATTTCATCCACCAAAAAAGATTCCAGCGGTCGGGATCAACAGGTCAATTCGATCTACATGATGGCGCATTCCGGTGCGCGCGGTTCGCCCGCGCAAATGCGTCAGCTCGCCGGCATGCGCGGTCTGATGGCCAAACCATCGGGCGAGATCATCGAGAGCCCGATCATCTCCAACTTCAAGGAAGGTCTCTCGGTGCTCGAGTACTTCAACTCGACGCACGGTGCCCGCAAGGGGCTTGCCGATACCGCCCTGAAAACGGCGAACTCGGGCTACCTGACGCGGCGTCTGGTCGACGTGGCGCAAGACTGCATCATTACGGAAGAAGACTGCGGCACGAAGAACGGCATCAAGGTTCGCGCGATTATCGATGCCGGCACCGTGGTCGCTTCGCTCGCCAGCCGCATCCTAGGCCGTACGACGGCGGAGGACGTGAAGGATCCATCCAGCAGCAAGACATTGATAAAACGCGCCACGTTGTTGACCGAGCCTGAGGTCGAGGTCATTACCACCGGCGGTGTCCAGGAGCTGAAGATCCGATCGGTGTTGACTTGCGAAGCCGCTAACGGCGTGTGCGGCGCTTGTTACGGACGCGATCTCGCCCGAGGCACGCCGGTCAACATGGGCGAGGCGGTCGGTGTCATCGCTGCGCAGTCGATCGGTGAGCCGGGAACCCAGCTCACCATGCGTACCTTCCACATCGGCGGTGCGGCGCAGATCTCCGAACAATCGTTCATCGAATCGAACTTCGATGGAAAGATCAAGTTCAAGGGCAAGAACATCGCCAAAAATTCGGACAATGAGGTCGTGGCGATGGTGCGCAACATGGTCGTTGCGGTCGTCGACCCCGACGGCACCGAACGCGCACATCACCGTATCCCGTATGGCGCACGTTTGCGCGTCGAGGACGGCGAAAAGATCAAGCGCGGTCAGCGCATCGCCGAGTGGGATCCATATACGCGGCCGATCCTGACCGAGGTCGAAGGTAACGTGGAGTTCGAGGACCTCACCGACGGGCTGTCGATGTCGGAGCAACTCGACGAGTCGACCGGCATCGCCAAGCGGGTCGTTATAGACTGGCGGACCGGTTCCTCGCGCAATCAGCAGGACCTGCGCCCGGCAATCGTTATCAAGTCGGGTAACAAGATCCTCAAGCTCGCTCGTGGTGGCGAGGCGCGCTATCAACTTGCTGTCGATGCGATTATTTCAGTCGATCCGGGCGGTCATGTGAAGGCCGGCGACGTCATCGCGCGTATTCCGACCGAAAGCGCCAAGACGCGCGACATCACCGGCGGTCTGCCGCGGGTGGCGGAGCTATTCGAGGCGAGGCGTCCAAAGGAAGCTGCGATCATCGCGGAAATCGGCGGCACGGTGCGGTTCGGTAAGGACTACAAGAACAAGCGCCGTATCACCATCGAACCGTCGGGCAAGGGCGATGAGCCGAAGGAATATCTGATCCCGAAGGGCAAGCATATTCACCTTCAGGACGGCGACGTCATCGAGAAGGGCGACTATATCGTCGAGGGCAATCCAGCTCCGCACGACATCCTCGCCATCAAAGGCGTCGAGGAGCTGGCGGCCTATCTGGTGAACGAAATCCAGGAGGTCTATCGGTTGCAGGGCGTCAATATCAACGACAAGCACATCGAGGTGATCGTTCGCCAGATGTTGCAAAAGGTTGAGATCGACGACTCCGGTGATACCGAGCTGTTGCAGGGCGAGCAACTCGACAAAGTCGAGCTGGACGAGATCAACGCCCGCGTCGAAGCCGAGGGCAAGAAGGGCGCGACCGGACATCCGGTCCTGCTCGGAATTACCAAGGCAAGTCTACAGACGCGTTCGTTCATCTCTGCGGCTTCGTTCCAGGAAACGACACGCGTGCTGACCGAGGCTGCCGTCAACGGCAAGGCCGACACGCTCGATGGGCTCAAAGAAAACGTCATCGTCGGCCGCCTGATCCCGGCCGGAACCGGCGCCATGATGAACAGCCTGCGCGAAGTCGCCGTAAAACGCGACGCGCTCATTCTCGAGGAGCGGGAAAAGGACGCGGCGAAAGCTGCGGCCAAGACGGAGGCAGCGGAAGCCCCGGCACTCCCGGCCGCGGAATAATTCTCTTTGCCACATCGGTAAAAAAGGGGCCGCCCTTGGGCGGCCCTTTTCTTTGCCCGAGAATGAGGGAATATGGCTGTCCCGCACTGTGGAATTCACTCAATGCATCTCCTTGTCCTCGCCGGTGATGGCATCGGCCCCGAAATCACCGCCGCTACGCTCTCGGTGCTGCGTGCAGCGTCGGAGCGCTTCAAGCTCGGTCTGCGTATCGAGGAAGCTCCAGTTGGGCACGCCGGCTTGCGCGCACGTGGTCACACGATCCATCCGGATATCGTCGAAAAGGCACGAAAGGTAGATGGTGTTGTTCTTGGACCCACCTCGACCTTTGAGTTCAAGGATCCGGCCAAGGGAGAAGTCAATCCTTCGATGACGCTGCGCAAGAGTCTCGATCTGTTCGCAAACATCCGGCCGGCACGCACTTACGCAGGCTTTCCGCTCCGGTGTGGCGAATTTGATCTGGTGATCGCACGGGAGAATACAGAAGGCTTTTATGCCGACCGCAACATGGAGGCGGGAAGCGGCGAGATGATGGTGACCAAAGATGTTGCCATCTCATTGCGCCGGATCACGCGTTTTTGCAGCGAGCGCATTGCCCGTACGGCATTTGATCTGGCGATGACGCGGCGCAAGCGCGTGACTATCGTGCACAAGGCGAATGTGTTGAAGGTCACCGATGGTCTCTTTATTGAAGCATGCCGCAACGTCGCCCAGGAGTTTACGGCAGTCGCGGTCGACGACGTTATTGTTGATGCCATGATGGCGCACGTCGTGCGCAATCCGCAGCGTTTCGACGTCATCGTCACCACGAATATGTACGGCGATATTCTCTCGGATCTGACGGCGGAATTGTCGGGTAGCCTGGGACTTGCGGCCTCGCTCAATGCCGGCGCCGATCACGCCATGGCACAGGCCGCGCACGGCTCGGCTCCGGATATTGCCGACAAGAATATCGCAAACCCTCTGTCGCTGGTCCTGTCCGTCGCAATGCTGTTGGCCTGGAACGGCCGCCGTCGCAAGTTAAAGGCGTTTGAAGCCGCCGCCGCCGCCATCGAGAAAGCGGTCGAAACAGCAATCGCGGCGAAGGAATCAACAGCCGACATCGGCGGGCGCCTCGGTACGCGCGAGACCGGTGAAGCGGTCGCCGCGTATCTGCGCCCGTGAAGGCCGTCGATGCGCTGCGACAGCCACGTTCATATCGTCGGGGCGCCCGATCGCTATCCGCAGCTTGCCGAACGGACATATTTTGCGGACGTTGCGACGCTCGAGCGACTCGAAAGCGTTTCGGCAGCACGGGCCATCAGACACTTTGTAATCGTACAGCCGAGCTTTTACGGCGTCGACAACAGCTTGCTGCTGGACAGCCTGGATGCCTTGGGCGGAAGGGGCCGGGGCGTCGCCGTCGTCGACCCGGAATTGACCTCTGCGCGCACGCTATCCTCAATGGCGCGGCAGGGTGTCCGCGGCTTGCGCCTCAATCTCTACAGCCCGCTTCGGGAAAAGCTGCCGCTTGCGGCGCGCATCGAAGCCGTTGGCAGTCTCGCGCATGAGTTGAATTGGCACATCGAAATTGTCGCGGCGCTTAAAATGCTGAGCGACAATGCGGCACTCCTTGCAAGCTCGCGCGTGCCGTTGGTGATCGATCATTATGGGCTCTATGCCGGCTTCCGCCCGGATCAGTCGGAAAGTGTTGCTTTGTTGAAATTGCTGGCGATGCCGTTCGTATGGATAAAGCTGTCTGCGCCTTACCGCGTCAGCGGGAATTCTTCGGCGACAAAACCCGACCCTGCTTGGCTAGCAGCTATCGTGGCGGCTGCGCAGGATCGTTGCGTTTGGGGTAGCGACTGGCCACACACACCGCCGCACGAGGCGCAAATGGGTAGCGCTGTCCTTGGTGCCTATCGTAATCTTCGATACGAAACGCTGGTCGACGATTTCGTAGAGGCGATTGGTTCGGCCGAATTGGCCGAGCGCATTCTGTCCGATAATCCGACGCGACTCTACGGGCTTGAATAGCGGCAACGACAAAAACGGCGAGTATCACAGGGAGGATTTTATCATGCGGGCCACTTTTAGACTGGCTGCCGGTCTTGTCGTCGCTGGCCTCAACGGGGTCGTTGCCCTGCCGGCATGGAGCCAAACTTATCCAACTCGTCCAATCCAGGTGATCGTCGCCTATGCAGCCGGCGGCACCGGCGATGTTGTTGCACGCTCGATATCAGACCGGCTCGGCGCCGCGCTTGGTCAGTCGATCGTGGTCGAGAATCGTGCCGGCGCGAGCGGAGCGATCGGCGCTCATTCGGTAACGAGTGCCGCCCCCGACGGCTACACACTTCTGGTCGGACAGACCGGGGAGATTGCCGTCAACCAGCACTGGCTTAAAGGCCTCAATTACGACCCCGACAAGGATCTGATGCCGATCGCACTTGCGGCCATTGTGCCGCTTGCGCTCGTGGTGCCGGCCAAAGCACCGTACTCCACGCTGCCGGAGTTTCTGACGGCGCTAAAAGCGAAGCCCAAAATGACCTTCGCATCCGCTGGCATCGGCACGCCGGGTCATTTCGCAGGCGAACTGCTCAAGCAGAAATTCGACGAAAATCTGACGCATGTGCCCTACAAGGGCGCAGGCCCGGCGCTCAACGACGTGATCGGAAATCACGTCGATTTCTATTTTCCCGGATTTCCGGCAGCCGCCCCGCATGTGAAGGGCGGTACCGTGAAGGTTCTGGCTCTCTCCTCCGCCAAGCGCTCTCCCGCAGCTCCCGAAGTCCCGACTATTGCCGAAATTACAGGTATCAAGGACTACGACTTCACGCTGTGGGCCGGGTTTTTTGCGCCGCGTGGGACGCCACAGCCGATCATCGACCGCTTAAACACCGAGATTAACAAGGTCATCGAAGACCCTGAGGTGAAGTCGCGTTTGGAGGCGGCGGGGGCCGTTGTTACGCCTATGTCCGTCGCTCAGTTCAAGGATTTTGTGCAGAACGAAAGTGCGAAATATCTTCGGGTCATCAAGGAGACCGGCGTCACCTCCCAGTAATCTGCAAGCGCTTCATCTGTCATCGCGGTAATTGGATCGCCGAGCGCCTCGAATCCTCGATATTTCGGGCGTTTTCGCTTGACTTAGCGGAGTCTCGCCGATACATACCCCACACTTTTCGGCAGGCGGTGAGCTTCGCTTGCTCGGAACGGCCGCCCGGCTAATCCTTTGAGAGTGTTGTGTTTTCTCGGAGCTTGGTCGCGCAATCGCCTCGACGAATGAAGCTCAGACGCTGCCTCTGACAGCACCTGTCAGACTTTGAGAGTGAACGGCCGCGGTGCCTAACCGCAGTGTGGCCGTCCGAACGGAAGAGCGCCCCGCCGCAATTTGGCCGATGGCGCGATTTCGTTTTGCGCGTGGAAAAGACGCGTGGAAATGCCGGGGCGATAAGCCCTTAGCGAAGCGGACAGTGATGTCCGCAAGGGATGCGGATGGGCGGCGTGAGCGATTCCGTTCACGCGACGCGCCCTTGAACGAAGGTAGCGAAGGTCAACGAATGCCGACGATCAATCAGTTGATTGCCAAGCCGCGGCACCCACTCAAGGCGCGTAATACGGCGCCGGCGCTTGAATCCTCGCCGCAGAAGCGAGGCGTCTGTACGCGCGTCTATACGACGACGCCGAAGAAGCCAAATTCAGCGCTTCGCAAGGTGGCGAAGGTGCGCTTGACCAACGGCTTTGAGGTCATCGGCTACATTCCGGGTGAAGGCCATAACCTGCAAGAGCACTCCGTCGTGATGATCCGCGGTGGCCGCGTGAAGGATTTGCCGGGCGTGCGTTATCACATCCTGCGCGGCGTCCTCGACACTCAGGGCGTGAAGAACCGCAAGCAGCGTCGCTCGAAATACGGCGCGAAACGGCCCAAGTAAGGATCAGCGTCATGTCCCGCCGCCATGCAGCCGAAAAACGCGAGATCATCCCGGACCCGAAGTTCGGAAATATCGTCGTCAGCAAGTTCATGAACGCCATCATGTATGACGGCAAGAAATCGGTAGCGGAAGGTATCGTGTACGGCGCGCTTGAGATGATCGAGGGCAAGACCAAGCAGAACCCGCTCACCGTTTTTCAGCAAGCGCTCGACAATGTGATGCCTTCGATCGAAGTACGGTCACGGCGCGTCGGCGGCGCCACTTATCAAGTGCCCGTCGAAGTGCGTACGTCTCGCCGCCAGGCGCTCGGGATTCGATGGATTATCGCCGCCGCGCGCGAACGCAACGAGCGTACGATGACCGAGCGGCTCTCAAGCGAGTTGCTCGACGCGTCCAATAACAGGGGAAACGCAGTCAAGAAGCGCGAGGATACCCACAAGATGGCGGAAGCCAACCGGGCCTTCTCGCATTATCGCTGGTGACAGCAGAAAAAATCTAAGGACTGACCCCCCATGCCCCGCAGCCACCCAATCGAGGATTACCGCAACTTCGGTATCATGGCGCACATCGACGCCGGAAAGACGACGACGACCGAGCGGATTCTCTATTACACAGGCAAGAGCCATAAGATCGGCGAGGTGCACGAAGGCGCCGCGACGATGGATTGGATGGAGCAGGAACAGGAACGCGGCATTACCATCACCTCGGCTGCGACCACTGCTTTCTGGAAAGAAAAGCGTCTCAATATCATCGATACGCCTGGCCACGTCGACTTCACCATCGAAGTCGAGCGATCGCTGCGTGTGCTCGACGGTGCGGTATGCGTGCTCGATTCCAATCAAGGCGTAGAGCCGCAAACAGAAACAGTCTGGCGCCAAGGCGACAAATACAAAGTTCCGCGCATCGTCTTTGCCAACAAGATGGACAAGATCGGCGCTGACTTCTTCAAATGCCTCGACGACATCAAGACACGTCTTGGCGCAAAGCCGGTGGCAATCCAGCTTCCGATCGGCTCGGAGCAAAATTACAAGGGCTTGGTCGATCTGGTGCGCATGAAGGGCGTCGTGTGGGACGACGAGTCGCTCGGCGCCAAATATCACGATATCGACATTCCCGCCGACATGCTCGAGGACGCCAAGAAATACCGCGAGCAGATGATCGAGGCCGCGGTCGAGCTCGATGACGCCGCGATGACGGCTTACCTCGAAGGCAAGGAGCCCGACGAGGCGACACTCAAGAAATTAATCCGTAAAGCCGTCCTCACCTCTGCATTCTTCCCGGTATTGTGCGGCTCTGCCTTCAAAAATAAGGGCGTACAGCCGCTGCTCGACGCGGTAGTGGACTATCTGCCGAGCCCGCTCGACGTGCCGCCGATCCACGGCATCAATCCCGACAACGGCGAAGACGTGACTCGCGAGCCGAAGGATGGCGCGCCGCTGGCACTGCTTGCCTTTAAAATCATGGACGATCCCTTCGTCGGCACCATTACTTTCTGCCGTATCTATTCCGGCACGCTGCAAAGCGGCACAGGTGTGATCAATTCGACGAAGGACCGCAAGGAACGTATCGGGCGTATGCTGCTGATGCATGCGAACAACCGCGAGGACATCAAGGAAGCCTATGCCGGCGACATCGTCGCCCTGGCCGGCCTGAAGGAAGTGCGTACCGGTGACACGCTGTGCGATCCGCAAAAACCGGTGATCCTGGAAAAGATGGAGTTTCCGGATCCGGTCATTGAGATTGCGATCGAGCCGAAATCGAAGGCAGACCAGGAAAAACTCGGCGTTGCGCTCGCCAAGCTCGCGGCCGAGGATCCGTCCTTCCGCGTTTCCACCGATCAGGAAAGCGGGCAGACCATTCTCAAGGGCATGGGCGAGCTACATCTCGACATTAAGGTCGACATCCTCAAGCGCACCTACAAAGTCGACGCCAATATCGGCGCCCCGCAGGTCGCTTTCCGTGAGAAGATCACACAGCGTGTCGAGCATGGGTACACCCACAAGAAGCAGACCGGCGGCTCCGGTCAGTTCGCCCAGATCAAGATCATCGCCGAGCCGACGCTGCCAGGCACGCCCTTCGAGTTCGAGAATGAGATCGTCGGCGGCGCCGTACCGAAGGAATTCATCCCCGGCGTAGAGAAGGGCCTCGAGTCCGTTCTCGGCTCCGGCGTGGTGGCGGGTTTCCCGGTGGTGGACCTCAAGGTGACGCTCATCGACGGTAAATATCACGACGTCGACTCTTCGGCGCTCGCATTCGAAATCTGCGCGCGCCAGTGCCTCAAGGAGGCGCTGCAAATGGCCAAGCCAGTTCTGCTTGAGCCGATCATGAAGGTCGAGGTGGTGACGCCGGAGGACTACACCGGCTCCGTCATCGGCGATCTCAACTCGCGACGTGGGCAAATCCAGGGTCAAGACATGCGCGGCAATGCCAACGTGATCAACGCGATGGTGCCGCTCATGAATATGTTTGGCTACGTCAACAACCTGCGGTCCATGTCTCAGGGCCGCGCCACATTCACTATGCAATTCGATCACTATTCAGAGCTGCCCGCGAACGTATCGGCTGAAGTGCAGAAGAAATTCGCGTGATCGAGAACGAAGATAACAGAAGGATCTGAACGGAGAGTTCCATGGCCAAAGAAAAATTCCAGCGGACCAAGCCCCATTGCAATATCGGGACGATCGGTCACGTCGACCACGGCAAGACGACGCTGACAGCGGCGATCACCAAGGTGCTCGCCGAGAAGGGCGGTGCCACGTTTACCGCCTATGACCAGATCGACAAGGCGCCGGAGGAAAAAGCCCGCGGCATCACTATTTCGACCGCCCACGTCGAATATCAGACCGACAAGCGCCACTATGCGCATGTCGACTGCCCGGGTCACGCCGACTACGTGAAGAACATGATCACCGGCGCCGCGCAAATGGACGGCGCCATTCTGGTGGTGTCGGCTGCCGACGGCCCGATGCCGCAGACGCGTGAGCACATTCTGCTCGCTCGTCAGGTCGGTGTCCCGGCTCTGGTCGTCTACATGAACAAGGTCGACATGGTCGATGATCCGGAACTGCTCGAACTGGTCGAACTCGAAGTCCGCGAGCTGCTCTCCAAGTACAATTTTCCTGGCGACAAAATTCCGATCATCAAGGGTTCGGCCCTCAAGGCCCTCGAGGGTACCGACGAAAAGCTCGGCAAAGAGTCGATCATGGAGCTGATGAAGGCCGTCGATGATTACATCCCGCAGCCGGAACGTCCGAAGGATCAGCCGTTCCTGATGCCGGTCGAAGACGTGTTCTCGATCTCGGGCCGCGGCACCGTGTGCACTGGCCGCGTCGAGCGCGGCATCATCAAGGTCGGTGAGGAAGTCGAGATCGTCGGTATCAAGCCGACCATCAAGACCGTGGTCACCGGCGTGGAAATGTTCCGCAAGCTGCTCGATCAGGGCGAGGCGGGCGACAACATCGGCGCGCTGTTGCGCGGCACCAAGCGCGAGGAAGTCGAGCGTGGCCAAGTGCTCTGCAAGCCGGGCTCGGTAAAGCCGCACACGAAGTTCAAGGCGGAAGCCTACATCCTGACCAAGGAGGAGGGCGGCCGTCATACTCCGTTCTTCACTAACTATCGTCCGCAGTTCTATTTCCGCACCACCGACGTCACTGGTGTGGTGCACCTGCCGCAAGGCACGGAAATGGTGATGCCGGGCGACAACGTGGCGATGGAAGTGCATCTGATCGTGCCGATCGCCATGGAAGAGAAACTGCGCTTCGCCATTCGCGAAGGCGGCCGCACCGTCGGTGCCGGCGTGGTAGCGAGCATTATCGAGTAGTCAACTATCCGTCGTCATGCCCGGCCTTGTGCCGGGCATCCACGACTTAAGGCGCAAATGCAGACGTGGATGGCCGGGACAAGCCCGGCCATGACGGAAGAGAGAGATAGGATCAATGAACGGCCAGAATATCCGGATCCGGCTCAAGGCGTTCGATCACCGCATTCTTGATGCGTCGACGCGCGAGATCGTGAACACGGCGAAGCGCACCGGTGCGCAGGTCCGTGGCCCGATTCCGCTCCCGACGAGAATTGAGAAGTTTACCGTCAACCGTTCGCCGCACGTCGACAAGAAGAGCCGCGAACAGTTCGAGATGCGCACACACAAGCGTCTCCTGGACATCGTCGATCCGACTCCGCAGACGGTGGACGCGCTGATGAAGCTCGACCTCGCTGCCGGCGTTGACGTCGAGATCAAGCTCTAAGGCCGGGGTGGGATCAGCAATGCGTTCGGGCGTAGTCGCACAGAAGGTCGGGATGACCCGGGTGTTCACCGAAGCGGGCGAACATGTCCCGGTCACGGTGCTGCGCCTTGCGCAGTGCCAGGTGGTCGCTCACCGCACCAAGGATAAGAATGGCTACGTTGCGCTGCAGCTCGGCTCGGGCGCGCGCCGTGCCAACAACATGAGCAAGGCCGATCGAGGCTATTTCGGCAAACAGAAAGTCGAGCCCAAGCGCAAGCTCGCCGAATTCCGTGTGACCGAGGATGCGCTGATCCCGGTCGGTGCCGAAATCACGGCTGACCACTTTATCCCCGGGCAGTTCGTCGATGTGTGCGGCGTCACCATCGGCAAGGGTTTTGCCGGCGGCATGAAACGCTGGAATTTTGCGGGGTTGCGGGCGTCACACGGTGTGTCGATTTCGCATCGCTCGATTGGTGGCACCGGCGGCCGTCAGGATCCTGGCAAGACCTTCAAGAACAAGAAGATGCCAGGTCATCTGGGTGTTGAGCGTGTCACCACGCTTAATCTTAAGGTTGTACAGACTGACGTTGAGCGGGGGCTCATCCTGGTCGAGGGCGCGGTCCCCGGCGCAAAAAGCGGCTGGGTTACGGTGCGCGATGCAGTAAAGAAAAAGCTGCCGAAGGAAGTGCCCAAGCCCGGCAAGTTCCGCGTCAGTGAAACCGCCGAGGCGAAGCCCGACCAAAAACCTGCGAAGACCGAACCGGAGCAGGCCAAACCCGCGTCTGATCAGGCAAACAAAGCGGAGCCAACGCCTGAAGCCGCACCGCAGGCCACCAAGGCCGCCGATCAGGCTGCCAAGGCTGCCGACAAGGCCGCCGCCAAGCCTGCCGACAAGGCCGCCGCGGCTGCCAATAAGAAAAAGAAGGAGGGCGAGTGATGGAAATTAAAGTCGTCGCCCTGGACGGCAAGGAAGCCGGCAAGGCTACCTTATCGGACGCTATTTTCGGCCTCGAGCCGCGCACCGATATCATCCAACGTTGCGTCAATTGGCAGCTCGCCAAGCGTCAGCGCGGCACCCACAAGACCAAGGGCCGTAGCGAGATCTGGCGCACCGGCAAAAAGATGTATGCGCAGAAGGGAACCGGCGGCGCGCGTCACGGCTCGGCGCGCGTACCCCAGTTCCGCGGCGGCGGCCGTGCTTTCGGCCCTGTGGTGCGCAGCCACGCTATCGATCTCCCGAAAAAAGTGCGCGCGCTTGCGCTCAAACACGCCTTGTCGTCGAAGGCCAAAGACGGCGGCATTATTGTGCTTGAGAAGGCAACGCTCAAAGACACAAAAACCAAGGCATTGGCGCAGCATTTCGGCAAACTCGGGCTTGAGAGCGCGCTTATCATCGATGGCGCCGAAATCGAGGCCAACTTCCGCAGCGCAGCGCGCAACATCCCGAATATCGATGTCCTGCCGGTGCAAGGCATCAATGTCTACGACATTCTGCGCCGCAAGACCCTTGTGCTGACCAAGGCCGCGCTCGATGCGCTGGAGGCGCGATTCAAATGAGCACCAGCGATCCACGCCACTACGACGTCATCATCGCTCCGGTGATCACCGAAAAGGCAACGATGGCATCCGAGCATAATAAGGTCATGTTCAAGGTGGCCAAGCACGCGACCAAGCCGCAAATCAAAGAGGCGGTAGAGAAGCTGTTCGACGTCAAGGTCAAACGCGTCAACACGCTGACTCGGCCGGGCAAGCGGAAAGCGTTCCGCAACAGGATCGGACAACAGTCCGATGTGAAGCGCGCGATTGTGACACTCGAAGAGGGTCACAGGATCGACGTGACCACGGGATTGTAAGGAGAGCGTTGCGATGGCGTTGAAAACCTACAATCCGGTGACGCCGGGCCAGCGCCAGCTGGTGATTGTCGACCGCTCGACCCTGTACAAGGGGCCGCCGGTCAAGGCGCTCACCGAAGGGCAAAGCTCGACGGGGGGCCGCAACAATCACGGGCGCATCACCTCCCGTTTCCGCGGCGGCGGTCACAAGCAGGCCTATCGACGGATCGATTTCCGCCGCACGAAATTTGATATGCCCGCGACTGTTGAGCGCCTGGAATACGATCCAAATCGCACCGGCTTTATCGCGCTCATCAAATATCAGGATGGTGAGCTCGCCTATATCTTGGCGCCGCAGCGCCTTGCCGCGGGCGACACGGTGATCGCCGCAGAACACGCGGACGTGAAGCCCGGCAACGCGATGCCGATCGCGAATATTCCGGTGGGCACCATTGTGCACAATGTCGAAATCAAAATCGGCAAAGGCGGGCAGATCGCACGCTCGGCCGGAAGTTATGCGCAAATCGTCGGGCGCGATCAGGACTACGTGATCCTTCGTCTTAATACGTCGGAGCAGCGCCTGGTACACGGCCGCTGCATGGCGACGGTTGGCGCGGTGTCCAATCCCGACAACATGAACACCACGATCGGCAAGGCCGGACGTCAACGGTGGAAGGGCCGTATGCCGCACAACCGCGGCATAACCATGAATCCGGTCGATCATCCGCATGGTGGGCGTACCAAAGGCGGCAAGCACTGGAGCACGCCATGGGGATTCCCGACCAAAGGCAAGAAGACCCGCAAGAATAAGCGCACGCAGCGTTTCATCGTTGCGAGCCGCCACGATCGCAAGAAGAAGCAGCAGTAAGGACAAGAACTATGACGCGTTCAGTTTGGAAAGGTCCTTTTGTCGACGGCTATCTGCTGCGCAAGGCGGAGGCCGCGCGCTCTTCGGGCCGTCACGAGATGATCAAGATATGGAGCAGGCGTTCGACCATTTTGCCGCAATTCGTGGGGCTGAATTTCGGTGTCTATAACGGCCAGAAGCACATTCCGGTTCTGGTGAACGAAGAAATGGTTGGTCACAAGTTTGGAGAATTCGCGCCGACCCGAATGTTCTATGGCCATTCATCCGACCGCAAAGCCAAGCGCGCGGGTGCGCCCGCCGCGCCAGGTGCCGCGCCGGCAGCGGCACCTGCGGCGCCGGCTGCAAGCTAAGGGATCAAAGAGCAACGTCATGGGCAAGCGTCAACGCGAACGAGACCTCGGCGAGAACGAGGCCAAGGCTGTGAGCAAGATGCTGCGGATTTCTCCGCAGAAGCTCAACCTTGTCGCGCAACTGATCCGTGGCAAAAAGGTTGCGAGCGCGCTCGCCGATCTCGAGTTTTCGCACAAGCGGATTGCCAAGGACGTGCGCAAGTGCCTGGAATCGGCAATCGCCAACGCTGAGAACAATCACGATCTCGACGTCGACGATCTCGTTGTCGCCGAGGCCCATGTTGGCAAGGCGCTGGTGATCAAGCGCTTCACACCGCGCGGCCGTGGTCGCGTCGGACGCATTTTCAAGCCGTTTTCTCACCTGACCATCGTGGTGCGTCAGGTCGAGGCGCGAGCGGAAGCCTGAGGAGCAAGCGATGGGTCAAAAAGTCAATCCGATCGGGCTGCGCGTCGGTATCAACCGCACCTGGGATTCTCGCTGGTTCGCCGGCAAGGCCGAATACGGCACGCTGCTGCACGAGGATATTAAAATCCGCAAGGAATTGATGAAGCAACTCAAGCAGGCGGCGGTATCGCACATTGTCATCGAGCGTCCGCACAAGAAGTGCCGTGTCACCATCCATTCGGCGCGTCCGGGCGTGGTGATCGGGAAAAAAGGCGCGGACATCGAAAAGCTGCGCAAATCGGTCGCCAAGCTCACAGACAGCGACGTCGTCATCAATATCGTCGAGATTCGCAAGCCGGAACTCGATGCACAGCTCGTCGCCGAATCGATCGCGCAGCAACTTGAGCGCCGCGTCGCTTTTCGTCGCGCCATGAAGCGCGCGGTACAATCGGCCATGCGTCTTGGCGCCGAGGGCATCCGTATCAATTGCTCGGGCCGCCTCGGCGGTGCCGAAATTGCGCGCATGGAGTGGTACCGCGAAGGGCGCGTGCCGCTGCACACGCTTCGCGCCGACGTTGACTACGGTGTCGCGACCGCGTTCACGACATACGGGACCTGCGGAGTCAAAGTCTGGATCTTCAAGGGTGAAATCCTCGAGCACGATCCGATGGCGCAGGACAAGAAACTTGCCGAGGGCGACACCGGTCGCCCTCGCCGTGAAACTGCGGCCTGAGGGGTGAATAGAGTTTAGGTCATGCTGCAACCGATCCGCACCAAGTTCCGCAAGGCATTCAAGGGCCGCATCCACGGTGTCGCGACCAGCGGCACCACGCTCGCTTTTGGTCAATACGGACTCAAGGCACTGGAGCCCGAGCGCGTCACGGCGCGACAGATCGAGGCAGCGCGCCGCGCTCTGACCCGCTTCATGAAGCGATCAGGCCGCGTGTGGATCCGTGTGTTCCCTGATGTCCCGGTATCCAAGAAGCCGATCGAAGTGCGCATGGGCAAAGGCAAAGGTACGCCCGAGCTTTGGGTCGTGCGCGTGAAGCCCGGCCGCATCTTGTTCGAAGTCGACGGCATTCCCGTCAACGTCGCCAAAGAGGCGCTGGCACTCGCCGCGGCCAAGCTGCCGGTCAAGACCCGTTTCATTGAACGTATCGCCGAGTGACGCCATGAAAGCCGCCGACGCAAGAGCGATGACGCTCGACCAACTCGATGACGAGGTGCTCAAGCTCAAGAAGGAGCAGTTTAACCTGCGCTTCCAGCGCGCGACCGGGCAGCTCGAGAACACCTCGCGTGTACGGGTTATTCGGCGCGATATCGCGCGCATGAAGACGATTGCGGCGCAGAAGCGCGCCGGGGCGCCTGAGCCGGCTGCAAAGGCTCAAGCCGCGCCGGCGCCCGCAAAGAAAGCCAAAGCCACCAAACCCAAGGCCGCTGCGAAGCCGAAGTCGCGCGCCAAGACGAAGTCGAAGGAATAAGGGGTTTAAGATGCCGAAGCGTACGCTCCATGGCGTTGTCGTGAGCGACAAGCAGGATAAAACCGTGGTCGTGCGCGTTGAGCGTCGTTTCACGCATCCGACGATGAAGAAAACCATTCGTCGCTCGAAGAAATACCACGCCCACGACGAGGCCAACACTTACTCGGTCGGCGACCTCGTGTGGATCGAGGAGCGTCGTCCGATCTCCAAGCTCAAGTGTTGGGAAGTGATCCGCGGCGAAAAGAAACAGAAAGTTCAATGATCGTTATGGGCGACCAGACAGTGAGATCCGCATCATGATTCAGATGCAAACCAACCTCGACGTGGCGGACAATTCCGGCGCGCGTCGCGTCATGTGCATCAAGGTGCTGGGCGGCTCCAAACGCAAGTACGCCACTATTGGCGACGTCATCGTAGTCTCTGTGAAAGAGGCGATCCCGCGCGGCCGCGTGAAGAAAGGCGATGTGATGAAGGCCGTTGTCGTGCGCATCTCCAAGGATATCAAGCGCCCGGACGGCTCAGTTATCCGCTTCGATCGCAATGCAGCCGTACTGATCACGCCGCAGATGGAGCCGGTCGGTACCCGTATCTTTGGACCGGTGCCCCGAGAATTGCGCGCCAAGAATCACATGAAGATCATTTCGCTCGCCCCGGAGGTGCTGTGATGGCCGCCAAGATCCGCAAGGGCGACAAGGTGATCCTGCTCACAGGCCGCGACAAGGGGCGTACTGGCGAGGTGATCGAAGTGCGCCCCGACGAGAACCGCGCACTGGTACGCGGCATCAACATGGTCAAGCGTCACCAGCGCCAGACGGCGCAACAAGAGGGCGGAATCGTTTCCAAGGAAAGTTCAGTCCACCTTTCAAATCTCGCGATGGCCGACCCCAAGGACGGTAAGCCGACCCGCGTTGGTTTCAAATTTGTGGGCGAGGGCGCCGCGCGCAAAAAGGTGCGCGTTGCGAAGCGTTCCGGAGTCGAGATCGATGGCTGATACTCAGCAGCAGGGCAAAGAGCCCAAGAAGCCGCAAAAGCCGCCGCAGGGAGCGCCGAAAGGCGCCAAGGACGGTGGCGCGCCCAAGGATGGCGCACCAAAGGTCAAAAAGCCGCGCGAGCGCTCCGATTATGTCGCGCGCCTGCGCACACATTTCGAGCAGGTGATACGCGAGGATCTGTCCAAGAAGTTTGGCTACACGAATCGGATGCAAGTGCCGATGATTACAAAGGTCGTCCTCAACATGGGTATCGGCGAGGGTGTTGCCGACCGCAAGAAAGTGGACAATGCCGCCAATGACCTGGCGCTGATCGCCGGTCAGAAAGCAGTGATCACCAAGTCACGCAAGTCGATCGCTACGTACAAGCTGCGCGACGGCCAGGCCATCGGTTGCAAGGTCACGTTGCGCAAAAGCCGGATGTACGACTTTATCGATCGGCTGGTGAACATTGTATTGCCGCGGGTGCGCGACTTCCGCGGTCTCAATCCGAAAAGCTTCGATGGCCGCGGCAACTACAGCCTCGGCATCAAGGAATACACCGTGTTCCCGGAGATCGATTTCGACAAGGTCACCGATACCTGGGGACTCGACATCACCGTTTGCACCAGCGCGCGCAGCGATGACGAGGCTCGCGCACTGCTCACAGCGTTTAACTTCCCGTTCCGGCAGTGAGGCTGCGCCTCATACGCGGAACCGCAAGGAGCGAAAGTATGGCGAAGAAGAGTTCGATCGAGAAGAACAACAGGCGGCGCAAGATGGCGAAGAAATTTGCCAATCGGCGGGCGAAACTCAAAACGATTGCGCACGACAAGAAGCTGCCAATGGAGGAGCGTTTCGCCGCCACTCTGAAGCTTGCTGAATTGCCGCGTAATTCCTCCAGGACGCGGATACGCAATCGTTGCGAGCTCAGCGGGCGTCCGCGCGCCTATTACCGCAAGCATCGTTTGAGCCGCATCGCGTTGCGTGAGCTTGGCTCCAAAGGGCTCATTCCGGGCCTCGTGAAGTCGAGCTGGTAGGGAGGGCGCGATGGCAATGAATGATCCCATCGGCGATATGATCGCGCGTATCCGCAATGCTCAGATGCGCAACAAATCGAAGGTCTCGATGCCGGGTTCCAAACAGCGGGAACGCGTGCTTGAGGTTCTCAAGACGGAAGGATTTATCCGCGGCTATGCCAGCGTGGCGCATGCCAGCGGACGCTCCGAGCTTGAAATTGAGCTGAAATATTTTGACGGTGAGCCGGTCATTCGCGAAATCGAACGAATTTCCAAACCCGGCCGTCGCGTGTACGTGGCAGTTCGCAACCTGCCGCGCATCAATAACGGTTTGGGAGTCGCCATTCTGTCGACGCCCAAGGGAGTAATGGCCGACCACGACGCGCGCGAGGCCAATGTGGGCGGCGAAATCATCTGCACGGTGTTCTGATGTCGCGTATCGGCAACAAAGCGGTCGCGGTCCCCACAGGCGTCACCGCCAATGTGGAAGGGCAAACCGTCAAAGTGAAGGGCCCGAAGGGTGCTCTTCAAGCCGTCGTGCATGACGACGTTTCGGTCGTGATGGACAAGGGTGCGATCAAGCTCGAGCCACGCGGCGAGGGCAAGCGGGCGCGCTCGATGTGGGGCACCTCGCGCACGTTGGTCGCCAATCTGGTGGCGGGCGTGACCAAAGGTTTCGAAGAGAGACTGGAGATCACGGGCGTCGGCTTCCGCGCCGCCGTGCAGGGCAAGACGCTGCAACTGCAGCTTGGTTTTTCTCACGACGTGAATTTTCCGATCCCGGAAGGGATCGCGATAGTGACGCCGAAGCCGACCGAGATCGTGGTGACTGGTATCGACAAGCAGAAAGTCGGCCATGTCGCCGCCGAGATCCGCGGCTACCGCCCGCCCGAGCCGTATAAAGGCAAGGGCGTTAAATATGCGAACGAATACATCTTCCGTAAGGAAGGCAAGAAGAAATAGAGGACGCGCTATGTCGAGATTGAGTGACCGGACCGCGCGGCGGACTGCGACGGTACGACGCAAAATCAAACTTACGGCGCGCGGGCGCACGCGGTTGTCGGTATTCCGCTCGTCGAAGCACATCTATGCCCAGCTTATCGACGATGTGAAGGGTACGACACTGGCGGCCGCGTCATCGGTCGAAAAGACAATGCGTGAAGGCGCCAAGAACGGCGCTAACATCGCAGCGGCCAAGGCGGTTGGCAAACTGATCGCCGAGCGCGCCAAGGAAAAGGGTATCAAGGACGTCGTATTTGATCGCGGCGGCTATCTCTATCACGGACGCATCAAGGCGCTGGCCGATGCCGCGCGCGAAGGCGGCCTTAACTTTTAACGGATTGGTCAATCATGGCACATGAACCTCGACGAGATCGTGAACGCGGCGGCCGCGACCGCGAAGAGCGCGACAGCGAGTTCACCGACAAGCTGGTGCACATCAATCGTGTGGCCAAGGTGGTCAAAGGTGGCCGCCGGTTTGGCTTTGCTGCGCTGGTGGTGGTGGGCGACCAGAAGGGCCGGGTTGGATTTGGCCACGGCAAGGCGCGCGAGGTGCCGGAGGCGATCCGCAAGGCGACCGATGCCGCAAAGCGCGGTCTGACGCGCGTTCCACTGCGCGAAGGTCGCACGCTGCACCATGACGTGCTCGGCCGCCATGGTGCAGGCAAGGTGTTCCTGCGTGCCGCACCTCCCGGCACGGGCATTATCGCCGGCGGTCCGATGCGCGCGGTGTTCGAAACTCTCGGCATGCAGGACGTCGTTGCGAAATCACTGGGCTCGTCAAACCCGTACAACGTGGTGCGCGCGACCTTCGATGCGTTGAAGCACCAAGATTCGCCGCGCTCTGTTGCCGCGCGCCGCAATATCAAGGTGTCCACCTTGCAGTCGCGCCGCCGCGATGGCGATGCGGAAGCGGCGGCTGATTGAGGAATTTAGCGTATGGCTCAAAAGACGATGATCAAGATCGAGCAGGTGGGTAGCCCGCAACGTCGCCATCATGACCAGCGCGCGACGCTGATCGGGTTGGGGCTCAACAAAATCGGACGTGTGCGCGATCTGCCGGATACGCCGGCGACCCGCGGGATGATCCGGAAGGTGCAGCATCTGGTGCGCGTAGTCGGCGGCGCCAAGTAAGAAGTAAGAGGACAATGCGATGAAACTTAACCAGATTGCCGATAAGCCCGGTGCGCGCAAAAAGCGGATGCGCATCGGCCGGGGCATTGGCTCCGGTATGGGCAAGACCGGCGGCCGCGGCGGCAAGGGCCAGACGGCGCGCACAGGCGTGAGGATCAAAGGCTTCGAAGGCGGTCAGATGCCACTGCATCGCCGCCTGCCGAAACGCGGATTCCGCAACACGCCATTTGCTCTCAAGCTGAACGAAATCAACCTCGGCAAAGTGCAGGCCGCAATCGACGCCGGGCTCATCGATGCGAAGGCGCCCGTCGATGTCGCAGTCATGGTGAAAGCCGGCTTGATGCGGCGCGAGAAGGGCGGCGTGAAGCTGCTCGGCGAAGGTGAGATCAAGAGCAAGATCGAATTTTCTGTGTGGCGCGCTTCGAAATCCGCGATTGCAGCGGTGGAGAAGGCCGGGGGTAGTGTGAAGATTCTCGCGCCCGTGAAGGAAGAAGACGCCGTACCGAAGGGCAAGAACAAGCGCAAGGCGATCGAGGCCGCCAAGGGCGGCGATAAACCAAAAGGCGGCAAGCCAAAGGCGGAAGCAGAAGGCGAAGCCCCGAAGGCCGACTAACAGGGCTCGTGCGCTGGCTTCAAGTTCGGGAAGACTTGCCTATCTAAGAGACGATCCGCGAGGCGATGCGGTGGACGAGTTGGGGGCGGCAGGAGCGACTGATGGTCTCGGCAGCAGAACAACTGGCAGCCAATCTCAATTTTTCGGCACTCGCCAAGGCGGACGAGCTCAAAAAGCGTATCTGGTTCACGGTCGGCGCGTTGCTGGTCTATCGTCTCGGCACCTACATACCGCTGCCGGGCATTGATCCCAACGCCTGGGAACAGATCTTCAATACCCAGGCCGGCGGCATTCTCGGCATGTTCAACATGTTTTCCGGCGGCGGCATCCACCGGATGGCGATCTTCGCACTTAACATCATGCCTTACATCTCGGCCTCGATCATCATTCAGCTGATGACGACCGTTTCGCCGACACTTGAGGCCCTCAAGAAGGAAGGCGAGCAAGGCCGCAAGATCATGAACCAGTACACACGGTATCTCACCGTGTTTCTTGCGGCGTTTCAGGCCTACGGTATCGGCGTCGGCCTGCAAGGGACCGGAAGTGTGGTCAGCAATCCGGGAATCTTCTTCCTGTTGTCCACGACAATCACGCTCACCGGTGGCACGATGTTTTTGATGTGGCTCGGCGAACAGATCACGTCGCGCGGCATCGGCAACGGTATCTCGCTGATCATCCTGTCCGGTATCGTGGCGCAACTGCCATCGGCAATTGCCGGTACTCTCGAGCTTGGCCGCCAGGGGGCACTATCGACCGGACTGATTCTCGCCGTGATTGTGATGGCGGTCGCCGTTATTGCTTTCATCGTTTTCATGGAGCGCGCGCAACGACGCCTTTTGATCCAATATCCGAAGCGTCAGGTCGGCAATCGCATGTTCGAAGGGCAATCCTCGCACTTGCCACTCAAGCTAAACACCTCAGGCGTCATCCCGCCGATTTTTGCCTCGTCGTTGCTGCTGCTGCCAACCACTGTCGCAAACTTCAATGCCGGGCAGGGGCCCGGGTGGCTCACGACTGTTACAACGCTGCTCGGTCACGGCCGACCACTGTTTCTCATTCTCTATATCGCGCTTATCGTGTTCTTCGCGTTCTTTTACACGGCGGTTGTTTTCAATCCGACGGAAACCGCCGATAACCTGAAGAAGCACGGTGGCTTCATTCCCGGTATCCGGCCAGGCGAGCGGACAGCCGAGTACATCGACTACGTGCTCTCACGCATCACTGCGGTCGGTGCGCTTTATCTTGCCATCGTTTGTCTGATTCCGGAGATCCTGATTTCCTATGCAGCGGTACCATTCTATTTTGGCGGCACATCACTGCTGATCGTTGTCAGCGTCACCATGGATACGGTGGCGCAAATCCAGGGTTATCTGCTCGCGCATCAATATGAAGGGCTGATCAAGCGTTCGAAGCTGCGAGGTCGTACGCGATGAGACTGATCCTGCTCGGCCCGCCGGGGGCGGGGAAGGGCACACAAGCGCAGCGACTGATTGCCGAACACGGAATTGTCCAGCTCTCGACCGGCGAGATGCTGCGCGCCGCCGTCGCTGCCGGAACACCGATAGGTTTACGCGCGAAAAGCATCATGGAACGGGGCGACCTGGTACCGGATGAGGTCGTGGTGGGGATCATTGCCGAGCGCATCGATCAACCCGACGCCAAGCGAGGCTTCGTGCTTGACGGTTTTCCGCGCACGGTGCCGCAGGCTCAGGCGCTGGATCGTTTGCTGGCCGAGCGGGGCATGAAACTCGATGCGGTCATTGAGTTGAAGGTGGACGAGGGCATCCTCCTTCGTCGGATCGAAAAACGTGTCGCCGACATGACCGCGCGCGGCGAAACGGCGCGTGCGGACGATAATCCAGCGGTTCTCAGGGGTCGGCTGGCTGCCTATAAGGCGCAGACTGCGCCGCTTGCCGGCTATTACACCGACAAGGGCATGCTCAGGGGCGTCGATGGGATGGCTGCAGTCGACGAGGTGACAGCGGCAATTTCCCGGCTTTTGGCGCCCAGCGAGGCTCCCAAGGCCAAATTGAGCCACAGGAAGGCGAAGCCCGTCAGGAGGGCAAAGCGGGCGGCCCGTGGGAGCAAACGTTCAACCACGGCCAAGCGTAAAAACAAGGCGGGTAAACGCAAAAACCGCACTGGACGGAGGTTGACGAGAGCGCGATGAATCCCTTAATAAGCTGCACATTCAGGAGTTTGACGCGATGCCGGGCCCCAGCAAGGCGGGGACAGGCGTCGTGTTACGCTTTGTGCTATCCCATTCCAGGGACAAGAGAATTTGGCGCCTTCCGCGCCACCGGCGAATATAGGAGAGACTAAGTGGCTCGTATCGCGGGCGTCAATCTGCCGACCAACAAGCGCGTGGAGATCGCGCTGCAATACATTCATGGCATCGGGCCGAAGATTGCGCACGATATCGTGGGCAAGGTTAACCTGCCGCCGGAGCGGCGGGTATCGCAGTTGACCGACGCCGAAGTGCTTCAGATCCGCGAGCTCATCGACCGCGACTACATGGTCGAGGGCGATCTTCGGCGCGAGGTTCAATTGAACATCAAGCGCCTGATGGATCTCGGCTGCTATCGCGGCCTGCGTCACCGCAAAGGCCTCCCGGTTCGTGGTCAGCGCACACACACTAACGCGCGGACCCGCAAGGGGCCGGCCAAGACAATCGCCGGCAAAAAGAAGACTCCGGGACCGACTTGATAACAGGATGAGCCTCCGCGCCGACGACGGCGCCCGGGCGCGAAAGGATTGAGAATGGGTAAGGAAGCCACCCGCGTCCGGCGGCGCGAGCGAAAGAACATCGCCTCGGGCGTGGCGCATGTCGCCGCTTCGTTCAACAATACCATGATCACCATCACTGACGCGCAAGGCAACACGATCGCCTGGTCGTCGGCCGGGACCATGGGTTTCAAGGGCTCGCGTAAATCGACGCCCTATGCAGCGCAGGTCGCCGCCGAAGATGCCGCCAAAAAGGCACAAGAGCACGGCATGCGCACTCTTGAAGTCGAGGTGTCGGGTCCGGGTTCGGGACGCGAGTCGGCGCTGCGCTCGCTGCAGGCGGCCGGTTTCACAATTACTTCGATTCGCGATGTGACAACGATTCCGCATAACGGGTGCCGGCCGCGAAAGCGTCGTCGGGTGTGATTATTTCTTTCGCGCGGGTCCAAATGTCCCGCGCGCGTGCTACCGCCGAGATTTTCCCCACACGGCGGGTGGGGTGCGCGAGGCGCGCCAAGATCGCGCCGCTGAAAAAGGTGAACACGTGATCCAGAAGAATTGGCAGGAATTGATCAGGCCGAACAAGCTCCAGGTCTCCGCGGGCGGCGACGCCGCGCGGGTCGCGACGGTGGTCGCCGAGCCGCTCGAACGCGGCTTCGGCGTCACGCTTGGTAACGCACTGCGCCGCATTCTATTGTCGTCGCTGCAAGGCTCCGCGGTGCAGTCAGTACATATCGACGGCGTCCTGCATGAGTTCTCCTCGATTGCCGGCGTGCGCGAAGATGTCACCGACATGGTGCTCAACATCAAGGACATCGCCATCAAAATGCAAGGCGAGGGTCCCAAGCGAATGGTCGTTAAGAAACAGGGCCCCGGCACGGTAACCGCCGGCGACATTCAGACCGTTGGCGACGTGGTGGTTCTCAATCCTGATCTGGTGCTGTGCACTCTCGATGAAGGCGCCGAGATTCGCATGGAGTTCACCGTCAATACCGGCAAGGGCTATGTACCCGCCGAACGTAACCGCCCGGAGGACGCACCCATCGGTCTCATCCCGGTCGACAGTCTTTATTCGCCGGTGCGCAAAGTTTCCTACAAGGTCGAGAACACGCGCGAGGGCCAGATTCTCGACTACGACAAGCTGACAATGACAATCGAGACCAACGGCGCGGTGTCGCCGGAGGATTCGCTCGCCTATGCCGCGCGCATCCTGCAAGATCAGCTCAATGTGTTCGTGAATTTCGAGGAGCCGCGCAAGGCCGAGGCCGCCGAAGCCATCCCCGACCTTGCCTTCAATCCGGCCTTCCTCAAGAAGGTGGATGAGCTCGAACTATCGGTGCGTTCGGCCAACTGCCTGAAGAACGACAATATCGTCTACATCGGCGATCTCGTGCAGAAAAGCGAAGCGGAAATGCTGCGCACGCCGAACTTCGGGCGCAAGTCGCTCAATGAGATCAAGGAAGTGCTGGCGCAGATGGGCCTGCATCTCGGCATGGAAGTGCCTGGCTGGCCGCCAGAGAATATCGAAGAACTCGCCAAGCGCTTCGAAGATCACTACTGAGCCGCGACGCGGCCCGAAACGGAATGAAGGGATAATACGCGATGCGTCACGGCAAGGTTCACCGCAAGCTCAACCGCACGGCGGAGCACCGCAAGGCCATGTTCGCCAACATGGCGGCGTCGCTGATCAAACACGAGCAGATCATCACCACGCTGCCGAAGGCGAAGGAACTACGTCCGATCGTCGAGAAATTGGTGACGCTCGCAAAGAAAGGCGGGTTGCATGCCCGCCGTCAGGCGGTCGCCGAAATCCGCGACGTTGCGCAGGTCAAAAAACTCTTCGAGATCATCGGCCCGCGCTACAATGGCCGCGATGGCGGCTACACCCGCATCATGAAGGCGGGCTTCCGCTACGGCGACAATGCCGCCAAGGCGGTGATCGAGTTTGTCGACCGCGATGTCGAGGCTAAAGGCAAGGATTCCGGTCCGGTGCAAGAGAAAAAGGCCGAGGAACAAGCGACCGCGGCGGCGTGAACGCCTGCAATTACAGTTCGGCGAGGGCGGCAACTTCAGGCCGCCCTTTTTGTTTGCCGCAGTGCTTCTGGCGGTTATGATCCCGTAGAACATTGACAGGTCAGGCGGGGGCTCATGATGAAAATCTGGATGGCATTGGCGGCAATGCTGGCTTCGAGCGGGATTGCCAGTGTGGCCGCTGCGCAGTCCGCGCAAACCGACCTGGTCAAGCGAGGCGACTATCTCGCAAACGGGATACTGACATGCGCAAATTGCCACTCGCCGAAGGGCCCGCCCGCGGCGGTCGCAGGCAAGGATTACTCAGGCGGTCTGTCGTGGGATGAGCCGCCGTTCAAGGTCACCGCGCCGAACGTCACACCGGACAAGGACACGGGCATTGGGAGCTGGACGGACGCGCAGATCAAAACGGTCATGCGCACAGGCATGAGGCCAAACGGGGTTCACGTGGCGATGATCATGCCGACCGGTTTCTATCACATCATGACCGATCGCGATCTCGATGCCGTCGTTGCCTATTTGCGTACGCTCAAGCCGGTGAACAACCAGGTCCCGGATCCGGTCTACAAGATGCCGCAGATCGAGCACGTGATCCCGGGCGGCGATAAGCCATTCACCGAAGACATGATGAGCGACAAGCTCAAGAAGGGCTTTTATCTCGTCACCATCGCCCATTGCATGGAGTGCCATACTCCGATGGAGAAGGGTGTGCGGCAGTGGGACACTCGCCTGGGTGCGGGCGGCTTCGAGTTCCCCGGTCCATGGGGGGTTTCGGTCTCTCGCAACATCACGTCAAGCAAGACCAAGGGCATCGGTGCCTGGACCGACGATGAAATCAAACGCGCCATCGTTACCGGCGTCAGCAAGGATGGCAGCAAACTCAAGCCACCGATGGGCTATCAATACTATGCAACGTTAACCCCAGATGATCTCGACGCCGTTGTGGCCTATCTGCGAACCGTGCCGGCTGTGGAATAAGCGGCCTTCATTTAGGCTCGATAGAAGCCTATATCACGGCCAGTTGGCCGGAATTCAAACTCATGCGCCCTAAGATATTGACTGCCATTCTGATCGCGGGTGTTGCGCTCGCGAGTGTCGCCGCGGCGCAAGAGCGGCGTCTACCGACGCAATCGGAGTTGCGGCTGTCCTACTCACCGGTCGTGCAGCACGTGGCGCCGGCGGTGGTCAACGTCTATGCCGCCAAGACGGTGCAGAACCGCAATCCGCTGTTCGACGATCCGATTTTTCGCCGATTCTTTGGTGTCCCCGGCGGCGGTGGCAGTCAGTTGCAACGATCGCTCGGTTCTGGGGTGATCATCGACCCCGCCGGCCTGGTCGTGACGAATAACCACGTCATCGAGGGGGCAGATGAAGTAAAGGTCTCGCTTGCCGACAAACGTGAGTTCGAGGCGACGCTGGTGCTCAAGGACCCGCGTACGGACCTTGCGGTATTGCGGATCAAAGACGGACGCGAGCAGTTTCCCGTGCTTGATTTTGCGGATTCGGATGCGGTGCAAGTCGGTGACGTTGTGCTGGCAATCGGAAATCCTTTTGGCGTCGGGCAAACTGTCACACACGGTATCGTGTCGGCATTGGCGCGCACACAGGTTGGCATTTCCGACTACCGATTCTTCATTCAGACGGATGCCGCGATCAACCCGGGCAATTCCGGCGGTGCGCTCGTCGATTTGACGGGCAAATTAATTGGCATCAACACCGCGATCTTCTCTCGTTCGGGCGGCTCGCAGGGTGTGGGCTTTGCCATCCCGGCCAACATGGTGCGAGTGGTGGTGGCTTCCGCCAAGACGGGCGGCACCGCCGTGGTGCGCCCTTGGCTTGGCGCGAAATTACAGGCGGTTACGGCCGATATCGCCGATAGCATGGGTCTCAAGCGCCCGGCCGGCGCGTTGGTTGCCAACGTGACGGCGAACAGCCCGGCGGCGCGAGCCGGGATCAAGGCCGGCGACCTTATCATTTCGGTGGATGGGCAGGACGTCGACGATCCCAATGCATTCGACTATCGCTTTGCTACGAAACCGATCGGTGGCAGTGCTCGTCTCGGACTTTTGCGGGCTGGGCGCGAACAGATGGCGACCATCGCCTTGCAAAGTGCGCCGGAGATGCCGCGTGATGAAATCGTTATCCGATCGCGTTCGCCGTTTTCGGGCGTCAAGATTGCGAACCTTTCGCCTGCTCTCGCCGATGAATTGCAGCTGCAAAATGTTGAACAGGGCGTCGCTATCGTGGACGTCGACTCCGGCTCCTATGCAAGCAATCTCGGTTTTCAGCGTGGCGATGTGATCGAAGAGGTCAATGGTGAGCGCATCGCCAAGACGCGCGACCTTGAACGATTAACGAGCACGCCCAACCGCAGCTGGCGCATTATTATTCTGCGCGGGGGGCAGAAGATCTCCGCGGTGTTTAGCGGATGAGAATGCGTTTGGCCTTTCCCCTATCATGTCCAACCGGCGATGACTTTAGACGGACGTTCTGATGGCTGTCCGCCCCAAATCCTCCGGTCCCAGCCTGTTCGCCGCCGCAGGCCTCGAAAAAGATGCGCCGCGTCCGCTTGCCGACAAGCTCAGACCACAAAACCTCGACGAGGTGGTCGGCCAGGATCACTTGCTCGGACCGGATGGAGCGCTCTCGCGCATGCTCGCGACGCGTTCACTCGGCTCGCTGGTATTTTGGGGGCCGCCCGGAACCGGCAAGACCACGGTTGCGCGTTTGCTCGCGCAGGCCACCGATCTTCATTTTGAGCAGATTTCCGCGATCTTTACCGGAGTCGCAGACCTCAAGAAGGTTTTCGAAGAAGCGCGCCGCCGCCGTGAAATGGGGCAGGGGACGCTGCTGTTTGTCGACGAGATTCACCGCTTCAATCGCGCGCAACAGGACAGCTTCCTCCCTGTGATGGAGGACGGCACCATCATCCTTGTCGGCGCAACCACCGAGAACCCGTCTTTCGAGCTCAATGCCCCACTGCTGTCTCGCGCGCGAGTGTTGGTATTCAAATCGCTCGATGCCGACGCGATCGAAAAACTGCTCAAACGGGCGGAAAAGATCGAAGGCCGGCCGTTGCCGCTCGACTTGGAGGCACGCGAAGCGCTCAAGCGCATGGCCGATGGTGACGGCCGCGCCGGGCTCACGCTTGCCGAAGAAGTCTGGCGAGCGGCGCGCCAAGACGAGGTTTTCGATAGCGCCAAACTGCAGGACATCGTCCAGCGTCGCGCGCCGATTTACGACAAGAGCCAGGACGGACACTACAATCTCATCTCCGCGTTGCACAAATCTGTGCGGGGCTCCGATCCCGACGCCGCCCTCTATTATCTTTGCCGTATGCTGGATGCGGGCGAGCCGCCTCTCTACATAGCGCGCCGCGTTGTACGCATGGCGATCGAGGACATCGGGCTCGCCGACCCACAGGCGCTCGTGATCGCAAACGCCGCCAAGGAAGCATATGACTTCCTGGGATCGCCCGAAGGCGAATTGGCAATCGCCCAGGCGGTCATCTACTGCGCGACGGCTCCGAAATCGAATGCAGGCTATGCCGCTTTCGGAGCAGCGATGCGGGTCGCCAAAGATGCGGGTTCGTTGCTTCCGCCCAAGCACATCCTCAATGCGCCGACCAAACTGATGCAGGAGGAGGGCTACGGCCGCGGTTATGCCTACGACCACAATGCCGAGGCGGCGTTTTCCGGGCAGAACTATTTCCCTGACGCGCTGGAACGCCAGAAATTCTATGATCCGCCCGAACGCGGTTTCGAGCGCGAAATCAGGAAACGGCTGGAGTATTGGATGAAGCTGCGGAACGAGCGGGGCGGGTCATGAGCCGCCGTGGACGTCCCGGCCCTCGCCAGCCGGGGGGTGGCCGGCAGATGGCGGGGCCACGGCATAATCGGCGCAAGACGCGGCATCATTCGGTGCATCACCTTCATCCGGCAGCGCAGGACGCTTCGAAAAAGGACGATGCCGAGCGATCCGCGAGAGGTCAGCGTCGACCCCCTCAGGATGGCGGATCGAAAGCATTGCAGGTGGTCCAAAAGGTTCAGATCGTGACTGTGACCCCCGATGAGTCCGGCATGCGCGTGGACCGCTTTTTCGAGGCACGCTTTCCGAAGCTTTCTTTCAGTCACATCCAGCGCATCATCCGCAAGGGCGAGGTGCGCGTGAACGGTAAACGCGCACAACCTAAGGCGCGCCTGGAAACCGGACAGGCCGTACGCATCCCGCCGTTGAAAGTCGAGCCGCCGGCACCACGCGACGACGCACCGGCAGCGGTGAAGGATCGCGCCTTTATCAAATCGATCACCCTTTATGAAGACGCTGACGTGCTGGTCCTCAACAAACCGATGGGGCTCGCTGTGCAAGGCGGCTCGGGCACGACGCGGCATATCGACGGCATGCTTGGCGCTTTGCGCTCACCCGACGGCCAGCGTCCGCGGCTCGTGCACAGGTTGGACAAGGATACCGCCGGCTGTCTTCTGGTGGCCAAGACCCGGTTTGCCGCGGCGGCGCTGGCCAAAACATTTCGCTCACGCTCGGCGCGCAAGATTTATTGGGCGTTGGTGGTGGGCGTACCTAAACCCGCGCAAGGGCGTATTTCGACTTACCTTGCGAAGCAGGAAGTCGAGGAAGATTCATTCATGCGCATCGCCAAGCACGGTGAGAAAGACGCGGTGCACGCCGTGACGTACTACGCGGTGGTGGAGACGGCGGCGCAACAACTCGCCTGGCTGTCGCTCAAACCGGTTACCGGACGTACGCATCAATTGCGCGCTCACATGGCGCATATTCATCATCCGATTGTTGGTGATCCGAAGTACTTCAATAAGGAAAACTGGCAACTGCCTGGAGGAATGCAGGAAAAGCTGCATTTGCTCGCTCGCCGTATCGTGGTACCGCACCCGCGGCACGGGGTGATCGACGTTTCGGCGGCATTGCCGCCGCACATGCAGCAATCATGGAGCTTGCTCGGCTTCGACGCCAAACGCTACGATCCGATCGAAGAAGCGCCCGAGGAGTAGCGGCTATGCCGCGGGGTTCCTATCTGAGAGGAACTATGCGCGCACCTTCATTGATCCTGGTGCTTTTCCTGTCGGCGCTGCCTACGGCGTTTGCGCGTGCGCAAGCCGGCGGCGACTACAACATCATGCGCGATAACTACAGCATCATGGTCCCTGAAAAAGGGGCCAGACGAGAACAGCCGGAGCCATGGCTCGCGCCAAAGTACAAATCGCCGCGAGGTACGGTGAAACATGTAACGACCCCGAAGCCGACGACCGTGCCGTTTCCCACCGCAACGGTTCCACCGCCGATCGTCGTCCCCCAGACGGGGCGGGTTCTTCCGAATCTGCCGACAGTGCCGGGAGCCGGACCGGGGGGCCGCGAGACCTTTCAGGATCGCGCCGCGCGTTGCGCTCACCAAGCCGGTGTCTATGGACAGGCTGCCGGGGACCGCGGCACTTACATGGGAACCTGCGTCAATCAGTAACGAACTTCATTTGTTACTTGAGAAGAACACAGTCAGTTAGGGCCGTTTCTTCAAGTTCAGGTGTGACCTTAATCGCCTATCGCTTGGCGGCGTCGTGCGCGCCCGCCGTTCATGCGCACGACAACGCCTCCTCGCCGTCGAATTCTCTACAAGGAACTGCGCAGTTATAACTTGACATGCAACCAAATGGTTGCATATTGTCGCCATGGACGCTGTATTCAGAGCGCTGGCCGACGCGAGTCGACGGGAGTTGCTCGACCGCCTGCGGGCCGACAACGGGCAGACGCTTGGTCAGCTGTGCGACCGGCTTGCCATGACGCGGCAGGCGGTAAGCAAGCACTTGGCCATTCTGGAGGAGTCGAATCTGGTCGCAACCGTCAGACGCGGCCGCGAGAAGCTTCACTATCTCAATCCGGTGCCGATCCACGAGATCGGCGAGCGCTGGATCGGGAAATTCGAGCGCTCACGTCTGCAGGCGCTGAGCGACATGAAAAAGGCGTTGGAAACCGAGTAAGGAGAAACACAATGAGTAAGCCAGTTTTCGTCTACGTCACCTATATCGCCTCGACGCCGGAGAAGGTCTTCAAAGCGCTGACCGACACCAACGCCACTGCGAAATTCTGGTTTGGTAACGCCGTCACATCCGACTGGAAGGTTGGTTCGCCGGTTACGTTTCACCGCGAAGGCAAACTGATCGTCAGCGGCAAAGTATTGGAACACGATCCGCCGCGGCGACTGTCTTATACCTTTCAGTCCCTTCACGAGCCGCACAATGGCACCGAAAGGCACTCGCGCGTAGTGATGGATCTTGAGCAACAGCGCGATCAGGTCAAGCTCACCGTCACGCACGACGATTTCGCGCCGGACAGCAAGGTATTTGTCAGCATCAGCAATGGCTGGCCGCTCGTTCTTTCGAGCCTCAAGAGTTACCTGGAGACAGACCGCGTCGTTCTGCACGCGCCTTGGTACGATAAGGAAGGCGCCGCCGCGTCCGGCGCGGCGTCCTGAATTCAAGCGCCGGCTGCGTCCAGCGCGGCGATATCCTCCGATGTCAGCTTGATCTCTGGCGCTTTGAGGATCTCGCCGAGCTGCTTGAGGCTTGTCGCGCTGACGATAGGCGCGGTGATGTAAGGCTTAGCGATCAGCCAGGCGAGCGCGATCTGCGCCGGTACCGCATGGTGCCGCGCCGCCACCTCGTCGATCGCCTTGAGAATCCGCATCCCGCGCGCATCGAGATAGCGCTTGAGGCGACCCCCGCGGCCGGGGTGTTTGGCGCCTTCTTCCGGCGAGCGGTATTTGCCCGTGAGAAAGCCGGCCGCGAGCGAATAATAATTGATGACGCCCAGCTTTTCCTGCCGGCAGATTGGCGCGAATTCAGTCTCGAATTCCCTGCGGTCCGACAAATTATACAGCGGCTGCAGGCTTTCATAGCGCGGCAGGCCAAGCTGCTTGCTGGCCGCGAGCGAGGCCCTGAGCCGCGCCGGAGTTATATTTGACGCGCCGATCGTCCGCACCTTGCCAGCTGCGATGAGCTGCGCATAAGCCTGCATGGTTTCTTCCGGCGGCGTGACCTCGTCATCGAAATGGGTCTGATAGAGGTCAATATGGTCGGCTTGCAGCCGCCGCAGCGACGCTTCACATTCGCGCAGGATGTAATCCTTCTTCAGGCTGCGGCCTTGGCCCATGTCCTCGCCGACCTTGGTGGCGATCAAGACCTTGTTACGCTTGCCGCTGCGCCTGAGCCAGTTGCCGATAATGGTCTCGGATTCGCCGCCCGGGCTGCCAGGCATCCAGCGCGCATAGCTGTCCGATGTATCGACGGCGTTGAACCCGGCATCGATAAATGCGTCGAGTATGCTGAACGATGCCTTTTCGTCGATGGTCCAGCCGAACACGTTGCCGCCGAGCATGAGCGGGGCAAGGTGCAGGTCAGATTGGCCAAGACGACGCTTTTCCATGGCCGACTGCTTTCAATGTGCAGACAATGGAGTTGACGTCTTGCGCAGGTTTGACTCGCGCATCCATGATTTGCGGCGCGGCAAAGCCCCACGCAAGACTGTCATTGATAAATTGCATCATGCGATTGCCGGGTCAAACCCGGCAATGACAAGGGAAGGGACGGAATTCACCGCAAACTGGCGTTGAACTTGTCGAGAGCTGCCTGGCCCGGGCAAAGCTCTTTTTCGCCGAGCGCGTTGAGTGGGGAATCGACGGTGCGAAGATGGGCATGCAGATCCTCGGGCTCCTCCTCGACGTAGAGCAGGCCGGTGACAATCTGGCCCTTGGCAGCGTGATGCTGGAGGAACCCCAAAGCGGCCGTACGGTCATGCAACTCGTAGTCGGCGGCAAGTTTGCGCAAGGCGAGCTTGGAACCGTCGTGCTGTTCCACCACCTCGACTGTACCGGGCTCATATTTGACCTCGATTGGCATCCGGCTGGAGATGAAATCGAGACGGTTGACCGCCTCATTGTGCTCGCGGACAAAATCGAAGCTTTTGGTGGATCCTGCATGGTTGTTAAAGGCGACGCAGGGAGAGATGACGTCGATGAAGGCTGCACCCTTGTGGGCAATCGCCGCCTTGATGATCGGAACGAGCTGATGCTTGTCGCCGGAGAAGGAGCGGGCGACGAAACTTGCTCCCAGCTGAAGCGCCATCGCCACCAGATCGATGGAGTTGTCGGTGTTGATGAAGCCGCGCTTTGATTTCGAGCCGCGGTCGGCGGTGGCCGAGAACTGGCCCTTGGTGAGACCGTAGACGCCATTGTTCTCGACGATATAGACCATGTTTACGCCGCGCCGCAGGCAGTGCGCAAACTGACCAAGGCCGATCGAAGCGCTGTCACCATCGCCAGAGACGCCAAGGTAGATCAAATCTCGGTTGGCGAGATTGGCGCCCGTAAGCACCGATGGCATCCGGCCGTGGACGGAATTGAACCCGTGCGAATTGCCGAGGAAATAGGTCGGTGTCTTCGACGAGCATCCGATACCGGAAATCTTGGCCACGCGGTGCGGCTCGATCGACAGATCAAAGCAGGCCTGGATGATTGCGGCAGTGATCGAGTCATGTCCACAACCGGCACACAGGGTCGAAACCGTGCCTTCGTAGTCGCGGTGGGTGTAGCCGAGCTCGTTTTTCGGCAGATCGGGATGGTGAAATTTCGGCTTGGCGAGGTAGGTCATGAGGTTACCTTCATCGGCTTTACCTTCAGCTGGTCGAGATGGTCCCCGATCGCCTTGGCGATGAAACGCGCGGTAATGGGCGTGCCGTCATAGTGCAGGACCGGCACTAGCCGCACCGGGTCGATGCCGCATTCATTCACAATTAGCGAGCGTAGCTGAGCGTCCCGGTTTTGCTCGACGACGAAAACGAAATCGTGATCTGCGACGAAGCTGTTCACGCTCGAATGGAACGGAAAAGCGCGAACGCGCATGCGGTCAAGGACATGGCCGCGGGCCTCGATCATGTGGATGGCCTCGTCCATCGCCGGTGCGGTCGAGCCGTAATAGATCACGCCATATTTTGTGGGCTTTCCAGCGATGGCTGTGAGAGGGCGTGGCACCAGGTCTTTGGCAGTATCGAACTTGCGGATCAGCCGCTGCATATTGTCGACGTAGGGCGCGCCTTCCTCGGTATAGCGCGCGTAGCGGTCACGCGAGGTCCCACGCGTGAAGAATGAACCTTTTGTGGGGTGCGTGCCCGGGTAGGTCCGGTAAGGGATGCCGTCGCCGTCGACATCGAGATAGCGGCCGAATTCTTTTCCGGCCTCGAGCTCAGCCGCTGTCATGACCTTGCCCCGGTCGTATTTGCGGTTGTCGTCCCAGGCGAGCGGCTTCGACAAGTGGTGATTCATGCCGATGTCGAGATCAAGCATGACGAAGATTGGCGTCTGCAGCCGGTCGGCCAGGTCGAAAGCCTGGGCGCCGAAATCGAACGCTTCCATCGGCCCTTCGGGGAAGAGCAATATGTGCTTGGTGTCGCCGTGCGAGGCGTAGGCGCAAGACATCACGTCGCATTGCTGGGTGCGTGTTGGCATGCCGGTCGAGGGCCCAGCGCGCTGCACGTCGAACAAAACTGCCGGAATTTCCGCGAAGTAAGCAAGACCGATGAACTCCTGCATTAACGAAATGCCGGGGCCGGAGGTGGCGGTGAAAGCACGCGCACCGTTCCAGCCGGCTCCGATCACGATGCCGATAGAGGCGAGTTCGTCTTCGGCCTGAATGATCGCGTACTTCGCTTGTTTGGTGTCCGGATCAACGCGCAATTTGGCGCAGTGACGCGTAAAGGCATCGGCCAGCGATGAGGAAGGTGTGATCGGATACCAGGCGCACACCGTCGCGCCGCCATAAACGGCGCCCAGTGCCGCGGCCGAGTTGCCTTCAATGAATATCCGGTCGCCGACCGCATTGGCACGCTTGAGCTTGATGCCGAGCGGACATTGCAAATTCAAAATGGCGTAGTCGCGGCCGATATGCAGCGCCTTGATGTTCGGCTCGATGAGCTTGTCTTTGCCCTTATATTGTTCCCCGATGAGTTGCTCGACCACCTTTACATCGATGTCGAGCAGCGCCGTGAGCGCGCCGATATAGATAATGTTCTTGAACAGCTGGCGCTGGCGCGGATCGGTATATTCGCGATTGCAAATCGCGGTCAGTGGCACGCCGATGACAGTGATGTCGTCGCGGAATTTAGACGGTGGCAGCGGCTTCGTTGAATCGTAGAACAGATAGCCGCCCGGTTCGATGCCCGCGATGTCCCTGTCGAAAGTCTGCGGATTCATCGCCACCATCAGGTCGGTTCCGCCTCGAGCGCCCAGATGGCCCGCTTCGGAAACGCGCACCTCGTACCAGGTCGGCAATCCTTGAATATTGGACGGAAAGATATTGCGTGGCGCCACTGGTACGCCCATGCGCATCACCGCGCGGGCGAACATTTCGTTCGCGCTCGCCGAGCCAGAACCATTGACGTTGGCGAAACGGATGACGAAATCGTTTACGCGGCTGATCGGCGTGGCGGTCGGCATGAAGTCCCTGCGTGAGTCATATCGA
Source organism: Pseudolabrys sp. (assembly GCA_035626335.1). Classification (GTDB taxonomy): domain Bacteria; phylum Pseudomonadota; class Alphaproteobacteria; order Rhizobiales; family Xanthobacteraceae; genus Pseudolabrys. The sequence goes on from DASPNW010000001.1 coordinate 45,486, forward strand.
GCAAGAATTTTTGCATGTCCCAGGCGCCGGTCGGGCAGCGTTCGGCGCAGAGGCCACAATGGAGACAGACGTCCTCGTCCTTAACCATGACGCGGCCAGTCTTGAGGCCATCCTGGATATATAGATCTTGGGTGAGGTTGTGCGAGGGCGCGTTGAGCCGCCTGCGCAAGTCGGCTTCCTCGCCATTCGCTGTGAAGGTGATGCAATCCATCGGACAGATGTCGACGCAAGCATCGCATTCGATGCAGAGCTGCGCAGAGAACACGGTTTGCACGTCGCAATTCAGGCAGCGGCCGGCTTCCGCGAGGGCAAGCTCTTCGTCAAAACCGAGTTCGACCTCGGCCTTGATATCTTTGAGCGCCACCACTTTGTCGCGATGCGGCACCTTGTAGCGTTTGTCGAGCGCAATCTCGTTGTCGTAGGACCATTCGTGGATGCCCATCTTCTGGCTCATCACCTCGACCGACGGTAGCGGTCGAGCGGTGATGTCCTCGCCGTTGAGCAACTTGTCGATCGAAACGGCAGCCTCGTGACCATGCGCCACCGCCCAGATGATGTTCTTGGGGCCGAACGCCGCGTCGCCGCCGAAGAACACCTTCGGGTTGGTCGACGCCATGGTCTGGGTGTCAACCTTAGGCATGTCCCACTGGTCGAATTCGATTCCGATGTCACGCTCGATCCAGGGGAAGGCGTTTTCCTGGCCGACCGCCACCAGCACGTCGTCGCAAGGGAAGTGTTGATCCGGTTCACCGGCGGGAACGAGCTTACGGCGGCCCTTGGCGTCGTATTCGGCCTTCACTTTCTCGAAGGTGATGCCGGTGAGTTTGCCGTTTTCATGCGTGAAGTGTTTTGGCACGAGGAAATTGTGGATCGGAATTCCCTCGTGCATGGCGTCTTCTTTTTCCCAAGGCGACGCCTTCATCTCATCAAAGCCCGAGCGCACCACCACGTCGACCTGCTCGCCGCCAAGGCGGCGGGCGGAGCGGCAACAATCCATGGCGGTGTTGCCGCCGCCCAGGACAACGACACGTTTGCCAATTTTGCTGATATGCCCAAAAGACACCGACGACAGCCAGTCGATGCCGATGTGAATGTTCTTGGCCGCTTCCTTTCGGCCGGGAATATCGAGATCGCGTCCGCGGGGTGCGCCGGAACCAACGAAGACTGCGTCCCATCCCTCGGCCAGCAAGGATTTCAGGCTGTCGATGCGGTTGCCGGCGCGAAATTCGACACCGAGGTTAAGGATGTAGCCGCACTCCTCGTCAATCACAGAGTCGGGAAGGCGGAATTTCGGAATTTGCGTGCGGATCATGCCGCCGGCTTTGGGATCGCCATCGAAAACGACGCACTGATAGCCAAGGGGGGCCAGATCACGGGCAACGGTGAGCGAAGCCGGACCGCCGCCAACCAGCGCGATGCGCCTGCCGTTTTTCTTCGCCGCAGGCTTCGGCAACCGCTCGCGGATGTCGTCTTTGTAGTCCGCGGCCACTCTTTTCAGGCGGCAAATCGCCACCGGCTCCTTCTCCACACGCACGCGCCGGCAGGCCGGCTCACAGGGGCGGTCGCAGGTGCGTCCGAGGATTCCCGGAAACACGTTCGAGCGCCAATTGATCATGTAGGCGTCGGAATAGCGGCCATGCGCGATCAGACGAATATATTCGGGCACCGGTGTGTGCGCCGGGCAAGCCCACTGGCAGTCCACGACCTTGTGGAAGTAGTCAGGCGCAGAAATGTCGGTATTCTTCATTGACTCCTCGAAACGCGCCCCGCTACTCCGTGCAACTCAAACGGCGTCGCGTCACAGCCCTGCGCCTCCGCTTCCCCCGATCGGCCTTGTTTTCCGGCACGAATCCGAGGGCGGATAATATGGGCTAGATACTCGCAATGCTACTCATCCTTCGGTCAAGGAAGGGGCCTATCAACCACAAGTCTTCGTGAGGTTTTTCGCTCCTTGAAAGCGGCGTCACGATGGCAATTCGCCCCTTATTTCCGGGATTTTGGACTAACATTGATGGGCGGAAGTTCCTCTTCTTTTGCGCCGCACAATCGGGTCCCCAATGCGTGAGATCTTTACCGAGATCTTCGAAAACCAGCCGCTCGACCCAGGCGAAGCGGCGCGGCAGACCACGCGGCCGCGCTTACGGAAGCGTTTCTACAAACAAGCGCATGTGGCTGATGCGGGCGAGGGCGGTTTCGCAATCTTGCTCGACGATAAACCTGTATTCACGCCATTGCGGCGCCCGCTCATGGCGCCCTCGCGCTCGCTCGCGCAGGCGTTAGCGGCCGAATGGGATGCACAAATCGACGTGATAGATCCTGCGCGCATGCCTCTCGCACGGCTCGCCAACGCGGTGATCGACGCGGTGAGCGACGCGCCACAGCCCGTCGCCGAGGCGGTCGCGAAATATTTGGGCTCGGATCTGCTGTTCTATCGCGCCGATGGACCAGCGGGACTCATCGAGAGACAATCGAAGGCATGGGATCCCATACTCGACTGGGCGCGGAAGGCCTTCGGTGCGCATTTCGTTCGAGCCCAGGGCGTGATTCACGTGCCGCAGCCGCACGAGGCCGTCGCCGCCGCGCGAGCGGCGATACCGCTTGAACCATGGCGGCTCGGCGCAATGTCCTCCATCACAACGCTGACCGGCTCCTGCTTGTTGGCACTGGCGCTCGCACATGACGTGCTTGAGGCAGACATCGCCTGGGCTGCCGCGCACGTAGACGAAGACTGGCAGATGTCGCATTGGGGCCGCGATGAGCTCGCGCTTGAACGCCGCGCGTTTCGCGAGGCGGAATTTCAGGCGGCGGTCAATGTGCTGAAGCTTGCAAAATGATTCGGGATAACCGCATTCGATCTGTATCCGGCGAAAGATCTTTGTCCCCGCTTGCGCGGGGACGAAGTACAAAAATCAATGCCCCGTGGGGTCGCCGCGGCGGCCAGCCTCGTAGAGGAACCACACGCGCCGTTCCGCTTCGTCGATATAGACTTCCAGTACGCTGGTCGTCGCTACATCGCCATGCTCGTCGCAGACATCATGGGTCTCGCGCAGAGATGTGATGAACCGCTGATTGTCGTCGCGCAACTCGGCCAGCATGTCCTGCGGATCGACGTAAGCGGCGTCATTGTCAGCGAGCCGCTGATGACGCGTAATATCGCCAATTGATCGCAACGTCGGCTGTCCCAGTTTGCGCACGCGTTCGGCCAGCACGTCCGTCATGGCGAAAATTTGGTCGCCGTGCTCGTCGAGCAACAAATGATAGTCGCGGAAATGCGGGCCGCTGATGTGCCAATGGAAATTCTTGGTTTTCAGATAGAGCGCGAAGGTGTCTGCCAACAGCGCATTGACTGCGGCGGCGATGTCTTTGGCGGCATTCGCGCCGAGATCTGTCGGAGTCGCAAGGCGCGGCGATGTCTTGGCATGGCTCATGGCAAATAGTCCTCGGTTTTCAAACACCCCCCGAAGGATGCGATCCACCCGGTCATTAACATTATGCAGTCAAATTGTCAGGTTTGTGAAGGCTCGCGCTGGTTTGCCACAAGCCCTGCGGCCTTGGCGTCCGCCGCGCGCGCGTCGTTTTCGCGGCCGAGTTCGCGCAGCAGGCTGGCCCGAGCCTCATGCATTTTGGCGACGTCGCCCTTGATCTCGATCGCTTTGTCGATGCTGGCAAGCGATTCCTCAAGCCGCGCAAGTTTCTTCAAGACAAGTGCACGGCCAAGATAGGCCTCGGCAAATTTTGGCTCGAGCGCAATCGCCTTGTCGTAGCCGGCCATAGCCTCTGCATCACGGCCGAGGTCGAAGAGGACATGCGCACGGTTGCAGTGCGACACGCCGAAATCAGGGTCGAGCGCGATTGCCTTGTCGTAACTGGCAATCGCATCTTCCCCGCGGCCGACAGCGTGCAACGTTGCGCCGCGGTTGAGCCAGTCGCCTGGCGAATTCGGGTTAAGTTCGACCGCGCGGTCAAAGCTCGACAGCGCTTCGGCGTTGCGGCCGAGCGCGCTCAACATATTTGCGCGATTGCCATAGGCCTCCGCAAATTGTGCGTCGCATTGGATCGCACTGCCGAAGCTCTCGAGCGCATCATCAATCTTGCCCATCCTGTGCAGCGCCTGGCCGATGAGGTTGTGCGCGCGCGCCTGTCCTTCCTTGTACGCCAATGACCTGCGGGCGAGGTCGATGCCCTGCTGAAACTGGCCCTCGTGGCAGGCGATCACAGCGATGTAATAGAGCGCATCCGCGTTGCGCGGGTCGTTGCGCAGCACCTGCGTATAGCGGTCCATTGCGAGGGAAATCTGGCCGGCCCGATGATGGGTAAGGCCCTGCTGAATGAGTTCGGCGGCGGTCTGTGGTTCGCTCATTGGCGCTTGTAAGCAGGGTTTGAGGCCGATGCCAAGCCTGATGCCAAGTCTGATGCCAAGTCTGCTGCCAGGTCAGAAGACCGGCATTCCCGCTTTCGCGAGGGCGGCGGGTGTGGTGTGGTATGGCTTCGCTGCCGGATTCTTTCACCAGTACAGGGCGGGGCCATGAAAGATATCCTCGACAGACTTGAGAAGCGGCGTGACGAAGCCCGTCTCGGTGGCGGCACGGCGCGTATTGAGGCCCAGCATAAGCGCGGCAAGCTCACCGCCCGCGAGCGCATCGAGCTCATGCTCGACAAGGGTTCGTTCGAGGAGCTCGACATGTTCGTCGAGCACCGCTCCAACGAATTCGGCATGGAGAAATCGAGAATCCCCGGTGATGGCGTGGTCACGGGATGGGGGACCGTCAACGGCCGCGCTGTTTATCTGTTTTCCAAGGATTTTACCGTTTTTGGCGGTTCGCTGTCCGAGACGCACGCGCAGAAGATCATCAAAGTTCAGGACATGGCGATGAAGGCGCGTTGCCCGATTATCGGTTTGTTCGACGCCGGTGGCGCACGGATCCAGGAAGGCGTCGCCGCCCTTGGTGGTTATGGCGAGGTGTTCAAGCGCAATGTTATTGCCTCCGGCGTTATCCCGCAGATCAGCGTGATCATGGGACCGTGTGCCGGGGGTGACGTCTATTCGCCGGCAATGACCGATTTCATCTTTATGGTGCGCGACACCAGCTACATGTTTGTCACCGGTCCGGACGTGGTGAAAACAGTGACTAACGAGGTTGTCACAGCGGAACAGCTTGGCGGGGCGTCGGTTCATACCACCAAGTCTGGCGTTTCCGACGGCGCTTTCGAAAATGACGTCGAGTGCCTCCTGCAAATGCGCCGGTTGATCGATTTTCTGCCGTCCAACAACGAGAGCGGTGTGCCGGAATGGCCGGCATACGATGAATCCGACCGCATCGATGAATCTCTCGACACGCTGGTGCCTGACAACCCCAACAAGCCATACGACATAAAGGAGTTGATCCTTAAGGTTGCGGACGAGGGTGATTTCTTCGAGCTCTCCTCTGCCTATGCGAGAAACATTGTTACTGGCTTTGCCCGCATCGCCGGGCGCACGGTTGGGTTCGTAGCCAATCAGCCGATGGTGCTTGCCGGCGTGCTCGACAGCGATGCTTCGCGCAAGGCAGCGCGTTTCGTGCGGTTCTGCGATGCCTTCGGCATTCCCATCGTCACATTTGTGGACGTGCCTGGTTTTCTTCCTGGCACGGATCAGGAATATGGCGGGCTGATCAAGCACGGCGCCAAATTATTGTTCGCCTATAGTCAATGTACGGTGCCGTTGGTCACGGTGATCACGCGCAAGGCATTCGGCGGCGCCTATGACGTCATGGCAAGCAAGCACGTTGGCGGAGATCTCAACTACGCGTGGCCAACGGCGCAGATCGCAGTGATGGGCGCCAAGGGGGCGGTCGAAATTATTTTCCGCGCCGATATGGATGACCCGAAAAAGATCGCCGCGCGCACCAAAGAGTATGAGGAGCGTTTCCTGTCACCTTTTGTCGCCGCCGAGCGCGGTTACATCGATGACGTGATCATGCCGCACTCGACGCGCCGCAGGATCGCGCGTGCATTGGCAATGCTTAAAAACAAGCACGTGGAGATGCCGGCAAGAAAGCACGACAATTTGCCGGTTTGACCGTTCAACGGGATTCGCCGCTGCAAGGTCCTGCTCGCCTGAATTTTTTATGTAGAAGTTATTCACTGCCTTGCGGAGCCGCGAGACAATAAAAGAAATGGTGCACTAGAATGCGACCGTGGCGACTTTAAAAAAACAAAGGGAGCTGACGATGCACAAGGAATTGGCGCTGTTGGCGACAATTGCTGCCCTCTTCTCATTTGTCGCGTTCGGCGCGCAGGCTATGCCGGCGTCGAAACTTAAAGGTGCCAGCAATGGCTCCGGCCAAATTACGCTGGTGGCGGGCGGTTGCGGCCGTGGTTGGCATCGAGGGCCAAACGGAGGTTGCCGCCGGAATTGATAAATTTCGGTCGCTTCGAGAGATTTTGGCCCGGGGTTTTCCGGGCCAAATTTTTTCCCGCTCTTATGAGAATTGCATTCCGTAAACAGTAGGCCCCGCGGAAGCGGCGCCTTGCAGTCATTGCGGCTAGTATCGATGGTTTAGTTGCAAACCTGCCAGCATCGATAAGGATTGCAAACGCGATGGCTGCCGCGGCCGCCGCAGGGGCCGGGGGCTACCACAACAGGCGGTGCCGCTACCACCACGCCTGGCGCTACCACCGCGCCGCCGTAATAGACGCCGCCGTAGTAACCGTTACGACGGCAGCCGCCATACGGGCCACGATGAAAGCCCACGCCACAGCCGCCGGCGACAGGAATAGTAAGAGCGGTCTGTGCTTGTTCGAGTGGCGCGAGCGGCATGGCTTGGGCGGCGGCAAGTCCGAAGAGACCAATGCCGATCACCAACGCGAGAGAAAAAAGTTTGTTCACTTGTCTCCTCCTTGTTTGTTACGTGGAGTTTTGCGCCCCCGAATGACTCGCAAGCGCCGATCGATTTGCACGCGAAGATTATGGCGAGCAAAATACGCCGGCAAAGAAAGCTTTCATAAATTCAGTAGGCAGTCAAAAAGCGCCTTCGGACCTGGCTGTCAATTTTTCTGAAGGGTTGTGCTGATTCGATCAGCAACGCGTGACGGTAATGTCCCGAGTTCCACCGCTCTCCGCCGGGACCGTTACAGTTTCCTTGATGTATTGGCAACTGCGAACGGCCGGCGCGACCACGTACACAACGTTTGATTGTTCCGTGTATCCGCTATTGTCATAGGCATAGGGCGGGACTTCGTAATATCCCCCATACCACGGCCACTGGTTATTGAAATTTCTGCGATGCGCATGCCGAAAATTTTTCGCGAAATGGATCGCGTGGAATGCATGCATACCGGATCCCCCAGTTCCACGCGCGTTCGCCGGGATTTCGAGCGGCGAAAATATCAGTGCGGCCATTCCAGACAATGCAATGATAGCAACGTACTTCGTTGTCATGTTTACACCCTCCAACCCCAATTTGATGCTTAAGCTCGATGCGAGTCAAAGGCTAAAAATTCAGACGTCCCCGCGGTGCAGATATTGCGATAACGTCGGCCTTTACGGGCCGATTGGATATGGCTGCAATCTTGAGAGCAGACCCTGATCAGCGCCAGCCGCCGCCGCCGTTGGCGTAAACCGTATCCGCGGTCATGAATTCGCAGGCATCCGAGCATATGAACAATACAAGTTCGCCGATTTCTTCCGGCTCTGCGAAGCGTTTCATCGGGACGTCTTCGAGAAAGCGTTGCACCAGCTCTGGCGAGCTACTGGCGGCCGCCTGGAATGGAGTCTTCACCGGTCCGGGCGAGATCGATAGCGCGCGGATTCCCTGCGTGGCGAATTCACGCGCCACACCCATGGTCATCGTCACTACCGCTCCCTTGGCCGCGGCATAATGCACAGAGGAGCCAGGTCCGCCGCGCCGGTGCGCCATGCTGCCCATATTGACGATCACGCCGAATTTATTCGCGAGCATATGTGGCAACACTGCCTGCATTGGGTAAAAAGTACCTTTGACGTTAAGATCGAAAGTCCTGTCGAACAGATCGTCGTCGATCTCAAGAAATTTCGCGCGTCGTATAGCCGCCCCTGCCGAATTGAAGAGAAACTGGACGCTGCCGAAACCATCGATGGCGAGCTCCACCATATCTTCAACCGCTGCTCGCTTGGTTACATCGATGGTCAGCGCCAGCACCGGACTGCCGATCGCATTGATCGTCTCGGCGGTTTTTTCGACGCCTTTCTCGTCGATGTCGACGCAAACGACATTTGCCTTCTCGCGTGCGAAGATCAGTGCTGCGGCACGGCCAATCCCGCTAGCCGCGCCGGTGATTATGATGGTCTTTCCCGCGAAATAGTCTGGTGTTTTCGGCATAAAGTTTTCTCCAGCCGTGCATCTGCAGGTCATCATGGATTGCCGGATCGAGCCCGGCAATGACAATATCGAGGTAACGCATTCGCGCTGAAGGAGCTTCGCATGACGACGCCAGCCCCAATTGAATATGCCGACGCTTCATCGCAGGTACGTGCGGTCTATGACGACATTAAGAAAACTCGCAACGTGGCCGACGTGAATAACTTCTGGAAATATCTCGCGCGTGACCCGGTCACACTCGAACGCACATGGGAAAGCGTGAAACAGGTCATGGCAGTGGGTAAACTCGATCCGTTGACCAAGGAGATGATCTACGTCGCGGTGTCGGTGACCAACGGCTGCGCGTATTGCATTGCCAGCCACACCGCCGCGGCCCGCAAAGCGGGCATGACGGAAGCCATGTTCGGCGAGTTGATGGCCGTGGTCGGCATGGCCAATGAGACCAACCGGCTCGCCAATGGCTATCGCGTTCCGATCGATGATTTCCTCAAGACCTGAGATTGCCCGGTTAACTGCGTCATGACAGAATGAAAAAAACCGGGGAGGGGACGCTTATGTTCGACAATAGTACTCTGACAAAATTGCTGTGTGTCGCATTCGTGGCGATGATCATGCTGCCAGTGGGGCACATATTATTTCCGTATGTCAGCGATCAACTAACAGGGGTTCAGTTCAAGGCAATAGAGGCCGTGGTGAGCGCGACCGTCGGGTTCGGCATCTATTCAGCGTTCGGCTAGGAGCGCCTGCGTCCGCTGTACGATCAATGTGACCGGCGGAATAAATCAAACATCGTCTTGTTGATCCAAACGGACAGTTGCGATAGCGCATGAGGGAGATGGCATCATGACAATTCTCAGAACATTGCTGGCGCTTTTTGCTGTGTGCGTGCTCGCCGGCTCTGCTTCGGGGCAGACAGCCTCGCCTGCCGGGGCGAAAGTTTACATCATCAATTTGAAGGACGGCGCCAGGGTGAAAAGCCCATTTCTGGTGCAATTCGGCCTGACAGGTATGGGAGTTGCCCCCGCCGGCGTGGACAAGCCGAATACCGGCCACCATCACTTGCTGATCGATACCACCTTGACGGCAGAACAGATGAAGGGCGCCATTCCGGCAGACGATACGCACAAGCACTTTGGCGGGGGGCAGACCGAAACCATGGTTACGCTGCCGAAGGGCAAACACACGCTCCAGCTCGTGTTCGCGGATTGGTCGCACATCCCGTTTGTGCCATCGGTGATGTCGGCGCCGATAACGGTCCGCGTGCGGTAAGGCGAAGCACCGACCCATTTGGGCCGTGTCGCTGAACAGGCCTGTTGCGACAAAGCTCTCAATCAAATCCATCTCCCGGCCTCCACACGGAGGCCGGGACGAAACGACGTGCGCTATTGTGTGTCGCTCTTCGGCGGCGCCGGCGTAGACGGCGCCGGTGCAAACGGTTGTAGCGCTGACGAGCCGGAGCCGGTGGTGCTTGGTGGCGTCGCGGGTTTGGTCGGCGTGCTGACGGTCGACGTGGTCGGGGAACCGTTACTGGCCGTGGTGCTGTTGCTATTCCAGCCGGCGATCACAAGGAATCCGATCAGTAGCACGACTGCGACGCCGGCAATCCAACCCCACATTTCGCCGACGGTCTCATCACGTCGGATCACGGGGTCACTCAACCGTGGATCGGTGAAACGTGGATCAGTCATGGGCATCCTCCTTCCGTACAGTCCGGGAGGGGAAACCCGCCAGCCGTCACGGCGGTTCCGGAAGCCTTGAGAGGAAATATCAGGTGACTCGGATTGCGAGTCGCCACGCCCCCCAGAAAACAATGAAAAAACAAGCAAGGAACACGGGCAGACTTGCGGTCGCCGACCAATGCTCCACGGAGCGACCGATAAAATAGGCAACGGTCTCGCCGATCAGGACGAAAACGACGTAGATCGCGATCAATTTCATGGTGACTATGCCCCGATCAATTCCTCGTGCGGTCTAGCATTAGACGATTGCCCGTAAGAGGGGAAGGCACGGGCGAACGGAAAGTGGTATAGGCGCCTGTCCCGCCGCATTCATCAAATCCCATGCCGAGATCCTCATGCGCCGACTGGCGATCGCGACCGCGCCTGTACTGTTCGTGTTCCTGTGGAGCACGGGCTTCATCGGTGCCCGATACGGGCTACCCTATATCGAGCCGTTGACCTTTCTTTCCGTGCGCATGGCCTTTGTGGTGGCGATCATGGCCGCGATCGCAATCATTGGGCGCGCGAAAGCGCCGGACGCGCGTGAGGTGCGGCACGCCCTGGTCGCCGGTTCCCTCGTCCATGGTCTTTATCTTGGCGGCGTGTTCATCGCGATCAGCCAAGGAGTCCCGGCCGGCATTTCGGCGCTGATCCCGGGTCTGCAACCGATACTCACCTCAACTTTCGCCAATCGCTTCATGGGCGAAGGCGTGACACGGACGCAATGGCTCGGTCTCGCGCTCGGGCTGGCCGGTGTCGTGCTGGTGCTCCATGACCGCACCATCGTGCTGGCAGGGTCCACCGTCGGCTGGATCGCAAGTTTCCTGTCGCTGGTCGGGATTACGCTTGGAACTCTCTACCAGAAGCGCTACTGCGGCGGTATCGACTGGCGCGCCGGCAATCTCGTGCAATATATCGGGGCGGGTTTGCTGTTTGCCTTTGGTGCGTACACATTCGAGACACGTGAGATTCACTGGAACGGTGAGTTGATTTTCGCGATCGCGTGGCTCGTGTTGGTGCTGTCAATCGCGGCGATCGGGTTGATGTATTGGCTTATCCGGCGTTCCGCCGCGACCAGTTTCGCAAGCCTGTTCTATCTGGTGCCGGGTGTGACCGCGCTGTTTGCGTTCATTCTGTTCGGCGAACGGCTGGACGCGATCTCGATCTCGGGAATGATAATATGTGCTGGCGGGGTGATACTCGCCAATCGCGGCGCGGCAAAACCGCGCGACATATGATTTGATTGTTATTTTCCTCGGTCGATAACGAGCTGGGTCTGCGTCACCAACGCACACAATTTGCCGTCGCCGCGCGTTATGCGAGTCTGCCAAACCATGGTGGTCCGCCCGCGATGAAGTGGCGTGCATTCGGCCTTCGCAGTGTCACCTATCGGCACCGGTGCGAAGAAGTTGGTCTTGCTTTCGACCGTCGTCGTTGACTGACCGGGCTTGAGGTTGGCGGTGGTCGCGGTGCCGCCCAGATTGTCGGCAAGAGCCATAAGGGCTCCCCCATGCATGATGCCAAAGCGATTATTGAGTTGATCGCGCGCAACGAGTTCCGCAGTCACGCGCTCAGGTGAGAGATGTGTAATCTTGAGGCCAATAAATTCGGCAAACGGCGGTTGCGTTTTGGCCGCTTCATTCATTGAAGATGCTCCAAAATAACAAGGGCGCGGACGTTATCGTCCGTGCCCTTTTTACGCAATCTTGCAAGTACGTTAGCTGCGCGGTTGCGGCACGATCCGGATATAGGGCCGGGGCGCCTTGAAGCCTTGCGGCCAAATCTTCTTGGCCTCTTCGTCGCTGACGGAGCCCGCAATGATGACGTCTTCGCCTTGTTTCCAGTTGGCCGGCGTCGAGACACGATGCTTGGCGGTCAGTTGCAGTGAGTCGAGCACGCGGAGCACTTCGTCGAAATTACGTCCTGTTGTCATCGGGTAGACCAGGATCAACTTGATCTTCTTGTCCGGGCCAATGATGAAAACGTTGCGGACAGTCTGATTGTCGGCCGGTGTGCGGCCCTCTGAGGTGCCGGACGTGCTCGCCGGCAGCATGCCGTACGCTTTGGAGATCTTCAGTTCCGTGTCTCCGACCATAGGGTAGTTGGGAGCAAAGCCGACGACGTCCTTGATGTCAGCCGCCCATTTCTTGTGGTTATCGACCGGATCAACAGAAAGACCGATGATCTTGGCGTTGCGTTTGTCGAATTCCGGCTTGAGCCGGGCCATGGTGCCGAGCTCGGTGGTGCAAACGGGCGTGAAATCCTTGGGGTGCGAAAACAAAATGCCCCAGGAGTTTCCCAACCACTCGTGAAAGCGGATTTTTCCTTCCGTCGTTTCGGCTTCAAAATCCGGTGCGGTATCGCCAATCGCCAACGTCATGACCAACCTCCACTGAAACAGTTACTCGTCATGAACGTACTATAGGGGTCCGTGGCGGCGAGGAATAGGGAAACGCGTCCCTAGCATCGATACGCCACCGCCTGCGTGCCGCGGAGAACAAAGTCTTTGACGTTAAAGCGCCGGGCAGAATGCCTTTTTCCGTTTTGCCCGAGATTTCAGCGACTGGCAGCCTTGCGTTCGTCCAATCCGGCGGTACGACCCGGAAAGCCGGCCGCGTCGAAATATCGCGTCTGGCTCACGCGCTGGCCCATCAGAATGGTTGCAAGTCCGGTTTCGCTCACCTTACTGCGTTCGGTCCAGGTTTCGACGGTCGGGCCGCTGCCGCCGGGCAGTGCTTCCTCAAGAATACGGCCCTGCAACGGGCCCTTGAATGGAATCCTCAGTCCGAGAGCGTGAGCAATGGTTTTCCCGATGTCGGCATTGCTCGCCGGGGCTTCATCGACGAATCCGCTTTTGAAGCTGGGGCCTATCGCCGCCATGAAGTTCATGGTGTCGGCACGGCTGAAACTGCCATGCATGCCCTGGCCTTGCTGCAGGGTGGTGTCGGCAATGTTTACGGAGCACATAATGGGGCGCCCGCAATCGGTCGAATAGGAACGGAAATTGATCACAATCGCAGGACGGGGAGTGCGCGCCATTCCCTGCATATTGATTGCAGAGAGCGGCAACGTGCCCGGGAAGTTCCCGATGGCGCTGTCGACGAACAGTCCGCTCACATAATCCTGGGCCAGCAGGGCATCGATGACCTTGGCGGTAAGTGTGGCGTCCTTGTTCGGAACGTAGACAAGATCGGAGCCGCCATTGGCGGCGACCACGACTTCAGGTTTTTCAGGATCGCTGCCGATTAGTCCGTTGCCGCGCTTCGGATACTTGCCGGCACCGACCGCGGTATTCTTGTCGTCTGGATCGTTCAGCGGCAGCCCAAGCGCTTTAGCCAGGTCTATCGCAACGAATCCGGGTGGAAGCAGACCGGGTGGGACATCGGCATAGCTTGCCTGCGCCGCCGGACTTGTTTTGCTTTCCTTGGAGATCGTCGAGAAACCGTGGTCGGCGGCAATGACGATATCGGTAGACGCGGTAAGTCCGAGGTCATCCAACGCTTTGCGCAGCTGCGCGAGGTTATCATCGGCATTCTTGATGGAAGCAAGAGAGGTTGGTCCGTTTATGCCAGGGGTGACCGTCAGATGGCTATCACCCTGATTGTGCTGCGTGCCGTCCGGGTCACGCGACCAGAAAACCAGCACGAAAGGTTTGTTGCGCGCCTTGAACATCGGCAGCACCACCCTGGCCGCGACGTCGGCAAAATATTTCTGCTGCACGACATTGGCCACGAGCGTGCCCGGCTTTGAAAAATCGCCCGCATTGGAATTGTCGCCGGAAGTGTCTTTGCGCGAGGGAGCGACCAGCGGCAATCCGGCCGCATTCAAAGCGTCCTGCAATGGTTGTGATAACGGGATACCCTGTTTGCTACCGGTAGAGTCATCAACGATGACTGTCGCTTCCCCTGTCCGCTCGGTGTGATCGAACATCAAGGTCGGCCCAAGTTTGCCGATGGCCGCGGTGCTCAGTCCCTGATTGCGCGCAACGAAAAGGATCGAATCCTCATCCACGAAATTTCCGGAAAAATGCGCATCGATGTCGCCGAGGATCGGGTCGTTCTCTATGAAGGGCGTTACGCTTCCGCCGGCGGTCGGCACCGGATACGCGGTATAAATTGTGTTGCTGAAAGCACCCGTGTCGCCGAGAAAATGTCCGGTCGCCATCCCCGAGGCATTGGCCATTGTGAAGGTCGGAAAGAGGGAATGCGGATTGACAAAATTCACGCCATTGTCGCGCACCGCCGCGAGCGCGGGCGCGGTTTCTGGGGTTACCGACAGCGCGCGCAACCCATCGGGCACGAAAAGAATCAGGTTGCGCTGGTTTTGCGCGCCCGCGGGCACGGTTTGTGCAAAAATGGCGACACACGCGGCGGCGAGCAGATTTGATCGAAACGGCATCGCTGAGGCTCCCATTTTTCTTAATTCTGATGCCGCGGTAGATAGCCTCCTTAAAAGACAGTATTGTAACAACCGGCGGTTATCCGCCGCAATTCTACCTGTTTTGCTGACGGCCTTACGGCTCGGCAAACCGTCCTATCGGCCCAATTGACTTTTTCCCGATAACGCCGCAAGCCAAACGGCCGGCACCTGGGGCCTCTGACACGGCATGTTCAAGCGTATTCTGATCGCCAATCGCGGCGAAATCGCCTGCCGGATCATCAAGACCGCGCGCAAATTGGGAATTGAAACGGTTGCCGTTTATTCGGAGGCCGACAAGGACGCGCTGCATGTGGCGATGGCCGATACAGCAATTGCTATCGGCCCTTCGCCTGCGGCCGAAAGCTACCTGGTCATTGAAAAAATTGTTGCGGCTTGCAAGCAAAGCGGTGCTGAAGCCGTGCACCCTGGCTACGGCTTTTTGTCAGAGCGCGAAGCATTTCCAAAGGCGTTGGCGGCGGCCGGTATCGTTTTTATTGGGCCCAATCCGAAAGCCATTGCCGCCATGGGTGACAAAATCGAATCCAAGAAGGCGGCCGCGGCTGCCAAGGTTTCAACCGTCCCCGGGCATCTGGGCGTCATCGAGAGCGAACAGGAGGCAGTCAGGATCGCTGAGAAGATCGGCTACCCGATCATGATCAAGGCGAGTGCTGGCGGCGGTGGCAAAGGCATGCGCATCGCTCACAGCAAGGCTGAAGTATCGGAGGGCTTTGCACGGGCGCGCTCGGAGGCCAAATCCTCGTTTGGTGACGAGCGGGTCTTTATCGAGAAATTTATTACCGACCCGCGTCATATCGAAATTCAGGTTCTCGGAGACAAGCACGGCAATGTTATTTATCTCGGCGAGCGAGAATGCTCGATCCAGCGACGCAATCAAAAGGTGATTGAGGAAGCTCCATCGCCGCTGCTCGATGCGGCAACGCGAAAAAAGATGGGAGAACAGGCTGTGGCTCTGGCCGAGGCCGTCGGCTACGACAGCGCCGGCACAGTCGAATTTGTCGCGGGGCAGGATAAAAGTTTTTACTTCCTTGAGATGAATACGCGGTTGCAGGTCGAGCACCCAGTGACGGAACTCGTGACTGGCATTGATCTGGTCGAACAGATGATCCGTGTTGCGGCTGGAGAAAAACTTTCAATCAAGCAGAGCGACGTCAAGCTCAGTGGGTGGGCAATCGAAAGCCGAATTTATGCCGAGGACCCTTACCGCAACTTTCTTCCGTCGACTGGACGGCTTACACGCTATCGGCCGCCGGAGGAGAGGAGCATCAACGGCATCACAGTGCGCAACGATACTGGCGTTTACGAGGGTGGCGAAATCTCGATCTATTATGATCCGATGATTGCCAAGCTGGTAACCCATGGGCCGACGCGTGATGCGGCAATTGTGGAACAAAGCGACGCGCTCGATTCTTTCGTGGTCGATGGAATTCGTCACAACATTTCGTTTCTTGCCACGTTGATGGCGCATCCGCGCTGGCAGGCGGGCAAGCTCTCGACCGGATTCATCGCGGAGGAGTTCCCCGGTGGTTTTCACGCTCGCGCGCCCGAGGGTGAACCGGCACAGGTCCTCGCGGCTGTTGCCGCTGCAATTGACCATGTTCTGGGGGAGCGCAAGCGAACAATCTCCGGGCAACTGAGCGGCCGGAATTTTACGCGAGAGAGTCAGCGGGCTGTCTGGCTAGGCGGCAACGAAATCAAGCTTGAAGTGAGGCGCGAGAATGGCGTTATTACCGTGCGCTTCAACCAGACCAAAAGCGCGGGCCGACGGCTGAGCTCGAACTGGAAGCCGGGCGATCTGGTTTGGAAAGGCACAATCGATGACCGTCCGATAGCTGTCCAAATACGGCCTGTCGCCAATGGCTTCGCCCTGACCTACCGAGGCAATGAGACCAAAGCCTTTGTCTATACCGAACGGGAAGCCGGTTACGCTCGCCTGATGCCGGTCAAAAAGCTTGCTGATTCAGGCAAGCAGGTTCTTTGCCCCATGCCGGGCCTCGTTGTCTCCATCGCGGTCAAGGAAGGCCAGGAGGTCAAGGCCGGCGAAACGGTCGCAGTTGTGGAAGCCATGAAAATGGAAAATGTGCTGCGCGCCGAAATCGACGGAACGGTGAAAAAGGTCAGGGCAAAGCCAGGCGACAGCCTTGCTGTGGATGCTGTAATCCTGGAATTTGCCTGAGGGCTTCGCGGCCGAGGTCCGTCCGCGCTGACAATCCGGGCGCGGGTCTGCTATGCCGGCGCGGTGACCTTCTATTTCGCCTACGGCTCCAATATGCATCGCTCGTCGATGCGGCGGCGCTGCCCGGGCGCGCGAGCGATCGGTCCCGGCGTGCTTAACGGATATCGCTTTTTTGTCGGTCTTGACGGCTGGGGCTCGGTTGCACCTAGCCCTGGCGACACCGTGTATGGCGTTCTTTGGCGGCTAACGCCGCGCGACATTGCCGCACTGCATGCCTACGAATTGTTGCATAAGGGCCTCTATGATGTCCGGTACTTGCCGATCCGCCATGGCTCGCGGCGCATACGCGCCATGATTTATCTTTTGCGCCGGCGCACGGCCGGCAATCCACGACCAGGTTATGTCGAGATGATCGCCGCTGCCGCCCGAGCCTGGAAACTGCCTGAGCCCTATATCCAGTCTGTAGCGCGCTGGTCCGCGTCACGCTGGACTGGGACACGCGCCGTCGACGCAGGAGAGATTGCGTGAGCGTCAACATCGTTCGCCATGTAATTGTACGTGGCGAAGTTCAAGGTGTCGGCTACCGCGCCTTTGTCGAGCAAGAGGCGCGCCATCGCGGATTGCGCGGCTGGGTCCGCAATCGCCGCGACGGTTCCGTCGAAGCAGTGTTTGCTGGCCAGCGTGCAGCTGTCGAAGCTATGGTTGAAGCGTGCCGGCGTGGTCCAATATCCGCGCGGGTTGGCGCGCTCGATTACCGTGAAGGCAAGGAGACCGATCTTCTGGAGCGCGAGGAAGGCGATTCATTCTCGGTGTTGCCTACCGTCTGATCTGTCGTCCGCCCGAACAACAGCTCGAACTCCCGCCGTAAAACTTGATCTACGGCGGCCATCGAAACGGGGACGCCGAGATCGGCGAAACTGGTGACGCCGTAGCGCGTTTCGCTGACGCCACACGGCACGATACCGGAAAAATGCGACAGGTCGGGATCGACGTTGAGCGCCATGCCGTGCAGCGTTACCCATTGCTTGATGCGAATGCCAATCGCGGCGATCTTATCCTCGAAGCCTTCGCCCTTTTCAGCCCGGCGCACCCAGACGCCAATGCGGTCCTCGCGCCGTTCGGCACGCACATTGAAAGCGGCGAGCGTGCGTATGATCCACTCCTCCAGCGTCGCGACAAATCTGCGCACGTCCGGACCGCGACGCCTGAGATCAAGCATGACATAGGCGACCCGTTGGCCCGGCCCATGATAGGTCATTTGGCCGCCACGACCGCTTTCGTGAACAGGAAAGCGGGCCTCGATGACGTCGGCCGGGTTTGCGCTGGTGCCCGCCGAATACAGTGGAGGGTGTTCCAGGAGCCAAACAAGTTCTAACGCTCGGCCAGCGGCGATCTCGCCAACCCGCGCTTCCATAATGGAAACGGCGTCATCGTACGGCACAGGGGAATCGCTCACGCGCCACTCGACGGGCACCGATTCAACGGACGTCGGAAGGCCGGTTACCAATGTGTTTCGTGCATTAACCACCCATTCACCATACCATGGTGACCTCATGTTTGCTCGCCGCTGGATCTGGCGCGCATAGGGAGCAAACGTGGCCACACTCGACAAGGTTGCCGTCGACATCACTGTGGTGCTTGGCACCACATCCATGCCTATCCATCAAGTGCTGCGACTCGGTCGCGGCGCCATCATCGAACTGGACGCCTCCGAGGAGGACGCCGTCAGCATACTCGCCAACAATCTGCCCGTCGCCAAGGGCACGGTGGTGGTGAATGGCAATCGCATTGCCGTCAATGTCGCAGAACTGCTGCCGCGGCCTCCCGATATGCGCTAAACGGGCCACCACAAGGCAAGAAATTTGAGGCCGCGATCCGGCCCTAGACCGTCCCGAAATCGAGCCTTCGATCCGAAGGTCCACGGGTCTTGTCCGTCAACATCCTATTTGTTAGATGCCATCGTTGGACGTGGGGTTTCCAGAGCCTCTCGTCCATCTCCCCATGCGGTCGTGGCGGAATTGGTAGACGCACTAGCTTGAGGTGCTAGCATCGAAAGATGTGCGAGTTCGAGTCTCGCCGACCGCACCAATATGATTCGGCGAACAATAGTTTGCCGCTTTGGCCAAGGGATAACTCCAAGATTTTGTCTCCGAAAATAGCCCAGAAACGGGCCGCTGTTCAGGTTAACGGTATCAATGCACCGTCACCTAACCGCTTGCCATGCTCTTGCCATCTTGCCCCCGTCCTACGTGCACCACGTCGACATGGTCGATTCGAGGGACAACACGGATGAAGCACATCGGCATTGGAATACTGATTGGCCTAATGAGCTTTTCGTCGGCAAATGCAGCCGGATGGGGTTCGGTTCACAAATACGTAAAACCATCGGGCAATTGCGCCGGACAGGAAGTTCTCGCGAGTTCGTACTCTTCAGGAACGCGCACGGCCAGCGGTGAAAGATTCGACGTTAACGGCAATACCGCGGCAGCACGTACGTGGCCGATTGGGACGAACCTGACCGTGACCAATCCAAAAAACGGTCGTTCCATCGTCGTCAGGATCAACGACAAAGGTCCGTGGGGAATTGCGTATCGTATGGGCGCCCGGCTTGATCTCGCCAAAGGCGCGGCTCAGCGACTTGGAATGCGTGCGTCTCAGTACGTTTGCGTCGCGTAATGCGTCTGCGTTGCGTAATAAGTAATTGAAGTGTTGAAACACCGATGCCCGCCTTTGAATCAAAGGCGGGCATCGATTTGTTCAGAACCTAGAATTGGTTTTGCCGCCAGTCACGGCCAAGGGCGAACTGATCGGCCTCATGCGCGCTGGCGACGCTGGGCCGCCGGTGCTTGCCCGTGATCGTTTTCTTGCCGCGGTGACGCAGAACCGACTTGGCCGGCTTGTCGTGGGTCGTTTTCGTTTGTAGGACCCGCGGCCATGTTTCCTTGCTGGAATCCGGTGATGCCGCTAGGTCAGGCAAGGACTGCGGCCGTTCACCGGTCGCGACGACGTGCACCACATGGTAGCCGCGCTCTTTAAGCTCCTTGAGCAAGGTTGGCAGGGCCAGGACAGTTGCCGGATGAATGTCGTGCAACAACAGAATGCCCCGGCCTTTTTCTTCCAGCCGCCGCATCGCGCGCTTCACAATTTCTTTCGCGTTGATGTGCTTCCAGTCATCCGCGACGACGTCGGCGCTCCAGGTCACCAATGACTTTGCGGCGAGGTAGTCCTCGATCGCGCTTGTCCTGCCCAGTCCGGGAATTCGAAAGAATGGCGACAGCGCCTTCGGATCGCCGAGCGCGGCGTCGACCGAGGCGATGCCGCCGTCGATCTGTTGCTCGAAACGTGGCATTGTCAGACGCTGGAAAGCGTAGGGATGATTCTGGCTATGCGTGCCAATCGTGTGACCTTCATTATAAATACGCCGCACGATTGACGGATAAGCGCGCGCCATTTCGCCGACCAGGAAATAAGTGACCTTCACGCATTGCGACGCCAGCGTGTCAAGGATCACATTGGAGTAGGGTGGGATTGGCCCGTCGTCAAAAGTGATGACCACCTCGTGATCATTGAGCGGCAGCGTCTTTGAGTACTGCATGCTGCCGATGCGGCTGTAGTCGCTCGGGCTTATGGTCAGCACGCGGCTGGTGCCGAGCGCATCCGGGTTGCCCGGGCACGGGTCTGCGACGGCGGTAGCACTACCGACCAACAAAAGCCCGAGCACTAAAAACACAATTCCGCGCATTAGGCCCCCGACCTGCCCGCGCCGTCCGCCTCCGAAGGGAGGCCTCCCGACAATATGGTGCGCGACATTAATGGATGCTTACAGGTTGTGAACACATACGACCTTGTTTTCCAATGATTTCCGGCCTAGATGCGGCAAAAAAGCGACGCTTTATTGAGATCCATCCCGCGGTGCGGCAGGAACGACGTGCACGATGCTGTATCCCCGGCGTTTGAGTTCACGGAGGAAGACCGGGAGCATTTGGGCCGTCTGCACTTTGGTATCGTGAAAAAGCACGATACCGCGGTCGACCTGCTCGATACGGGAAAGGATGAGATGCAATTCCTGCCCGGGCGTCATCCGCACCCAGTCGCTCGCCCAGACATCGGCACCGAATACCATTAGCCCCCGCTCGCTCAGGCGATCGAGGAGGGCCCGGTTGGAAGCAAAGCCGGGAAAGCGAAAGAATGGTGTCGTCGGGGTCGTTCGCCGCTCACCATAAAGCGCCAGTTCGTCCGCGGCGATCCCACGGTCGATTTCGGCCTCTGCCCTGGCCAGCGGCATACGGTCGAGCAGGGGATGCGAATAGCTGTGGTGGCCGACGCTATGGCCCTCGGCGCGGGCACGCCGCGCAAGTTGCGGGTGTTCAGCAGCGTTTCGCCCCAGCAGAAAAAATGTGGCGTGCACGCATTCGCTCTTCAGAGCGTCGAGAACCTTTGCAGTCGTTCCGGGCCAGGGTCCGTCGTCGAAGGTGAGGACAAGCTCCTTCGCACGCAAAGGCAATGTCGAAGGGAACTGTTTGCGGCCGACGCGCGGCGTGCTCTTGGCATCGACCTCGATAACGCGCTCGGTCCCGAGCGCGTCCGGATTGCCCGGGCATGCCGCGACCGCGGCCGCCACTGGAGCAAGGGTCAAGGCAAGCGCGAGAAAGAGCGGCGGAGTCATGGGGCTATCCAATGCCGCAACAGTGCCCCTCGGGCAAGCAGGCATTCAATGGGTGTATGCGTTAATCATTGGCCAAAGCGCAGGCGCAGGCGTACAAGCGTCGCGTTTTCTTTTCGCCGGCAGCCTTCGACATGCTCGATCAAGAACAAACGAATGCCGCCGAGGCCGCGCAATTACCGCGCAATAAAGACGGCTCCATTCGCAAGACTTTCGTCAAAAGCGTCGCACGCAGAATCGAGATCGCTGACGCAATCGGGCTACGTACGCTGGTTGGCGACCTGCACGAGTCCGATATGGGCGCGCTGATCGAGGCGTTGCCTCAGGAACAACGGTCTCGACTTGTCGAACTGCTTGGCATCGATTTCGATTTCACCGCGCTCACCGAAGTCGATGACACGGTGCGCGAGGAAATCCTCGAAGAGTTGCCGTCGCAAGCGGTCGCAAAGGGCGTCAGCGAGCTGGAATCCGACGACGCGGTCGCGATCCTTGAAGATCTGCCGAAAGACGAGCAGGCCGAAATCCTTGAGCAATTGCCGCAGCCGGAACGCGGCGCGCTGGTGCGCAGTCTCGATTACCCCGAAGATTCCGCTGGCCGGCGCATGCAAGCCGAGTTCATTGCCGTGCCGCCGGATTGGAACGTGGGCCAGGCGATTGATTACATGCGCGAGACGACGCAGCTTCCGGAGCAATTCTACGAGCTTTACGTGGTGGGCGAGGGTGGACATTTCCTCGGAGCGGTCCCGCTCGATCGATTGCTTCGCAGCAAGCGGCCGGTGCCCATTTCTGACCTGATGGAAAAGGATCGCCATCGTGTCAGCGCCACTCAAGATCAGGAAGAAGTCGCGCGTCAATTTCAGCGTTACAATTGGGTAACAGCTCCGGTTGTCGACAGCGCGGATCGGCTGGTGGGTGTCATCACTTTTGACGACGTCGCCGACGTGATCGAGGAGGAGGCGGAAGAAGACATCCACGCCCTTGGCGGCATTACCCGGGACGAGGAGTTGTCCGATTCGGTCTGGACGATCGCTCGCGGGCGGTTCAATTGGCTGCTGGTCAATCTTGCGACCGCTTTCCTGGCGTCGTCGGTTCTTGGGCTGTTCGAAGGCCAGTTGCAAAAGATGGTGGCGCTCGCGGTGTTGGCGCCCATCGTGGCAAGTCAGGGCGGCAACGCTACCACGCAGACCATGACAGTCGCAGTGCGGGCATTGGCGACACGTGACTTGAGTGACACCAATGCTTGGCGAGTCATCATGCGTGAGCTGATGGTCGGCCTCCTTAACGGTGTCGCATTTGCTGTCATTACCGGTATCGCGGCCTACGTCTGGTTCCGGGTGCCCGGTCTGGGGTTCGTGATCGGCCTTGCCATGATCTGCAACCTGATCGCAGCGGCGCTCGGCGGGATTCTCATTCCACTCACCTTGCACAGGCTCAAAATCGATCCGGCGGTTGCGTCGAGCCCATTTGTGACCACGGTGACCGATGTGGTCGGTTTTTTCTCGTTTCTGAGCATTGCGAGCCTGTGGTTTGGCCTGCGGTGAGCGGGCGCCGGCGCCGCTTACCATTTGTTCACCCTATTTGCTGACCAACACTTAAAGCCCGATCCGTAACCCTGTATCCGACGCCGCAGCGCAGGCTGGGAGTATCCCGGTGCACGAGGTCAATACTGGAGCAACGGGCTTGAACCCCGGCGGCTGGCTATTGGCCCGGGCAAGGCAGAGGCGCGCGCCGGGGTCTTCGGTCGCCTCCGGCAGTTCACCCGCGCCGACCAAACGCATGCTCGTTGCCGCACGCTTGATCGTCATATTCATTGTTCTCGTTGTGGTTGCGACCGTACTTGGTACGGGCTTCGGCTATTACCTTGCACGGCAAAGTGACGAGCAGCTGATGGTCCAGCAGCACGCGGCCTTGCGTAACGCCATATCCGAATTTCGCGCACATTTTGTCAGGCCAGGCGAAATCGATCCGCGCCTCATGCGTACAGCCGAGCAAATCGTGGGGGTCAGAAGTATCAAATTCGAAGTCGATCCCATCGCAAACAATCGCGAGACGCAGCCGGTAATGACGGCGGATGGCCGTATCGCAGGCTTTCTTACTTGGGAGAAGCCGCGTCCCATGGTGCAGGCGATGGATCGGTGGATGCCTTTGGCCGCCGCAATCGTCTTGCTGCTCCTCAGCTTTGCTACGGTGCCATTGTGGCAACTCAGACGCGCGCAGCGAGAACTTGCACTGAGGGAAATGCAGGCGGCACGCGCCGCCGATGAAGACAAACTTACCGGTTTACCGAACCACGCCAAAACACTGGAATATCTCGATCTGGCGCTTGCGGAGCGAGAAGACCACGATTGGACCACCTTCGCTCTGATAGAGCTCGACGGCATGGTTGACGTTGCCGCACAACAAGGCGTTTTGGGGAGCGACGACCTAATCGTGGCGGTGGCGAGGCGGTTGAGAGAGGCACTGCCTGCCTTCGCAATGTGCGGTCGCGTTGCCAGTGATCAGTTCGCGTTGGCGCTGACCGCGGGTCCAGATGTCGATGCTGAAGCGATCATCCGCAGCGCCCTTGAGTCAATCTCGCGTCCGCACTGGATCGATACAATGGTGCGCGTGACCGCGCATGCGGGTTTCGCGCAGGCACCGTGTCACGCCAATACCCGCGGTGAGCTGACACGCCGCGCCGACCTGGCCTTGCGTGCGGCCGCAAAACGAGGGCCGGGCGCGATAGTCATGTTCGACCTCTCGATCGACACTGTGTCGACCGATCAGAAATTCATCCACCGTGAGCTGCCGCGCGCGCTCAGCGCAAATGAGCTGGAATTATACTATCAGCCGATCGTGGCATCTCACGGCGGCCGCATGGTCGGCGTCGAGGCCCTGTTGCGCTGGAACCATGCCACGCGGGGCGAAATTCAGCCGGCGGCGTTCATTTCGATTGCCGAACAAATGGGGCTGATGGACACCATCGGTGCCTTTGTCCTGCGCCGTGCTTTGCAGGAAGCCAAGCGTTGGCCCGATGATCTCTACGTGGCGGTAAACCTGTCGCCGCTCCAGGTACGTGACAACACCATCGTCGACGTCGTACGTGCGGCATTGGCAGAAAGCGGGGTTGCGCCTTCTCGTTTGGTCCTCGAAATCACCGAGGGCGTGCTCATCGACAACCCGGATGAGATGGTCAAACGTATCAAGGATCTGCACGGCTTAGGCGTGCGCGTTGCACTCGACGATTTTGGCTCCGGCTATTCAAATCTCGGCTATCTCCAGCGCTTCCCCCTCGATAAGCTCAAAATCGACAAAAGCTTTGTTGCGGCCCTCGGCCGTTCTGCCAACGGCGGCGTGATCATCCAGGCGATTGTAGCTCTTGGCCGTGCGTTGGGTTTGTCGGTGCTGGTCGAAGGCGTCGAAACCGAGCACCAACGGGTCCTGCTGCGGCTCGCCGGGTGCGACGAGATGCAGGGTTTCTTGTTTGCCAAGCCCGCGCCGGCCAAGGCTATCGACAAACTTCTGACGCAGGCCAAACAGGGCGGCAAACCTTTGGCGTCAGGCGAGGCGCTGACAGCGTGACCTCCAGCTTATAGAGTCGGCTGTGCGAGCGGAGGGCGACGCATGATCCCTAATGCCTGGTCGGGCTTCGATTTCGGTCTCGGTTCCGACGTGGACATGTTGCGCAAGACTGTCAACGATTTTGCCCAGGATCGTATCGCGCCGCGTGCCGACACAATTGATCGCGACAATGTTTTCCCGCGCGATCTGTGGCCTGAAATGGGCGCACTTGGGCTGCATGGGATCACCGTCGAAGAGGAATATGGCGGCTCCGGCCTCGGCTACCTCGAGCATTGCATTGCGATGGAAGAGGTTTCGCGCGCCAGTGCGGCAGTCGGACTTTCTTATGGCGCGCACTCCAATCTTTGTGTCAATCAGCTTCGCCGCAACGGCAGCGAGGAGCAGAAACGAAAATATTTGCCAAAGTTGATTTCCGGCGAACATGTTGGCGCGCTGGCGATGTCAGAGCCGGGGGCAGGTTCCGATGTCGTGTCGATGCGCACGCGCGCCGACAAAAAGGGCGATCGCTACATTCTCAACGGTTCGAAAATGTGGATCACCAATGGGCCGGTCGCCGATACGATGGTGATCTATGCGAAGACTGATCGCACGGCGGGCGCGCGTGGCATTTCTGCATTCATCGTAGAAAAAGGCTTCAAGGGGTTTGCTCCCGCACAGAAGCTCGACAAACTCGGCATGCGCGGTTCAGATACCAGCGAACTGGTGTTTACGGACTGCGAAGTGCCAGAGGAGAACGTGCTCGGCGTGATCGGCAACGGCGTCAACGTGCTGATGTCGGGCCTCGACTACGAACGTGTCGTGCTGGCGGCTGGCCCCCTGGGAATTATGCAGGCCTGCCTGGACGTGGTGATTCCCTACGTGCACGAGCGCCAGCAGTTTGGTCAGGCAATCGGGCGTTTTCAGCTTGTTCAAGCCAAGCTCGCCGACATGTATGTGACGATGAACGCTGCGAAAGCATATGTGTATACGGTTGCGCGCGCTTGTGACGATGGCCGTACCACCCGCGAAGACGCAGCCGGTGCGATCCTTTATGCGGCCGAACGCGCCACCTGGATGGCGTTGGAGGCGATCCAATGCCTGGGCGGCAACGGCTATATCAACGACTTTCCAACCGGCCGCCTGCTTCGCGATGCCAAGCTCTACGAAATCGGCGCGGGGACAAGTGAAATTCGCCGGATGCTGATCGGGCGCGAGATCTTTGAGAAAACACGATAAGCACCGTCATTTCTTAAAGATTATTAACAATTCCGGCGCAAGTTTGCGCCTGCCGAAGCGTCCTATTAAGGCGACGACAGTATGTTGTTGTCACGCGGGCGTTGCTCACCACCGCGTTCGATAGCTTGCGAGAATTTCAAACGTCGGATGACCGGTTAATGCCTGCCGACCAGCGCCCGATGCGTTTCCGGTTTCTTGACGGTTTGCGCGGCTGGGCGGCGGTCGTCGTATTACTTCATCACATATTCATCGACGGGTTGCCGCCGAATGGCTTCATGGCGGACCGGATATTTTGGGCCAAAGTTTTCTTTATGAACGGCACCTTCGCGGTCTGCCTGTTCTTCGTGATTTCCGGCTTCTCCCTGTCGATCAGTTATCTCAACACTGGCGATGAAAGAGGGTTGGCGCGCATGGCGGCCGGCCGCTATCTGCGATTGGCAATTCCGATCTTTACGATCTGTGCGATCACTTATTTGCTGTTGCACTTCAATGTCATTCCACCCGCGGCGCAGAGGCCCAGCCCGCTCGACATATTCGCGACATTCACTCCGTCCATAAAAGGATTGCTTGAATACTCGCTTTTCAGCGCATTCGTGTCGCAATCCAATGCCGAAAGTTACGATCCGCCGCTATGGACCATGTTCTATGAGTTTCTGGGCTCGTTCATGGTGTTCGCGATCCTGGCGCTTTTGCGATCCTGGCGCCTGCGCACCTGGTTTCTTGGCTTCCTGTTTATCGTCCTCGCGATCTACGGCCCATATTTTGCGCTGTTCGTGGCAGGCATTCTGATCGCGGACATCTTCCGGCAAATCGAGGGCTGGAGATTTCGCGATGTGGCCGGAGCCATGCTGTGTGTTGCTGGAATAGCCTCAAGCGTATTCATATCGCCGCACCTAAAGTACGTCATTGCTCCGGTTTGCCTGATCGCCGGTGTCGCGCTGTTCGCGCCGGCGAGACACCTTTTCGAAAATCGGCTTGCCGATTTTCTTGGCTGGATTTCCTTCCCACTGTATCTGGTGCAGGCCGCTGTCATCTATTCATTTTCCGTCCGTGGCTTGGATGCTCTTGGTTCCTTTGGCTTCGAGCCATCGATGCAGCGGTGGATCGTCGGCGTCGTGACCATACCGGTGGCGATTTTTTTCGCGATCCTGTTTTGTCCGGTCAACGACTTCGCAGTGACGGTATCGCGCCGCTTTGGGTCGGCGCTTTTTGGGTCGACAGATCGTAACATTCGGTATCTCGGGCCAAAGTCGCGGCCTGCCTAGGCTGACAGACGCATTAACTTTTCGCCCTCGCGAATCAGGTAGTGCATTGGCCGACATCAGCGATGATGGGGATGGCGGCCATGATGCGGGTGCGGCTGAAGGCAGATGGGCGGATCGTGGAAGTTCTGCCCGACGGCAGCGAGAAAACGGTCGATCACAACGATCCCGCGCAATTCGTGCGCCATGTGCGGGCGCGCTGCGGGCTGACACAGGCTGCGTTCGCCGAAAAAATCGAGGTGCCGATCGAGACAGTGCGCAATTGGGAACAGGGGAAGCGTCACCCGCGCGGGCCGGCACGTGCCTTGCTGAAGTTGATCGATCAAGCGCCGGACATTGCTTTCGCAACCTTAGGCGGAAAGCGGCGCTGACAAACCTTAGGAGGACTAATCCGCTATTCGGCGGGTGCGGCGGGGAGGCGTGCGCGAGGGGAGTAGCGCGCAACCCGCATCAACAGGAACATCGCGATCAGTATAGCGACATAAACGACGAGCTGCATTTCCGTCGGCCGTTCAGTATAGCCGATCAGCGCGTGCAACATGCGTCCAAAAATACTTTTTTCCGATAATAACCAGGACGTATCCCATACGGCGTGGTCGAGCGCCAAGAGTAGGCCCGCATTGTTGAGAAACTGTACGCACTGGGCCGCCATGCCGGCAGCCAGCAGGGCAATCAGCCAACTCGTCACCGAAAAAATGTGCCGGCTGGGTATTGCCAGCAGACCGAAGTAGGTCAGCGCGGTGAATGCCGCCCCGGCGGCAACCCCGAGCGCACCGCCGACCAGTAGCGAAGGTACTGTCGTGCCTGATGCAAATATTCCATAGAGGAAGAGCACAACTTCGGAGCCTTCGCGCAGCACCGCGAGGCCCACCACGACCGCCAGAGCGGTGAGCGGCCTGGCGCCTTCGCTCACCGCAGTGCCCACACGGCGCATTTCGTCGGCGATCTCGCGCCCGTGCCGCGCCATCCAGGCGTTGTGCCACATCAGCATGATGACGGCGATGCCTAGGACGCTGGCATTAAAGAGTTCCTGGCCGGAGCCCTGGAACGCGTCCGAGATGACGCCGGCAAACATCGCGACAATGCCCGCGCCCAGCACGCCGGCTCCGACGCCGATCGTCACCCAACGGCCTCGCCCGGGCACACCGCGCGTCGCCGCCATCACGATACCGACGATCAGGCCGGCCTCGATGACTTCACGAAAAACGATGATCAAAGCGCCAAGCATGATTTATTCCACGATCACGACGCCTTTGGCGGTGGCCTCATGATATTCGCCGATGAAAGGGTAGCGGCCAGGCTTAAGCGGGCCGATGCGCACCACACCTTTTGACTTGCCGGCGATGACTTTTTCAACCTTCAAGGCGCTACTGTCGAACTCCTCGGGCGTTGAGTCCTCATTGATCACGGTGATCATCACCCGCTGATCAGCCGGCACTTTAATCTCGGCAGGCGTGAACTTGTGATCCTTGATTGTCAGCACATAGTCGTCGGCGCGTGCTGGTACAGTCCCTGTGGTTAGGAGGGCAACGAAGCCAAGAGCGACGAGAACACCGCGCATTAAATCCTCACGTAAAGACTAGTCCTCACAAAACCATTAAACGCCGTGCATGCAATAACTTTCTTTTACTCTCGAATTATTCCAATGTAAGAGCATGGCTAAAAAGCGTACCGCTCATAGTGTTTCGTCACTTTGTGCCAGATCAAAATTCGCGTGATCTTTCGCCGCACCAGCCGCAGCCAGGCTTCCGGCGCCTACAGGAAGCCCTGTTGGCAGCTCTGCGACGGCGGGGCATTCTTCGCGGCCCGCCACCTTCCGAATGCCAAGACACTGTTCCAAGGAGATCGTGATGCAAGTAATTGAAGCTCATGGTGCCCGTATTCCAGCCATCGGACTGGGTACCATGACCCTGAAAGAGGATATCTGCGTACAGGCTGTCAGAACTGCATTGCAGATCGGATACCGCCACCTCGACACCGCCGCCTTCTATGGCAACGAAAAGGAGAATGGCGAGGGCTTGCGTCTATCGGGCCTGAAGCGGGAGGACGTATTCATATGCACCAAGGTGCGGCAGGGCGACCTGATGCCGGATGCATTCGCCAAGGTGCTCGAGCAAAGCCTCGCTAACCTCAAGCTGCCTTACGTGGATCTCCTGCTGATTCACTGGAACAACCCCGACATCCCGCTCAAGCTGTCCGTGGGCGCGCTGTGCAAGGCAAAGAAGGAAGGCAAGGCGAAGTATATCGGCGTCGCCAATTTCACCACCGCAATGCTGGATGAAGCCTGGTCTGTGACGTCAGAGCCCCTTGTCTGCAATCAGATCGAGATGCATCCCTTCATCAACCAGGACAAGGTCGTCGCCGCTTCCAAAAAGCGCGGAATGGCGGTCGTCGCATATTGTCCGATCGCGCGCGGCAAGGTCCCGGGCGCCGATGCGCTCGAGCGCATCGGCAAGACGCACGGCAAGAGCGCGGCGCAGGTCTCGCTGCGCTATTTGGTGCAAATGGGCGTGTGTTCAATTCCGCGCACGGCCACGCCCGAGCATCTGAAGCAGAATATCGAGGTGTTCGACTTCGCGCTCTCGGATGCCGAGATGGCGGAGCTCAAGAAACTTAATGCCACCAACATGCGCGTGGTCAATCCACCACACGCGCCGAAATGGGATACGCCGTGAGACGAACGAGCACGGCATTGATGGCCGCTTTGCTTAGCGTAGCGTCGGCGTTTGCCCAAGGCGAGAAGCCGGATGCGCGAGACTCCGCGGCAATCCATGAATGCATCAAGGCAAAGACCGGCCGGAATTGGGCTTGGGAAAATTGCATTGGTATTGTGTCCGAGCCTTGCGTTAAAGACGAGGGCGCAATGCCCCCATCGGAGGTGATCGCCTGTTACGATCGCGAAAAACTGGTGTGGGACAGTATCCTCAACGACAGCTTCCACCGGCTGCGCGGCAAGCTTGATGATCAGCAACAGCGTAAAATGCGTGAAATGCAGCGCGCGTGGATCGCGTCACGCGACAAAACCTGTGGCTTTATCTATGACTATTTCGAAGGCACCATGGCCAACCCCATGATTGCGGCTTGCTCGAGCCGCGAGACGGGCCGACGGGCGCTTTTCCTGCTGGGCTTCGCGAATGACTCGGAAGGCAAATAGAAGTGGCGGAGGCAGTCGAAGTCAAAGGTTTTAAAATTCCGATTGTCGGTCTTGGCACATGGGCGCTGCGCGGTCGCGATTGCGCGCGGCTAACCGAACAGGCAATCCGCCTGGGCTATCGCCACATCGACACGGCCCAAATGTACGACAATGAGCGCGAGGTGGGCGAGGGCGTGCGAGCCTCACGCCTGCGTTCAGAGGTTGTCGTTACGACGAAAGTGCAGCCGACGTTGCTTGCCCCGCACGATCTCGAACGTTCGGTGAAAGAAAGTTTGGCGCGGCTGCAACTCGACGTAATCGACCTCCTGTTGATTCATTGGCCCAATCCGCGCGTGCCGCTCGCCGAAACGCTCGGGGCTATGGCCAAAATGAAGCGTGAAGGTTACACGCGGCAGATCGGAGTTTCGAATTTTACGGTCGCCCTGCTTGAGGAGGCCACCAAGGCTTCGGCTGAACCGCTGGTCTGCAATCAGATCGAATGCCATCCTTTTCTCAATCAGGACAAGGTAATCGCGGCGTGCCGCAAACACGGGATGGCGGTCGTTGCGTACAGCCCGATCGCGCGCGGGAATGCGGTTGGCGACAAGTTACTGGAAAAGATCGGCAAGGCGCACGGCAAAAGCGCGGCGCAAGTATGTCTGCGCTGGCTGATCCAACAAGGCATCGTCGTCATACCACGCACCAGTAAACTGAACCGGCTGGAGGAAAATTTTGCGCTGTTCGACTTCGAATTAAGCGACGCCGAGATGCGCGAAATTGCCGGGCTTGGGCGCCGCGGCGGTCGAATCGTCGATTGGACCTGGTCGCCGAAGTGGGATTGAGGCGGTGTCCTTGTCGTGACTTTTGCAACCGACACAGCTCTCGTTCTTTTCTCCGGCGGGCAGGATTCGACCGTTTGCCTTGCCTGGGCCCTTGAACGCTTCGCACGCGTGGAAACGATAGGGTTCGATTACGGGCAGCGGCACGCCGTCGAACTTAAAGTCCGCGCGCGTTTGCGCGAAAGAATGGCGGCCTTGAATTCCGAATGGAAGGCACGGCTTGGCGACGATCACTTGCTTGAGCTCGATACTCTTGGCGCGATCTCTGATACGGCGCTTACCCGCGAGACCGCTATCAAGCTTGCCGCTAGCGGATTGCCGAGTACTTTTGTGCCAGGCCGTAATCTGATCTTTTTTTGCTTCGCCGGCGCATTGGCTTATCGGCGCGGTGTCCGTCATTTGGTCGCCGGCATGTGCGAGACGGACTATTCCGGCTATCCCGACTGCCGCGATGATACAGTTAAGGCTATACAGGTCGCCTTATCCCTCGGCCTCGACAAGCGGATCACCATCCATACCCCGCTGATGTGGGTCGACAAGGCCGATACCTTCGCCATGGCCGAGGAAATAGGGGGCAAAGCTTTTCTTGATCTCGTCATCGAGGACAGCCATAGCTGCTACCTGGGCGACCGGGCGAAGCGCCACGACTGGGGCTACGGTTGCGGTACTTGCCCCGCTTGCGAGTTGCGAGCGCAGGGTTACGCGAAATTTGTGAGCCGAAGAACGACATGACAGATAACGACAAGCGAATGCGTCGAGAGGGCATTATTTTTCTCGTATTGTTTTGCCTGACCATTCCGGCTGCCAACTGGATGATCGGGCATTTGGGAACCGTGTGCGTCGCGAACGGACCCTGTCTGGTGCCGGTGGCGCCCGGCGTCATGGCACCCTCCGGGGTCCTGATGATCGGTGCGGCGCTGGTGCTACGCGATTTGGTTCAACGCCGTCTTGGCGTCGAGTTCGGCATCGGCGCGATCGTTGCCGGCGCGGCCATTTCAGCGGGTCTGGCGCCGCCGTCACTGGTGTTGGCGTCAGCGGCGGCATTCCTGCTCTCGGAATTTGCCGACTTTGCGGTCTACACTCCTCTTGCCCGTCGGAGATTGGTGGCTGCGGTGGTTTCATCGAGCATTGTCGGCTTGATAGTCGATTCGATCGTGTTTCTTTGGCTTGCTTTCGGTTCGCTTGAGTTTCTGCCGGGGCAGATCGTCGGGAAGCTTTGGATGGTTCTGCTCGCGGTGCCGTTCGTTGCGTATATGCGCCGCCGTGACGAAAGGCTTGGACTGAAAGCCGCGTGAGGACTGGTTATGGGTTCGCCTATCGACATTCTGCGCAACGTCACCACCGGAACTATCACCACGATGTTGTTGAAAAAGGGCATCCGTCGCTCTTGGATGGCGGGCGCAATGCCGTTCGGCTTTTCGGGCAAACGCGTGGTAGGTCCGGCTTTTACGCTGCGGTTTGTTCCGGTCCGTGAGGATCTCGCGACTCCGGAGAGCTGGTCCAAGCCGATTTCAACACGCGGCGCCATTGAAGCCATGCCGGACAACTGTGTTGTTGTCGCCGATGCCATGGGCATCACGGGCGCCGGAATATTCGGCGACATTTTGTGTATGCGCATGGTCAAGCGCGGTGTCACTGCGTTGATCACCGACGGCGTCATGCGCGACAAGCATGGCGTGCTGGCGACCGGTCTGCCGGTTTGGTGCGCGGGCGTTGCGGCGCCAGCCTCGGTCAACCAGCTGACCTTCGTCGGCTGGAATGAACCAATCGGATGTGGCGGCTGCGCGATTTTTCCGGACGACATTATTGTAGCGGATGACGACGGCGCGGTGGTGATACCCAAGGATTTGGCAGATTTCGTTGCCAATGAAGGAGCGGAGCACGAACTCCTCGAAAGCTGGTTGGTGCAGGAGGTGGAGAAGGGGGCGAAGCTGCCCGGCCTCTATCCCCCCAACGAAGAAAACAAAAAGCGTTACGAGGATTGGAAAAAGACGCGCTGATGTTCTTCATCCTCTCGAAGGTTGTCGGCCTTCTGCTGTTGCCCTCAAACTTTTTGATCCTGCTGGCGATTGCGGGCGTGCTTCTGATGACGACGCGTTGGAGGCGCACCGGGGTAAGCGTGACCGTGGCTAGCGTTATTTTGCTCGCGGCCGCGGGCTTCCTGCCCATAGGACAACTGCTCCTTCGCCCGCTGGAAAGCCGCTTTCCGCAGTGGAATGCAAGCCGGGGTGCACCAAACGGAATCATCATTCTGGGCGGTGCAATTTCACCGAAACTCTCGCGCGACTACGGCGAGCCCATTGTCGGTGGCGACGCCGGCCGAATCATTGCCATGGGGAAGCTTGCGCGCGCTTATCCTGATGCGCGCATTGTTTATTCAGGCGGGGATGGCAGTCTGCTCAGCAACCAGCCGGCGGAAGCGAATTTCGTTTCACCGCTGCTCGATAATTTCGGCGTCAGCCGCGATCGTCTGATATCGGAACCGCGCTCCCGCAATACGGCGGAAAACGCCGCTTTCACGAAGGATCTCGTGAAACCAAAACTCGGCGAACGATGGCTTCTCGTCACATCGGCGCAGCACATGCCGCGCGCAGTTGGCTGTTTCCGGGCGGTGGGATTCCCGGTCGAAGCTTACCCCGTTGGCTGGCACACAGATCAAGCGGAACTGATGATGCCAAGGACTTTTTCAGAAGGATTGGGGCAACTGGATAGCGCCGCCTATGAATGGATCGGCCTGCTTGCCTATCGGTTGACGGGCAGAACGAACGAATTCCTGCCGGCGCCGTGAGTCGCTATCGTTTGCGAAGTTTCCGGCAAAATACGTCGTAGATCGCACCGATAACAATCCGCGCCTCTTCGCTCGCGAGCTTGTAATAAATTGCCTTGCCGTCGCGCCGCGTGGACACGAGCCCGTCCGCACGCAGGCGGGCGAGCTGCTGCGATACTGTCGGCTGTCGCAGATTGAGCAGATTTTCCAACTCGCCTACAGACTTCTCGCCCTCGGCGAGAATGCACAGGATCAAGAGTCGGCTCTCATGCGCTAACGCTTTGAGGAAATTGCTCGCGCGCTTTGAGTTTTCGACCATCCGGTCGAGTTCGTTTGAACGGGCGCGACCTTCCAGGTGATGCAATTCCATTAGTGCACCAATTAATGGCGTTTCGACGCCGTCAGAATACAGACGATCAACCGGCAACGCGCAACGATTTTTCGAATAACAGCGCTGGTTCTCCACCCGTTCCGACTGAGTCCAGTTTTTTAATCAGTGCAGCGAGCAATCCCCAGAAATGTTCCTCGCCAGGATAGCCGCGAATACGACCGATTTCCTCGCCTTTATCAATCAAAACAAACAGTGGTGCGAGCCGTTCCACGTTGATGAAAGCCAGATCCGGCGGCAACGGACGATCGATGTTCACGCGGCGCAGCGGTGCGCGATGGCCTTCGATTGTTTTGGGATAAATCGGCGCAATTTCACGGTCAAACGTTTCACACCATGCACAGCCCGTTTGTTCAAACATTATAAGTTCCGCCGCGCGTACATTCTCGAACGCCGATAAAATAAACATCGCGGCAGCAAGCGCGATACGAGAAAATAATTTCTGAGTTTGCAGCATAAGCGCCAACTTCATTCCTCATTTGAACGGAGGATGGGATGATGGAAGCTATTGAATCGCGGGAAATATATCACAAACTCGCGCGAAGCACCGCGACAATGCCGGCGGCCAACGAGGTTCAGCCGTAACGGAACGCCAGCAAGTTATCGAACGAGCGCAGTTCGATCAGAACGCGATGAAGAAGGTCGGCATCGCGGGTAGCAATCGCCTTAGGTATCAGGGTCAGGCTCGCCTTGGCGCCATCGACCAGACGGCGAAATTCGGGCGCCGTGCGCACAGCCTCGCTTGCTATCCCGTCACACCGGTTGAGGTCGGCACCATAGTTTAATGCCTTTTCGGCAACGCCGGAGCGTACCGTGGCATCGTCCCAATTGAGCGCCCGGTCGTTGTAGACCATGAGCGCATCCATCGCGTTGTTGGCGTCGCGCACGCAATCGGCCAGCACGACGACACCGCTTGCCTTGCGCAAGGCGTAGAGATCGCCGCGAATTGCATTGAGTGAATCGCCGGCGGCGTCGAGTCGTCCCATTTTGAGCATGAGGTCGGCGCCGACGAGCCGCGCGCTCACAACCGTGAACAACTTGCCGTAAAGGGCATTGCCCGCAAAAATGTCTGGCCGATTTCCGGAAAAACGCTCGGTGAACCTGATCCAGGCATCGCGCAATCGGTCTATCTCGAGGGAAGCAAGATCGTTGTTACCGGTTCGCAGGTAGCCAATCGCGACCCGATTGTGGGCGCTGGCCGCCTCGAGCGCGGCGTTAAAATCGGCAAGATCATCCGCGCGAGCGACCGGATTGATGACCAATAGAGCGACGACGAGGCATGCGACACGAGCGGCCCAGGGCGGCATCGGCGTTCATCCAATTTTGACGCGTGACTCCATATGCTTGTAAATATAGGCGTCGTCGCCAGTGCCGACGAGATCGACTTGGCCGCTTGGTTTATAAGAGCTGACCATGATTGGACGGCGAAATCTGTTGATTGGTGCTGCATCTATAGCTGCGGTTGCCGCCTCGCGCGCGCGGGCAGAACAGCCGATATTGACAGATGACGGGCTCTACAAGCAGTCCTGGTTTCTGGAAAGCTTTCTAGACCTTGCCGATGATCTCGATGGCGCCGGCAAAGAGGGCAAGCGCTTTGTGATTATGTGGGAGCTCAAAGGGTGCCCTTATTGCAAAGAGACACATTTCGTCAATTTTGCGCAGCCGCGAATCGCCGACTACGTGAAAACGAATTTTGAAGTGCTGCAGCTCAACATTATCGGGTCACGCAAGGTTATCGATTTTGACGGCGCCGAGCTCTCGGAAAAAGAGCTGGCCGCAAAATACGGTGTGCGCTTCACGCCCACCTTTCAATTCTTTGGAGAAAAGGCCGCGACGCTTAAAACTTTGTCGCCGGCCAGGCGCGAGGTGGCGCGTTCTCCCGGTTATTTGCTGCCCGATGATTTTCTCGCCATGTTCCGCTACGTGCGAGAGAAAGCTTATGAGAGCAAAAGCTTTCGCGACTACCTGAAGGCGATGCCGAGCTAATCGCTTCGACCGTGTGAATATTCTTATTGATGAATATGATTTGAACAAGCGGTCGACCGCCGCTATGGTCGGCCAAGACTGGCTTGGCTCTGCGCCAAGACGATCAGCCGGGAGGAATTATCGATGCGGCAATTATCTCGTCGCGACGCCTTGGCGCTCGGCGCCTTGGGCGCGGCGGTAACGTTCTTCGGCCCACAGGAGCGAGCGTCCGCGGCAGTCAAGGAAGCGGCCGATCAGATCGCCAGATTTACCGGCGGCAAGACGGCGACAACTGGAAAGGTGTCGATCGAATTGCCCGAGATCGCGGAAAACGGCAACACTGTGCCGTTGTCTGTTTCGGTCGATGCTCCCATGACGGCCGACGATTACGTCAGCGAGATTCTTGTCGTCGCCGACGGCAATCCCAATCCAGGTGTCGCCACATTCCAGTTCTCACCGCTTTCCGGTAAGGCGGAAGCGTCCACGCGAATTCGCCTCGCTACAACGCAGAACATCATTGCCGTTGCAAAGACAAGCAAGGGCGAATTTTTGACCAATCAGAAGCTGGTGAAAGTCACAATCGGCGGCTGCGGCGGCTAAGCCGACAGCAATCAGGAGAGAATCATGGCGGAAAAGCCACGGCTCAAGCTTCCGAAGGAAGCAAAGAAAGGTGAAGTCATTGAGATCAAAACCTTGCTGCCGCACGTCATGGAGTCGGGCCAGCGTAAGGACAAGGACGGTAAGGCGATTCCGCGAAAGATCATCAACAAATTCGTTTGCGAGTTCAATGGCAAGCCGGTGTTTACGGCCAATCTTGAACCGGCGGTCGCAGCTAATCCCTATATGCAGTTCCACGCAAAGGTAGAGGAAAGCGGCACTTTCAAATTTACCTGGACCGACGACGACGGCACGATCATTACCGCAGAAGAAAGCATCACCGTCAGCTAATGGCGCTTTGTGCAAAGGCATGACGCGGCCTAGAAAGAAATATGTTGGGAGGATCCGATGATGCGCGGCAGAGTTCTGGCGATGGGCGCAGCCGCAGGGTTATTTACGATTGCTGCCTTCGTCGTCGGTCGGCCGGACGCTGGTGCACAGGCTATCAAAAAGGAAGCGCCACTCGAAATCAGTGGTGATGCTTCGGCGCGTCCCTGGAAGCGTTACGCCGGCTGGCCGGCACGCGACGAATCCAAGTGGAACACCCTTGCGCAGGTATCTTCGCCGCCAGCGCCAAAGGCGCCGCGGAAGCTCGCTGGTCCGGTCACGGGCGATGCGACGAAAGGTGCCGAGCTGGTTGCCGATCGAAACCGGGGAGGCTCGTGCCTTGCTTGCCATGTCATGGGCCCCGCCGGTGGCGCCAATCTCCCCGGGAATGTCGGACCCGATCTTTCGGAAATCGGCAACGCGGGCCGCGAGGATGAGTATTTGTTCAACTATGTTTACGATCCGCGCGTTTATAACCCGGAAACGGTGATGCCGCCCTGGGGCGGCCACGGTCTGTTTAACGACCAAGAGATCGGGGACATCGTTGTGTTCCTCAAGACGTTGAAATCTCCGGCAGCGTTCAAAACCGAATTGGACAATCCAGACAAACGTCCGGCGCCCGTCGAGAAACGCGAAAATCTCGACCCGATCGAAAATCCGGGCATGTGGGCCGTGGACAAGGCGCAGGATCTTTGGAAGCAGGCGGGTGCCGCCGGCAAGTCGTGCCAGAGCTGCCATGCCGACGCCAAGACCGAATTTAAGAGCTGGGCCGCGTCGATGCCAAGGTGGGAGCCGCGGCTTAACAAGGTGCTGGGCGTTGAGGAGTTCGTCACTCGTCACGCCAAGGCTACCACCGGTGTGGACTGGTTGATGGAGACCGACGAGAACCGCGCCATGTCGGTTTATCTGCACTTCCTGGCCAACGGCACACCGATCCATGTCGATACAACGAGCGCGGAATCGAAGGCGGCGATTGAGCGCGGCAAGGAGCTTTCCAACCGCAAGCTTGGCGAACTCAACTTTGCCTGTACCGATTGTCACGGCAAATCGGCGAACCACTGGATTCGTGGCCAGTGGCTGGGCGAGCCGAAGGGGCAGTACGACCATTTTCCGACATGGCGCACCAGCCTGTTGGCAATCTGGGATATCCGGCAGCGCTTCCAGTGGTGTCAGGTTAACATTCGCGCTGACGAACTGCCGCCCGATGCCAAGGAATATGGCGATCTCGAGTTATATCTCGCCGCCCAGAACGAAGGGCAGAATCTCAGCGTGCCGGGCATCAGGCACTGAGGCCGCTGCCCTCTGTGGTTGTCGTCTATCGAGGTTTGCTCGGGCCTCGGAATGACCGGTTGTTCGTGGACACGCGATGATTACTCGCCGCGAAATTCTTCAAGTCGGCGCGGCCAGCGCCGCACTCGTTGCGGGTGGCGGCGGTTTTACGCGCGCCATGGCGCAGCAGCGGTTGAGCGAAGCGGAGCTGCTTAAATTCGACGCGTTCGGCAACGTTACGGTGCTGCATGTCGCCGACATTCACGGCCAGCTAACACCGGTTTATTTTCGCGAACCGTCGATCAATCTGGGCGTCGGCGAGGCGAGGGGCCTGCCGCCGCATTTGACCGGCAAGGATTTCCTCAAGCGATTCGGCATCGCGGAGAAATCCGCGGCAGCTTATGCGCTGACCTCCGAGGATTTTTCGGCGCTGGCAAAGTCATACGGCCGTATCGGCGGACTCGACCGGCTGGCGACGGTCGTCAAGCGCGTGCGCGCCGAGCGCGGCGACAAGGTGCTGTTGCTCGATGGCGGCGACACCTGGCAGGGCTCGCTCGAGGCCAATGCAAGTCGCGGCCAGTGCATGGTCGACTGCATGGAGCTGCTAAAGCCTGATGCCACGACTGGCCATTGGGAATTCACCTATGGCGAGGCACGGGTGAAGGAGCTCATCAAAGGACTTGGATTTCCGTTCCTGGCGCTCAATGTGCGCGACACCGAATGGAACGAACCGGTGTTCGATGCCGCGAAGATGTTCGAACGCGGTGGTGTGAAAGTCGCGGTGCTCGGACAAGCCTTCCCCTATACGCCGGTTGCCAATCCACGCTGGCTGATGCCGAAATGGTCATTCGGCATCCGCGAGGAGGACGTGCGCGGCAATGTCGAGAAAGCGCGCAAAGCCGGCGCGCAGCTCGTCGTGCTTCTCTCGCACAATGGATTTGACGTTGACCGTAAACTTGCCTCGCGCGTCAGTGGCATTGATGTGATCCTCACCAGTCATACGCATGATGCCTTGCCGGAAGTGGTAAAGGTGGGCAACACGCTGTTGGTGGCGTCCGGAAGTCACGGGAAATTCGTCTCGCGGCTTGATCTTGATGTGCAGAACGGCGCGGTGAAAGACTTTCGTTACAAGCTGATCCCGTTGTTCGCGGACGCGATCAGGCCGGACACCGAGATGGCGGCGGCAATTGCCAAGGCGCGCGCGCCTTATGCCAAGGAGCTTGCACGTGAGGTTGGCCGTACCGATTCGCTGCTATACCGGCGCGGCAATTTCAACGGCACGTTCGACGATCTGATTTGCGCTGCGCTTCTGAAGGAACGCGACGCCGAAATTGCGCTATCGCCCGGCTTCCGTTGGGGCACCAGTGTGCTGCCCGGCCAGCCGATTACCATCGAAGATATCCACAACGCCACGGCGATCACCTATCCGCAGGTTTACCGGACGTCCATGACCGGCGAACGGTTGAAGGAGGTCCTGGAGGATGTTGCCGACAACTTGTTCAA
Source organism: Pseudolabrys sp. (assembly GCA_035626335.1). GTDB lineage: Bacteria > Pseudomonadota > Alphaproteobacteria > Rhizobiales > Xanthobacteraceae > Pseudolabrys. Next base: position 85,705 of record DASPNW010000001.1, read on the forward strand.
TCCAGATCCCTACTACCAGCAGGGCGGTGACATGGTCCGCTGTGGAGGGCTTGGCTATGCGATCGACGTTTCCAAATCGATCGGCAAGCGCATTTCGGAAATGACACACCTTAAATCCGCCAAGTCCATTGAACCCAAAAGAGAATATGTGGTTGCCGGTTGGGCGAGCGTAAATGAAGGCACCGAAGGGCCGCCGGTGTGGGACCTGGTCGAGCGATATGTCGCCACGGAAAAGACGGTAAAGCTTGCGCCCAACGCGAGCGTGAAAATTTCCGGGGTCTAGCCGGCCGAGTCCTATTACATTCATGAAATAGAATGTGATACGAGCGTGAGTGCAAGCCGATCCGCCGGGGAGGTGCTGATGACGGAGCCAACCGACACGCGCGCCACGCGCCGTCGCTTTCTTGCCGGCGCAGCCGGGCTCGCTGCCGGCGCGAGCGCAGCGCGCGCCGATAACGTCAAGAATCTTCCACCCAACGTGGCGGACTGGACGCGCCAGCTCGGCGAGGGTGTTGGCGTGCGCGCTTATGGCAATCCATCCAAATACGAAAAGCAGGTTATTCGCCGGACAGTCCCCTGGCTGACGGCAACGCCCGAATCCTCGGTCAGCTTTACCCCACTGCATCAGCTCGACGGCATCATCACTCCGAACGGATTGTGCTTCGAACGTCATCACGGAGGCGTCGCCGAAATCGATCCCAATGATTACCGGCTGATGCTGCATGGGTTGGTCGAAAAGCCTCTGATATTCACCCTCGATGAGCTCAAACGTTTGCCGCGCGTCAACAAGATCTATTTCCTGGAATGCGCCGCCAATTCGGGCATGGAATGGCGTGGTGCGCAGCTTAATGGCTGTCAGTATACCCACGGCATGGTGCATTGCGTGCAATACACCGGCGTGCCTTTGAAAGTTCTGCTGGAGCAGGCCGGTCCCAGGCCGAATGCAAAATGGATCATGGCCGAAGGCGGCGACGCCGCGGCGATGAACCGTTCGATCCCGCTCGGCAAGGCGCTCGACGACTGTATCGTTGCCTATCGCATGAATGGCGAAATGCTTCGCCCTGAACAAGGCTATCCCGTGCGGCTGGTGGTGCCGGGCTGGGAAGGCAATGTCTGGGTGAAATGGTTGCGCCGCCTGAAGATCGGCGACCAGCCTTGGTTCACGCGCGAAGAAACGTCCAAGTACACCGACCTGCTCGAAAACGGCAAAGCACGTCAATTCACGTTTGTCATGGATGCAAAGTCGATCATTACATCGCCGTCACCGCAAGCGCCGGTGAAACAGAGGGGGTTCAATGTGATCTCTGGCCTGGCGTGGTCGGGCCGCGGCAAGATCAGGCGCGTCGACGTGTCGTTCGACGGTGGACGCAATTGGCGCACAGCGCGAATTGACGGACCGGTGTTCAACAAGGCCTGCGTGCGTTTCTACCACGACCTCGACTGGAACGGCGAAGAGCTTTTGCTGCAGTCGCGCGCTATGGACGACACCGGCTATGTCCAGCCCAGCAAGGATGCCTTGCGCAAGATCCGCGGCGTCAATTCGATCTACCATAACAACGGAATTCAAACCTGGGCACTCAAGGCGAACGGCGAGGTCGAGAATGTCGAGGTTGGCTAGTTCCGCGCTTCTGGCCGCGCTTCTGCTCACTGCCGCCCCGGCGCAGGCGCAGACGAAAAGCGACGCTCCGCGCAATTACGACATCGGGCAGGCCGCTACCCCGGAGCAAATTGCCGGATGGGATATCGACGTGCGGCCAGACGGGCAGGGTGCCCCGCCAGGCCGCGGCTCGGTCAAAGCCGGGGAAAAGGTTTACCTCGACAAGTGCGCGGCCTGCCACGGCGAATTTGGTGAAAGCGCCGGTCGTTGGCCCCAACTCGCGCAAGGCAAGGGCACGCTCGCCTCGCACGATCCGGTCAAAACAGTTGGTTCCTATTTCCCCTATCTGTCGAGCGTATTCGACTATATCCGGCGTTCCATGCCATTCGGCGACGCGGAATCGCTCAGCAATGATGAGCTCTACGCCGTCGTAGCTTATGTGCTCAATCTCAATGATATCGTCGACGACAAGTTCGTTTTGTCAAAAGAAACCTGGGCTCAGGTAAAAATGCCGAACCAGGGTGGCTTCTACGACGACGATCGGGAAAAGACCGAGAAGGCCTTCTGGAATCCAAATCCTTGCATGAAGGATTGCCGTGCTCCTGTAAAAATCACCGGTCACGCGCAGGCGGTCGATGTAACACCGGACGATAAAACGCAAAAACGCGGGGTGGAGTAGCATCCCGGCGCCAATTCGCATATGACATTCCGGACACTTTCGACGACCAGCCGGGATTCTTATGGCCAAGCTCAATCTTTCCATCGCCGTGCGCGACTACGACCGGACGCGCCCATTGTCCGACGGGCTCGTGCAAATCGATGGTGTCGATCCGGTATTTATGGCGCTCGACCCCGAGGAAATTTTCTTCCGCGCCTTCCGCCGTGCGGAATTCGATATTTGCGAATTGTCGATGTCGAGCTTTACGGTGAAAACCGCGCAGGGCAATTGCCCCTATGTCGGCGTTCCGGCCTTCGTGTCGCGCGCCTTCCGGCATACGGCGATTTATGTGCGCACCGATCGCATCAAGAAGCCGGGCGACCTCAAGGGCAAGAAAATCGGAGTACCGGAGTATCAGCTGACGGCAAACGTGTGGGCGCGCGCGATCCTCGAGGATGACCACGGCGTAAAACCGTCCGACATACATTGGATCAGAGGTGGACTGGAAGAAGCCGGCCGGCCGGAAAAAATAGCCATTAGCCTGCCGAAGAATGTACGGCTCGATAACGCGCCAGAGGGACGTACGCTGTCGAGCATGCTTGAAGCAGGCGAGATCGATGGCTTCGTCGGCCCGCGCGTGCCTCCCGGTTTCGGCCGCCACCCGCAAATTGGCTGGTTATTTCCCGATCCGGTGGCGGCAGCCAAAGATTATTACAAACGCACGGGTATCTTCCCGATCATGCACATTGTTGGTGTGCGTCGAGAACTTGCGGAGCAACACCCGTGGTTACCGGGCGCGGTTTTCAAGGCCTTCGAGCACGCGAAGACGATCGCGCTCGAAAAGCTCGCCGATACATCGTCGACGAAAGTGACGCTGCCCTTCGTCGAAGAACGACTCATGGAAGCCCGTGCGCTGATGGGGGAAGACTTCTGGTCATATGGTGTCGCGCCAAACCGCAAGACGCTGGAGACCTTCCTGCGCCATCATCATTCGCAGGGTCTTTCACCGCGGTTGGTGACAATCGAGGAAATGTTTCATCCCGGGACGCTTGAAACATTCAAGCTCTAGCCGCAATCGAAACAGATGAAGATCATTGCACGATCGATCGAGATCAGAGTCATGAGCGGCGGCGCGCCGAAGGAGGTATTCGCCGAGCTTACCCCGCGGTTCGAGCAAAAGACCGGAAACAAAGTGACCTTCGTTTATGATGTTCTCAGCGCGCTGCGCGACAAGATTGCGGCGGGCGAAAAAGCGGACGTGTTGGTGATGCCGGTGCCGATGCTCGATGGTTATGGCAAGGATGGCAAGGTGCGCGCCGACAGCCGGGCGACTTTCGGCAGCGTCGGCACAAGCGTAGTGGTGAAAGAGGGCATGCCTCAACCGGATATTTCCACGAAAGAAAAGTTTCGTGCGGCGATGCTATCGGCGCGATCCGTCGTGCACGCCACGCCGGGCAAGACGCCAAGCGGTACCCACATGGGCAAGGTGATGGAGCAACTCGGCATCGCTGGCGAAATGGCGAAGAAGACCGTTCACCGGCCGGCTCTCGACGGTGGCGTGCAGCTGGTGGCGGACGGTCCGGCCGAAATCGGCATCTATCCGGCAAGCGAAGTTGCGAATGTCAAAGGCGTGGCTGTTGTCGGATCGCTACCGGCCGGTATCGATTTCAACACGCTTTATGGCGCTGCCGCCACGACCGACAGCGCGGCGAGCGATGCGGCCACGGCATTCGTGAAATTCATGGCTGCGCCTGAAAATCGCGGCGTCTGGAAGAACGCGGGGTTCGATCCACCCGGCTAGGCTTTCGCCGGCTTGATTTTCAAATGGATGTTCTTCTCCTGCGTGAAGGCGAGCATCTCTTCGAAGCATTCTTCGCGTCCCAGGCCCGACTGCTTGAAGCCGCCGAATGGCGCTCCGAGAAAGTGCTTGCTCACTTCGTTGACCCACACGTATCCCGCCTGCACCGCAAGAGCGGTGCGATGCGCGGTTGAAAGATCATTGGTCCAAATCGAAGCGGTGAGCCCGTATTCGACCGCGTTGACCATCTCAAGCATCCTGGCCTCGTCCCGCCACTTGAATACGCCGAGCACAGGTCCGAAGATCTCCTCGCGCGCGATGCGGTTTTTCTCGGTCACCGCGAACACTGTGGGTTCGATGTAAAAGCCGCTCTTGAGGGCCGGATCCGACGGCGGCCCGCCACCGGTAATCAATTCGGCGCCTTCGCTCTTCGCCGAATCAATGAAACTCATGACCCGGTCGAATTGTTGCTTTGAAACAATCGCGCCCATCGTGGTGGTCGGATCGGTGGGGATGCCGGGCTTGTAGTATTTGATCTTCTCCTTCACCCGCGCGATGACCGCATCGTGTATTTTCTCATGGATAAAGGCCCGGCTGGTCGAGCCGCATGACTGGCCGCACCAGGTGAAGTTCATGCCGCCGATCACTGCCGCCGCAACTTCATCCGGGTCAGCGTCGGCAAAGGCGATCAGGGCATTCTTGCCGCCAAGTTCAAGCATGGTGCGTTTGACCGTATCGGAGGCGGCTTTCATCACCGCGCGCCCGGTTGGCACGCTGCCGATGAGGGCGATCATCGCGACGTCCGGATGACTTGCCAGTCGTTGCCCAGCTTCACGTCCGCCGGGCACGACGTTGAACGCGCCGGCTGGCAGGAGCCCGCCAATCAATTCGGCCAGCCGCAACGAGGATAACGGCGCCTGTTCCGGCGGCTTCACCACCACGGTATTGCCGGCGGCGAGAGGTGCGGCGGATTTGCCCGCACAGAACATAAACGGGTGGTTGAACGGTATAATGCGGCCAACGACACCGAGAGGCTCGCGCACCGAAAAATTGACGACATCCGGGCCCATCGGAATCGATGTGCCCTTCATCTCGGTCACAAATCCGGCGAAGAATTCCATTTGCGCAGCCGCGATCATCGCGTCGCTGACCATTTCCTTCACCGGATTGCCGCAGTCCGCGGCATCGATCATTGCAAGTTCATTGGCATTTTGCCGCAAGATTTCTGCAATTCGTCGCAAGATCTTGGCGCGCTCGAGAGGCAGCACGCGTCGCCACTCTTTGAACGCGGACTTCGCCGAGGCAACGGCGGCATCAACATCGTCAGCACCGGAATCGGCAACCTTGCCCAATGATTGCCCGGTGCCAGGGCTGATCGTATCGACATAACGCCCGGCCTTCGGCTCGTGCCATGCGCCACCGTAATAGGCGCCGCGATTCTTTGGCAGAACCACGGCTTGCGCGGACGCTGCTTGAGGAGACACTGCGGTCGTCATGGGACTCACCCTAGGGCTTGCTTCGGCGTGCGCTGTTTATTTGCGCGGCGGAATTTGGATCAATTCAGTGATCTGTTGCTTGCTGAGTGGCGCCGGAATGAACTTGAGGTTCACAGCTTCCGGGATCAACGTATCGAGACCCTGAATTTGGTCAGGATCGACCAGGCCTTTCGGAAAGAACTCGTCGCGCACACGCCTGGCCATGGCTTCCGGCACCCGCACGAATTCAGCATAGTCCTTGATGACCTGCGGATTGTCCGAATACATGTAGTCAATGGATTCGCGGTAGGCGCGCATGAAGCGGTCCAGTACGTCTTTTCGGTCTTCCAGAACTTTGGCATTGGCGACCAGCACGCGAATGGTCTGGCCGCGCACGAGCGCGGCGTCTGTTGCCTTGGCAATAATGTGAATCTTTCCTTCCTCAATCTCCTTCAGGCCAAATGGCGGCGATGCCCAGCCGACATCGACCTGGTCGGTCATCACCGCGGTCAGCGTTGCGCTCGGCGATCCGGTGGTCTGGGTTTTGGTGCCGGCAAGCTTGTATTCGTCAATGAAGGCACGCACGACGCTGTGGGTCGACGAACCGTTGCTCGAATAAGCGATGGTATAGCCGTTTGTGTCCTTTAATGTCTTGATGGCGGGATTCTTGGCGTACCAATAATCGGCGGCACCAGTCGCCTGTGCACCGACGATGCGCACCGGCGCTCCTTTCGAATATGCGGCCATGGCACCGAGCGTTCCGACGGCAAGTCCGAGATCAACGCCGCCGGCTATCACGGGCTGCAGCGTTTCGCCGCTGCCGGATGTATAGATCATTTCGAGCTGGAGGCCGTGTTTCTTGAAAATGCCGGCCTTTTCGCCGAGATGGGTTATCGCGGTGTCCCAGTTACCGCGTTGACCGATGGTCATCTTCACCAGGTCGTCCGCCGATGCGGAGCCGGAGAAGGCCCCAACGGCGATCATCGCCAACCCGAGCCGTACCCATTTCCTCATGACGAACTACCCCTTTCTGCCGCGCTTTAGGTTCTCTTGATGCTATCGAGGCCGCCCAGCCGGCCGATCAGCGCATTGGCCCCGATTGCGAGCACGAACAGCACAATCAGCATGGCATACATGCGCGGCATGTCGAACACGCTATAAGCCTGAATGATCAGGAAGCCGATACCCTTGTTGGACAGCTTTGTTTCGGCAAGCAGAGTACCGATCAGCGCAAAGCCGAAGCCGAGCCGTACGCCGTTGATGATCGGGTGTCGCATGGCAGGCAAGTAAATCTTGCGGACCATCTGTGCGGTGGAGGCGCGAAAGCTCTTGCCGACGCGAATGAGCACCTTGTCGATTTGCCGCATCCCGGCGGCGACGTTGAGCGCCACGGGAAAAAAACACGACAGGGTGCCGAGCGCGACCTTGGATTCAGGGCCCACCCCGAACCACATGATCATGACCGGGAAGAATATGATCTTCGGCGTCGGCCCGAGATAATAAAGATAAGGCTCGAAGGCTTTGGACAGAAAACGGTTTCCGCCAAGCAAAAGGCCGACCACGAGGCCGGCAAGCCCGCCGATTGTCAGCGCCGTGGCGATTTCGGCGGCGGTGACGCCGAGATGAAAATAATAACTACGGTCCGAGAGCAACGTGGCCAGGGCGCGGCCGATCGACAGCAGCGAAGGGACCACGTCGCGGTAAAGCCAGCCAGAATCGGCCAGCAGTTCCCACAGCGCCAACACGCCGAGGATGATCGCAACGCGCAGCAGCGTCACCGGGTTCACGATCGGTGCGGCAACCGCCGCCTGCCTCAATCGACCGGTCTCAGCCATCGTTCAGCCTTTTCCAGCGCGATGAAAAACAACACGCTCACGAGAACGACAAAGCAGATCGCGGCATATGTGCCGGCAAGATCATAACGCTCGGCCAGGTCATTGATGAGTTGTCCGAGCCCGCCGAAATTGATGAGAAATTCCGTGCCGACGATATTGATCAGCGCGAAGATCAACCCGAGCCGTATTCCCACAAAGATGGTCGGCAACGCCGCCGGAAACAGAATTTTCCAGAATTGCTGGGTCGCCGTGAGATTGAAGCTGCGCCCCACATTAACGAGAACTTTGCGCGTGCCGGATATGCCTTCTATGGTTTTTAGGATGACCGGCGGCAAAGCGGAGAAGAACCCCATCATGATGATGGTCCAGGCGTTGCGGCCAAAGATCACCATGAACAACGGATAGGCCAAAACCAGCGGTGCTGAGGCAAATGCGGCGACCCAGGTTTCGCAGGCTCTTTGCAGCAGGCTGAACCGCTGCATGATCACGCCGATGGTGACGCCGCATATCGTGACCATCACACCGGCGGCGACGCATTCGGCGGCCGTCAAAATGAAACGACGGACAATGTTCTCCTCCAGAAACAGGCGGCCAAAGCTTGTAATGATCTCCGACGGCGCAGGTATAATATAGCGGTTGAGCAGACCGGTGCGGATAGACACTTCAATAATGAGAACAAAAGCAACAAATGAGCCCAAGCCCACCAGCTGGGGGGCGTAGTTTCGAGGTGAGCGGGAAGCGGGGGCGGCGACGACTGTCATACAGCACGCTCGTCATGGTTCAGCATGCTTTTTTCCTCGTCACGCATGCCGCGATTTGCTTCCTCGCGCAGATCGTTCCAGATTTGCGCGACATAGCGGCCGAAAGCCTCGCTGCCCACAATTTCCGACGTACGCGGCCGCGGCAGATCGATATCGACGATACGCTTCACCTTGCCCGGCCGATACGTCATCACCAGAATGCGATCTGACATCTGCACCGCCTCGGTGATGTTGTGGGTGATCAGCAGCGTCGTTTGCTTCAACTGCTGCTGGATTTGCAGAACCTTGTCGCCAAGCAACAACCGTGTTTGCTCGTCGAGTGCGGCAAAGGGTTCGTCCATCAACAGGATTTTCGGCTCCGAGGCGAGAGTTCTCGCGAGCGACACGCGTTGTCGCATCCCGCCAGACAGTTCGCCCGGATAACGGTTTTCGAATCCGTCGAGACCAACCATCTTGATGAAATGCCGCGCGCGCTCGGCGCGTTTGGTTTTGGGCATGCCGACAAGTTCCAGCGGGAAAACGACGTTGTCGATGACCGTCCGCCAGGGGAATGTCGATTCTTCCTGGAACACCATGCCGATCGACTTATGCGGTCCGGAAATTGTCTCGCCCCCGACACTCACCGTCCCTTGGTGGCTCGCGAGCAAACCGCCGATCACGTTAAACAGTGTCGATTTGCCGCAGCCCGATGGGCCGATGACCGAAAGGAATTCGCCCGGACTGACTTTGAATGAAACACTGTCGACGGCCGTGATCGGGCCTTCGGGCGTGTCGAATTGCACGAAGATATCGTCGGCCACGAGCATGGCATTGGCGGATGCTGGAGCGAACGCCATTGGACGCTAGTCGCTCGTTCGGGTCATGATCGCGGTTACCGGAGCAGTGTAACCCGGTTCGACCCGGACATCGACGACGGCAACGGCACCGTTTTCGACGGCGGCGATCGCCTTTTCGAACGTGGACGCGAGATCGGCGACTCTGGTGACAGGGCCGAAGCCCTCCGCGCCTTGCGCGCGCGCCATGCTGGCGAGGTCAATGTCGGGCTCCGAGATACGTTGGCCAACCCAACGGTTTTCTATCGGGCGGTTGCGCACGCGAGCAACGCGCTCCTGGTGCAGTTCGTCATTGAAGAACGAACGGTTGTTGGCAACGACGATCAACAGCGGAATGCGATAATGTGCCGCCGTCCAAAGTGCGGTCACGCCCATCAGGAAATCGCCGTCGCCACACACCGCAACCGGCAACCGGCCGGAGCCTTTCAAGGCCAATGCGGCGCCCACCGAAATGCCGGGACCGCCGCCGACGCCACCGCCACCGTCGCCGCCGAGGAAGTCGAGGGGATGCCGGAACGACCAGGCGGCGCCGTTCCAGGACAGCGAGACGTGGGTGAGAGACACGGACCGGTCGCCGACCGCACGGCGCAAGGTATCGGCGAGATGATCGACGGTGAGCTTGTCGCCGGCGGGCTTGAATGGCTCGGCCTTGACCGGCACCAGATGTGGCTTGCCTGGCCCGAGCAGAGCGAGCAATGCGGGCACCGCCACGTCCGGCTCGCAATCGATCATGACGTCGACTGGCGGCAGGCCTTGATAGTCCATGCTCCAGCCATTGTGCAGGCGATGATCGACCGAAACCTGAACGATTTTCGCAGCGACATTGCCGCCGGTATTCTTGATCGTGCCCGCGATATCGACCCAGTCGAGACTGAGAATGACATCGGCACCACGAATGGCGTCGGCCGCCTCGGCCGAGAGCACCGTCCCGCCCGGCGCGCCCGCGTGAAGCGGGTGATCGGTGGGGAACGAGGCGGCGATCTTCAGATCGGTCACAACGCGTGCGTTGAGCCGCTCGGCGAGCGTGACGCGTGCCTTCCACGCCTCAAGACTGCGCGATACGCGGCCAGCAAGCATCACCGGGCGCTTGGCGTTGCGCAGCAGATCGGCCGCCTGTCCGACGAATTCGGCCGGGGCGGCGCTTTCGACTGGCGGCATGAACCGTTTGGCATCGATCGGCGCAACCGGCTCCGCAAGTTTGCTTTCCTGCATTTCCGCATCGAGATTGACGTAAGTCGGTCCGCGCGGCGCGGTGTTTGCGATCCAGTTGGCGCGCAGAACGGCTTCTCGCGCAGCTGCCGGCGAGGCCGGCTGGTCATCCCACTTGGTGTAGCCGCGGACCAATGCGCCTTGATCGCGCGCCGTATGGATCCAATCGATCCAAGGCCGTCGCTTGACGGCGTCGACCGGGCCGGTCGCGCCGAGGATCACCATCGGCATGCGATCGCACCAGGCATTGAAGACCGCCATCGTGGCGTGCATCAGGCCGACATTGGAATGCACGGCAGCGGCCATGGCCTTGCCGGTCACCTTGGCATAACCCTGCGCGATCGCGACCGCACTTTCTTCGTGCAGACAGAGCAACATCTGCGGCCGCTCGTTGCCCAGATAGTTCACGAGGCTGTCGTGCAGGCCGCGATAGCTCGCGCCCGGGTTGAGCGCGATATACGGAATGTCGGTCGCGCGCAACGCATCCGCCACCACGTCGCTGCCAAAACCGGCCGCGTTGACGCCCGCCGGAACCGGACGGTCGAGCGCGGACAAGCCGCCTGCAGGACGTGTTTTTGCGTTGTCGCTTCTGTTACTCGCCAAGGTGGGCTCCGCCGTTTGCCGCCTCCGGGGCGGGTGGCGGCATCCAACCGGATTACGGGCCCTGACGCAATCGGGCGAGTAGTTTCAGCCCGGCATAGCCATCGGCCGGGTCCATGCCGACTTTCTTTTGGTAGGCAAGAATGGCCTTGATCGTGTCGCTGCCAATGCGCCCGTCGATGCCATCGGTCTTGAACCCTTGGTCGTTAAGCCGGCGCTGAATTTCCTTGACCTCCTCAAATGTCGGCGCGCGTTCGCCGCCTGGGAACTGCTGACGGAACGGCGGATCGCCGCGAATGAGATCGCCAAGATAGCAAAGCGCGAGCGTGTAGCTCGAAGAGGGGTTATACGAATGCACGGCTCGAAAATTTTGTCCGGTCAGGAAGGCCGGGCCCCCCGGGACCGGGAGCCACAACTTCGCTTGGTCGCTCGGTCGGGCAAAGGCGGCGCCGTCGGCGCGGCGGATGCCGAGTTCCGCCCATTTGGCATAGGAGCGCATCGTGCGATTATTCGCCAACTTGGCATGGCCGGCGGGCACGGTGACCTCGCAGCCCCAGGCCTCACCGCGCCTGTAATTGCCGCGCTCGACAAGATAGCGCGCCGTTCCGGCAAAGGAATCGTCCGGTTTGCCAAACGGGGAGGTGTAGCCATCGTGATCATAGTCGACACCCATATTCAGCCAGACCTCCGGCATCCATTGGGTGTGCCCCATCGCCCCCGCCCAGGAGCCGACCATCTCTGACGGCTGCGCCAGGCCGCGATCGACAATGGCGAGCGCGTTCAACAGCTCGGCTTCCCAGTATGCGCGACGGCGCGGCTCACTCCAGGCTAGGGCGGCGAGCGCCGGAATAATCGGTCGCATGTATTTCGGGTTGGTGACGACCTCGCCGAACGAGGATTCCATGCCCCAGAGACCCAGCATAATGTAGCGATCGACGCCGTAGTCTTTTTCGATGCGCGCGAGGAGGCCGGCATATTCTTTTGCGCGTTGTTTTCCAGTCATCACGCGCCAACCCGAGCAACGCCGATTGATGTATTGCCACATCAGTTCGGTGAACTCGGGCTGCGAACGGTATTCCGCGAGCACGCTGGTATCTGGCGTGACCGCGCCCATCACACGGTCGTAGGTCTGTTCCGAGATACCGCGATTGAGAGCGCGCGCGCGGAAACTCGCGACCCAGTTTGCAAAGGTCGGAGACGGAGCCGCATCGGCGCGCCAACCGAACGCGAAGCCCGCCGCGATAGCGGCGGCGCCGGACATGAGCGTGCGCCGAGTCACGAAACAAGCCGGTACGGTGGTGTTGGAGAATCGTGGCATAGCGCATTCTAGTTGCGGATCGGGCGCAGACAATCGGACGCGGCGCGCTAACTCGCGCTGTGCCGACCACGCTTTCGTACATGCCGGCGTTTTTTCTGCGACTTATCGACGCTCTTGTGCGGCTTCGGCTTGGCGCGCACGGCCGCTGATTCTTCCGTCTGCGTTTCGGGACCTTGAGCCGTGGCGAGCGGCTCCGGATGCTGGATCACCGGCGGGACTCCGGCCACCGCAGGCACGGCATCGCCATCCTTGATCTCGGTACCGCGCGCGCCGATCAGCCGTTCGTAGGCAGAAACGAGCGTCATATACGGATTTACAAATACCCAGCCGAGCTTGGTCGGCACCTGCATATCGAAGTGCAAGTGATAGGTGGTTCCCCGCTCGCCATTGTTGTAGTTACCGACTTTTCCCAGCAGATCCCCTTCATGCACCAGCTTGCCGCTGACAATTCCGTCGGCGTCGAGCTGGTTCGGATTCATGTGCATGTACCGCACACGCGCGTGAGTGCTCGCCGTATTGATAAATAGATACACCGCCTCCTGCTTGCGGGCGCGCAGGATAAAGCCGTCATGCGCAGCCACGACCTCGTGTTGATAGGGCAAGCAGCGGTCGGCGCCATCATTGAACAGCGTACAGGAGCTCGGCCGGATGTCCTGACCTTGATGGCCTTCGCCAGCGGGACATTGGCCAACAAAGTAGTGGCGATGCTCGCAAAAATTATCACGCCATGGATACGAGTAGTTGGCGGGAGCGGATTCGTTGAACACGAGCGGCCGTCCGTTCACCTTGCACGAGTAGGGTTGATCCTTCCTGCGCGGGCTGCGCACCGAGCGGCCGGTAAAATCGCAATCACCCCAGTTGTTAAAAGATTGAGAATTGGCGAAAGCAGGGGGCTCTTTTATCGGAAACCGCAGTCGCGCATAGACCGTGTAGTCGGCGCGGCCGCCGACGTCCTTTTTCAATCCTGAGTAGGGAATGAGATAACCCGGGCTGAAATACGTAAAATCTTTCGATTCATTCTTAGGTCGCTCCAGGCGCAGGGCGTTGACGGTCGTGTTGGCCGATGGCGTGCCGCCAGCGAGCTTAAGCGCGCGCAGGAACCGATCCATAATTCGGTCGGCTTGTTTGCACGTAAGAATCTTCGAGCGCGGACGAGTGTCGAGGCAGTAAATGGCGGCGACGTAGGTCACGCCATAGCGGTCGAAGCTGTAGCGGATATAGGACTCGTGCAGATAACGGCGGATTCCGGGGAAATCATTTTGTAGCGCTTTTGCCGGTTCCCCTTCGGGAGGAGCCGGCCCGTCAAGCTGATAGGTCATGCCGAAACCCGATAACAGGACGTAGACCGGATCCGCATAACGGATGTCCGACAGCTCCGAGACGTCGGAGGCCTTCAATGCAAATGCTGAATCGTAGCCTGCCGGGCCGGTGAGGAAGAATTTCGTGGCGCGAAAGCCTGACCGCATGAAGCGATCGGCGGTTTCGGCCAGCTTATCCGCTGATTGCCCGGGATTGGCCGCAAGCTCTTTGGCGAAGCCATCAACATCGAAGGGAAGAAGGACCGGTACAGGGCTGTTGGCTATGCCTGGGAAACCCATTTCGGCGGCAACGTTAAGATTGGCAAACGCCTCCGCCGGTGTGCCGCTTGCGGGCCGTTCGATAACATTCGCGGCCGCCGCGTCCCAATCGACACGGGCCACCGAAATATGCGGACTCTTCATCTCCTCCGCTGGCGCGGCATTGGCGATGAATAAGGCAAGGCCAACAAGAACGGCACGTTTCAATCGACTTCCCTCGTTCTGCCCGGCCAGCCACGAGTCAATAATATCCCGAGTCCCGAGTTAAGGGCATCGAACCGGCACATACAAGGGTTGTGTCCTGGTGTAGGGTGCGCCGCAGCGCCGGCCAGGCGCCCCCGGAAGTTGGAGACCACAAGACCATGACGGTGCGTGAGGCCAATCTAACGGCGGCATCGGGTGCCGATCGTGAAACAGAGATTATCGAGAACGGCGGTACCGCGCGTTTGCATCTGACGCTCGCCACGACCGACTACGATCATGTGCGTGATCTTGTGAACGGTGTCGTGCGGGTCGAGGGCACCGTACTCACGGCCTTCGTGCTTCCGGTCGAGGAAATTTTTTACCGGTTCATCAAGAACCGCGAGTGGGACATCTCAGAAATGTCTTTCGGCAAGTTCATCGGTTACGCCTCGCAGGGCAATTCCCCCTTTGTCGGAATTCCGGTTTTTCCCTCCCGCGTTTTCCGGCACTCGGCTTTTTATGTGCGCGCCGACCGCGGTATCGCCAAGCCGAAGGATCTGGAAGGCAAGCGCGTCGGCATTCCGGAATGGGCGCAGACTGCCGGTATCTATGCGCGGGGTTTTCTGTCCGAGACGGCCGGCGTGGATTTGCGCAAAATCGAATGGGTACAGGCCGGCATGAACGAGGCCGGCCGCGAGGAAAAGGTCGAATTTAAGTTGCCGGACGGCATTCAATATCAGCAGCGGCGCGACACCAGTATTTCGGCGATGCTTCTTTCGGGTGAGGTCGACGCGGCGATTTCTGCGCGCGTCCCGGATGCTTTCGACAAGGGCGGCGGCAAGATCGCGCGGCTGTATCCTGACTACCGCGCCGAGGAGATGCGCTACTACACGGCAACCGGCATTTTTCCGATCATGCACGTGATTGCGATGCGTCGCGCTGTGTTCGAACGATATCCGTGGGTGGCAATGAACTTGTTCAAGGCGTTCGATGAGGCCAAGCGGCGAAGCCTCGAACGAATGCAGGATTTAACGGCGTCACGCATCCCGGTGCCATGGGCGGCGGCGGTCGCCGGCGAATGGAGCAGAAATTTCGGCGACGATCCGTTTCCCTATGGGCTGGAAGAAAACCGCAGGACTCTTGAAGCATTCTGCCGCTTCGCCCACGCACAGGGCGTAACGGCAAAGAGGCTTAGCCCTGACGATTTATTTCCAAAAGAAGTGCGCGCGAGCGTCCGCGTGTAGCGTCAGTCTTTCGCGCGTTCCACGTAGGAACCATCGGCGGTGTTGATCACAACGCGCGTGCCGACGACGATGTGCGTCGGCACCATGGTGCGCACTCCATTTGACAATTTGGCCGGCTTGAATGAACCGGAAGCAGTCTGACCCTTGACGACCGGCTCGGTATCGACGATTTCGAGCGTCGCCTTTTGCGGGATTTCGATGGCGACCGGAACGCCTTCGTGGACGCTCAGGTTCACGACCATGCCTTCCTGAAGGTAAACTGCGTAATCTCCAACGATGTCGGCTGGAACCTGCACCTGATCGAAGGTTTCCTGATTCATGAAGTGAAAGCCGTCGCCGTCCTGATAGAGGTAGCTGAATTCGTGGTCCTCGACATGGGCGCGCTCGACCTGGTCGGTGGTCTTGTAGCGCTGGGAGGTCTTCACGCCGTCCGAAATCCGGCGCATATCGACCTGGGTGGTTGGCGTGCCTTTGCCGGGATGAAAATTTTCTGCGGTGAGAACCACATAAAGCTTGCCGTCGATATCGACGATATTGCCTTTACGGAGCGAAGAAGCGATGACCTTCACGATTGGGATCCCTGGATTAAGTGTGGCTGGGGGCCGTTTCGGGCCGCACCATAGCGATCTTCTCGCCCGATGCCAGCTTTTCTCGCTGGTTATCCGGCCGGGGTAAACGTGCCGAAAAGTCCGCCATTCTGGAGCGCCGGCGCGTACGCCGCCCGCAGGCCCTTCCTGTTGGCGCGCGGCCGCATAGCGGCGGCCTTGCGAGCCTGGTTCAGGGAACGGAATTTTCTGGAAGTCGAGACAGCGGCTCTTCAGATTTCGCCGGGTAACGAGACGCATCTTCATGGATTCGCCACCGATCTGATCGGACCGGACGGGAAACGCCAGCGGTTATATCTGCGCACCTCGCCGGAATTTGCGTGCAAAAAACTTCTTGCGGCGGGCGAGACGCGCGTTGTCGACTTTGCGCGCGTGTTCCGCAACCGAGAACGCGGCGCGCTGCATCATCCCGAATTCACCATGCTGGAATGGTATCGGGCGAACGAAACCTACGAGGCGCTGATGGACGATTGCGCCGCAGTGCTGGCGGAGGCGGCGCGTGCCGCCAATACAAAGGAATTCCGATTTCGGGACAAAACCGCCGATCCCTACGCGGCGCCGGAGCGGATGACTGTCGCGGAGGCGTTCGCGCGATATGCGGAAGTTGATGTCCTGGCGACGATAAACGGAGGCAGCGGCGACAAAGCGGCGATTGCAGCTCAGGCGGCTAAAGCCGGCATCGCTGTTGCACCAGACGATACCTGGGGCGATATCTTCAGCCGTATCTTGGCCGAGCGTGTGGATCCTCGTCTCGGTCTTGGTCGCGCGACCATATTATATGAGTACCCATTGCCTTTGGCCGCACTGGCGCGGCCAAAGCCGGGCAGCGACAAGGTCGCCGAACGATTCGAGCTTTACGTCTGTGGCATTGAGCTCGCCAACGCCTTTGGTGAGTTGACAGACGTTGCCGAGCAGCGTGCCCGCTTCGAGGCCGCGATGGCGGAGAAGCAACGTATCCATGGCGAGCGTTATCCGGTGGATGAGGATTTCATCAGCGCTTTGGGATACATGCCGCAGGCCAGCGGGATTGCTCTTGGGTTCGACCGGCTGGTGATGCTGGCTACCGGTGCACCGCATATCGACCGTGTAATCTGGACGCCCGTGGTCGAACCGTAGGTGAATAGAAAAGGGAAAAGACCATGACGACTTTACGAACCCCTGCTCAGTTCTGCGAGCGCGGACTGGTACCGCCGGAGCATCGGCCGGCGCTGCACGCCGTTGCCGAGCGATATGCGCTGGCGCTGCCGGAGGCATTGGCGCAATTGATCACTCACAACGTCCCCCAGGATCCGATTGCCCGTCAATTCGTTCCGGATCCTGCGGAACTGCTCCATCGGCCTGAAGAGCTAGAAGATCCGATCGGCGACGACGCATATAGTCCGGTAGAAGGCATCGTTCATCGCTATCCGGACCGCGTGCTGCTCAAGCTGACACATATTTGTGCGGTCTATTGCCGTTTTTGTTTCCGCCGCGAAATGGTCGGGCCAGGGAAGCAGAACGCGTTGTCGCCAAAGGCATTGACGCGCGCGCTCGACTACATCCGGGCGCGCCAGGAAATTTGGGAAGTAATCCTCACTGGCGGCGATCCGCTGGTTCTGGCACCGCGCCGGTTGCGCGCGGTCATGAGGGCCCTCGCAGGTATCGATCACGTCAAGGTCGTGCGCATTCATACACGCGTACCGGTGGCGGATCCCGCGCGCGTCACGTCAGAACTGGTGCGAGCGATCAAGATCAAGGGCAAACCAACCTATGTGGCCGTACACGTCAACCATTCCCGCGAATTGAGTGTACGCGCGCGGGCGGCCTGCGCGCGTATGGCGGATGCCGGCATTCCACTCCTTGCCCAGACAGTGCTGCTCGCGGGCGTCAACGACACGCCCGAGGTAATAGCCGAGCTGATGCGGACCTTGGTCGAGTGCAGGATCAAACCATACTACCTGCACCACAGTGATCTTGCGCCCGGCACCGGCCATCTGCGGACCGATATTGCAACAGGGCAAAGGCTCATGCGCGACTTGCGGGGACGTTCGTCGGGTCTATGCCAGCCGACTTACGTGCTGGATATCCCCGGCGGCTACGGCAAATCGCCTGTCGGCCCGAACTACATCGAACGCATCGCTTCGAACGCTGCTGCGCATTTTGTGGTGGAGGATTTCAACGGGCAGCGGCATCAATATCCGCCGCAACAGCCTAGTGCCGGATCGCCAGAAGATCGAGAAAAGCGGCCGCAACCGCTAGCGTGGCAAACCCGATGAACACCACAGCGATCACCGCGTGCCACACGAACGCCACGTCGCGCCGCAGCGCTGACACCACGTTCTTGCTATTGATCATCGCCTGACGCTCCTTGGAGAGCTCGCTACAGGACAGCGAACTGTATATCCCCTAAAGAATCATCCGGCCCATAACTTGTATGTTAAAAAACGCGTGATAAGTGCGGCATCTTCGCATGGCAGCTATGAGTGCAAAGGCAAATGGCGCGCCCTAGGGGATTCGAACCCCTGTTACCGCCGTGAAAGGGCGGTGTCCTAGGCCTCTAGACGAAGGGCGCACACGCGTTGCCAGGCCATACCGGCTGGCCGTCCGGGCACCGCGCAAATGGAGAACGTCCCGGGGGTATAAAGGCCTTCATTCGCAGCGGCAAGCGAGCGACACTTACCACTTGCCGGTATTGGGCATCGATTTCCACGGTTCCTGCGGCGGCTTGGCTGCGCCTTTTTGCAGCAGCTCGACGGAATGTTTGTCGGGCGAACGTACGAAGGCCATGACGCCATCGCGCGGCGGGCGATTGATGGTCACTCCGGCCTTCATCAGCCGATCGCAAGTGGCGTAGATATCGTCGACTTCAAAGGCGAGATGGCCGAAATACCGTGCCTCGCCATAGTCCTCGGTATCCCAGTTATACGTAAGCTCCACCTCCGGGCCCGGCCGGCCGGCTTTTTTGCTTGTCTCAACCAATTGTTCGTCGTGGGGACCGGCCAGGAACACAAGAGTATAGCGGTTCTTGTCGTCTACCCGCCGGCGGGTTTCCTTCAATCCGAGCTTGTTGCAATAAAAGTCGAGCGCTGCGTCGAGGTCACGAACGCGCAGCATGGTGTGCAGATATCGCATAGGCTAAACCTCACTCACTGTCTGACCGATAGGGCCACTATACAGAAATGATCGCGTCCGATCTCCCTACTGCCGTTTCACGCCTGCGCGACTTGGTCGACGACGCGTCGGCAATTGTCCCCTTTACCGGGGCGGGAATCTCTACCGAATGTGGGATTCCTGATTTTCGCTCGCCCGGCGGCATCTGGACAAAGAATCAGCCGATTCCGTTCGACGCCTTCTTGGCGAGTCAGGAGATGCGCGACGAAGCCTGGCGGCGGCGCTTCGCCATGGAAGACAGCTTCGGCAAGGCCCGGCCCGGCCGGGGTCATCAGGCGCTCGCGAGTTTTTATCGTATCGGCAAAAGTCCCGCGCTGATCACGCAGAACATCGACAATTTACATCAGGTTTCAGGTATCGCTGCCTCGGATATTGTCGAACTGCATGGCAACACCACTTACGCAATCTGCCTTGACTGCGCGAAACGCTATGAACTGTCCTGGGTGAAGGAAAAATTCGAAGCCGCGGGCCAGCATGCCCCCGACTGCAGCTGCGGGGGGCACATCAAAACCGCGACAGTATCGTTCGGTCAAGCAATGCCGCCTGAGGCGATGCAGCGCGCTGAGGAATTGACCAGAAATTGCGATCTGTTTCTGGCCGTCGGGTCGTCGCTGGTCGTCTGGCCGGCGGCCGGTTTTCCGCTTATGGCCAAACGTAACGGCGCGGCTCTGGTCATCATCAATCGCGAACCCACCGAGTTCGACGATCTCGCTGATCTGGTCGTGCGAAATGACATTGGCGACGCGCTTAGTCCATTCATAGTCCACTGATTCGTCGCGCACTACGTTGTGCACAGAGCTGTGTGCAAGCACATAATAGGCCTTTGCCGATCTTAGGCCGGTGTTATCTTCATTTCCGCAAGATTCGTCGAAGCGCCCTGCAAGAGGCGCCAGCAAGGCGGCAGCGTGCGTCGTCATGGCGTCGGACGGGATTGAATCGAAAATGTCTGGGACCAATCTCCGGCCAGGAACGGTCAGAGAACTCGTCGACGAAACGGCGACTAATCTCATCGAGTTGACCGGCGTCATCAAGTGGTTCGACGTCTCGAAGGGCTTTGGGTTTATCGTTCCTGACAATGGAATGCCCGACATCCTCCTGCATGTGACTTGTCTGCGTCGTGACGGCTATCAGACCGCCTACGAGGGCGCGCGGGTTATTTGCGAGGTACTGCAGCGCCCAAAAGGTCTGCAAGCCTTCCGGATCGTATCAATGGACGAAAGTACTGCGGTGCATCCGGCTCAAATGCCGCCACCGCGTACCCATGTCACGGTAACAGCCACCAGCGGCCTCGAGCGCGCGCAGGTGAAGTGGTTCAATCGCTTGCGCGGCTTTGGTTTTCTCACCCGCGGCGAAGGCACTCCCGATATTTTCGTGCACATGGAAACCTTGCGCCGTTACGGCATCGCCGAACTCCGGCCGGGGCAGACGGTGCTGGTTCGGTTTGGACCCGGGCCAAAGGGCTTGATGGCCGCCGAGGTTCGGCCGGACGGCGGACCGCTCGGACTCGCCTCGCACTAGGCATCCGTTTTTCCGATTGCTCCCCCGGCCGTGGCCGCGTAAAGGCGAGCGTATGCGCGCCCTTGGTTTCATTGCCTTCATCATTTTTGGCCTATACGTCTCGGCCCTCCCGGCAAGGGAGGCCGGGCGGCAAACACTTGAGATTGCCACCAAGACCGGCGTCCATGTCTTTGCGGTCGAACTCGCCGACAACGAAGCGGAGCGGGAGAGGGGCCTCATGTACCGCAAAGAGCTGCCCGAAGGGCAGGGAATGTTATTCGACTTTCATCGCGAGCAGGACGTCAGTTTCTGGATGCAAAACACCTATATCCCGCTCGACATGATCTTTATCCGCGGCGACGGCCGCATTCTGCGCATCGCGGAAAATACCGAGCCGCTGTCGACGCGGCTTATCCCGTCCGGCGGTCCTATACGCGCGGTATTGGAAGTCATTGGCGGAACGACCCGCAAACTCGGGATCGCGCCGGGTGATCGCGTGGCCTCGCCGATTTTCAAAGCCCCGTGAAACCAAAGAAGCGTTTTTCGAATGCCGGCTCCCTCAAGGCATAGCGCAATCCGGTGGCGCTTCTGGTTCGAGATTGCGGCGGCGAACGTCCGGGCCGCACGTCAGCCCCGTGAGCCTTTTTCTTGGGCGCGCTTGCGGGAGTTCCCGCCGGGATTTGGTTCAAAAAAAGACCAGCGAGCCCTCTACCGCTCGAACTGGCATTGGAGCGTTGAAAGCGATTTGCGCCAAGGTAGTATAACTTAACGAAGCCCACCTTCCCCGTTTTCTGATGTTTTCTCGTTATCCGGCCGGGAAATGAAAAAAGAACGTAAGGACCTGCTTGGAAGCAAAAACCACCACACGGCACTACTGCTTCTCCCGCGCGCGAAAAAGGGTACAGCCGCGGAACTCCCCCGAGGTGCCAGAGATCAATCTCAGATTCGACGCGCGAACACTCCGACAGCCGCTCGAGGGCGGACCGCGCAGTGATCACACTTGACGACGTGACGCTGTGCGCTGCCGATAGCGCGATGATCGCGCTGACGACGCGCGCGATGCATCTTTCGATGCAAGGGTGCAAGTTCGCCGACGCGGTCCTGTTCTCGGACCAGGAAGCAGAGGGCAATTTTCGCGTCGTCAAGATCGATAAGCTGGACCGCGTTGGCTATCAGGCAATCCGGCTCAAGCCGCCCAAGATCGAGACACCGTTCGCCTTGTGGATAGAATGGGATGGTTACGTGGTCGAACCGCGGGCATGGCATCCGGCGTTCTTTGAGTACGACTACATCGGCGCGAAATGGCAGAACGGGAACGTCGGCAATAGTGGCTTTTCCCTGCAGTCGCGCAAGCTCACCGAGGCGCTCGCCGATGAGCAATTCCTGGCCATGCCGCATAACGTTGATGAGTTGATTTGCAACGTCTATCGGCCAACGCTCGAACGCGAGTTTGGCATTCGGTTTGCGCCCCCACATGTTGCCGATCTTTTTGCATATTGGGTGACGCTGCCGAGGCAGCCGACGTTCGGCTTTCACGGTTTGAGCAATATGTGGCGCTATTGTTCGGACGACGAGGTCATCAAGATCGTCGAACAGGTCGCGCCCTATGTGCTGCATGGCCCGCAATTTGTCATTCTGATTTGGACGTACGCGACACAATGCAAATTCGCGATCGTCGAGCGATTGTTTGGAATGATGCGCAAGCTGTACTCTCAAGCTGACGCGCTTGCCGCTTTCCGACGCGGGCTCAAGCAACCGCATTCGGACGAACTTTTTGCATTTTGCGAGAAGCTATGCGCCGGCCAATAGAAAGCAAAGACTCCACGCGGTGACAGCTTGGCGTTGGTCTAAGCCGGGAAACCGCGCTTGCGTCGGTGAGCGAAAGACCCTAGTGCAACTGGCACTTTCGCCTACGTTCGGGGCATAGCGCAGTCTGGTAGCGCGTCTGGTTTGGGACCAGAAGGTCGCAGGTTCAAATCCTGCTGCCCCGACCAATATTTCAGCCAACAAGAACTTCAGCGTCTAAGGCCAAGCCATTGTCGGTATTGGCTCACGAAAACTGCCAAGAGCCCCCCGACCAGAGGATAGAAATCCACACCGCGCTAAAATAGCGTTCGCTCAGTATTCGGCCGCTGAAATCAAGTCGAAGGTAAGAAAATCAGTATTAACAGGGCAGAGTGAGAAGGTAGTATGCTACAGTCAAAAGATCATAATTTAAGATTTTCCTTGCCAGCACTTTGGCTTTACGCAAACATAGAGGGGCCTCTCACGTTTTAATGCTGCAACACAACGTACCGCTTTTGTGGGGCCAGAAGCGGGGCATTGAACAAGCAGCTGCGTAAATGCCAATCGTACCTTTGTCCGTCGGTTTTGTGCGACAGGCGATCTGCGCCCCGCCGCGCAAAAAGGTCGACTATTTCGACGTGGCGCAACGCGGATTTCTGCTTGAAGTGCGTCAGTCCGGGGGCAAGACCTATTACCAACGCTATACGGACGAGCGCGGCCGCGAGCGCCAATACAAGATCGGGCCGGCCGAGGTCCTCACGCTTGACCAGGCACGTCGCAAGGCCCGTCAAATCGTGGCCGAAGCGCTCCTCGGTAGCGACCCACAACAGAAGCGACGCGAAATGCGGGCGGTGCCGCAGCTCAGCCGGTTCGTGCATGAGCGATATCTGCCCTACGTGCGGACCTACAAGAACAGCTGGCAGACCGATGAGACGGTATTGCGCCTTCACATCTTGCCAAAACTCGGTGCGCTGGCGCTCGACGAACTCAAGACCGATGCCATCGCTGACCTGATCAGCGATATGCGGTCGCACGAATATGCCGCGGGGACGATCAACCGGGTCATCGTGATCCTGCGCTACATCTACAACCTCGCCCGCAAATGGAAGACGCCGGGCGTTATAGAGAATCCAGCGGCAGGACTGAGCGCAGGGCCGGACGTGCAGCGCAATCGTTTCCTTAGCGAGCAGGAAGCCGAAGCACTTGTACGATCAATTCATGTGGACGAGAACCAGACTGCCGCGCGCGCAATCATGCTGCTGTTGCTCACTGGCGCTCGCCGTAACGAAATTACTTTCGCCAGATGGGATTACGTCGACTGGAAAAACAAGACACTGCTGGTGCCGAAATCAAAGTCCGGGCGCGCGCGCGTCATCGCGCTCAACCAGTCGGCCATCGCTCTTCTGACGGCTGCGCCGCGCGTTGAGAATAATCCGTTCATTTTCCCGTCACCTGTCAACGGCCGGCCGTCTGCCTCGTTGTACTTTCCTTGGGATCGTATCCGCAAACGCGCAGGCCTGACCGATGTCCGCCTGCACGATCTGCGTCATTCTTTTGCGAGTTTTCTGGTCAATCGGGGCGTATCACTTTATGTCGTGCAAGGTCTGCTCGGCCATCTGCACGCGCGGACCACGCAACGTTATGCTCACCTTACGCAGGAAACCCTGATCAGTGCCGCCGATCTAATTCAGGACGTTGTCACGTTTCCGGGCGCAAAAAACGGTAGCGCCGACAAAGGCGCAAACGGTGTGCGGCCGTCGGTGGCCAACCCCTCCTTATAGCCACACAAGATCTGGCGATCCCTCGATCAAAGACATATTGGTCGCGACGCCGTTCGTCGGACGGTTCGGTGTTTTGCGAAACCTGCATCGCGTGCGTTCCTGCGCTATACCTATCGCGTGCAATCAATCTGGCCGTGCAGTCCGGCACAGATCGTACCTAAATCAAGACGTTGGCGTTTAGGCAGACCTACGACATTCCCACTGAGTAAAGACAAAAATTGACGATGAGTGTCGCTGCTCGCGCGATCGCGCCGCGTGCTTGCTGAAGCTTGCGCGTGGTTGAATCGTCAACCGGTCCAGTACGTGAAGATTTGTAGCCTGTACGGAGTCGGGTTCTATTACATTCCCGGCACCGACATGTGCATCAAGATAGGTGGCTGGGTGCGCGCTGAATATGCCTATGGCGACAATGGCAACTTCGCTTGGGGTTGGGCCAATGGCAACTTCAACAACCGTACAACGAACAACAGCACCTGGCGTGCCCGCGGCTACATCACGGCCGACGCCCGCAGCCAGACGGAATACGGCACGGTGCGTGGCTATCTCGCTGTCGGCCTGAGCACCAACAATGTTGGTTTCGACGGAGCGGGCAACACCTTCAGCGCCAACCGCGCCTTCATCCAGTGGGCCGGCTTCACTTTCGGTCTCGCCCAGTCGTTCTTCGACTTCTACAGCTCGCCGGCAACCTCATATTGGGGGTCGTTCCCGGCGTCTGATACCGGCGATGGCGGCTGGATGGTTGGGGGCTACACCGCACAGTTCGGCAACGGGCTGTCAGCGACACTCGCCGCTGAAATGCGGCGTACGACGCAGATCGTCCAAGAAGTTCCTCCGGCAGCTCAAGGCACGATCAACCCCGGCGCCTTCCCGGGTAGTGGCGGCGCGTACGGCGGTTTCCAGGCGCCGGATATCGTCGGTAACTTGCGTATCGACCAGGCATGGGGTTCCGCCCAGATCATGGGCGCCCTGCATCAAGTCAACGCCACGTATTACATCGGCACCGGTACCACGCCCGCGAGCTTGGGCAGCGGCCATCCCGACGACAAGTTGGGCTTTGCCATCGGCGCCGGCATCAAGCTGAACGCGCCGATGATAGGCCAAGGCGACTTCTTGCAGGTCCAGGTCAACTACACCGAAGGTGCGCTGCGATACATCTTCCAGACTCCAAACTCGAACTGGGGCAAGATGGATGGGGTGAGCGCAGGCTGGGGTGTGCTGACTGATGCGGTTTATGGCGGTACGATCGCTGCCGGCACTGCGTCAGAGCTCAGCTTGGCCACGGCCTGGAACGTTAACGCAGCTTACGACCACTTCTGGAACGCGCGCTGGCGGACGTCGTTGTACGGTGGCTATGCTGCGGTCAGCTACGATGCTCTTGGCCAGAGTGAGCTGTGCGGCTTCGGCCAGGCGCCGGTGGCCAACGGATGCGACATGAACTGGCAAGTCTGGTGGCTCGGTTCGCGGACGCAGTGGAACGTGACCAAGGACTTCTACTTGGGTCTGGACGTGCTGTACTCGAAGCTGCAAACGGCGCTCCTTTCGAACACGACAGCGCCGCTGGCGGTCGCAACCAATGGCCTTGGTGTCCCG
This sequence comes from Pseudolabrys sp., assembly GCA_035626335.1. Lineage (GTDB taxonomy): Bacteria > Pseudomonadota > Alphaproteobacteria > Rhizobiales > Xanthobacteraceae > Pseudolabrys. The sequence goes on from DASPNW010000001.1 coordinate 111,201, forward strand.
GCCACAGACGTGGACAACTGGCAGTTCCGCTTTCGCGTCCATCGCGACTTCTATCCTTGATCCCGTAACGGCGATTTGGAGCACAACGACCCCGGCGCGAAATCGCCGGGGTTTTGTTTTCGCGCGCAACAAATCTGGCCGTCATGCCCGGGCTTGACCAGCGCATCGATAATGAGAGTGCAGCATAAAAAGGTCTCGCGGTGGCACCGGGAGAGCTTCCTCATAAATTGCCGAGTCAAGCCCCGCAATAACGGTTGTTGAACGAGCTTCGCCGCGCGCAGGGGCCCCAATATCCTAGTGTAAGGACCGGTCGGAGCGGTCCACAAAATTCGCGATACGCGCAATCGTATCTGCCTCTGCGAGCAGCGGCGCGTGGCCCTGATCTGCGATTTCGATCGTCTCGAGCGCCGCGTGGCGCGCACGCATGGCCTCGACCGTGGCAGCGGACAGAATGTCGGAATTGGCTCCGCGAATCACCATCACCGGCACGTGCGCCAACGCGCCAAATTCCTTCCATAGAGACGCTATAGGCCGCTCCGGTTCAACGCCGTCCATCGCTTTGGCGAGCTTGATGTCGTAAGTCGTCACCAAACGTCCGTTCTCTTCCTTGAAAGCACGGTGGGCGCTGGCGAGCCAGTCGGCCGACCCGAGGTTTGGAAACTGCGCACCGAAAAGTCGTCGCAAAATTTCTGCGCCTTCCTCGAAATTTCGTGGCTGTGGCAGCTTGCCGACGTAACTCTTGATGCGCATCAGGCCTTGCGGTTCAATCACCGGTCCAATGTCATTGAGCACGGCACCCGCGATCGCCGTCGGTCGGACGGCAGCGAGCAGCATGGTCAGAATTCCACCGCGTGACGTGCCGACAAAGATTGCAGGCAAGGCGTCGAGCGCCGTGACGACGGCTATGACGTCGGCAAGTTCTGTTGCCAGGGAATAATTGACCGGATTTCGGTCGTAGCCGGAAAGGCCGCGGCCGCGATAGTCGAGCGCGATCACGCGGCGAGGGTGGGAGCCTTCAGTCGACAGCTTTGCGGCAAGCAGTTCGAAATCGTCGGTGGTGCGGGTGAGGCCGGGCAAGCACATCACAGGTGTCGCACGCGCGCTGCGCTGGCCGTAACAGCGCGCGTGCAGGCGCAACCCGTCTGGCGCTGTGATGAAGATGCTGCGGGTGCCGTTCTGCATAGTGATGTTTGTAGCATGTCGGAACAAAGCGCATCAGCAGTCATTGCCGGGAGCCGGCAACGTATGAGGCCGTGCACCAAGTGCCGAAGTACGCAAGCTTGCGTCGCTGGCAGCTGGGCCAGTCCGCGCATGACGATGGACAGGGGCGCCGGCCGCCTAGTTTGCGCTGCCCTTTTTCAGGTCGGCTTCGATCAATAGTTTTGTGCTGCCGCCGAACCGGGCACGGTAAACCTGCAGGTTCTCCATGATTCGCGCGACGTAGTTGCGTGTCTCGGAAATCGGGATCCGTTCGACCCAGTCGACCGGATCGACGCGCGGATCGCGTGGATCACCGTAGGCAGCGATCCATTGCTTCACGCGGCCGCGCCCCGCGTTATAGCCAGCGAAGGTCAGAATGTAGGAACCATTGTAACTGCTGAACAAGTTGGAAAGTTCGGCCGCCCCCAACTGCATGTTGTAAACAGGGTCTTTAAGAAGGCGATCGCGGTTGTAGGTCACTTTGTATTTGGCGGCCGTGTCGATGCCGGCCGCCGGCGTCACCTGCATCAGGCCCATCGCGTGCGCGCTCGAAACGACCTTCTGGTTGAAGTGGCTCTCCTGACGGGCGATCGAATAGGCGACAGCTGCGTCGATCGGTGGGGCGATTGGCTGATAGTCGGGCAGGCCGATTGTCGGATAGGCGTAAAAATCGAGCGGCAGTCCGCGCGCGTAAGCGGCTTCGCCGAGCAGCAGCATCGCGCGGCCATCGCCGTTCTTGCCGGCAAGTTCACCCAACATGGCCATGCCGGCAATGTCGGTCGCGCTCTCGCCAAGCTCTGCGTAAATCGAAGCGATCATATCGCGCTCACCGAGGGCGTAGAGGATTTGTGCCGCGCGGATGACTTCGAGATTGCCGAGCACCCCTTGTTCCTGAGGCGTAAATGCGGGGGGACCGCGCAGGCCAAGATCTCTGAGACCCAGCCGGGCGCGCGCCAGCTGGCCGTAGTAGGTCATCGTATTCTGTGCGGCCGCCTCGTAGAACGCCTTGGCCTGTGCATGTTGGCCCATGGCTTCCGCCGCGCGGCCTTGCCAATAGCCGCCGCGCGCAAGGGCATGTGGATTCTGCGTACCCTCAACAATGCGGGCGAAATGTTCGGCGGCGGTCTTCGGATCGTGCAGATAACGCAAGGCCACCCAGCCGGCCGTGAAGTGGGCATCGACTCGATAAAAGCCGCGCATTGGTGTTGCCGCTTCGCGCGCCACATTATAGGCGGCGTGCGCGTCGCGTTCATCGAGCAACTTGCGCACCAGAAGGCGTCGCTCCTGCCACCATTGGTCAAGGTTAAACAGCTGCTCCGGGTTCTTTGGCGCGGTAAGGATCAGCTTGGCAGCCTCTTCCGCCTTGTCGTTCAGGCGCAGCCATTGCACGCGCGCGAAAATATATCCGGCATCGTTCTGCGCGGCCGGGGGAACGGCGTCGAGGAGCGCCTTGGCATTGCCGGCCCTGCGCGCCACGGCCGCGCGTGCACGCCCGATTGCGAGCTGATCGCCGCCAAGCCGTTCGGCAGCGCGCAGGCCCCCGGCGACGTCGTCAGCGTAAAAACGCTGCTCCATGCGCGCCTTGTGGTCTGCCGCGCCGAGCATTCCACCGAACATCTCGAGGGCGCGTTTTTCGACCTCGGCGCTGGCGTCGTCGTTCCGCCAGGCGTAGCGCACCAGCGCAGCCGCGCCATCCCGATCGCCCTGTGCGAGCAACGTACGCGCCAGCATGTAACGGCCTTTGCCGGTCACCGGTTGTTGCCTGGCAAAGAATGCGCGCACGACGCGATCGTCGACGCCGTCGTTCCACAGAGCGTTCTCAGCGCGGCGGCGGAACAACGGGGCGTGCGGCCAGCTTGGGTTTGTCTCGATGAAGGCCGCGTAACGCTGGAAGGTGGGGTTGGTGTTGTCGGAACGCAGGATCACCCATTCGGCGAGCTTGCGCGCGACCGGGTCACTGATGCGCGCTTCTGCTGCATTGGCGTCTGCTTCTTTGCCTTTGCGGGCAGCCTCGATGATCTGTTTCACCAAGGCGATATCGGCCTCCGATGTGGCCGCTGTCGGAGCGATTGCAAAGGGGCCGGACGCAGGCCGTGCGAGTGGCTTAAAAAAGGCATGGGTTTCGAATACGGCGCCGCGCAGGCCGACATTGGCCTGGGCAAAGGCCGAAAGGCCGGCGCCGTTTTTGGAGGGCGTAGGCGGCCGTTTCTGCGGGAGTGGAGCAGTAGTCGGGGCCGGCGTTACCGTCGCCGCGGCCTGTTTCGCGACCGGAATGGCTGGCCGTGGGCGGGGGAGCGGAACTTTTTGTGCCGCAGCCGACGCTGCTTCGGCTGACAGCGCACATGCGGCCGTCAACGTCAAATAGATCCCCAAGCGGCTGCGGCTAGTCGCCTTCATTCAACCCCGTTGCTTTCGGACCCGGCGACCCCGATTCGGCAGAGCCGCAAACGTTTGGCTACCTAGGCCAAATTCGTTGATGAATGATACCCTTATCTCGGGGCGCCGGGACCCTAGGTGTGGAGAGGGGCCAAAAAGGGGCAACAAGTTAATTATCACGGCAATTCATGAGCCCATTTACCAGCGGGGCTTTCATCGCTGCTCCCGACCCGATATCTATGGGGCGACAATTCGCCTCCCTGTGGAGAACGTGTCATGGCCGCCAAGACGAGCTTTCGAGGCTCCTTTACCGCGCTGGTCACGCCGTTCAAAAACGGTTCGCTCGACGAAAAGGCCTTCCGCGACATCGTGGACTGGCAGATTTCCGAAGGTACCAATGGCTTGGTTCCGGTCGGAACCACCGGCGAGAGCCCGACACTCTCGCACGACGAACACAAGCAGGTCGTGGAGTGGTGTATCGACCAATCGGACGGCCGCGTGCCGGTCATTGCCGGTTCCGGCTCTAATTCGACCGCCGAGGCGATCGATCTATCTCGGCACGCCGAAGAGGCCGGCGCCGACGCGGTATTGATCGTCACCCCTTACTACAACAAGCCGACCCAGGAGGGGCTCTATCAACACTACAAGGCGATCAACGACGCCATCGGCATCCCCATCATCATTTATAACATTCCCGGACGCTCGATCGTCGACATGTCGGTCGAGACCATGGCGCGTCTTTTCGAGCTCAAGAACATCGCCGGAGTGAAAGATGCGACCGCCAATATGGCGCGCGTGTCGCAGCAGCGCGCCGCTATGGGGCCTGACTTCAACCAGCTCTCGGGCGAGGACATTACGGCGCTCGGCTTCATGGTGCATGGCGGGCACGGCTGTATTTCGGTGACGTCGAATGTGGCGCCGCGCCTGTGCGCTGAATTCCAGGCGGCATGTCTGAAGGGTGATTTTGCGGCGGCGCTCAAGCTGCAAGACAAACTGACACCCCTGCATATCAATCTCTTCGTCGAAACGAGCCCGGCGCCGATCAAGTATGCAATGTCGTTAATCGGCAAATGCGCCAACACGGTGCGGCTGCCGATGGTGCCGGCGAGCGAGAAGGCGCAAACCGCAGTGCGCCAGGCCATGGTGCACGCTGGCCTGATCAACTAGCCTATTGATTCCCGGAGGTCGGGCGCGAAGAAATATTGCAACCATGTTGGAAGAGTTCAAAAAATTTGCGTTACGCGGCAACGTAGTCGATCTCGCCATCGGCGTGATCATCGGCGCGGCCTTTGGCGCCATCGTCAACTCCCTTGTGGGCGACGTCATCATGCCGATGATCGGCGCGATCACGGGCGGGCTCGATTTTTCGAACTATTACCTGCCGCTGTCCTCCAAGGTCACGGCGGGGTCGCTTGTCGAGGCAAAAAAGCAAGGCGCGGTGCTGGCTTGGGGAAGTTTTCTGACCGTCACGCTGAACTTTATCATTATCGCGTTCGTGCTGTTCCTGGTCATTCGCGCCATCAATCGGTTCTCGCACAAGCAAGCAGAGGAAGCAGAGAAAGCGCCGCCGCTGACCAAGACCGAGCAGCTTCTCACCGAAATTCGCGACCAGCTCAAATCGCGCTAAACGTCATATCGCAATACCGTCGTCGCAAAAATGGCCGCAAAATCCGAGCGCCGCTTCAAGGTGGTCGCCGACAACCGCAAGGCGCGTTTCAACTACGCCATCGGCGATACATTCGAAGCCGGGATCGTACTTACCGGCAGCGAAGTGAAATCGCTGCGGGCGGGTAAAGCCACGATTGCCGAGTCCTATGCTGACGCCCGCGGCGGCGAACTCTGGTTGATCAACTCGAACATTCCGGAATATCTCCAGGCCAGCCGTTTCAACCATGCGCCGAAGCGGGCGCGGAAACTGCTGCTGCAAAAGCGGGAGATCAATCGGCTGCTTGGGGCGGTCGAACGCGAGGGCATGACGATCGTGCCGTTAAAGCTCTACTTTAACGAGAAGGGAAGGGCCAAGGTCGAGATAGCACTCGCCCGTGGCAAGAAGCTGCACGACAAGCGCGAGACGCTGAAAAAGCGCTCCTGGGAGCGCGAACGTGGGCGCCTGATGCGGATGAAAGGTTAGCGTGTGAAAGGTGAGCCGTGGCTGTTCCGACCAAACTCGATCATTGCGTGATCCACGTCACTGACTGGGGCCGATCGAACAAGTTCTACAGCGAGGTGCTGGGCGCCGAACTGGTGCAACGGCCGGCTGGATGGGCCTATCGTTTCGGCGACAAGCAGCTCAATGTGCATGGTCCTGGTGTGAATCCGGCTGAGGTTGCGCGGTTACCGGTGCAGCCCGGCAACAGCGACCTTTGCTTCGAATGGCAGGGGCCAATCGACGGTGCGATCGCACATTTGAAAAAGCACGGGATAGCGGTCGAGCGTGGACCAATGCAGCGATTTGGGGCTAAGGGGCCGGGCACGTCGGTCTATTTTCGGGATCCCGACGGCTCGCTCATGGAATTTATGAGCTATGGAGATAGGAAATGACCGAAGCGCCAGGGACACATAACCCGCAGTTCCTTCCGCCTAATATCCCGGTACCGCAGGACGACGGAGCGGCGCGACATCTAGCAGGGATGAAGTTGCCCGATATCGCGTTACCGGCCACCGAGGGCCCGGCGGTCAATCTGTCGAGGCTCAAGGGCCGCAGTGTCGTTTATGTCTATCCGCGAACGGGCGTACCGGGAGTTGATCCGCCCGACGGCTGGGATCAGATACCGGGCGCGCGCGGCTGCACGCCGCAATCCTGTTCATTTCGCGATCATTTCGGTGAGCTCGGAAGGTTGGGCGTGGCGCAACTTTATGGACTCTCCACCCAGGACACCGCTTATCAGCGCGAAGCGGCGACGCGGTTACACCTGCCGTTCGCAATTTTGTCGGACGAGAAGCTGACATTGACCAAGGCGCTCAAGCTGCCGACATTTTCCGTTGCCGGCATGACCCTGCTCAAGCGCATGGCGCTTGTGATCGACGATGGCAAAATCGCGAAGACTTTCTATCCGGTTTTCCCGCCCGACAAGAACGCCGCGGAAGTCATCGCTTGGCTTCAGGCGTCGAGATAGCGGCGAACGTTCGAAAATACATCCCGAAACATTTCCGGCGTGAGCACGCCGGTGTTCGTGTTGTAGCGCGAGCAGTGATAGCTGCTGAACACTGTCACAGCGCCGAGCTCGTGCCGGCTGCCGTGGCCGAAAGCGGCTTCGGACAATTTACCGCCTAGTGCGCGCACCGTGCTTTCATGTGCAATACGACCGAGGGCGACAATTACCCGCAGTTTCGACATCTCGGCGATGGTGGGGGTCAGAAATTCGCGGCACGTTCTTATTTCTTCCGGTGTCGGCTTGTTCTCGGGCGGGACGCAGCGCACCGCATTGGTGATCCGGCAGTCGACCAACTCAAGCCCATCGTCAGGATGTGCGCCGTATTTGCCGCGTGCAAAGGCAAACTTGCCGAGGGTGTCGTAAAGGAGCACGCCGGCATAGTCGCCCGTGAATGGACGGCCGGTTCGATTGGCGCCTTGCAGACCGGGGGCGAGGCCGACGATCAACAGACGTGCCTCGATCGGGCCGAAAGAGGGCACCGGCGCATTGAACCATTCCGGTTCTTTGCCGCGCCAAGTCTTGCGGAATTCAGCAAGTCGCGGGCAACGCGGGCAGTCGCGCCCCGGCTTGCCGTCGACCCCGACCATTGTGCCGACTATTCGAAGGATTCGTCGTCGTCGTCAGCCCCGACAGGCACTCCCGCCCGTTGCGGCGTGGTCGGCGGCCTTTGCAGAAATTGCGGGGTGTGCGACGCCGAACGGTCTTCGCGCGGGGGGCGTCCCTCGCGTGTAGGGCGTTCGGCCGGATCGCGCCCAATCTTGGTTTGCAATTCAATGATATCGACGAAGACGTCGGCCTGCCGGCGCAGTTCGTCGGCTACCATCGGAGGCTGCGTAGAGACGGTTGACACGACGGTCACACGCACGCCCTTGCGCTGTACGGCTTCGACCAACGAACGGAAGTCGCCATCCCCGGAAAACAGCACCATGTGATCGATCGTGCCGGCTATTTCCATGGCGTCGACCGCAAGCTCAATGTCCATGTTGCCTTTGACTTTGCGTCGTCCCGTCTGGTCGACGAATTCCTTCGTCGCCTTGGTGACGACCGAATATCCGTTGTAATCAAGCCAGTCGATCAACGGACGGATCGACGAATATTCCTGATCCTCGATGACCGCGGTGTAATAGAACGCACGCAGCAGATAGCCGCGCGACTGAAATTCACGAAGCAGGCGCTTGTAATCGATGTCGAAGCCGAGCGATTTTGCGGTGGCGTAAAGGTTGGCGCCGTCAATAAACAAAGCGATTTTTTCACCGGGTACAGTCATGGGTTTCTCTCATAATTTATTATTGGCCACTTCCAGATTCTTCCGGACACGCAAGGCGGGATGCGCCGCGAGCGCGGTTTCGGATTGCCGTTAACAGAGCATTGCAGCATCTCCAATCAATTGGGCTGCCGCCTGCGCAATCACGCCGTGCCGACAAAATCCAGTGCCGTCGGCCTGCCGACGCTTTCGCAATGGTCGCGTAACAGAGGGTTGCGGCTAAACCAAGACAAAAATGCTTGAAATTCCATTCGCCAGAGGATACCTAGCAGGCCAATTCAGGACAAGTTCCTCCAAATGGAGTGGCGAGCCAATGGCCCGTGTCACCGTAGAAGATTGTATCGACAAAGTTGAGAACCGCTTCGACCTCGTCCTCTTGGCGAGTCACCGGGCGCGCATGATTTCATCCGGTTCTCAGATTACCGTCGAGCGCGACAACGACAAGAATCCGGTCGTGGCGCTGCGAGAAATCGCGGAAACCACCGTATCGCCCGGCGATCTCAAGGAAGATCTCATTCATAGCTTGCAGAAATACGTCGAAGTCGACGAGCCTGAGCCCGAGGTGCCGTTGATCGGTGCTGGTGCCGGCGCCAGTGTGGACTCGGACGACACTGAGGTAACGGCAGACCGGATGACCGAGGAAGAGCTCCTCAAGGGTCTTGAGGGCCTTGCTCCTCCAGAGGAGCCCCCTGAAGAGGATGCCGAATAATCCTCGCTTTGGCGTTAATTTCATATAACGGCCCGGCCTAGAGCCGGGCCGTCTGCTATTTATCAACCAGTCGGCCAAAGCCTTGCGGCAACGATGAAACCACGTGATATCTTGTGAGGCGGTATCATTCGGTGTAGCTGCGAGGCAGCAGATATGGCGCGCACGCGCTCTGACCTTCCACGCATGCAAAAGCAGGCCCCGATCCGGGGCCCGCGTCCGCCGGCTGTCGGCGTTGCCACCGCAAAACCAACCGCCGAAAAGCTATCCCAACCGCGAAAGCCGCCAATGATGCGGCAGTACGACCTAATCGAGCGGGTGCGTCGCTATAACCCAAATACCAACGAGGCGCTCCTCAATCGTGCCTACGTTTATGCGATGAAAGCGCATGGCGAGCAGCGCCGCGCGTCTGGCGACCCCTACTTCTCTCATCCGATCGAAGTGGCCGCGATCCTCACCGACCTCAAAGTCGACGACGCCACCATCGCAGCCGCGTTGTTGCATGACACCATAGAGGACACAGAGGCCACGCGTGCCGAGATCGACAGTCTTTTCGGACATGACATAGGCACATTGGTCGAGGGGCTAACAAAACTCAAAAAGCTCGATCTGGTCACCAAAGAAGCGAAGCAGGCGGAGAACCTCCGCAAGCTGCTGCTGGCGATTGCCGATGACGTCCGGGTACTGCTGATCAAGCTCGCCGATCGCCTGCACAATATGCGCACGCTTGAGTACATGCCGCCCGAGGCCCGCCGTCGTGCCGCGGAAGAGACGCTGGAAATCTACGCACCGCTTGCTGGCCGCATGGGCATGCACGAGATGCGCGAGGAGCTCGACGATCTCGCATTCCGGGAACTGTATCCGGAAGCCTACGAGGTGGTGACCGCACGGCTCAATTCGCTCACCGAACGCAGCAAAGTCCTGATCGCGGAAATCGAGAAACAGCTTACCAAAAAGCTCGCTGACCGCGGCATCGAGGCGAGGGTCGTAGGACGGCGCAAACGCGCCTATTCGATCTGGCGCAAAATGGAACGCAAATCGGTTGGATTCGAGCAGTTGTCCGATATTTTTGGATTCCGTGTTGTCGTCAAAACATTGGCTGACTGTTATCAGGCGCTCGGTATCGTCCACAGCACGTGGCCGATGGTGCCGGGCCGTTTCAAGGATTACATCTCGACGCCAAAAGGGAACGACTATCGCTCGATCCACACGACAGTGATCGGTCCAAGCAAACAGCGTGTCGAATTGCAGATCCGTACTGTCGCGATGCACGAAATCGCGGAATATGGCATCGCCGCGCACGCGCTTTACAAGGACAATGTCGGCTCACCGACCGAACTGCTGTCGCGGGAATCGACCGCTTATGCCTGGCTCCGTCGCACGATCGAACTGCTGGCCGAGGGTTCGAACCCGGAAGAGTTTCTCGAGCACACCAAACTCGAATTATTCCATGACCAGGTGTTCTGCTTTACCCCCAAAGGCAAGCTGATCGCGTTGCCGCGCCATGCGACACCGATCGATTTCGCCTATGCGGTCCATACCGACGTGGGCAATACCGCGGTTGGCTGCAAGATCAACGGCCAGATCGCACCCCTTACCTCCGAACTCGTCAATGGTGATGAAGTCGAGATTGTCACGTCGAAAGGCCAAACAGCGCCGCCAGCTGCCTGGGAATCAATTGTCGTGACCGGCAAGGCGCGCGCAGCGATCCGGCGCGCGACACGTGTTGCCGTCCGCATGCAATATGCCGGCCTCGGCCGCCGCATCGTCGAGCGTCTGTCTCAGCGTGCCAAGATCGTCTATTCCGATGAAAAACTAACTGGCGCCTTACCGCGCCTTGCACGTTCCTCGATCGAAGACGTATTTGCGGCGGTCGGTCGGAGCGAACTCAAAGCCTCCGACGTCGCGCGCGCCATGTATCCCGATTACAAGGAAGAGCGCGCAGCTGCTATGGCCGCAAAGCCGAAATCGGAGAGCGGGTGGTTCGGACTCAAGAAACTCACATCGGTGAAATTCAAGGTTCCCGAAAGTGTGGTTGGGCCGGCAATTCCCATCCGCGGGATCAACGGCGATCTGCCGGTGCGTTTCGCGCCGAACGGGGGTGCGGTGCCCGGTGACCGCATCGTCGGCATTCTCTCTCCCGGTGAGGGCATCACGATCTATCCGATCCAATCTCCGGCGTTGAGCGAATTTGAGGACAAGCCCGAACGGTGGCTGGACGTACGCTGGGACGAAGAGGAGCAGGCTCCCCGGCGTTTTCCTGCGCGTATCGAGGTGCAATCCGTCAACGAGCCGGGCTCGCTTGCGCAAATCGCGCAGGTCATCGCCGAGCACGACGGCAATATCGACAATATACGCATGACCCGCCGCGCCCCGGACTTTACCGACGTCACGATTGACCTTGAGGTTTATGATCTCAAGCATCTCACCGCCATCCTCGCGCAATTACGCGCCAAATCCGTGGTGGCGAAGGCGGAACGCGTGAACGGCTAGCCGCATGGACCGTCTTCGTCTCGGCGTCAATGTCGACCACGTCGCAACCATTCGAAATGCTCGCGGCGGGCGCCATCCCGATCCGGTACGTGCTGCCAAACTTGCGATCTCAGCCGGCTGTGATGGCATTACAGCGCACTTGCGCGAAGATCGGCGCCATATTCGCGACGACGACATCGCTCGGCTGAAAGCGGAAATCGACAAGCCACTCAATTTCGAGATGGCGGCGACGAGGGAAATGGTCGGCATAGCGCTGAAAACCCGACCCCACGCGGTTTGTCTGGTGCCTGAAAAGCGCACCGAGCGTACGACCGAAGGCGGGCTCGATGCTGTAGGGCAACGGACCCAGCTTGCGCCCGTGGTGCACGAGCTAAAGCACGCCGGGATCCGAGTTTCGCTTTTCATTGGCGCGGCGCGGGCGCAGATCGAGATGGCCGCCGAATTAGGCGCGCCGGTGATTGAAATACATACGGGCTCCTGGTGCGACGCGCTTACCGAGGGGCGAGCCGCTGAAGCCAATGCCGAGTGGCAGCTCATTCGGGACGGCGCGCTGCTCGCCGCGAGCGTCGGCCTGGAGGTCCATGCAGGTCACGGTCTCGACTATGGTACAGCCGAAATAATCGCCGCATTGCCGCAGGTCGTTGAACTCAATATTGGCCATTTCCTTGTTGGCGAAGCGATATTCGAGGGATTGGCTGAGACAGTGAAATTTATGCGGGCGGCAATGGATCGCGGCCGCAAGAAGGCCCGACTTGCATGATCATCGGAATAGGCTCCGACATAGTCGACGTACGACGAATTGCCGATGTGATCGAGCGGCACGGCGAGCGGTTTCTCTGCCGGATATTCACGGCGACCGAACGCGACAAAGCGGAGCGCCGCGCTAATGCCGTTGAGACCTATGCCAAACGCTTCGCCGCAAAGGAAGCCTGTTCGAAGGCGTTAGGTACCGGGCTCCGGCATGGGGTCTTCTGGCGAGACATGGGTGTGGTCAATCTTGCGGGCGGACGGCCCACGATGAAGTTGACCGGTGGTGCCCTCACGCGTCTCAAGGCGATCACGCCTGCCGGCTGCGAAGCCAGGATCGATGTGTCGCTGACCGACGAAGGGCCAACCGCTCAAGCAATTGTAATTATTTCTGCTGTCCCTGCGTCCGTACCGGGAGGTTCGGGCTGAAAGCAGGAACTCCAGTTAGGCCAGATGTTTGGACACCGACCTTGTTCGTTGCCTGGGACAGTATCAGCCGCTACAAGGTCGCCGGGGCGCGCATGCCGTTTGGCGGGATGAAAGGCCGATGAGTGTGACATCTGGAACGAAGCGAAAAAAAGAGGGCGGCGTCGCCGAAACGGTACGCGTCATTATTCACGCGCTGATTATCGCGCTGCTGATACGGACGTTCCTGTTTCAGCCGTTCAATATTCCCTCTGGCTCGATGAAGGCGACGCTCCTTGTTGGCGACTACCTGTTCGTCTCGAAATATACATACGGCTACAGCAAATATTCACTGCCTTTGTCGCCCCCGATATTCTCGGGGCGCCTGCCAAGCGGATGGCTGCCCGAGCGGGGCGATGTGGTGGTATTTCGGCTGCCGAAAGACCCCTCGACCGATTACATCAAACGCGTGATCGGTCTGCCAGGCGACAAAATCCAGGTCATCGACGGCGTGGTCAACATCAACGGCGTACCGGTCAAACGCGAGCGCGCCGCCGATTTTATCGAAACGGAAGAGGGAACACGGGACGCGCCAGTCAAGCGCTGGAAGGAAACGCTGCCAAATGGCGTAACCTACTATTCGCTCGATCTGGTGGATAATGGTTTTGCCGACAACACCCAAGTCTACACCGTGCCGCCCGACAGCTATTTCATGATGGGTGACAACCGCGATAATTCGACTGACAGCAGATTTAGCCAAGTCGGCATGGTACCGTTCGAGAATATCGTCGGAAAAGCACAGATCATTTTCTTCTCCGTCTATGAGGGCGAGCGCGCGTGGCAATTCTGGCGCTGGCCGGTGTCGGTGCGCTGGAACAGGCTGTTTACAATCGTCAGATGAGCCGCAAGGCCAAGGATAGGACGGCGCTCGAAAGCAGGATCGGCTATAAATTTGCCGATAGGGAGTTGCTCGAACGCGCGCTCACGCACATTTCAGCGCTATCCGGCGGCAATCGCGCGGCCAGCTATCAGCGCCTGGAGTTTCTTGGCGACCATGTGCTCGGCCTCGTTATCTCCGACATGCTCTACCGCGCTTTCCCCAAGGCGAATGAAGGAGAGCTATCACGCAGACTGGCCGACCTCGTGCGCAAGGAAACCTGTGCCGAGGTCGCGCGGGCGATGGATCTTGGGCCTGCGCTCAAATTGGGAAATTCCGAATCGCACGCCGGCGGGCGCCGGCGCACGACGATACTTGCCGATGTCTGCGAGGCTCTGGTCGGTGCGGCGTTTATCGACGGCGGGTATGAGGCGGCGGACGAGCTGATCGGACGCTTCTGGCGAGAGCGCATGCTCAAACCGCTCCTTCCGCTGCGCGACCCGAAAACAATGTTGCAGGAATGGGCGCAGGCGCGCGGTTTGCCAACGCCGGCCTATCGGGAACTGGCGCGCACGGGACCGCATCACGATCCGGAATTTCGTGTTGCGGTCGTGTTGCCGGATCGGCCGCCGGCTGAAGGGCTCGGCAGTTCCAAACGCGCCGCCGAACAGGCCGCCGCCGCCGCGATGCTTACGCGCGTCGGTGAGCCGGCGGACAAGCTAGATGGCTGATGCCCACACGCAAGGTGACACACGCTGTGGCTTCGTGGCGCTGATCGGCGCGCCGAATGCCGGCAAATCGACACTTCTCAACGCGCTGGTTGGCTCCAAGGTCAGCATCATTTCGCACAAGGTCCAGACAACGCGAATGCTGATCCGCGGCATAACGGTCGAAGGGCAGGCGCAACTTATTTTCGTTGATACACCGGGCATTTTCTCGCCGCGTCGGCGATTAGACCGTGCCATGGTGACGACGGCGTGGAGCGGAGCGCATGAGGCCGATCTGGTCGGCGTAATCGTTGATGCGCGCAAAGGTCTCGACGAGGAAGCCGAAGGAATACTTCGGCGGCTCGGGGACGTCAGGGCGCCGAAACTGCTGATCCTCAACAAAATAGATGTGGTGCCAAAAGAAACGCTGCTGACGCTCGCGAAAACATCCAACGAGACCGCCAGGTTCGAGGCAACTTTCATGATCTCGGCGTTGAAGGGTGACGGCGTCGCCGATCTCAAGGCGTGGCTGGCGCAACGCGTTCCGCCGGGGCCATGGCTTTATCCGCCCGACCAGATGTCGGACGCGCCGATCCGTCAACTCGCCGCCGAAATCACACGCGAAAAACTGTTTGAACGACTTCACCAGGAGTTACCTTACCACTCGACGGTGGAGACCGAGGTCTGGAAAGAACTGCGCGGCGGCGACATCCGCATCGAGCAGACCATCTATGTGGAACGCGAAAGCCAGCGCAAGATTGTGCTCGGCAAGGGCGGACAGACCATCAAGGCGATCGGGGAAGCTGCGCGCAAGGAGATTGCCGGGATCGTTGGAGCCAAGGTGCATCTGTTCCTGTTCGTGAAGGTACGTGAAGGCTGGGGCGAAGATCCGGAGCGCTACCGCGCGATGGGACTGGAGTTTCCGAAGGATTGACGGCGCCGCGGACTCACCGTCATGGTTCAGGAAGCGGCTTTGTCGCGCTCCGCGTCTCGAAAGATAGGGCGCTAATACACATGCAATGGACCGATGACGGCATCGTGCTCGGGGTCAAGCGCCACGGGGAAGCAAACGCCATCCTCGAGTTGATGACGCGCGCGCATGGCCGTCATCTTGGTCTTGTGCGCGGCGGTTTCGGCTCGCGGCTCAAGCCGGTCCTGCAACCGGGCAACAGTGTGAGCGCCGCCTGGCGGGCGCGGCTGGACGAGCATCTTGGCAATTACACGGTCGAGGGCTTGCGCTTGCGGGCCGCGAACTTCTTTTCCGCCCCACACGCGATTTACGGGGTAACGCACCTCGCGGGGCTGATGCGCCTTCTGCCTGAGCGCGATCCTCACGCCAGCCTATACAAAGTCCTCGACGAAATTCTCGACCATCTCGATGACGCAATGCGGGCCGCGCCGATGGTCGCGCGGTTTGAATTGCAGCTTTTGTCCGAGCTTGGATTTGGTCTCGATCTCGAGACGTGCGTGGTCACCGGAGCTTCCGGCGATCTGGTCTATGTCTCGCCGAAATCCGGCCGTGCGGTTTCGCGTTCGGCCGGCGCGCCATGGTCCGACAAAATGTTACGGTTGCCGGCCTTCCTGCGCGAGCACGATGCCGTGCCCGCTGGTCATGATTTAACCGACGGGTTTGCCCTCACGGGCTATTTCCTGACGCGCCATGTGCTGGAGGCGCGCGGTCTCGCGCTCAGTGACGAACGTGCGCACTTCATCGCTGCGCTCAACCGCGCTCTGCCGAGCGTCGCCTGACGCCCTACCAGTAGCGCCGATAGTACGGACGGCCGTAATAGTAGGGACCGCCATAATAGTAGGGTCCGCCGTAGCCGTAGTAGTAGGGGCCGCCGCCCCAGCAGACGCGGCGCCAGCCACAGCCATAGGGGCCGCATCGCCATACCCGGCGGCAGGCGATGTCCTGGACCAGGCTGGAATCGTCGATAGCGGCCTTAATGGCGGCCGGCGTCGTGACCGTCATGGCCTCGGCGCGATTCGGAACGAATGACCCCACCGCAAGAATGGTGAGCGTCGCGGCAGCTGCAAGAACAACCCGGCGCATTGCTTCCTCCATCCTAACAAAAGCCTGTATCCCAGCTAGTCATACGCAAGGTAACACAGTCGAGCCTTCTCGGTTCACAATAGTGGCCGGACATTTCGAAGAATAAATGGCGATGTCGTTCATCGCTTGTTCATCGCGGGACAACGGACTAGCTATTTGGGCATGGGCAAGAGACTGATTCCCCCGGACAAAGGCGAGGTCGAAGAGGTCGCGCTCCGCGAAGCGCTGGAAGAACGCTATCTCGCCTACGCGCTGTCCACGATCATGAATCGCGCGTTGCCAGACGCGCGCGACGGGCTCAAGCCGGTGCACCGCCGCATTCTTTATGGAATGCGTCTGTTGCGGCTGGACCCCGGGGCCGCTTTCAAGAAATCGGCCAAGGTTGTCGGCGACGTGATGGGCAATTTCCACCCGCACGGTGACCAGGCGATCTATGACGCGCTGGTGCGGCTCGCGCAGGATTTTGCCCAGCGCTATCCGCTGGTGGACGGGCAGGGCAATTTCGGAAACATCGATGGCGATAACGCCGCGGCCATGCGCTACACCGAGGCGCGGCTCACGGAGGTAGCACGGCTGTTGATAGACGGCATCGACGAGGATGCCGTTGATTTCCGCGGCTCCTATGACGGCACCAATCAAGAGCCGGTGGTGTTGCCGGCGGCGTTTCCCAATCTGCTCGCCAATGGAGCGCAAGGCATCGCGGTCGGCATGGCGACTTCCATCCCGCCGCACAACGCGGCTGAGCTGTGCGACGCGGCGCTGTTTCTCATCGACAATCCGAAGGCGCGCAGCAAAACCTTGCTCAAATATGTCAAGGGACCGGATTTCCCCACCGGCGGCGTCATTGTCGATACGCCGGAGATGATCGCCGAAGCCTACAATACCGGCCGGGGCTCCTTCCGCGTGCGCGCCCGATGGAAGCAGGAAGACACCGGCCGCGGCACCTACGTTATCGTCATCAGTGAAATTCCGTGGCTGGTGCAGAAATCGCGTCTGGTTGAGAAACTCGCCGAGCTGATCAACGAGAAAAAGTTGCCTCTGGTGGCGGACGTACGCGATGAATCAGCCGAGGATGTCCGGCTGGTTATCGAGCCCCGGTCGCGTTCGGTCGATGCCGAACTCATGATGGAATCGCTGTTCAAGCTCACCGAGCTTGAAAGTCGCATCCAGCTCAACATGAACGTCCTGGTGAAGGGGCGGATTCCGCAGGTTCTGGGGCTTGCGGAAGTCTTGCGCGAATGGCTCGACCATCGGCGTGAAGTGTTGCTGCGGCGTTCGAAGCACCGGCTGGCGGAGATCGAACACCGCCTGGAGGTGCTCGGCGGTTACCTGGTCGCCTATCTCAACCTCGACAAGGTGATCAAGATCATCCGCAAGGAAGACGAACCCAAGCCGGTCTTGATGAAGACCTTCAAGCTCAGCGATGTCCAGGCCGACGCGATCCTCAACATGCGACTGCGTAACTTGCGCAAGCTCGAGGAAATGGAAATTCGTGCGGAGGACAAGGCGCTGCGCGAAGAGCGCACCAAGCTGAAATCGCTGATTGGTTCGACAGCCCAGCAATGGAAGACGATTGCCGGTCAGATCAAGGAGATCAAGGAAACCTTTGGTCCGAAGACGGAGATCGGCAAACGTCGCACGACCTTCGGTATCGCGCCGGCGCATGATGAAGCAGCGATCGAAGAGGCGATGGTTGTGCGCGAGCCAGTCACCGTCGTCGTTTCGGACAAGGGCTGGATCCGTGCTTTGCGTGGACACGTCACTGACTTCTCAGGCGTCTGCTTCAAAACAGATGATGCGCTGAAGTTCGCGTTTCCTACCGAGACAACCGCCAAGGTCATTATTTTCGGCAGTAACGGCCGCTTCTACACGATCGAGGCCTCAAAGCTTCCGGGTGGCCGTGGGCATGGCGAGCCGGTACGGTTGTTTATCGACCTCGAGGACGCCGACGTGGTAGCGGCGCAGGCCTATCAAGGCGGCCGCAAATTCCTGGTAGCGAGCCAGGTCGGCAATGGATTTGTCGTGGCGGAGGACGAATGTCTCGGTACGACCCGCAAGGGCAAGCAGGTCCTCAATCTCAAGGCGCCCGACAAGGCGCGCGCAATGAGCACGGTCGACGGTGAGCTGGCAGCGGCAATCGGCGCAAATCGCAAAATGGTTATCTTCCCTCTCAACCAAGTCCCCGAGATGGCGCGCGGGCGCGGTGTGCGCCTGCAACGCTACAAGGAGAAGGGGCTCTCCGACGTCACCACCTTCACGGCCGATGCTGGTCTTTCCTGGACCGACGCTGCCGGCCGCAGCTTCACACTGCCGATGAAGGAATTAAAGGACTGGCGCGGCAATCGAGCCGATGCAGGCCGGATCGCGCCCAAGGGTTTCCCGAAGACCAATAAATTCCGCAGCCTGCCAAACGGCGGTAAAAGCGGAGAGGGCGAGGACGCCGACTAGCGTCAACTCGCCACGAACAGTAGCGAGCGTTCGGCTTTTTTCAAGAGCACCGCAGCTGTATCGCCAAAAAAGAGCTTTTCGCCAGGGCGGCGGCCAACACCGATGACCACGAGATTGTGGTTGCGGCGATTGAGTTCGCCGAGGATTGCCTCATCGGCGGCCCGTTCGGCCACGACTGCCGTGCGAATGCTCATGTTGTAGCCGTCGGCAATCGCAACGATGTCTTTCAGAATCGCCTCTTCGTGCCGACGGCTGCGGATCGGGCGGCGCACACCGCGCTTGGGAGTTGTCCGTACGGCAACGTAAAGCACGGTTACTTGCGCCTTTGTTGCCCTCGCCAGGGTGATGGCAACTTCCGCCGCGCGGCGGGAGGGTTCTGTGCCGTTAACGGGAATGAGAATACTGAGTTTTCCGTCCGGGTCTTGAAGCAGGTCGCTCCGGACAGCCGAGATTAGCAACGGCCCTTCGAAACCCTTGGCGAGATTGGTGGCGCCAGGACCGAAGTCGCTGCCCGGCCTAGAGGTTTCATCAAGGCCGATAATGAAAGCGTCGTAGCCTTTTTCGGCCTCTTCGGCGATGTCTGCGGGGCGCGGTTGATGGTGGACGATCGTTGTCACGTCCACGGGGGTGTCGACCTTCTCTTCGTCTTTTTGTTTGCTTTTAATTTGAGCGGCGGCCTGCTGAACAGCCTCGCCGGCACCTTCTGCATTCTCTTCGTCTTTTTCGGCTTTCTTCCCGCTCTTGCCGTTTCTCTTATTGCCGGCGTCTTTTCCCTCGGATTTTTTCTGTTCAGCCTTTTTGTCCTCGGTCTTTGGGTTTGCGTCCATCTTGGTCCCGGCGTCGGGCATCGTGCTCTCGATCTTGCTGGCGTCGGGAATATGCAACACGGTTGCGGGCATGCCGTGCGTACCCGCCAGTATGCCGGCGACGCGCGAAGCGAACTTCGCATTTGAGCTATCGTCGACGGCGATCAGCAGGCGCTCGAGATTCGGCACAAAGCCCTTTTCTTCGAGCTCCTCGCGATCGAGCCGCTGCTTTTCCTCCTTGCCGATCGGCAACCGTGAAAGCGCCCATCGCAGAGTTGGCGGCATCGCCATGGTCGTGATGACCGCCATTGTAACAATCATTGTGAAAAGGTTCTGGTTGAGCGCACCCATCGACAGGCCGATAGTGGCGACGATCACTTCGGTTGAGCCGCGGGCATTCATGCCGGTGCCGAGCGCCAGCGATTCTCGAACGGTGAGACCCGCCAGCTTGCCGCCGACGAACGCACCGCCGAACTTGCCGACGCTGGCGATCGCGATCAATCCCAAGGTGAGCAGCAGGAGATGCGTATCTTTCAGGATCGTAAGGTCGGCGGAAAGTCCGGCAGTGCCAAAAAATACCGGCATGAAAAATGCGATGACCAGTCCGCGTAGTTGCTCGTCGATGTGGCGAGTCAGGATCGGCGATTCGCCGATCAGGATGCCGGCGACGAAGGCACCCAGAACGGTGTGTACCCCGATCAGGTCTGTCATGATCGCCATTGCGCACATGATAAGCAGAATTGCAGTGATCACCGCGAAGTCGCTCATGAAGACGTCGTTCACCCAGCGGATACTGATGAACACAAGACGTCGTCCGACGGTGAGGCTCAGCCCCATGAAGGCAAGAGTGCCGAGGACGCTTTGCGCAATGCTCCAGATGTCGACATGACCCTGCAGTGCAAGACTGAAGATGACCGCGGTGATCATCCAACCGACAGTGTCGTCGATAATGGCGGAGGCAAGGATGATCTGACCGACGCTCCGGCGCAGAAAATTCATCTCACGGATCACTGTAGCAACGATTTTGACTGAGGCGATCGATAGCGCGGTGCCGAGGAAGAGCGATGTAATCAGTCGCTTGCCCGGATCGGGCAACATGGAATCCGGCAAAGCTTCGCCAAGCGCCACGCCGCACGCGAATGGAATGATGATCCCGGCAATGGAAGCGATTGCTGACGCGACACCGGTGCGTCGCACCAGTTTGAGATCGGTTTCCATGCCGGTGAGCAGCAACAGCATCAGCACACCGAACTGGGAGACGCCGTCGAGCATTGCTTTCTGCTCTTTGACGTTTGGGAAAATCGCGTGATGCCAGTCAGGAAAAACCGCGCCCAGCAAAGAGGGGCCGAGGACCAAGCCGGCGATGAGCTGCCCCATCACGCCCGGCTGCTTGAAGCGGATCATGATCTCGCCGAGCAAGCGGCCGACCAGCATCAGAAGCGCGAGCTGGATGACGAAAATAAATTCGGAAGGGCCGTGCTGACCTTCCGCAGCTAGCGCGGGAGTTGCGATTGCGCAGGCCGCCAGCAGCACGCACAGCTGAAAAGGCCGCCGACCATCAATCATGCGTGGTGCACCCCTCAAGTGAGCAGCAACCCGGTCGAGGGGTGAAAGTTCCGTCGCAAATGCAATTGCAACTGATTCGCAACAAGGGTATAATTGCATTGAAAACGGACGCTTTTTTGCAAGTTCCACGATGGATGCAATCGCGGGATCACAAGGAAAGAAGGAAACGGTCGGGTGGCGACGCCGGCGCGGCCGTCCGCCATTGGCGGAGGTATTCGGCTCGATCGCGACCCGGCCAACGGGTTCACTTGGAAGAAAGCTCGTCGCTTTCCTTGGACCCGGCTACCTGGTTGCCGTCGGATACATGGATCCCGGCAACTGGGCGACGTCGCTCGCCGGGGGCTCAAAGTTTGGCTACGCGCTGCTGACCGTCGCGTTGCTTTCAAATCTGATGGCGATCTTGTTGCAGGCTCTCTGCGCGCGGCTCGGAATCGGTTCGGGGCGCGATCTGGCGCAAGCTTGTCGTGACGCATTTCCACGCGCCGTGTCGTGGCCACTTTGGGTGCTGGCGGAAGTGGCGATCTGCGCGACCGATCTTGCCGAGGTGATCGGCACTGCCATTGGTCTCAATCTACTGTTTCATATTCCACTCGAAATCGGCGTTGTGCTGACAGCGCTCGACGTATTTCTGGTGCTGTGGCTGCAAAATCTCGGCTTCCGCTACGTCGAGGCATTCGTAGTTACGTTGCTCGCCGTGATCGCCGCTTGTTTCGCTGTGCAGATCGGCATGGCAGACCCGGATTGGGGCGCAGTGATCCGCGGCTTTGCGCCAACCACGGAAATCGTCACAAACCCGGACATGCTCTATCTGTCGCTGGGCATCCTCGGCGCGACTGTGATGCCGCACAATCTCTATTTGCATTCCGGTGTAGTGCAAACACGCCGGTTTGGAGAGAGTGTTGAAGACCGACGGGAGGCGATCAAGCTCGCAACTCTCGATTCAACAATTGCCTTGATGTTCGCGCTGTTAATCAATGCATCGATCCTCATCCTTGCCGCAGCCACCTTCTACAAGGCCGGCAAACATGACGTCGCGGAACTCGATCAGGCGCACGCGTTTATCGCACCGCTGCTCGGCTCTGCGCTCGCCCCGACCTTGTTCGGCATAGCACTGCTGTGCTGCGGGATGAATTCAACGGTGACGGCCACCTTGTCGGGTCAGATCGTTATGGAAGGGTTCATCGATATCCGTTTGCCGGGTTGGGCGCGGCGGCTGATTACCCGCTCCATAGCCATTGTGCCTGCGGCAATCGTGACTATCTGGTTCGGCGAGAAGGGCACCGCACAGCTGCTAATTCTGTCGCAGGTCATCTTGAGCCTGCAATTGCCATTCGCGATCGTACCGCTGGTGATGTTTACCGCTGATCGGCAGAAAATGGGTCAGCTGGTTGCGCCGCGGTGGGTGACAATGCTGGCCGTCATTACGGCTGTGGCCATCATCGCATTGAATATCAAATTGCTGATTGATTTCGTGTTTGGAAATGCCTGAGGTCGGCTACTTTTCGACCCGGCTCCAGCCGGACGGCATCAGTCGCTCCTGCGGCAAGAAGCGGCCCTTGTAGTCCATTTTGCGCGAGCCGGGGACCCAGTAGCCGAGATAAACGTAAGGCAGTCCCATGCGGTTCGCGCGGTCGATGTGGTCCAGGATCATAAAGGTGCCGAGCGATCGGTCGCCCTCATCCGGATCAAAGAAAGAGTAAACCATCGACAGGCCGTCGCTGAGAACGTCCGTGAGCGCGACGGCCAACATATGTCCCGAACCACGGCCGTTGATGCCGGTGTCAGGGCCACGTCGCCGATATTCGATCAGGCGTGTATCGACGTGACTGTCTTCGATCATCATGGCGTAGTCGAGCACGGTCATGTCCGCCATACCGCCGTCCCGGTGGCGAGCGTCGAGATAAGCGCGGAATACCGAATACTGTTCCGAGGTCGGGGCAGGCGAGCGCATGTCGCCAACCATGTCGGCGTTACGTTCGGCAATGCGGCGCATGTTGCGGGACGGTTCGAAGTCGGCGGCGACCACGCGAACCGAGACGCAGGCCCGACAGCCCTCGCAGGCTGGACGGTAAGCAATCGATTGGCTGCGACGAAAGCCGCCATGAGTAAGCAGGTCGTTGAGCTCGCCTGCACGCTCGCCAACCAGATGTGTAAAAACCTTGCGCTCTTCTTGCCCCTCCAGATAGGGGCACGGCGAAGGCGCCGTCAGGTAAAATTGCGGTGTGTCGCGCGAGTGCTGGGTCACTAATCAGGCCGTCATGTCGTTCATATTGGCGCTAGCATCGCGCGCCGGGTGCTTCCCGTCAAAGGCCTTTATCCGGTCCGGCTTGGTTGCATGGATGTTCGCAACATCGAGGCACGCGCGGCATTGTTTATGACCACCGTTCCGAGAAGAATGTCGTGCAAGAGTCGACTCCGTTCGTTGAAGAATGCGACCAACAACACGAAAGGCGTAAAGAAAGACACCGTGAACCAGAAAGCGATAGCGTGAACGGCGCCGAGGACAAAATAGGCCGGTGCGCCGTACCAGGTGCGCATCTCCAGGTCCATCGTTCGCATGCCGATGGTGGCTGACGCCGGGCCGCCGAGGGTGACGCCGAAATAGACAATCGCCCAGATCACGGTCGCCGTTGGCAGCAGCCAGTAAAGCGCAAAGCCGAGGCCCAGGGTTACGATTCCGAAAGCGAAAATGAACATCGCCGCCAGCACCACCGGTATGGAAATGACAATGAAATCGATGACGAACGCGACCACGCGCCGCGCCAGTACGCCATCGAACAGTTCCGGCTGAGTGGCCGGATCATAAGCGTGGGGCTTGATGTCAATGGACATGCCGGTCTCTCGCCATCGAGATGGAGAAAGAATCAGCCGCGCGCAAGGGCCTTCCTGGCAGCCCGCCATCAGCAGCTGGAACCTTCCGCCTGCTTGCGGCATGGTGCGGGGTTGTAGCCCGGAGTCAATGGGTTGAGCGTTACCATTGCCGATATCGAAGCCGCGCGCCGCGTCATTGAAGGCGTCGTATTGCGGACGCCCATGTTGCCGGCGCCCAAGCTCTCCGCGCTCACCGGCGCTGACGTATACGTCAAGTATGAAAATCTTCAGGTCACCAATTCTTTCAAGGATCGCGGCGCGCTGGTCAAACTCGCGTCTTTGAGTGCATCCGAACGCAAACGCGGCGTCATAGCCATGTCAGCGGGCAACCATGCCCAGGCGGTTGCCTATCACGCTGCGCGTCTTGGCATCCCTGCAACGATCGTGATGCCGGTGTCGACTCCGTTTGTGAAGGTTGAGGCGACGCGCTCCCACGGCGCGGAAGTGCTGCTGCACGGGCAATCGGTGGCTGAAGCGCAGGCGCGTTGCCAGCAAATTCAGACGCAGCGCGACCTCGTGCTGGTTCACCCCTACGATGATGATCGCATCATCGCAGGGCAAGGCACGATCGCGGTGGAAATGCTCGAGGACGTATCCGGCCTCGAGATACTGGTATTCCCCATCGGCGGCGGCGGGCTTATCGCAGGCAACGCTATCGCCGGACGTGCGAAAAATCCTGCAATCGAGATCATCGGTGCCGAAGCTGCACTCTATCCCTCGGTTTGGAATGCACTGCACGGCGAAAATCGACCACTCGGCGGGCCAACGCTCGCCGAAGGCATTGCCGTCAAGAACGTCGGCAAGCTGACATTGCCGATCATCAGAGAATTGGTCGGAGAGATTGTTCTGGTCGATGAGGCGCAGCTCGAGCGCGCGGTGAACGCCTATTTGACGCTGCAAAAAACCATGGCGGAAGGCGCAGGTGCTGCCGGACTTGCCGCCATGCTGGCAAATCCGCAACGATTCAGGGGCAAAAAAGTCGGGCTTGTCCTAAGTGGCGGCAATATCGACCCGCGCGTTCTTGCGTCGGTGATGGTGAGGGAGCTCGAGCGCGAGGACCAGATTGTGTCATTTCGCCTCATCATCCCGGATCATCCCGGTGTGCTCGGGGCGATAGCAACGCGCATTGGCGCGCTTGGTGCCAATATCCTGGAAGTGGACCACCGCAGATTGTTCCTGGATGTGCCGGCCAAGGGCGCCAAGCTCGACGTGACCATCGAAACGCGGGATGCCGCTCATGCCGAAGAAATCATGGCGGCATTCGCCGCTGACGGCTACTCGCCGGTCCGGATTGAGGCGGGCGCGGCAATCGAGTGAGCTTAAGCCGCTGACGATTGCGTCTGTGCCAGTCTCTCGTTCAGCTCATTTAGCGTCGCGTCGCTGTTGTGGATTGCCAGCAAATTGATGCCGGCGTCAAAAACCGTATAGCCGCGTTCCTGCAACCAGACGCGAAGCTGCTCGCGTCCGGCCTTGATCTGTTCGATCAGCAGGATCGGCCGGCATTTCTCGATGAGCTGGCGGCCACCTTCCAGCGCTTCCATCTCCATTCCTTCGATGTCGACCTTGATGAGATCCACGCGCGCCAGCTGAAGCGAGTCGAGCGTGATCTTTTGAATCGGGACCATTTTTGCGTCGGAATAGTCGATAGTTTGGCCAATGAACTCG
The DNA here is from genome assembly GCA_035626335.1 of Pseudolabrys sp. Taxonomy (GTDB): domain Bacteria; phylum Pseudomonadota; class Alphaproteobacteria; order Rhizobiales; family Xanthobacteraceae; genus Pseudolabrys. The sequence goes on from DASPNW010000001.1 coordinate 136,540, forward strand.
TTGTTATCGCGCTGCCGCAATTCAAGGCTGCCAAAGCTCGATGCGGTCAGATAATTAGGGCTGGGGATTTTCATGATGCCGGCTTCCGACGACACCGCGGCGTGCATGGCGATCGCGTTGAAACAATTGTTGAGCGCAATGTTGCCGGCGAGCGCGTAGTAGACACGTTCCTGCGCCTCGATCGCGATCACGGAGCCCCAACCGGTCATGGCGATCGCCCATTCGATTGTGTGCGCGCCGATATTGGCGCCACAATCGATCGCGACCGCGCCGTCGCCATGATATCTGCGGCGTGCCTCGAGTAACTGCACGGCGAGCTCGACTTCGACCGGGTCGAACGCCCCTTGTTCGAGAAGCTGGAAGCCGACGCCGAAGCCGCTATCTGGACCGACCATTCTGTAGTCGAAGCGGTTGACGATCATCGCCCCCTGATTGGTAGAGGCGAGCACGAACGCCAGCTTGCGTCCGACATTGCGCATGGGAATCTCCTGGGCAGGACGCAATACGGCGCGGGTTGGATCGAATCACGAGCCAGTATAAGGCCTAAATCGACTAGCCGCGCATCGCCCGCCATATGCGCTCGGGCGTAGCCGGCATTTCGATGTGTTTGACGCCGAATTCGGAGAGGGCATCGACCAGCGCGTTGGCGACCGCGGGTAGCGCGCCCACATTGCCGGCTTCACCGGCGCCCTTGGTACCCAGCGGATTTGTCCGGGTCGGCACAGAATTGGATTCGACCTCGATATCGCAAAGGTTATGCGCGTGCGGCATGGCGTAGTCCATGAACGATGCAGTAACTAGCTGGCCGCTGGCATCGAAATGGATGTCTTCCATCAGCACCTGGCCCGCACCTTGCGCGACGCCACCGTGAATCTGGCCATGCAGCAGCATCGGATTGAGCACCGTGCCGACATCATCAACTACGCTGTAGCGCACAATGTCGACCACGCCGGTTTCCTTGTCGATTTCCACTTCGCAAACGTGACAGCCGTTTGGATAATTATTGACCGGCGCCTTGTAGACGGCTGTGGCAAACAGGCCCGGTTCCATGGCGGACGGAATCTTGGCGGGATTGGTAGAATCGATCGCGACTTCCTTGATGGTCATGGTCCGGTTGGTCTTCGGCGAGGAAAAAACGCCCTCGGCGAAGGTCATATCGCCGATATCAATCTTGAGCGCATGCGCGGCGATCGCCTTGGCTTTTTCGATCACCTTGTCGGTCGCCATCAGAAATGCCGCGCTGGACATGGTCGAAGTGCGCGAACCGCCGGTGCCTTCGCCGTAAAATACTTCGTCGGTGTCACCTTGCACGTATCGCACGTCATCGGGGTGCAGTCCGAGGCGGTCGGATACCAGTTGTTTGAACACGGTTTCGTGGCCCTGGCCCGCAGTCACTGAACCTGAAAACAACGTCACGCTGCCGCTGCGGTCGAAGCGTACCTCGGCGCCTTCGGTGCCTGGTGCTGCGGCGCGTTCGATGGTGTTGGAAATGCCAAGGCCGCGCAGCTTGCCACGTTTGCGTGCCTCTTCGCGCCGGCGTTTGAAGCCGGCGCTATCATGCAGCTCCAGAGCCAGATCCATGTTCTTTTCGAATTCTCCGCAGTCATAGGTGAACGTGAGTCCGGTCTTGAACGGCATTTGCTTGGGCGAGATGTAGTTGCGTCGGCGCAGTTCGAACGGATCGATCTTCAGCTCGTCCGCGGCAATATCTATGATGCGCTCGATTACATAAGCGGCCTCTGGGCGGCCGTTGCCGCGATAGGGCCGGACCGGGTTGGTGTTGGTAAAGACAGCGGTGATATCGGCGTAGATGGCGGGCGTGCGGTAACAACCGGCCAACGTGCCTGCATTGAGGAAAAATGCGGGCATGTTGTTTTGCAGATAGGCGCCGATCGCCGCGATGGTCTTCACGCGAAGCCCGAGAAAAGTGCCGTCTTTGTCGAGTGCGAGTTCGGCCTCGGTAACATTGTCACGTGCCTGCGCGTCACTTAAGAACGCCTCGGTGCGCGTGCTCATCCATTTAACCGGCCGGCCAATCAACCTCGACGCGAACAAAGTCAGTGCCGCTTCATTGAACACCGGCGTTTTCATGCCGAAGCTGCCGCCGACATCGATGCAGATTACCCGCACTTTGCTCTCGGGTACCTTGAGAACCTGTTTCGCCAGTTCGCTGCGGTAAGGATGCGCGCGCTGCACCGGCGAGTGGATAATGTAACGGTCTTCCCCCGGCAGATAGACCCCGACCGCGCCGCGCGGCTCCATCGACGCGGCTGTCACACGGTTGATGACGAAACGGTGTTTCACGATGTGCGTGGCCTTGGCGAAGGCGGCATCGGTTGCGGCCTGGTCGCCGATCAGCTCGACGAAGCTTATGTTGTCGGCGCTATTTTCCCAGACCTTAGCGGCGTCCGGCTCGATCGCTTTGGCAGTGGAGACCACCGCCGCTAGCGGTTCGTAATCGACCGCGATCATTTCGGCGGCGTCCGCCGCCTGGGCCTGCGTCTCCGCGACCACAAACGCGACCGGATCGCCGACCCAGCGCACGTGGGTCTCGGCGAGCACCGGATAAGGCGGCTTGAACATCGGCGATCCATCGCGGCGCTTGAGCCCGCTATGTGACGGCAATTCGCCCAAACCTGCCCTTTTCCAATCGGCGGCGGTGATGACGGCCAGTACACCAGGCGCGGTTTTGGCGGCAGTAGTATCGATCGAGTTGATCTTGGCGTGGCCGTGCGGCGAGCGCAGCACCACACCGAACGCCATGCCGGGATACACGATATCGTCGATATATTTGCCGCCTCCGCGGATGAGCCGCGGGTCTTCGAAACGCGACACGCCTTGACCTATGGCGAATTCACCCATTGCGAACTTCCAGTCTTGATAATGTGCGACCAATAGGCCGCTCGTCCCCGCGAATGTGGGAACGTAGGACACCGTGCAAAGTCGGAGATTGTGGCTCTGGATTCCCACTTGCGCGGGAGCGAGCGAAATATGGTTCGAACATGCAAGGCTATTTTTCGGATCGTAGCTTTTCTGCCACGCGCGGAGCAAAATACGTAAGGACGCCGTCGGCGCCGGCGCGTTTGAAAGCAATTAAGCTTTCGAGCATGGCGCGCTCGCCGTCGAGCCAGCCGTTCTGTGCGGCCGCCATGATCATCGCGTATTCGCCTGACACCTGATAGGCAAACGTCGGCATGCCAAATGTCTCTTTAACGCGCTCAACGATATCGAGATAAGGAAGACCGGGCTTGACCATGATCATGTCGGCGCCTTCCTCGATATCGAGCACGACCTCGCGCAGCGCCTCATCCGAATTGCCTGGGTCCATCTGATAGGTGCGCTTGTCGCCGGTGAGCGTCTTTGCCGAACCGACGGCGTCGCGGAATGGCCCGTAGAAAGCCGAAGCATATTTCGCCGCGTAGGACATGATCGACACGTCGGTTAAATCGGCGGCATCGAGCGCCTTGCGGACGGCGGCGACGCGTCCGTCCATCATGTCGGAGGGTGCAATGATGTCGCAGCCCGCCTCCGCCTGAAGCACCGCCTGTCTCGCCAGCACGGCGACCGTTTCGTCGTTAAGGATGATGCCGTCACTTAAAAGGCCGTCGTGGCCGTGGCTAGTGAAGGGGTCAAGAGCTACGTCGCACAGAACGCCGATATCCGGCACCTCTTTTTTTATGGCGCGAATGGCGCGACAAACGAGGTTTTCCGGATTGAGCGCTTCGCTGCCTGTCTCATCGCGCAATTCCGGATCGGTGTAGGGGAAGAGCGCAATGCAGGGTATCGTAAGTTTGGCAGCGCGCTCGGCTTCTCGCACCGCTTGATCGATCGATAGCCGCTCAACATCCGGCATGGACGGGACAGGTGAGCGCGCGTTGTCGCCTTCCATGAGAAACAACGGCCAAATCAGATCGTCGGTCGTTAACGTGTGCTCACGCACCATGCGGCGTGCCCACTCACTCCGCCGATTGCGGCGCATGCGCACTGCAAGGTCAAGCCGTTCATTTTCCGCCGTCGGTGATGGTTCCACCGTGGTGAACCGGGTTCGGCTTTCGATCGGGCGGCCAAATTTGATTGCCATGAGGGCACTCCCGGCGGTGTTTTACCCGGTCCGATGCAAGGCCGCTACCCGTCCATTTCAGCAGTTAAAGGGCTGTCAACCGCCGCCTTTGGCCTTTCCAGCCCGTAGCTCCATCTGGACACCAGCCTCCAGACTTTCTTTGTCGCGATAAATCGAGGCGACGGCCATTACCCGCCCGTCCAACTTGTAGCGTATGACGCAATCGCGTTTCATTACATCGCCATCCATATCGATCGTATCCCATTTCTCGGCGTGGCCAACATAGTTGATCGGGACGTCATAGTGCTGGCTCCAGAAAAACGGTGCCGACCTGAATGGCGTAGGTAGGCCCAACATGTTGAGCGCTGCAATCTGCCCCTGTCGTTCGGCCACGACCCAATGCTCGACGCGGATGCGCTCGCCCGAAATGGGGTCCGGCCACCGGGCGATATCGCCTGCTGCGTAAATCCCCGGCGCGCTTGTTTCCATATATTGATTGACACTTACGCCCTTGTCGGTGGCAAGTCCGGCCTTTTCAGCAAGAGCGACGCGCGGTCGCACGCCGACGCCGATGACGACCAGGTCGGCATCGAGCGTGCCGCCGTTCTTGAGCACCGCACGCTTGCCGTCGATTGCGGTGACGCTGTTCTCGAGATGAAATTTGACGCCGTGTTCTTCATGCAATGCGCGAATGAAGTCGCCGAGCTGGGGTCCGAACACGCGCCCGAGCGGACGTTTCTCGGGCGCCACAACATGCACTTCAATGTCGCGAGCGCGAAGGGCCGCCGCCGATTCCAATCCGATGAAGCTTGCTCCGATCACCACCGCGCGTTTTGCGTTCTTTGCCTGCGCGATGATTGCCCGGCAGTCGGCCAACGAGCGTAACGTGTGAACGTGATTCAGATCTGCGCCTGGAATATCGAGCTTTATGGGCTCCGCACCGGTCGCCAGCAGCAGTTTGTCGAACTTGACCTTGTTACCGTCGCCCAGCATCAACTCTTTCGTTTTAGTATCGAGTGCGGTTACCTCTGTCTTGAGTTTCAAGTCGATTTTGTTCTCGCCATACCAATCATCGCCGCGCAGCGGTACCCAGTCTTCCGGAGCGCTGCCCGCCAGGTAATCTTTCGAAAGGTTCGGCCGGTCGACTGGCGCGATATCATCGTTGCTGATCATGGCAACGCTGCCGGCGAAACCGCGCCGGCGCATCATTTCCGCGGCGGCGAAACCCGCCGCGCCCCCGCCGACGATGACGACACTTTCGCCACCCGCACCGCTTTTCTGGGGTGCGGGTTGAACTTTTTTGCTTTTGACGAGAATCTTGCCGTCACGCTCTTCGACCTGCCAGCAGGTGAGGGCGCTCAGCGCCGGTGCTGCGACGGCTTCGCCGGTTCGCAGGCTGAAATGCGCATGATGCCATGGACAGCGAACGGTATCGTCGACGAGCAAACCGTCGGCGAGCGGTCCATGGTAGTGGGTGCAATGGGCGGAGAGCGCGAAAAGCTTGCCGCGCTGGCGAACAAGCACCACCTCATCGTCGCCGACATGGCCTGCCAACATGGCTCCTTCGGCGAGGTCACCGGCGGCAACGCCCTCTACGAGGTCGGGTCCGCCCGGTTTTTTGTCCTCAGTTGCCATCTTCTCCTCCGTCCGCGTTTTAACTTGGATGCTTCAAGGCCGGGAAAATTGCAGCATATGCCATAATTGCCGGACGGGGCCGCCCGGTTGCCGCGATCTGGCCTTGCTTGCTAAGCCGCAACGTTCGAGGTGGGCAATCCATGGATTTTGAGTTATCCGAGCAACAACGTGCGTTTCAGGCCACGGCGCGCGGTTTCGCGCGCGAGGAAATGATGCCGCACGCGCGCGCGTGGGACGAGGGCGAGATTTTCCCCGTTGAGGCCATGCGTAAGGCGGCCGCGCTCGGGTTTGGTGGCATTTATGTGAAAGAGGATGTTGGCGGCTCGGCGCTCAGCCGGCTCGACGCCGCGTTGATCTTCGAGGAGCTGGCGCAGGGCTGCACTTCGACCGCCGCCTATATCTCAATTCACAATATGGCCGCATGGATGATCGACGCGTTCGGCAATGCGGACGCACGCAGAAAATTTCTTCCGAAACTTTGCAGCATGCAACATTTTGCAAGTTACTGTTTGACGGAGCCCGGCTCGGGTTCGGATGCGGCGAGCTTGGCCACGCGCGCGCGCCGCGACGGCGAGCACTATGTGCTCGCCGGCGCGAAAGCCTTCATATCTGGCGGTGGTGTGTCAGACGTTTATGTGGTGATGGTGCGCACCGGGGAAGCCGGCCCACGCGGCGTATCCTGTATCGTGGTGGAGAAGGGCACGCCGGGTTTGTCATTCGGCGCGCAGGAAAGGAAGCTCGGTTGGAAAACCCAGCCGACGGCCATGGTCATGTTCGAGAATTGCCGCGTGCCGGTTGCTAATCGTATCGGTGACGAGGGGCAGGGCTTCAAAATCGCGATGGCCGGGCTCGATGGCGGCAGGTTGAATATTGGCGCGTGCTCGATCGGCGGGGCGCAATTCTGCCTCGACCGTACCATCAGCTACATGAAGGAGCGCAAACAATTCGGTTCACGCCTCGCCGACTTCCAGGCATTGCAATTCCGCGTGGCCGACTACGCCACGGAACTGGACGCTGCCCGGCTGCTGCTGCATCGCGCGGCGGTCGCTGTGGGGGAAGGCGAGCCCGCGGCAACGCGCCTTGCCGCGCAGGCCAAACGGCTTGCTACAGATGTGGGTTTCGATGTCGTCAACGGCTGCCTGCAGTTGCATGGCGGGTACGGATATCTGCGCGATCATCCCATCGAGCGCGTCTTGCGTGATGTGCGCGTCCATCAAATACTTGAAGGGACCAACGAGATCATGCGCGTGATTATCAGCCGCGCTATGCTTGGAAACTAGGAGCACGGAGGAACGCCATGGAACAACTTCAAAGAGTCTATGTGTCGCGGGAGGAGATGATGAAACGCATCGCCCGCTTCAAGGACCTCAAGGGATTCGACGGCGGGTTGCCTGACAGCAAGATGCCGGGCTGCGAGCGCACGCTGTTCAACGTGATCGGCTTCCAGCCGCCGCAAGGCTCCGGTGGTGCCGTGACCTCGCCGGTCGGCGATCATGCGGCCCAGCTGGCCGCGATCAAGATCAGCGAAGGATTCAACCTTGGCTACTGCAAGGCGAAGCCGGGTCACGGGCCAGAGATGCACAACCATGACACCAACGAAACCTTTATTCCGATGACCGGCACCTGGCGGGCCAGCTGGGAAAACGAAAAGGGCGACGTGGAGTTTGTCGATCTCGGACCGCTGGATGTTGTATCATTTCCGCCCGGTATGATCCGGCGCTTTGAGAACGTGACCAAGGGCGATCCGAACGCGGAATCGATCCTGATGTTCGTGATCGGCGGCGACGGCCCGCGGGCCGAATTCACCGACCAGGCGATGCAGCGGCTGGAAGCTGCCGGCGTGTGGCCGCAACGGTAGGCCAGGCAAACAGGTCGCCATGACGGACGGCATCCTGTTCGAACGTCGTGGCGCGGCCGGCGTTGTCACTTTGAACCGGCCGAAAGCACTCAATGCTGTCACTCACCCTATGGTGCTGGCATTGCGTGCGCAGCTTGATCGCTGGGCTGAAGATCCGGCGGTTACGCGGGTCGTGATCATCGCAGCGGGCGACCGCGCCTTTTCCGCGGGTGGCGATATTCGTCACCTCTATGATCTGGGCATGGCCGGCCGCCATAACGAAGCGCTGCAATTCTGGCGTGACGAATATCCGCTCAATGCGGCGATCAAGAACTATCGCAAGCCTTATGTTGCGCTCATTGACGGCATTGCGATGGGAGGTGGCGTTGGAGTGTCTGTGCACGGCTCGCATCGAATTGGCGGCGACCGTTTTTCGTTCGCAATGCCGGAGGTCGGCATTGGTTTTTTTCCTGACGTAGGCGCCACATGGTTTTTACCGCGCATGCCAGGGGAGCTTGGTACCTATTGTGCTTTGACTGGGGAGCGATTTGGTGTTGCCGATGCCGTCGCGGGCGGCATCGCCACCCATCGCATTCCGTCAGCGCGCTTTGCCGCTCTGCTCGATGGCTTGATAGGCACTGTATCTGTCGACGCCGTGCTTGCTGCGTTCGCCGAACCGGCCGGTGAAGGGCCAGTCACGCAACGCAGGGCGGCGATCGATCGCCTCTTTGTTGGTGACCTGGTCGAGAATATTCTCGCTGCGGTCGAGCGCGAAGCCTTATCGGAAAGCGTGGACGCGGAATGGGCTGCGAAAACCGCTGCTACCATGCGCGCCAAGTCGCCACTCAGCCTCAAACTGGCACTGGCTCAGGTGCGACGCGGCAAGAGCTGGGATTTTGAGACGTGCATGCGTATGGAATTCCGCATAGTGTCGCGCGTTATCCATGGGCATGATTTCTACGAGGGCGTGCGCGCCGTGATCATCGACAAGGACAATAAGCCACGCTGGCGCCCCGAGACGCTTCCCGACGTCGGCGAGGCGGAAGTCGAGCGACATTTCGCTCCGCTCGGCTCGTCCGAGTTGGTGCTGCCGTGAACAGACCTGCCGCCGCGCCGGATGGTTTGCGTAGCCTTGAGCCGGTGCGCGAACACGAAGGCAATCGGTCGACCGGCCGTTGGACGCGGTTGCTGGTGCTGTTCCTGCGGGTCATGGCCGCAATATCGATGTGCAAAGGCCTCTACCATTGGGCCCAGGTGTGCGGCATTGGCTTCGGAGAAACACTGCCGTTCGAAAGCCGTTCAATCGCGTGGCAAACGGCGACCGTGTTCTTTGCGGTGATAGATCTTGTCGCAGCCGTCGGCCTCTGGCTCGCCGCAGCCTGGGGCGCGGTGATCTGGCTGACGTCGGTTGCCTCCATGCTGGCGGTGGAAATATTTTTTCCGCAGGTGTTCGGTGGCGGATGGTTGACCGGTCTTCTGGAAGGCGCACTGCTTGCGCTTTATCTCTGGCTGGCATTGAAGTCGGCGCAAGAGCATCCGCAGTAAAAGTCGGGGAGGGCGCCATGGCGCGCATCGGATTTATCGGCCTCGGAAATATGGGACTGCCGATGGCGCAAAACCTGCTCAAGGCGGGTCACCAGGTTGAAGGTGTCGATGTCAATCCGGCGTCTGTCGAAAAGCTCAAGGCTGCGGGGGGAATATCGGTCGAAACGGCCAAGAGCGCGGCGGCGCGTGCCGATGTCGTCATCACGATGCTGCCGTCGGGCAAGGAGGTGCGCGAAGTCTATCTTGGTTCCTCCGGAATAATCGCCAATGCCAATGCCGGCACTCTGTTGATCGATTGCTCGACCATCGATGTCGAAACCGCGCGCGCGGTTGCAGCGGAAGCGGAAAAAAACGAACTGCTGATGCTCGACGCGCCGGTGTCGGGCGGTGTCGGCGGCGCGACAGCCGCCACGCTTACGTTCATGGTCGGTGGTAGCGCGCAGGCCTTTGTACGGGCAGAGTCGATTCTGCAAAAGATGGGAAAGACGATCGTGCACGCAGGCGGCGCCGGCAACGGTCAGGCTGCCAAGATTTGCAACAACATGATCCTCGGCGTGTCGATGATTGCAGTCAGCGAAGCTTTTGTACTCGCCGAGAAACTTGGCCTCGATCACCAGAAGTTGTTCGACATTTCTTCAAAGTCATCCGGGCAGTGTTGGTCGCTGACTACCTACTGTCCCGTACCGGGACCTGTCCCCACATCGCCGGCCAATCGCGACTATCAGGCCGGCTTCACGGCTGCGATGATGCTCAAGGATTTGAAATTGTCGCAGGAAGCCGCAAAGGCTACTGGAACCAACACAGAACTCGGTGCAGACGCGGCCCGAATTTATTCAAAATTTGTGGCAAGCGGGGAGGCGCTCCGCGATTTCTCCGGCATCATTCGCTTCATTCGCGATTGACGCGGATTTCTAAAGTGAACGAAGCCTTGCGCGGCTTTGTACAATTGTAGCGTCAAGAGACCGTTCACCCTCTCAAATAAACCTAATCTTTATGGTGTTATTTAAGCCGATTTTAGAATGGTCCTTTTAGGGTGCGTCATCCGGAGCGGGGAAAACAGGGCCTTGCAACCGGGGACGTACAAGTAGAACGCAAGGGGCGTTGAACATGAAAGCCGTCGTGAAGACGGTCGAGCCCGCCGGACGCGAGGCGCAGCTCGATCACATTCGGCCACAGTACTTGGAGGCCTTGACATTAGTCGAACGGCTGCATCGCCGGCTGCTCGACGTCATCAAGGATGAATTCGACCGCCGCGGCCGCTCCGATATCAATTCGGTACAGGCGCTGCTGCTTTACAACATTGGGGACAAGGAACTGACAGCCGGTGAGCTGCGCACGCGCGGCTACTACCTCGGCTCCAACGTTTCCTACAACCTCAAGAAGCTGGTGGAGATGGCCTTCCTCGATCACCAGCGCTCGCGCGTTGACCGGCGCTCGGTTCGCATCAAGCTGACCGACAAGGGCCACGAGGTGCGCGACATCATCGAAACGCTTTATCAGAAACACGTGCGGACAGTTGAGCAGGTCGGCGGCATCAACGCCGAAGAGTTCTCCACGCTCAACAAGTCGCTGCACCGCCTGGAGCGGTTCTGGACAGACCAGATCCTCTACCGGCTCTAATTCGACTGCGGGTAGACTGACTTGCCCCGACCGCCCCTGGCGGCCGGGGTTTTCCCTTTTGCACTCTGCGAGCCCGCCGCGACCCAGGGGCCCTAGATGTTGCGCCCGGGTGCCCTCCACAGCCCAATGCTTGGCGGGTGCCGGGCGATATGCTATTGCCGGACCAATCCCGGACCCAGGCTACTGATCGACGCCGAGCCGCTCCCGGCGCCAGGAGATCGTGATGTCGGCAACGTCGAGCCCTAAGCCCGCAAGCGACGTCGAAACACTGTTCGCGGCGAGTTTGTCCGATGTCGACCCCGAGATTGCCGATACAATAAAACGCGAGCTGGGCCGTCAGCGCGACGAGATCGAACTGATCGCTTCGGAAAACATCGTTTCACGCGCGGTCCTCGAAGCGCAAGGCTCGGTGCTCACCAACAAGTACGCCGAAGGTCTGCCGGGCAGGCGCTACTACGGTGGATGTCAATTTGTGGACATTGCGGAGCGGCTTGCGATCGAGCGCGTCACGAAACTTTTCGGCTGCAAGTTCGCCAACGTCCAACCACATTCAGGCGCTTCGGCGAACGCCGAAGTTTTTTTCGCCCTGCTTAGGCCGGGCGACACTTTCATGGGACTTAACTTGGCTGCCGGTGGCCATCTCACGCATGGCTCGCCGGTCAACATGTCGGGGAAGTGGTTTAACCCCGTGCCTTACGGCGTGCGTCGCGACGATCACCGGATCGACATGGAGGAGGTCGCGCGGCTCGCACGTGAACATAAGCCGAAGCTGATCATTGCGGGCGGATCAGCTTACCCACGCGTCATCGACTTTCGTGCTTTCCGCGAAATCTGCGACAGCGTTGGCGCGTTGCTGATGGTAGACATGGCGCATTTTGCAGGCCTTGTCGCGGCCGGTGTGCACCCGTCGCCGTTCCCACACGCGCATGTAGTCACAACGACAACTCACAAGACGCTGCGAGGCCCGCGCGGCGGCGTGATCCTTTCTGACGAAGAAGAGATCGCTAAAAAACTCAACTCGGCAGTATTCCCCGGGATGCAAGGCGGTCCGCTGATGCATGTGATCGCGGCCAAGGCCGTGGCGTTCGGCGAAGCGCTGCGACCGAGTTTCCGCGCCTACGCGCGCAACGTGGTCGAGAACGCCAAGGCGCTGGCCGAAACCTTGAAGTCGCACGGGCTCGATATCGTGTCCGGCGGCACCGACACCCATCTCATATTGGTCGATCTGCGGCCGAAGCAGCTCACGGGCAAGGTGGCGGAAGCCGCATTGGGCCGGGCACATATCACTTGCAATAAAAACGGCATTCCGTTCGACCCGGAGAGGCCGACGGTGACCTCCGGAATCCGTCTCGGTACGCCCGCCTGCACGACGCGCGGCTTTGGTATCGCTGAATTCCGTCAGGTCGGCGAAATGATCGTCGAGGTACTCGACGTGCTGTCGCAGAAACATGTCGAGGAAGATTCCCTGATTGAAGGCGCGGTTCGCGACAAAGTGAAATCATTGATTGGGCGATTCCCGATTTATCAGGACTGAGGATTGGGGACGTTATGCGTTGCCCTAGCTGTGGAAGTCTCGATACGCAGGTGAAGGATTCTCGGCCCACCGAAGATTCGGCGGTGATCCGCCGCCGCCGCGTCTGTCTGACCTGCAATTTCCGATTCACGACATTCGAGCGCGTGCAGCTGCGCGAATTGACCGTCATCAAGCGCAACAGCCGCCGTGTGCCGTTCGATCGCGACAAGCTGATGCGCTCGGTGCAGATCGCCCTGCGAAAGCGCCCCGTCGACCCGGAGCGCATCGAACAGACGGTGTCCAAGATCGTGCGCGAGCTGGAAAGCCAGGGCGAAAGCGAGATTTCTTCGGAAGCCATCGGCGAGATCGTAATGGAGCATTTGCGCGAGCTCGACGATGTGGCCTATGTGCGCTTTGCCTCTGTCTATCGCAACTTCCGCGAGGCCAAGGATTTCCGCGCCGCGCTCGATGAATTGTCCGGTGAAGACGACGGTCAGCCGGCGGCCAGCGCGCGCAAATGAACGAGCAGGCCACGCCCATTTCTGCTTCGCTTTCGGACGACGAGCGCTACATGCGGCTCGCGCTGGCTTTAGGACACCGCAATCTGGGACATACCTGGCCCAATCCCGCCGTCGGCGCGGTGATTGTGAAGGATGGCATCATTCTCGGGCGTGGCTGGACCCAAAAAGGGGGCAGGCCTCATGCTGAAGTCGAGGCGCTACGTCGCGCCAAAAAAAGTGCGCAGGGCGCCACGCTGTATGTGACGCTCGAACCGTGCTCGCATCACGGCAAGTCACCGCCCTGCGCCGATTCGATTATTCGCGCGGGGATCGCGCGCGTTGTCTCGGCGATGGAGGATCCCAATCCGGAAGTGAGCGGCCAAGGGCACGAACGGTTGCGCGCAAAGGGTATCGCTGTGGATGTAGGCCTGGGGGCCGAGGAAGCCCGACGCGCGCACGCCGGGCACATTACCCGGATCGTGCAAAATCGGCCCTATGTAATGCTCAAGCTTGCAATTTCGGCGGATGGCAAGGCGGGCCTCGCAGGCCGAAAACAGGCAGCGATCACCGGCGAAACCGCGCGCGAGCGCGTGTTCCAAATTCGTGCCGCAAGTGATGCAATTCTGGTGGGTATTGGCACTGTATTGTCCGACAACCCGCAGCTGACTTGCCGGTTGCCCGGCATGTTCGAGCGCTCGCCGGTTCGCGTCGTGCTCGACGCAAAATTGAGCCTGCCATTGGCGAATTCGGTGGTCGCGACAGTGCGGGAAACGCCGACCTGGGTGTTTACTTCACCCCGGGTCTCTTCGATTGCGGAAGAAATTCTCCAGCAAAAGGGGTGCAAGGTTTTTCGTGTCGATGAAAGCGGCGGACGCCTTGATGTTGAGCAGATTTTGAAGGTGCTCAGCGGGCAGGGCATCACGCGGCTCATGGTTGAAGGCGGGCCCACTGTGGCGGCCAGCTTCGTCGAAGCTGATCTTATCGACGAAGCTTTTCTGGTCAGGGGCGAAAAGCCGATTGGCGCGACAGGGATTCCACCGCTGGAAGGCATGCCGCTCGATGCCTTGACCGGCCGTCTCACTCTGCGTGGCAGCGAAAAACTCGGCGTCGATACGATCGAAAACTTCGTGCGGACTTGAGGCCATGTTCACCGGCATCGTCACCGACATGGGCGAAGTGCGTTCGGTCAAGCCGGTGGCGGGAAATGTCCGCCGCATAACGATCTTTTGCGATTATTCGCGATCCGAGATTGTCCATGGCGCCTCGGTTGCCTGTTCGGGCGTCTGTCTGACGGTGGTGGATGCGGGCGAGGAAGACGGGCGGACCTGGTTTGCCGTGGACGCTGCGGACGAGACCTTGGGTGTCACGACTGTCGGCCGCTGGCGGCATGGGTCCAAAGTCAATCTCGAACGGCCTTTGAAGTTTGGCGACGAATTGGGCGGTCATCTGGTCGCGGGTCACGTTGATGGCATCGCGAGGGTGGTCGCGCGTGAGGATATGCCGGAAACCGCCCGCATTGAGTTGCGCGCTCCGGCAGAGCTTGCACGTTTCATTGCGCCCAAAGGCTCCGTTGCGCTCGATGGTGTCTCGCTTACGGTGAACGCGGTGGAGGGAGATACATTCTCGGTCCTTGTCATCCCGCACACGATGCGAGTGACTACGTTTGGTGCATTGCGCAAGGATGATGACGTCAACCTCGAAGTTGATACGATGGCCCGGTACGCTGCGCGGCTGGCCGAGATGAAGTAGCATCCTGTTCAGGGACCTTGCCACCACGTCGCCGAGTTAGGAACATCCGGTTATGGCCAAGAAAAAACGCAGCACAAAAACGCGCGACCGTCTGCACATGCTGATCGTGGAAGCTCGTTTTTATGACAACATCTCCGACGAGCTATTGCGCGGCGCGACACGTGTTCTTGATGAGGCGAAGGCGCGCTATGACCGCATTACCGTGCCGGGTACCCTGGAAATTCCCGCCGCCATCGCCATCGCGTTCGAGGCTGCGCGCCGGCGCAGAGCATCTTATGACGGTGTGGTCGCCTTGGGCTGCGTCATCCGTGGTGAAACCCACCATTTCGAGATTGTTGCGAACGAGTCGGCGCGTGCGTTGATGGACCTTTCGGTCAAAGAGCGGCTTGCGGTTGGCAACGGCATCCTCACGGTCGAAAACGAGGCCCAGGCGCATGCGCGCGCTCGTGTCGAAGAGGGCGACAAAGGCGGCGACGCCGCCCGCGCAGCGCTCACAATGGTCGCCCTCAAACATACATTGGCCTGGCGCTGATGGGCGCCGGAACCGCACGTGACGACAAGGATGCGCGGAAGGCGAACAAGCGCGGCGCAGCCCGTCTTGCGGCGGTCCAGGCGCTCTATCAGATGGATCTCGCCGGTACCGGCCTCAATGAAATCCTTGCCGAATTTGAAAGTCACTGGATAGGCCGCGAGGTCGAAGGTGCGCAATATTTGCCGGCGGAGGCCGCCTTCTTTCGCGATATCGTATCCGGCGTGGTGCGCGAACAGCGGGATCTCGATCCACTGATCGATGAAGCATTGTCGAAAGGCTGGCCGCTCAAACGTATCGAGGCGGTGCTGCGTGCTGCGCTGCGGGCGGGGGCCTATGAGCTGATCCACCGTGCCGACGTGCCCGCGCGGGTAGTGGTTGCCGAATATGCCGACGTTGTTGCTGCATTCGTCGAGCGCGACGAGACCGGCATGGTCAATGCTGTGCTCGACCAGCTCGCGCGCCGTTTGCGTGCCGCCGAATTCGGCCGCGCCGCCGGGTAGAACAATGGCCGCGCGCGACGAAATCTCGGCCGAGGATCGTCTGATCGCACGTTTCTTCAAGCCGCTTGCGACCAATCCGGGGGCCCTGGGCCTGTCCGACGACGCCGCCTTTCTCAAGCCGCCGCCCGGATTTGATCTGGTGCTCAAGACCGATGCGATCATCGGCGGGGTGCATTTCTTCCCTGAGGATGCAGCGCAGGCAGTGGCAAGCAAGGCGCTGCGGGTCAATCTGTCCGATTTGGCCGCCAAAGGCGCCCGTCCGCTGGGCTTCCTGCTGTCGCTCGCGCTCTCCAAGGAGGTCGACGAGAATTGGCTCGAAGGGTTTGCGCAAGGCCTGCGCGGCGACTCCGTGCTGTTCGGCTGTCCCTTGTTCGGCGGCGATACCGACCGTACGCCCGGCCCGATCACAATTTCCATCGCGATGTTCGGCACTGTGCCGGAAGGGACAATGGTGCGCCGCGCCGGCGCCAAGGCGGGCGATCGCGTGTTCGTAAGCGGCACCATTGGTGATGCGGCGCTCGGCGTCATGGTGCGAAAGGGAGAGGACTGGAAACTGAGCGAGCCGCAGCGGCAGCATCTCGTTTCCCGCTACCTCTTGCCGCAACCGCGCAATGCGCTCGCCGAAGCGGTGCGCACGCATGCTTCGGCCGCAATGGATATCTCTGACGGACTTGCCGGCGATTTTGCAAAGCTGTGCCGAGCGTCCGGCGTGGCGGCCGATATCGATGCCGCGCGGGTGCCGCTTTCGGAAGCGGCCAAAGCGGTGATTGCCGCGGACGGCGCCGCCCTCGAGTCCGTGCTCACCGGTGGTGATGATTACGAGATTCTCTGCACCGTGCCGGCAGCCAAGGCCGAAGCTTTTCAGGCTGCCGCCAAGGTGGTTAACGTCTCGGTGGCGGACATCGGCGTAATCAAAGCTGGAGAAGGTGCACGCTTTCTTGCGGGTGGGCGGCCGCTCGCGTTCAAGAGCATCTCGTTCAGCCACTTTTGAAATTGGCGGGACGGGTGTAATAGGGACGCAAGGAACAGGAAATTGTCATGCACGATATGACGGCAAAACAGGCGGCGGTGTCGCCGGTCGGCCAGCTTCCGAACTATCAAAAACACCACAGGCACTTTCCGACCTCCGCCTGGTTGCGTCGCCGCGCGCCGCGCAACGTGCCGCTTTTCGCCTTCGAATATGGAGACACGGGTGCCGGTAACGATGTCGGCGTCGCGCATAATTGGGCGGCGTTCGATGCGGTTGAAATTGTGCCTCGCTACGGCGTGATGCCATCGCTGCCGCCTGTTGACGTCAAATTGTTTGGGCGGAGCTACGCGGCGCCCATCGGCATTGCGCCCATGGGCGGACCTTCGCTGGTCTGGCCGGGCGCCGACCTGTTGATGGCGAAAGCCGCGCAACACGCGCGCGTTCCCTATACGCTCAGCGTCGCCGGCGGCGCTACGATCGAACAGGTGGCAGAGGCCGCGCCTGATGTTTTCTGGCTTCAGCTTTATCGGTTTTGGCACGACGATCACAAGATCGGCTTCGACTTGGTACGGCGGGGACAAGCGGCGGGCGCCAAGGTGCTCGCACTCACATTGGACGTTCCGGTGCGCACCACGCGCTCGCGCGAAACATATGCCGGCCTTGCGCACGAATTCCGTCCCAATATGCGCATGATCTGCGAAATGATTGTGCGACCGAGATGGATGCTCGCGCTCTTGCGAAATGGCTATCCGCGTTTTGCAACCATTGGCGATTACGCGCCTGCGGGCGCGAGCACCAACGAGATCATCGCTTATGCTCGCGCCCGCATGGGTGGGGCTTTTTCCTGGGACGAGGTCAAGCGTTATCGTGATGCTTGGAAGGGTCCCATGGCGGTCAAGGGCATTCTGCACCCGAAGGACGCAGAGAAAGCGGTGGCGCTCGGCATCGACGGCATCTGGGTGTCGAACCACGGCGGCCGGCAGATCGAGGCGCTGACACCATCTATCGATGTACTGCCGGCGATCGTTGCTGCGGTCGGTAAAAAGGCGACCGTCATCCTCGATAGCGGGGTGCGCAGCGGTCAGGATGTCATGCGGGCGTTGGCGCTGGGCGCCGATGCGGCCTTTGTCGGGAAGTCGTTCCTCTGGGCGGTGGGCGCGCTCGGCGACGATGGACCGGGGTACCTGATCGACCTCTATATCGATGAGCTGCGTGCTGCCCTTGGCCAGATCGGTGCCAAGACCTTTGCGGAAGCGCGGGCAGCTACGATCCGGCATCCCGGCGCAATTGAGTTTACGGCAAAGGCGCGGTCATCGAGCGCGCCGCGCGGCAAAACCTGACGTATCGGCTGTTCCCGCTCAACGCTGACCTGCGTCCGCCGCATTGGCGATTCACCGGATCGCCGCTACAAGGGGCGGCTTTCCGGGAGCCTATCCATGTCGGCGGTCGCCGAGCCTTTCCAGCACGCATTGCCCGACGACAATCTGGCGCGCCGCAACGCCTTGGTGCTGGCGGTCGCTCAGGCGCTCGCCGGCGGCAACAACACCGTCATCGTCAGCACCGCAAGCATCGTCGGCGCGGTGTTGGCGCCCGACAAAGGCCTCGCTACCGTCCCGGTGACAGCCATGGTGTTTGGCATGTGGCTCGGCACGCTACCGCTCGGCGTGCTGGCGCGCCGTTTCGGCCGGCGCTTTGCGCTGCAGTGCGGCTCGGCCTTTGGGATCCTCTCCGGCCTGATCTCTTACGCGGCAGTCATGAACGGCCAATTCTGGCTTCTGCTGATCGGCACGTTCTGCGGCGGACTTTATGCCGCCGCGCATCAGTCCTATCGCTTTGCTGCTGCCGATACGGCAAGCGAGGCCTACCGCCCGAAGGTTGTATCCTGGGTGCTCGCGGGCGGCGTGTTTGCCGCTGTGCTTGGCCCGCAACTTGTCATCTTCACCAAGGATCTTCTCTCGCCGCATCTGTTCGCCGCGAGCTATCTCGGCCAGTCGGCATGCGCGCTCGTGGCGGCGGCCGTTTTGCAGTTCGTCAAGGTGCCGCCGCTTGCCGCCGCGCGGCATAGCACTGCCCGCCCACTTGGTGAGATCGTGAAGAGCTCGCGTTTCATAGTTGCCGTCGCCTGCGGCATGGCGAGCTACGGCATGATGAATATGGTGATGACCTCGGCGCCGCTTGCCATGGTCGGCTGCGGTCATTCGGTCACCGATGCCACGCTCGGAATTCAATGGCATGTCCTGGCGATGTATGCACCGAGCTTTATCACTGGCGCGCTGATCGCGCGTTTCGGGGTCGAGCGCATTACCGGCCTCGGCTTGGCGTTGATCGCAGTCGCCGCCGCAATTAACATCGCCGGCATATCGGTTGCGCATTTCTGGAGCGCGCTGGTGCTCCTCGGGTGTGGATGGAATCTGTCCTTCATCGGCGCTACCACGCTGGTGACGCAGTGCCATCGGCCGCAGGAACGCAACAAAGTGCAGGCATTCAATGACTTTCTTATTTTCGGTAGTATGGCGCTAAGCTCATTCTCGTCGGGTCAGCTGCTCGCCAATTTCGGCTGGACGGCCATCAACGAGGTCATCTTCCCGACCATTTTTGTGGCGGGCGCGTTACTTGCCTGGCTTGCGTTGCGGCCAAGGGTGTCAACCGTGTGAGGCACTTGGGCGAACTTCTTCCAACTTGGCCAATTTGAGGACCATTCTCGAGGACGGCGGCAAGTAATGGCTTTCTGACTACTTGATTTCCGCCGTTGCGCAGGAGGCATCTTTTTGGCTATATCCGCGCGCTTTCCGGTCGGGGTGAAGCGCCCTCAAAGCGGCCATCCTCGACGCTCCTGGCGCCGGCGGGAGCGTTCGTCCCGCCAGCACCTATAAAATCGGGGAAAAGACCACCATGACGACTTTGTGGTTGATCGTCGGCTGCGGGGTGCTCGCGATCGTATACGGCATCTGGGCGACCCAATCGGTACTGGGCGCCGACGCCGGCAGCAAGAGAATGCAAGAGATTTCCGAAGCCGTGCGCGAGGGCGCGCAGGCCTATCTTAAGCGGCAATATACGACAATCGGTATCGTCGGCGTCGTGATCTTCGCAATCATCGGTTTCACGCTCGGCTGGCTCGTGGCGATTGGCTTCGCTGTCGGCGCGATCCTGTCGGGTGCCACCGGATTTATCGGGATGAATGTCTCGGTGCGGGCCAACGTGCGGGTCGCGCAGGCGGCCACAAAGTCACTGGCCGGCGGTCTTGAGCTTGCTTTCAAGTCCGGCGCCATCACGGGCATGCTTGTCGCGGGCCTCGCGCTGCTCGGGGTCACGCTCTACTTTGGCTTTCTCACTGGCACGCTTCACATGGCGCCAAATGACCGTACGGTCATTGACGCTATTGTGGCCCTTGGCTTTGGCGCTTCACTGATCTCGATCTTCGCCCGTCTTGGTGGCGGCATTTTCACCAAGGGTGCCGACGTTGGCGGCGATCTGGTCGGCAAGGTCGAAGCGGGAATTCCGGAAGACGATCCGCGCAATCCGGCTACCATCGCCGACAACGTGGGCGATAATGTCGGCGACTGCGCCGGTATGGCGGCTGACCTGTTTGAAACCTATGCGGTGACGACGGTTGCCACAATGGTGCTGGCGTCGATCTTCTTTGCCGGCACGCCAAACCTGCTCAGCATGATGACTTATCCGCTTGCGATCGGCGGTGCCTGCATCATCACGTCGATCATCGGCACGTTCTTTGTGCGGCTAGGCCGCAAGCGATCGATCATGGGCGCTCTCTACAAGGGCTTCATTGCTTCCGCGGTTCTTTCGCTCATCGCCATCTGGTTCGTTACAGATTCACTGATTGGCATGGGTCCGATCGCAGGGGGCCGCTTCACAGGCCAAGCGCTTTACATCTGCGCGATCGTGGGTCTGGTCGTAACCGGCCTGATCATCTGGATCACGGAGTACTACACCGGCACCAATTTCCGCCCGGTGAAGTCGATTGCACGGGCATCGGTCACCGGGCACGGCACCAACGTTATCCAGGGTCTGGCGATCTCGCTGGAATCCACAGCGCTTCCGGCTCTCGTCATCATCGCCGGAATTCTGGTCGCCTACGCGCAGGCTGGGCTTTTCGGCATCGCTATCGCGGTGACCTCGATGCTGGCGCTTGCCGGCATGGTGGTGGCGCTCGATGCCTTCGGACCGGTCACCGACAATGCCGGCGGCATTGCGGAGATGGCCGGTTTGCCGAAAAACGTTCGCAAGCATACCGACGCGCTTGACGCGGTGGGTAACACCACCAAAGCGATCACGAAGGGCTATGCTATCGGGTCGGCGGGCCTCGGCGCGCTCGTCCTGTTCGCGGCCTATAACCAGGACCTGCAATTCTTCACCAGAACCGCGTCGGCACACCCGTACTTCCTGGGCATCCAGCTCGATTTCTCGCTGAATAATCCTTACGTGGTAGTTGGACTGTTGTTCGGCGGGTTGCTGCCGTATCTGTTCGGTGCCATGGGCATGACCGCCGTCGGCCGTGCCGCCGGCGCCATCGTCGAAGAAGTGCGCCGGCAATTTCGTGCGAAGCCCGGCATCATGAAGGGCAAGGACAAGCCCGACTATGGCCGCGCCGTCGACATGCTCACCAAGGCCGCAATCAAAGAAATGATCGTGCCGTCGTTACTGCCGGTGTTGTCGCCGATCGTCTGCTACTTCGCGATCTATTTCATAGCGGGTGGTGGACCGGCGGGAAAATCGGCGGGCTTTTCGGCTCTCGGCGCAATGCTGCTCGGTGTCATCGTCACCGGCCTGTTCGTCGCAATCTCCATGACGTCGGGTGGCGGGGCTTGGGATAACGCGAAAAAATATATCGAAGACGGCCATTACGGCGGCAAGGGCTCCGACGCCCACAAGGCGGCGGTGACCGGCGATACGGTCGGTGATCCCTACAAGGACACGGCCGGACCCGCGGTCAACCCGATGATCAAGATCACCAACATCGTGGCGCTGTTGTTGCTCGCCGTGCTGGCGCATTAAGACCAAAAGAGGGAAACGGCGAAGGGGCCCGCCCGAGAGCGGGCCCTTTTGTCATCAGGCGCATCGATTAGAGATGGACGCCGACATTCTTGAAGATGTTGCGGAGATAACTCAGTTCCTGGCCACCGGTCGGGGTGGTCTGAGACACGAAGTCGAATATCTTTCCGTCCTTGTAGCCATAGTTGGCGAGCCGAGTAACCCGGCGTTCCTTGTCGAAATAGACCGCGATCACACGCTGATCGACCACTTCGTGTGGCATGAAGGCCACCGAGCGCTGTGCCTTTTGGGAAATGTAGTAAAAGGCGTCACCGTTGACGGTCGCAACGGTGGAGGGCGTGCCAAGGACGATCAGGACCTGCTCCTGCGTCGCGCCGACGGGAACCTGCTCGAGCGCGCCTTCCGGCAACACATAACCGCGCTGGAGTGTCTCACTGCCGCTGCCGCAGGCCGCAAGCGCCAAGGCGCCGGCAAGAGCCAGCGACAGATGAAGTGCAGGTTTGCGGTGCACGATCTTCGATCCCAAACGCTTCATTTCAGGCCTTGCATCGGGGGGAGCATTGACGTAACCGCGGCCAACAGGCTTAGCGCCCGATCAGACCCGATGAAATTTCCCCTGTTTCGCCGCACCGAGCGGCAAGACACCATTTCCACCCTGTATGGCACGATCGTGGCACAGGCGCGATTGCCATGTTTTTATCGTGATTACAGCGTCCCCGATACCATCGATGGCCGTTTCGAGTTGCTGGTCCTGCATCTTGCAATAGTGGTCGACCGATTGGCCGATGATCCGGCGCTTCGGGGCCTGGGTCAGGCGCTTTTCGATCGGTTCTGTCGGGACATGGACCACAATTTGCGTGAAATGGGCGTGGGCGACCTCGCCGTGCCAAAAGAAATGCGGCGTATGGGCGAGGCATTCTATGGCCGCGCGAAGGCCTACCGGACCGCATTGGCAGCGCACGGCGAGCAAGCTCTGGTCGAGACCATGATGAAAAATGTCTACAACGGCGCCCCGCCACGACCAACCGCCCCAGCCCGTCTTGCAGCCTACGTGCGGGAAGCGGTACGGGATATTGGGTTGCAGCAGCCGGCCGCGCTCATGACCGGCGAGCTGCGTCTACCAGATCCTGAATGTTATGGTTCTTGTTGAACATCCATATCTTTTGGCAGAGGCCTGAGATTCATGGAAAAAAATCAAAACCCGTGGACCGTTCCAATTGCGGTGGACGAGATCCCAGAAGCCGGTCTTCACATCGAAATCGATGCATCCGAAGCTACGCGTGCCGAGTTGGCGGCCCTTGCCGGCTTGCGTGAATTGGCGGGGCTTTCGGCCGCATTTGATCTTGCTCGCCGGGGGTCGGGTGTAAGGGTTACTGGTCGGGTCCGCGCTCGCGTCGGTCAAACGTGCGTGGTCACCCTTGAACCGGTGCAAAGCGATCTGGAAGAATTGGTCGATTTGGTATTCGCGCCACAGTTGGCGGAATCGTTGCCAGCCAAGGCTGAAGCAGCCGAGCGCCGGGCGAGCGACGAAGATCCACCGGAACCTTTGGTTGGTGGCAAGTTGGATTTGGGTGTAATCGCTACCGAGTTCCTGGTTCTCGGCATCGATCCATATCCACGCAAGGCGGACGCAGAATTTACGCAGATCTGTGAGGACGATGGCAATGCCCGGCCGTTCGCGGCGTTGGAAGCGCTGAAAAAGCGCCTTGGCGGCAGTTAGTGGCGGCAGGCGGGTGAGGGGATGAGGGGCAAGGACAACCGGCTTGTCTGCAGCGGTCGAGCCGTTATGGTCGACTCCCTGCGTCATTTTCAGATGACCGCGCTGCCTTCACCCGTGCCAGGCCTGCCAAGAGCGATCCATGCCAGATAAGGTTCGCATCGCGCTTGACGCCATGGGTGGCGACCATGGCGCGGCGGTCATATTGCCGGGGGCGGACATTTCGCTCACGCGTCACCCTGCAATCGAATATTTGCTGTTCGGCGATCGGGCCGCATTGGACCCCGTGTTAGAGCGGCTACCTCGGCTGAAGGCGAAGTCGAAACTGCTACACACCGATGTCGCTATCCGTATGGACGACAAGCCAAGTCAGGCGCTCCGTTATGGACGCTGGAAGTCGTCGATGTGGCTTGCAATCGATGCGGTAAAAAAAGGTGAGGCCGATGTTGTTGTCTCCGCCGGCAATACCGGTGCGTTGATGGCAATGGCGCGCTTCAATCTAAAAATGATCGAGGGCATCGAGCGGCCGGCGATCGCCGCGCTGTGGCCGACTTTAAAAGGCGAGTCCATCGTGCTCGATGTCGGGGCCTCGATCGGTGCGGATGAAGCACACCTGGTGAATCTCGCTGCCATGGGAAGTGCGATGGCGCGCGTACTGTTCGATATCGAACGTCCAACCGTCGGGCTGCTCAACATTGGCGTTGAGGAAGTCAAAGGGCTCGAACAAGTGCGGGATGCCGGCCGGATCCTGCGCGAAGGCCAATTCCCTCACTTCGACTATCAAGGTTTCGTCGAAGGCGACGATATTGGCAGGGGCACCGTCGACGTGGTTGTAACCGAAGGGTTTGCCGGCAACATTGCATTGAAAACCGCGGAAGGTACGGCCCACCAGATCGCATCCTATTTACGCGCTGCGATGAACCGAACCTGGGTGGCGCGTCTGGGCTATCTGCTGGCGCGACAAGCCTTCCGCACTTTGCGAGATAAAATGGATCCGCGTAAGTCGAATGGCGGCGTATTCCTGGGCGTCAATGGTGTGGTGATCAAGAGTCATGGTGGCGCCGATGCCGAAGGCACGGCGGCCGCGATCGACATGGGCTACGACATGGTGCGTTACGAATTGCTCGCCAAAATCGGGCAGTCCATGGCGCGCGATCTACAGGCGACGGCGACGGAAACAGCTCGGCTAGCGACCGGAGTAAGCTCGTGACGTCATTGCGGTCGGTCGTACTTGGTTGCGGAAGCTATCTCCCGGCGCGAATTGTCAGTAACGACGAGCTCGCTCGTTCGGTTTCGACTACAGATGAATGGATCGTACAGCGTACCGGCATTCGCGAACGGCATATTGCGGCGTCGGGGGAACTCACGTCTGATCTCGCCCTCCATGCCGCGCGTGCGGCACTCACGAACGCGCATATCGAAGCGAAATCGATCGATTTGATTGTGCTTGCGACTTCAACTCCCGATCAGACTTTTCCCGCGACCGCAGTCTCGGTGCAGGCCGCGCTTGGCATTACCCACGGAGCAGCATTCGATTTGCAGGCCGTGTGTTCCGGATTTGTATATGCCTTGCAGGTGACTGACGCGCTGTTGCGAGGTGGCAGCTACAAGCGTGCCCTCGTAATTGGGGCGGAGACCTTCTCCCGCATTCTCGATTGGAATGATCGCACGACTTGCGTTTTGTTCGGCGACGGGGCGGGCGCTCTGGTTCTTGAGGCTCAGCCGCAAAAGGGTACCCGCGAAGATCGTGGTATACTAACGACACATCTGCGTTCCGACGGTCGACACAGGGCGAAGCTTTACGTGGACGGGGGCCCGTCTTCGACCCAGACCGTCGGCCATCTGCGGATGGAGGGTCGTGAGGTTTTCAAGCACGCCGTAGCCATGATTACGGACGTGATTGAGGATGCGTTTAGGGCCACAGGCTATTCCGCGGCCGAAATCGACTGGTTCGTGCCGCATCAGGCTAACAAGCGCATTATTGATGGTTCAGCCCATAAGCTTGGGATCGCTCCAGAAAAGGTGGTGATTACTGTGGATCGTCATGGGAATACCTCGGCCGCTTCTATTCCCTTGGCTTTATCTGATGCGGTTGCTGACCGCCGGATCAAGCGCGGCAATCTAATCCTTTTGGAAGCTATGGGTGGTGGGTTTACTTGGGGTTCGGCGCTTCTGCGGTGGTGAGGCTGGGGGTCGGCTTTGGGGGTATTCTTCATCACAATCTTTAAAGGCCCCGTTGACCCCTCCCTTTGATGCTAATATCGTCGATAATTCAGCGGGATACCTTCGCCGGGGGCAGGGCAGGCGATGACCGGAAAAACTGTGACGCGGGCCGACTTGTGCGAGGCGGTCTATCAGAAGGTCGGTCTTTCACGTACGGAATCGGCGGCTTTGGTCGAGTTGGTGCTCAAAGAGATCACCGACTGCCTCGAGCGCGGTGAAACCGTAAAGCTTTCCTCTTTTGGTTCCTTTGTGGTGCGCAAGAAGGGCCAACGTATCGGCCGCAACCCCAAAACCGGCAAAGAAGTACCAATCTCTCCCCGACGCGTTATGGTGTTCAAGCCGTCGGCGATTCTCAAGCAACGCATTAACAACGGCGCCGCCGAGCCAGCGTAAAGCGTAGCGTTAGCGTTTAGCAGACAGAGGAGTGGGCCGCTTTGGACAACAAGGCGCCGGACGCATTTCGCACTATTAGTGAGGTGGCAGACGAGCTTGATCTGCCGCAGCACGTGCTTCGCTTTTGGGAAAGCCGCTTCCACGAAATCAAGCCTATGAAACGAGGCGGTGGTCGGCGGTATTATCGCCCGGACGACATCGACTTGCTGCGCGGGATACGGCACCTGCTCTACGGCGAGGGTTACACCATTCGCGGTGTGCAACGCATTTTGCGTGAGCAAGGCGGGAGGTTTGTTCAGGCAGTGTGGCAGGAAGGTGCCCCGCAACCGCCGCACGGCGTCGTCGAGGAAGAGGAGTTTGTCGAGGAAGTTGTGATGACGGACGAAATCACCGTTGAAGAAGATCGCGGGTTGCGCGGTCGGTTTGCCTCGTTGATCGGACGTGATCTTGGCGATCGGCAAGACGACGCGGAGGCTCGCGCCGAGCCGCCTTTGAGCACCGCGCCGGTTCCCCATATCGATTCTACCGATCGCGCAATTCACGGTGTCACTGTGTCTGGGCCGCCGGATGAGGGCGTTGAATCGCCGTTGGCCACGCGTCAACAGCCGTCGGAGACAACCGGCGGTGGACTGGGACGTGAGGATCTACGCAAGTTGCACGCCGCCCTGCACGAGCTCGTCGAGTGTCGCAAGCTGATTGATGCGGTCGTTTCACGGCCGCATTAGCGATATTTCCCTTCGAAGCCATGAACCATCCGGGCATGGTGCCCGACTAACCGCTGTGTAGAATGCCGGATCCCATGATTTGCGGGGGTTGAGGGGTCATGCGGGTTGTGAGGTATGTGTTGCTGGCGGTCGCGATCACCGTTGGCGCCTTGGTGCCCGCGTCCGGCCAGACACCACCCAATGGTCGCGTGCCGCCGGTCGTGACCAGGAGCCAACCCATCACGCCGCTCGGCTGGTGGGTCATGGGCTCGGTCGGGTGCGCGGCGGCTTCGCCGATTATTGGTACCTTGATACTCGGGCGCGAACTGACAATCGGTGAGGTGTATCACACGACGTTAGGCTGCATGCTGGGCCCCGTCGGGTGGCTTTTAGCGGATGCGCTGTTCCCGCCGACAGTCGCGCGCCCCAACACCCAGCTCAGCAGGTTGCAGCACAAGTCGGGACGAGTTGTGCCCGCGCGCCATTTTAGCATTCCACCGCCCGGCGAGACGCGCTTCGTGCATAACGAAGTGTTGGTTGAATTTTCCGGCGGTGCATCGGCGCAGGCGCGCGACGCGTTCGCGCGCAGCCTGCAGTTGACTCTGCTGGAAACGCAGACTTTTGCACTGACCGGTCGCACAATCGAGCGTTGGCGCATCGATAGCACACGAACGGTGCCCGATACGTTGCGTCTGGCGGCGCGTAACTCCAACATTATAGCGGGACAAGCGAACGGTGTTTATCTCGCAGTGCAAACGCAGCCGACGAAACAGGACGTTCCAGCCGACGCGGGCGCCGCACAATATGTTGTGCGCAAGCTCCACCTTCTCGAGGCGCACCGCATCAATAGTGGCGATAACGTGCTGGTCGCGGTGATTGACTCCAAGATCGATACAAGTCACCCCGATCTTGCCGGAGTCATTGTGGCTGAATATGACGCAGTCGGAGCGCCGGCGCCCGCGCACTTGCATGGTACAGCTATTGCCGGCGCGATCGCTGCGCACAGCAAGCTTGTCGGGGTCGCGCCGAAAGTTCGACTTCTTGCGGCGCGCGCGTTTTCCGGCACGGGCGACAGTGCGCAGAGCACGACTTTCAATCTGCTCAAAGCCCTTGACTGGGCGGCGAGCAAGGACGCGCGCATCGTAAACATGAGTTTCGCCGGGCCGCCTGACGCTCTGTTGCGAGAGATGCTGACAAAGGCTAACGCGCGAGGCATCGTGCTGATCGCCGCCGTCGGCAATGCCGGGCCACGCTCACCACCGCTTTATCCCGCCGCTGATCCTGGAGTAATCGGCGTAACGGCGACCGACGCTCAGGACAAATTAATGCCCCAAGCCAATCAAGGTCCGCAGGTTGCTCTAGCGGCGCCAGGCGTCGAAATTCTCGCCGCGGCACCCGACGGCGGATATCAGGTCACGTCCGGCACTTCGGTTGCGGCCGCGCATGCGACCGGCGTGGCGGCACTTTTATTGGCGGCGAGACCAAATCTGACGCCGGCCCAGGTGCGCAGCGATCTGGTTCGTTCTGCACAGCGGGTTCCGGGCAAACGCAACGAAGTTGGAGCCGGCGTCGTCGATGCGCTTGCTGTGATTAAGCCGCCCGCTCGGTAGTCCTTATTGTGGATCGATTTTTATGGCCGCGCCGGATTCTCTGATCATTGAACGTTCATCAGACGGCATTGTCGTCTTGAAAATCAACCGTCCACAGGTGCGCAATGCGCTCAATCTCGACGTACGCACGCGTCTCGCCGAGGAGATCACGCGCTGTGGTGCCGATGATGCAGTTCGCTGTGTCATTGTGACCGGCTCGGATGAGACGTTTGCGGCCGGCGCCGACATTGGCGAAATGGCAGACGCCGGCCCGGTCGAGGTCATGGCGCGCAATGTTCAAAAATACTGGCGCGCGCTCATGGACTGTCCAAAGCCGCTGATCGCTGCGGTCGAGGGGTTTGCCCTCGGGGGTGGGCTCGAGCTCGCGCTTTGCGCGGATATCATTGTCGCCGGCGAGGGCGTCAAGCTCGGCCTGCCTGAAGTAAAAGTGGGGATCTTGCCGGGCGGAGGAGGTACGCAAAAACTTGCGCGTCTCGTCGGCCGACATCGCGCCATGCTGCTAATCATGACGGGACGAATTTTCGGTGCCGCGGAAGCGCTGACCATGGGCGTCGTCAGCGAAGTCGTGCCGAAGGGGCAGGCCCTTAGGCGTGCGCTCGAGATTGCGCGGGAAATCGCCGCCATGCCCTCGATTTCGATTATGCAGATCAAGGAAATCGTGAATGCCGGGCTCAATGCGCCGCTTGAAACCGCGTTGATGTTGGAGCGCAAGGCGTTCCAGTTGCAATTTGCAACCCGCGATCAGAAAGAGGGCATGCGCGCGTTCATGGAAAAACGAAAACCAAAATTCGAGGGACGGTAACGCGTGGCGTTGGATCTTTCCCGCCCCGATTTGGTCGTTGCGGTGTTTGGCGCCGGCACAATGGGGCGAGGTATCGCGCAGGTATGCGCGCAAGCTGGTCTCACGACCCTGATGTTCGATTCTCGCGACGGAGCGGTGAAAGACGCCCTCGCGGTGATCGATAACGGCCTCGAAGGCCTAGTATCGAAGGGCCGCATGACTGGGGGCGCCAGGCAGGCCATTCTCGAACGGCTAAAGCCGATCCATTCCTTTGACGAGGCTGAAGGCGCCGGCATAGCTATTGAGGCGATCGTCGAAGACCTTGACGCCAAGCGTGGATTGTTTCGCGAACTGGAAAAACGCCTGGCGCCGGATGCGGTGCTCGCCACCAACACCTCCTCGCTATCAGTGACGGCAATCGCCGCCGGCTGTGGGAAGCCACAACGGGTCGGCGGACTGCATTTCTTCAATCCGCCGCCGGTCATGCGGCTGGTCGAGGTGATCGGTGGCCTTCGAGGCGATCCCGCGCTGGTCGAGGCGCTTTCGCACTTTGTGAAAAGGCTTAACAAACAGCCGGTGGTTACTGCCGACACACCTGGCTTTGTCGTCAACCACGCCGGCCGCGCCTACGGACCCGAGGCACTGCGCATTGTGGCGCAAGGCATCGCGAATCCGCGCGAAGTCGACCTGCTGATGAAAGAAGCTGCCGGTTTCCGGATGGGTCCATTCGAATTGCTCGATCTCGTCGGCGCCGATGTTGCCCACGCCGTGATGGTTAGCATCTTCGAGCAATATTTTGACGAGCCGATGTATCAGCCGTCGGCGCAAATGGCGACGCGTGTTGCGGGCGGTCTGCTCGGCCGCAAGAGCAAGCAGGGCTTTTACAATTATGATGGGCCGCAAGCGCTGAACCCCCCAACTGTTGATGTTCAGGCACAACCCCTGCCTGGCTCTGCCTGGGTCGCCGACGAGGATGGTGGCCGCGATTTAGCCGGTTGGCTGAAGACTGCTGGCATTAAAATTCAATTGGGCGGGAGCCCGATTGGAGGTGTGCCGTGTTTCGTTACGCCGCTCGGCGAGGACGCCTCGAACGCCGCGGTGCGTTTGCGTCTTGATCCGGCGCGCACAATTGCAGTTGACATGGTCGGACGCTTTGGAGGGCGACGCACGTTGATGAAGACCCCGCTCACGACGGCTGACATCGTTGGCGCAGCGGTCACCGCCTTGTCGGCCGGCAACGTGCCGGTGACTGTGATCAATGATAGCCCAGGTTTTGTCGTGCAACGGTTGCTTGCGATGATCGTCAATATCGGTACCCGTATCGCTGAATTGCGAATTGCCAGCCCTTCCGACATAGACACCGCGGTTGAACTTGGTTTGAACTATCCAAAAGGGCCCCTTGCGCTAGGAGATTCGCTGGGCGCTAAAAGCGTGCTTGCAGTGCTTGACGGGATGCACGCCGTCACGCTCGACCCGAAGTATCGCGCCACAACCTGGTTGCGTCGGCGCGCGTGCCTCGGCGTTTCGCTACGCATGCCTGATTGAGGTGGCTGACAGACGGGAGGGAAAACAATGCACTTGGACGCGTGGATGAAGATGGTGTTTACGGTTATTGCGCTCTCCTTGGCCGTCATCGCGTGGAAGTTGCCGATGTCGGGAACGAGTCACGCCCAAGGTGGCGGTTGCGGGGGAACGGGCTTCAATCCTTGCTACGTCTCCACAGCCGGAGAGGATTTTCTGAACGTCAAAATCGTCAAACAATGACGGCCTACTGTCCACGACGAAGAAACTTGAAGCCTGAGTAGAGAGCGCGCAGGCTCGTTTGTTGAGAAATCCGAAGGGCAGCCGATGCCCTCCCTTTAAGGTTACTTGGTCAGGTTACCGAGCGACTGACCAAGCCAAAAAGTCTGCACCGAATACAATTTGCGTGGGCGCTTGAGAAGCTTGCCATTGGTGGCGACTCGCGCTCGCGGGGTCGTCGTCATGCCACACCGGCGACCCCGCACCTGACCATTTCTGTTTCGAGCCCAGCGAAAGAAAAAGGGCCGTGCTGCCACTGCACGGCCCTTTCACCCAGCAAGGACTGACGAAGCAGCCCTTGAAGGGAAATATCATTGTAAAAGCGCGCGCACGTGAACTTGAATTTCAGACCCGGCCGCATCGAACCAACTGGCCAGACTTTGGCGTTGCGTTACCCAAGATACGCAGATCGCCCACGAGTTGGGATTGGAACGTGTTGCCTGATCTGGATGGTCGGGGCGGCGGGATTTGAACCCACGACCCCCAGTCCCCCAGACTGGTGCGCTAACCGGGCTGCGCCACGCCCCGACCGGCGCGGACTATAGGATCGTCCGCGGACCTGATCTGATTAGCTTTTCTGCTCGCGTGTCGCAACCTGCAACCGCTTCGGGCGTCCAGCGGCTACCAAAACATCCGACAGAAGCCGATCGGATCCCTTTCCATCGACCACGCTCCCCACTTGGTCGCTCGTTCATAGCTGTCTTGAGGCAATCACGAATATGCCAATTAGGCAGCAAATGATGAGAGCCCAGGCGAGGAAGTGCATACTCGTCAGCCTTTGCGTTGACCGCTATTTGAAACCTTCCCGATCCCGGCCGCAATAGCCGCGTGGGCAAAGCGCCAGCGAATAGCCTTACTCGACCGTCTTGCTGGCTTAGTCTTTTTCTTTTCGTTTTTTGTCTCGTCTAAATCCAAGCCAAAAACAGAAAGGAAGCGACCAGCTTGGCAGTACCAGCGGGGGCGCGTCTCTTACGGCGCGTCTGATATTGTCATCTGGTTGGCTATCTCTTCGGCCTCAGCCGGTTGTTGGTTTTCTTTTGCTTCGGTGAAAGGCGAACCGCCGCAGGAAAACTAAAGCCAGCTGACGCCGCCGTTTATTGTCGAGGCCAGAATAAACGCGGCCGAAGCCGAAACAACGACAATCCACAGGAAGACAATTGCAGCGCTATAAATTCGATGTACGTAGTCTTTGATCATGGGAACCCAATCCAATCTGCCGACCCTGAGATGGGGAGACTGAGCAGGCTCCGCAACGAACTCGTTCATAAAGAAATAGGCATCGAATTCATCATCAAATTCATCAAGTTCCCAAATGAAGTTCCAGCAGTGAACCCGGAACTATGGGCACGAGTTAATAACCGGGAGGTAATCGGAGATGCCACAATGCTCGGATTGCCTTCCCGGGAAGGGCTGAAAGGGTTGGTCCCCTACCGGTCCTTCCCGACAATCATTCGCGCCAGTCGTGGCAAAAAGATGAGGCAACGCAGTTGCGCGCCGCGCCGTCGCACAATGCAGTCAGATGAAATCGGTCATCCGATTTCTTCTCAATCCAAGGTCGGAAGAGTAGATTGATGAATCTCTGGCGCGGGGAGCAGGGCGACATTGAGAAAAACCATCGTTCGCGCCGGTTTGGAGACGGCCTACTTTACGGCGATGCACCACTGGATGCGTCCGCTGGTCGGGGGGGTGGGTGCTATCCTCGCCCTCCATCACGTGCGCCCGTCGCGTCCTGAAGGGTTTCAGCCGAACCGGCTCATGGAAGTCACGCCGGAGTTCCTTGATGGCCTTCTGCGACGGCTTGCGCGCGCGCGCATCGACGTCGTCTCGCTGGATGAAATGCATCGGCGCTTCATAGAAGACGATTTCAAGCGTCGGTTCGTCTGCCTGACTTTCGACGATGGTTATAAGGATTTTTTGCGCTGGGCTTATCCGCTTCTGCGGAAATATAGAATGCCGTTCGCAATGTATATCGCCACCAGCTTTCCCGATCGTCTTGGTGAATTGTGGTGGATAGCGCTTGAGGCTGTGATCGCCCAAAACAGGCGCATTGGAATGGTGATCAATGGCAAGGATCAATATTTCGAGTGTGCAACGGTGCGGGAAAAAAATGAGCTTTATGATGCAGTTTACCGTTATCTGCGCGGAATTAAGACCGAGGAGGACGTGCGTCGCGCCGTGCGCGACCTGTGTTCATACTACGACGTCGATGTTGTTTCTTTCTGCCGCGACCTCTGTATGGATTGGTCCGAGATTGCGGATCTCGCGGCTGATCCGCTCTGCACAATTGCTGCACATACCGTCAATCACATGATTCTCAGAAGGGTGCCGATCGAGACGACGGTGCGCGCCGAAATCGAAATGAGCCGCGCAGTGCTGGAGGCGGCGCTCGGCAAACGGCCGCAGCATCTATCTTATCCTGTAGGCGATCCGGCAGCGGCGGGCCCTCGCGAATTCCGTATTGCGGCTGAGCTGGGATTCAAGACCGCGGTGACGGCGCGGCCGGGCGTCCTTTTCAAAGCACACCGCGACTATCTGACCGCATTGCCCCGTATTCCGGTCAGCGGCGAACTGCAGCAGCAGCGATATCTGAAAGTACTTATGTCGGGTGCAAGTACTGCCTTTTCCAACCGGTTTCGCCGGGTGAGCGCTGCTTAGCGCCGGGGATTATGCGCGGTCCGGTTTGGCCATCCAGCTGATCAACGGCATTGCGGGCAGGACCCAGCCGAGTCCGGCAACGACGTAGTAGATCGCCGCTACAAAACCATTGATGTCGGTCAGCACGGATTGGGCAAGGGCCATCGCCAACAGGCCCCACACCGAGACAAGTACAAGCAGCGCGATGGCGCCGACAAATTTGCGAGCCCGGATGGACATAAACCCCTGTGCGCCGTGATTGCGGATGCGGGTGCATGACTATATGGTCCGCGCCATTCCCTGCAAGCAAGCAAGCCATGCTCCAGACAATCAAAGCGTCCAAAACTCATCTGCGCGCGGTGCGGTTCTGGCTGCTCGGTGTGGCCGCAATGATCTTTTTGACGCTGGTGGTCGGCGGCGCGACACGGCTGACAGAGTCCGGTCTCTCGATTGTTGAGTGGAAGCCGGTCACCGGTGTTTTGCCGCCATCATCAGAAGACGAATGGCAGGCCGAATTCAAGAAATACCAAGCCATCCCTCAGTATCGCGAACTCAATCGCGGGATGAGCCTTGATGGGTTCAAGGTGATCTACTGGTGGGAATGGTCACATAGGCTCCTGGCGCGCCTGACCGGTGCCATGTTTCTTCTGCCATTTCTATTCTTTTTGTGGCGCGGTTTTATTCCGCAGGGCCTGCGAGGTCGATTGTGGACCATTTTCTTCGCCGGCGCCGCACTCGGCGCGGCCGGGTGGTGGATGGTTTCATCGGGGCTGACGCACGGCGTAAGTGTCTCGCAGTACCGTCTTGCCTTCCACCTCACGCTGGCCAGTGCGATTTACGCGGCGATCCTGTGGACGGCACGGCGACTCCGAGAGCAAATTCCGATCGAAGCGCCAATGCGCTTGCGCATCGGTGCGGTTGCAATCGCCGTGCTGCTATTGCTGCAGATCTATCTCGGTGCGTTGGTGGCCGGTCTCGACGCAGGCCTCGTTTTCAACACATGGCCGCTGATTGACGGCTCATTTATTCCAGCGGCAGAGCGCCTCTGGTTTATCACGCCCGCTTGGCGCAATCTTTTTGAAAATGTGCTGGCAGTTCAGTTCGACCACCGCATGGTCGCCTATACGATTTGGCTGTTGGCAATATGGCACGCGCGCGATGCATTTCGCGCAAAATGCAACTTATTCGGAGCCGTTTTACTCGCCGGATCGGTTACTTTGCAGGCCGGACTAGGGATCGTCACGTTGCTTTATCAAGCGCCGCTTCCGCTTGCCCTTTCGCACCAGATGTTGGCAATCGTCGTATTTACCATCGCGGTGATCCACGCCGAGCAACTGTCGCATCGCGTAATTTTCTATTCGCCACAAACCGCCGCGGTGGAACAACACGCATGATCAAAAGCGAGATCCGAGACCAAGTTGCAGTCCTGACGCTCATGCACGGGAAGGCCAATGCTCTTGACATCGAATTCTGCAATGCAATTGCCGACCGTTTTGCCAGTCTGCTTAGCTCGGATGTGAAGGTGGTGGTGCTGACCGGGCAGGGTCGAATCTTTTCTGCCGGCGTCGATCTGAAACGGCTGGTTGAGGGCGGCGCGGGCTATATTCGTAAATTCCTGCCAGCCCTTCATCGCCTTTATGAAACTGTTTTCTTCCATCCAAAACCGGTGGTGGCAGCGATCAACGGCCATGCCATCGCAGGCGGCTGCGTGCTGGCCTGTTGTGCAGACCGGCGTATCATGGCGCGAGAGGTAGGACGTATTGGCGTTACCGAAATTCTGGTCGGTGTGCCGTTCCCTTCGCTGGCCTTGGAGATCGTCCGCTTCGCAGTGCCGCCCCGCTATCTCCCGGAATTTACATTGTTAGGCGCGACTTACGCTACCGATGAAGCTTTACGACGTGGCTGGATAGACCAAGTGGCGGAGCCGGAGGATCTCATGGAAGCCGCGATGGCGATCGCGCAGGAGCTCTCTTTGCTCTCGCCGGCGGCCTTTGCACAAACCAAGATACAAATCCGTCAGCCCGTGACCGAGCGACTGAAAGCCAGCGGAAATGTTACGGATCAGGCAGTAACCGAAATCTGGACCGCGCAGGCCACGCTCGCCTACATCCGCGACTATGTTGCGCGCACTCTGAAGAAATCCTAAGCGATCACTTGGCAGTCAGGCCCTGTTCGAGATCGGCGATAATGTCTTCCTTGTCCTCGAGTCCGACCGACAGGCGCACGACGTCCGGCCCCGCGCCCGCCTGTGTCTTTTGTGCATCTGACAATTGCCGGTGTGTCGTCGAGGCGGGATGAATAATGAGAGACCGGGTATCGCCAATATTGGCAAGATGCGAGAACAGTTTGACGTTCGAGACAAGCTTCACACCGGCGTCATAGCCACCTTTTAACCCAAAGGTGAAGACCGCGCCGGCACCCTTCGGCACATATTTTTTGGCGAGCGAATTGTACTTGTCGCCAGCGAGACCCGGATAGCTCACCCAGGCCACCTCCGGGCGCTTGCCCAGCCATTGCGCGACCGCCAGAGTATTTTCGCAGTGGCGCTGCATGCGCAGGGGCAAGGTTTCGATGCCCGTAAGGATCAGGAAAGCGTTGAACGGCGAGAGGGCGGGACCGAGATCGCGCAGACCGAGCACGCGGCAGGCGATGGCGAAGGCAAAGTTGCCAAAGGTCTCATGCAGGATAATGCCCTGATATTCGGGGCGAGGCTCCGAAAGCATCGGGTACCTTTTGTCGCGCGACCAATTGAAGGTGCCGCCGTCAACGATCAATCCACCGATCGAGTTGCCGTGCCCGCCAAGAAATTTGGTCAGCGAGTGCACAATGATATCCGCGCCATAGTCGATCGGTTTGCACAAATAAGGCGTTGCAAGGGTGTTATCGACAATCAGAGGAACGCCCGCCTTGCGCGCAATCTTTGCGACGGCCTCGATGTCGGTAATGATGCCGCCCGGGTTGGCGATCGACTCAATAAAAATGCATTTCGTTTTTGGCGTAACTGCCTTCTCGAACGAGCTGAGGTCATCCGGATCGGCCCATACGACGTTCCAGCCGAAGTTCTTGTAAGAGTGATTAAACTGGTTGATCGATCCACCATAGAGCTTCTTCGATGCGACGAGTTCATCCCCCGGTGTCATCAGCGCATGCATCACGATGACTTGTGCGGCGTGCCCCGAGGCGATCGCGAGGCCGGCGGTGCCGCCCTCAAGTGCTGCCACGCGTTCCTCCAGGACAGCGCAAGTCGGATTGCCGATACGCGTATAGATATTTCCAAACGTTTGCAGGCCGAATAACGCGGCAGCGTGATCGACATCGTCAAAGACGAACGACGTTGTCTGATAGATTGGCGTCACTCGCGCGCCCGTGGTCGGATCGGGCTTGGCGCCGGCGTGGATGGACAATGTTGCAAATCCCGGAGTGCGCTCGACCTCAGCCATGTGTCCCCCGATCAGGTGTTGTAGGCAGGACCGACTTCCCACCTCAGATGCGCCGGCGATTAGTGGGGCCGGACAGCCGCGCCGTCAAGGCAATATCAACGGTACGGCTAAACTCAACGGGTTTCGTCGGGCTCTTTTGAAGGCTCGAGGCGCATGCGTTGCACACCTGAGCCTAAAGTTTGAGCTCGCCTGGAGGAGAGCGTGCGTGAGTTCACGCCCATCCATGAAATCTCGGAAGAGAGACGGCCATATTCGATTTTTGGGCAGCGGTTCATCACGACTTTCAGGCCGGCGTGCTCCGCGAGTTTGGCGGCCTCATCGTTGCGCACGGTGAGCTGCATCCAGATCACCTGGGGCGGAGGTTTGAGTGCCAACGCCTCCTTTACAACTGGCAGGGCATACTCGGACGTACGAAAGATGTCGACCATGTCCACCGGCTCGGGGATATCGGATAGCCTTGCATAAACCTTTTGCCCGAGGATGCTCCCCCCGGCCTGGCCGGGGTTGACCGGAATCATACGATAGCCGCGCTCCTTCAAATACTTGAAGGCGAAATAGCTCGGACGGTTATCCCTTGGGGATATTCCAACCATAGCGATTGTCTTCACGGTGTTGAGAATGCCACGGATATAGGCGTCGTCGTAGACTTCGTGGTTCATGCGCGTGAACATAGAAGCAGCGAGGCCGGAGCGAAAGGACGTAGGCGTCTGCGCGACGATTTGCGGCGAAGAACGGGAATCGCATAATCGTATTGGGTTCAACCGTGCCATCCGGTGCCACCTCTTGCGCGGTTTCCATGGACGACCAGAACGCTCTGCAGTTCCTCATCCAACTGACGCACTTGACGTATGACCTGTCGCTACAAAGGCGGCAGATGGACGTTGAACGTCACCGGGCCCGTGAGCTGGCGACCCCGCGCTACGCCGACCCGAAACGACTCGTCTGCCACGGATTCAAGGTCTATTCACAATCCGATGAGGACGGCATCATCCAGGAAATATTCAAACGGATCGGTGCGACCTCCCGTACATTTATCGAATTCGGAGTCGAGACCGGCATCGAATGCAATACGGTCAAGTTGCTTGTTGAAGGCTGGAGCGGCTTGTGGATTGAAGGGTCGGCGGCTCATGCGACGGAAATTCAAAGCCACTTCGGCGCGTTTCTCGCTAATGGCAAGCTCAAGCTTAGCCAGAATATGGTGACTGTAGAGAACATCAATGCGCTGTTTGAGCAGGCCGGCGCGACCGGTGATATCGACCTCCTGAGCATTGATATTGACTATAACGACTATTGGATTTGGAAAGCGATCGCGGCCGTCAAGCCGCGCGTTGTGGTCATAGAATACAATGCGACGCTGCGGCCGCCGATGTCGCTTGTCGTGCCTTATGATCCGGCGCGCATGTGGGACGGCACCAACTATTTCGGTGCAAGCCTGGAGGCGCTGGTGCGGCTCGGGCACGATAAGGGATACCGCGTGGTCGGTTGCAACTATGCCGGTGCAAACGCCTTCTTTGTACGCAACGATGTCGCGGGCGATCGCTTCCTCGACCCGGCAACGGCAGAGGAGCACTACGAGCCGCCGCGCTATTTCTATGCGATGCAGTCTGCCGGACATCGCGCACGCCCGGGACCTTATGAAAGCGTCTAACCTTCTCTTTCAGCAGCGGTCGCGGTGTCGACGCGCGCGGCGAGCGCATCGCGCAGGCGCGCGTTCTCGGACTGCAACTCGTCGATTTTGGCCCGAACCGACGCAAAAGCCAGCTCGATCTCGGCTTCCGTGAAGCGCGTGACAATGTGTGACGAGCAGTTCACGTCCCAGGCCTCGATGCTGAAAAGAATGGCGCGTTCCGGCCGCGCCCTGTAGTCATCGTCGGACAGGCGGGCGACGAGGGCAGGGTCATTTTCGATCATGCGTGCGCGGCCCCAAAGTTTGATGCGCTGGCGCCGCGCGGGGTCAAGCAAGAACAGGAAGGCACGATCGTTTTCGGAAAGGTTGGCGAGGGTTATGTATTGCCTGTTGCCACGGTAGTCGGCAAAGCCAAGCGTCTTGTCATCGATAACTTTGATAAAGCCCTTCGGCCCACCGCGGTGTTGGATGTAAGGAGCCCCGTCCGCGGTCGCCGTGGCCAGGAATGCGGTATCCTGTTCGGCAATAAATTTCGCGAGCTCCGGGGTCACCCGATCGGGAAAGCCCTCAGCAATGCGCCTTTCGTACGCCTTTGCCGAGCCACGCTCGGCTTGCGCCCGCTGCGCAGTCGCGGTGAAGACCCGGCTGGAATTATTCATGTGTCCTACCGTTGTTCAGTCCCAACGTTTCGCGGAACAAAGATAGTCCCGCGCTGTTGCTCACGGTAGGGCCGCGCTTGTTTGATTTGGGCAGGATTGCGGTGACAGCGACATAAGATCGTCATGCTGGTTTGCTGCGATCAGAAGGCTGAGGGGCGCCGCCTAGGTTGTGCACAAACAGGAGGCGTTCGATGTGTGACTACAGTCTTCATGACGTTGCGTCCCGGCCCGCGAAGGTCGGCGACAAATTGATATCGACCCAATTTCCGAATGCAATCACGCGCGGCTTTTCGGACCCCGCTCAGCCGCGCGTCGCGGTCTGCCTCTTGCCAGGGACGGAACTTGCGTTCGAAAACGAGGTCGAATGCGATGCTTCGTTCCGTTTCTTGCCAAGCAAGAAATCGACGCACAAGGTAGCCCGCTTTCGGCAAGTAAATCTCAATCGGCCTGCAGCGCATCACGATGCGTTGGAGTTCCCCGATGGGAAGGTTGTGCTGGTCACCGATCTCTGCGAAGGCCAAATCGCGACCGTGTTGCAGCTGCCGAGCACGGGGCGGCCCACCAATGAACAAGGTGAGCGAGAGGCACAGGAGAAGGCTTTTTTGATCTCCTGATTCAGCCAAAATCAGAGAGCTGCCGGGCGACCGGCGGCTCTCTCTGATGCTTGTATTTATCTGCCGGTATTGCCGGGGCCGCTGGCCTGTAGCGTCAACGGTCTTCCCACTTTGGTTGACGTTTGTCGATGAAAGCGTTCAGGCCTTCCTGGGCATCGCGGGCCATCAAGTTCTCGACCATGACTTCAGACACGTATTGGTAGGCCTTGGTCAGGTTCATGTCTGCCTGCCGATAAAAGCCCTCCTTGCCAATCCGCACGACGTGACTCGATTTACCGGCGATTTTGCGGGCGAAAAGCAAAGCTTCCTCGCGTTCCTTGCCCGGATTGACCACCCGGTTGACCAGCCCGATGCGATAGGCGTCTTCGGCAGTCATGGCGTCGCCGGTCAACAGCATCTCCATGGCATGTTTGCGCGCGACATTGCGCGACAGGGCGACCATTGGGGTCGAGCAGAACAATCCAATGTCAACGCCCGGTGTTGCAAATTTTGCTTCGGTGGATGCGACTGCCAAATCGCAGCTTGCCACCAGTTGGCAACCTGCAGCGGTTGCCACACCTTGGACGGCCGCGATCACCGGCTGCGGCAAGTTGACGATTTGCTGCATCATCGCGCTGCACGTTGTCATGATGTGGCGGAAGTAGCGGCGACCGCCGTCAGCATCGCTACGCCGGCCGGTGAGTTCCTTAAGGTCGTGGCCGGCGCAAAAGGCGGGACCGTTGGCGGCAAGCACGACAGCGCGGACGGTCTTGTCTTCAGCGATTTCAGTCAGGGCTTTGGATAGGGCAATCAGCAGGGCCTCAGTCAGGCTGTTCCGGCTATCAGGACGATTGAGTACGATTATGACGACGTCCTGATTGCGATCGCGTAGGAGCACTGGAGCATCACCAGTGAGGGCGGCAGCAGGAGCGTCCATACAAATTGTTCCCTGGATCAATTCGGCGAACCTTAATCCGTAGCTCGGCCAAAGGCGAACCGCGCGGTCTTATACGGCAAGGGTGGATTGCCGGATTGACCTGACAGCAACGCCGTCTATGACCAAGACGCCGGATCAGCCGGCCAGGGGGTCAAGCATGCCGGCTCCGGCGATGAATGCCGACGAGATCGCGAAACTGTTACACGAGGTTTTTCCGCAAGGTTTTTATCCCGGCTGCGGATTGGCCATCGAGCGGGTCGAACACGCAAACGTTCGCGTAAGACGGCACTTTGAAGAAGGTTCTTTGCGCCCGGGAGGCACCATTTCGGGGCCGACCATGATGGAACTTGCCGACTTTGCGATGTACGTAGCTGTTTTTTCCGCCGTTGGCCCTCAGCCGCTGGCGGTTACGACAAACCTCACAATCAATTTCCTGCGCAAACCGGGAAAAGGCGATCTGATTGCAGATGCCCGCCTGATGAAAGTTGGAAAACGGCTGGCGGTCGGGGAAGTCATGATCTTTTCTGATGGCTTGGCGGAGCCGGTAGCACATGTAACCTCAACCTACTCAATTCCGGACCGCTAATTAGACACTGGTATAAAAATACCATTCTTATAAGTTATTGATATAACGTGCCAAATATATTACAGCCCACGTTGACCAAACGCTGGGGTCTCAGCTAGAAACTTTCAGCGCGACTTTGCGCGACCAAGTTCCCAGGGAATTATCGATGAAGACCTTTTCGGCGAAGGCTGCCGACGTAGAAAAAAAGTGGGTGACGATCGACGCCACCGGACTTGTTGTGGGCCGTCTCGCATCGATTGTGGCGTTACGCCTGCGCGGCAAGCATAAAGCGACGTATACGCCGCACGTCGATGACGGTGATAACGTCATAGTTGTGAACGCCGCCAAGGCGGTGCTCACCGGACGCAAGCGCGATAAGAAAGTCTATCATTATCACACAGGGTTTATCGGCGGCATCAAGGAGCGCACGGCTAAGTCCATTTTGGAAGGTCGCTTCCCGGAACGCGTGGTCGAGAAAGCCGTGGAGCGCATGTTGCCACGAGGGCCGCTTGGGCGTGTTCAGCTTGGAAATCTGCGTGTCTACCCGGGCCCCCAACATCCACATGAGGCACAGAAGCCGGAAATGCTCGATGTGGCCGCCATGAATCGCAAGAATGTAAGGAGTGCCTGACCGTGGCCGAGACCGTGCAATCATTGGAAGGTTTGGCGGCGCTTAAACCGGCGGCTCCCGAAGCGCCGAAATACGAAAAGAAGGTCGATGCTCAGGGGCGCGCCTATGCGACCGGCAAGCGCAAAAATGCCGTTGCGCGCGTATGGATCAAACCTGGCTCCGGCAAGATCCTTATCAATACGAAGGCTGTGGAAGTGTTTTTCGCGCGCCCGGTGCTGCGCATGTTGATCCAGCAGCCGCTGATCGCCGCCAATCGCGGCGGACAATACGATGTAACGTGTACCGTGTCGGGAGGCGGTTTGTCTGGGCAGGCCGGTGCAGTGCGTCACGGGCTAGCAAAGGCATTGACTTATTTCGAGCCAGATTTGCGTGGCGCACTCAAGCGTGGCGGTTTTCTTACGCGCGATCCACGCGTTGTCGAACGCAAGAAATACGGCCGGGCGAAAGCGAGACGTTCCTTCCAGTTTTCGAAGCGCTAGCCGACCAATATGCTTACTGAAAGGCGCGCAAAGAGCGCGCCTTTTTGCTTGTGATTTCGGATCGGTCAAATTTTATCGAGTTTGTTTACCCCACGGCGACACGAATTTGGCCCGCCGGGAGCTGGCGTACCTCAATATTGGCTGCACAAATTGATTACAATTCGAGGAAGTCTTTCGTCGAAGCCCGTCTAATTGCGCAACGGAATCCTACAACCACAGCGCTATTTTGCTGGCGTTGTTCGGCGCGGCATGCGTAGCGGACAGCAGGTGGGAGCGCGTATGTTGCTAGTGGGTAACCTGCAATCCTCGGCCTTCGATTTACCAACGCTGTCGTTGGTGGCTGTGTGCATTTCCGGTTTGCTCGGTCTATTTCTGATCATTGACTGGCTGCAGCAACGCAACGTTCGCGCGCTGGCATGGTGGGGTTCGGCCTATCTGATCGGCGCGTCGTCAATGGCGCTGTGGAGCATGCCGACGCCATTGATCAAGCTGCCGCCGGCGGTGCCCGGCGCTTTGACCTTTCTCGCCTGCGGCATGATCTGGAACGGTGTTCGGCTGTTTCAGGGCCGACGTTTGCTGCCCAGCGCGACCTTCATCGGCGCCGCCGTCTGGTTGGCGCTCGGGCAAATTCCCGGGGTGCTGGAAAATGGCAACGGACAGATTCTCGGCGCCGTGATCGTTCCGGCCTATACGTTCTTCATCGCCATCGAGCTTTGGCGTGAGCGGCGCAGAACGCGCTATTCGCGTGCCGCAGCTGTTGTGGTGCCTTGCTTGCACGCGGGAATATTTCTAATGCCGCTTGCCATGCACGCTTTCTTGCCGTCGGGGCATAGCGCGGCTTGGCTGACGGTATTCACCCTGGAAACAATACTCTACGCGGTCGGCACTGCATTTATTGTGATGCTGATGGTCAAGGACTATCACGTCCACATCTACCGGGCTGCCGCGTGTACCGATCATTTGACCGGCCTGCTCAACCGCCGCGCGTTTTTCGAAAACGCGCAAATCCTGTGCGCG
Source organism: Pseudolabrys sp. (assembly GCA_035626335.1). Taxonomy (GTDB): domain Bacteria; phylum Pseudomonadota; class Alphaproteobacteria; order Rhizobiales; family Xanthobacteraceae; genus Pseudolabrys. The sequence goes on from DASPNW010000001.1 coordinate 179,821, forward strand.
CAACAGGCCAAGCGATCCGAGCCGGTCGCATTGTTGATGTTCGATCTCGATCACTTCAAGTCGATCAATGATCGCTTTGGACATGCTGTGGGTGACGAGGTCTTGCGCCTTTTCGGACAGATCGTGCGGGCAAGTACCCGCGTCAACGACATCATTGCGAGGTTCGGCGGCGAAGAGTTTATCGCCATCGTTCCCGGAGGCATGGAAAGCGCCACTAAAATCGCTGAACGCGTCCGGTCCGGCTTTGAGGCAGCCGGTGCTACCATTGCCAACGCCCCCGTTGGTGCGACCGTCAGCATCGGCGCCACGACGTCCTACGACGCGGTCACGTCAATCGATGCGCTGATTGCGCGGGCCGACGCCGCCCTGTACCGCGCCAAATACGACGGCCGCAACCGCCTGCACACAGCCGAGGGTAATATCTCAAACGAACGTGCCAGGCTCATTACCGCCGCGCGCCGCGCTCGCGCGCCGTTCGCTGGGGCCGCTCCGCAGTTTTCGCGCCGCAGCACAGCAGGTTGATGGCCGAGGTATCGGGACCCGAGCGGCCTTATCTCAACGTCTCGTTTACCGTATCCACTGTACCATGCGTCGATGTGGCGTTCCCAAAGCCATCCCGACACCCTTTCGCTCGAACTTCATGCGGAGCAGGCAGGCGCGGCATTGGCTTGCGCTTACTCGAACTCCGCTGAATTCGATGCCGCTCTGATAGCCGCGCGCCGTGCCGCCGGCGTCTATGGGCCCAAGCGCCATCGCAGGCAAATGCTGGCGACCGCCGTCGGCATCGCGGCTGGGCTCGTGGCTGTCGTTTTCCTGATGGTTTAAAGCATCCTTCGCCAAAAACTTGGCACAAGAAATTGGCACAAGAAAAATGGCGCCCCTTGCGGGGCGCCAGAAAGTTGCATCGCTCGCGCGATGTCTGGGAGGAACGCTTACGCCGAATAGTACATGTCGAATTCGACCGGATGCGGGGTGTGTTCGAACCGGATCACTTCCTGCATTTTGAGGTCGATATAGGATTCGATGAAATCGTCATCGAACACGCCGCCTGCTTTCAGGAACTCGCGATCCTTGTCCAATTCACCGAGCGCCTGGCGAAGTGAACCGCACACCGTCGGGATTTTCTTCAATTCCGCCGGTGGCAGATCGTAGAGGTCCTTGTCGATCGCCGAGCCGGGATCAAGCTTGTTCTTGATGCCGTCGAGACCGGCCATCAGCATTGCAGCGAAACCGAGATACGGATTGCAGAGCGGGTCAGGGAAACGAACCTCGACACGCTTGGCTTTTGGATTCGTCGTGTAAGGAATACGGCACGACGCCGACCGGTTGCGCGCCGAATAGGCCAACAGCACCGGTGCCTCGAAGCCCGGCACCAATCGCTTGTAGGAATTGGTCGTCGGGTTGGTGAAGGCGTTGATCGCCTTGGCGTGCTTGATGACACCGGCGATGTACGACAGGCAAATTTCCGACAGGTCGGAATATTTATTGCCCGCGAAAACCGGCTTGCCGGCTTTCCAGATCGATTGGTGGCAATGCATGCCGGAGCCGTTGTCGCCGTAGACCGGCTTCGGCATGAAGGTCGCGGTCTTGCCGTAGATCTGCGCCACCTGCTGAATGCAATATTTGTAGATCATCATCTGGTCGGCCATCTGCACCAGCGGCGAAAACTTCATTCCGAGTTCGTGCTGCGCCGACGCCACTTCATGGTGGTGCTTCTCAACCTTCACACCCATTTTCGCCATCGCCGCCAGCATCTCGCTGCGCATGTCTTGCGCGGAGTCCTGCGGGGGCACTGGGAAGTAGCCTTTCTTGGTGCCGATACGGTGCCCAAGGTTGCCGCCTTCGTATTCGGTGGGCGAATTGGACGGCAACTCGATTGAATCGAGCTTGAAGCCGGTGTTGTAAGGTTCGGCGGCGTATTTTACGTCGTCGAACACGAAGAACTCGGCTTCGGGACCAAAGAACACCCCGTCGCCGACGCCGGCGGTCTTCACCATGCCCTCCGCTTTTTTGGCGATGCCACGTGGATCGCGATTGTACGGCTCGCCAGTGGTCGGCTCTAGCACGTCGCAGACCAGCGACATCGTGGTCTCGGCGAAGAACGGATCGATACAGGCGGTCGCGGGGTCGGGCATCAGGTTCATGTCCGACTCGTTGATCGCCTTCCATCCGGCGATCGAAGAGCCGTCGAACATCTGGCCTTCGGCAAAAGTATCTTCTTCAATCATGGTGACGTCGAACGTGACGTGCTGCCACTTTCCGCGTGGATCTGTGAACCGGAAATCGACGTACTTCACGTCGTTGTCCTTAATCATCTTCATGACTTCTTTAGCTGTCGTCATGGACTGCATTCCCCCTTGTTATGAATCGCCGCGAGAACGGTTGCCTGCGGCTTTAGATTGCATCAATTCCGGATTCCCCGGTCCTGATCCGAATGGCTTCTTCGATGTTGGAAACGAATATCTTTCCGTCGCCAATCCGGCCAGTTTGAGCGGCGCGCCGGATAGCATCGATCGCTTTTTCCACCATATCGTCGCCGAGCACGATTTCGATTTTCACCTTCGGGAGAAAATCGACGACGTATTCGGCCCCGCGGTAGAGCTCGGTATGTCCCTTCTGTCGTCCGAAGCCCTTCGCCTCGGTTACTGTTATTCCTTGAAGTCCGACCTCCTGCAGTGCTTCCTTCACCTCATCGAGTTTGAAGGGTTTGATGATGGCTTCGATTTTTTTCATCGCTTTTTCCTTGCCCCCAACCCTCCGGGGACTGACCCCGGGGAGCCGCGCTACCGGTTTGCAGGTCCCGTGCCAAGCCGCTACCGCACAAAAAAGCCATTGCAGGCAATGGCTTGTTTGAAATGCAGGCGCCAACTCGCGGGCTGCTCAATCTTCGACGCCCACAAGTTAAGCAAAGTGTCTAGATTTTAGCCAGCTGCTAAAGACTTGTTGCGGCGCAATCGATTATTGCAATTTGTTCGGCTGAGGATCGGTCTTAGGTTGACGCACGATGATTGAATTGCTGACGACCGCCGAGATGGCAGAAGCGGATCGGCTGACGATCGCCGGCGGCACGCCTGGCATCGAACTTATGGAGAACGCAGGCCGTGCGGTGGCTGACGCAACAAGCAGCATGCAGCGTCGCCGCGTCACAGTCATCGTCGGCCCAGGAAATAATGGCGGCGATGGCTTTGTCGCCGCTCGCCATCTGTCCGAACGCGGTCATGCGGTCCGACTTTACTTCGTCGGTGATCAGAAGAAGCTGAAGGGTGATGCGGCGCTCGCTGCCAAATGGTGGAGCGGCCGAGTCGAAGAAGCCTCACCGGCTGCCTTGGCCGATTGCGATGTCATCATCGATGCGCTGTTCGGCGCTGGTCTCGATCGCGAGGTCGAAGGACTTCCGCGTGCGATGATAGGTGCAATGAACACCGGCGGGGTTCCCATTGTGGCGGTCGATTTGCCGAGCGGAGTGAATGGCACCAGCGGCGCAGTGATGGGTGTGGCGGTCAATGCCACCCGGACGGTGACCTTTTTCCGCCGCAAGACCGGCCACGTCTTGCTGCCGGGCCGTCTGCATTGCGGTGCGGTGGAAGTATCGGACATCGGGATTTCCGCCCGCGTTCTGGACACCATCAAACCGCAGACTTTCGCCAATACCGCGCAACTCTGGAGCGGCCAGTTTCCCAAGCCGCAATTGCAGGGTCACAAGTACAACCGCGGCCATGCGGTCGTCGTTTCGGGTGGTCGATCGACAACTGGGGCTGCCAGGCTGGCGGCGCGGGGAGCGTTGCGGGCAGGGGCCGGCCTGGTGACCATTGCCAGCCCGCGCGAGGCGCTGGCCATTAACGCCGCTTCCAATCTGGCCGTGATGGTCCGCCCGGTCGATGGGCCCGCCGAACTCGGAGAATTCCTGACCGATAAACGGCGGAACGCGGTCGTTCTAGGGCCCGGTGGAGGCGTTGGCCCGCCCATGCGACAGCAAGTACTGGCAGCGCTTATGAGCCGGGCTGTGGTCGTTCTCGACGCTGATGCCCTGACCAGTTTCGCAGAGGAGCCGGAAGTTCTGGTGTCCGCCATCCGTCGGCGGGAAGGGAATGTCATCATGACACCGCATGAAGGAGAATTTACACGTATTTTCAGTGCCATAGAAAACAAAACGAATTCTCACTCAAAACTCGAGAAAACTCGTCTAGCAGCAGGTTATAGCGGCGCTGTTGTCGTCTATAAGGGCGCAGATACCGTGGTTGCGGATGGTGGGGGGCGTGCCACCATCGCGGACAACGGCCCGCCCAGCCTTGCTACGGCTGGGTCGGGCGACGTGCTGGCGGGCATTATTGCGGGGCTGGTGGCCCAAGGCATGCGGGTCTTTGAGGCTGCCAATGCGGCCGTCTGGCTGCACGGCGAAGCGGCCAACGAATTCGGCGCTGGCCTGATTGCCGAGGATTTGCCCGAAATGTTGCCACGCGTTTACCAGCGTCTGTTTGCTGGCTGGCGGGGCGCCGCAACAGATCCCTGATTGGCACAGCGACAACCTATGGCCCAATTTCATTGCTGCAGTCATGGGTCGAACCGGTGAGCCAGGCGCTACGGTTATGTCTTGCTTGGCCGGGACCGGCGCGTTAAGCCGTGCCGAATTGCGGCGCCAAAATCGTCCGTAATTTGCCCCCGGCGGGCGTGGCGGAATTGGTAGACGCGCTGGATTTAGGTTCCAGTGGCGAAAGTCGTGGGGGTTCGAGTCCCTCCGCCCGCACCACAATGAGGCCGACGAGTTTAGAGATTTACGGTACCCCGCGCCCCGTATTCCGTGAGGACCGGTGAATTGGCTTAACGGTGAGCCGGTGGCAATTGAGTGCAGGTAGAAAAAAAAGTGTGTCCTATGCAGGTTACTGAAACGCTGTCCGAAGGTCTTAAGCGCGAATACCAGGTTGTCGTTCCTGCTGCGGAACTGGATGCCAAGGTCAATGCGCGCTTGGACGAGTTAAAGGACCGAGTCCGGATCAATGGATTCCGACCGGGCAAGGTGCCGGTCACACACCTCAAGCGCATGTACGGCCGCTCGGCGATGGCCGAAGTCATCGAGACGACGGTTCGCGATGCCAACAATCAGATCGTCAGCGAGCGCGGTTACAAACTCGCCGCCGAGCCGAAGGTGACGCTGCCGACCGACGAAAGCGCGATCGAACAGCTGATCGCCGGCAAGACGGATCTAAACTACACTATGGCGCTTGAGATCGTGCCGCCGATCGCGCTCGGGGATTTTAAGAGCATCAAGCTGACAAAACTCACTGCCGATGTCACCGATGAGGAAGTTGACAATGGGATTGCGCGGATCGTCGACCAGAACAAGCCCTACACACTGCGCCCGGACGGCGAGAAAGCGGCCAAGGATGACCGTGTAACAGTCTCGTTCGCGGGTACGATCGATGGCAAGCCATTCGAAGGCGGCTCTGGAGACGACGCCGTCGTCTTGATTGGGTCCAATACATTCATCCCGGGCTTTGAAGATCAGCTTATTGGTATCGCACAAGGCGAAACCCGGACGCTGAAAGTGACTTTCCCTGCGCACTACATGAAACAGGATCTTGCGGGCAAAGCCGCGGAATTTGTCGTCAGCGCGAAATCAATCGAAACGCCGGGCGCTGTGGTGGCGGACGATGATTTCGCCAAATCGCTGGGACTGGAATCGGTTGCGAAGTTGCGCGAAGCGGTGAAGGAAAATATATCGCGCGAGCACGCGACAATGTCGCGCCAGAAGATCAAACGCGCGCTGCTCGACGAACTCGACAAAATGCACAAATTCGAGCCGCCGCCAACGCTGGTGGAAGAAGAGTTCGATCGCGTTTGGAAATCAGTTCTTTCCGAACTTGAAACCGAGCGCAAGACCTTTGCCGACGAAGGTACGACGGAAGATAAAGCCAAGGCTGAATACCGCGCTATTGCCGAGCGCCGGGTGAGACTAGGCCTTGTGCTTGCCGAGATCGGCGAGAAGAACACCATCGCCGTTACCGAAGACGAGTTGAGCCGCGCGGTGATGGAGCGAGCGCGTCAGTTTGCCGGGCAGGAGCAGCGGGTGTGGGACTACTACCGGCAGAATCCGCAGGCGGTCGCCGCCTTGCGAGCGCCGATTTTCGAGGAGAAAGTGGTTGATTTCCTGCTCGAGCTCGCGGGTGTGACGGAAAACAAGGTTTCGCGCGAGCAACTCTACAAAGACGACGAATCAGTCTTGTGACCCGCGGGCTTGCGCGGACGTCTGTGGGAAAATAGATCAGCGGGGCATCCCGACGGGCTAGTCTAGCCAGTGTGATTCGCGTCAAGGAGACGAAATGAGAGACCCTCTCGATACCTATATGAATTATCTGGTGCCCATGGTGGTCGAGCAGACCAACCGCGGCGAGCGGGCCTATGACATTTACTCTCGTCTGCTAAAGGAAAGAATTATCTTCATCACCGGACCGATCGAGGATGGCGTCGCCACCCTTGTGGTGGCGCAGCTCTTGTTTCTCGAAGCGGAGAATCCGAAAAAGGAAGTTTCAATGTACATCAATTCGCCCGGCGGGGTGGTGACCTCCGGCATGGCGATCTATGACACGATGCAGTTTGTACGCCCGCCAGTGTCTACCCTCTGTGTGGGGCAGGCCGCCTCAATGGGGTCGCTCCTGCTGGCGGCAGGCGCCAAGGATCAGCGCTTTGCGCTGCCCAACGCCCGCATCATGGTGCACCAGCCTTCGGGCGGGTTCCAGGGGCAGGCTACCGACATCATGCTGCATGCCCAGGAGATTTTGAACCTGAAAAAGCGGCTCAACGAGATTTACGTCAAGCATACCGGCCAGTCGCTGAAGAAAATCGAGGATGCGCTCGAGCGCGACTATTTTCTCACGGCGGAGGCGGCCAAGGACTTCGGTCTGGTCGACAAGGTGATCGACAAGCGCCCCGAGGAGACGCATTCCAAGCCCGCCTAATACCTGTCGGCAGGCGGTTCCAACCGGAGTTTCAACCAGTCAGAACGGGCGCTTTTGCGGCTGTCAGTGCGGCATTATCGTTAATAGAATCTTGATTATCACGTCGTTAGCATGCTTCGCTTATGGTGTGGGGGCGAGTAAGGGCGTGCGGACCTTCCCGGAATAGGGGCCGCCGTGCTGGGGTTCCGGCGCGAAATTTGCTTCGGTACGTGGCGGCGGTTAGGCGGAACGTCGTCGGCCACGAAGAGTACGGAAGCGTGTGACGGAGAATGGAATGAGCAAGGTCGGCGGCAGCGATTCCAAGAACACCCTCTACTGCTCGTTCTGCGGCAAGAGCCAGCACGAAGTGCGCAAGCTCATTGCCGGCCCGACCGTTTTCATCTGCGATGAATGCGTTGAACTGTGCATGGATATCATCCGGGAGGAGAACAAATCCTCGTTGGTGAAGTCCCGCGACGGTATTCCGACTCCGAAGGAAATCCGCAAGGTTCTCGATGACTACGTCATTGGCCAGGATCACGCCAAGAAAGTGCTCTCGGTTGCCGTCCATAATCATTACAAGCGGCTGAACCATCAGGCCAAGCACAACGACGTTGAATTGGCGAAGTCGAATATCTTGCTCATCGGTCCAACCGGCTCGGGCAAGACGCTCCTGGCGCAAACGCTCGCGCGCATCCTTGACGTGCCGTTTACGATGGCGGACGCCACGACGCTGACTGAAGCTGGCTATGTCGGCGAAGACGTCGAAAATATTATTCTGAAGCTGCTGCAGGCCGCTGACTATAACGTCGAGCGCGCGCAGCGCGGCATCGTTTATATCGACGAAATCGACAAGATTTCACGCAAGTCCGACAATCCGTCGATTACGCGCGATGTGTCGGGGGAGGGCGTGCAGCAAGCGCTGCTGAAAATCATGGAGGGGACCATCGCCTCGGTGCCTCCGCAGGGTGGTCGCAAGCATCCGCAGCAGGAATTCCTGCAGGTTGATACGACCAACATCCTGTTCGTTTGCGGCGGTGCATTTGCGGGGCTGGAAAAGATCATTTCGGCACGCGGACGATCGACATCGATCGGCTTCGGGGCCAAAGTGGTGGCGCCAGAGGATCGCAAGCAGGGCGAAATCTTCCGCGAAGTTGAACCGGAGGATTTGCTCAAGTACGGGCTGATTCCGGAATTTGTCGGCCGCCTGCCGGTGGTCGCCACGCTCGAGGATCTTGATGAGGCTTCGCTGAAGAAGATCCTGGTCGAGCCCAAGAATGCTCTTGTGAAACAGTACCAGCGGCTGTTCGAGATGGAATCGATCGATCTGACGCTTGCCGAAGAGGCCCTCGGCGCCATTGCTCGCAAAGCCATTGATCGCAAGACAGGCGCGCGCGGCCTGCGCTCCATCATGGAGGGCATTTTGCTCGACACCATGTTCGACCTTCCCAGTCTGGAGGGGGTCGAGGAAGTGGTCATCTCCAAAGAAGTGGTCGAGGGAACGGCCCGGCCGCTCTACATCTATGCCGACCGCAGCGACCGGACGGCGGAGACGGGCAGCGCCAGCGCGTGACCAGTGCCGCCCGGGACCAAAAATTCCGGAAAAAGGCAGCCGATTCGTGCGGGTTGCGGGGTTGTTACCAGCAAGGGACTCGCTTTAAGTGGAAAAGCGGGGTTCTTGCGGAGCCTTTTGCCCCGCCATACGTAAGGGCGCAGGGGTGACGTACTAAAGGTCGTATCTGACTACCAATCGGGCGAGGGCTTCGTAGCCTCCCTCAAAGCGCGTCGGGCACGCCCCGGCGACTCCTTGCCCATCCTACCGGCACTGCCGCGCGATGCCGCTCCAGCGGGTCAATCGGCAGGGGCACAACAAAAGGACTAAGGCCGATGACCACCAAGCCACGACCCCAGCTGCAACCTGGCGAAACCCGGGCCTATCCGGTTTTGCCGCTGCGCGACATCGTGGTGTTTCCGCACATGATCGTTCCGCTCTTCGTCGGCCGTGAAAAGTCGATCAAGGCGCTGGAAGAGGTGATGCGCTCCGACACCTTCATACTGCTTGCCACGCAGAAGAATGCTTCCGACGACGATCCGGCGACCGACGCGATTTTCGAAGTCGGCACCCTGGCGAGCGTTCTGCAACTGCTCAAGCTTCCCGACGGCACCGTGAAAGTGCTGGTCGAGGGCGCGACGCGCGCCAAGGTTCTCAAATATACCGACCGGAACGACTACTACGAAGCGGACGCCAGCGCGCTTGCCGATGACACAGGCGATCGCGTGGAAGCGGAAGCGATGGCGCGTTCCGTTGTCACCGAATTCGAAAATTATGTGAAGCTGAACAAGAAAGTGTCGCCCGAGGTCGTAGGCGTAATCCAGCAGATTGAGGATTATGCCAAGCTTGCCGACACCGTCGCTTCGCATCTGGCTGTCAAGATTCCTGATAAACAGGACATCCTTGAGACGCCTTCCGTTACCCAGCGCCTCGAAAAGGTGCTCGGGCTGATGGAAAGCGAAATTTCCGTTCTGCAGGTGGAAAAGCGCATCCGTACCCGCGTCAAGCGGCAGATGGAGAAGACCCAGCGCGAGTACTACCTCAACGAACAGATGAAGGCGATCCAGAAAGAGCTCGGCGACGAAGAAGGCCGCGACGAGCTTCAGGAGCTGGAAGACAAGATCAAGAAGACCAAGCTCTCGAAGGAAGCTCGGGAGAAGGCTACGCACGAACTAAAGAAGCTCCGCCAGATGTCACCGATGTCGGCGGAAGCTACGGTTGTGCGCAACTATCTCGACTGGCTGCTCTCAATTCCGTGGAACAAGAAAAGCAAAGTCAAGAAGGATCTCACGCTGGCCGAGCAGATTCTCGACGCCGATCACTATGGCCTGGAGAAGGTCAAGGAACGGATCGTTGAATATCTTGCCGTGCAGCAGCGGGCCAACAAATTGACCGGGCCGATCCTCTGCCTCGTCGGGCCTCCTGGTGTGGGCAAGACCTCCCTTGGAAAGTCGATCGCCAAGGCGACGGGCCGCGAATTCGTCCGAGTGTCGTTGGGCGGCGTGCGCGACGAAGCGGAGATCCGCGGTCACCGGAGAACGTACATCGGCTCAATGCCTGGCAAGATCATCCAGTCGATGCGCAAGGCGAAGACTTCGAACCCGCTGTTCCTGCTGGACGAGGTCGACAAGATGGGCGCCGATTTCCGCGGCGACCCGTCATCGGCGTTGCTCGAGGTGCTCGATCCCGAGCAGAACCACACGTTCAACGACCACTATCTTGAGGTCGACTACGACCTTTCCAACGTGATGTTCATCACGACGGCGAACACGCTCAACATTCCGCCGCCGCTGATGGATCGCATGGAGATCATCCGTATTGCGGGTTACACCGAGGATGAAAAAGTCGAGATCGCGCGCAAACATCTCATCCCGCATGCGATCGTCAAACACGGCCTTGATGCCAAGGAATGGTCAATCGACGACGAAGCGCTGCTGACCATGATCCGCCGTTATACGCGGGAGGCCGGCGTACGTAATCTCGAGCGCGAACTATCGACGTTGATTCGCAAGGCGGTAAAGGAGTTGATGACTTCGAAGAAGAAGTCGATTGCCGTCACAGCCGCGAGTCTCGGTGATTACCTTGGCGTGCCGAAATTCCGGTACGGCGAGATCGAGGCAGAGGACCTCATTGGCGTGGTCACCGGTTTGGCCTGGACCGATGTGGGCGGAGAGCTGCTCACCATCGAAGGCGCGATGATGCCTGGTAAGGGCAGGATGACCGTCACCGGCAATCTCCGAGACGTCATGAAGGAATCAATCTCGGCGGCGGCGTCTTACGTCCGCTCGCGTGCGGTTGCGTTCGGCATTCAGCCACCTCTCTTCGACAAGCGTGATATCCACGTGCACGTGCCGGAAGGCGCCACGCCAAAGGATGGGCCGTCGGCCGGTGTTGCCATGGTTACCGCGATCGTTTCGGTGATGACGGGTATACCCGTGCGCCGCGATGTCGCGATGACCGGCGAGATCACGCTGCGCGGTCGCGTACTGCCGATCGGCGGGTTGAAGGAAAAGTTGTTGGCCGCCGCACGTGGCGGCATGAAAACCGTGCTGATCCCGGAGGAGAACGCCAAGGATTTGGTGGAGATCTCCGACACGATCAAGAAGGGACTGGAGATTGTTCCAGTCACGCGAATGGACGAAGTGCTGGCCCGTGCGCTGGTTCGCGCACCGGTACCGATCGAATGGGATGAGGCGAGTGCCAAGCTTGCGGCCGAGGCCGCGGCTGCCGAGCCAGCCGTCGACGAGGACGGTTCCGGTTTGACCGCGCACTAAGCCCGTCCCAATGGCAAATGAAAACGGCGCCGCGAGGCGCCGTTTTTGCTTGGCTCACGGCCGGCGGCTTACCGACAACGCTCCCTCATCAATGGTGCGAGGCACGTCAACTGCCTGCGGCAAGCCTCTGTCCGCTCCGCGAGTTTAATCTTTTCGCGGAGGCCGAATATTTCACATCTTCCGACCAAGGCCGTTGGATCGTCTGGAGCTGGTCCACAACTTGCTGTAACGCGTATCTCAGTTTTTCAGTTTGATCAGGCGCTGTGAGTGTCGCAAGAGCGGGTGCGATTTCGCGGCCACGCGCAAGAGGCGCACGAGAGACCGGCGTGTTCAAATCCACCGTGGACGCCCATCGTGGGGGTTGAAAAGTGTTGACCTTACGTTTGTGTCGCCGCTTTGTGTAATTGATGGCCGTGCCGGCAACGGCGAGCGACGCGAACATGATCACGACCAGGGGCAGGGGAAAAGCGTGATCGCCTTCGGCTTCGGTCTGCGCCGGTGCGGTCGCATGTAAGGATCGCGCGGTTGTCCCTTGTGACTTCTCGGCACGGACGCTTGCAGGAGACCCATCGCGGCTTGTGCTGTCCGAGACATTGTTGCTCACCGGCGGTGCAGGTTCGACCGTGCCGGCGAATTGCGGCTCTGCACCGGGTCCCGTCTGTGGCGACGGCTGTAAGGAAGGCGGCAGGTTCAGCAATTTCGATCCGTCGAGCCAAAGCACCGGAGCTGCTGTCGCAGCGACGTCAACATCCGCAGTTTCGACGCCGTTCGTCGGTGGTGTTGCGGTTGGCCGCTCTGCGCGCGGCGGCGCAGCCGGCGTTTCGACTTGCGGCGCGCTCTTCCGGACGAGAAGACCTTCCGGCCCTAAACGCCAGCATTGGCGATTGTTGACGTGATCGACCCGGTAGTACCAGTGCTGTCCTTGTGGTGCTGGCGAGTTTGGCTTGCTGAGGCATTCGTCGGCAGCGCGTACAGTGCGCGTTGACTGCACGAATATGCCGGCTACCAATACAAGAGCGAGCATGGCGTAGGCCAGTGTCGACTTGCGTTCTGGCATGTATCGCTCTCCTTCAACGTCACAGCGTCAGAGATGTTCGAGGTTCGATGATTCAATGCGGATTGAAGACGGGGATTCGGGCTGCAATACGTTGCAAATTCGGCAAACCTTGAACTCATAACATCGCATTTAACGGTAGCTCGGTGTGTGAGGCGCGTACTCAATCCATTCGCGATTGGTGGCGAATACCTGGCGCGAGGCGAAAGGCGCTTGCCTCATTTTGATTTGCATTTTCATTTTCTCTTTCATGCGATCTCCCGCCTCACGTGCGTGTCGGGAAGGTTGGTCGTTACCTTTGGCATCGGGATTCTGGTAACGAGTTCTGGTTTAACGTCGCTGCCGACTCGGATAGCAGAAGCGCATGCTACCGATCCGCTGGATCCTCCCGGTAGGCTGCGTACTTCTCGCCATCGTACTTCTGGGCTTGGCATTCAATGCGCCAGATGGCTCGCGCATGGAGATGCCAAATGCAACGCCGGTGCGCGGTCCAATCATTGCATGGGGTGAGCGGCCGGAGTGGCGCCAGTTTGTCGTTCTGAGCGCGATCCAGCGGCGCGCCGACGAATTGGACAAATTGCGCGCGTTACCCGACACCCGAGCCAAAGCCGCGCCGGCGACTGCAAACATTCCAATCGAGATCGACGAGATTGAATTGCCGGTTGCTCCTCCGAATGGAAAGCCACCGATGAGCAAAGCGCCGCATGCAGTCAAATCGCGCAGTCAAAATCGGACCAAAGTTGTGCAGCACGTACGCCGTGCCAGAGTGCCGCTCAGCCCGAATAATTCTTTTGAACTTCGATTTGGAGATCAGGCCCGCGCCACCACGGCGACCAACACGAACATTCATTTTGGCTATCAACAGGCGGAGTCCGCACTTGCGACAAAGGCTGGCAATTACTGGGGCAACCCGGCCGCGCCGAATGCTCCCAGTTACTGAGACACGAGCGGCCGGGCTTCTAACGGACATTTCACACCTGCCTTGAAAAGTGATTGCCGGCGGTGGAACTGCCACGCGAGCCAAACCATTGGCCCGATTAGCCGTAGGAAGAAGCATAGAGAATTTCCCAACTTCTGCCTAAGATTGGCCGGCTATTAACAGGGGTCGACGCGCTAAGAGGGGTATTGCTCATGCCAGCCGGGTCGAAGCGTTTTGGTTCATACTGTTTCATGGCGGCATTGGCGGTGCAGATAGTCTCGGGCGCTTCGTTTGCCCAAGATCAGCAAGTCCAACAGCAACCACAACAACAGCCCCAACAGCAGCCTCAGCAGCAACCTCTTACGCAGCAGCAACTCCAACAGCTAGTCGCGCCAATTGCGCTTTATCCCGATGCGTTGCTGGCGCAGGTGCTGACCGCATCGACCTACCCTCTCGAAGTAGCGATGGCGGCGCGCTGGTCCGAGAAGAATCCGGATCTCAAGGGCGCACCGCTCGAAGACGCGATGCAAAAGCAGTCGTGGGATCCAAGCGTCAAGGGATTGACGTCGGTTCCACAAGTGCTCGCGATGATGAACGAGAAGCTGGATTGGACCGAACAGGTCGGCGAGGCGTTTTTGGCTCAGCCCAACGACGTACAGAATGCGATTCAAGCCCTGCGCAAACGAGCGGAGACGACTGGCAGTTTAAAGCCGAGCAAGGAGCAGAAGGTCAGCAGGATTGCCGCGCCACCCACCGGTTATGCCGGACCGCCCGAGTACATTGTGATCGAGCCAGTCGAGCCGGATTACGTCTATGTTCCAGTCTATGATCCGATGATCGTCTATGGTGCCGGTTATTGGCCACCCGCGTTTGCGCCGTTCTTCTGGTATCCCCCCTGGTGGGTTGTCGGGCCTGCCTTCGGGTTCGGCGCGGCGCTCTTCGTGGGACCAGCTTTATGGTACCACTACAATTGGGGACATCCAGGCTACGCGGCGATTCAGACTAACACTGCTCTTTACAGCAGATTTAACAGAGTCAACGTCAGCGGCGGTGGCCAATTCCAAAATTGGAAATTCGATCCGGCTCATCACGGCAACGTCCAGTTCAGAAACACAAGTCTTCAACGGCAGTTCGGCAACGCCGGAGCGCGAGGTGTGCAGGGCATCCAGACTGGAAGGAGCATTCAAGGAATTCCTACCGGCGCAGGCGTCCAAGGCATCCAGACCGGCAAGGCCGTACAAGGAATCCAGACTGGCAAGGGCGTGCAAGGGATCCAGACCAGCAAAGCTGTTTCGGGAATTCAGACGAGCAAAAGCGTCCAGGGTATTCAGACCAACAAAAATATTCAGGGGATTCAGACCGGCAGCCGCGTCCAGGCGGGACAGACCGGCCGGCGCGTTCAGACCAGCAATCGCGTCCAGACGGTCCGCGCCGGCGGCGGAGGTCAAGGCGGCAATAAAGGCAAGGGCAAAGGTAAGAACCATTAAGCCAATCGGGCCGACGAACGTCCACTTTGACGCCGCCTTTTTAAACGCCCAGCTTAATTCTTCGGCAGCGTGAAGCCATCGTAGAGCCACGCAAGGCAGTTGTGCAGGTCCTCGTCGCACTTGTCGGCATAGGACGCCCGCATGACGTCACGGGCGATGTCATCGACGTGATAGAAATGGTCCCACATGAAGCGCGACTCAAATTGCACGCGGGCGGTGCGTACGTAACGGGCGATCGAATAGCGGCGGAAGGCGGCCGGGAAGTCACCGTCGGCTTGTTCGATCAGTTCAGCGAGGCACACCGCATCTTCGATCGCCATGCAGGCCCCCTGTGCAAGCGACTGAAGGGTGGGGTGCGCGGCGTCGCCGAGTAAACCAACACGGCCTTTGCTCCAGTGGCGGATCGGGTCGCGATCCGAGATGGCCCAACGCCGGCCAAGGTCCATCATCGCCAGGAGCGCTTTCATGGTCGGGTGAGAATTGCGATAGGTCCGGTCGATCTCCGCACGGTAGTCAGAAGGATCGCCTCGCTCAGCGTATGTTGATGTCTTAAAAACCGCGACGATGTTGAACAGCGTGAAGTCGCGAAGTGGGTAATGCACCATATGAAAGCCAGGGCCGGACCACAGCACTGATTCATCGTGCCGCACGTCAGCAGAAACCTGGTCCATTGGAACAATTGTGCGGTGCGCCACGTAGCCAACCATGCGCGGCTCGCCCTCGTTCAAGAGTTGCTGGCGGATCACCGAACGCAGGCCGTCGGCGGCAATGATCGCTGCGCCATCGATCGTATCGTTGTTGGCGAGCAGGCGAATTTTGTCGCCGCAATCCACGAATCCGCTCACTTTGGTTGTCGGCACAAGCTCGATTGTCGGGACAGCGTTGCACGCGTCCAGCAAAATTTGATGCAGGTCGACTCTATGCAGGACTACATAGGGATATTTGAAACGTTTTTGGAACGCGGTTTCGGTCGGAACGCGCACAATGACAGCGCCGTCGACCGAATCGAGCATGGTGACCGCCTTGGGAATAATCGCCTTCTTGAGCACGGCCTGAGTAATTCCGAGGCGTTCGAACATATGAAACACGTTGGGGCCGAGCTGGATGCCATAACCGATCGCGCCAAATTCAGGTGTTTCTTCGAGAACCTTGACGGGCCATCCCTTGCGGCCAAGCGCCAGCGCGGCCGCTAGGCCGCCGATACCGCCGCCAACAATTAAAATGGGGGCACTGTTAGTCATTGAGAAAGATCGTCTGGCGAGCGCAAAGGGCTGACGCAAAATCTATCGGCGTGGCGGGATCTGAATGAACTCGGCGAGCTGCTCCTGACTGAGCGGCTTTTCGATGAATTTTCCGGCGATCGCGTCCTGCATCACCAAGTCAATATCGGACAATTTGTCCGGGTTCATTGCCGATTTCGGATTGAATTCGTTGCGTTGCAATTCGACCAGGCTTTCGGGCATGCGCATTTGCTCGGAGTAGTATTTCACCGCGAGCGGGTCCGAGTACATCCAGTCGAGTGTCTCGCGATAGCCCCGCATGAACCGTATCATAACGTCGTTGCGTTCCTTCAATGCGTTGGCGTTGACGACCTCGACCCGCACCGTCTGATGTCGCATTGAAGGCACATCGCTGCCGCGCATCAAAACGCGGATGGTTTTGTCCTGCAAATCCTTCAACCCGAACGGCGCTACGGACCAGCCGATGTCGACCTGCCCTGACATTGTCATTGTGAATGTCCCGGGCGGTCCGCCCGTTTGAGTGGGCTTTGCCTTGAGTCCGTAATGGGCGATCAACGCGCGCAACACGCTGTCGGAGGTGGAGCCGCTGGTCGAATAGGCAATCGTGTGCTTCTCGGTTATATCTTTAACGCTTTTGATCGGAGAGCTTGTGGGCACAAACCAATAGATATCTTCAACGCCGGTATAAGCCGCGGCCAGGACGCGCACCGGCGCGCCCTTGGAGAACGCGCGCATGGCGCCAGGGGTGCCGACACCGATACCGATATCGGCGCTGCCCGAGATCACCGCCTGTAGCGTCTCGCCTGCGCCTTGGGTGCCGTAATTTTCTAAAACGATACCGTGCTTCTGAAAAATTCCAGCTTTCATGCCGAGCGTCGGAACCTGGTTGGCCCAGGCATCGATCTGGCCGACCGCGACTTTGATCGTGTCCTGTGCTCCGGCGGGGGCGGCAAAGCCAGACGAGACAACGACGGAAAGAACGACTGATAAGCTCCACAGAGTCCTAAAATTATTGCCTTTCATAACGGTCCTCCCGCGGTGTCACTTAACTTTATAGAACCGCCTGTTCTCCGGCAAAATTCGTTTCGTCAAAAAAATTGCCGTTTCGTCGCACGGGAAATTCGCTTTGAACGGACAAAACCTGGAGCGTCAGCTTTTTGGCCGAAAGCGGAATGTGCGCTTGCCGACCCTTGCCGAACTGGTGGGCGGTGCAGGGATCGAACCTGCGACATCTCCGGTGTAAACGGAGTGCTCTACCGCTGAGCTAACCGCCCATTTCGTCGCAAAACCACGCCATGACTGTGCCGGAACAAATGTAATTCGTTGCCTGTAAGAGTTTTCTAGGCCGTTCCAAACGTAGCCTAGGCATTCTACTGATTGAGCTAGGCGCCTGACCCACGCAATATCGTGCGGCCACGGTCCGTTGCAAGCTCGTAGGTGAGATCCAAAAACGAACGGCAGGCGAAGAGCTATCGCTCTACGCCCGCCGTTATTCCCCGGAGGGTCAGGCAGAAAACTTTTAGATCGATTCTTTCAGTTCCTTAGAAGCGCGGAAAGCAACTTTCTTGCTAGCTTTAATCTGGATTTGCTCGCCGGTCGCTGGATTGCGGCCAATGCGTGCGGCACGTTTGCGCACCTGAAGGATGCCGAGACCGCCAATGCGAATGCGCTCGCCTTTCTTCAAATGCTTCACGATATTGCCAACGAGATCGCCCAGCACGGTCTCCGCCTGCTTCTTCGACATCTCGTGCGTTTCCGCAAGCGCGGCGGCGAGATGCTTCAGTGTGACGGTCGGTGGTGTCGGAGCTTTTCCAGGAACCATTGCCATCAGTGGGACCCTCCTCTTGAATCCGCCAGTTTGGCGAAACGCCAAACACCATGCCCGCATAGACGATTCGGGGGCACTCTGACCATCGATTCTTCTAGGTAAATAAGGCTTTTTCGCAATTTCCGTTAGCGAGTAAGCTTACCTTGACTTGCCATAGGGCGGCCTATAACTCGAACAAACGCCCGCGGGGGCGTAGCTCAGTTGGTTAGAGCGCTGCCCTGTCACGGCAGAGGCCGCGGGTTCGAGTCCCGTCGCTCCCGCCATTTTATCAATGACTTAGCTAGCATTTTGGGCGGCCGGCCACTGCCTCATGCGGCCGGCAAACAGGGCCGCGAGGCACTCCATGACCACCATTCGGGCGATGTTCTTCGATGTATTCGGGACCCTGGTCGACTGGCGGACAGGGGTAGCCCGCGAAGCCGAAAGGCTGCTTCGCCCTCGTGGGTACAACCTCGACTGGTCCGGTTTCGCCGACGCCTGGAGGGGAGAATATCAGCCCGGCATGGAGGAGGTACGCTCCGGTCGTATCCCGTTTTCGAAGCTCGATATCCTGCACCGGCGGAACCTCGAGCGTTTTCTGCCGCGCTTTGGACTGCGTGATCTCCCGGATGATGTGTTACGCGAACTGACGCTCGCATGGCACCGGCTCGATGCTTGGCCTGACGTGCCGCCGGCGCTCCGACGGCTGCGCAAGAGGTTCTTGCTCGCGCCCGTGTCCAACGGAAACATTTCGCTGATGGTCGATCTCGCGCGTCGCAACGATTTTCCGTGGGACGCGATTCTCGGCGCTGAAATCGCCGGCGACTACAAACCGAAGCCGCGTACATACCTTGCTGCCTGCGAGGCCTTCGATCTCGACCCGGAGCAATGCATGATGGTCGCGGCGCACAGCGGCGATCTCGCCGCCGCTGCGGCGTGCGGATTGCGGACCGGCCATATCGCTCGACCGGACGAGCATGGCGCCGCCACTGGAGAGACCAAACCGACGGTAAAGGTGGATGTTGCGGGCGCGGACCTTTCCGATTTGGCGGAAAAGCTGGAAACATGAGATACAAGAGCGCTAGCCCCGATAAACGGGCTCCGGCTGCGAAAAGAAACTCGCCAGGATGTGATACACGACCATGTAATTCTTTTGCTGGAAGCTGGCGTGCGAGATGCCCGGCATCACCGTGAACTGTTTGTCCGGGTTTGGCAGCTTTTCATAGAACTTCAACAGGTCTTCCAACGAGGCAATGCCGTCGTGCTGGCCGCGCATGATCAGGGTCGGCACCGTAATTTTTTCCGGATTGACCACCGGCAACTTCGAGCACATGTCGACGTAAGTGCCGGTCGGTACTGAATCGTCGAGTGCCGTGACTGCATCTGCAAATGCATCGATGACCTTGCGTTCGGCAGTATCCGGGTGGTCGCGGTCGAAGACCGAACGAATGAAAGCCTTGTCGATTGACCGCCGGTTCTTGGCCGTGAATTCGGCGAGCTTCTTGCGCCGCTGTTCAAGCGTGGGAGATCCTTCGCCGGTCCACACCATTGCGTCGAGTGCAAGACGTGAGATCATTTCAGGATGGCGTTCGGCAAACATCGCCGCCCGGAGCGCACCAGAAGAGATTCCGTAGACAAGGAAGGGCCTTTTGCCGCGCAGCTTCTGAATGTAAAGGGCCGCAGCGTAGCAATCGTCGGCGCCTTGCGAGATCGGCGCGTTGTTGTCGCGGTCCTTGGTGGAGCGCCCATAGCCCTCCATGTCGACGCACCAACAATCGAAACCGAGGCGCGCGAAGTGATCCATCGCCGATGAATCAGGCCTTCCCGGCACCTGCAGATCGAACGTTGGCTGAGATGCCATAGACGAACCGTGCACGAACAGGATTGTGCCTACGGACTTGGCGGGATCGCCGACACACTTTTCAAAGAGGAAAAGTCTTACCCCGCCATCCTTGGCGGTCCAATGATCTTCGCCCTTTATCGCGGTGGTCGGTTTGCTCATTTCATTCATTGCTTACCCGTTATGATCAGTTGATCGGAGGAATGTTGTTGGCCTTGATGACGTTTGCCCATTTGGCGACTTGGCTATCCATGAAAGTCTTGAATTCTTGTTGTGTCATCACAACGGGGGTCGCTCCCGTTTTCTCCCAAGCCTCTTTGACGTCGGGCCGCGCCAAAATTTTTGTAATCTCGCGATTGAGTTTATCCACGATCGGCTGTGGTGTGCCGGAGGGCACCATGAAACCGACCCACAAGGTCGCGTTGAAACCGGGGACGCCGGCCTCTGCGATCGTCGGCACATCGGGCAACGTGGGCGAGCGCGACTTTCCTGTCGTGCCGAGCGCCCGCACCAGACCGGCCTTGATCATCGGTGCCATCGTCGGCACCGAGTCGAACAGGATTTGAACTTGCCCACTGAGAATGTCGTTGCGGGCGCCGGTTGAGCCTTTGTAGGGCACATGCACGATGTCGATACCGGTGAGGTTTTTGAGAAGCTCGCCGGCCATGTGATAATTCGAGCCGGGACCAGATGAGCCATAGTTGATGGTGCCTGGCTTGGCGCGCGCAAGCGCAAGCAGTTCGCTTAGGTTTTTCGCGGGTACCGACGGATGGGCCACCAGCACCAGGTCGGTATCGATCAGCGGTGCAACCGGCACCAGATCGCGCATGAGCTGATATTGCTTGTGGGCATAAAGGGTCTCGTTGACGGTTTGTGTGCCGGAGACCATCAGCAGCGTGTAGCCGTCGGGTGCCGACTTGGCGACGACCTCGGTACCGATGGTTGTGCCAGCGCCCGGACGGTTTTCCATGACAAATGGCTGATGCAGAGACTTGCGCAGTTCTTCGCCGATCGCGCGGGCGTAGACATCGGTCGGTCCTCCGGCGCCGAAGGGAACAATGATTTTGACCGGCCGTGACGGATATTCATCGGCCTTCGCCACAAATGCCGGGATTACGGCAACTCCTGCGAGTGCGAGGAGGGCCACAAATTGTCGAGGAAGCGCCATGGACTATTCCCAAATTCCGTTCCCAAGCCCGCCCGGCGCGAATATCGAGGGCGCATCGTGCCCCGTCAATCGCGCGGCCACTATTTGTCCGAACAGGGCGCGATGGCTCGTGGATGACCGCCGAATGTCGGCTTGCCACCCATTGTGCGCTGCGCTAAGCCTCGGCCGCTCCCGTCCTTGAGGCTAATCCAACAAATCAAGGCCTATTTGTGCGGGATAACCGGCGCCTTTCTGGCCGCCGAGCAGTCCAGGCGGGCGTATATCGGGTAAAGCGGGGGCTGTACGCTTGGGGTCGCCGATGAGCTCATTGCTGCTGGACTACCTGCCTTTGGTTGTCTTCATCGCGGTTGCGCTTGGCATCGGCGTCGCGCTCCTCATTGCACCATTCATTGTCGCCTATAAGCAACCGGATCCGGAAAAGCTCTCCGCGTACGAGTGCGGCTTCAACGCGTTTGATGACGCGCGGATGAAATTCGACGTGCGTTTCTATCTCGTCGCTATTCTATTCATCATTTTCGACCTCGAGGTAAGTTTCCTGTTTCCATGGGCAGTTGTCTTTCGCCAAATCGGTCTTTTCGGATTCTGGTCAATGATGGTGTTCCTTGGCGTTCTCACGATCGGCTTCATATATGAGTGGAAGAAGGGGGCGTTGGAATGGGATTGATGGGCCCATGAGTGTGGTCGCACCCGCCCCGAGGGGAATTCTTGATCCGCGGACCGGCAAGCCGGTCGGGGCGGATGACTCCTTTTTCACCGGCGTGAACGCCGAACTTGCAGACAAGGGCTTTCTGGTTGCCGCTGCCGACGATCTAATCACTTGGGCGCGCACCGGCTCCCTGATGTGGATGACCTTCGGGCTCGCCTGCTGCGCGGTTGAAATGATGCAGATGTCCATGCCGCGCTACGACGCCGAACGGTTCGGCTTTGCGCCGCGTGCCTCGCCGCGGCAATCCGACGTGATGATCGTAGCCGGCACGTTGACCAACAAGATGGCGCCCGCGTTGCGGAAGGTTTACGACCAGATGCCGGAGCCGCGCTACGTGATCTCCATGGGCTCATGTGCCAACGGCGGCGGTTATTATCACTATTCGTATTCGGTCGTGCGCGGCTGCGATCGTATCGTGCCGGTCGACATTTATGTCCCGGGCTGCCCGCCTACGGCGGAGGCGCTGCTCTATGGCGTAATGCTTTTGCAGAAAAAGATACGCCGCACCGGCACGATTGAGCGTTAAGCGGAGCCGGACATGGAAGATACGCTCGACAGGCTTGGGCAAACGATCAAAAACGCCCTCGGCGCTTCTATCACCGGGCACACGGTGGCCCGCGGAGAGTTGACTGTCATCGCCAAGGCCGCGGATGTCATCAAGGTCGCGACGTTTTTGCGCGATGATCCGGCTTGCCAGTTCATCAATATCATCGACGTGACCGCCGTCGATTGGCCGTCACGCGAGCAACGTTTCGACGTGGTCTATCATTTTCTGTCGCCGCGCCTGAACCAACGCGTGCGGCTTAAGGTGGCAACCGATGAGACGACTCCGGTGCCGTCCTTAATCAACGTTTTCCGTGGCGCGGACTGGTTCGAACGCGAAACCTACGATCTCTATGGCGTGCTCTTCACCGGCCACCCGGACATGCGACGCATTCTCACCGATTACGGTTTCGAGGGGCATCCGTTGCGCAAGGACTTTCCGCTCACCGGGTTCGTCGAGGTTCGCTACGACGACGAACAGAAACGTGTGGTTTACGACAAGGTGACGCTGGCGCAGGAATTCCGCACCTTCGATTTCCTCTCGCCCTGGGAGGGCACGAAGTATGTGCTGCCGGGTGATGAAAAAGCGAAGACCGAAGGGAAGGGGTCGTGAGCATGAAGCCGACCTTGAAACCCGGTCTCAAGCATTCGTTCTCCTACAAAGTGCCGGAAAACAAGACCGTGCCGTTCACCTATCCGGAGTCGCCGGAAATCGCCGCGATGCCGAAAGTGTTCGCCACCGGTTTCATGATCGTATTGATGGAATGGACATGCGTTCAACTGCTAAATCAGCATCTCGATGGCGGTGAGGGCAGTCTCGGCACGCACGTTGATGTTTCGCACCTGGCAGCGACGCCGCCCGGCATGATCGTCAAGGTCGACGTGGAAATCGTCGATGTGCAAGGCCGCAAACTGCTGTTCAACGTCAGCGCTCACGACGGCGTCGATCTGATTGGCGAAGGGCGTCATGAGCGTGTCGTGGTGGCGTGGGATCGCTTTAACGCCAAGGTCGCTGACAAGGCGAAATCGGTCGCGGAGCTGGCAGGCTGATGGCTGAAACCTCGCTGCGCAACTTTACGATCAATTTCGGGCCGCAACATCCCGCTGCGCACGGCGTGTTACGCCTGGTCCTAGAGCTCGACGGCGAGGTGGTGGAACGCGTGGATCCACACATTGGTTTGTTACACCGTGGCACCGAAAAACTGATCGAACACAAGACCTATCTGCAGGCGGTGCCCTATTTCGACCGGCTCGATTACGTCGCGCCGATGAATCAGGAACACGCATTCTGTCTTGCAGTTGAAAAGCTGCTCGGCATCGAGGTTCCAAAACGCGCTCAACTGATCCGCGTCCTTTATTCGGAAATCGGCCGGCTATTGTCGCATCTTCTCAATGTCACAACACAAGCGATGGACGTCGGGGCGCTCACCCCGCCGTTATGGGGGTTCGAAGAGCGCGAAAAACTGATGGTGTTTTATGAGCGGGCGTCCGGCTCGCGCATGCATGCAGCCTATTTCCGGCCCGGAGGCGTACACCAGGACCTGACGCCGAAATTGATCGACGACATATATGATTTCTGTGATCCGTTTCTGAAAGTCGTCGACGATCTCGACGCACTTCTCACCGGCAACCGCATTTTCAAGCAGCGTAATGTCGATATCGGAGTGGTCAAACTATCCGACGCCTGGAGCTGGGGCTTCTCCGGCGTCATGGTGCGCGGCTCGGGAGCCGCCTGGGATCTGCGCAAGGCGCAGCCTTACGAGTGCTATTCCGAACTCGAGTTCGACATTCCGATTGGCAAAAATGGCGACTGCTTCGACCGCTATCTCATCCGGATGGAAGAGATGCGCCAATCAACCAAGATCATGAAGCAGTGCCTAGAAAAACTGCGCTCGCCTACGGGGCAAGGCCCTGTCACGGTCGACGATCACAAAATCGTGCCGCCAAGGCGCGAAGAAATGAAGCGCTCGATGGAGGCGCTCATTCACCATTTCAAGCTCTATACCGAGGGCTACCACGTGCCCGCCGGCGAGGTCTACGCCGCCGTCGAGGCGCCGAAGGGTGAATTTGGGGTCTACCTGGTCGCCGATGGCACCAACAAGCCATACAAGTGCAAGATCCGCGCGCCCGGCTTCGCGCACCTAAGCGCTATGGATTTTCTCTGCCGCGGTCACTTGCTGGCTGATGTTTCAGCCGTTCTGGGCTCTATCGACATCGTGTTCGGTGAGGTGGACCGATGAGCGCCCGCCGCCTCGCGCCGCCGGAAATCCAGCCGAAAGAGTTCTCCTTCAACAAGGACAATCTTGCCTGGGCGAAAAGCGAAATCGCCAAGTATCCGGAAGGCCGCCAACAGTCGGCGATCATTTCATTGCTGTGGCGCGCACAGGAGCAGCATGGTGGATGGTTGCCGGAGGTCGCGATCCGGCACGTGGCCGACTTCCTTGGCATGGCGCATATTCGCGCGCTCGAGGTGGCGACCTTCTACACGATGTTCAATCTATGGCCGGTCGGCAAATTTCATGTCCAACTATGTGGCACCACGCCGTGCCGGTTGCGCGGCGCTGACGATCTGGAAAAGGTCTGCCGCAAGCGTATCGGTGATCAGGGCGAAGTCACTGCGGATGGCAAATTTTCATGGGTTGAGGTCGAATGCCTCGGCGCCTGCGTCAACGCGCCGATGACCCAGATCAACTACGACTACTACGAGGACCTCACTGTCGAGAGTTTCGGGAAGATTCTCGACGATCTTGCGGCCGGCAAAAAGGTAAAGCCAGGCCCGCAAATCGATCGGCAATTGTCCGCACCGGTTGGCGGTGCGACCACGCTCAAGGAAAAGGCGTGATCCATGCTGGCCGATAAAGACCGCATTTTCCGAAATCTGTACGGCCAGCATGACTGGGGCCTGAAAGGCGCACGCGCGCGCGGTGCGTGGGACGGCACCAAGGCTATTCTGGCGAAGGGGCGCGATGCGATCATCGAGGACGTGAAGAGCTCGGGACTACGTGGACGTGGCGGGGCGGGGTTCCCGACGGGTTTGAAATGGTCGTTCATGCCGAAGAAGTCCGACGGGCGCCCGCATTATCTCGTCGTCAATGCCGACGAATCCGAGCCTGGCACATGCAAAGACCGCGAGATCATGCGGCACGACCCGCATCTTTTGGTCGAGGGCTGCCTGATTGCAGGCTTCGCCATGGGCGCGAACGTTGGCTATATATACGTGCGCGGTGAATTCGTCCGCGAACGCGAGCGGGTACAGGCCGCGATTGACGAGGCTTACGAAGAGAAACTGATCGGCAAAAGCAATGTCAACGGCTGGGACTTCGATCTCTATGTCCACCACGGTGCCGGCGCTTATATCTGCGGCGAGGAAACCGCGTTGCTTGAAAGTCTCGAAGGCAAAAAGGGCCAGCCGAGACTAAAGCCGCCGTTCCCTGCCAATGTCGGTCTCTACGGCTGTCCAACCACGGTCCAGAACGTTGAATCGATTGCGGTTGTGCCCGATATCCTTCGGCGCGGCGCATCCTGGTTTGCCGGCATCGGCCGACCAAATAATACCGGCACCAAGCTGTTCTGCATCTCCGGGCACGTGGAAAAGCCGTGCAACGTCGAAGAAACCATGGGCATTCCACTGCGCGAGCTATTGGAGACACATGCCGGCGGTGTGCGCGGCGGCTGGGGCAATCTGCTTGCGGTCATTCCAGGCGGGTCGTCCATGCCGCTCGTTCCCGCAGGCAAGGACTGGGCGGATTCGTTGCTTATGGATTTCGACGGTTGCCGCGACAAGAAATCGGCGCTTGGCACCGCCGCGGTCATCGTGATGGATAAGTCGACCGATATTGTCCGCGCTATGACGCGCATCTCGTATTTTTATAAGCACGAAAGCTGTGGCCAATGCACGCCGTGCCGGGAGGGCATGGGATGGATGTGGCGTGTGTTGACACGGATGGCTGAAGGCCGAGCGCAAAAGCGCGAGATCGACATGCTCATGCAGGTCACGCAGCAGATCGAGGGTCATACCATTTGTGCTTTTGGCGACGGTGCCGCGTGGCCGGTGCAGGGTTTGCTGCGCCATTTCCGCCCCGAGATCGAGCGGCGTATCGACGAATACTCGCGCAATTCAGATGCGCAGGGAGCGGTACGCGAGGCCGCGGAGTAGCACCATGCGACAACCGTCCGGTCACCATCTCGCTCAGTTCAACATCGCGCGGATACGTTACCCGCTCGATGATCCGCGCATGGCCGAGTTCGTCGACAATGTTGCGCGCGTGAATGCGTTGGCGGAGCAGATCGAAGGCTTCGTCTGGCGGCTGCACGACGACAGCGGTCATGCCATGAATATGACAGTCTATGACGATCCGCGCATTCTGCCGAATCTAGCCGTTTGGCAGGGTGTCGAGGCGCTGGAGCGCTTTGTGTGGCAGACGTTGCACCGGCGCTTTTTCGGCCGTCGGCTGGAATGGTTCGAGCCGATCGAAACGCCGCTTGTCATGTGGTGGGTGCCACCGGGGCACCGGCCTGATTTGACGGAAGCCGTGTCGCGCCTCGACCACCTTAAAGAATACGGGCCGAGCGACCGTGCCTTCGGCTGGGAGAGGATTCCGGGCGCGCGCCTTTGGAAGACGGCGCGCAGCGAAAAAGCAAACGAGCACGCGTTATGACTACGATCATTGTCGACGGCAAAGAGATCGACGTTCCGCCGGAGTTCACGCTGCTCCAGGCCTGCGAAGCCGCTGGCGCGGAAATTCCGCGCTTCTGCTTTCATGAGCGGCTGTCGATCGCCGGAAATTGCCGGATGTGTCTGATCGAGGTCGCCGGCATACCCAAGCCGCAGGCGTCCTGCGCCATGGGCGTGAAGGATTTGCCGCCGAACAAGGACGGCTCGCCGAAGATTCTCAACACGAAAACACCGATGGTGAAAAAGGCACGCGAAGGCGTGATGGAGTTTCTGCTGATCAACCACCCGCTTGATTGCCCCATATGCGATCAGGGTGGCGAATGCGATCTGCAGGACCAGGCCATGGCCTACGGCGTGGACGCGAGCCGCTACAAGGAGAACAAGCGCGCAGTCGAAGAAAAGTATATTGGACCGTTGGTAAAGACCATTATGACGCGCTGCATTCACTGTACGCGTTGTATTCGCTTCTCGACGGAGGTTGCCGGTGTGCCTGAGCTCGGAGCCATCGGCCGTGGCGAAGATATGGAAATCACAACATATCTCGAACATGCGATGACGTCGGAACTGCAAAGCAACGTGGTCGATCTTTGTCCGGTCGGCGCCCTTACGTCCAAGCCTTATGCCTTTGCGGCGCGGCCTTGGGAGCTCAACAAGACCCAGTCGATCGATGTGATGGACGCAGTCGGCTCTGCAATCCGCATCGACACGCGCGGGCGTGAAGTGATGCGCATACTCCCCCGCGCCAATGACGATGTGAACGAGGAGTGGATTTCGGACAAGACACGACACATCGTCGACGGCTTACGAACACAGCGGCTCGATCAACCCTATGTGCGGGTTAACGGACGTCTTCAGCCGGCATCATGGGCCGAGGCTTTCTCGAATATCGTCCGCAAGACGAGAGCAAGTACCGGAAAACGGATCGGTGCGATTGTTGGCGATCTCGCGGGTGCAGAGGAAATGTTTGCGCTCAAGGATCTAATGGGACGCCTGGGCAGCCCCAATGTTGACGCGCGCCAGGACGGCGCAGCGTTCGATCCAAAGTTGGGCCGGGGATCTTATCTGTTCAACGCTACGCTCGCCGGTATTGAACAGGCAGATGCACTGCTGATCATCGGCGCGAACCCACGCCGTGAAGCGGCGGTATTCAATGCGCGTATTCGTAAACGCTGGCGTGCCGGCAATTTCCCGATCGGTCTGATCGGCGAAAAGGCCGATCTCACCTATAACTATGAGTATCTCGGTGCCGGCGCGGAGACGCTTGCCGATTTCGGCACCAGCAAATTCGCCGACCTACTGAAGACGGCCGAGCGGCCGGTCATTCTGGTGGGTGCCGGCGCGTTTGCTCGCAAGGATGGCGCGGCGATCGGTTCGCTTGCCGCAAAAATCGCGGTCGAGGTCGGCGCGCTAAAGGACGGCTGGAATGGTTTTTCAGTCCTGCATAACGCGGCCTCCCGGGTCGCGGCGCTCGATCTCGGCATGGTGCCAGGCGCGGGCGGTCTCGACGCGCAGCAAATGGCGGCGGGCGGGCTCGACGTGCTGTTCCTGCTGGGCGCGGACGAGGTCGAAGTCGCGCCCGGTCCTTTCGTCGTCTATCTCGGTACGCATGGCGACCGCGGTGCGCATCGCGCCGACGTCATCCTCCCTGGCGCCACATATCCGGAAAAATCCGCGATTTATGTCAACACCGAGGGGCGCGTGCAGATGGCGAACCGCGCGGCGTTTCCTCCCGGGGATGCTCGCGAGGATTGGGCAATCCTGCGCGCTCTGTCCGATACGCTCGGTCACAAGCTGCCTTATGACTCGCTTGCCGCGCTACGGCAGGCAATGTTTGTGGCCCATCCACATCTGATGCGGGTTGGTCAGATTGCGGCGGGTGACGCCGCCGACATCAAGAAGTTTGCGAAGCTCGGCGGCACGCCGGAAAAGATGCACTTGCGCTCGGCTGTCACAGATTTTTACTTCACCAATCCGATCGCACGCGCCTCGGCCATCATGGCTGAATGTTCGGCATTGGCGCACGCGGCAACAAAGACGGCGGCGGAGTAGGCCCATGGATTTCTTCTGGACCTACCTTTGGCCGGTGATAGTCATTGTCGCCCAATCGGTGCTGCTGCTCGTGATCTTGCTTGTCGCGATCGCGTATATTCTGCTGGCGGACCGCAAGATCTGGGCGGCGGTACAGATCAGGCGCGGGCCGAACGTCGTCGGTCCCTGGGGTCTTTTTCAATCCTTCGCCGACCTGCTGAAATTCGTGGTCAAGGAGCCGGTGATTCCGGCGGGCGCCAACAAAGGCGTATTCCTGCTTGCGCCCCTGGTGACGTGCGTGCTTGCGCTTGCCGCCTGGGCGGTAATCCCGGTCTACGCCAACTGGGTCATCGCCGATATTAATGTCGGCGTGCTGTACATCTTCGCGATTTCCTCGCTGATGGTGTACGGCGTGATCATGGCGGGCTGGGCATCGAATTCGAAATACGCTTTCCTCGCCGCGGTGCGCTCAGCCGCGCAGATGGTGTCCTACGAAGTATCTATCGGGTTCGTTTTTATCACCGTGCTGCTTTGTGCCGGCTCGCTAAATCTGTCGGCAATCGTGAAGTCGCAGGATGGGCCCTACGGTTTATTCAACTGGTACTGGTTACCGCTGTTTCCGATGTTCGTTGTGTTCTTCATCTCAGCGCTCGCGGAGACCAATCGTCCACCGTTCGATCTGGTGGAAGCGGAATCGGAGCTGGTTGCCGGCTTTATGGTCGAATACGGGTCAACGCCCTACATGATGTTCATGCTCGGCGAGTACGTTGCGATTGGAACCATGTGCGCTATGGGCACGATTTTGTTCCTGGGTGGCTGGTTGCCGCCGGTCTCGTACCCGCCGTTTACCTGGGTGCCGGGCGTGATCTGGTTCACGCTCAAAGCGCTGTTCATGTTCTTTCTGTTCGCCATGGCCAAGGCCATGGTTCCACGCTATCGCTACGATCAACTCATGCGGCTCGGCTGGAAGGTATTTCTACCCCTGTCGCTGGCCATGGTGGCGATTGTCGCGGCCGTCATTCAATACGGCGCGCTGGCGACTGGCGCGATGAAATGAGGATGTGATGAGGCTCGATCGCGCAGCCAAGGGCTTGTTTCTGATGGAGTTCGTGACCGGCTTCGTGCTGGCCATGCGCTACTTTTTCAAGCCCAAGGCCACTCTGAACTATCCGTTCGAAAAGGGGCCGATCTCGCCACGCTTCCGCGGCGAACACGCGCTGCGCCGCTATCCCAATGGCGAGGAGCGTTGCATCGCGTGCAAGCTGTGCGAAGCGATTTGTCCAGCACAGGCGATCACCATCGAAGCCGGTCCTCGCCGCAATGACGGCACAAGACGCACAACGCGCTACGACATTGACATGGTGAAGTGTATCTACTGCGGTCTCTGCCAGGAGGCTTGCCCGGTTGACGCGATTGTCGAAGGCCCGAATTTCGAATTCGCGACTGAAACTCGGGAAGAGCTCTATTACGACAAGGAGCGCCTGCTGGCGAATGGCGACCGCTGGGAACGCGAGATCGCGAAGAACCTCGCGATCGATGCGCCTTACAGGTAGACCGATGATTGTCGCCGCCCTGTTCTTCTACATGTTTGCGGGTGTCTGCGTGGCGAGCGCGATCATGGTGGTTGCTGCGCGCAACCCGGTTCACTCGGTTCTGTTTCTCATTCTTGCATTCGTCAATGCAGCCGCCCTGTTTGTGATGATGGGCGCGGAATTTCTCGCGATGATTTTGGTCGTGGTTTATGTCGGCGCAGTCGCGGTATTGTTCCTGTTCGTTGTGATGATGCTCGACGTCGACTTTGCCGAACTCAAGCAAGGTTTGTTGCAATATCTGCCAATCGGCCTCGTCGTCGGCGGCATCTTTGTCGGTGAGTTGCTTTTTGTCGCTCTTACCTGGGTTATCGGATCAGGCATTCCTCAGTCGATCACCGCGCCCATCCCGTCTAAAATCCCGAATACCGAGGCAATCGGTCTGGTCCTCTACACACGTTACGTCTACTTCTTCCAGGCCGCAGGCATGATCCTTCTGGTCGCGATGGTCGGTGCCATCGTGCTCACATTGCATCACCGCGTGCGCGTGCGCCGCCAGGACATTGGTGCGCAGGTTGACCGCACGCCTGCCGCATCCATCGAAGTCGTAAAGGTTCGCTCCGGCCAGGGACTGGGGAGCAATACATGACCATCGGCCTGGGGCACTATCTTGCGGTGGCGGCAATCCTGTTCACGCTCGGGATTTTCGGAATTTTCCTGAACCGCAAGAATGTCATCATCATTCTGATGTCGATCGAGCTGATCCTGCTCGCGGTCAATATCAACTTGGTCTCGTTCTCGACTCATCTTGGCGACATCGTCGGGCAGATCTACGCGCTATTGGTGCTCACCGTCGCTGCCGCGGAAGCGGCAATTGGGCTGGCGATCCTGGTCGTGTTCTATCGCAACCGCGGCTCCATTGCGGTTGAAGACATCAATCTTATGAAGGGGTAAGGGGCGTGTATCAGGCCATCGTCTTCCTGCCCTTACTGGGAGCAATTCTTGCAGGAGTTATCGCGCTGGCTGGCGCGCGCGCGCGTTTTCCCGGTAAAGGTCCGGTCGCTGGCGCGGAAGACACCACGGCCGATCATGCTCTGCAGCACGGCGGGCCCGGAGCGCACGGCGACGCGGTTGTCCATTCATCTCATCACGAAGACGAATCGCACGAACCCGCCGCCACAGGCTCACGCACCGCCGAATTGATTACGACCACGCTTTTAATGATCTCCATGGTCTTGTCATGGATCGCTTTTGTCGATGTCGGGTTTGCCCACCACGACATGCGTGTTCCGATTTTTACCTGGATGACCGCCGGGGATCTCAAGGTCGAATGGTCACTGCGCATCGATACGCTCACGGCGGTCATGCTCGTGGTGGTCAACACGGTGTCAGGCTTCGTGCACCTTTATTCCATCGGATACATGCACGAGGATCCGTACCGGCCACGTTTCTTCGCGTATCTGTCGATGTTCACCTTCGCCATGCTGATGCTGGTGACGGCGGATAATCTGGTGCAGCTGTTTTTCGGCTGGGAAGGTGTCGGCCTCGCGAGCTATCTGCTGATTGGCTTCTGGTATCATAAACCCGAAGCCAACGCCGCCGCGATCAAGGCCTTCATCGTCAATCGTGTCGGCGATTTTGGCTTCGCGCTCGGCATTTTCGCGGTATTCATGCTTACCGGCGCGATCGACTTCGACACAGTCTTTGCGCAGGCACCTGCTCTCACCGGAAAAGCAATCAATTTCTTCGGCTGGCAGGTCGATGCGCTCACAATCACCTGCCTGTTCCTCTTCATGGGCGCGATGGGCAAATCCGCGCAATTCCTGCTGCACACCTGGTTGCCCGACGCAATGGAAGGCCCGACTCCGGTTTCGGCATTGATCCACGCCGCGACCATGGTGACCGCCGGTGTGTTCATGGTGGCGCGCTTGTCGCCATTGTTCGAGCTTGCGCCGCATGCGCAGACGTTTGTTACGCTGATCGGCGCAACGACCGCGCTGTTTGCTGCCACCATTGGTCTCGTGCAGAACGACATCAAGCGTATCGTCGCATATTCGACCTGCTCACAGCTTGGCTACATGTTTGTCGCGATGGGAGTTGGGGCCTATTCGGTAGGCATGTTCCACTTGTTTACCCATGCATTCTTCAAAGCGTTGTTGTTCCTTGGCTCCGGCTCGGTGATCCATGCAATGCATCACGAGCAGGACATTCGCCACATGGGCGGCCTTAAGGATCGCATTCCTTATACTTACGTTGTCATGCTGATCGGCACACTGGCGCTCACCGGATTTCCGCTTACGGCCGGCTATTTCTCCAAAGACGCCATCATCGAGGCAACGTTTGTCAGCAAGAATCCGATGGCGCTCTATGCATTCATCTGCACCGTCACCGCCGCGATGCTGACGTCGTTTTATTCGTGGCGGCTGATATTCAAGACATTTCACGGCGAACCGCATGATCGCAAGCACTGGAAGGATGCGCATGAAAGCCCGATGGTGATGCTGATACCGCTCGGGTTCCTTGCAGCCGGTTCGGTGCTCGCCGGCCTGCCGTTCAAGGAAATCTTCGCCGGGCGCGGGGTCGAGGGCTTTTTTCGGGAGTCGCTGGCTTTCGCCAAGTCCAACCATGTATTGGAAGAGATGCATCACGTGCCGCTCCAGGTTGGCATCTTGCCGACTGTCATGATGGCGATCGGGTTCGTGATTGCTTGGCAATTCTATATCCGGCGTCCGGACATCCCGGTTGAGCTCGCGCGCCAGCACGATTGGCTGTACCGCTTCCTGCTCAACAAATGGTACTTCGACGAACTCTACGATCTGATTTTCGTCAGGCCCACCAAATGGCTTGGCCGACTGTTGTGGAAGAGCGGCGACGGCTGGTTGATCGACGGTTTCGGGCCAGACGGCGTGTCGGCGCGGGTGCTCGATATCACTCGGAACGTGGTGCGGCTGCAAACCGGTTATCTGTATCACTACGCCTTCGTGATGCTGATCGGCGCGGCCGCCCTTATCACCTGGTTTATGTTTGCGGCGGGGACACACTGATGAATTGGCCGATCCTGTCCGTCGTCACTTTCCTTCCGCTGCTGGGCGCATTGCTGGTTGGCTTGCTTGTGCGCGGGAACGAGCGGTTGGCACGCGGCACGGCGCGTTGGGTGGCGTTGTGGTCCACACTCGTGACATTTGCCATCTCACTGGTGATGGTCTGGCGTTTTGACGCCAGTTCGGCGGAATTCCAGTTTGTCGAAAAGCACAACTGGCTCGGCATCGCCTCTTATCATATGGGCGTGGACGGCATCTCGTTGCCCTTCGTGATCCTCACCACCGCGCTGATGCCGATCTGTATTCTCGCAAGTTGGACTGCGATCCAGACGCGCGTGAAGGAATACATGATTGCATTTCTGGTGCTGGAAACCTTGATGGTCGGCACTTTTTCGGCACTCGATCTGGTGCTGTTCTATCTGTTCTTCGAGGGTGGCCTGATTCCGATGTTCCTTATCATCGGCGTCTGGGGCGGGCCGCGCCGCGTCTACGCGAGCTTTAAGTTCTTCCTTTATACGCTGCTTGGCTCCGTATTGATGCTGCTCGCCATCATGGCGATGTATTGGGAAGCCGGTACGACCGATATCGCGGCGCTTCTGCGCCACGGCTTCCCGCTGGGTTTGCAGAAATGGGCTTGGTTTGCATTTTTTGCCTCGTTCGCGGTGAAGATGCCGATGTGGCCGGTGCATACATGGCTGCCGGATGCCCATGTCGAAGCACCGACAGCTGGCTCAGTCATTTTGGCAGCCATTCTTCTGAAAATGGGCGGGTACGGATTTCTGCGATTCTCGCTGCCGATGTTCCCTGCGGCCAGCCATGAA
>DASPNW010000002.1:0-18709 GCA_035626335.1 Pseudolabrys sp.
TGGCTGGGGCGCCAGGATTCGAACCTGGGAATGGCGGAATCAAAATCCGCTGCCTTACCACTTGGCTACGCCCCAACAGGTACCGGAGAGCCGCGCGGAGGTCGCTTTCGCACGCAGCGACGGGACCATAGCGGCGCAGACTGCGCCGATCAACGTCCGCACTCTCATATACAATGGGACGAAAGCGTTCGTTGACCGGCCTTGTGCTGGGGTTAGATTAGCCGCCCATGAGCTACCGTGCCCCGGTTACCGATATCGCTTTCAGCCTGAAACACGCCGCCGGCCTAAAAACTGCGCTGGCTGAGGGCCTCTATGGCGATCTTGACGAGGAAACCGTCGATTCGGTGCTGTCGGAGGCAGGACGTTTCGCCAGCGATGTCATCGCGCCACTAAATAGTGTGGGCGACAAGTTCGGTACGCCGTTCAAGGACGGCAACGTCACAACACCGCCAGGCTGGAAGGCTGCCTACACGAGTTGGGCTGCGGCCGGCTGGAACGGCCTCGCGGCGCCGGCCGATTGGGGCGGCCAAGACCTCCCGCACGCTGTCAATGCCGCCTGCATCGAAATGTGGAACTCGGCATCGATGGCGTTCGGCATCGGTCCCGTGCTCACCATGGCCGCGATCGACGCCTTGCATGCATACGGAAGCACCGCGCTCAAGGAGGAGTATCTCGGCAAACTCATCAACGGCGAATGGATGGGGACGATGCAGCTCACGGAGCCGCAAGCGGGATCCGATGTGGGGGCCCTGCGCAGTAAGGCGGAGCGCGCAGGCGACGGCAGCTATCGCATCATTGGATCGAAAATCTTCATCACTTACGGCGAGCACGATCTAACAGACAATATCATCCATTTCGTTCTCGCCCGATTGCCCGATGCACCGCCGGGCACCAAAGGCATTTCACTGTTCCTGGTGCCTAAGCTGTTGCGAGATGGCACACGCAACGATGTGCGCGCGCACTCCGTCGAACACAAACTCGGCATTCATGCCTCGCCGACCTGCACCATGGTCTACGGGGATCAAGGCGGAGCCGTTGGTTTCCTCATTGGTGAGGAACACAAGGGCATGGCCTGCATGTTCACTATGATGAATCGCGCGCGGCTTGCCGTCGGTTTGCAAGGCGTGGGTATCGCCGAACGCGCGACCCAACAGGCGCTGGCCTATGCGCGTGAGCGCAAGCAAGGCCCGGCTGGCGCGCTCATCGCTTACCCCGACGTCAAGCGCATGTTGCTCACCATGCGCGCGCTCACCGGCGCGGCACGCGCGATCTGTTACGCGACTGGTATTGCGATTGATCGTTCGCTGCGGACAAAAAACGAGGCTGCACGCAAAAGCGCGCACGAGCGCGCCTCTTTGCTGACACCGGTAGCCAAGGCCTTCTCGACCGATATCGGCACGGAGGTGGCGTCACTCGGAGTGCAAGTGCATGGTGGCATGGGCTACGTCGAGGAAACCGGTGCGGCGCAGCACTATCGGGACGCTCGCATTGCATCGATCTACGAAGGCACGAATGGAATTCAGGCCCTCGACTTGGTGTCGCGCAAGGTTCCTCTGGAGGGCGGCAAGACCGTCGCGCTTTACCTCGACGAGCTACGACGTACGGTGAAGTCAGTTCGATCGAGCAACGCACCCGCCTTCGGCGAGACCGCGGCGCGTCTTGGCGAAGCAATCGACAGCCTGGAACGCGCAACGCGGTGGTTGCTGGCGCAGAAATCTTCCGACACCGCATTCGCCGGCGCCACGCCTTATTTGCGACTGTTCGGTAACGCGGCCGGAGGCTGCATGTTGGCCGAAGAAGCGCTTGCATCGTTGCGTGTCGGCGATGGAACAGGCCGCACCGCTCTCGCACGGTTTTTCGCCGAGAACCTGGCGGTTCAGGCGGCCGGTCTCGAACGCAGTGTTACCGATGGTGCCGACAGCATTACTGGCGGGCAAGCAGCACTTGCAGAGTGAGGGGAGCATTCGCGCCAATGTCGCTAAAAGGCAAAACCCTGTTTATCACCGGTGGCTCTCGTGGAATTGGTCTCGCGATCGGACTCAAGGCAGCGACCGAGGGTGCAAATATCGCTATTGCAGCAAAGACAGTCGAACCGCATCCAAAGCTTGAGGGCACCATTCACACCGCGGCCGCGGAAATTGCAAAGGCCGGCGGACGCGCACTGCCCCTGGCGGTGGATGTGCGCGACGACACGGCCGTGCAGGCGGCGCTCGATGAGACCGCGGATAAATTCGGCGGCATTGACATTGTCGTTAACAATGCCAGCGCGATTCAGCTTACATCAGTCGCGGCGACCGACATGCGCCGCTACGACCTGATGCAGCAGATCAATGCCCGCGGCACCTTCATGGTCTCGAAATTTGCCATGCCGTATCTCCTGCGCGCGGAAAATCCGCACATCTTGATGCTGTCGCCGCCGCTCGACATGGCCGAGAAGTGGTTTGCGCCCCATACCGGTTACTCGATGGCTAAATTCGGCATGAGTCTTGTGGTGTTGGGGCTTGCAGGCGAGTTGCGCGGGAAGGTCGCAGTCAATGCGCTGTGGCCGCGCACCACAATCGCGACCGCCGCAATCAAGAACCTTCTCGGTGGCGACGTAATGATGCGCCGCTCGCGCAAGCCTGAGATTCTGGCCGAGGCTGCCTGCCGTATTTTCCAAAAACCCAAAACTTTTACAGGGAACTTCCTGATCGACGATACTTTTCTGGCCGGCGAAGGCGTCAAAGATTTTGACCAATACCGCGTCGATCCCGCCCAGCCATTACAGGTGGATTTCTTCGTACCCGCCGCGAGTCTGCCGCCGAACGGCGTCAGTCTCGACGCAAAATCGCGGTAAGGACTTCCACGAGGGCCTGTGAGCGTTTAAATCTAGCCGATGTCCACTCTTCTCCTCAGTCATCCCGCCTGCCTAAACCATCTCACGCCCGCAGGTCATCCGGAGCGGCCGGACCGCCTGCGTGCGATTGAGCAGGTATTGGAGGACGAAAAATTTCAATCCCTGGCGCGCGTTGAAGCTCCCCTAGGTACAGATGACATTATCGCGCTCTGCCATCCGATGGATTACATCGAAGCGATCCGCGACGCCTCCCCTTCGGAGGGCCTGGTACGTCTTGACGCCGACACAGCAATGTCGCCGGGCAGCTTCCAAGCGGCACTGCGTGCCGTCGGCGGTGCCAAGCTAGCGGTTGACGAGGTGATGTCGGGCAAGGCAGCGAATGCTTTCGTTGCCACCCGTCCACCGGGACACCACACTGAAAAAGCGAGGCCGATGGGCTTTTGTCTCTTTAACAATGCGGCGATCGCGGCACGGTATACGCAGACAGCGCACGGCGCCGAGCGTGCGGCAATTGTCGACTTCGATGTGCACCACGGCAACGGCTCACAAGATATTTTCTGGTCAGATAAGAGCGTTATGTACTGCTCTACCCATGAGATGCCTCTTTATCCCGGCACCGGAGCAGTCGGGGAACGCGGTGAATTCAACACCATTGTCAACGCACCGCTATCGGCGGGTGACGGCGGCGAGGCATTCCGCGAGGCATTCGAGACCGTGATCCTTCCACGCTTGCGCGAATTCAGACCCGATATTCTGATCATCTCGGCCGGATTTGACGCGCACACCCGCGACCCGCTCGCCAATTTGAATTTGGTGGAGGCGGACTATTCCTGGGTGACCAAAAAGCTGATGGAAATCGCTGATACAAGTGCCAATGGGCGCGTCGTCTCATTGTTGGAAGGCGGCTATGATTTGCAAGGCTTGTCGCGTTCGGTCGCCGCCCACGTCACCGCGCTGATGCACGGCTAAGAAATTCGCGCTATCCTTGATCTACTGTCGCTTCTTCACGAATCGCCGGGCAAAGACATGGCCGAGAACAACAACGCTGACGTCAAGAAGATGCCCTTCGAACGGGCCATTGAAGAGCTGGAATCGATCGTCAAACGACTGGAAGAGGGCAAAGTCCCACTTGAGGAATCGGTTGCAATCTACGAACGCGGCGAGGCGCTGAAGAGGCGATGCGAGGAGCTATTGCGTCAGGCGGAGGCGCGCGTGGAAAAAATTACACTTGACGCCAGCGGCAAACCGACCGGCAGTGAACCGCTCGATGTGGATTGATGCAGTTTGCGAGATGCGCGACGTTTGATGGCCAAATAGGCGGCAAAAAAGCATCTTTTGTAGAATTGCCCGCAATGGCAATTTTGGTGTAAGTCACTTGGCCCTGCCGGTTTTTGGGCGCTTTTGCCCCAAGTTTGTTGGAGTTGCTCTTGTCCGAGGTTTCCAGAACGCAACTGCTTGACCGCATCCATTTCCCGCGCGACCTCAAGAATCTGTCTGCTGAGCAGCTTAAGCAGGTCGCCGATGAGCTAAGATCAGAGACTATTGATGCGGTCGCCAAGACCGGTGGCCATCTGGGCGCGGGCCTCGGCGTAGTCGAGTTGACGGTAGCGCTGCACTACGTGTTTGACACCCCCACCGACCGCTTGATCTGGGATGTCGGCCACCAGAGCTATCCGCACAAAATTCTCACCGGCCGGCGCGACCGTATCCGCACATTGCGTCAGGGCGGCGGGCTTTCCGGCTTCACAAAGCGCGCCGAGAGCGAATACGACCCATTCGGCGCTGCCCATTCCTCCACTTCGATCTCGGCCGCCCTTGGCATGGCAGTGGCGCGCGATCTCGAAGGAAAGAAAAACAACGTTGTTGCCGTCATCGGCGACGGGGCAATGTCGGCGGGTATGGCTTACGAAGCCATGAACAATGCTGGTGCGCGTAATGAACGGCTGATCGTTATTCTCAACGACAATGACATGTCGATTGCACCGCCCGTTGGTGCGATGTCGGCCTATCTCGCTCGGCTGATCTCCGGCAGAACCTACCGGACGCTGCGCGATATCGGAAAACAGCTCGCGCGGCATCTCCCGAAATTTTTCGAGGAGAAGGCCGGACGCGCCGAAGAATTTGCACGAGGGTTTTGGACTGGCGGCACGTTGTTCGAGGAGCTCGGATTCTATTATGTGGGCCCCATCGACGGTCACAACCTTGACCATTTGCTCCCGGTGCTTCGTAACGTGCGTGACGCCGAGGCCGGACCAATCCTCGTCCATGTCGTGACACAAAAGGGTAAAGGTTACGCGCCGGCGGAAACCTCCGCCGACAAATATCATGGCGTGGTCAAATTCGATGTCGCCACCGGCGCGCAGGCGAAATCAAAATCTCTTGCGCCGCAGTACACCAAAGTGTTCGGCGAAAGTTTAATTAAAGAGGCGCGCAAAGATGCAAAGATCGTGGCCATCACTGCAGCAATGCCGTCCGGCACCGGCGTCGACCTCTTCGCGAAAGAATTCCCTGATCGCAGTTTCGATGTCGGTATTGCGGAACAACATGCGATAACTTTTGCTGGCGGCCTTGCAGCCGAAGGCTTCAAGCCATTTGCCGCAATCTATTCGACCTTTCTGCAACGCGCCTATGACCAGGTGGTGCACGACATCGCGATCCAGCGCCTCCCTGTTCGCTTCGCCATCGATCGCGCCGGCCTCGTCGGCGCCGACGGACCGACCCATGCCGGCGCATTCGACGTCACCTATCTTGGCTGCCTTCCTGGCTTTGTTCTGATGGCGGCGGCGGACGAGGCCGAACTTGTGCATATGGTTGCAACGGCTGTCGCGATCGACGATCGACCGAGCGCGCTACGCTATCCACGCGGCGAAGGTCTCGGTGTGCCGATGCCCTCGGAAGGCAACCCGCTCGAAATCGGCAAAGGCCGCATTATACAGGAAGGCCACAAGGTGGCACTGCTGTCATACGGCACGCGACTTGGCGAATGCCTTAA
The DNA here is from genome assembly GCA_035626335.1 of Pseudolabrys sp. Taxonomy (GTDB): domain Bacteria; phylum Pseudomonadota; class Alphaproteobacteria; order Rhizobiales; family Xanthobacteraceae; genus Pseudolabrys. The sequence continues at coordinate 5,829 of DASPNW010000002.1, forward strand.
GGCGGCCAAGGAGCTTACGGCACTTGGACTGTCGACTACGATTGCCGACGCGCGTTTTGCCAAGCCTCTCGATGTTGATCTGGTGATGCGCCTGGCGCGCGAGCATGAGGTGCTGGTCACCATCGAGGAAGGAGCTATCGGCGGGTTTGGGACTTACGTCATGCAAGCATTGGCCGAACAAGGTCTTCTCGATCACGGCATGCGTGTGCGGTGCATGGTCCTTCCGGACCGGTTCATCGATCAGGATACGCCTGCCGCCATGTATGCCCAGGCCGGCCTCGACGCGCGCGCCATTGTCGCCAAAGTGTTCGAAGCCTTGGGTAAGGACGTCAATGCCGAGACCGTAAAGCTCGCCTAAGGGCGATCAGGGTTTCTTCCGACGCGGCACCTTTTTCCCCTCTCTGCGTGCTTCCGAGAGGCCGATGGCTATGGCTTGTTTACGGCTCGTGACCCTCTTGCCGCTGCGGCCGCTTCTGAGCGTTCCCTTTTTGCGTTTCCGCATTGCGCGTTCAACGTCTTTCGACGCACCCTTTGAATATTTGCGTGCCATGCTATTTCTCCTCAGACAGATTGATCGTTTCGGCCTTTGCAGAGCGACCAATGCTGCTAACCATTGTGTGTGAAATTTTGTTCCGCGGTCAAACTTTCAGGGTGCCGCGATGGTTCTGTCCATGAAAACACCGCGCCAGCGTGCCGATCGCCTCCTGGTCCAACGCGGCATATTCGAAAGCCGCGGAAAGGCGCAGGCCGCAATCGACGCGGGCCTCGTCACGGCCAACGAAAGGCTTGTCAGCAAGGCCTCCGAGGAAATCCCAACTGACTCGCGACTACGGGCGACCGCGGCGCATCCTTACGTGTCGCGCGGTGGCGTCAAGCTCGCGGCGGCACTCGATCATTTTCGGTTTGATCCGAGGAATCGCGTCTGCCTTGACGTCGGTTCATCGACCGGCGGGTTCACGCAGGTTTTGCTGAACCGCCGGGCAAGGCGCGTCTACGCGGTCGACGTGGGTCGTGGACAGTTGCACGAAACATTGCGCGCCCGGCCCGAGGTCGTTTCGCTGGAAACCACCGACATTCGCGACTTGTCCCCCGCCCGGTTCGATGAACTGCCGGATCTCGTTACCATCGATGTCAGCTTTATTTCTCTCAGACTGGTCCTGCCATCTGCGATGGCGCTCGCCAAAACGCCCGCCCAACTCATCGCGCTCATTAAACCTCAATACGAGGTTGGCGCCGGCGGTACTAAGAAAGGTATCGTACGCGAGCCGACCGTTCATGCTGCTGTCTGCGATGATATCGCCAAATTTGCCGTCTCGCTCGGATGGCGTGTGATCGAAACAATCCCCTCACCGATCGACGGCCGAGACGGCAACACCGAATTCCTGCTCGGAGCGGCGCGTGACTGAACAATTTCATATAGTCCGGCTGGGTCATCGCGGGGATGGAATTGCAGACACGCCCGAAGGGCCCATCTACGTGCCGTATACGCTGCCGGGCGAGACGGTTACCGTCGAACCAGTTGCCGGCCATCCCGACCGCAGGCATCTGGTGCATGTCGACAAAGCGAGCCACGAACGTACCGAAGCCCTCTGCAAGCATTTCGGAGCCTGCGGCGGCTGCGCGTTGCAGCACTGGTCGCTGGCCGAATACCACCTTTGGAAGCGATCGCTGGTGGTACAGGCAATGGAGCAGGCAAGTGTGATCGCGCCGGTTAGTGACCTGATCGACGCGCATGGCGCGGGGCGCCGGCGAGCCGTGTTTCACGCGCGGCGCGGCACGCATGACATCCTGGAGGTCGGCTTCACTGCACCGCGTGCCCATCACCTCGTCGCCATCGACAAATGCCCTGTCTTGGCGCCCAGCCTTGACGGCGCATTGCCGGTTGCCTGGGCCATTGCCGATGCCCTCAAGCCCGCCGGCAAGCCACTTGATATTCAAACAACTGCGACCGATTCAGGTCTTGATATCGACGTTCGCGGGTCGGGTGCGCTTACAGCCGATCGTTTGAGTTCGCTGGCGAGGGTCGCCGCGGCTCACAATCTTGCTCGTCTCACCCGCCATGGCGAACTGGTCGCACAGCGTGAGCAGCCCCGGTTGCAGGTGGGTCGTGCCCAGGTGCCGCTGCCGCCGGGGGCTTTTCTTCAGGCAACGGCTGAGGGCGAAAACACACTGGCACAGCTTGTCGTAGGCCATGTCGGCAAAGCCAAACAGATTGCAGACCTGTTTGCAGGCATCGGCACATTTGCACTGCGGCTGGCCGAACGTGCGCGCGTCAGCGCCGCCGATAGCGATGCCGCCATGATCAAGGCCTTGGAACGCGCTGTCTCGACCACATCGGGATTAAAGCCGGTTGAGACCCAGACGCGTGACCTGTTCCGGCGTCCGTTCGTGGCGAGCGAACTCAAAGTCTTTGATGCTGTCGTATTCGATCCGCCGCGCCAGGGGGCCGAGGCGCAATCGCGTGAACTCGCGAAAAGTACGGTGCCGGTTGTGGTCGCCGTGTCCTGCGACGCCGCGACGTTCGCACGCGATGCCAAAATATTGCTCGGCGGCGGCTACAGACTTGCAACTGTCGTTCCGGTCGACCAGTTCCGCTATTCCCACCATGCGGAAATCGTCGGAAAATTCGTGCGGTGACTTTGCTACTGAAAGTCGATACCCCCGCCCCAGCGCTCCTGCCAAAGCTTCTCACCGATGGTGCATGACATGCGCGGCGCCTGTGACGAGGTCGGGATCACCTTTGCATCCGGCTGCCGCCCGGCTATCTCCAGCACCAGTTTGGTCCGCGTTGCCTCGATGAACTTCTCACGTTCGCGAATTGGGACGACAAAAGCACCTGGACCACCAATCACGCAGTCTTCGTAGTAAACGTCGAGGTCTTCAATATCCATCGTCCCGACGTAAGGCCGCTTGAGCATGATTGGCAGACCGTTAATCGTGATGCCCGCGGCCAGCACCTCGTCGCGCATCGGCGTAACCAGCGGGCCGGCATTATTGGCGCCGTCGCCGGACACATCGATCACGCGGCGGAAGCCTTTATAGCCGCTCTCATCAAACAGTGGCTTGCCGAAGCGGAGCGCGCCAGAGATTGAGGTGCGCGAGGCGCGCCGATATGGCGCGCGCGCAATTTCCGCTGCGACGGCGTCGGCGGCCTCCGGCCCGTCTATCAATCGCCACGGCACGATGACCTTCTGGTCGAATTGACCCGCCCATTCAAAATAGGTGATAGCGATCTTGCCGTTTGCACCCTGACGCAACGCCTGCAGAAACTCTTTTGAGGTGAGAGCGAGAATGTAACCTTCCCGTTGCAGCGCCTGCTCCTCCGGATCCATTGAATAGGAGACGTCGACCGCAATTACGAGTTCGACATCGACGGGAATTGCGCTGGCGCGCGTGTCGGCAAACTGCCGCATGGTTGGGGCGGCGGACGCTGCCAGCGCAAATCCCAAAGCCGCGATGGCTGCGGTGATAGTCAGATTTCGAGAGCGGCGCCGCATACACGAATGCTGGCACGCAGCACGGGCGAAAAAAAGACCACTCTTCAACCCTCGATCGGCTCGGTGCCCACGATCTCGATACCAAAGCCCCCAAGGCCCACGTACGTGCGTTTGCTCGAGGTCAGCAGGCGAATCGAGGAGATTCCGAGGTCCTTGAGAATCTGCGCGCCCAGGCCGATTTCGCGCCACTGGCGAGAGCGGGCTGCATCAGTGCCGGAATCGCCGTGCGGAATTTCGGCCACCGGAACCCCCGCCGTGCCATCCCGCAGGTAAACGATAACGCCCCGGCCCGCGGCCTTGAAGCGCGCAAGCGACGCACGCAGCGATTTGGCGCCCCCGAAAACGTCGCCAATAACGTCGGCGCGATGCAGCCTCGCCAACACGCCTTTCCCATCGCCGATCGCGCCGTAGACAAACGCCATGTGATGGACCCGATCAAACGGGGTGACGTATGCATAACCGCGCAGCGTGCCGATATCTGAGGAAAGCGAGAACTCGCCGACGCGTTCCACCAGTTTGTCACTTCGCTGTCGGTACGCGATGAGCTCGGCAATGGAGACTTGCGCCAGTTTGTGCTTTTGCGCGAAGGCCATGACTTCGGGCCCTCGCATGACCGAGCCATTGTCATTCATCAGCTCAGCAAGCACCCCGACCGGCGGAAGTGAGGCCAGACGGCAAAGATCGACACAAGCCTCGGTATGGCCGGAACGCATCAGTACTCCACCCGCGCGGGCGACCAGCGGAAAAACGTGACCGGGGCGCACAAAATCAGCGGCTCCACTGTTCCCATTGGCAAGTGCACGCACGGTGTTGCACCGCTCTTCCGCCGAAATGCCCGTGGTCAAACCATGGCGGACATCGACCGAGACGGTAAAAGCAGTGCCCAGCGGCGCCTCGTTGTCGGCCACCATCGGCTCGAGGTGCAATCGGCGTGCTTGATCGGCGTCGAGCGGAGCGCAGACAATCCCAGACGTATTGCGAATGATAAATGCCATCTTGTCGGGCGTGCAATGCGAGGCCGCGATAAAGAGATCGCCCTCGTTTTCGCGGTCGTCGTCGTCGGTAACGACCACGATTTCGCCTTTGGTGAAGGCCTTTATTGCGGCTTCGACGCGGCTGTGGCTATCGAGCAAAGCTCTACCTCGGAGGCGGATCTACGCGCCAGGTCTGAACGGCCACGCCGTCCCCTCGCCGACTTGGCCGCGATGCATCAGATAGTGGTCGGCCAGCACGCATGCCACCATCGCCTCCCCGATCGGTACCGCGCGGATGCCTACACAGGGATCGTGCCGTCCTTTGGTGACAACCTCAGTATCACGGCCATACCGGTCTACAGTTTTACGCGGCGTCAAGATCGACGAGGTCGGCTTCACCGCGAAGCGGGCAACAATTGCTTGTCCGGTCGATATGCCGCCGAGAATGCCGCCCGCATGGTTTGACAGAAAAAGCGGCTTGCCGTCATTGCCCATACGCATCTCGTCGGCATTCTCGATGCCACTCATTGCCGCGGTGGCAAAGCCGTCGCCTATCTCTACCCCCTTGACCGCGTTGATACCCATCAGCGCAGAAGCGAGATCTCCGTCGAGCTTGGCATAGACCGGTGCGCCGAGGCCTGCCGGTACGCCTTCGGCAAGAACCTCAATCACGGCGCCGCAGGACGAGCCCTCCTTGCGCACACCGTCTAGGTATTGCTCGAAGAACTTGGCCTGTTTTGCATCGGGGCAGAAAAACGGATTCTTGCCAATTTCGTCCCAGTCCCACCGCGACCGGTCGATCTTGTGCGGCCCCATCTGGACCAATGCGCCACGCACGCTAAGGCCCGGAACAATCTTGCGCGCGATGGCACCAGCGGCAACACGTGCAGCGGTCTCTCGCGCAGAGGCGCGCCCGCCGCCGCGATAGTCGTGGATGCCATATTTGACATCATAGGTGTATCCGGCATGTCCGGGCCGGTATTTGTCCTTGATATCGGAGTAATCCTTCGAGCGCTGATCGACGTTCGCGATCATGAGCATGATCGGCGTCCCCGTGGTGACCTGTTCGCCACTGCGCTCGTCGGTGAACACACCCGACATTATCTTTACCGCATCCGGCTCCTGCCTCTGGGTGGTGAAACGCGATTGCGCGGGCCGGCGTCGATCGAGTTCGCGCTGGATATCGTCCTGCTTGAGCGGAATCCGCGGCGGACAGCCGTCCACCACGCAGCCGATAGCCGCCCCGTGGCTCTCGCCAAAGCTGGTAAACCGGAAAAGATGGCCGAAAGTATTGAACGACATTGCGGTTCCACGGTTGCCCGGTTTGGTAACGCGCGCTCTGGCGCCGGTCAATTAAACGACCCTTGGGTGATCGTGTGAGTATTTGGCGCTTCGGCTTCGCATCCACTTTCGTCGCCGCGGCACCGCGCGCTGAATAGACGTTCACATCGCTGAACAGCAGTTAATGAGAAGCTGAATGCCCGTTAAGCTACGGAAAAATAAGAGCTTTTCCGATTTTTAATTTGACCGTCAGTTTTGGGATCAGCTATTCATACGACGCTGGGTAGGGGGAAGCTCGGAGTCAAAAAATCCCGCGCGACAGAAAACGCTGTCAACTCCCGCCACAAGTGCATCGATCCATGAGGACAAACACAATGCGCAAGATCACTACTATCGCTGCAGCGCTCGGCTTCTTCCTGGCCGCCGGCGCAACGTCTTTCGCAGCGACCGTCGACACTACCGCGATCGAACTCGCCGCCAAAAAGAAGGTCGACTGCAAAGACCCGAAGAACGCCGACAACAAGGCCTGCAAGAAGATGGATAAGAAGGCCGATCTCGGCTCGGTCACCTTCTCAGCCAAGAAGAAGGTCGACTGCAAAGATCCGAAGAACGCCGATAACAAAGCCTGCAAAAAGATGGACAAGAAGTAGTCGTCGCGTTATTCGCGCCTACGAACGGCCGGACCCGAAGTCCGGCCGTTTCGCTTTATTCGGGCGGTTTGCGTGTCGTTCAGGTGTAGCGCGTAAGCCGGTCTCCTTCGAACAAATAAACGACGCCCTGCGCGATATCGATGAGGGGCGCCGCAGCCGGCTTGGCGATACCAAGATGGGCAATGAGACCGCGCGCCGTGCCGCCGTGCGCAACGGCCACGGTGTCACGCGTAAGGGTCTGATGCCATTCTCGCATGCGTTCCGATACGGCCTCGTAACTCTCGCCGCCTGGTGGCACAAAATGCCATTTATCTTGCTCGCGTGCCGCAATCCGCGAAGGATCGCGCGTATGCAGTTGAGCGATTGTGAACCCTTCCCAATCGCCGAATGAAATTTCGGAGAGTCGCGCTTCCAGGCGGTAGCCCTCCGGCGGCAGGCCGAGTGGCGGACGCATCAGCTCCATCGTCTCGCGGGCGCGTTCGAGAGGGCTCGACACGTAATCGACATCGGCGGGATTGCAGCCATCGCGCGCGAACAAATCGCGCAGGATTTCGCCACAATGGGCAGCCTGCGCACGGCCATTCGCGTTGAGCGGCACGTCATGACGGCCCTGCAGACGGCCGGCCACGTTCCAATCGGTCTCTCCGTGGCGAATGTAATAAATCGTCGGTGGCGGCCTTGCCGTCTCAGCCATCACTCGTTCTTGCCGACCGCAATATCCGGCGCATCCGGATGCTTGATACCGACGATGTGATAGCCGGCGTCGACGTGATGGATTTCGCCGGTAACGCCGCTGGACATGTCCGACAGGAAATAGACACCAGCTTTTCCGACTTCTTCCAGGGTGAGATTGCGCCGCAGCGGCGTATTGTATTCGTTCCACTTCAATATATAGCGGAAGTCGCCGATGCCGGAGGCGGCAAGCGTTTTCAACGGTCCCGCTGATATCGCGTTGACACGGATGTTCTTGCTGCCGAGATCGGCGGCAAGATATCGCACCGACGATTCAAGGGCGGCTTTGGCGAGGCCCATCACGTTGTAGTGCGGCATCCATTTCTCGGCACCGTAATAGGTCATCGTGAGCAGCGAACCGCCATTCGTCATCAGCTTTTCTGCCCGCTGGGCAAGGGCTGTGAAAGAATAGCAACTCACGACCATGGTCTTGACGAAGTTGTCCTCGGTCGTATCGACGTAACGGCCATCGAGCTGGTCCTTGTCCGAGAAGGCAATGGCATGCAGCAGAAAATCGAGTGAGCCCCAGGCCGATTTCACGGCCGAGAATACCGCGTCCATAGAGGCCGGTTCGGTCACATCGCAATGGCCAACCACGAGGCCATCGACCTCTTCGGCCAACGGCTCGACGCGCTTTTTCAACGCGTCGCCTTGATAGGTGAAAGCAAGGTCGGCGCCTTGGTCGCGGCACGCACGGGCGATGCCCCAGGCGATCGAGCGGTTATTGGCCACGCCCATGATCAGCCCGCGTTTGCCACGCATCAGCCCCGAATTTTCCGGCATGCGGTTCCTGTCTTGGCCGGTTAACGCCGGCCGCCTCCTATGGCACAGGGTCTTTTGACCAGCAAGCAAAGCACCCTGCACCGCTTTTGTCGTTGTTATTTCAATTCATTTTCGGGAATATGATGCGGGGTTGTGGGGTTTTTCAGACAATTGGCGATGCCGGACCTCTGTTCGGCGACAAGCGCGGACAGAGGGACCTGCGGTCCCTCCCCGCATGGCAAGTAAAGGGAGAGCCGCATTGGCCTCGTTCCGTCAGAACGTCGAAGCGACGATACCCGCGCTGAGACGCTATGCCCGGGCGCTGACACGCGACTCCGACATCGCCGATGACCTGGTGCAGGACACCTTGGTACGGGCATTGCGGTCGGAGCACCTGTTTCATGGTGGCGACGTGCGCAGCTGGCTGTACACGATCCTGACCAACCTCAATCGCAACCGGCTGCGCTCGCTGGCGCGCCGCCCGGCTCTGTCGCCGATCGAGGATAATGACGCTCCGGACCTTGCCGGACCGGAAGCGGGCGGGCGGGATATCGAACGCGCGCTCGCCACGTTGGTGGAGGACCAGCGTAACGCACTGCTTCTCGTGGTGCTTGAAGGGCTGAGCTACCGCGAGGTGGCAGAGGTGCAAGGTGTGCCGATTGGCACTGTGATGTCGCGTCTGGCGCGTGCGCGCGTACAGATCAAAAGTTATCTCGACGGCGGGCGCCCCGCGCTCCGCCGCGTGAAATGAGAGAGAAAGAGAGAAGGTGAACCCATGATCGATCGCGATTCACCCGTGACCGAGGATGAACTGCACGCCTATATCGACGGCCAATTGCCGGCCGATCGCAAGGAGGCCGTGGCCGCCTGGCTTGCCCAACATCCCGAACAGGCCGCGTTGGTCGCCTCCTGGCGCGCACAGGCCGAGAGCATCCGGGCGCGTTACGGCGCCATCGTCGAAGAGCCGGTACCGGAACGGCTCAAGCTCGACCAGGTGCTTAAATACGACCGGGCCAATGGGCGATCCTGGGCGGCAATGGTTGCCGCCGCAGCGGTCGTGGCGTTCATTGTCGGCGGCACGGCCGGCTGGTTGGCGCGTGGAGCGTCCGCTGCTTCGCCTGCCGGCTTCGACCTGTTCGCGTCGGAAGCGCTCGATGCATACAAGCTCTATGTCGTCGAGGTGCGTCATCCGGTTGAAGTGCCGGGGAGCGAGCGGGCGCACATGACGCAATGGCTCTCGAAACGGCTCGGCGAGGATTTGCGCGTGCCTGACCTGCAGCCGATTGGGCTGAAGCTGGTCGGCGGCCGGCTTCTTCCCGGTCCGACCGGAGCGGCCGCCTTCTATATGTATGAAAGCCCGTCCGGCGAGCGCTTTACGATCTACTGCGCCAAGGCGGACGAGCAGCAGACGGCGCTGCGCTACACCAGCGAGGAGCAATTTGCTGCGTTCTACTGGGTCGACAGCAAGATCGCCTATGTGGTGAGCGGTCCTGCCGACCGCGACCGGCTCGAGAGCGTGACCAAGAACGTTTACGAGCAGGTCGACAAAGGGGCGGCGAAGAAGTCGTAACGACAGCGGTCAGTCGAGGTCTTCACGCGGATCGTAAGGCTTTTTCTCGCGCCACTTCTTCATGAGTTCCTTGAACTCGTCGTCAACTCGTTCAGGCAGAACGATGCGAACGGTCGCGAGCAAGTCGCCGGCCCCGCTTTTTGCCTTGAGGCCCTTGCCCTTGAGGCGGAAGGTCCGCCCGGAATTGGTCCCGGCGGGAATGGCCAATTCCACCGCGCCGTCGAGTGTGGGAACGCGCACCTTCCCGCCAAGCGTCGCCTCGTAGAGCGTAATCGGCAGATCGAGCCGCAAGTCGGCGCCGTCCGGCTTGAACAGCGGATGCGGCGCAACGTTGATCGTGATCAGGGCATCTCCCGCCCTGCTGGATGCGCTCGGCCAACCCTGGCCTTTCAGGCGGATCTGCTGCCCGCTCGCAATTCCTGCTGGGATCTTGACCTCGACGTCCTTGCCGGTCGGCAGATGCACGCGGGTCTTGGTGCCCTTGGCGGCATCGGCGAGTGTGATCGTCAGCGACGCGTGCAGGTCCTGCCCTGCGCCGCTCGCCGCGGCAAAATCCTCTGCCTCGAAATGCGAACCGAAATCGCGCGTCGCGCCGGCACGACCGCCGAACATCCCGCGTAACAGATCCTCGAAGCCCGCGCCGCCGCTTGCGTTCGCCGAACGCCGGAAGCCATCGGGGCCAAAGCTGAAACTCTCGAAATGTGCGCCGCCGCCACCCGGGCCGCGTCCGCCGCCGGGCTGCGGGCCGTATCCTTCAAAGCCCTGGAAGCGCGGCTTGCCCTCGGCGTCGATCTCGCCGCGATCGAAAGCCTTGCGCTTGTCGCTGTCGCCGGCGATCTCGTACGCGGCATTGAGCTCGGCAAAGCGCGAGGCCGCTTTCGGATCGTGCTTGTTGGCGTCGGGGTGCAGTTTTTTCGCAAGGCTCCGATAGGCACTCTTGATATCGGCCTCGCTCGCACCTTTCGAAACCCCCAGGACCTCGTAGGGGTCGCGCATCGTATCCAGACTCCTGTGAATTCCCTGCCCGCGAAATGCCGGCGATCCGACATTATCAATGTGGGGTTCCGGCGCGATAGATGCAACGCGACTGCAACACCCCGCCCGCGCGCAGGCAAGCGCGATCTACGACCGCTTCCACGGCTTGAGGGAGCGCACTTCCCAGGCGCCCTGCTGCTTGCAGGCTTCACCCTGCAGCCAGGACTGCGAGCTCCCCGACACGAAGCTCGCCAGGAAATCGCGGCAGGTTTGGCCGTCCATGGTGTAGGCGGAAGCAATCGGGGTAATGGTGCCGCGCGCGCCGGTGCCCGGATTTTCCCAAGGCATGCTGGTGTCCTTCTCGCCGCGGCTGAGCACGGCGGTGACGGCGGCGCGCGCATAAGCGAGATCGGCGGCCGGCGGCAGCTGAGCCAATTCCTTCGGGTCGGGCGGAGATTCAATAGAACTGGTGCGGTCCGACTTGTCGCCAAACATCGAGTCGAACTCACCGGACAGGCTGCACCCGCCGCCGCACAGCGACAATGCAAGCCCGCTTGCGACCGTCACGCCGCGCCATAGGCGCGGCCGTTCGCATCCACTATAAAGGCGACGATATCGACGGGTACCAACCACGCAAAGCACCCCAGAAGATGTCCGACACGGCACCGATTCAACACCCGAGTTGGTTAACGACTGGTGATTTCACCACCGCCGATGAGCCCTTGCGGCTATTTACCGCCTGGCTGACCGAGGCGACGGCCACCGAGCCACGTGATCCGACCGCCATGACGCTCGCCACCGTCGATTCCGAGGGCCTCCCCAATGCGCGGATGGTCCTTCTCAAGGGCGTCGATGAGCGCGGATTCGTGTTCTACACAAACATGGACAGCAAAAAGGGGCAGGAATTGGACGCCCAACGGCAGGCGGCGCTGGTGTTCTACTGGAAGTCGGTCAACCGTCAGGTGCGTGTGCGCGGTACCGTCGAACGCGTTACCGACGCGGAGGCGGACACCTATTTCGCCTCGCGCCCCAAGCAGGCGCAGATCGGCGCCTGGGCGAGCAAGCAATCAGCCCCGCTCGAGAGCCGGCTCGCCTTCGAGAAAGCTGTTGCAGTTTATGCCGCCAAATACGCAATCGGCGCCGTGCCACGGCCACCGAACTGGTCCGGCTACCGGATCGTGCCGCTCTCGATCGAGTTCTGGCAGGAACGCCCGTTTCGTCTCCACGACCGCATCGAGTTCAAACGCGATCATCCGGGCGCACCGTGGAACAAGACGCGGCTTTATCCGTAAGCTAGCATCAAGCTTCTGATCGCACGCTAGAACCATTCCAGACACCGCATGCCGAACTCGCAAACGAACCAGCCACGCCGCACGCTGCTCCTCACTGGAGCAAGCCGCGGCATCGGCCACGCGACGGTCAAGCGCTTTTCGGCCGCCGGTTGGCGCGTCATCACCTGCTCACGCCATCCGTTTCCGGAGAATTGCCCGTGGGAAGCCGGCCCCGAGGATCACATTCAGGTCGATCTGGCAGATGAAGCCAATACGGTCGCGGCGATCGAGGAAATCAAGCGGCGGATCGAGGGCCATGAGCTGCACGCGCTGGTCAACAACGCGGCGATCTCGCCAAAGGCCGATGGCGGCAAGCGGCTCGGCTCGCTCGATACATCCATTGATGTCTGGCACCATGTGTTCCAGGTCAATTTCTTTGCCCCGATCATGCTGGCTCGCGGACTGGTGAACGAACTCAAAGCCGTCAAAGGCTCGGTGGTGAATGTCACCTCGATCGCTGGCTCGCGCGTGCATCCTTTCGCCGGCGCGGCCTATGCAACCTCGAAAGCGGCGCTCGCCTCGCTGACACGCGAGATGGCGTCGGATTTTGGCCGGCTCGGTATCCGCGTCAACGCCATCGCGCCGGGTGAAATCGACACGCCGATCCTCTCGCCTGGGACGGAGAAGATCGTCGAGCAGATACCGTTGCAGCGGCTCGGCACACCCGACGAGGTGGCCAAGATTATCTACGTGCTGTGTACAGACACGAGTTCGTACGTGAACGGCGCAGAAATTCACATCAATGGCGGACAGCATGTGTGAGTCCGCGTTGTAACCCAGGTCTGCAGCGCATCACTAATGTGCTGCGCTGCGCCCGGGACACGTATTCCCTTTCGCCAGGGCAAGCGTCATCACCCGTGTTCTTTGCGGCGCCGGGTACGCCGTGGTCCCTTTTCTTAGCCCCCCGCAAATGCGAGGGGATGGCGCGCCAGGTGGCGCAACCATTGTTCTTGAGTGCCGCGCTCCCGCTCGAGAAACGCGGGCGCCTCCCGGCGCGCCATCACGGCGTTCTCCTTCCGGCATCGGCCGCGCTTTGCGGGGGATTTCGCACACCGTGCTTGTCCGCCGTCAGCCATGCTCCTGGCGGGCAGCCCGTATTGGCCGCCGGG
>DASPNW010000003.1:0-87534 GCA_035626335.1 Pseudolabrys sp.
CCCGGGGAGCCCGCCAGGATTACGGAGATACCACGGATTTACGCAGTTTTTATTTTTGATTTTGTCGGCCGCGAATTTTGCCTTGAGCGGTCATCGTCGATCCCGCAGTGAACCGAGATCTCGGTGTGGTGGTGCCGCCGCCAATGGGCGGGCCCCTACCAAACGACGTGCAACGAGTGTGGGATAAGGCGGTGGGCATGTCTGGCTTATCGCAGCAAGCGTCGCGCCAATAACGATTCAACTATACAGCCGTTCGGTTCAACGGCAGAATAACTTCAGGGTCATCACAACGAATGATCCGCTACAGGGGGGCGACAGCATGTGCGTGTTATGCAATGCCGGATTTCGTCAAAACCATTTCAACTCACGACGCAATTTTTTAAAGGTCGCAGCAGCGACGGGTGTCGCTGCCTCGGGGCTCAATTTATTTGCGCCGCGTCCCGCTGCGGCGGGTGATGATGATGGACCCCAGAATAGCGGCGGGCCCGGCGGTCGCTACGTCATTCGCGGCGGCGCCGTGATGACGATGGACCCGAGCTCTCCGGGGGCCCAGGACAAAATAGTAGGGGGGTTCGCTAACGCCGACGTCCTTGTCGAGGGCAAGAAGATTCTTGCTGTCGGACCGAATCTAGGCAGTGCCGGTGGTTCAGTGATCGATGCGCGCGGCAAGATTGTGATGCCCGGCTTCATCGATACGCACCATCATCAGTTTGAGACCTCGCTGCGCAGCTGGCTCGCCGACGGCGTTCTCATAAACGATAGTACGGGCTCGCCAAGCGGGAGCAGGACTTACTACGAATACATTCTCCTCACATTCGCTCCCGTCTACCGGCCGCAAGACGTGTATATTAATGAGCTGTTCGCCGGACTCTCGCAGCTCGACGACGGCGTCACGACTGTCCATGACGTCTCACAGATTCATCACACGCCCCAGCATTCGGACGCCGCCATCCAGGCGCTAATCGATACGGGGCGCCGTGCGGCGTTCGGCTATTTCGAAGGTGCCGGTCAACCGACTCCACCCAAGCCCGGATATGCCTATCCGGGGGACGCTACACGCATCATCAAACAGTGGTTCGGGGGCAAGGGCAGCAATCTCTCGAAGAACGGGCTCGTGCACATGATCATGGGCGGCGAGGTCTACCTTGGTAATCCGACCACCGACCAATCCTGGACGATTGGGCGCTCGCTCAACCTTCAGATCGCGGCGCACATTCTCTCCCCGTTTAGCATCCGCCCGATTTTAGACGCGCTCGCCGATGGCAAGGGCGGCAACGGAGCAATCGGGCTTGGGAACGACAACTTGTTCATTCACATGACCGGGATGTCAGATAAGGGCTGGCAGGCCGTGAAGGACAAAGGCGCCCAAGTATCGATCGCCTTCCCGATTGAAATGAATATGCGGCACGGTATGCCGCCGATCCTCAAGATGCAGAGCCTCGGCATGGAGCCATCACTCTCCGTGGACGTTGAATGCACGATGACGGCGGACTTCTTCACCCAGATGCGCGTGGCAATGAACATGCAGCGCGAGCTAGTCAACCAGATGATCCTCAATCAGTCGGGAAACTCCCTCGACCTTGAGCAAGCGAACAATTGGGGGGTTTCACCGACGGCGGCAAACTGTCCGTGGCCAGGTTATCCTTACGCACCGAGCTGTTCGGTGCCGGCCAATGCGCCGAGCCTGCTGACGACGCGGGACGTGCTGCGTTACGCCACCATGAACGGTGCCAAGGCATTACGGCTCGACGGCAAGGTCGGTTCACTCACGCCGGGCAAGGAAGCCGACATCATCATCCTCGACGCCACCAGTATCAACGTGGCGCCGCTTAACCATGTACCCGGCGCGGTCGTCTCGCTGATGGACCGCACCAACGTCGAGACGGTGATCGTCGCGGGCAAGGTGCGCAAGTGGAAAGGGCGGCTGCTCGACGTCAATCTCGACAAGTTGCGCAGCCAGCTCGAGGCCTCGCGCGACTACATTTTCCAGGCGGCGAATATTCAGAAGGACTTATTCGACAGCCATTGAAAACAAACGTATAGAAAGGAAAGGGGCGGCGTCAGCCGCCCTTTTTTTTCGCGACGCTGGCCCGTTTCGCTGAACGCGTTCGTAATTCCATCACAACGGATTTATGACTGAGGACGGACACCAAAACGAACGCAGCTCAATGCTGTTCGAAGCCAAGCGAAAGGGGTACTGGCGCACCTCATTACAAAGAGCTTACCCTTCATAATTTCAGCATTGGAAATAGGAACCGTCCCTTTTTTATGGGCCGTTTATGTGACAAGGCAAGGTTTGCAAGGCTAAAGATTCCCTGGGAGGCGAACGCAAAAATTTTAAACGACTGTCGCGATTTTTTTCGCCAAGGTGATTGCTCGTGGCCGAATAACCGCGGGCGACACGGTCAAATCTGAACCACCATTTCGTGCCGGTGCGTAGCCGTGAAAAAAGATGACAAACCCATTGTGTTCGTCGTTGATGACGATCCCTCCGTACGGGAGGCGTTGGACAGTCTTATTCGCTCAATCAAATTAAATGTGCTGACTTTTAGTTCAGCAGCGGAATTTTTAAGTTTCAAACGGCCAGATGTTCCGGGATGCCTTGTTCTGGACGTCCGGCTTCCTGAGCTCAATGGACTCGACTTTCAGCACGAATTGGCCAAGTCAAATGTCGTTCTCCCGATTGTATTTATTTCGGCGCACGGCGATATCAGAATGTCGGTACGAGCAATTAAAGCGGGAGCCATCGATTTCTTGGCGAAGCCGTTTTGTCATCAGGATTTGATAGATGCAATCCATGCTGGAATCGATCAGGATCGGGCAAGGCGACAAACGGAAACGATCTTACTCGAAATCAAAGATCGTTTTGCGCTGCTGACGGCGCGTGAGCGTCAGGTCATGCTTGAGGTCGTTAGAGGCCGTCTGAACAAACAGATCGCCGCCAAATTTAAGATTAGCGAGCTTACGGTCAAAGTTCATCGAGCTCACTTGATGCATAAGATGAAAGCTCAAACGTTGGTGGATCTGGTGCGGATGGCCGACGATCTTCACGCGCAAGCTGATGTGGGCATCGGCCATTGGCACAGGGCACGACCGAATTGGAATTTTGCTCGGCTATAGATGGCTCACTGGTACTCCTACGGAAAATAGCTTTCACGTGATTTGAAGGCGCGGAGCCTTTTGTATGGTATCCCAAGAGTTACGAGTGAGCACGGCCTGGGTACTTGCATTTGTAGCCATTGCGATCGCCACTGCAATTTTTATTGCCGATACGATAACCGAATTGGATATTGCATGCCCGGTGTTTTATACGGCGGTCGTGCTCATTGCCGCGCAATTTTGCGGCAAGCGCGGTATCGTATTTGTCGGCTTGGCGTGTATCGCACTCACGCTGCTGAGCGACCTTTTGACGATCGATGTCGCTCCATCGCAAGCCGGTGTCATAAACACGTGTATCAGCCTGGCGGCGATTGCCGCGACAACCTGCCTTGCGGTTAAGATTGAAATGGAAAAGGAGGCGACCTTTGAGGCGAGATCGCAACTCGCGCATGTTGCGCGTATGACCACGTTGGAAGGGATGACTGCCAATATTGCTCACGAGGTTAATCAACCACTCACCGCGGTGCTGATCAACGGCAATGCCTGTTTGCACTGGCTTGGCGCAGAACCACCCGATCTGAATGAGGCCCGGAAAAACATAACCAACATCGTTAGGGACGCTAATCGGGCGAGTAAGATCGTTGTTCAGGTCCGCGATCTGACCAAAGGTCAGCCTCCCGTGAGTGAGCGCCTGAGGCTAAACGAGATCATCCTTGCTACGACTGTGTTGATTGATCGAGAGATTCGACAGAATCAAATTTTGATACAGACGCAACTGTCCGATGACGTTCCGCCGATCAGTGGCGATCGGGTTCAGCTCCAACAAGTGCTGCTCAATCTGTTCCTCAATTCGATCGAAGCATTGAGATTGGCCGCCGTTGGGTCGCGACACTTGGTTATCGTCTCCACAAAAAGTAGTTCAAATAATGTTCTTATCTCGGTTCGTGACACGGGGAAGGGGATTTCGTCGCGCAATCTCAATTGTCTTTTCGATCCCTTTTACACCACGAAGTCTGGCGGCCTGGGCATCGGCCTCACGATCAGCCGATCGATTGTCGAGTCTCACGGGGGGCGTATTTGGGCCACACCGAATTCACCGTGCGGAGCGGTATTCCATTTTACCCTGCCCATTGATGCCGGGGTGGATCGATCCGTAAAAAACCAGCTTTCGGCGGGAAAATTCTTCGCATAAGATCGGGTGAAGAGCGCGCAATTGCCAACGTTCATCTGAATAACCGGTTGAACGTACCGTGAGGATCACGCACGCTTCGCTATGTTTTGTTAGCCGTGTGAATACGCACCTATCCGAGTGGAGGAAGCAATGCGCGGGATTGTTTCTGCAACGAGTGCGGCGCTCGCCATTCTTGTTTTCCGGTCATTTGTTCCAAACGCCGAGGCCATGACGTTTGCATCACCAGGCAGCATTCTGCACTCATCAGCAGATGCCAAGTTGGTCCAAGACGTTGCCTGCCGTCGCCAATATCGTTGCGGGCCTTATGGTTGCGACTGGCGCACGGTTTGCTGGCCCGATCCTTATTCCCATCCCGGCACGTACTATTATGGCTACGATGGGCCTTTCGACTATGGCTTTGGCGGTTTCTATAATTACTACGGCGGTGTCCCGCTCCGTTGGACCCGTCCCAATCGAAATTTTGTTGATCAAGACCGCTAAGGCAGTGCACTGCCTATGTGCGCCATCGAAATCAATTGTTTGAAATTTAGCGCCATATTTTGATGAAGCCTTCGCTGCACCAACAATTGGCTGTTGCGGGAGACAAGGAACCCAATACCACTTCGCGCTGAAAAATTTTTGCGGCGCGGCGAACCTATGTCAAATCCTCAATACATCTATGCCAAAAATCGGAAGTGCGCATTCGTAACTTACGATTTAGCCTCTTGTCGCGGGGGGGGGGCGGCTCAATACATTTCTCTCGATAAGTTCGGATATCTCTTAGCCTACGTGTCGCAGTCCACCTCCCGGAAGCGAGACGCTGGCCTCGCAGCAAAACTGCTGTGAGGGACGATGGCTACGAAGATAGCTGCAAACAATACCGGGAGGAAATCATGAAACGGAAGTCAAGGACGCGGTTGCGCGAGCTTTTGCTCGTGACCGCGAGCGGGCTGATGCTCGGCTTGTTGTCACCGGCCGAGGCACGTATCACAAAAATTTCGATCTCGAGCACTGCACCGGCGTACGGCGGCGCAACCTTCGGTTCCGTTGGCGCCTACGAGTTCGTCACCGGCACCGCGTTCGGCGAAGTTGATCCCTTCAGTCCGGTGAACAAGATCATTCAGGACATCGAGCTCGCGCCCCGCAACGCGAGAGGCATGGTGGAGTATTCGACAAAATTCCAGATCCTCAAGCCGGTCGACGAGAGCAAGGGCAACCACATGATGCTCTTTGAGATTGTCAACCGCGGCAACGAACTCGATCCGGGCTTCTATAATATCGGGGTCACTGCTGCCAATCCGCAAGGCGACGGATTTTTAGAGAACCAAGGCCTGACCCTTGTGTGGGCAGGATGGCAGGCGGATCTCGTCGCGCCTGCATCAAATCCGGGGCTGATGACAATGGTCAGTGTGCCGGTCGCGACCCATAAGGGCCAGACGATTACCGGCGTGGTCCGATCGGAATGGGTGCTGAGTGCTCCGGCCTCGACGCAGAACATTCTCGCCGAGTCAAGTTCGAACACGCCGGGATACGCAAGCGTCACAACGAACAACAACGGACTCACGATGACCATGCGTGTGCATCAGGACGATGCGCGCACGGTTATCCCTAACAGTGACTGGGCTTTCGCCGATTGCACCAGCACGCCGTTCCCGGGTGTCGCGAACCCGCAAAAGGTGTGCCTGAAGAACGGGTTCGATACCAACCACATCTATGAGCTCATCTACACGGCGAAAGATCCGATCGTGATGGGACTGGGTCTGGCGGCGATCCGGGACGTAGCCACGTTCTTCCGTCGCTCAAAGGCCAGTGCAGGAAATCCGATCGCGGGAGCAATCAACTACTCGCTGCTCAACGGCATCTCCCAGAGCGGTCGGCTATTGCGGACCTATCTGAATCTCGGGTTTAACCTGGGCGAAGATGGGCAACAGGTCTTCGACGGTATGCAGCCGCATATCGGCGCGGTGGAAAATTACATCAATATCCGCTTCTCGCAACCCGGTCGCCTAGCCGGGACCCAGCACACCGAGAAGCAATTCCCCGGTCCCGACTCACCGCTAACCTACGCCCCGAAGTTTGATCTTCTGACATTCGAATATCGTGGTCTCCTCGATCGGTGCGCGAGAAGCAATACCTGTCCGAAGATCGTTCACACCATGAGTGACATTGAGTATTGGGAGTCCTCCGGGGCGGGAGACACAACCGATCCGTTGGGCAAGTTTGACCTGCAGCAGCCTCCGAATGTACGTATCTATCAGTTCTCCAGCACCCAGCATGGCGGCTTCTCGCCGGTGGCGACACTTCCAGCGTCCACGGGGATATGTCAGCAACTGCCGAACGCAAATACCTATACTTACAATATCCGCGCGCTCCTGGTTGCACTGATAGATTGGGTTGGCAGGGGACACGTGCCACCGGACAGCAGGGTCTCGCTACTCAGAGACGGCAGTCTGGTGCCGGTCGGTCACGTGAAGTTTCCGGCTATTCCTGGAGTGACGGGGCCGCAAGGAATCTTCAACACGCGGTTCTCCTTCTTCCGCGGTCCGCAGTACGACACCGATGATATTTCCGGAATCATCACGGTCGAACCGCCGCATCCGATCGCGGAGTATCCACCACTCGCGCCCCAGGTGGACCGCGACGGTAACGATATCGGCGGTCTGCGCTCCCATATCCTCCAGGCGCCCCTCGGCACCTACACAGGCTGGAATGTGCGAGCGGCCGGCTTCAGCGAAGGCGACGCCTGCGACCTCACAGGCGGCTACGTCCCGTTTGCCGTCACCAAAGCTCAGCGTCCGGCAGGCGATCCCCGCCTCTCGCTCGAGGAGCGTTATGGCAGCACCGCCGGCTACACCAACGCCGTCACCACTGCTGTCAACAAATTGGTCAGCGAGCGGCTGATGCTGGCCTCCGATGCGCAGGGAGCAATCACCAACGCGACGACCTGGTTCACTCAGGCGTCGAAAGGATTGTTACCGTAAGCCCCACGGTCCGCTAAGCGACGTCCCTCGACCGAAGGGTCGGGGGACATCGACCTGACTGAAACGGCCACCAAATAAGCATTAAGGGAGAGAAACATGGTTGAATTCGAATACGATACGCTATTTACGCACGTGCCACGCATCACCAAGCGCAACCTGCTGGCACTCGGAATGGCGACCGCACTCGCAACTGGCATGTTGGCCGGGGCATCTGATGTCCAGGCTCGCACCACCCAGATCGTAATCCTGAAGAGAGGTATCGCATTCGGCGGATATTCGTTTCCCGGTGTCGGACAGTATGAGGTGATTAGCGGCTACGCGAACGGCGCGGTTGATCCAAACAGTCTGCAAAATTCGCTGATCACCGACATCGAATTCGCTCCGCTGACGAACGGGAAAGTCACCTATCAGCACAATTTCTATATTCTAAAACCGCTGAATCTAAAGCAGGGCAATCACAAGATGATGTACGAGCCGCCTAACCGAGGGGGCAAGACGTACCAGACGCTGAACAATACGCCCACGGGCACCAATGACCCGGCAGCACTCACGGACCCTGGGGTATTAGCCGACTCGTTCCTCTGGACGCGCGGCTACACGACCGTGTGGACGGGCTGGGAAAATAACCTCGGCCCGCTAGACGGCCTCGTGGCGACGGCAATCTTACCAGTCGCATATCAAGATCAGGTCTCGAAGACGATTACCGGTCCGGCTTACGAGTATATCGTGACTGGGGGAGCGACGTTCCCACTGACTTATCCTGCCGCTTCGGGGAGTCAGGACCCCGCGAACGCAAAATTGACGCACCGGGTGCACTTGGACGACCTGCCAAACGCCGTTCCCGCCTCCGGCTGGGCGTATACCGATTCGACCAATACGGCCATCAAATTGACGACCGGGAATTTCGTTAACAACGATATCTACGAGTTTTCCTATATAGCGAAAAATCCAACGGTGAACGGCCTCGGTCTCGCGGCCATTCGCGACTTCAACTCGTTTCTGCGTTACGCAACCGTCGACGATTTCGGCACGCCGAACCCGCTCGCCCACGACGTCACGCGGATCTACACGGAAACTTCTTCACAGCCAGGCCGCACTCTCAACGACTTCGTCCATCTGGGTTTCAACCAGGACGAACACGGGCGGAAAGTTTTTGACGGAATGATGCAATGGATAGCGGCGGGCGACGGCCTCAACATGAACTACCGGTGGTCCCAGACCAAGCGCACCAACCGCAATCGACAGGATTTGCTGTATCTCGAAGGGCTGTTCCCATTCGCGAACCAGACGCTCTTCGACCCGATCTCCCGCACTATCGACGGTCGATATAAAAAATGCAGCGAAAGTCGTACCTGCCCGCTGGCGATGGAGTTCTATTCAGCCAATGAATACTGGGTTAAGGCCGCCTCGCTGTTCCACACCGATCCGCTGGGGAAAATCGATCTGCCCGATCACCCCGACGCGCGGCTGTATCTCCTGTCGAGCAAGCAGCACGGCGGTGCCGGAGATCCGACGTCAAAAGGCGCTTGCCAGCAATTCCTCAATCCACTGGACTCCGCGCCGGTCCAGCGGGCGCTTTGGGAAGATCTTGATCAGTGGGTGACACGTGGCATCGAGCCACCACCGACCCGGATTCCCAGGTTTTTTGACGGGACTCTGGTCCCCCCGCTGCCGCAATCAAAAGTGGGATTCCCGCAAATCCCCGGTGTTACGTATACCGGTTTGAAAACCACTCGTTATCGGTTCAACTATGGACCGGATTTCTACAAAACCTACATTCCGACGATCAACCCGCCGAAGATCACGCCCCCCTACGAGGACAATCCAGCGAACGGTCCGATTTATCCCAGCTATGTGCCGAAAACTGACAGCGACGGCAACGATATTGCTGGAATTCGTCTGCCAGAGCTGACAGTGCCACTGGCGACATACACCGGTTGGGGGCTGCGGTCCGGCGTTTGGGCGAACGACGGATGCGAGTCCTCGGGGCAGTACATCCCCTTCAAAGCAACTGCCGCCGAACGCGTGACCGCGGGCGATCCGCGTCCATCCGTGCAGGAACGTTATCCCTCGTTCGAGATGTATCGCAGCAAGCTCGCGCGCGCGATCGATCATCTGGTCCGCGAGCGGTTCGTTCTTTGCGAGGATGCAGGCGGCATGTATACGCGGCTGCAGCAGGCCGGCCTGAATGCGGGAGTGCCGGCTCCGCAGGGCAATTCGCCGCCACAGCAGCAAGTGCCGGCATGCCTCGCACATGGAAAAGCCGATTAGGCTTCACAAGAACATAGCTCCTGATCAAACATCCAATCGGATTTGCGAAAGACCGCCTTACGGCGGTCTTTCTTTTGCAAGCCATTTCACGTCGGCCGCTATTGGTCCACAAAGCGGACATGCTGAAGAACGCAATCGTTGTCGCTTTCGGGGTGGAGCGGACATGGCAACTTGCGGTGCAAACGTCTGCTTTTTGAGCCAAAGCGGAGAATTCCCTTCGAGCTCGCGGGTTAAGCCAGTACGATGCCGCCTATCGGGGGCGGAGATAAGGCGCCGCGACTTCATCTAATTGCGGGTTGGGCAACCGCATCGCCGCGGACGTGAGCTGTGAACAAAACTGCTGAAATGACTGAAAAACAACAAAAATCCCAGAAAGCGCTGAATCGGCGCTTTTGTATCGCGCCGATGATGGAGTGGACTGACCGGCATTGCCGGTTCTTCCATCGGCTGCTGACGCGTCGGGCGTTGATCTACACTGAAATGATAACCACTGGCGCCGTGCTGCATGGCGATCGCGCGCGTTTGTTGGGTTTTGACAAATTCGAGCACCCGGTGGCACTTCAGCTCGGCGGATGCGATCCGAGAGCGCTCGCGCAATCCGCGCGTATCGGCGAGGATTTCGGCTACGCCGAAATCAATTTGAATGTTGGCTGCCCATCCAACCGGGTGCAGGACGGCCGGTTCGGCGCCTGCCTAATGGCTGAACCTTTGCTGGTGGGCGAATGCGTCGCCGCAATGAAGAATGCCGTTAGGATTCCGGTGACAGTGAAATGCCGCATCGGGATCGACGGGCAGAATCCCGATGAGTCGTTGTTTGCGTTCGCCGATGTGCTCAAGGCTGCTGGCATCGATGCCTTGATTGTGCATGCACGCAAAGCCTGGCTGAAGGGACTATCTCCACGAGAGAATCGCGAGGTGCCGCCGCTCGATTACACGCTGGTGCGTCGGCTCAAAGCCGCGCGGTCGGACGTCGAAATTGTGCTCAATGGTGGCATTGCGACGCTGGAGCAGGCAAAAAGTGAACTTGGTACGGTCGATGGCGTAATGATGGGGCGGGCCGCCTATCAAGAACCATGGCGCCTGCTCGGGGTGGACCCGACTCTCTATGGAGCGCCGACCCCGTTTGCTTCGCCCAAAGAAGGCGCTCTTGCGTTGATTCCCTACATTGAGCGCGAGTTGGCAAGTGGCGTGCGATTGCACGCGATTACGCGTCACGTGCTGGGGCTTTTCCGCGCGGTGCCAGGCGCGCGCGCGTTCCGGAGACACCTGGCGACCGAAGCCATCAAGCCTTGCGCCAGTGCTGCCGTCTTGACCGACGCGCTGGCGCTGGTGCTGGATAGGGAAGACAATTTGGCGCACATCGCCGCCTAAGTCAGACACGCGCCTGCCTAACATCTCTCTTCCGGGGAAACATGCTGCTGGGATATCCGATCAGCGAGATCGCCTTCCTCGCGCTATGGATCGTATGTGCTGCCGTACTTGTGGGTATTCTCGCTGGCCTTTTCGGAATTGGCGGCGGCGCCATCATCGTACCGGTTTTATACGAAGTGTTCCGCGTGTTCGACGTACCTGAAAGCGTCCGCATCCAGACATGCATTGGCACCTCACTAGCGATTATCGTGCCTACAACAGTGCGCTCCTATCTTGGGCATAAGAGGAAAGGAGCGGTGATCCCAGAGGTAGTGCGTATTTGGGCACTGCCTGCGATCTTCGGTGTAGCGATCGGCTCATTGACAGCATCTTTCGCTCCACCATCTGTATTCAAGATCGCGTTTCTCGTTTTTGTGACTTTCATTGCCGCGCGCATGTTGTCCGGCGGCGAACGGTGGAAGCTTGGCGACGAATTGCCAGGCCATGGCACGCTTGCATTTTACGGTCTCATCACTGGCCTGTTTTCATCGTTGGTCGGCGTGAGCGGGGGCGCGATATCGAATGCCGTTCTCACCCTTTACGGTCGGCCGATGCATCAGGCGGTGGGTACATCCGCCGGAGTTGGCGTTCCAATCACAATCGCTGGCACGATTGGTTACATGCTAGCCGGCTGGCCGCATATGGCACAGCTGCCGCCATTGTCGATAGGCTTCGTGTCGTTGGCGGGATTTATTTTGATGGCGCCTGTATCGAGCTTTACAACGAGTTACGGCGTGCGCCTGGCGCATTGGCTGCCGCGGCGAAAGCTGGAAATCGCCTTTGGCATATTCCTGGTCATCATCGCATTGCGATTTGCTGTCAGCATGATCTAGCGGACGGAACTCACGGGGTGCCGCGCAAACGAAGCCTATCGCCGCGGACCTCCCAGCCTTGCAGCCGGTTGAGGAAGCTCATTCCAAGGAGGTTATTTTTCAGCTGGCCCGGCTGCGCGACAAGCGCCGGCACTGAGCGTTCGGTCAATCCACCAACCGCAAGGCGATCAATGGTTACAGCAGCTGCGCGGGTGCGTCCGTTGGCTGTGTCGATGTTGACGGTATAGTTGAGCACTTCGATGGGCAATCCAGCGGCCTTGGCTGCTTCTTGCGTCAGCAGTACGGAACTTGCGCCTGTGTCAAGTACCATCGGAACTCTTGTCCCATTGATATGCGCGGCTACCGCAAAGTCGCCGCCATGACCGCGAACGACTTCGACATTGCGGCCATGACCGGCGACGTGGCCGGGGATCAATTCAGCGACCACACGATCGGCGATTTCGCGCAATTCGAAACGGTAGCTGTAGCCGACCACCAGCAGCAAACCGATCACGGCCCAAAAGAGCCCGGCCTCGATGGCCTTAGATAGGCGTTCACGGAATAAGGTCAGCACGAGTCCGCCGGCAAAAACCACCAATACGATCTTGAGCGCAAGTGAGCCGACGTCGTGCCGCAGCAGATTGGTGATGGCGTCCTGGTCGCTGCTCGCGATCAGTGCGGCCAACGAAAGGGCTACGCCAAGCAGAAGTGACCAGATGAGGCGGCGACTCACGGGATCATCTCATCGACGCAGTCGTCTTGGCAGCGTTGCAAGCTGCAAGGCGAGGGGACAGCTTGCGCACCACCTCGATGCGCTCGGAAGGACTCATGGTCGCCCAGCGCGCGATCTCGTCGATGGTCCGACCACAGCCGAGACACAAGCCCATACGGGCATCGAGGGTGCAGATTTTGACGCAAGGTGTTTCGATCTTGGGCATGTCTTGGGCCAATTCGGATGCGACCATAAGCACCGCCGGCAAGAAGGCAATTGCGAGATTGTCGCAAGGTTGTAAGATTCAGGTGCCCGCTCGGAATAGTGGCCGGCGGCTGAGCCGGCGTTTCTCGTCAGTTCCGAGATCTGGCTCCGTGGGCGATGCAATCGGGGGGGCATGTCCAGACAACGGTGTCATCGCCGCCACGACCCGTTCAGGTGGAAACGTAACGATAACCTCGGTTCCGATGCGTAATTTGGACTTCAAAGTGAACGTTCCGCCATGCAGGTCGACCAGACTCTTGGCAATTGGCAGCCCCAATCCGGCGCCTTGTTCTGCCGATTTGATCGAATTCGAGCCCTGTCCAAAAGAAGCAAGTACAATCGGAATTTCCTCATCCGGGATGCCTGGACCCGTATCTTTCACGCTTATGTACTGACCGCCGGAGGCAGTCCAGCCAACCTTTAACCAGATCTCGCCGGCCTGCGGAGTGAATTTGATAGCGTTCGAAAGTAGGTTGAGACAGATTTGGCGGATCGCACGCTCGTCAGCCCACAACCGGGGCAACTCGGGCTCGAATATTTCGTGGATTGTGATGCCGCGGCTGCTGGCGCGCAGCTTCAACAAATGATGACAGTCTTCGACAATGGCTCCAAGCGAAACGGATCCCTCGTTAAGCTCGTAGCGACCGGCTTCGATGCGTGAAAGATCGAGGATTTCGTTGATCAGACCAAGCAGGTGTACGCCAGAGTTATGGATATCAGATGCGTATTCCTTGTAAGCGCGCACCGCATGCGCTCCGAATACCTCGGTCTTCATTACTTCGGAAAAGCCAAGAATTGCATTAAGCGGCGTGCGTAATTCGTGACTCATCTGAGCGAGGAATCGGGACTTGGCAATATTCGCGGCTTCAGCGCGCCGACGCGCTTCGTCCGAGATTGCTTTTGCCTGTTCCAGCTCGCCAATCAACGCATCCTTCTCCGCGCGCGCCTCTAGCGTCGCCAACGCGCTGGAATAGAGTCGATAAGTCAGCGCAGCGAAATAACCCTGAGCGGTCAGTGCCATTATTGCGAGGATGTAGTCGCGTAGTCTACCCTGGATAATGAAATCAAGCGCGACCGCTGCAGTGACCGGAAAAGTAGCAGCGAAAACCGCGGTCGGCAGGCTGGAAGCGAGCATACTGGAGACTGCGACCACCATAAGCATGACGAACAGCATGAACGTATTCCAGCCCTCGTCGACGGCGACCGGGTGGATCAGTAGAAACATCCACGCCAGTCCGTAGAACGAATCGAGAGCGACAAACCGAAGTTGCCACGCGCGCGCCGAAATTTCGTTTATCGGTCGTTCGAGAAATTGCCGGCACTTCGCAATCATGACGGCATGAATGACGAGGACGGACGCGGTCCATGTACAAGCGGCGACCGCGCCGCTCCATATCCCAGACATGAGGCCGACGGTCGCCACGAGGAGTAAGATGACCAACGAGGCCGAAATTCGATTTTGCGCGTATTGCCGTAGCAGCTCGTGGTCGAAGGCGGGGCGGGTGCCAGTGGACGACGTCAGGCGATCGCGTGCCTCGCGCACATATTGCGCGGCAAGGCGCCGCTTCACGGGAGAGCTTTCCGGAGGCAGGGCAGTCAGATCGGGTTGTTCGCCAGGAATCGGCATTAAATAGACGCTAGAACTACAAAGACCGGCGCAGCGTTGCGCAAAATCCTTAAGACCAAGCTTAAGACGGGCCTAAAGACTCTGGTTAACGACTGGTTACCTGCCTTTGACAGCGCTTTTTGCGCGTGGTCGGCTTGGTGTCACGAAAACAATGTCGAAACGGGAGCAGTTCATGAAACTCTACGACAGCAAGTTGGCGCCGAACCCGCGGCGCGTGCGTATTTTCCTCGCTGAAAAAAGTGTCGCGGTACCGACCGAGCAAGTCGATATCACGGCGATGCAGCACAAGACGCCGGAATACGCCGCGATCAATCCGTTGCAACGCATGCCCTCCTTGGTGCTCGATGACGGCACCATAATCACGGAGTCGATTGCCATTTGCCGATACTTCGAGATGCTTAAGCCCGACCCGCCTCTATTCGGTGTCGGAGCCAAAGACACTGCAATTGTCGAAATGTGGAACCGGCGGGCGGAGATCAATTTTCTGGCAAATGTTGCGGCAGTATTCCGACACACCCACCCGGCGATGAAGGAGCTGGAGGTTCCGCAGGTACCGGCTTGGGCGGAAGCGAACAAACCCCGGGTTTCCTGGTTTCTAGAACTGCTTGACGGTGAGCTTGCGACCCGCGAGTTCATCGCGGGCGATCGATTTACCGTCGCCGACATTACCATGCAGGTAGCGGTCGATTTCATGAAACCGAGTCGGCTTGCGATTCCGGAAGGTGCTGCCAATGTGAAGCGTTGGCACGCGGCCGTCTCTGCTCGCCCGAGCGCGCGCGCATGAATCCAAAAGGTAGTTCGGTTATCGGACCAGCGCGGCGCGCGAGAGAGAATTTGTAATCAGCGATCGAGCAATGCGATCAGGCTGGATGTATCCCAGCGCTTACCGCCCATGGCCTGGATCTCCGAATAGAATTGATCCACCAGGGCGGTAACCGGCAGATGCGCGCCGTTCTTGCGTGCTTCGCCCAGACAGATACCCAGGTCTTTACGCATCCAGTCGACCGCAAATCCAAAGTCAAACTTGTTCGCCGCCATCGTCTTGTAACGATTCTCCATTTGCCAGGATTGAGCTGCGCCCTTGGAGATGGTGGCGATAAGTTTTTCGATGTCCAGTCCCGATTTCTTGGCGAAGTGCAGGCCCTCCGCCAAACCCTGAACGAGCCCGGCGATACAGATCTGATTGACCATCTTCGAGAGCTGTCCCGATCCAGGGGGCCCAAGCAGATTGCAGGCGCGCGCATAAGCGGCGATGATCTTCTCTCCTCGCGCGAAAGGTTCAGCGTCGCCGCCGCACATCACCGTAAGCGTGCCGTTTTCGGCGCCGGCCTGGCCGCCGGAGACGGGTGCATCGACGAAATCAAAGCCCCCCTTTCTTGCAGCAGCGTATAGTTCGCGCGCGATTTCTGCGGAGGCGGTGGTGTGATCGACGAAAACCTTTCCCTTGTCCATGCCGGCGAATGCGCCGTTCGGCCCCAATGTCACTTCGCGCAAATCGTTGTCGTTTCCCACACACGCCATGACGAAGTCCTGGCCCTGAGCTGCCGCTTTGGGGGTAGGGGCTGATTTGCCGCCATGCTGCTTGACCCATTGCTCAGCCTTGGCAGCCGTGCGGTTATAGACGGTGACTTCGTGCCCGCCTTTATTCTTCAAATGCCCTGCCATTGGGTAACCCATCACACCCAGACCCAGAAACGCAACTTTCGCCATCGTAGATCTCCCTCACAAATCTGCAGGTAGCTCTTGGCCGGCTGACGCCGATACCTATCTGCCAATAGGTCATTGCCAGGGCAGGCGCGTCAACCGGTCTCGTTGTGGGGCACATTGACCGGCGCGCGGCGGTGCCTATGGTGGCGCCCAATGGATGGATGATCATGGCCGTAAGTAAAGAGCAAGTTCTTGCAGCTTTGGCGAAAGTCCCCACGCCAGGTGGGGCGGCTTTGCCAGACGCTCGCGTATTGTCCGATGTTGTCGTTTCCGACGGAAAGGTCTTTTTCTCTCTGACGGTGGATGCAGCCGCCGTGAAAGCATGGGAACCGGTACGCAAGGCGGCGGAAGAAGCTGTGCGTGCGGTTCCCGGGGTTCAGTCAGCGCTGGTCGCGTTGACTGCCGAGCGCGCTGGGGGTGTTGCCACGGGCGGACGACAGCCGGCTCACGTTGCCACCCACCCGCAGCGGTCCGCTCATCCCGCGGACAAGGTGCAGCCGGGAATTCCGGGTGTGGATGCTGTGATCGCGGTCGCCTCCGGCAAGGGCGGCGTTGGAAAATCGACAACAGCAGTGAACTTGGCACTTGGCTTGCGCGATCTGGGACTAAAGGTCGGTATGCTCGACGCCGATATCTACGGTCCGTCGCTGCCGAAGTTGCTCGCCATAAAGGAAAAACCGCAAACGATCGGCGGCACCCGTCTGAAACCGATCGAGCGCCACGCACTTACTGTTATGTCGATCGGTTTCCTCATCGATGAAGAGACACCGATGATCTGGCGCGGCCCCATGGTGATGTCAGCCATCACCCAGATGTTGCGGGAAGTAGAGTGGGGCAAGCTCGACATCATGGTGGTGGATATGCCGCCCGGCACCGGTGACGCGCAGCTCACAATGGCGCAGCAGGTTCCGCTAAAAGGTGCCGTAATCGTTTCAACGCCCCAGGATCTCGCGTTGATCGATGCGCGACGCGGCGTTGCAATGTTCAAGCGCGTAAACGTGCCCGTGCTCGGTGTGGTCGAAAACATGAGCTATTTCCTCTGCCCGGCCTGCGGCACACGGTCTGACATTTTCAGCCATGGCGGGGCGCGGCACGAGGCGGAGCGGCTTGGCGTGGAGTTTCTCGGTGAAGTGCCCCTGCATATGGCTATTCGCGAGAAGTCTGACGCCGGACTGCCGGTGGTTGCGACCGACCCCGACGGCGAGCACGCCCGCATCTACCGCGAGATTGCGACCAAAGTGCTTGCCCAACTCAAGGGCGGTGTCGCCGGACGCCCCGCGCCGAAGATCGTAATTGAGGCTTGAATCCTTGGTTTTAGTGCTTGCCTAACTGGCTAGGCGATTTCCACAATTTCTTTCTTGTGTGGTATGCGGCTCCGCAGCATTGTATGGGCTTGCCGGACGTATTCGCTCAGGGGCGAAAGACGAAGCGTCAGGACGCCCAGATGGAGGATCAAATGAAACGACGTCAATTCTTGACTGCCATGGGTGCCGGCGCTGCCGCCACCGCGATCGCCGCCCCGGCGATAGCGCAGTCGTCACCAACTTTGAAGTGGCGGCTTACGGCCAGCTGGCCGAAATCGCTTGATACGCTGTATGGCACTTGTGAACTGGTATCGAAATATGTGTCGGAAGCAACCGACGGCAAATTCCAAATCCAGTCATTTGCCGCCGGCGAAATCGTTCCCGGCCTGCAAGTGCTCGATGCGGTACAAAATGGCACCGTCGAACTGGGACATAGTGCCCAATACTATTACATCGGAAAGGACCCGACCTGGGCGTTATTCTGCGCCGTTCCGTTTGGTCTCAACGCGCGCCAGCAGAACGCATGGTATTACCACGGCGAGGGCCAAAAGCTCATCGACGACTTTGGCGCCAAGTTCAATACCAAGTGTCTCCTTGCCGGCAATACCGGCTGCCAGATGGGTGGTTGGTTCAACAAGGAGATCAAAGAGCCGGAAGACTTCAAGGGCCTCAAGATGCGTATTGGCGGCTGGGCCGGCAAAACGCTGGGCAAGCTTGGTCTGGTCGCGCAGCAAATTGCCGGTGGCGACATTTATCCGGCGCTGGAAAAGGGCACGATCGACGCGGCCGAATGGGTCGGACCTTATGACGACGAGAAGCTCGGCTTCTATAAGATCGTCAAGTACTACTATTATCCGGGCTGGTGGGAAGGCGGCACGGCGAACCATTTGCTCATCAACCTGGCCAAATGGAACGAGCTGCCCAAGTCATATCAATCCATCCTTGAAGCGGCCGCTGCCGCCTGCAACACAAAACAGCAGGCGGATTACGACGCGAAGAACCCGCAGGCGCTCAAGCGACTGGTTGCCAACGGGACCCAGCTCCGGCCGTTCACGCAAGCGACGATGGAGGCCTGTCTTAAAGCTTCAAATGAAGTGAATGCCGAGACCTCAGCGAGCAACCCGGATTACAAGAAGGTGCTGGACTCGATGCAGGCATTCCGCCGCGACGAATATCTCTGGTGGCAAGTTGCCGAGTACGGATACGACAGCTTCATGATCCGAAGCGGCGCAAAAGGCTGAGAAAGAAAACCAGCAGAAATTGCCGGGGCCAGCTTCCAAGCTGGCCCCTTGCATTTCTGGTGCCCAAATTGGGACGCTCTTTTCCGTTTACAACTTTCGTTTAACCCGTGCAGACTGGATTTAGCGAGCGTGGTCCGTCATGGTCCAAGCTTCCCTAGAACATGCAACTAGGGATTGGTGGGGCTCCACCTAAAAACTAAAGGGGAGGATAAAGGGATGAAACGTCGTCAATTCATAAAGACTGCCGGTCTTGGTGTCGCCGCAAGCGCACTAGCGGCGCCGGCGATTGCCCAATCGATGCCCGAGATCAAATGGCGAATGACCTGCAGTTGGCCGAAGTCGCTGGACACGCTGTATGGCGCTGCTGAAGTCATGGCCAAGAACGTTGCCGAGGCGACCGACAATAAATTTCAGATCCAGGTCTTTGCCGGCGGCGAAATCGTTCCCGCGCTGCAAGCCCTGGATGCGGCATCGAGCGGTACTGTCGAGATCGGCCACTCAGCTTCATATTACTACTTCGGCAAAGATCCGACGTTTGCATTCGGTACGTCTGTCGCGTTCGGCCCAAACCAACGCGGGAACCAGGCGTGGATGATCCACGGCGGGGGGATGGACCTGCTCAACAACTTTTTCAAGAAATTCAATGTTATTGCCCTGATGGCCGCCAATACCGGCTGCCAGATGGGTGGGTGGTTCCGCAAGGAAATCAACACCCTTGATGATCTCAAGGGTCTGAAATTCCGCATCGGCGGATTCCCCGGCAAGGTGCTGACCAAACTGGGTGTGGTGCCGCAACAGATCGCCGGTGGCGACATATTCCCCGCACTCGAAAAAGGCACCATCGATGCGGCGGAGTGGGTCGGTCCGTATGACGATGAGAAGCTTGGCTTCTTCAAGATCGCACCGCACTACTACTATCCGGGCTGGTGGGAAGGCGGCTCGATGATTTTTGCCTTCATCAACCTGGACAAATGGAACTCGCTGCCGAAGCCGTATCAGGCGGCCCTGATCGCAGCAGGGCATTACGCCAACACCTGGTCGATGGCGAAATACGATGCCGCCAATCCGCAAGCACTGAAGCGTCTTGTTGCCGGGGGCGCGCAACTCAAGCCGTTCTCACCGCAAATCATGGATGCTTGTTACAAGGCGTCGATTGAACTGCACAACGAAGTTGCAGCCACCAATCCCGACTTCAAGAAGGTGTTGGACGCGATGGTCGCCTTTCGTAACGATCAATACCTGTGGTGGCAGGTTGCGGAATATAGCTACGATAGCTACCTGATCCGCGCGCGGGCGCGAGGCTAAGCGTCGAACAAAAACGAATGAGGCCCCGAAACCGATTTCGGGGCCTCAATTTTTTCGCAGCGTCGGCTTTTCTATTTGAAATTAAGTGGCGGCATCTCCGGCATCTGGATTTCGATCTTGACCTTGGATGGATCTACCTTCGTGGACCTCTCGATCCAATAGGTTACCGATGACGGCCAGAAAATAACAATCGCAACGAGGATAACCATTGTTCCGATCCAGGGAACCGCTCCCCAATAGATATCCGATGTCTTGATTGATTTTGGCGCGATACCTCGCAAATAAAACAAGGCGAAGCCGAAAGGTGGATGCATAAAGCTCGTTTGAATATTCGCGCAGATGAGAACGCCGAACCAGATGAGATCGATGCCGAGTTTGTCGGCGGCTGGCGCCAGCAGCGGAATAATGATGAAGGCAATTTCAAAGAAGTCGAGAAAGAATGCGATCACGAAAATGAAGGCATTTGCAAAAATCAGGAAACCGATCGATCCTCCCGGCAAAGAGGTCAGCAGATCTTCAATCCAAACTTTGCCGCCGACACCCTGGAAAACCAGGCTGAAGACACGTGCGCCGATAAGAATATAAACAACCATGGCGGTGAGACGCATGGTGGACGCCATCCCCTGATAGAGCAGCGGCCATGTGAGCGAACCGTAGAACCACGCGAGCGCGATCGCGCCGATCACGCCCATGGCGCCGGCCTCGGTCGGGGTTGCGAGGCCCATAAAGATCGTGCCCAGCACCAGGAAGATCAGGCCGAGCGAGGGGATCATGCCCCGCATGCAGCGCTTCCACAGCTGCCAGCCTTGGAGTGTGCGAGCCTCTTTTGGCAGCGCCGGCACGTCGTTTGGCCAAACTATACTGACGATCAAGACCCAACCGCAGAACAGCAGGACCTGAAGTATGCTCGGACCAATCGCGCCGGCGTACATGTCGCCGACCGATCGCCCCATTTGGTCGGCCAATACGATAAGTACAAGTGAGGGCGGAATAAGCTGCGTAATCGTGCCCGACGCTGCGATCACACCCATGGTATGGCGGACCGAGTAGTTATATTTGAGCATCGGCGTCATCGAGATCACGCCCATTGCGATGACCGAAGCTGCAACAGTGCCGGTGATGGCACCAAGAATGGCGCCGACGAAAATCACCGCATAGGAAAGACCGCCACGCACGGGTCCGAAAAGCTGACCAAATGAATCGAGCAAGTCCTCGGCGAGGCCACATCGTTCAAGAATGGCACCCATAAAGGTAAAGAACGGGATCGCCAGCAACAGATCGTTCGAGACGATGCCGAACAGCTGATATGTGAGGTTGCCAAGAAAGTCAGGGCGGATCAGGCCGAATTCGATGCCGAGAAATCCGAAAAACAGGCCGGTCGCCGCCAGCGAAAATGCCGCCGGGTATCCAATGAGCATGAAGATGACCATGCCCGCGAACATCAACGGAGCGAGATTTTCGCCGATCCAGGTCATTGCAGGGGCTTTTCGTATTTGAATTCGATGTCGATGACATGTTCGAGCGCCGCGATGCGCTTGATGATTTCTGAAACGCCTTGCAACGCCATCAGGCAGAATCCGACTGGCAGCAAGAGTTTCACCGGCCACCGGATCAAGCCGCCTGCATTCGAAGATGCTTCGTTGATTGTCCAGGATTCAACGAACCACGGCCACGTGAAATAAGTAAGGATCACGCAAATCGGCAGCAGAAAGAAAATTCCGCCGATGATATCGATCCAGATTTGCGTGCGTTCCGATGCAAACATGCCGTAGAAGAGGTCGACGCGCACATGCTCATTCATTTTTAGTGTGTAAGGCGCCCCGAGCAGCACCATGCCCGCGAACATATACCATTGGATTTCCAGCCAGCCGTTCGAACTTTCGCTAAAAATATAGCGGCTCGCGGCATTGCCGGCGCTGATGACGGCCGCCAGCAAAACCAGCCAGTTCGCAACGACGGCCAATTGGGTATTGAACCAGTCGATCCCGCGACTGAGTGTAAGCAGAACCTTCACGCCCGTTCCCCACGGAAGCCCAGGACCTTGTCCCGGCCCCTGCACGTTTCCTCTCTCGGACCTCCACCCCACACGCGGGGCGGAGCCAAGCCTCCCACCTTAATCCGATGCCTCCATCTGCAGTCAATGGAGAATTTGGTCTAAAGACAGCTGCTTGTCAGGCTGAGCCACAAAAAACTGGCCCTGTCGGGGGGTAATCTGGTCAAGGCCGACAATTGTGTTGGCTAAGCAGGGCTCGACGGCCCGAATCTAGCCGCCGGTCACACTCATATGCCGCGGCAGTGAAGCGTTCTGGTGGTGGCGATCGATTACGAAATCATGCCCTTTAGGCTTGCGTAAAATCGCCTCATCGATCGCGGCAAGTAAGAGATCGTCGCTTTCCGATGCGCGGAGCGGGTTGCGCAGGTCGGCGTCGTCGTTCTGGCCAAGGCACATGTACAACGTACCGGTGCAGGTTATCCGGACTCGATTGCAAGATTCGCAGAAGTTATGAGTGAGCGGCGTAATGAAGCCTAATCGTCCGCCCGTTTCTTTCACACGTACATAACGCGCCGGTCCACCCGTACGATAATCAGACTCTTCAAGTGTGTACCGCTCTGTCAGGCGCGCCCGAACAATGGACAGTGGCAGATACTGGTCGAGACGGGACTCATCGACGTCGCCGAGTGGCATGACCTCGATTATGGTGAGATCCATGCCACGCCCGTGAGCCCATTCGAGCAGGCGTGCGATCTCTTCTTCGTTCACGCCCTTAAGTGCGACAGTATTGATCTTGACTTGCAGTCCGGCCGCTTGGGCTGCATCGATGCCGGCAATCACCTTCCCGAGATCGCCCCAGCGCGTAATGGCGCTGAATTTTTCGGCGTTGAGGGTATCGAGCGAGACATTGATCCGCCTGACGCCGTTCGCAGCAAGTTCTGAAGCACATTTCTGCAGTTGCGAACCGTTGGTCGTTAGCGTGAGTTCTTTGAGCGCGCCGGTCGCGAGGTGGCGAGACAAAGACGAAACCAGAGTCATGATGCCTCGGCGGACCAAGGGCTCGCCGCCAGTCAGGCGCAATTTGGTTATGCCCTTCGCGACAAATGCGCTGCACAGACGATCAAGTTCCTCAAGGCTAAGGATCTCCGCCTTCGGGAGGAACGTCATATGTTCCGCCATGCAATAGACGCATCGGAAATCACACCGATCGGTGACTGAGACGCGCAAATAGGTAATCGCGCGCTGGAACGGGTCAACCAATGCGCCCGGCTTTCGCTCGTCGCGATCAAGTTCAATTTCGGTGGTGCCGTTGGCCAATGCCATCGTCCTCTCCATATAGGACTAGTGATCGGTGTTGGCCATAGCGTTAAGAAACGACCTCTGGGCAATCAGGCCAGCGGCACGAAGGCGCGTTGGTCACTATTGTCGCACAGGTGGTGGGTTTGTGGGCCAGGGCGATTGTGCCTGCGGTGCCGGTGACGCCGTCATTGGTGCGGGCGCTGGCGCTGCTGCCGGGGGCCTCGATTGCGCAGCCCGTTTCGGCGGAGGTTTTTTCGCCGGCTTTTTTGCCGTCGGGGCGGCCGGCGATAGTTCAACGACAACTGGATTGGGACGCAGTCTCGTGGGCTCCCCAGTTATCTGGATCACTTCAAGTCTTTCTGTCTCCGGTTGGTAGCCATTTAGCGTAAAGGTGACCGAAGAGGCGGCGTCAACCGGGAGCGCAAGCGCGCAGGGGGTGCGGCAAGTTTGGCCATTGGATGCCTTGGCTTCGGCGCCCGGCGGTTCGGATTCGAGGCTCACCGTATCGAGAGAAGGCCCCGGCTTGAGGCCATCAAGATTCATCCAGTCGGAGCTTGACGAACATGCCGCAAGCAAAAATGCGGCGCCCGCAATCGCAAAAACTCGGTACATCATTTTAGCCATCCCACTCGAGCGACTTCGAAGCCGCTCGCCCCTTACTAGGATACGGTCGCAGTCATGCTGGTGCAACATGGAGCCCCGCAAACCCTACCAAAATTAACCATAATTTCCTACACGACCGTCAGATTCCGGACGAAATGGCGGCAATTGACGCCGGCAACTGCGCGAAATGACTAATGGTCCGGTTTGGCGCAAATTCGGCAACCGGGCGTTCGCTGTAGCCAAACTCGACGGCAATTATTGGGACGCCGGCCGCACGGGCAGTGCAAATATCGGTATTGGAATCCCCGATCATGATCGTGCGTCGCATTGTTCCGCCTGCGGACGCAACGGTCCGACGCAGAATTTCTGGATCGGGTTTCTGGATGCCGAAGGTGTCTTGACCGCAGATTGCCACAAACCGATCAGCGAGATCGAGTCGCCTAAGCAAAAGCACCGACAATCGTTCAAGCTTGTTCGTGCAGACGGCAAACCGCCAGCCGCGCGCAGCGAGCGAGTCGAGTGCATCTGTCACCCCTGGAAAAGGCCGCGATCGATCGGTGATATGTTCGGAATAATAGGCGATGAAGTCCGCAAACATTTGATCAAGCTTGCCTGGGGAAAGAATGCGGCCTTCGGCCCCGGCGCCACGAGCTATCATTGCCTTGGCACCGGCTCCTACCAAATTGCGGGCAGTGTCATAAGGCAACGTCGCGAAACCTTCGCGCGCGAATATTACATTAAGCGTCTCGACGAGGTCGGGCGCTGTATCAATCAGGGTGCCGTCGAGGTCAAAAACGACCGTAGCAAACGCCATGATGGGATCGCTAGCCTTGGTTCGATATCGTTGCAAGGACGATTTAGTGGCGGCTGCCACTGGGCAGATTCCAGCTATTCAGGGGGGACGATCAGAGCTAGATAGGCGGATCAATTACTGAGCCGGTACCAATGAACGCCGACGCCCAAAAACGTGCAGCCGCCGCTCGCGCCGTTGAGTTTGTCAGCCCAGGCATGCGGGTGGGTCTCGGCACTGGATCGACCGCACGGTATTTTGTCGAACTTATTGGTGAACGCGTCCGCTCGGGCCTTAACATCGTGGCGGTGCCGACGTCGGAGGCAACAATGGTCGACGCAAAACGTTGTGGAATTACGCTCACAACATTGGATGAAACGCCCGAGCTTGATCTCACTGTTGATGGCGCCGACGAGATCGGTCCTGACCTTTGTTTGATCAAGGGAGGCGGCGGAGCATTGCTGCGGGAAAAAATAGTTGCGGCGGCTTCTGCACGCATGATTGTGATCGCTGATCGCAGCAAGTTGGTCTCTACGCTCGGCCGCTTTCCACTGCCAATCGAGGTAGTGCCATTTGGCCTGGCAGCGACTCAACGCGCTGTTGAAAAAGCCATTAGTGCGGTCCAACGATCTGGTCCGCTCATGCTGCGGCGAGACAAAGACGGTCATGTTTTGGTCACGGATAGTGGCCACTGGGTCCTTGACGCCGCACTCGGCCGGGTTGACGAGCCGACCGCGTTGGCGCATGCGCTTTCAGGTGTTCCGGGCGTGGTAGAGCACGGTTTGTTCATTGGCCTCGCGCACATGGCTATTATCGGCGGGCCTGACGGAGTGGAAGTCGTCGAAAGCCCTGAAATCTCGAGCTAGATGGAGTTTCCGAAATGAGTATCACCGAGGTCATAAAAGGCGCCTTCAGGTCGGGAGCGATCGCTGTAACGCTGTTCGCGCTCAATCCTTCCGCCAATGCGCAGCAAGCGACGCCGGCGGCCATTCAGACGGCTAAGGAAATCGTAAATGTCACCGGTGCCATGGCGCTATTTAATCCGTTGATCCCAGGTGTCGTTGAGCAGGCGAAAAATCTGTTTCTCCAGCAGGACCCTAGTCTGTCCAAGGATCTAAACGAGATCACCGCCAAAATGCGTGCTGATCTAGCGCCGCGCTTTGACGAGCTGACCTCCGAGGTAGCCAAGCTTTACGCTAACCATTTTACCGAGGCAGAGCTCAAAGAACTTCTGGCATTCTACAAGACACCGGTTGGTACGAAACTGATTAATGAGCAGCCGAAGGTCGGAGATGAAGGTCTGAAGTTTGCGCAGACATGGGCGAACAACCTTTCTGACGAAATAATTATCAAAATGCGCGACGAATTGAAAAAACGAGGTCACACGCTTTGATGCCTCGACGTTTGCAATTGTTCGGCGGCCCTTACTAGTGATGGGGCGCTGATGGCCGATCACGATGTCGATCTTTTCGTCATTGGAGCAGGCTCCGGCGGTGTAAGAGCTGCGCGAGTTGCCGCAGGTTATGGCGCGCGCGTAATGATCGCTGAGGAATATCGCGTTGGCGGTACTTGCGTCATCCGCGGTTGCGTTCCTAAAAAGCTCTTGGTCTATGCCTCGCGATTTTCGGACGAATTCGAAGACGCTGCCGGATACGGTTGGTCATTAGGCAAGGCCAAGTTCGATTGGGCGGCATTGATCGCTAACAAAGATCGAGAAATCGCTCGATTGGAGGCCGCCTATGTGACAACGCTCGAGCGCCACAACGTCGAGATTATCAAAAGCCGTGCCATGTTCGAAGACGCCCACACGGTACGTTTGGCGACCGGCGCGCGTATTCGGGCCGAGACGGTTCTCATTGCAACCGGTTCACGGCCCCACCATGGCACGCCGATCGCAGGCGAGAAGCACGTTATTTCTTCGAACGAAGCGTTCCATCTGAAAAGATTGCCGAAACGTATCCTGATCCAGGGTGGCGGATACATAGCAGTTGAGTTTGCCGGGATCTTCAACGGTCTCGGCAGCGAAGTGACTCTGGTCTATCGCGGAGAGAAGGTTCTGCGCGGATTCGACGAGGACGTGCGCGAGCACCTGACGCGCGAGCTCGGGCTCCGTGGCATCCAGATTCTTACCCGCAAGATTGTGAAGGCAGTCGAGAAGGTCAATCATGGTTTCGATGTTGCGCTTTCCGACAACGAGCAGATCGTAGTCGATCTTGCGATGTTTGCGACCGGACGGCGACCGAATGTAGAAGGTCTTGGTCTCGACGCAGCCGGAGTTAAGATCTCCGAACGCCACGGAATCATAGTTGACAGCTTTTCGAGAACTTCGGTGCCGAACATCTATGCGGTCGGCGATGTCACCGATCGCGTCAATTTGACGCCGGTTGCAATCCGCGAGGGTCACGCGTTTGCCGATACGGTTTTCGGCGACAAGCCGACCGAGGTCGACCACTCCAATGTTCCTACAGCGGTGTTCTCAGAACCTGAAGTCGGTGTTGTGGGGCTCACCGAAACCCAGGCGGTCGAAAGATTTGCGAAGGTCGACATCTACAAGACAAGCTTTCGCCCGATGAAGGCGACGCTGTCCGGGCGTGATACGCGTGCGTTTATGAAGCTTGTCGTGGATGGCAGTACCGACAAGGTGGTCGGATGCCACATTATTGGGGCCGACGCTGCCGAATTGATCCAGATCGTCGGGATCGCGGTGAAAATGGGCGCGACCAAGGCCGACTTCGATGCCACTATGGCGGTACACCCGACTGCGGCAGAAGAACTCGTCACGCTGCGGGAAAAAGCATTGACCTATGGCCAGGCGGTGGCCGAATAAGGGCTAAACTAACCGAACTGGTTGGAAAAACTGGCTTCTGCCGGGCGCCGTCGTGTATAACGCCGCCAAACGCTGGAGTAATTGCGTGATGGCTGAACGTTGGACGCCGGATAGCTGGCGCAAAAAGTCTATTCAGCAGGTTCCGGATTATCCGGACCGGCAGGCATTGGCTGACGTCGAAAAGCAGCTTGCGACGTTTCCGCCGCTAGTATTCGCCGGTGAGGCGCGCAATCTGAAAAAATACCTGGCACGCGTCGCGAAAGGCGAAGCTTTTCTGCTGCAAGGCGGCGACTGCGCGGAAAGCTTCGCTGAGCATGGCGCGAACAATATTCGCGACTTCTTTCGCATGTTTTTGCAAATGGCGGTAGTGTTGACCTACGCTGCCGCTTCGCCGGTGGTAAAGGTCGGTCGGATTGCGGGCCAATTCGCCAAACCTCGCTCCTCGCCGAATGAAAAACGCGACGGCAAGGAATTGCCCAGTTACCGCGGCGACATTATCAATGACATCGCTTTCACCGAGGAGGCCCGTCGTCCGGATCCGCGCCGTCAGATCGAAGCCTATCGACAATCGGCGGCGACGCTAAATCTGTTGCGCGCATTCGCGCAAGGCGGCTATGCCAACCTTGGCAGCGTACGACAATGGATGCTCGGCTTCGTCAAGGATAGCCCGCAGTCGCGTCGCTACGTTGAATTGGCGGATCGTATTTCCGAGGCGCTTGGCTTCATGCAGGCCTGCGGCCTCGATCTCGAAAGCCATCCGGAATTACGGACGACCGAGTTCTATACAAGCCACGAGGCCTTGTTGCTCGGATTTGAGGAAGCGTTGACGCGAGTGGATTCGACCACCGGCGACTGGTACGCCACATCGGGTCACATGCTGTGGATCGGCGATCGTACGCGGCAACATGATCATGCGCATATTGAATACGCGCGCGGCATCAAGAATCCGCTTGGACTCAAATGCGGTCCTTCGAGTAAGCCAGACGATTTGCTCCGTCTGATCGACATTCTCAATCCGGAGAACGAGCCTGGCCGACTCACACTTATTGGCCGCTTTGGCGCCGACAAGGTTGGCGAGCTACTCCCGCCACTCATCCGCGCGGTCAAACGCGAAGACAGGATCGTAGTGTGGTCATGCGACCCAATGCACGGCAACACCATCACCTCCGCCACCGGATACAAGACCAGGCCGTTCGACCTCATCTTGAAGGAAGTCCGCAGCTTCTTTGAAGTACACCAGGCTGAGGGCACATATGCCGGTGGTGTTCATCTTGAGATGACGGGGCAGAACGTTACCGAATGCACGGGCGGCGCTCGCGCCATCACGGAAGCCGATCTCAATGATCGTTATCACACCGCCTGTGACCCGCGGCTCAATGCGGAGCAGGCAATCGACCTCGCCTTCCTGCTTGCCGAACTGCTGAAAAAGGAAAGGTCCGGCCAAGCCAGGCCGGTGCCGGCAGTTGCCGGCCTCTGAGGCGGGAAGCAATCCTCTCGGATTGGTGTTAATGTCAGCGGGCAGGTTGCGGGCTCGGCGCGGCTTGAGGCTTTTCACAATAAAGACACCCGAGCCGGGGAGGCTCTATGAAACGCCAAATTTTGCGGACGGCCAAACTTGTCTTCGCGCTGTCCGTGTTGCCGCTGTTCGCGTTTAGCGCTGAGGCCCAGATCGCACTTTCCGCGAACGACAACAAGGCCGTTCTAGCTGACGGCGTCAATGTGGTGCCCGACAACATCGCAGGCGACACTGTCAGCATTATCGACCTGGGTGCCATGCCGCCAAAAGTGATTGGCGAAGTTAAGGCGCCAGCCAGCGTTGTTGGCCCACCGCAGAGCGTTGCGATTTCACCCGACGTAAGCTTTGCGCTGGTGACCGGAGCTTTCAAAGTCGATCCAGCTGATCGGAAAAAAGCTGTCCCCGATAACAAGCTCTCCGTCATCGATCTTAAAGCCAAGCCGGCCGCCGTGATTGCCACGTTGGAAGCCGGCCTCGGTGCGGCGGGCGTATCGATCAATTCCTCCGGCACACTGGCGCTGGTCGCCAACAGAAGTGAAGGTACGGTTTCGGTATTTACGATCGCCGGCAACAAGCTCACGCCGGCCGGCAAAATTCAGCTCGGCGATTCCAAGTCCGGCCCCAGTCACGTCGCATTCACGCCCGATGGCAAGCGCGCCTTGGTGACTCGCGATGGCGACCACAGGATTTCGATTTTGTCGGTGGACGGCAACAAAGTAGAAGATAGCAAGATGTTCATGGTTGGTGGCGTCAGACCCTACAGCCTCGAGATCAGCTCGAAGGGCGATATCGCCGTGGTCAGCAATCAAGGAGGCGGGCAGGGCGATATCGACACCATTACCGTCATTGACCTCAAATCAAAACCGCCGCGTGTTGTCGAAACGATAAGTGTCGGGCAGACACCGGAAGGCGTCGCGATGTCGGCTGATGGTTCCTATTTGGCAGTGACCGTAATGAACGGCTCAAACAGGCCGAAAAACCATCCGGCATTCAATGATTACGGCTTGCTGCAAATCTACTCGATCAAGGGCACCAATCTTGCAAAAGTCGCTCAGGCCAGGGTCGGGCATTGGTGCCAGGGCGCGGCCTTTAGCAAGAATAACAAGACCGTGGTGATCCAATGCATGGTTGAGAAGAATCTGCAGGCATTTCGATTCGACGGCCACAATTTGAAGCCAGCCGGAACCGTGGCTCTCAGCGGCGGCGGGGCCGGATTACGAACGGCGGCGAAATAGGCGAAACGATTGGATGACCGCTCATGTCAGCGCGGTATCCATGTTCGCGGGTCAGCGATGCAATCACCCCATTGCCGGCTGGGACGCCGAGGCTGTAGAGCTTTGTCATGAGCGCTCGTTCTGCTGACAAGCTGGCAATCGCTGTGGCGCAGCTCAATTCGACCGTTGGGGACATTGCCGGCAACGTTGAGAAGGCAAAGGGCGCGCGCGTCGCAGCGGCTGGGCAAGGCGCAGATCTGGTCGTTTTTCCCGAGCTGTTCATTGCCGGTTATCCGCCCGAGGACCTGGTGCTCAAGCCGGCGTTCCAGATTGCGTGCCGATCGGCGGTCGAAGCGCTTGCAAGGGAAACCGCCGCCGGGGGGCCCGCCTTGCTGCTCGGCACTCCGTGGCTCGACGCAGGCAAGCTTTACAACGCAGTCGCGTTGCTGGATGGCGGCGCAATCACCGCGTTACGCTACAAGGTAGATCTTCCGAACTACGGTGTGTTCGACGAAAAGCGAGTCTTTGTGCCAGGGCCAATGCCAGGTCCGGTGAACTTTCGCGGTGTGCGTCTGGGACTCCCGATCTGCGAGGACATCTG
Organism: Pseudolabrys sp.; assembly: GCA_035626335.1. Taxonomy (GTDB): domain Bacteria; phylum Pseudomonadota; class Alphaproteobacteria; order Rhizobiales; family Xanthobacteraceae; genus Pseudolabrys. The sequence goes on from DASPNW010000003.1 coordinate 30,748, forward strand.
GGGAGCGGAGGTTGTCGAGTGTCTGGCAGAGACCGGTGCCGAGATGCTCGTGGTACCGAACGGCTCGCCTTATTGGCGCCAGAAGGGCGACGTGCGCCTCAATATCGCGGTGGCGCGCGTGACCGAGCAAGGACTTCCAACAGTCTACGTCAATCAGGTCGGAGGTCAGGACGAGCTGGTATTCGATGGCATTTCATTTGGCCTGCATGCGGACTGCTCACTGGCATTTCAGCTTCCAGCCTTTCAGGAGACGATCGTTACGACGCATTGGGCCCGCCGCAATGGTACGTGGCGCTGTGAAAACGGTCCGGTAGTTGCAGCCGTCGAGGCGGATCGCGCCGACTATATGGCGTGTGTGTTAGGTCTGCGCGACTACGTCAACAAAAACGGATTCCCCGGCGTAGTGTTGGGCTTGTCTGGCGGAATCGATTCGGCGTTGTGCGCGGTGATGGCGGTGGACGCACTGGGTGCGGAGCGCGTCCGCTGCATCATGTTGCCCTACAAGTTCACGTCGAAAGAATCGCTTGACGATGCCGCCGCCTGCGCGAAAACGCTTGGGGTGCGTTACGAGACATTGTCGATCGCGCCGGCGGTCGAAGGATTTGAAGCAGTGCTTGCGTCGGTTTTTTCCGGGCTACCGCGCGATGTTACCGAAGAAAATCTGCAGGCGCGTGCGCGCGGCACCATACTCATGGCAATCTCCAACAAATTCAACCTCATGGTGGTGACGACGGGGAACAAATCTGAGATGTCAGTTGGCTACGCTACGCTCTATGGCGATATGAATGGCGGGTTCAACCCAATCAAGGACCTTTACAAAACCGAGGTATTTCGCCTGGCACGTCTGCGCAACGGCTGGAAACCTGACGGCGCCAAAGGGCCTGACGGACACGTGATCCCGGAGAATATCATTACGCGGCCGCCGACCGCAGAATTGCGCGAGAACCAAAAAGACGAAGATTCGCTCCCGGCTTACGCCGTGCTTGATCCAATTCTCGAGCGGTTGGTCGAGCGCGAGGAGCCAATATCCGCTGTGGTCGAAGCAGGATTCGATCGCGATACCGTAATGCGGGTTGAACGCATGATCCATCTTGCCGAGTATAAACGCCGTCAGGCGGCCCCCGGCGTTAAGGTCACACTCAAGAATTTCGGGCGCGACCGCCGCTATCCGATTACCAACCGCTTCCGCGATCCTGGAACACCGATGCCGGCACCCGATGTTTCCTTGATCACGGGTAAGCCGGCAAAATCAGAAGCATTCGATTTCTGACAACTTGGTTTTCTATCGGGTTGGTAGGAATGTAGGACCAACCGTCCGGACGCTGCGTTTAGTCGGCTCGGTTTGACCTGGCGATTCCGCAGTTGGTGCTGGAGCCGCGGGTGCCGGCACAATTGCTGGCGCGCGCTGATCCACGCGGATCGGTTTGCCATCGGCACCGATGCGTGGTTGCGAAAGTTGCTTGGAATTTTGCTCCGTGACGACGACGTCGCCCGGGGCGAGCGTGTCGTCAGGGCCGATCGTCTTGAGCGTTTGCGCCCAGCTTTCGCCTGGCCGGCGGCAGCCACATTCGGGACTCATGGATTTCCGGTACTGAAACGCGTTTGGCAATTCCGTGTACAGGCGACCGTTCAGCGAGACAGCCTGCGAAATCTCTTCTCCAGGATTGTGGTAGGTGTAGAGCGACACCTCTGCCGCGGGACACATGCGTTGGCAGGTCTGTTCGTCGTCGCGGAAACGATCCGACGAGGTGGAATAGGAAATCGGAAAATAGAAGCCGTCGCATGTTCGCACACAGACGGTACGGAAGGTTCCGCTCATTGGCCCAAGGGGAGTTGTCACCACGCTGCCGCCACCGTTGTCGCCAAACAGGCGGTCCCAGAACCCACCTTGCTGTGCGGCAAGCGCCGCGGAACGATATTGCGAGCCGCATCCATTGTCGCCAAGCGCGATCAACAGGCCGCGACGTTGCGCGGCGCGTTCGGTGGTGCCGCCATTAAGCCGTTCCAGATCGTTCCGCATGCGCTGGAGCGTGTTGCGTTGCTGATCAGTCTGCCGGATGAGTCCGCCGCACTGCGCCGGCGGATTGCTGAAAATCGAGAAGAAGCCAGAGCTTTCGCAGCCCATACGGCGTGACTGCGCCACCAGCCGATCGACTTCGAATTGCTGTCGATTAAGCGCATCTTCCGTGCGGCGAATTTGTTCGGCGCGCGCCGGATCAGCGTTGCCCCGATCAAGAGTTGCGAGTTGGGCCTCGAGTCGTTGGCAGGCAGGATTTGTCGATTGCGCGTGCGCCGCCGCGAAACTCGAAATTGTCGCGGCTACAGCAGCCGCGAATCTGCGGGGCGACGCCTTCATGCGCGAGGACTTTAGTCTGAAAGTCACGGTGGAGCGAGCCTTGTTGTCAGTGGGCGCCTGCGACTTCAGAACGCAGGTTCCAAAGGACGCCCGAAACGATGATCAGTGCTCCGAGTAGCACGAAAATGTCGAGTCGTTCACCATAGAGTTCCCAACCGACCACCGCGATGAGCGGAATACGCATGAAATCAAGTGGCACGACCAGAGTGGCGTCGCCAGAGCGGAAGGCATTGCTCAGACAATAGTGTGACGTAAGCCCGGCGGTACCGACGCCGATTGCGGGCAAAATGTGATGCGTTCCGAAGTGCAAAAACGCAGCCGAATCACTGCCAATAAGAGAAAGCGGAAACTGAATCACCGCCATCCAGAATACAATCCCAAAAGTGGTCTCGGTCATCGTCAACTTTTTGGTGGTAATCATAGTGATGGCGTAGCCGAACGCCGCCAGAAGCACCAACAGTGCCGCCGGATTGAAACCAGCGATGCCCGGCCGCAGGATTACCAGCACACCGATTAATCCGAGGACGACGACCCCGAGACGGCTCGGGGTCATGCGCTCATGCAGAAACCAAACCGCAAGCAGTGCCGTCCACGCTGGCATCGTGAATTCCAGCGCGAACACTGTGGCAAGTGGCAGCATGGTGAGACTGAGCGCCCAGGAGTATTGCGAAGCGTAGTGTACGGTGTTGCGGAAGATGTTGAGCCCCATGCGCCGCGGCAGCGCGTGCACGCGTAGATCAGGGCGCACCGCCAAAAGTACAAGAAGGACCAGAAGGGCAACTCCGCTTCGAATCGCAAGAATTTCGAAAATACTCAGTCCACCGCGGGACAGCTCACGGATCGAAACCGCCATTACCGAAAACGAGAGCAGTGCGCCGACCATCCAGAGGACGACGCGTGCGATTTTGCTGTCGATCACATGCTGTCCGTTGACGGTGAAAGGGTGGTGGGATGCGAGTTGCGGTTCGGTGGTCTAGCAGACGACCGGGCCGGCGTCATTCGGCGTCAGGCTGATGTTCAGGCCTCGCCTTGTCGAATGCCGGGAGCTTCATGCACGCCGCGTCTACTCCTACGATTTTTTTGAATTTCTCGAGTGGCACCTTGAGACGCCGTGCATTTGCGACCTGCGGTACCAGGCAAATATCGGCGAGTGTTACGTGAGGTCCGCAGGCATAGGGCCCATCCGCCAGCATCGTCTCCAGCGCGGTAAAGCCCTCGATGATCCAGTGGTGATACCAGGCGTCAACGTCGGTCTGTTCATGCTTGAGCTGCCGCTTCAGATATTGCAACGCAATGAGATTGTTGAGTGGGTGAATATCACACGCAATCATTTGTGCAACGGCTCGCGATTTCGCGCGCCCGAGTGCGTCAGCTGGCAATAGCGGCGGTTCGGGATGAATCTCATCGAGGTATTCGATGATCGCCAGCGATTGGGTCAGGATCTCGCCACTCGACAGCTCCAATGCGGGCACGCGCGCCTGCGGATTGATCGCACGAAATTCCGACGTGTGCTGTCGCCCGCCGTCCTTCGTCAGATGGATAGGCACCATCTCATAGGTGAGACCTTTGAGATTGAGCGCGATGCGCACGCGATAGGCGGCAGAGGAGCGAAAATAGGAATAGAGTTTCACGGGTTGACCTCGGTTTGCACCACCGCAATTTAGCCGGGCCATGGCCCGTTGGCGATACGGTTCAAGCAGTGCATGCTACAATGCAATCGCCGTAGTGAGGGCCGCTATGGAACAACCACGCCTTCTGATGCCGACACTCGGCAAAGTCTATCGGGCGTTTGCTCCGATCACCGAACCGCTCATCCGGCTTGTCGCTGGCGGCTCGCTCGCGATCCATGGATTTCCTATTCTGTTCGGACATACTGACGCCGCCGCAAAGTTTCTCGAGAGCGTTGGGTTCGAGAACGCGCTGTTTTGGGCATATATCGTCGGTGTGGTTGAGTTCGTTTGCGGTGTTTGTCTTGCCCTTGGATTTCTCACCCGGGTGGTGGCCGCGCCGATTATCGGTTTTCTCCTGGTCGCTATCGTCACCTATCACTGGCAATTCGGCTTCGCATGGGAAAACCGAGGTATCGAATATCCGCTGTTTTGGGCGATCGTTGTTTTCCATTTTCTCATAAGGGGAGGAGGCCCATGGTCGATGGACGCCTTGATCGGACGCGAGGTGTGACGAGGTGACTGCATTCGCTTCCACCGAGGATCTCGGCGAAAAGAAAGTCTCGTTCGAACAGATCGGAGCGGGACTTTACGCCTATACCGCGGAGGGAGATCCTAACTCCGGCGTCATCATTGGCGATGACGGAGTGATGGTCATCGATGCGCAGGCGACGCCCACAATGGCGGATGACGTGATCGCGCGCGTTGCGAAAATCACCGACAAGCCGATTAAGTATGTCCTGCTAAGCCACTTTCATGCGGTACGGACCCTTGGTGCCTCGGCTTTCAAAGGCGCGGAAATCCTTGCGTCGGATGCCACGCGCGGCCTGATCGCCGAACGCGGCAAGGAGGACATGGAGTCGGAGATCGCTCGTTTTCCCCGACTTTTTCGTGGCGCCGAAACCATAGCGGGTCTGACCTGGCCGACGATCACTTTTCCCGATCAGACATCGGTCTGGCTGGGACGGCGCGAAGTCCGGATCATGCATATAGGACGCGGGCACACCGCCGGCGACGTCATAGCGATCGTTCCTGATGCCGGCGTCGTGTTTTCCGGAGATCTCGTCGAATACAAATCAGCCTGTTATTGCGGTGATGCCTACTTCACCGACTGGCTAGCGACACTTGACCATCTCGCCGAACTCCAGGCCAGCGCGCTGGTACCGGGGCGCGGCGCGGCGCTAACGAGGTCCGATATGGTCAAGGAAGGATTAGAGCTGACCAGCGATTTTGTCTCGACGCTTTTTAGTTCAGTGCAAGAGAGCGTAGCCAAAGGCCGCTCATTGAAAGAGGCTTTTGACTTCGCGCGTCTGACCATGGATCCCAAGTTCAAGGGCTTCGCAATCTACGAACATTGCTTGCCATTTAGCGTGTCACGCGCCTATGACGAGGCGCGTGGCATCGAATGGCCGGTTATCTGGACTGCCGAGCGCGATCGGGAAATGTGGGCCGCCTTGCAGGGCTGAACGCGACTAACGCGTGCAGACGATGGCGACGGCGTTGCAGTTGCCGTCGGGGCAGCCGTCGGAGACGACGCCTGGAGATCCGCTCGTAATATCGCCGCGGTCTACCTTGTGATATGTCGAAGCCTGCGCAAAGGCCTGTGTCTTGCAATAGGCATTGGCGGCCGCCTCCCCGCACTTTTCTCCGGAGGCGAGGCACCGATCAATGCCATATCCGTCAGCGTCGTTGGCGATGACGAACATGCGCCTCTCGGCCAGCGTTGTCGTGGACAAACAGACCAAAGTGCCGAGAGCGACCAGAACCATGCGCATGTCGAAATGCCCTGAATATGGAGACGCCGGGCCGCGGCCCCGCGCCGATTTCGAGCATGCGAGTAAAATCGTTAAGCAGAGCTTAACCCCGCGATCGGGGCGCGGTCATTGATTTTTTGCTGTATTTCACACGATTTGGGTCGAGACCTTGACGATGGAGACGCGACAAATCATTGTGCGGCCATGAACGGCTTTAACCATATCTGCGGCATTTGCCCGGAGATTATTCGCTAGCGACCTTCGCTGGCTGCGGCCGTCTTTTCTCAACGTTGAGATAGCAGGACGCCCGGCCAGCGGGGCCGAAGGTGTCATTTGCTATGGAACTCAAGCTCTACGATACGCTGACGCGCGAGAAGCGGGTGTTTACCCCGCTCGATCCGTCTCGTGTACGCATGTATGTGTGCGGGCCGACGGTCTACGACTTCGCCCATATCGGCAATGCGCGCCCCGTTATCGTGTTTGATGTTCTGTTCCGCCTGTTGCGTCACATCTACGGCGAGAAGCATGTCACCTACGTGCGCAATGTCACCGATGTCGACGATAAGATCAATGCACGCGCGGCGGAGCGCGGAATCTCTATCGGTGAGCTGACCAAAGAAACTTACGAGATTTTTCATAGCGACGTGCAGGCGCTCGGCTGCCTCGATCCGACATTTGAGCCTCGCGCGACCGATTACATTGAGCCCATGAAAGACCTGATCGAACGGCTGGTGAAGTCCGGCCATGCTTACGTGGCAGAGGACAATGTGCTGTTCCACGTGCCGTCGATGAAGGATTACGGCAAGCTTTCCAATCGTTCGCTCGATGAAATGATCGCCGGCGCGCGCGTCGAGGTCGCGCCATACAAGAAGGACCCGCAGGATTTCGTTTTGTGGAAACCATCGAAGCCGGGCGAGCCCGCCTGGCCATCCCCTGCCGGAATCAGGTCGCCCGGTCGTCCCGGCTGGCACATTGAATGCTCGGCCATGTCATGGAAGCACCTGGGCGAGACCTTCGACATTCACGGCGGCGGCATCGATCTTGTCTTTCCGCACCATGAGAATGAGATCGCGCAATCGCGCTGCGCGTTTCACACGCCGGTGATGGCGAATTACTGGATGCACAACGGCTTCTTGCAGGTCGAAGGCGAGAAGATGAGCAAGAGCCTCGGCAATTTCGTGACGATCCATGAATTGCTGAGTAGCAATAAATTCGGTGGTCATTCGTGGGAAGGGCCGGCAATTCGCCTTGCAATGCTACGGACTCATTATCGCCAACCGATTGATTGGACTTTGCGGGGTCTGGAGGAGTCTAAGCAGACACTGCGAAACTGGGCGAACGTTCTGGATGAGCACCAAACATCGTTCGGCTCAACCGAAGCCCCTCCCGCGGCCTTCACAAATGCGCTCGCCGACGACCTAAATACGCCGATGGCATTGGGCGAAATGCACAAACTTGCCGAGCGTGCGAGGAAGGGCGAGTTAGAGGCGGCGCAGGCACTGCACCAAGCGGGCAATTTTCTTGGTATATTTTCGCACTCGCTCAAATCTTGGAAGGACTTTGCCGCAATCGGCCAGGCCGCCGGCAGACTAAAGCCAAAAGAATTCCAAGATGAGGTCAAAAATTTGATCGACGCCCGCGCCGCCGCCCGCAAAGCGAAAAACTTCAAGGAGTCGGATCGCATCCGCGACAAACTTGCAGAAATGGGCGTCGTGCTGAAGGATTCCAAAGACGGGACTACCTGGGAGATCGCGGGATGATGGCCGTTGCGCACCCCAAACTCGGGCTGCGGCCGTTCCTGCCGGCCGATGCCCCGCTGCTGCGCGAAATCTTCCGCGACAGCATTGAGGAATTGACTGCCGATGATTACACCGAGGCACAGCAGGAGGCTTGGGCTTCTGCCGCAAACGATGTCAATGATTTCCGCGGGAAGCTCTCCGGGCAGCTGACGCTGGTCGCGACGCTGGAGGGCTCGCCGGTCGGCTTCGCCTCACTTGAAGGCAAAGACAAGATCGATATGCTCTATGTACACCCCGCCGCGACCGGACAGGGGGTGGCCGCAATGCTCGTCGACGCGCTGGAGAAACTTGCGGGCTCACGTGGAGCGGCAAAGCTCAACGTTGACGCCAGCGACAGCGCGCGCGGGTTCTTTGAAAAGCGCGGCTATGTTGCCCAGCAGCGCAATACAGTTTCAGTTGGCGATGAATGGCTCGCCAACACCACGCTGCAAAAGCAGCTTGCCGCCAAACGGGAGGCTTCATGACAAAGCCTGACACGCCGTTTCCGCGCCATTGGCTCTACTACATCGTGCTCAAATACGCGGTGATCGCGGCCGCAATCGCGCTCGCGCTCTATGTTGGCTATCGGATGGCGTGATGGAATTCCAGCGCCACCATATCGTGCTCGGCGTGATCGCAATCGTCGTCGCGGTGGCGTTGGCGGCGAACTACTACCTGTGGTGACGGCGATGTCCCGTGAGCGCCTCTACCTCTTCGACACCACGCTGCGCGACGGCGCGCAGACCAACGGGGTCGATTTCACGCTGGCCGACAAGCTGGCGATCGCCGGCATGCTTGACGACATTGGCATCGATTACATCGAAGGCGGCTATCCGGGGGCTAATCCGACCGATACCGAGCTGTTTGCCAAGGATCGCAAGCTTGATACCAGGTTCACGGCATTCGGCATGACGCGGCGGCCCGGCCGGTCGACCTCCAATGACACCGGTCTGGCTGCGTTGCTGGATGCAAAGGCCGACGCCATCTGTTTTGTCGCCAAGTCGTCGGACTACCATGTGAGGGTCGCTCTGGAGACGACGGGCGAGGAAAACCTCGCCTCAATCCGCGACAGCGTGCGCGCCGCGAAGGCGAAGGGCAGGGAGGTGCTCCTTGATTGCGAGCATTTCTTTGACGGCTACAAGGCCAATCCCGAGTATGCGATGGCTTGTGCCAAGACCGCTTATGACGAAGGCGCACGCTGGGTTGTGTTGTGCGACACCAATGGCGGCACATTACCGGACGAGATTGAGAAGATCGTCGGCAACGTGGTGAAGGTCATTCCCGGGGATCACGTTGGCATTCATGCCCACAACGACACCGACCAAGCGGTGGCCAATTCCTTCGCCGCCGTGCGCGCCGGCGCGCGCCAGATCCAGGGGACGCTCAATGGGCTTGGCGAGCGCTGCGGAAACGCAAACCTCGTTTCGATCATCCCGACGCTCAAACTCAAACCGGAGTTTTCACAGCGCTTCGATATCGGTGTGACCGATGCGGCGCTCAAGAAGCTCGTTCATGTCTCGCATGCCCTCGACGAACGGCTTAATCGTGCACCCGATCGGCACGCGCCTTACGTGGGCGAGAGCGCCTTCGCGACCAAAGCCGGCATCCACGCCTCCGCCATCATGAAGGATCCTGCTACCTACGAACACGTCGCGCCCGAGACCATCGGCAATCGTCGCAAGGTGCTTGTGTCGGAACAGGCCGGAAAATCCAACGTCCTCGCCGAACTTGAGCGGGTCGGAATCAAGGCCGACAGGGACGATCCGCGCGTGGGACGCCTGCTTGAAATCGTCAAGGAGCGCGAAGCGATCGGATATGCCTATGAGGCAGCGGATGCCTCATTCGAGCTGCTGGCCCGGCGCACACTTGGAAAGGTGCCAAGCTATTTCGACGTGACCCAATTCGATGTCAATGTCGAGCAGCGCAACAATGCCAAGGGTGAGCGTGTCACCGTCACGATGGCTGTCGTAAAAGTGAAGGTTGGCGACGACAACATGATTTCGGCGGCTGAAGGGAATGGTCCGGTCAATGCGCTCGATCTCGCGCTGCGGAAGGATCTTGGCAAATATCAGAAATACATCGCTGACCTTAAACTCACAGACTACCGCGTGCGCATCCTCAACGCCGGTACCGAGGCGGTGACCCGTGTTCTGATCGAGAGCGAAGACGAAAAGGGCGAGCGCTGGACGACGGTCGGAGTGTCGCCGAACATCATTGACGCCTCGTTCCAGGCTTTGATGGATTCCATAGTCTTTAAACTGGTGAAATCGGGCGCTCCGGTGTGATCGATCACGTTTCCGTCGCGGTAAGCGATATCACCGCAGCAACGCGCTTTTATGAGACGCTGCTCGGCACAATCGGAATTGATAAACTGGAGGAGCGACCGGCAACGGTCGGCTTTGGAAAGACCTATCCGGAATTCTGGATCAACTTGCGCGCCGTTCAAAATCCGGCGTCACAGGGGAGCGGCGCACATGTCTGTTTCCGGGCGCGATCGACCGAACTTGTCGACACTTTTCATGCCGCGGCGCTTGCGGCCGGCGGCTCAAGCGATGGCGCGCCGGGGCTGCGGCCTCAACACGGCGAGGGTTACTACGCCGCGTTCATCCGCGATCCCGACGGCAACCGTATCGAGGCGGTAACTTTCATCGGCGGAAAATAAAGCTACATCTGGTCGACACCCGCGGCCGACATCTTCTTGGCCGACTCCGGTATCGTCGACGCGGCTTTTTGCAGCATAGGAAGAATATCTACAACTCTGTCTGCGACGAGCAGATCGAAGTTGAGATCGCCGCGGATGAATTCAAGTTTTTTCATGTGGTCGATCAAGGCGCATAGCGGGTCCCAAAAGCCTTTTATGTTGGCGAGAAGGATCGGCTTGCGGTGACGGCCAAGCTGCACCCAGGTAATCTGTTCGACCGCTTCTTCGAGCGTCCCGATGCCGCCCGGCATTGCCACGAAAGCGTCCGCCATCTCGAACATCTTGCGTTTTCGCTCATGCATGTCGCGCGTGACAATCAGGTTGTCGACGCCGCGCATTGCGTGTTCGCGCGCGACCAGGAATTCGGGGATGATGCCGGTGACGTCGCCGCCGTGCTCAAGCACTGACTTGGATATCGTGCCCATCATGCCGACGGAACCTCCGCCGAAAACCAGGCCGATGCCGTTCTTGGCGAGGATGGTACCGAAGGCGCGGGCGCTCTCGACGAAAGCCGGGTCCGTGCCTGGCCCGGAGCCGCAATAGACGCAAATTTTTCTGATTTTGCTGGATTTTTCGCTTTTGTTCATAGCTATGCATGTGCATTGCACTTGCGGCAACGTCAAGGCGGCGGCTGAAAACCGGCGGGTAGGGTGATTACCGGCCAGAATCCCCCTATATGAGAACCTGAATGAGCGACCATCACCATCATCCGGCATCTGGAAACGAATCACGCGTGTCCGCTGACCGCGGCGCCTTGTTCACGACCATCATTCACCTCTGGCCCTACATCTGGCCTTCGGATCGCCGTGACCTGAAGTTGCGGGTGATGGGATCTCTCCTGTTGTTGCTGGCTGCAAAGCTCGCAACCATGGCGGTGCCATTCACGTTCAAATGGGCCACGGACGCGCTCGCCGGCCACGGCACGGCGCCCATCGCCGCGTCCGACTGGCTGCTATGGGCGATGGCCGCACCCATAGCGATGACGATCGCGTATGGCGGCATGCGCATCCTGATGGCGGCGCTCACCCAATTGCGCGACGGATTGTTTGCCAAGGTCGCGATGAACGCAGTGCGCAGACTGGCTTATCGCACCTTCGTGCACATGCATGAACTCTCGCTGCGCTTCCATCTCGAGCGCAAGACCGGGGGGCTGACGCGTGTCCTCGAGCGCGGTCGCAACGGTATCGAAACCATCGTACGCATGGTTATTTTGCAATTGGCGCCGACGATCATCGAACTCGCATTTATCGTCGTGGTTCTGATGTGGCAATTTGATTGGCGGTACGTCGTAGCGGTCATGGCCACCGTCGTGATCTATATGACCTACACATACCGCGCCACCGAATGGCGCATCGGCATACGCCGCAAAATGAATGACAGCGACACAGATGCCAACGTCAAGGCGATCGACTCTTTGCTCAATTATGAAACGGTGAAATATTTTTCCGCCGAGGAACGCGAGGCCGCACGCTACGATCGCGCCATGGCTCGTTACGAGGACGCCAGCGTGCGCGCTTACACCTCGCTCGCCGTGCTCAATGCCGGACAAGCAGTCATCTTCACTGCCGGGTTGGGTGCTGTCATGGTGATGTGTGCATTTGAGATCAGTGCCGGCAGCAAGACTGTCGGCGATTTCGTGCTGATCAACGCCATGATGATTCAACTCTACCAGCCGCTCAATTTCATGGGCATGGTTTACCGGGAGATCAAGCAGGCGGTCATCGACATCGAGATCATGTTTGCGATTTTGGGACGAGAGCCGGAAATCAAGGACATACCGGGCGCGCCGCCGTTAAGGGTTGGCACCGGCACCATACGGTTTGAACATGTCAGCTTCGCCTATGAGCCGACGCGCCGTATTCTCAAAGGTATCAGCTTCGAGGTGCCGGCAGGAAAAACGGTCGCAGTGGTGGGTCCCTCCGGTGCCGGCAAGTCGACGATTTCGCGGCTGTTGTTTCGATTTTATGACTTGTCTGGCGGGCGCATTTCAATCGATGGACAAGATATTTCCAAGGTCTCGCAGAAGTCGCTCCGCCAAGCGATCGGCATGGTCCCGCAGGACACCGTGCTGTTCAATGACACGATCCGTTACAACATTCGTTATGGACGCTGGGAAGCAACGGACGCTGAAGTGGAGGAGGCGGCGAAGCTCGCACAGATCGATCCTCTCATCCGCATCGCCCCCAAGGGTTACGACACAGAGGTCGGCGAGCGCGGACTCAAGCTCTCGGGCGGCGAAAAGCAACGGGTCGCGATCGCGCGCACCATTCTCAAAGCGCCGCCCATTCTGGTCCTCGACGAAGCGACCTCCGCCCTCGACAGCCATACCGAACGAGAAATTCAGGACGCGCTTGAGCGCGTGTCACGCAACCGCACGACATTGGTGATCGCGCATCGGCTTTCGACCATTGTGGGAGCCGATGAGATCATCGTACTCGACCAGGGCGAGGTCGTCGAACGCGGTACGCATTATGCGTTGCTCGCCGCGAACGGTCTCTATGCCAGTATGTGGAACCGCCAGCGCGAGGCCGAAGAAGCGCGCGAAAAACTTGCCCTTGCCGGGGAGGACCAGGAAGCGCCCAATCGCAATCCGCCGCCTGTCGAGGATGCCATTAGCGCTGCGGCCGCGGCGCCGGTGACGCAGCTCGAAGCGCCCGCCGACGCGGCGGAGTAATATATCCGCATGTCGATCTACGATTCGATTCGCTCGCAAATTGTTCCGGTCACTCCGGAGGGCTACCCCTTCATCGGCGCCTTTGCATTTGTCAGCCTTGTTTTGTTTTGGCTGTGGAGCCCGCTGGGGTGGCTCGGCACGCTAGCGACGATCTGGTGCGCTTATTTTTTTCGCGATCCGCCGCGGGTGACGCCGGTGCGCGACGGCCTGGTAGTAGCGCCGGCCGATGGTCGCGTAAGCCAGATCACCAGCGCCGCCCCGCCGCCGGATCTCGGCCTCGGCAGCAAGGCGTTACCGCGCATTTCGATTTTCATGAGCGTTTTCGACTGCCACGTAAACCGAAGCCCAGTCGCCGGTAAGATCGAGAAAATTGTCTATCAGCCGGGCAAGTTCTTTAATGCCGATCTCGACAAAGCGAGCATTGACAATGAGCGTAACTCGCTGGTGATCGCGACCGCAGGTACGCGTATCGCCGTTGTGCAAATCGCCGGCCTTGTTGCTCGGCGAATCGTATGCTTCGTGCGGAACGGTGACGCCATCAACACGGGGCAACGTATCGGCATGATCCGCTTTGGTTCACGAGTCGATGTCTATCTTCCCGAAGGAATGCCGCCGCTTGTCGCGATGGGACAGACATCGATAGCGGGCGAAACCGTACTTGCGGATTTACGTGCGGGAGGCGATGCCCGGGCATATCGGACGGGTTGAAACCCAATGGGGCCGATCTATCTGAAATTGCGGATAAAATTAAGGCCATGGACGCGGAAAGGTGTCACCGTTGCCTGCTGCATCAGCTGTTGCCCATAATTTCGGCGCGACGATCTGCTTACTATGCCGACAGAGTCATCTGCGTTGTGCGCAGCAACAGGCTATAGTCGCATCATGGTATTTCCCCCATTTGATCCTGCACCGCCGCCGTTCCGCCGCCGGTTTAAGGCGATCCCTGTCCGCACTCTGCTTCCCAACCTCATCACTCTCCTTGCTTTGTGCGCGGGCCTGACGGCGATCCGCGTGGCGGTTGAAGACAAGCTCGACCTGGCGTTGGCCGCGATCGTCTTTGCCGCTCTGCTCGATGGGATCGACGGACGCATCGCGCGGATGCTCAAGGGCACCTCGCGCTTCGGCGCGGAGCTCGACAGCCTTGCCGATTTCGTCAATTTCGGTGTGGCACCGGCATTGATCCTGTATTTCTGGGGTTTGCACGAACTTAAATCGGCCGGCTGGATCGCCGCTTTGGTTTTTGCGATCTGCGCCGGCCTGCGGCTCGCGCGTTTCAACGTGATGATTGACGACCCCAATAAGCCGATATGGGCGGGGAATTTCTTCACTGGCATTCCGGCTCCGGCCGGAGCCATCACCGTATTGCTGCCGATCTACCTGAGTTTTCTTGGCGCATCGGTCGGTCTCATTACGGTTTGGCTTACCTTCCTCTACACGTTGCTGATTGCGTTTTTGATGGTGTCGCGTCTGCCGGTATTTTCGGGAAAGCGCGTAGGCAAACGCGTACCGCCGGAAATGGTATTGCCGGTTTTCGTCATGGTCGTTTTGTTTTTCGCGCTGCTGGTCAGTTACCCTTGGCAGGTACTTACACTTGGAACGCTCGCTTACCTCGCGTGCCTGCCATTGGGTTGGCTTTCCTATCGCGAATACCAGCGCAAGGACGCAACTGCCTCCGCTGCCGCGGCCAAAACGTCCGCAAGCGATGCAGCATTGCCGCCTGAAGCCCGCGAACCCGACGCGGGCCGCCCAGCACGCCTGAACTGAAGTCAATTCGTGCCGAGTGGATAGCCCGGCATGAGATCGTAGGGATGCTTCCAGCCTGGCAGCGCCTTCATGCGTTCGAGCCAGGCCCCGATTGCGGGGTGTTCTTTGGCGACGTCGAAGCCGAATTCCTCGGACGGGTAATAAAGATAGGCCGCCATCGAAATATCGGCGATCGTCGGCTTATTGCCCAAGAGGAACTGCCGTCCGGTCAGCCGCTTGTTGACGATCGCAAGGTTGCCGTCGATGCGCCCCTTGAGAAAGGTAAGCACAGCCGGGTCACCGGCGGGCTTCGCAAAGTTTTTTAGAAAGCGGAACGGACCGAGAAATCCGTTGACCTTTTGGTTGTCGAAAATCATCCATCGCAGCGCTTCCAGTTCTTCGTCCTCATTCTCCGGCTTGAACTTGCCGCTGCGCCTGGCGAGGTAAGTGAGGATCACGCCGGACTGTGTAAGCCTTTTCTTGCCATGCACGAGTACCGGCACTTCGCCCATCTCGTTTACATCGCTTCGGTACTCAGGCGTGCGTTGGACCCCTTTACCGAAAAAATCGATCCAGACCGGCTCCCAGTCGGCGCCAATCAGGTTGAGCATCAGGGCGGCACGATAGGCGTTTCCGGATTGGGCGAAACAATAAAGCTGGTATTCCGGCATGGCGGCTCCAAGTCTGCGTTCAGCGTGCCAGCGTAACAGAGGTGCCGGCGGTGGATTGACCTTCGAAGTGTGTGCCAGCGGACCTGAATTGGGCCAGCGGCTGGTTTTCATTCCCGGTGATGATAAGAGTGCCGCCCTCCATAGCCCAGCGCCGACTCATGTAGAAGCCGCCCGGGCAGCCGCCATCGGGTGCAACCGGCCCGCTACGCGCCTCGGGCGGGCCGCGAAATTCCAGGCCACAGGACGGTGCGTTCGGTGCGCTCAATATCCATCGGCCAACGAGAGAAGAATCCAAAGCTGCTGGAGTGGGAGCGGATGAATCCGGCGAAAGCTGCTCGCCGGCGCACCCTGTCAGCGTCAGGGCGACAAGGACCCCGGTCGCGGCCCTGACGACAATCATCCACCAGCGCCTTACTTCATGGTTGGAATCACAAATTCGGCGCCTTCTTTCGTGCCGGTCGGCCAACGCGAGGTGATTGTCTTGGTCTTGGTATAAAAACGGATCGAATCCGGTCCGTGCTGATTGAGGTCGCCAAAGCCCGAGCGCTTCCAGCCGCCAAAGGTATGATAGGCGAGCGGAACCGGAATCGCGAAATTCACGCCGACCATGCCGACCTGCACACGGTTTACGAAATCGCGTGCGGCGTCGCCGTCGCGCGTGAAGATGGCGACCCCATTGCCGTATTCATGTTCGGAGGGAAGACGCACTGCTTCTTCGTAGTCTTTCGCGCGCACAACCGAAAGCACCGGACCGAAAATTTCCTCTTTGTAAATACGCATATTTGGCTTGACGTCGTCGAACAGACAACCGCCCATGAAATTTCCGTTTTCGTAGCCCTGCAACTTGAAACCGCGGCCGTCGACTACGAGTTTGGCACCTTCTTTCACGCCGATGTCGACATAGTCTTTCACGCGATTGAGGGCGCTCCTGGTCACCAGCGGTCCGTAGTCAGCTTGGGGATCGTTTGACGGACCGATCTTGAGGCTTTCGACACGTGGGATGAGTTTTTCGACGAGGATATCGGCAGTTTTTTTTCCGACCGGAACCGCCACCGAAACCGCCATACAGCGTTCCCCGGCAGACCCGTAGCCCGCTCCGACGAGAGCATCGACAGCCTGGTCCATGTCGGCGTCAGGCATCACGATCATATGGTTCTTGGCGCCACCAAAACATTGGACGCGTTTGCCGTGGGCGCAACCTGTTGAGTAGATGTATTCCGCGATTGCCGAGGAACCAACGAAGCCGATTGCCATCACGCGCGGGTCGGTAAGCAGGGTATCGACAGCCTCTTTATCGCCGTTGACTACATTGAGTATGCCGGGAGGCAATCCGGCATCGATCATCAACTCAGCAAGACGCATCGGGACGGAGGGATCGCGCTCCGACGGTTTAAGGATAAAGGCGTTCCCACAGGCAATGGCCGGCGCGAATTTCCACATCGGGATCATTGCCGGGAAATTAAATGGCGTGATGCCCGCGACGACGCCCAAGGGTTGCCGAACGGAATAGAGATCGATTCCAGGTCCGGCGCCTTCCGTAAACTCGCCCTTCAGCAGATGCGGAACCCCACAGGCAAATTCGACCACCTCGACGCCGCGCTGAATGTCCCCGCGCGCGTCGGGAATTGTCTTTCCATGCTCGGAAGAGAGAAGCTTGGCGAGCGTATCGAACTCTTTCTGGACCAGTTCGAGAAATTTGAACATGACGCGAGCGCGGCGCTGCGGATTGGTTGCGGCCCAGCCTGGCTGAGCTGCCTGCGCATTTGCGATGGCGTGCTCGACCTCGGAGCGTTTGGCGAGCGCGACCCTGGCTTGGACTTCGCCGGTATTGGGATCAAAAACATCGCCAAAACGCCCTGAGCTACCCGGAACCGCCTTGCCACCGATGAAATGGCCGATCTCACGCATGGGTCGCATCCTCCGACTATTTCGAGGGCCCGGACACGGACCTCCGCCATTTGGTACCCTTTTGCGGGCGATTTTCGCAGTTTTTCCGAAACGGGTCACGCGTTAGCGGCCCTTTGCGGGCGTTTTTTCTTTCACCAACGGTTAGCCTTTACCCCCTCTTAACAGCGCCAGTCTAGGGTTAACCTTAGATGGTTTGTGCCGGAACGTGCGCGCCTCGGGTGGGTGAGTAATGGATATCTCGACTGGTCTAGGGCTCCTGGCCGGTGCTGGCGTCCTGGCAACCCTCATTCTTCTTGGCGGCGATTTGCGCATGTTTGCGGACATGCATGCCGCCATCGTCATCTTCGGCGGTTCATTCGCCGCAACCCTGATCCGCTTCCCGCTCGCTTCGATCTTTCACGGCTTGCCGCTTGGCGCGAAATTCGCCTTCACATTGCGACGCATGAGCCAGCGCGATTTAGTCGACGAGATAGCAGGGCTGGCAGAAGTTGCACGCAAACAGGGGCCGATCGGCTTGGAAAAGGTTGAAATAGAGGACCCATTCCTTGCCAAGGGTGTCCGCTTCGTCGCCGACGGTTACGACGGAAACTTTATTCGCGACAACCTGGAACGCGATCGCGACAATTTTCTCACGCACTTGGATGAAGGTCAGAAGATATATCGCGCGGTAGGCGACTGCGCACCGGCCTTTGGAATGATCGGAACTTTGATCGGCATGGTGCAGATGTTCGCCAACATGACCGACCCGTCCAAACTCGGGCCATTCATGGCGGTCGCCTTGCTGGCAACGTTTTACGGTGCGGCCGTCGCTAACCTGCTTTGCCTGCCGATTGCCGACAAGCTGCATCTCAAACTGGTTGATGAAGAAATCAATCGCACTTTGATCATCGACGGAATTCTGATGATCCGCGAAGGCAAGAGTCCGACACTCGTGCGCGAGATGCTGCTTGCCTACCTCCCGGAAAAACACCGCCACAGTGAAGAAGAAGGCACGGAAGAAGCGGCGGAAGCTGTCGCCGCGTAGTAGGGCGTATTTGAAGGCATCTGATGGCGAGACGCAAGGAAGCCGGTCACGGTGGCGGTCACGGGTGGTTCGTCACCTTTGCCGATCTAATGGGCTTGCTCGTCAGTTTTTTCGTGATGCTGGTCGCTTTTTCCACCCAAGACCAGGCCAAGCTTCAGGTCGTCGCGGGGTCGATGCGCGATGCCTTCGGCGTTCAGGACCGCGTGCGTTATTCCGGCATTATCGAGATTCTTGGATTGCCTACGCGTCCTCGGCTCAAAAATGCCGCACACATCGATCCGTCCGAAGCCTCGGCTACGCCATCGCCTGAGGAGAGCGACCGACAGCGAACCTATGGCGCTCGTTTCAAGGAAGATCGCAAATTTTCGCTCGCGTCGGCGTCTCTGCGACAAGCTTTGCAGGACATGCCGGAAATCACGGAAGCGTCCAAGAATATCATGCTTGAGGAGACCAAACAGGGTCTCAACATAGAGATTGTCGATCAGGATGGACGCTCGATGTTTCCCGACGGCGGCAAGGAGCCCTATGAGCGGACGCGAAAGCTGATTCAGAAGATAGCGCCACAACTCAAAGCAATGCCGTACCGCCTTTCGATCGTTGGCCATACTGCTTCAAGCAAAGTGCCGCCGAAACCCGGCTATGGACCGTGGGAACTGTCCACTGATCGCGCAAATGCCGTGCGTCAAATCCTGGATGCCGAGGGTGTGCCGTCAGGAAATATTTTTATGGTGGCGGGAAAGGCCGATACCGACCCGCTTTTCCCCGACGATCCCTCCATGTCCCCCAACCGCCGGGTTACCATCACTTTGATGCGGGAAGAGCCGCCGTTACCGGCCGATTTGACCCCTTAGGACGACCCTCGGAACCGACTGGTTTTCGCTCTGATCAGACAGATAGGCCTGGTATTCTCCGGGCTCGCGCGGTGATATAAGGCCCGCCTTCAAATCGATCGGCAGATCCGGCAATTTTAAATGACTGACGGCGCGAACCAGGCCACGGCGTCCGTGCATATTGGGCATGACGCTCCTCCTGGGCTTTTGCCCCTGGCACTCGGCAGCGTCGGCGTCGTCTATGGCGACATAGGTACGAGTCCGCTCTACGCCTTTCGTGAGGCGGTGATCGCGGCGAGCGATAACCACATCGCCACCCGCGGTGTCGTGCTCGGTGTGCTTTCGCTTATTGTCTGGGCGCTCATCATAACGGTGACCCTCAAGTATGTTTTGATCCTGTTGCGCGCTGACAATAATGGGGAAGGCGGCACGCTTTCCCTTACTGCACTGGCGACGCGCGCGCTGGGCCGACGTACGGCTTTCGTTTTTATCGTCGGCATAATAGGGGCCTCGATGTTTCTCGGTGACTCCGTGATCACTCCGGCGATCTCGGTACTCTCCGCGGTAGAAGGGCTCAAATTGGCAAGCCCTGCATTCAGTGAATTTGTTGTGCCGCTCACGGTCATTATTCTGATTGCACTTTTCGCTGCACAAAGCCGCGGCACTGCGAAAGTTGCAGCGATGTTCGGCCCAATCATGGTTGTTTGGTTTTTATCGATCGCAATTGCCGGCGCGTTGCACATTCGCGACGATCCGACGGTCATTGCTGCCATCAATCCCTTTTACGGCATTCACTTCCTCGTCCATCACGGCGCGATCGGTTTGGTCACGCTTGGCGCGGTATTTCTTGTCGTTACCGGTGGTGAAGCGCTTTACGCCGACCTCGGCCATTTCGGGCGGAAACCTATCCAGGTTGCGTGGCTCGGACTCGTTTTGCCCGCGCTGCTGATCAACTATTTCGGTCAAGGAGCCAAGGTCCTGGCCGACCCGGCAGCGATTGAGAATCCATTTTACAGGCTGGTCCCTGATCCTTTTTTGCTGCCGATGATCGTGTTGGCCACAGCCGCGACGGTCATCGCGAGTCAAGCGGTTATCACCGGCGCCTATTCACTTGTGCATCAGGCGATCCAGCTTGGTCTGCTACCCAGACTGGCTATCCTGCACACCTCGGCTTCGCATGTCGGTCAAATTTATATTCCACGCGTGACCTTTTCTCTGATGATTGGTGTGCTTCTTCTGGTTGGTCTGTTCCGCACGTCGAGCGCGCTCGCTTCCGCCTACGGTATTGCGGTTGCCACGACCATGGTCGTGGACGGGATACTCGCATTCATCGTGATCTGGAGAGGATGGCATTGGCCTCTTTGGAAAACTGCGCTGCTGATGGCTCCGTTCGTGATCGTCGACGCGGTGTTCTTTTCCGCCAATTTTCTAAAGTTGTTTGAGGGCGCCTGGGCGCCACTCTTGTTCGGTGCAAGCATGGTGCTCCTGATTCTGACGTGGCGACGCGGCACCGGTATTCTGATCAACAAGACGCGGCGAACTGAAGTGCCGCTCGATACTCTATTTCGCAGTCTGGAGAAGAAGCCGCCGTATTTTGTTCCGGGCACCGCTGTGTTTCTCACCAGTGATCCGGAGTTTGCACCGACCGCGCTATTGCACAATCTCAAGCACAACAAGGTGCTGCACGAGAACAACGTGATTCTTACGATCATTACCGCCGACACACCCCGCGTGCCGGAAGAGGAGCGCGTGCGGATCACGCCAATGTCGAAGCATTTTTCGCGGGTGTCGCTGAAATTCGGTTACATGGAGCAACCGAACGTGCCGAAAGCGCTGGCTATCGCACGCAAGCACGGCTGGCAATTTGATATCATGTCGACATCCTTCTTCCTGTCGCGGCGCGCGCTCAAGCCCTCGGCGAAGTCGGGCATGCCGTCCTGGCAGGATCATCTGTTCATCGCGCTGGCGCGGTCGGCGAGCGACGCCACAGACTTCTTCCAGATACCGACAGGACGCGTGGTGGAAGTCGGCACGCAGGTGACGGTTTAGAAGGCTCTTCCTTAAGCCTCTGATTTTTCGGTAAAATCATTCGGGCGAGGATGTGTTTTTTGCATGGCTCAGAATGTCGGATTGCGCTAATGGCGGTGCTGAGCGGAAGTAGGGAGCGTTATAAGCCGCCTCCCAATCGAATTTTTGCATTGCAATATCCCAAGGCAACCTATGTCCCATAGCATTGGCGCCGTACCCGGCGGCTCGATTGCGGCCGCGGAGGGCGGTGACGCGCCGGCCAAGGTCGGCTTTTGGTCTTTGGCACTCGGCAGTATCGGTGTCGTCTACGGAGACATCGGAACAAGTCCTCTGTATGCCTTGCGCGAGGCGGTCTTGGCGGCGACTGGATCCGGCGTACCTGCAAGCGAACCGGTCGTCCTCGGTATCCTGTCCCTGATCATCTGGGCGCTGCTGTTGGTCGTCACCGCCAAGTACGTGTTGATCCTGCTGCGTGCTGACAATAAGGGCGAGGGCGGTACCCTTGCTTTGATGGCTCTTGCATCTCGCTCGCTCATGCGTCGCGGCGGTGTCGTGATCCTGCTTGGAATTATCAGCGGCGCTCTGTTCTATGGTGACGCCATCATTACGCCGGCACTTTCAGTTCTCTCCGCAATCGAAGGTCTCAAGGTAGTGACGCCGGCTTTCGACGCCTACGTGGTGCCACTCACGGTGCTCGTGCTTGTCGTGCTGTTCATGGTGCAGTCACGCGGCACCGCGCGGGTCGCTGCTTTCTTTGGTCCGGTCACGCTGTTTTGGTTCGCCACAATCGCAGCCGCGGGCATTTGGCATGTTGGTCAAAACCTGACGGTGCTGTTGGCATTCAATCCATGGTACGGCCTAAAGTTCCTGCTCCATCACGGGCTTGTCGGCTTTTACACACTCGGTGCAGTCTTCCTTGTGGTGACGGGCGCGGAAGCTCTCTATGCCGATCTTGGTCATTTTGGCCGTGGTCCAATTCGCTTCGCCTGGTTGGTCGTCGTGCTCCCGGCACTCACTTTAAATTATTTGGGGCAAGGAGCGTTGGTGCTCACCGATCCAAAGTCGGTGGAGAATCCATTCTTTCTCCTCTATCCCGATTGGGCGCTGTTGCCGATGGTGCTGCTTGCAACGGCGGCAACGGTCATAGCGAGTCAGGCTGTGATCACTGGAGCATATTCACTCACGCGGCAGGCCATCCAGCTTGGGCTTTTGCCACGGCTTGAGATCCGTCACACCTCGGAGGCTTTGTTCGGACAGATCTATATGCCGCGTGTCAATACTCTGCTGCTGATCGGTGTTCTGTTGCTGGTCGCATTGTTTCGTTCATCCAGTGCTCTTGCCTCCGCTTACGGAATTGCAGTCACCGGTACCATGGTGGTCACGGCGATGATGGCCATCGTGGTGATTTGGCGGGTCTGGCACTGGCCGCTGGTTGGTGCGTTGGCGCTGATGCTGCCATTCCTGTTCATCGATTTTACGTTCTTGTCCGCCAACCTGCTCAAAGTCGTGGAAGGGGGATGGATGCCGCTGGCGCTGGGCGCTTTGGTGATGGCGGTGATGTACACTTGGCGTCGCGGCAGTCGTCTTTTATTCGAGAAAACGCGGCGCCAGGAAACGCCGCTCGAATCTCTCGTAAAAAGTTTGGAAAAAAAGCCGCCGGCACGGGTCCCAGGAACGGCGGTATTTCTTACCAGCGATCCGATCAGTGCGCCAACCGCGCTACTGCATAGCCTCAAACACTATAAAGTTTTGCACGAGAAGAACGTCATCCTGACGATTGAAACTGCGGATGCGCCCCGAATCGAACCCGCGGAGCGAGTGCGTATCGAGCCCGTCGGGAAGACATTTTCGCGGGTGGTGCTACGTTTCGGGTTCATGGAAACGCCAAACGTGCCGAAAGCGCTAGCCATTGCGCGCAAGCTCGGCTGGCAGTTTGACATTATGTCGACCTCTTTTTTCCTGTCGCGGCGTTTGCTAAAGCCCGCTGCCCACTCCGGCATGCCGCACTGGCAGGATCGCCTTTTTATCGGCCTAACTCGGGTGGCCAACGACGCGACCGATTATTTTCAGATACCTACAGGACGCGTGGTCGAGGTCGGCACTCAGGTGACGATCTAGACCTTGCAAAAGGAAGACAGGTGCGTCACGCCGAATTTCCGGCTAAAAACCGCTGTACCCGGGTAATGGAGTTTCGGAAATGGCCGATGAGATGTTGCGCGCGGACGAGGTCACCAACCTCACGCCGGAACAGGTCGCGACTGGCCTGCGTGAAGGGCGCATGCTGCTGGTTGATGTACGAGAACCAAATGAGACGTCGGTAGAAAGTTATCCGGAAGCGGTGATCGTTCCGCTCTCGTCTTTCGACCCAGCCGCCATTCCGGATCCGCAAGGCAAGCAGGTCGTTTTCGCTTGCCGGTCAGGTCGACGTTCGGTGACTGCCTCGCTCGCTGCCCAGGACAGCGGCTACCCCTACAAGGCGCATCTCGCCGGCGGTATTATCGCGTGGAAAGCAGCCGGCCTTCCGACAACCAAGACCTGAACCAATCGACCTGAGGCTTTCATGCACCGCGCATTTCTCGTTATCGCCTTGGCTCTTGGCCCGGGTGTGATCGGCATCAGTATGACCTCGGCCCAGGACGCCCGTTTGGTCAATGTCTACAATTGGTCTGATTATATCGACGCCAAGGTTCTTGAAGACTTTACCAAGGAAACGGGCATCAAGGTCCAATACGACACGTTTGATGCCAACGAGACGCTTGAAACGAAATTGCTTGCCGGAAAATCCGGCTATGACGTGGTCGTGCCAACTGCTTATTTCCTGGAACGACAAATAAAGGCTGGAGTCTTTCAGAAACTCGACAAAAACAAGCTGAAGAATCTTGGCAACGTCTGGCCCGATATAGCTAAGCGGCTGGCCGTCTACGACCCGGGCAACCAATACGCCGTCAATTACATGTGGGGCACGACAGGTATTGGCTACAACGTGAAGGCGATGCGCGAGCGTCTGGGACCCGATGGAAAAATTGACAGTTGGGACATCGTGTTCAAGCCTGAAAATCTCGCGAAGTTTCGCGGCTGCGGCGTGCACATGCTTGACTCCGCCGACGATATCATGCCCGCGGCTCTGCACTTCCTCGGTCTCAATCCGAATTCGACGGATCCTAAAGAACTCGAGAAGGCCACTGAGTTATTGATGAAAGTCCGTTCTTCAGTGCGAAAATTCCATTCCTCAGAATATCTCAATGCATTGGCGAGCGGCGAAATTTGCTTGGTCGTTGGATGGTCGGGTGACATCAAGCAATCGCAGAAACGTGCGATCGAAGCAAAGAATGGCGTCGATATCGGCTATGCGATTCCAAAGGAAGGCGCACAGATGTTTTTCGATAATCTCGCAATTCCGAACGACGCAGGCCACGTCGCCGAGGCACACGCTTTCATTGACTACCTGTTGCGGCCGGAGGTGGCCGCAAAAAACAGCAATCTCGTCGCCTATGCCAACGGAAATCTGGCCAGCCAGAAATTCATTGATCGCTCTGTGCTCGATGACAAGAGCGTCTATCCGGACGCTGCAACAATGAACCGGCTGTATACCGTAAGTGCGCGCGATCAGAAGTCGCAGCGCCTCTTGAATCGCTTGTGGACAAAGGTCAAGACCGGTCGCTGACCAATTAATCTTTCGGCCGCCAGCGACGGTGCATCCAAAGCCATTGTTCGGGATATTCGCGAATCCAGCCTTCGATTACGGAAGTGATAATCTGCATTGTGCCGGCGATATCGATTTTGTTTTCGGCGTCGCGCGCGGGTATGATTTCCTCGCTTAACTCGGCCCGGAACCGATGATCCGGCAACCGCACAATGCGAGTGCCATGGATCGGACAATCGAAATGATCGGCAAGCCGCGCCAGCAGGGGATTCGCCGTGGTCGGTCGGCCAAAGAAGGTCACCGGAACCCCGCGGACGTAGTATTGATCGACCAGGATGCCCACATGCGCACCGCGCTCGAGTGCTTCGGCGATTTTCATCGGCGCATAAAGGTCAGTTGAGATCAGTTCGCCCATACTGGCTGTTCGCGTTTCGGTAATCCAACGGTCTATGCCGGCAATATTTGGCCGTCGGTAGAGCACGGCACTGTCGAGCTTATAGGTCGCTGCACAGATGGCCGGTAACTCCCAATTAGCGAGGTGGGCGGCGAAGATCAGCGCCGGTCTTCCGTCGTCCAATAGCTTGTGAAATCGCTCGATATCTGGTTGCGCGAGTGCGATACGGCTTTGTTCAGGGTGCTCACGGTCATAGCTCCAAAGCCGATCGAGGTGCGCAAATTCTGCGCCCATACGGCCAAGATTGTCCCAACAGCCCCTCAGGATAGCGTCAATTTCGGCCTTTGATTTTTCAGGAAAGGCGGCGACGAGATTGGCCCGTCCAATTCGATTCTCCCTTAGCAGCGGTCCAATCCTGCGCATTGCGTTACCGGCGAAATCGGCCAACTTGTCAGGATCGGTCCGGCGCAAGGCCTTAAGCAGGCTGATCGCCAATAGTCCCTTCAGCGCATCACTCGCTCGCTTGAAACCGCGGCGCAGGCGCCGAAAAATCCTCCTCATGACGATGTGGCCGTTTTTGCCTGGCGCATGATCTTTTCCGGGATCATGCTTTAGAAGTTTACGATCACCTTGCCGAACACCTGCCGGCTTTCCAGCCGGTCAAGGCCGCGTTCAAATTCGGTGAGTGTCACCTCGGTATCGATGATTGGCGCCATGCCCGCGGCGATCTTAGACAGGCTGTCGCGGATATTGCGCATTGAGGCTCCGAACGACGCAAATATTTTGTATTGCTGTTGGAAGAGCTGCATGAGGTTGATTGTGACGGTCGGGCCGGCGGTCGAGCCACAGGTCACCAATCGCCCGCCACGTTTGAGGCAGAGGAGGGATCCATTGAACCCTTCACCGCCAACGTGTTCAAAGACCACGTCGACGCCTTTCTTTGCAGTGAGCTTGCGGGTGACGCCCTCGAAACGTTCGGTCTTGTAATTGATGACGTGATCGGCGCCCAACGCTTTCGCTTTCTCCGCCTTGGAATCGTCTCCGACCGTGGTAATTACGGTGCAGCCGAGCGCCTTCGCCATCTTGATCGCCACCGAGCCGATGCCTGAACCGCCAGCATGCACCAGGATGACTTCTCCGGGTTTAAGCTTGGCATTGTCGAACAGCATGTGTTCGACAGTGCCGAAGGCGATCGGAGCACAGGCTGCGTCGCGTAGAGAAACCCCGGCCGGGACGGGGATCACCAGTCGCGCCGGCAGATTGATCAGTTCACGCGCAAAACCGTCAATATGAAAGCCCATGATGCCGCTGACGTTTTCGCAGAGATTGTCGCGGCCTTCGCGGCAGGCTGCACACTTTCCGCAAGTCATGGCGCCATACATTACAACCTTGTTACCGGGCTTAAAGCCGGTAACGCCCTTACCAACCTCGGCAATTTCGCCCGAGGCCTCGGCGCCAACCACAAGCGGCAATTGGCGCTTTGTGAAAGCCATGCCGCGGAAACCCCAGAGGTCGAGATGGTTCAATGCCACGGCTTTGATGCGGATTTGAACTTCGCCTTCGTCGGGCGGTGAAGGCGGAGGAATGTCAGCAAGTTCAAGCTTGCGGTCGGCGACTAGTCTCAACGCACGCATGATGATTTGGCTCGCGCGACCGTCAGGCCGGCTCGAGCCCCATGACCAGCGAAACGTTTTGTCCACCAAAACCAAACGAATTCGAAATGGCGTGATGCACTGTTGCGTCGCGCGCCTTGTTAGGCACCACGTCGAGAGGTATCGCCGGATCGGGAACAACGTAATTGATTGTAGGCGGAATGCGTTGGTGTTGTAACGTGAGCAGTGTGAACACCGCTTCAACGGCGCCGGCCGCCGAAAGCGTGTGGCCGATCATCGATTTGTTTGAAGAAATCGGCAGCCCCTTTATCCGATCTCCAAACACGGTTGCACAGCCAAGATATTCCATTTTGTCATTTTCAGGCGTGCTGGTGCCATGGGCATTGACGTAATCGATGTCATTGGGCGTGAGGCCGGCATCGCCAATGGCATTGGCTATGCAACCGA
Organism: Pseudolabrys sp.; assembly: GCA_035626335.1. Lineage (GTDB taxonomy): Bacteria > Pseudomonadota > Alphaproteobacteria > Rhizobiales > Xanthobacteraceae > Pseudolabrys. Next base: position 57,979 of record DASPNW010000003.1, read on the forward strand.
TGATCGGCTTGCCATCGGGACTCGAACGGGTGCGGTGGAAAGCGTCGGTCATCTCGCCGCAGCCTTCGAGCACCCCGAGGATCTTGGCGCCACGCGCCTTGGCGGTTTGATAGCTCTCCAGGACCAGTGCGCCAGCGCCTTCTGCCATGACGAAGCCGTCGCGATTCTTTGAAAACGGCTTGGCCGCCGTTTGCGGTACGTCGTTGCTGGTCGATAGCGCGGAGAGCAGCGAAAAACGGATCACGGCCTCAGGATTGATTGAACCATCTGTGCCGATGCATAGCGCGGCATCGATTTCACCGCGGCGAATGGCCTCTACCCCGAGCTGAATTGCTGTTGCGCCCGAGGCGCAGGCTGTCGACAGCGAAATGGGAGATCCTTGTGTGCCAAACTTCTCGGCCAAATTGTCGGCAACCGAACCGAGCATGAAGCGGCGATGATAGGCGGGGAATTCCCCACTCACACGCCACATGTCCGCATAGGTTACCTTGTCGTTGGCTCCCGATTTGGCGCCGACCTCGAGCCGTTGCGGCCAGTCCAATTCGATTGGGGGAACGGCCAAAAAGAGAGGGCCAGGAAATCGTCCGGATCTGCCAAGCTCGGACTGTGCAATGGCTTCTTCCGCAGCGAGCTCTGCGAATGATTCCGTCAACGCAGCGGCAGAAGCCTGCGGCGGTAGATAATCAATCGTGCCGGCGATGCGTGTCTTTAAACCATCGGTAGGGAAACGGGTGATAGTCTTGATGCCGGATTCTCCAGCGGTGAGTTTCGTCCAATTGTCGGCCTTGCCCGCTCCGAGGGAAGTCACCACGCCGAGGCCAGTGACGACCACCAGCGGCCGGCCCATCTTGTCTTTTCCCGCTGCCATCTTTTCCTCCCCTTAGCCAGCCCGCTCGACCAGCGCGAGGCCTTCCCCGCGCCAGTGGCCGACACCTGTCACCAGCACTTGTGTCACATCCCCGTTCATCGACCGCTCTAAACCCGTCGAGTCATAGGGAGGAAAAAGACTACCATGACCAAGTGCGACCGTGGCCAGTGCGATATTCATAGGAAATTGGGGCTCCAGTCCATGACCTAGATATGAGCCAGTCGCGCGTGCGGCAAGGTCAGTATGTAGCTCAAGAAATTGCCGCTCTTCGATGGTGGCAGGATTGGCGCCTGTGGCTCCCGACAAGATTGCCGCGTGACCAACTTTTATTTCGTCCTTGAGCTTATCCCACAGCTGCGAGAGGCTCTCAGTGACCGTTCCCGGTTTACGGTTGGCGCGGTCCGAGACTACTGCCGTCAGGCGGCTTAAAGCTTTGGCCGCGCGCCTTTCTGCGTGATCGCGCGCCTCGATCACAAGGAAAGCGCCGAGTGACCCCGGCGCAAACCCGCCATTGTCGTCCCCGCGCTCCCACACCGCTAGATACTTGTTTTTGAGCGCAAAGCCCGCGAAATCGTAGAGCATCAACAAATCAGGCCGCTCTCCGTTGTAGGAGCCGCCAACCAATGCAATCTCGCTTTGGCCGGCGCCAATTCGTGCGTGTGCGATGCGGACTGCATCGATTCCCGCCGATTCTTCGCCCATAAAAGTTCGTGAGGAGCCTGTCACGCCGTGCACAATTGAGATATTGCCCGCCAGCAAATTCGATAGCTGTGCCAAGAACAGGGTCGGACGAAGATCGCTCATTAGGCGCTCGTTTAGAAATGCCGCCGGATTCGCCGCCCGCGTAATGCCACTCAGAATGTTCGAATCCACAGTCAGGTCACGCTCACCCCCGCCAGCGGCGACAATCATGTCCATACGAGACAGAAGATCGGTGTTTCCTTTAACTCCCGCAGAATCGAGCGCAAGACCTGCGGCATAGGTGCCAATTCGCTGCCAGTTCTCCATCTGGCGTTGATCGCCCTTTTTCGGGATTTGCGCATCGAAATTGATCGGTGCCAGCGGATGCACGACGAATGGGGCAAACGTGGTTGAATCGGCCACAGGATGCGCATCCATTAGCTTCTGCCAATGCGCGTCGGGACCCTCACCGAGACAGGAAACGATTCCAATCCCGGTAATCCAGACTTCCCGCGCGCTGTCAGCCATCGGCCGACACCTCGGCCGGGAACCCGACTCGCGCAGCGGCATCACGCATGCGGAGCTTCATTTCGCTGTTGGGAAAATCGAGAACTCGAAGCGTTAGTGTTGCGTCGCAGATCGACTTGCCGTCGAGAGCTATTTTTGCCTGAGTGATTGCGTAGCCTGAGCCCTCATGGGCAAGCACTGCCTTGACCGACAATTTCTGGCCCGGTCTGACGAACATTCGGAACTTGGCGTCTTTGACGGCAGCAAGAAATGCCATTCGTTCGAAGCGGTTTACAGCCGCGACAAGCCAGCCCGATGTTTGGGCCATCGTCTCGATCAGCAACACGCCGGGCATTAGTGGAAAGCCGGGAAAATGACCTTCGAAAATTGTGCTTGTTGTCGGAACCGTCGCCTCGGTGTCGATCTTACGCTCGGCAAGCCTGAGGTCGACGATGCGGTCGATCAGCTGAAAGTACTCAAGACGCATGTGACCCGCGCTTTAAGCCCCCTTGGCAGCGACGAGTTCGTCGATGCGGGCGCTCAAGTTCTTGAGCACAAAATATTGGTCGGTGGTGGCCTTGCCGTCGTTGACTTCCTGTGTCCACTGCTCAAGCGGGAGCTTGATACCGAAGGCCTTGTCGATAGCGAAAGCGATATCAAGAAAATCCAGACTATCGATCCCAAGATCATTAATGGCATGACTTTCCGGCGTAATGGAGTCACGGGGGATATCGCAAGTCTCAGCGATGATATTGGCGATAGTGTCGAACGTCGAAGACATCGGTAACTCTCTGGTTGATTTGGAGTTCTGGCGAGCAGGCGGCCAACGCGTCCAAGCTCCGCGCAAAAGCCCCCAATCCACATATCCATCGGCAAGCGATTAAATGCCCGTATAGCGAAGCATCGGGACAAGTTCAATGGCGACCGCCACTTAGCAGGCGAAATCCGGCTTCCAGCAGGTTTCTGGGCCCAAGGGACCAAGATGTAGGCGTGAATAGCTACCAGCGGTCCTTGGTGACCTCGACAGGCGAGCAACCCCGACGTCCCGATAGCACGCAATCCTGGTTCTTGCGCATCGCCGCCATGGTATCGGCCAACCAAATCCCCGCGCCAATCAATCCGATCACGAAAACGAATGCTGTCACATTGACGATCATGCGGTGACGATAGTCATCCGCACCCTCGGTTCGCTCGTACTTTGCCAAGTCGTCGATCGCGGGCGGTGTGGGCGGCCGTGCTTTCGCACTGCCGCGCCGGAAACTGACGACGCGCGGTCCATTGTCGGAAGGAGACGAGTTCCCGTCGGGCATAAGGCAGTTTAGCATGCCGGCCGCGGGCATTCGACCCCAGTGGAAACGCGGCGGCGGGAGTATTTCCAAAGTTTAATGGAGCAAAGTGCCCGCGCTATTTTTATTCCGGGAATGCCAGTTTTTCGTTTTCCGGGGGCAGCATACGGAAGACATTCAAGGTCATCGAGATTAACGCGTAGTAGCCAAATATGCCGACCAACTCGACGGTCGCGGCGTCACCCAGCGCCGACTGTACGCGCTTGTAGGTGCGGTCCGTGACCCGTCGGGTCTTGTAGAGCTCCTGGATAAAATCGTAGATCGCACGTTCGTCTTTCGGTGCCGCGTTCGGTTTACGCCCGAGGCGTAGATCTTCAATCGTTTTCGATTTGACGCCGCCTTTCTCCGCCATGGGGGCGTGCGCAAACCACTCATATTGGGCGCGCCATAGCCGCGCGGTGCACAAGATAGCAAATTCCGAAAGGCGAGGCGGCAACGCCGTTCCATAGCGGCAATGAGCGCCAAGTTTTTGCGCAAGTTCTCCGAATTCCGGCGCGTGCATCCACGCAGCAAAAGGGCCGCGAGGCGTGATCGATGCTCCTCGCGGTCCTGCGCGCAGACTGGCCAGCAAAGCACGTTGCGCGTCAGTCATGCGAGATTCGTCAATAAGGGCGAGGCGCGGCGCCGGACGTTTGGCTGGCATAATTTGGTCCTTGAAAATTTGCGGGGCAGGAGCGGGAAGAGGATTGGGATCATTATAACCGAAAATAGACCGTGCCCATGGGGAGCCTCCGCGGCGCAAATCGCCGAACGAGAGGGGCTGGACCGGTTATTCCACCACCGCCGTTACTTTGATTAGCCCGCGTCCAGTCATATGGAGTGCTTGTGCGGCTGCCAGCGACAAATCGAGCACGCGGCCCTTTGTAAACGGCCCCCGGTCATTGACGACGACAACCACACTGCGCTGCGACTTCGGATCAGTAATGCGCAAACGCGTGCCAAATGGGAGGCTGCGGTGCGCTGCGGTAAATTTCTTGGGGTCATACCGCTCGCCACATGCTGTTTTGCCGGAGTAATCCGTACTGTAAAAGGCGGCAACACCGGAAAATTGGCGGACGCTTTGAGCGGACGCGCCGTTAGAAGCGAAGCAGAAAACTGCCGCCAGGCCCGCGACTGTGAATTTGGTGAAGGTCATCCGCTCCATCCCGCCAAGCAATCAATCGGTTTGTTATGGCGAAGTTCTGACAAAAAAAAGACCGTCTGCTTATTCCACAAAATATCTCGACGAGTTGAGGGTTTCATGAAAAGATTCAAGAATTATGAAGGCCGCGATGTTACTTTTGCGGTACCCTCCGAAATACCGCGTGCGCTTCGCGGTTGTTTTTTACGTCCTTCAATACGCTCCATCGTCATGTCCGCCCGCATACGACATTCCTCGTGCAGTTTTTCAAGCTCTTCATCGCTGAGGTCTTCAATCGCCGCAAACTTGTTTTCCGCGCCCTTCATCGCAAGCACGAGTTCTGACAGCTTGAGCTGAATTGCCAATGTGTCGCGGTTTTGTGTGTTTTGGATCAGGAACACCATCAGGAAAGTGACGATTGTGGTGCCAGTGTTGATCACCAGTTGCCAGGTGTCGCTATAACTAAAGAGAGGTCCGGTTATAGCCCATGCAATAACCACCATAAGTGCGAGAAGAAATGCAACTGGCTGACCGGTCCATTGCGAAGTCGCGTGCGCCAATTCAGAAAATGTTTGCGTCGGCAGCAGCACATGATTTGTAGGACTCAGGCGATGGCTGTTTTTTATCGTCATAAATTTGTGTCCTGTCTCGGAATCATCGGAACCAGCTCGCCAACGCGTGGGCAGGTTCCAATGTTCCAAGGACATTGCTGCACCAACCGGGACCGGAAGGCGGCAAATCTCTCTATTTCAGCTTTGGCAGGGATTGTTTTAGGCGGCTGATAGAGGCCCATGGGTCCGTGCTCTGGCGCGAAAGACGCTGTACCAAATTCTGCACGGTGAATTGGCTGGCGGATTTCAAGCCGGCCAATTCGGACCAGTCGATCGGGACCGATACCGGCGCGCCGGCGCGCGCTCGGGTGGAGTAAGGCGCGACCGCCGTGGCTTCACGGCTGTTGCGCAGATAGTCAACGAAGATCCGTTTATTGCGTTTGGCCTTGGCGGCAGTCGAGACGTATCGGCCCGGCTCATCAGCTTCCATTGCTTCGGCGACAGTCTTGGTGAAGACTTTCACCTGTTCCCAGGGTGTGGGATTGATTGGAAGCACGACGTGCAGGCCCTTGCCGCCGGACGTCTTGAGGAAGCTTTTAAGCTTTATGCTATGAAGCCGTTCACGCACATCCCGGGCGGCGGCGACGACGTCTTTCCAGGCGGTGCCGGGCCCCGGATCGAGATCAAAGACAAGCCGATCCGCGCGTTCTCGATCATCTATAGTCGTGCCGCGCGTATGAATTTCCAGCACACCGCCTTGGACCAGGGCAATCAGGCCGTCGAGATCGTCTACGGAAATAATCTTGTCGCCTTTTTCCGCAACGAGGTGAAGGTACTCGGTCGGAATGCCGGCGCGCGCGTGTTTTTGGAAGAAGCATTGGCCGGAAGCCCCTTCCGGGCACCGTACCAATGCTATTGGCCGTCTAACCAGATGCGGCCGCATCCATTTCCAGATCTGAACATAGAAGTCCGCTAGGTCGCGTTTGGTGATACCGACATCATCCCAGTAGACTCGGTCAGGGTGTGTCAGGCGCACGCCCGCAACGCTGACACCATTTTTCTTGATTGACGCGCTACGTTTCACATTTTCCGTCCGACTTGCAACGGCAACCGTCCTTTCTCGCACGACGTCTTTGGCCGCCTTGTCTTCGCGCACGCCCTGAAATGATGCTTGCCTCACACGGTCGCCATGGGTCCAGCCGTGAAAGTCGACTTCGACCACCATTTTTGGCTCAACCCAGACAGGTTTGCGCGCCCCTCGCTCTTCCGCCGGTGTCGTTTCGAACGGCGGCTTGACCGTCTTTATGGCCTTGAGCTTGCGAAAAAGAGACCGAGCGGTTTCGTGACTGAAGCCGGTGCCAGTGCGGCCTGCGTAGTGCAACTTGCCGCGCTCATAGAACCCAAGCACCAGCGCACCGACTGCATGGGCGTCGGCAGTTGAGGGGACCATGCCCGCCACCACCAACTCCTGCCGGTCCGAACATTTGGTTTTGATCCAGTCGTGGCCGCGGCCTGAGTGATATGGAGCGTCAGCAAGTTTCGATACGATACCCTCCAGCCCCATCTTGCAGGCGTGCCGAAGAAGGATCGATCCCGGCTCAGTCAGCGATTCACTCATCCGCAATGGGCCTCGCGGCGGCTGTCGCTTGAGAAGCCGTGCCAGCGCGTCCTTCCGCGATACGAGAGGCAATGGCCTCAGGTCGATGCCGTCAAGGTACAGAAGATCGAATGCATAGAACACCATCCGGTCATGACGGGTTTCCTTGAGGTCTTGTTGCAGCAGTGAAAAGCTGGAAATGCCGTCGCTGCCTTCGGTCACCAACTCGCCGTCTATCATCGCGTTTTTTGCAGGAAGCTTTGCAATCGTGGCTGCGATCGTTGGAAATTTCTTGGTCCAGTCGAGGCCCTTGCGGGTGAGTAGCTTTGCCTTACCCTTGTCGAGCCGAGCCTGAATGCGGTACCCGTCGAACTTGATTTCGTGCACCCAGTTATCGCTGTCGGTTGGTTTGTCCGAGAGTGTGGCTAGGCACGGCGCAACGAAATTGGGGAGCGCAGCAGCGCGCCCGCCGGCGAGCGGGCGAGTACCAGTCCGGCGTAGGGGCTTGAGTGCGGCGGCAGGCGCACGCTTGTGTCCCGTACCAACCTTGGACGGAACCGCTTTAGACCTGTTGCTTCGCCATTCCCTCTTTGGGTCGTCAGCAATCTCTTCCATCGTGCGTCCTGTCGCGGCCGAAAGAGGCATTTCCTCCAGGATGTCTTCATCGCCGGCGGAGCGTTCGGCGTCGTCGTGCTGCTTGATCAGAAGCCAATTGTCGCGCTTTTCGCCCGGCCGGCGATGCATGCGCACCAGGTGCCAGCCCCCGCGGAGTTTTTCGCCGTCGAGCGTAAACGCGAGATGGCCTTTGGCGAGGCCCTTGTGCGGATCGTCTTCCGGCTGCCAAACGCCACGGTCCCAAATCATGACCGTGCCACCGCCATATTCGCCTTGCGGGATCGTACCTTCGAATTTGTTGTAGGCGATCGGGTGATCCTCGACCTGCACTGCCAGCCGCTTCTCGTCCGGCACAAGGCTGGGGCCGCGCGTCACCGCCCAGCTCTTCATAACGCCGTCGAGTTCGAGACGCAGGTCATAATGGAGACGCCGCGCAGCATGTTTCTGAATGACATATGCGTGGCCGCGTCTGCGCCCGACCTTGCCCTTCGGTTCGGTGGTCACAGCAAAATGACGCTTGGTCTGATAAGTCTTTAGCCCCGATCTCTTGCGCCCGCGCATAATCGTGACAGTCCCACCTTTTGGGATCATGCGCTAGCTTGCCTGTTTCACTTCTGGCGGCGCAGGCGCACGGGCTTCGCTGCTATCAGCGATCTACGGAGTAGTCCGGATATCCGTCAGAACCAGGCTAGCAAACCTATTCCCCGCCGCTTGCAAGGATCGCCCGCGTGGTCTCGTCGGGGCCGAAATCTTCCGCGCTGTTGACGTGCAGTAATTCGGCCAAACGTGTTCGCGCGCGATTGACGCGCGATTTTATTGTGCCGACTGCACAACCGCAGATTCCTGCGGCTTCTTCGTACGAGAACCCGGAAGCGCCCACCAGGATCAATGCCTCGCGTTGGTCGGAGGGCAGTTGCGCAAGCGCTTCACGGAACTCGCGGAATTCCACGTGACCATATTGATCGGGCTGCGACTTCAGCGACTCCGCATGATGACCGTCGCTGTCCTCGACTTCGCGTCGACGCTTACGATATTCCGAACGGAAATGATTGCGCAGGATGGTGAACAGCCAGGCCGACATATTGGTGCCGGGCTGAAAGGAGTCGATGTTTGCAAGCGCACGCAGCAGCGTCTCTTGCACCAAATCGTCGGCTCGATCCACGTTCCCGCACAACGAGATCGCGAATGCGCGGAGGCTTGGCACCGCACCGAGAACGGCTTTGCGAACCGACTCGTCCATCGACATTATTGCGGGTCCTTTTTTCCGCTAGAATCGAGACGATTGATAAGGTCGTTAAACCGATCAGGCACACCTTGGTTCACCACCTCGTCGTACATGGCGCGCAATTGCTGGCCCAGCCGCGCTTGCACATCCCGGCCGAGCTTGGCGGGTTTTGCAGTGAGTTTCTTGTTTCGCGTCGCTGCCGCTTCCATCGGAGTTTGCTGGCCCACGGGCTTTCGTTCATTCATCGTTACAACCCCAAAACTTCCGAGCCCGGGCGGGCGCCGGTTGTCCCCTTGGTTCAGAGAAAAACCCGTTACCCCGCAGATGGTTCCCCACGAACGGAACTTTTTTGCGGCAGGGACGTTGGGGCGCTATAGGTTGGCCGGAACAAGGGGCGTCCACGATCGGCCCACATGTGCAATTCGGGAGGGATTCTTGTCGACATCACAAGCAGTTGCCCAACATTTGCCATATCTTCGTCGGTACGCGCGTGCGTTGTCTGGGAGCCAAGTCTCCGGAGACGCCTACGTGGCCGCTACTCTCGAGGCCCTGATCCAAGATCCGAAGGTGCTGGATGCCGGCGTGTCGACGCGGATCGCGCTCTACCGACTTTTCACGAAAATCTGGAATTCTGTTGCGCTCAATGGCAAGTCATCGGGTGGTGGCGCAAGTCAACCAGTCGAGCGTCATCTCGCGCAAATTCCTCCGAAGCCGCGCCAGGCATTTCTACTGGTCGCTCTCGAGGGATTGTCCGAAGACGATGCCGCAAAGGTGCTGGATATCGATGCGCCGACTCTACGCGAACTTGTCGAGGAGTCGGGCCGCGAGCTGGCAGCCGAGATCGCTACCGATGTACTGATCATCGAAGACGAAACATTTATCGCGCTGGACCTGGAAGGGTTGGTCGAGGGTCTGGGCCACCGCGTTCTCGGGGTTGCACGCACGCATGCGGAGGCGGTGGCGCTTGCAAAGGCCAAGCGTCCCGGAATCATCCTCGCGGACATTCAGCTTGCCGACGGAAGCTCAGGTCTTGATGCGGTGAACGAAATGTTGCGGTCGTTCGAGGTGCCGGTCATTTTCATTACGGCCTACCCGGAGCGCTTTCTTACCGGCGAGCGCCCCGAACCCGCCTTCCTGATCGCCAAACCGTTCCAGCCATCGACAGTGTCGGCGGTGTTAAGCCAGGCACTATTTTTTGAGCGCAATGCAAGACGGCGGGAGCGGCGCGCCAGCTAGTGTCAGCTTGGAATTACGGCCACCGCAGCTGGACGTTGCGGTTCCAACAGCGCACAACAAGTAGAACCGCTTGCGGCCGTCTGGTTTGGTGGCGCGGCACCGGAATCCCGCCAAATTGCAAAGATTGCCCATTTCGGCGCAACAGTTTGCATGCCACAGCGTTAGATTCTGCGGATTTATGCAACCACGATACGATGTGACCTCTTTCGTTGACTCCAAATCCGATGAACGCCTTGATAAGAAAGGCGCCTAACGCCCAGTTGCGCCATGCGCCGCGAGGCAAAAAATGAGTACAGTGGTGCGCAACATGTCCGGCGCGCAAGAAACCGAACTGGCAAGGCTCGAGAAAGAACACCGCCAACTGCAAGACCAGGTCAGCGCGCAGGCCTGGGAGCTGAGCCTGTTACGGTCACGTTTTGCACGATATGAAACAGCGCTACGCGGCTCACGCGTAACCGTTTATACGCAAGACCGCGATCTTCGTTATACCTCGATCAGTAACCCAATGCTGGGTCGCTCCGTCGAAGACATTCTGGGCCACACCGATGCGGAGATTATGACTTCCGACGGAAGCGCTGCTCTGGTTGCTGTTAAACGTGAGGTTCTCGCGACGGGAGAGACCAAACGAGCGGAATTGCCGGTCGAAGACGCGCCCGGAATGCGCTGGCATGATTTGCATATTGAGCCGCTACGTAACGAAGCCGGCGATGTTGTCGGCCTGACTTGTGCGTCCGTCGATGTGACGGAACGCAAGGAAGGTGAAGCTCATTTACGACTGCTGCTCCGCGAGCTGACGCATCGGTCGAAAAACCTGTTGGCGGTGATTCAGGCAATGGCACGGCAGACGGCTCGCCATGCCGGTTCCGTCGAGAGCTTTCTGACCCAATTTGGCGCCCGATTACAGGCGCTCGCTGCATCGCACGATCTTCTTGTGCGTGAGAGCTGGTACGGGGCTTCTCTTGACGAGCTGATACGTTCGCAACTTGCTGGCTATCTCGATGCGCCGGTAAATCAAGTGTCGATCGAAGGGCCGGCGCTCGCGCTGAAGCCTGAAGCGGCACAAAATCTCGGCTTGGCGCTACACGAACTGGTGGTCAATGCTGCCAAATTCGGAGCGTTGTCTGTGCCGAGCGGGCGGGTGTCCATAATCTGGACGCGGCGCGACGATCAGGACGGCAACGCGGTCGATCTGGACTGGATAGAACAGCTTGGCCCCAAGGTGAAAATCAGACGGAAGAAGGGCTTTGGCAGCATGGTTATTGAGCGCAACCTTGTTCGTGCGCTCGATGCAAAAGTAAATTTGGAATTCGACCCCAATGGGCTGCGCTGTCATATTGCGATCCCGGCAAGCCAGATTCTCGCCTTGCGTTGAGCACCGGGAACATAATTCATCGGTCGCCGTTTCTGTCACTCTCAATGAGCACATGGTTTGGCCGTGCCAAGCCGACTGCAACAGGGGAAACGGCGATGCGTGGATTTATTTCATATGTCCTTGCAGGGCTCGTCGTAATTGTCGCGATGGACGCTATGGCGCCTCCGGCGGGGCTCGGTCTGGCGATAGGGACATGGCCTTCCATGGATCGGAGCATGGACGAGCAGGTCGTTGACCGCGCTCACAAAGGAGACCGCCTGCAGGTGCCGACAGTAAACGGTGGTCGAGTGTCTCCGTCGAGCACGCCTGCAATGTTGGTTGGGTGTGAACCGGTCTTTAGTTCTCTGTCGGCCAGTTCTCGCGCCAATTTCGCCGGCCGCTGTGTTGCCTGATGAATTGGCCGCGGGGCTGCTCGATCATTAATTCGGGCAACCGATCATTGGAACTTGTGTAATCCTCCGACGTTGACAGCTACCATTGATTGAAAGGAGCTTCATATGCACAGGCCATTGAGCGTTCTTGCCGCATTGGCGGTTGCGGCGGCGGTGGCAGCACCTCCAGTTGCGATGGCGCAAGCCGAGAGGGTCAAGGCTGGGACTCTCACTTGCGATATTTCCGGCGGCATTGGTTTGATCATTACATCGCATAAAGACGTGACCTGCATGTTCACACCGTCTCAGCCCGGACCGCGTGAGGTGTATGTCGGCGGGATCAACAAGTTCGGTCTCGACCTTGGCGCTACAGCCGGGGGAGAAATGGTATGGGCGGTTTACGCGCCAACCACTCGCCGCTTTGGCGCGCTGGCCGGTCAGTATGGCGGAGCGAGCGCCGAGGCGACGGTCGGTGCCGGGCTTGGCGCCAACGTACTTGTCGGTGGCTCCGATCGTACGATCGCGCTGCAACCAGTGTCAGTGCAGGGGCAGGCGGGTCTTAACGTAGCGGCCGGTGTGGCCGAACTCACATTGCGCCCGGCACGTTAGCGCAAATTTTGTATTGTCAAACTGCGGCCGTCTCGTCGAGGGGCGGCCGCGCTTTTTCCGGGTAGCTCTGGTCAGCCGAAGGAAAACGCGTCGTGGTACGCGCCCTGTACCTGGCCGCCGGGTACCGGGCCGCCGCCTGGTACGTGTACCATGGTGCCGACGACAGCACAGGTCGCGCCATGCAGACCGTGACGCGGAATAGCCATTGGCGTGAGTTGCTCCCACGTATCGGTTTTCGGATCGTAAGCCTCGTTGGTGCCAAAGACCTTGCCGGTAGCCTCGCCACCGAAGACAACGATTTTCCCGTTGATATACACGCACGACGGCCCGCTGCGCGGCGTCGGAAGTGGCGCACGAAATGTCCAACTATCGGTCTTCGGATCGTAGACAGCATTGAGCCCGGTGTTGAAATCGTAAGAATCCATGCGCCCGGCGATGGCGTGGATTTTGCCGTCAACGACTGCGACTCCCATGTGGTCTCGTTGGCCGACGAAAGGCTGTGTGCCGGTCGAACCGCGCATGCCGCCGAGGATAGTATATTTGTCGGTGGAGGGGTCGTAGATTTCGTGCCACTCCACCGAACGCACATCCCGTCCGCCGAGCAAGTGGATCTTGCCGTCGAGGACGATCGCCGACATTGCACCGCGCGGTCGGCTGAGACCTGCGATCGAGGCCCACTGGTCGGTTGCGGTGTCGTAGACAAAACATTTTGAATGCGGGCAGCGGTTCTGCTCGATGAAGCCGCCAAACGTATAAATCTTAGTGCCGATCGAGACGCCCGCCACATGATTACACGGCAGGGGGAAGGATGCCTTCAGCGACCAGGTGCCGGCCTTCGGGTCGAACACTTGGTGGAAATTTTGGTCGACGCGATGCTTAGCGTAGCCGGCAATAGAGTGGATCTTTCCCTGGCATTCGATCACCGCGTGCTCGCCGGTCGGGATCGGCATGCGCGGCTGTTCGATCCATTTACCTGGATTGGCGGCTTTGGGGGCAACGCTGGTCATATAGCGTTGCTTCTCGACGGTCTTCGGAATGTCGGTGATCGACTTGTCATTCAAACCGAGAAAGAGCGGAAGTTCTTGTTCTGCTGCCATGGTGGACCTCAACTGACGTAATCCGGGACGGCGTCCTTCAATAATTTGCGGGTGAGCTCTACGCCCTCACGGGCGACATCGTAAGGCGAACGGGCCCATTGATCAGGATTAGGCGCTTCGTAACTCAGGTAGCCGGTATAGCCCTTCTCCGCCAGGAGCCCGAGCATCTCGCGCCATTTCACCACGCCCTTGCCAGGTGGAAGCCGATCTGTCGGCCGCCGCACGCCTGTGACCGGGCTCGGTGACAGATCGCTGTACTGGAAGCAGTAGATCTTCTCGGCCGGCACTTTTTCAAACCCGCGGCCGCCGGCGCCACTGCGCGTGAAATGATACGCATCGATCAGGTAGCCGCAATTTGGCTTATCCGCGCCTTCGATCAGTTCAGTCAGGACGTCTAGGCTGTTGAGCACGTCGTGCTGCGAATTGAATTCGATCGCGAGCTTGAGTTTATATTCGGCTGCGATATCTCCGGCATCCTTGAGATACCCGATTGCATCCTTGATCGTCCCATTTATTTGGCCCGGCGCGCTCATCAGAGTGTCGCATCCAAGTGCCACCGCGTTCTCGCAAGATTCGTGGAAAACCTGAAAGAGTCGCTTGCTCTCTTCACCAGTGGCAAACAGCCAGCCATATTCGACTCCCAGCACACCACAGGGAATCCCGCTGTTCTTGATAAGGTCGATGACCTGCGCGTTGCTCATACCGGTATCAAAGCAGCGTTTGAAATCGGTTCTGCGGAGCTCGACTGCGTCATAACCCGACTGTTTTGCCGCATCGAGCGCGGTGGCAAGTGGAGTGGTGTCGATCGTCCACATATGCAGGGCAAGACGTCCAAACCTTTGCGGCATTCCTTCGGTGCTCCCTTCTCGCTACTTACCTTCGTATTGCAGGATGTATAGGCCGGCATTGGTGTCGGTGAGATACATCACGCCGTTTGTATCAACGAAGATGTCGCAGGATTGAATGACCCTGGCGGGGTTCGGACGCTGATCGACGATTCTTTCCGGTGGTGGCGGAACGAAAAATCCAACCTCTCTCGGTCGAAATGGATCGTGCACATCGTAAATCCGCAAACCCGCATTGTGATAAGTCGCAAAAATGAGATCTTCGGTCTGCATCGAGCCAGGGCGGTTCTCATGTAAATTGTGCGGTCCGAATTTTGCGCCTTTGGCGCAGAAGTCTTCATCTGCGGGCGTCGGTAGCGTTGCAATCGAAACCGGATTTGTTGGCTCACGTACGTCAATCAACCAAGTGTAGGCCAATCCGTTTGCGCAATTGGCCGAAGTCGCTTCGTCAGCGAGGACAAGAAGCTTGCGTTTCGGCAACGGCAATGGCGTATGCGCCCCGCCGCCGAACGGCGGCGCGTAATTGCGGTGGCTGAGCAATTTCGGATTCAGCGGATCGCTCAAATCGTGAATGGTGTAACCGCCGTCGCGCCACGCCGCGTAACCGGTATTTCCTGCGCTGATAAGATGATGCAGCGCCGTGCGCTTGCCGAACGAAGCCGGCGGGGTTTCGCCGCCGGCCCGGTTCATGCCGGGCAACCACCAGCGCCCCGCGAGTTGCGGCCGCGTGGGATCCGACACGTCGATGACCGCGAGAACGTGATCGATAAACCCCTCGAAGTGCACTGACACATAGGCATAGCGGCCACCGACCCACCATGTGCGGTGCGCCCCGAAACCAGGCATATCCAGGAATGCGATTTCGCGCGGACTTGCCGGATTGGACACGTCAAAAACGCGCAAGCCGGCCGCGAACGGCTGTTCGGTCTGCACCGAGTCGATCAGCGATTTGGCGTAATAGTCCTGCTGCGTTGCGTATTGCTGCATCGCCCAGATATTGGGGCCGTTGACGGCAAGCAGGATATCGCCGTGAATTTGCAAATGGTGCGACCGGGTGTTTTTCGGCGCGGCGACGAAAGCCACGGTTTTTGGATCGCGCGGGTCGCGCACGTCGATGACCGAATAGCCATCGCTGAACATATGTCCGACGAAAGCGTGGCCCTTGCGCAGGATGACCTGGACGCCATCGGGCCTGCCGCCCTGATCGCAGCGCGACAAGAAGCGGACGTTGGATGCAGCACTGCCTGCGGGTAAATTCATCACGCGGCTCGTAAATTTCGAGGCCCGGCCGACTCGCGCCAACCGGGCCCCATTAGATATATTGCCGGTTCAGGCCGGCTTATTTGCTGCCGATACCGGCTTGCGCATCGTCATGAAGACGCCGGCAAGCACTAGGACGATCCCGATCCAGGTCAAGATCGGATAGTACCCGATCTTGCCTGCGGCCGTTGCCTTGGCCACAAGCTGCTGACAGGTGTCGTTGGTATAGAACAGGCACGCCAGCGTACTGGAGATCTGACTGGCGGCCAGATAGAAGTAGAGCCACCAGCTTAGCGACAGCAACAGGCATACCGCGCCGCTCAGCGTGAGCCAGAACGCATTGTCCGCTTCAATGACGCGCCGCGTTGGCGGGGCGATTTCATCAAGGCCTTTCTGCTTCGCCTCCGGGCCAAGCTGGGTGACCGATGCCGCAGCGATTAGCAGCAGAATCGCCAAGCAAACAAATACGGTCATGAGCCCGTAGGTCTGCTGTATCAGCAAGATCGACGGCATGATGAATGCTGTCGCTAGACGACCAACGCCGGCGGCCCAGCCGAAACCGGAGGCGCGCGCGTTTGTCGGAAACACCTCCGACGCGAAGATTTGCATGGAGTTGCCGGCTACCTGAATGAAAAACACCATGACGAAACCGGCCACCATCAATTCCATCGGCGCGCCCGCACTGGCGAACACGATTGCCATGATGGCGGCGCCGATAAACGCGCAGACCGACGTGATCTTGCGGCCCCATTTGTCGAGCGCATACATCATGAACAGGCTGGCGCACGGCACGGCAAAGTTCATGGCAAGGGTATACTGGAGCGACTTGGTGATCGTGAAACCCTTTGCGTTCATCATGTTCGGCAACCATGCGCCGAGCCCGATAGCGACACCGAAGAACGCGGTGAAGCAGATCATGCCGGCAATGACGCGCGTAGGGAACATCCGGAAGACGACAGCAAAGGGGTCGCTCTTGGTGTTACTGGCCGCATCGGTAGAGAGCGCACTCAGGCTCGGCACGCTCTGAATTTCGAGCCGCTTAAGCACGTCGAGCGCTTCCTGACCGCGTCCATGCGTCGCGAGATAGCGTGGTGATTCCGGTAGCGTGAAACGGAAAACCCACACAATCAGCGCGCCGACGCCGATAATGACCCATGTGCTCCGCCAGACGGTATCGGCTGATTCTGGAAATATTGTAGTCCCCAGCAAAAGCACCAGTGCCGTGCCGATTGGCCAGACACAGGCGCCGCCGATGAAATGCACAATGGCGAGCATGCGTCCGCGAATTCGTTTGGGCGAGTATTCGCCGGCATAAGCGAACGCAAGCGGCTGTTCCGCGCCAAGGCCGAGGCCGGCAATGAAGCGGCATATGACAAGCGTAGTGACGGACGGTGCGAATGCACCGAGGATCGTGAACAGACCAAACAGCAGCAGGTTGAACTGATAAATGAAGCGGCGGCCGAACCGGTCGCTGAACTGGCCCTGGCCCGCAGTGCCGATGAACATGCCGAAAATGGTCGCGCTGCCCACCAACGCAACCTCTGCGCCGCTCGCGAACTTCGACGACAGGATGTAGGGCACGAGCGAGCCGAAAATCGTAAAGTCGATGACGTCAAAGAAGTATCCCGCCGCGATCAACGCGATCACTCTGCGGTGCAATGGCGATATCTTCGCTTCGTCGAGCGCGTTGCCGACGTATGCCTCAATGGTTTGAGCCACGGCGTTTCCTCCCTTTAGCGTTTTTCATTAATTACCCAGCAGCCGCTATCAGGATGAGCCACAATTCGGTCGTTGGCCAGTCCCATTCCGCGCCGGTGGCCGACCCGCAATGGGTCCGGGCCTTCTGCGATTTCGCGGAGTGAAAAGGATGCGTTGGCTGGGGAACTAGGATTCGAACCTAGATTCTCGGAGTCAGAGTCCGATGTTCTACCGTTGAACTATTCCCCAATGGGGCTTGGGGCCGAATTTGGCCCGTCGGCAGCCATCCAGAAGCCCCATGACATGGGGCAATTCGGTCAATTTGACAAGGTCCGCGCGGCGATAGCGCTGATTACTCGGCGCGCCGCGGCCGCGTCGCAACCGTAACAATTGCAATAAGGCTGAATGCTGCTACGGCGAGAAATACAAAGCGCGGATTTCCGTGATCCATGATTGCGCCGAAAATAAACGGCGAAATGATGCCGCCGATATTGAAGCCAGTCGTGACGAAACCGAATACCTTGCCGAACGACCCCGCCGGAGTGACGGCGCGCACGATCATGTCGCGCGACGGCATGATCACACCGGAGAAAAAGCCGGTCAAAGACATGGCCGCTATGAGAGCTGCGGTGCCGAGGTCAATTTGGGCGATTAATGCAGTGAAAACCGCCATTGCACCAAGGCCGACGGCCGCCACAATTCCGTGGCGCGTTGTGCGGCCGACAAGAAGACCGCCCGTCAAGACTCCGATAGCTGACAGCAGCAAATTGCCGGTCAAGGCCGCATTCGCAGTGGCGACCGGAGTTCCATAGAGCGCGCCCAACGCGACCACGGAATAGTTGTAGAGCCCGCCGCTTATCATTGCGAGCAACACGAAGAAGACGAGATTGAGCAGGATCGGCGTTGACAATAGCAGCCGCCAGCCGGTGGTCGCGTCATCGGTGCTGCGTCGTGCCGAGGCGGAACCTATCCGAACGGAGGAAAAATCGCGCATCGCGAGCAGAATTGAAGCAACCACAGCACCAAGCGCGCCCGCGCCGATGAAAGCGCCGCGCCAGCCCCATTGGCTTTGCATAATGAGCAAGCTCGCAGGCGCGACCGCCGAACCAAGCATGCCGGCGAAGGTATGCACCGAAAACGCCTGTCCTATTCGGTCGGACGGCACGTGATGCGAGAGCAGCGAATAGTCGGCGGGGTGATAGACGGTATTGCCAACGCCGGCGAGAGCGAACATCGCCACCAGAACCCAAAATGAATCGATAAGACCAACGAGAATAAAAGCCGCGGCGCCAATTAGGAGGCCAGCAACCAAAAGTGCGCGTGCACCAATTCTGTCGACCAGAAATCCCGCGGGTGTTTGAAGAGTTGCCGTTACAATATTGAACACGGCGAATGCCAACCCGATTTCGGTGTAGCTAACGGCATATTCGGCCCGCACGAACGGCAAAAGCGGTGCCAGCAAGATAATGTAGTAGTGCGAGACAAAATGCGCTGCACTCACTGCGCCCACCACGCGAACGTAAGACGGCTGGCTGGCGCCGCCGAGGATCTCAGTCGCTTGGCTCATGCCGCAGGAACTCCGCAGGGGGGCCGGACTATGCCTCGGGCGACTTTGCTAATCCAATGCATTTCCAGTGGGCCGCCCATGTGACTGGGGTATGCGCCTACGCTCCTTAAGACCGGATAAAAAAGTTCGCACGGCACAAGAATCTGTGAGGTGAAGCGGCCTCCAGCGGTGTTAGACTTGCATAAAGGCCGGCTACTGACGGGTTCCCGGCCAGGGATGGAAGAGCGAGGGCTCCATGATTGCAATCACGGTAAATGGAAAGGCGTATTCGCTGGACGTCGAGGCGGAAACGCCGCTGCTTTGGGTCATCCGCGACGAGCTTGGGATGACGGGTACGAAATTCGGCTGCGGCATCGCGCAATGCGGCGCCTGCACCGTTCACGTGGACGGCGAGGCCGTCCGCTCTTGCAGCATTCAAGTCGGTGATGTGGCCAACAAGAACGTCACGACAATCGAGGGCCTGTCTTCGGACGCAAAGCACCCCGTCCAGCAGGCATGGCTTGCCGAGGACGTGCCGCAATGCGGCTACTGCCAATCCGGGCAGATCATGGCGGCGGTGGCGTTCCTGAAGGAGCACCGAAAACCGACCGATGCCGATATCGACGCTAACCTCACCAATATCTGTCGCTGCGGAACCTACGTTCGCATCCGCAGCGCGATCCATCGTGCCGCAGCGCTGATGAAGACGTGAGGGACCGGCCATGAATCAGATTATGAACGCCTCCATAAACCGCCGTCATTTTGTCATCGCCTCGGTCTCTGCCGCCGGCGGTCTCGCCATCAGCGTGGCCTTTCCGGGTCTTGCCGACGCCGCCAGCATCGGCGTGCAAGCATGGGGTCCGGAGACCGCACCGAACGAGGTCAACGCTTTCCTCGCGATCGATCCGGACGGGAGTATCCTGATCCGCTCGCCGCATCAGGAGATGGGACAGGGCGCTATCACGGCATTACCAATGATCGTCGCCGAGGAGCTCGAATGCGACTGGTCGAAGGTGAAAGTCGAATACGCTTCGCCTGCGCGAAACCTGCGCGAAAAGAATGTCTACGGTGAAATGACGACCGTCGGCAGCCGCGGTGTCCGCACGTCGTGGCAAATGCTGCTGCAGGCAGGCGCCAGCGCTCGCGAACGGTTGATCACAGCAGCGGCGCACCGCTGGAACGTCCCAGCCTCTGAATGCGAGGCGGCGAACAGCAAGGTCACGCACAAAGCAACGGGCCGAAGCTTTGACTACGGCGCGCTTGCTGCGGATGCGGGAAGAATCAGCCTCGACAAGGAACCGGCGATCCGGACGCCCGATCAGTTCAAGCTGATCGGTAAAAAGATCGCTCGCCTCGACACGCCGCTCAAGATCAACGGGTCGGCCAAGTTTGCCATCGATACGCAAGTCCCGGGGATGGTCTATGCGGCGGTCGCTGCTTGCCCAGTATTTGGGGGCAAGCTTAAGAGCGTGGATGAGACCCCGGCAAAAGGTCGCCGCGGCGTATTGCAGGTCGTCAGACTTGACGATGCCGTCGCCGTTGTAGCGGATCGATTCTGGCGGGCCAAAGAAGCCTTGGCTTTGCTCAAGCCAGAATGGGACGTCGGCGAGGCTGGCAATACTGATAGCGCGCAGTTCGCGAAGCTCTATCGAGACACCCTCGATGGCGCGATGGTGAGCGCTCGCAATGACGGGAACGTCGAAGACGCGTTCGGCAAGGGCGGCAAGATCGTCGAGGCGGTATACGAAGCGCCGCATCTCGCGCATGCCACCATGGAGCCGCTGAACGCGACGGTGCGTCTCGAGGCCGACAAGCTCGAAGTTTGGCTCGGCTCGCAGACGCCGATGGGCACCATCCGGCAGGCCGCGGCTGCTTCCGGCCTCAAGCCGGAGCAGATCGTCATACACAATTGCTTCCTCGGTGGCGGCTTCGGGCGCCGCTCGATCAACGACGAGATGCGCCAGGCCATTTTGGTTGCCAAAGTTGTCGGCAAGCCGGTGAAGCTGGTGTGGACGCGCGAAGAAGATATGACGCACGATCGCTACCGGCCGCAAGCCGCAGTGCGCATGAAAGCAGCGTTGGGCGCGGATGGAATGCCGACGGCGTTTGACGCTAAGATTGCCGTCGGTTCGATTCTGCGCTCAACCGGCATCAACAAGGTCGAGAGCGGTATCGAGGCGCAGGCGGTCGAGGGCTTCGCAAATATTCCTTACGCGATTCCAAGCGTGCGCGTCGGCTGCATGCTCAAGAACACTCACGTGCCGGTGATGTTCTGGCGGTCGGTCGGCTCCTCGCAGAATGCATTCTTCGTCGAAGGCTACATCGACGAGCTGGCGCAAGCGGCGGGGCAGGACCCCTACAAGTTCCGCCGGGCGTTATTGGCGGGCAAACCCGACTTCCTTGGCGTGCTCGACACAATCGCGGAGAAAAGCGACTGGGGTAAGCCGCTCGGGCAGGGACGCGGTCGCGGCATCGCGATCCATGAATGCTACGGATCGATCATTGGTCAGGTTGCCGAGGTGACCGTCAGCCCGAAGGGCGAAGTCAAGGTCGACCGTGTGGTTGCCGCCGTGGATTGCGGTCATGTGGTCAATCCCGGGATCGTCGAAGCACAAATCCAGAGCGGTGTGATCTACGGCCTCTCAGCGGCGCTTTATGGCGAGATCACGATCAAGCAGGGGCGAGTCGAGCAGGCCAATTTCGACGAATATCAAGTCGTGCGCTTGGCCGACACGCCGAAGATCGATGTTTATCTCGCATTGTCGGGTGGCAAAAAATGGGGCGGGATCGGCGAACCTGGCACGGCGGCGACCGCTCCTGCGATTGCCAATGCCGTGTTCGCGGCTACCGGCACGCGCGTCCGGTCCATGCCGCTCAAGAACGTAAAGCTGCCAGGCCCTGTGTGACCGCGGTAATTTTGGCGGGGCCATCGGAAACGGTGGCCCCGTCGGGTTTTTCAGCGCGCTTGCCTTGCCTTGGCGTCCTGAATCGCCTGCCAGATACGCGCGGGCGTCATCGGCATTTCCAGGTGGTGAATGCCGTAGTCCGAAAGCGCATCGATCACCGCGTTGGCGACAGACGGTAGGCCGCCGGACGTGCCAGCCTCGCCACAGCCCTTGGCTCCCAGCGGGTTGCTTTTGGTCGGTACCGGGTGGCTCATGACGCTTATCATCGGTGCGTCATGGGCGCGCGGCATGGCGTAGTCCATGAACGAGCCGGTCATTAATTGGCCGTCGGAATCATAAACCGCCTGCTCAAGCAATGCCTGCCCTAGACCCTGAACGACACCGCCTTGAATCTGGCCCTCGACCAGAAGCGGGTTGACGACAGTGCCAAGATCATTGACGGCGGAGTAACGCGCCACGTTTGTCGCACCAGTTTCCGGATCAACCTCGACCTCGGCTACGTGACAACCGTTCGGGAAGGCAGAAGGGACGGGGTCCTTCACGACATGATCGACGTCGAGCGAAGTCGGTGTCCCATCCGGAGGTTTGAGGCCGGCACGCAATCGCGCTGCCAATTCGAGGAGACCGATCGATCGATCGGTGCCCGCGATGATAAAACGACCTGCTTTGAATTCGATGTCGCCAACCGACGCTTCCAGCACGTGCGAGGCGATCTGCTTCCCGCGCTCGATCACGATTGCCGCGGATTCGGACAAGGCTGTGCCTACGAACATGACAGACCTCGATCCACCGCTACCGCCGCCGAAAACCATGCGATCGCTATCGCCTTCGACCATTCGGATGCGTTCAAATGGCACGCCGAGAAGATCCGTCAGAATCTGTGCATATGTCGTCGCGTGACCCATTCCAAAGTCGAGCGTGCCGGCGACGATGGTGACCGAGTCGTCGGCCTCAAAATGGATCGCACCGAGCTCCTTTCCGGGCGCCGCGGTGACTTCGAGATAGCAACCTATGCCAAGCCCGCGCAGCAAGCCGCGCTTCTTGCTTTCACGTTTGCGTTTCTTAAACCCGGCGTAGTCGGCGGCGTTCAGCGCTTGCTTGAGCACGCCAAGAAAGTCACCGCAATCGTACGTCATGTCTGACGCAGCTTTAAATGGCAAATCGCTCTTGCGGATCATATTGCGCCTGCGCAGATCGATGCGGTCGATGCCGAGTTGCGTAGCGGCGAGGTCAAGCGCGCGCTCGACGTAATAGTTGCCTTCAGGCCGACCCGCGCCGCGGTAGGCGGATACAAAGTTTGTGTTAGTGAAGACGCATTTCGTCGCCACTTCGATGAGCGGCGTGCGATAAACGCTAGCGATGTTCTTGACTTGATTGCCGGTCGGCAAAAGCGGCCCGAATTGAGCGAGGTAGCCGCCCATGTCGCCATAGCCGGTAAGACGAATTGCCAAGATATGCGCGTTCTCATCGAACGCTATTTCCATAACCATATCCTGCGCGCGGCCGTGATGATCGGATACGAAGCTGCCGGATCGATCGTCGGTCCACTTCACCGGCCGACCCAACGAACGGGCCCCGTGCAGGATGCAGACGTATTCAGGATAGACCGCGGCCTTCATGCCGAACGAGCCCCCGACCTGTCCGGTCACCACGCGTACCTTGTCAGATGGCGCGCTCAAAATATCCATGAGCGACGTCTTCATGCCGTGGACGCCCTGACTCGTGGAATAGAGTGTCCATTTGCCGCCGGTCGCGTCGTACTCACCGATCGCCGCGCGCGGCTCCATAGCGTTGACCACCATGCGCTGGTTGGAAGTTTCGAGCCGTGTCACGTGTTTGGCCCTTGCAAAGGCCTCGGCTACTTTGGCGGCATCGCCATAGTGATAGTCCAGTGCGGTATTGTTCGGGACGGCATCGAAAACGAGTGGAGCGCCAGGTTTCACCGCGTCCGCAGGCTTGAGCACGACCGGCAAGACCGCGATGTCGGTCGCTACCGCTTCGGCGGCATCCTTTGCCTGCGCAACCGTCTCGGCAATTACGCACGCGACCGGGTCGCCCACAAAGCGGACCTTGTCGCTCGCCAGTGCCGGTCGTGGTGTATAACGGATCGGCGATCCATCCCGGCTCTTGAGCGGCAAGTTGCATTTGAGAGGGCCATATGAGGAAAGGTCGGCCGCCGTATAAACCGCGCGCACGCCTGGCATTGCCTTTGCGGCGGCGGTGTCGATTGATTTAATGACACCATGCGCGTCGCGACTGCGGACCATCACAGCGTAAAGTTGGCCGGGCCGGCTGAGATCATCCGTGTAGCAGCCTTCGCCACGCACCAATTTGGGGTCTTCACTACGGCGCACTGGTTGACCGACGCCGAATTTGGTCAGCGAAAGTGCGGTTTCGGTGGTTCGATCATCCATTCGGAAAACGTTCTCGTTCTCGTGTTGTCAATTAAAGCAGACCGAATGCTTGCACAAGAATAGCTTTCGGGACGGAGGGTTGCGCGAGGCGTGGACACTGATACACTTTTCATGATCGACAAAACATGGCCACAACTGCGACGCGCCGGACAAGGCGGCTTGCGGGGTGGTAGGAAGGTTTCGACAGCATGAGCGGCGAGGCCGGGGACGTCCCAGGCCTCGACCCTGCTATCAACCCGGCGCCGCTCGCGCGGCCCAGGTGGGGTCGGCGGTCGCCTGAGCATCCGGATGCCCGCTTTGGCAGCGACCGGGGCGGGGCGACCTATGCTGCGCTCGATCTTGGCACCAATAATTGCAGGCTTCTGGTGGCGCGGCCGTCCGGCGAGGGCTTCCGGGTCGTCGATGCGTTTTCTCGTATCGTCCGGCTCGGCGAAGGGGTTTCATCGTCAGGCCGCCTGAGCGAAGCTGCCATTACCCGTGCGATTGGGGCCTTGGCGATTTGCCGGAACAAGATGAAGAACAAAGGCGTCACGCGGGCGCGTCTCATTGCCACAGAAGCGTGTCGTGCCGCGCAGAATGGTGCGCAATTTCTTGATCGCGTTGCGGAGGAGTTAGGCCTTGCGCTCGAAGTGATTGATCGCGAGACGGAAGCGCAACTCGCCGCAACTGGCTGTACTCCGTTGATTGATCCGCAAGCCGATGGCGCGATTTTATTCGATATTGGGGGCGGATCATCTGAGGTCGTGCGGCTTGCCCGTTCGCAAAGGGGCTGCGGGGGACCACCGTTGCCACAAATTCGCGGGTGGATCTCTGTGCCGCACGGTGTTGTAACTCTCGCGGAGCGCTACGGTGGCATCACGGTGACCCGCGAAAGTTACGAAGCGATGGTATCTGAAGTTGCGGCGTTGATCGCGCCATTCGTGCGGGAACACGGCGGAGAAGGAACTGCCGGTATCCATATGCTCGGGACTTCGGGTACGGTGACAACAATTGCCGGCGTGCATCTCAATCTCAAGCGTTACGATCGTAACCGCGTTGATGGTTGCTGGATGAGCGCGCAGCAAATCAACGCAGTGATCGAGTGCCTGCTTGCCATGAGTTACGAGGACCGCGTGGCAAGCCCTTGCATAGGCGCCGAACGCGCCGATCTGGTCCTTGCTGGTTGTGCGATTCTCGAAGCGATCCAGCGCGCGTTCCCCTGTCCACGCCTCCGCGTTGCCGATCGAGGCCTGCGGGAAGGCATGCTTGTCCAGATGATGCGTGAGGATGGCGCCTGGGGCGGCGGCAATCAGGCGGCGATATCGTGACCGTGCGTGGCAAGAGTGCTGGCTCGCGCCAAAAAAAGATTCGAGTTCGGGGCGGCAAGGGCCGTTCGGTGTCTTCGCGCCTATGGGTGGAGCGTCAGCTTAACGATCCTTATGTCGCGCGCGCCAAGCGGGAGGGCATGCGCTCGCGGGCGGCGTATAAGTTGATCGAGATCGACGACAAGGCACGCTTTCTCAAGAAAGGGGCGCGCGTTATTGACCTCGGCGCAGCACCTGGAGGTTGGAGCCAGGTTGCTGCCGAACGGGTCGGATCGCCCGAGTACGGCATGGTGATTGCTATTGATCTTTCGCCGATGGAGCCGACACCGGGAGTGAACTTCATCAACCAGGACTTTCTCGATCACGCAGCGCCCGACAAGTTGAAAGAGATGATAGGTGGTCGTGCCAATGTCGTCCTTTCCGATATGGCGGCGAATGCGACCGGTCACGCCCGCACCGATCACCTGAAGATAATGGCGTTGGTGGAAGCCGCCGCTGAATTCGCCCGCGAGGTGCTCGCTCCCGGCGGCACCTTCCTTGCGAAGGTGCTGCAAGGCGGTACCGAGGCGGCGCTACTGACCTCGCTCAAGCGCGATTATAAAAGCGTCAAGCATGTGAAGCCCCCGGCAAGCCGCACAGATTCGGCCGAGCTATACTTGTTGGCCACGGGATTTCGTGGCGCTGTCGGCTATTAGCCGGCGCGTTGATCTGAGGTCTCCACCGGGGTCGGAAGCCTGTCGGCCATTTCCGCTCCGGCTTCCGGGGATAGTCGAGCAAATATCAATACCGAGAGTGCTGAAATCGCCGCCACCGCAAGAAAAGCCGGTGGGAAATCTTGGGCTTGCAGCGGGCCGTTACCTCTAAGGTGGAGGGTGAGTTCCACCGCCATTGCGCCGACTGCGACACCGGTCGAAACCGCCAATTGTTGCCCCACACTGACCAGTGCGGTCGCTCTGCCGATACGGTTGGGCTCAACATCGGCGTAGGCGATCGTGTTGATGCTCGTGAACTGCAACGAGCGAAAGAATCCACCGACAAATAGCAGAACCACCATCAAGGCAATGGGCGTGGTTGCTGTGAAGCCGGCGCAGACGGCAAGAAAAGCCGAACTGATGATGGAGTTAACGACAAGGATGGTCCGGAAGCCGAAACGTCGCAAAATGGTTGCGGCTGCCCACTTCATTCCCATGGCACCAAGTGCAGTCGCGAAAGTGATCATGCCGGATTGAAATGGCGTCATGCCGAAGCCGATCTGCAGCATGAGCGGCAGCAAAAAGGGCAATGCACCGAGCCCGAGACGAAAAATAAATCCGCCGACGACACTCGCAAAAAATGTTGGCAGTCTGAAAAGTGAGAGGTCGAGCGCAGGATTTTCCGTATGGCGTGCGTGCGCGAGATACGCTGCGATAAAACACGCGCCGCCTAAGACCAGCCCGGCGACAACGGTCCAGGGCAGAAAGTTAAGCCCGAGCACCGAGAGCCCGAAAGCCATGCCGCCAATGCCAAGACCCGCGAGGACCATGCCAACCACATCGAAACGCTCGTGTGTCTCGGCGCGCACATCCGGAATGTAGCGTGTGGCAAAGAGTATGCCGAGAAGACCTATCGGCACGTTGATGATGAAAATCCAATGCCAGGTCGCGTAAGTAGTAATGAAGCCTCCGATCGGCGGACCAAGCACCGGCCCAATCAGGGCCGGTGTGGTTACCCAGGCCATTGCGCCCACCAGCTCACGCTTGCTGATCGTGCGAACCACCACCATACGCCCAACCGGGGTCATCATTGCGCCGCCCATTCCCTGAACGATTCGGGCGATTACGAAGTCAGTAAGCGAGCCTGATAGCGCGCAACCAAGTGACCCCAGCACAAACACAGCGATAGCCGCGCTGAACACCGTGCGTGCGCCGAACCGATCGGCGGTCCAGCCGCTCGCCGGGATGAAAATCGCCAACGACAGCAAATAGGAGGTGACTGCAAGTTTAAGCGCCAGCGGATTTGTGCCGATATCTGCTGCGATCGCTGGTAGCGAAGTGGCGATCACGGTTGAATCCATGTTTTCCATGAACAACGCGACCGCGATAATCAGCGGGACGATGCGGTCACGGGGCATGGATGATCCGGCGGGGCGTAGGCGTCATCGAAACAGGGCTCTTGAAGCGTAAAGCGGTGGCGGAAGGAAGGCTCCTTCACGTTTACGAGTTCATAACAGCCATCCGCGATTGCCCTAGGAATCGGCATCATCCCGTGCTATCGACCCACGCCAACCCAAAAGCGGGCCGTGACGCAGGGCGAGGAAGCCCTTGCAACGGGCTTTTTAACCCCGTTCCGGCCGGTCCGATGCCTTTTTGGGCGAGACGGAGTTGGCGATGGCCGCAAAAAACAATGCAAGTCCGCGCGAGGGGCTCACATTCGACGACGTGCTGATTAAGCCCGGTCTGTCGGAAGTGCTACCTGCGGACGTCGATATCCGCTCGCGTATCACGCGCTCGATCCCGGTCAATATCCCCATCATTGCGTCGGCGATGGACACCGTGACCGAGGCTGAAATGGCGATCGCTATGGCGCAGGCCGGTGGCATCGGCGTGCTCCACCGCAACATGGAGCCGGACGAGCAGGCGGCTCAGGTTCGCCAAGTCAAAAAGTTCGAATCGGGCATGGTCGTGAACCCGCTCACCATCGAACCGGATGCGACGCTTCAGCAGGCACTCGATCTAATGAAGGATAACCGCATTTCGGGCATCCCTGTCGTTGAACGCGCTGGGAACTCGCAGCCTGGCAAGCTGGTCGGCATCCTCACAAACCGCGACGTGCGCTTTGCAACCGATCCGCGCCAGAAGGTCGCCGAGTTGATGACAAAGAAGCTCGTCACGGTGCGCGAGGGCGTGAGCCAGGACGAAGCCAAACGTATGCTTCATCAGCACCGAATTGAGAAACTACTCGTGGTGGACGCGCAGTATCGCTGCGTCGGGCTTATCACCGTAAAGGATATGGAGAAGGCTGTAGCCAATCCTAATGCCTGCAAGGACGAGCAGGGTCGACTGCGCGTAGCTGCGGCAACGACGGTCGGCGACAAAGGCTTTGCGCGCACGGAGGCACTGATCGCGGCGGGAGTCGACCTCGTTGTGGTCGACACGGCACATGGCCACTCAAAGTATGTGCTCGACGCAGTCACGCGCATCAAGCGTCAGTCAAACAAAGTTCAAGTGGTTGCCGGCAACATCGCGACCTCGGAAGGCGCGAAGGCGTTGATCGACTCCGGCGCCGATGCCATCAAGGTCGGCATCGGGCCCGGCTCGATTTGCACGACGCGCATCGTTGCCGGTGTCGGCGTGCCACAGCTGACGGCCATCATTGATTGCGTCGATGCGGCGAAATCGGCTGGAACGCCAGTGATCGCCGACGGCGGCATCAAGTATTCCGGTGATCTGGCCAAAGCGATCTCGGCCGGCGCCGATTGCGCCATGGTTGGCTCGCTGTTGGCTGGTACTGACGAAACCCCGGGCGAAGTTTTTCTCTATCAGGGACGCTCCTACAAAACCTATCGTGGCATGGGCTCCGTCGGCGCGATGTCGCGCGGCTCAGCCGACCGCTACTTCCAGCAGGATATTAAAGACACCCTCAAGCTGGTGCCGGAAGGCGTCGAGGGCCAGGTGCCTTACAAGGGCGCGGCCGCGACCGTGCTGCATCAGTTAACCGGTGGCCTTCGCGCTGCCATGGGTTATGTCGGTGCCAAGAACCTCGACGAACTGCATGCGAAGGCGGAATTTGTTCGCATTACCGGCGCGGGTCTTCGCGAAAGTCACGTGCATGATGTGACGATCACGCGCGAAAGTCCGAACTATCCCAGCCGTGTGTAGTTGTCCTTATTCCGGACAGAGGGTGAAAGAGCTATTTGATGTCAATCCAATTCGTCCTTCTGCCATTGTTTGTGGAAGTGCTACTTACCTTCGGCGTGATGTTCGGAATGATGTATTTCCGTACCTCGTCGCTTCAGCGCGGTGAGACGCGCTTTGCGGATATTGCTTTACGTGAGCCCAATTGGCCGGTGCGCGCCACGAAATTCGCTTACGCGTTCGCCAACCAGTTCGAACTGCCGGTTCTCTTTTACGTGCTGACGATTCTCGAAATCATTACTCATAGTGCCGATCTTCTCTATGTTCTTCTCGCATGGGTCTTCGTCGCGATGCGCGTGTTGCAGGCCGTGGTTCATGTGACCAACAACAACGTCCGCGTTCGCGGCGCGTTCTATGGTGTGGGTGCGCTTGTGTTGTTCATCATGTGGATGATTTACATCGTGCGTATCGTAATCGCGTTGCCATGACGCCGGCGGGACGCCTTGCTGCCGCCATCGACGTTTTTGCCGCGATTGAAAAAGAGCGCCGGCCGGC
>DASPNW010000004.1:0-41308 GCA_035626335.1 Pseudolabrys sp.
TGTTGTCCTGTATTTATTGGGGCGCGCTGTTCGGCGGCGCTATCACCTCCATCCTTTTCAATATACCGGGCGAACCGTGGTCAGTGGCGACCACGTTCGACGGTTATCCGATGGCGCAGAACGGACGCGCTGGCGAAGCGCTTACTGCCGCCTTCACCTCGTCCTTTGTCGGCGCGCTGTTCGCAGTCATCATTATCACTTTGGTCGCTCCGCTGGTTGCTAGCTTTGCGCTGCGTTTCGGTCCGCCTGAAATTTTCGCCGTGTATTTCCTGGCCTTCTGCAGCTTTGTCGGTCTGAGCAAGGAGCCGCCATTCAAGACTGTCGCGTCGATGATGCTTGGCTTTGCGCTTGGCGCTGTCGGTCTCGATCAGATGACTGGCCAGCTGCGGCTCACTTTTGGCGCCGAGCAGATGCTGAACGGCTTCGATTTCCTGATCGCGGTGATCGGCCTGTTCGGCATCGGCGAAATCCTGCTCACGATGGAAGAGGGTTTGAGCTTCCGCGGCAAGCCGGCGGCGTTGAATATGAAGGTGGTGCTGCAAACTTGGGCGAAGTTGCCTCGTTATTGGCTGCTCTATCTGCGCTCTTGCTTGATCGGCTGCTGGATGGGCATCAGTCCCGCCGGCGCCACCCCGGCTTCATTCATGAGCTACGGCATCGCCAAACGCATTTCGAAGAACGGTCACCTGTTTGGCACCGGTCAGATCGAAGGAGTGGTTGCGCCCGAAACCGCGGCGCATGCCGCCGGTACCTCGGCGTTGCTGCCGATGATTGCGCTGGGCGTTCCCGGTTCGCCCACAGCGGCAGTGTTGCTCGGTGGCCTGTTGATCTGGGGATTGCAGCCGGGCCCGCTGCTGTTCGTCGAACAGAAAGACTTTGTGTGGGGCCTGATCGCTAGCATGTACATGGGCAATATCGTCGGCCTCCTGGTCGTGCTCACCTGCGTTCCGCTGTTCGCCTCCATTCTGCGGATTCCGTTCAGTGTGATCGCGCCAGTGATCATGGTGTTCTGCGCTATCGGCGCCTACACCGTACACAACAGCACTTTCGACGTCGTCATGATGGTGGTGTTCGGCGTCGCCGGCTACTTCATGAAGAAGTGCAATTATCCGATGGCTCCGATGGTGCTGGCGATCGTGCTCGGCGACAAAGCGGAAGAGGCTTTCCGTCAGTCGCTTCTCGCCTCTCAGGGCAGCCTCAGCGTGTTCTTCTCGACCGGCCTGGTGAGTACGATCATGACGTTGGGGCTGATTGCACTGTTTTGGCCACTCATCCAGGCAGGCTGGACCCGGTTGCGCTCGGGCAAGCTCCGGCCGGCGGAATGAGAGCCATCCGGCACGAAAGCTCATAATCTTTATCGTATCAGTCAGTTACGTGATGAAACCAAGGCGGTTGCCGCATATCGGTGCATCTGGCATATTGTATACCAGTCATGAGTATCCGAGACCGTAACCCCCGTCGCGTCAGTTTGCCGGACCGCGGAGCCGCCGCTCGCGCCCCGCTCGCGCCTGCGCTCGAGCCAATCGACGTCACGCCGAGCTTCAAACACAAAGCCTATACGGCGTTGAAAAACGCAATTGTGGCGATGGACATTTATCGCAACCGGGACGACATCCGGCTGGACGAAAGGAAACTCGCTCAGGACTTCGGCATCAGCCGCACGCCCGTGCGGGAGGCGATGGCGCAGCTCGAGAGCGAAGGCTTTGTGCGCTCGGTACCGCGCCGCGGCATCTACGTGGTACGTAAAACCAAACGGGAGGTGATCGAGATGATCACCGCCTGGGCAGCGCTGGAGAGTATGGCGGCCCGGCTGATCACCCAGACCGCGACCGATGACGAAATTGCCGGACTGCGGAAGATGTTCGCGACGTTTGAAAACGGCCAACTGCGCGCGCATCTTGACGAGTATTCCGACGTCAACATTGAATTCCATCAGGCCATCATCAGGCTTAGCCGCAACGATGTCCTGATCGACCTGGCCGAAAATCTTTTCACTCACATGCGCATGATCCGGCGCAAGACGATCGGTGAGAAAGATCGTGCCGACCGTTCAATCCGCGACCACATGAACATTATCGAAGCACTGGAAGCGCGCGCAACCGCACGCGCAGAAGAACTGGTGCGCGACCACGCGCTTGGCCTTGCCGACCACGTATCGCGCTACGCCGACTACCTGGACTGATATGCGCGCGCTCATGCGCGAAACCATAAACTAAGCGACGGGAGGACTCCCATGGCTGAAGCAGCAATGAAAGAAAAAGCCATAGATGCAAATGCCGCCGGAGCGCAGCAGGAACTGACTGATGGCTTTAATTTGATCATCGACGCACTCAAACTCAACGGTCTCAATACCATTTACGGTGTTCCGGGCATCCCGATTACGGATTTCGGCCGTATGGCGCAGGCGTCCGGTATTCGCGTCATTTCTTTCCGTCATGAGCAAAATGCTGGTTATGCGGCATCGATCGCAGGGTTTCTGACCAAGAAGCCCGGCGTCTGCCTGACTGTCTCGGCGCCAGGCTTTCTGAATGGTTTGACCGCGCTTGCCCACGCCACGACCAACTGTTTTCCGATGATCCTGATTTCAGGTTCGTCTGAACGTGAGGTCGTCGATCTGCAGCAGGGCGACTACGAGGAGATGGATCAGCTTGCGATTGCCAAGCCGCTCTGCAAAGCGGCCTTCCGTGTGCTGCATGCGCAGGATATCGGAATCGGCCTAGCACGCGCGATCCGGGCCGCGGTGTCCGGACGTCCGGGCGGTGTCTATCTCGATCTGCCGGCCAAGCTATTCGGCCAGGTGATGGGCGTTGAAGCGGGAAAGAAATCTCTCGTCAAAGTGATCGATCCCGCGCCAGCCCAAATTCCGGCTTCCGATGCGGTCAAACGTGCTCTCGATATTCTCAAGGGAGCCA
The DNA here is from genome assembly GCA_035626335.1 of Pseudolabrys sp. Classification (GTDB taxonomy): domain Bacteria; phylum Pseudomonadota; class Alphaproteobacteria; order Rhizobiales; family Xanthobacteraceae; genus Pseudolabrys. The sequence goes on from DASPNW010000004.1 coordinate 2,913, forward strand.
AGCGTCCATTGATTATTCTCGGCAAAGGCGCGGCTTACGCGCAAGCCGACGATCAGATTCGTGCTTTCGTCGAAAAGAGCGGTGCTCCGTTCCTTCCGATGAGCATGGGTAAAGGCCTGTTGCCAGATACGCATCCACAATGCGCCGGTGCGGCGCGCTCGACGGTCCTCAAGGACTCGGATGTGGTGGTGCTGATCGGCGCGCGTCTCAACTGGTTGCTGTCGCACGGCAAGGGAAAGACTTGGGGCGACGCACCAAAAAAGTTCGTTCAGATCGACATCGAGCCGAAGGAAATGGATTCGAATGTTGAGATCGCGGCCCCGGTGGTTGGTGATATCGGTTCATGCGTTTCGGCGCTGTTACAGGGCATGGGCGCCAGTTGGCCGCAATCGCCATCCGATTGGACAAACGCCGTAGCGAAGAAGCGTGAAGAGAACATTGCCAAGATGGCTCCGCGGCTGATGAATAACAATTCGCCAATGGATTACCACGGCGCGCTTGGCGTGCTTCGCACGGTCATCAAGGAGCGGCCCGATGCGATTCTGGTGAACGAGGGCGCTAATACGCTCGATCTCGCCCGCGGGATCATCGACATGTATCAGCCGCGCCGGCGGCTCGACGTGGGCACTTGGGGAGTCATGGGCATTGGCATGGGCTACGCCATCGGCGCGGCCATCGAGACCGGAAGACCGGTGCTTGCGGTCGAAGGTGACTCCGCTTTCGGCTTCTCCGGCATGGAGGTCGAGACAGTCTGCCGCTACAGGCTGCCGGTCTGCGTCGTCATCTTCAATAATGACGGCATTTACAGGGGGACGGACGTCAACTCCGCCGGTTCGGATCCCGCTACGACAGTGTTTGTTAAAGGTTCGCGCTACGACAAGATGATCGAAGCGTTCGGAGGCGTTGGCGTCAATGCGACGAGCCCCGACGAACTCAAGCGCGCTGTGAACGCCGCGATGGATAGCGGCAAGCCGACGCTCATCAACGCGGTGATTGATCCGGCCGCGGGCAGCGAAAGCGGCAGAATCGGCAATCTCAATCCGCAAAGCAAGATTCGTAAGAAATAATTGGTCATTTGGAGGAGCTGGCTATGGCGACGCGCAAGAAATCAAAAGGCAAAGGGAAAGCCAAGGCGGCATCAAGGAAAGTCGTCAAGCTCAAGTCGAAAAAGCTCGCCACCAAGGCGAACGGGCACCCGAAGCCAAGCGGCAAGCCGTACGGCAAGGACGGCAAGGCACTGTCGGGCGTTCGCATTCTCGATTTCACGCACGTTCAGTCCGGCCCGACCTGTACGCAGCTTCTCGCCTGGCTTGGTGCCGACGTGATCAAGGTCGAGCGCCCGGGCATTGGCGACATCACGCGCGGCCAGCTGGTCGACGTGAAGGGCGCGGATTCGCTCTACTTCACGATGCTCAATCACAACAAACGCTCGATCACTGTCGACTCCAAGCACCCGCAAGGCAAGCGCGTGCTCGATGGGCTGATCAAGGTTTGCGACGTGCTGGTGGAAAATTTCGCGCCTGGCGCTCTCGATCGCATGGGGCTGACGTGGGAGCACATCCACAAGCTTAACCCGCGCATGATCGTTGCTTCGGTGAAGGGCTTCGGGCCGGGTCCCTACGAAGACTGCAAGGTCTATGAGAACGTTGCGCAATGCGCTGGCGGCTCCGCCTCGACCACGGGGTTCCGCGAGGGGCCGCCGCTGGTCACCGGCGCGCAGATTGGCGATTCTGGCACCGGTCTCCACCTCGCGCTGGGCATTGTCAGCGCGCTCTACCAGCGCAACCGCACCGGTCGCGGACAGAAGGTGCTCGCTGCGATGCAGGACGGCGTGCTTAATCTCTGCCGTGTCAAGCTGCGCGACCAGCAGCGGCTCAAGGCTGGCCCACTCACCGAATACAGCCAGTACGGCCAGAACATTCCCTTCGGGGAGAGCGTACCACGCGCCGGCAACGATTCCGGCGGTGGCCAGCCGGGCTGGATCCTGAAGTGCAAAGGCTGGGAGAACGATCCCGATGCCTACATCTATTTCATCACTCAGGCGCCGGTCTGGCAGGAGATCTGCGACTTGATCGGCGAGCCGACCTGGAAAACCGATCCGGAATATGCCACGCCGCGCGCGCGATTGCCGAAACTAAAGGCGATCTTCGAGCGTATCGAGCAGTGGACCATGACCAAGTCCAAGTTCGAGGTCATGGATATCTGCAATAAGGTCGACATCCCGGTCGGTCCGATCCTGTCGATGAAAGAAATCGCCGAGGAGTCATCGCTGCGCAAGACCGGCACGGTTGTCGAAGTCGATCATCCAACTCGCGGCAAATATCTCAGCGTCGGCAATCCGATCAAATTGTCTGACTCGATTTCGGAGGTGACGCGTTCACCCCTTCTGGGCGAGCACACCGACGAAATCCTGAAAGATGTACTCAAGTTTTCCGATAAGGACATCAGCGAAATCAAGAACTCCGGCGCGCTGAGTGCGCCGAAGAAGGAAGAAAAGGCAGCGTGACTGTAACGCGCCCCGGACGCGGCGTAGCGCAAATGTCGCGCCGCTGATCCGGGACGCCGTTCGCGCGCTAAGGCCCCGCTTTTGCGGCCGGGGCACAGGAAAGGGCGGGGAGGGAATCGATCATGCGTATCGTCGTTCACGGCCAGCAGGCCTTTGGCAAGGCTGTGCTGGAAGCACTGCTCAAGCGCGGCGAGAATGTCATTGCCGTGTATGTCGCGCCCGAAAAGGAAGGTGCCAAGGCTGATCCGCTCAAGGAAGCCGCGCTTGCAGCCAAGCTGCCGGTCCATCAGCCGGCGTCCTACAAGGATCCCAAGGTTTGGGAAGAGTTCAAGGCGCTCAAGCCCGATCTGCAGGTGATGGCCTTCGTGACGCTGTTCGTCCCGGAAGACTTCCTCAATGTCCCAACGCACGGCTCCATTCAGTATCACCCGTCGCTGCTGCCGGCCTATCGCGGCGCAAGCGCGATCAATTGGCCGATCATAAAGGGCGAAAAGGAGACAGGCCTTTCGATTTTCTGGCCGGATAACGGGCTCGATACGGGCGATGTGCTGATCCAGAAGAAAACGCCGATCTCCAATACCGACACACTCGGCACCGTTTATTTCGATCGTCTGTTTCCGATGGGCGTCGATGCGATGATGGAGTCGGTCGATCTTGTAAAGGCCGGCAAGGCTCCGCGCATCAAGCAGGACGAGTCGAAAGCGACCTACGAGGGCCGCTGCGGTGCGGGGAACGCTAAAATCGATTGGGGCAAGCCGTGGGAGCAAATCGACCGCTTGATCCGCGGCTGCAATCCGGCGCCCGGCGCGTGGACGACGCTCGACGGCAAGACATTAAAAATCTTCGACGCAAAACCGCTGCCTGCAAAAGACCCAAAGGGAATTGCCGGCAAGCTCGGCGAAGTCGTCGCGATCGGCCCAGACGGGTTCACCGTGGTCTGCGCCGACGGCCGTTTCAAAATTACGCGAGTTCAGCCTGACGGAGGCAAGAAAGTCGATGCCTCCGAATTCATCTCCACTGCCAAGCTCGCCGCCGGGGCGCGGCTCGGTTGATCGTCAATTTCTCATAACGGAAACAATCCAATGCCCGCCTCGCAGCATCAAAGCCCGAAGTCCGACATCGAAATTTCCCAGGCCGCTAAGAAGCGGCCCATCCTCGACATCGCAAAGGAAAGGCTCGGCATCGCCGCGGAAAACCTCGATCCTTATGGCCACTACAAGGCCAAGGTATCGATGGATTACGTGAAATCCCTCCAAGGTAAAAAGAACGGCAAGCTTATCCTTGTCACCGCAATCACGCCGACGCCGGCGGGTGAGGGCAAGACCACGACCACCGTCGGCCTGACCGACGCGCTCAATCACATCGGCAAGAAAGCAATGCTGTGCCTGCGCGAGCCGAGTCTTGGCCCTTCTTTCGGCATGAAAGGTGGCGCCGCTGGCGGCGGATATGCCCAGGTCGTTCCGATGGAAGATATCAATTTGCACTTCACCGGCGACTTTCACGCCATTACCTCGGCCCACAACCTATTGTCGGCGCTCATTGACAATCACATCTATTGGGGCAACGCGCTGGGCATCGATTCACGCCGTGTCGTCTGGCGCCGGGTCATGGACATGAACGATCGCGCCCTGCGCGAGATTGTTTGTTCGCTTGGCGGCGTCGCCAACGGCTACCCACGCGAGGCCGGCTTCGATATTACCGTCGCGTCGGAAGTGATGGCGATTTTCTGCCTGGCCAAGAACCTCGACGATCTTAAAGAGCGCCTCGGGAATATTATCGTTGCCTATACCCGCGACCGCAAACCGGTGCGGGCGCGAGACCTCAAGGCGCACGGCGCGATGGCCGCACTGCTCAAGGAAGCGATTGCGCCCAATCTGGTGCAGACGCTCGAGGGCACGCCTGCCTTCATTCATGGCGGTCCATTTGCCAACATCGCGCATGGCTGCAACTCGGTACTCGCAACGACGACGGCGCTCAAACTCGCCGATTATGTGGTGACAGAGGCGGGTTTCGGCGCTGATCTTGGCGGTGAAAAATTTATCGATATCAAGTGCCGCAAGGCCGGTCTGACGCCGGATTGCGTGGTTCTGGTCGCTACCATCCGCGCGCTCAAGATGCATGGCGGCGTCAAAAAAGAGGACCTCAAATCCGAAAATCTGAAGGCGCTCGAGGTCGGCATGGCCAATCTCCAAAGGCATGTTGAAAACGTGAAAAAATTCGGTCTGCCAGCGGTGGTTTCCATCAACAGATTCTCCGCCGATACCGATGCCGAAATCGCCTTGGTGAAAGAGAAGTGCAAAGCGCTGGGCGTCGAGGCGCTGATGGCCGATCACTGGGCCATGGGCGGAGCGGGGGCTGCCGATGTCGCCAAGGCTGTGGTCAAGGTGATCGACGAAGGCAAGGGCAAGCTCAAGTACCTGTATCCGGACGAGATGCCATTGTTCGAGAAAATCGAGACGATCGCGCGTGAAATCTATCGCGCAAAAAATGTCACCGCCGACAAATCAGTGAAAGACCAGCTCAAGACCTGGGAAGAGATGGGCTATGGGAAGTTGCCGATCTGTATCGCCAAGACCCAATACAGCTTCTCGACGAATCCGGATGCCAAGGGCGCGCCGTCGGATCACACTATCAACGTGCGCGAGGTTCGCCTGTCAGCCGGCGCCGAGTTCGTGGTGGCGATCTGCGGCGAGATCATGACCATGCCCGGCCTGCCCAAGGTGCCAGCGGCCGACTCGATCGATGTCAACGCACAAGGCCAGATCGTCGGATTGTTTTAAGACAGAACCCCGGTTTGACTTTGACAAAGGCCCGCAAAAAGCGGGCCTTTTCTTCTGGAAGCGCGCAAGTTTTCGTAAAATTTTTCGTACTTTTGCGTGGTCCATGTAGAGCGAGTCTTGGGAACTTTCCGGTAGCCTCTGCGCGCATGGAGATCGTCGCAATCCTCGGTTAACCGGTATTGCCATGTCAGCTGCTGCATCGTCTCGCCAAACTGATGTGCTCGCGGAGAGCCGCTCGCTCCTCGACGAGCTGATCAGTCCACTGGCTTCCGCGACCGCCAAACACCGGCTCAGAATCATCGATCGGGTCGCCGATCTTTTTGCGGCAGGCTCGCGCAGCTATTCCCACGACCAGATCGCGCTGTTCGACGACGTGCTGCAGCGGCTCTGTGCCGATATCGAGGTCGCAGCGCGGGCAAAGCTCTCCCAGCGGCTCGTTGGCTTGGGCAGCGCCCCGCCGAGGCTCATTCGCTCGTTCGCTTTCGACGATGCGATCGAAGTGGCCGAACCGGTACTCGTACATTCAGAGCAGTTGAGCGATGATGACCTGGTCAAGAATGCCACGACCAAAAGTCAGGACCACCTCTTCGCCATCGCACAACGTTTGAAATTGAGCGAAACCGTCACCGACGTTCTGGTCGACCGGGGCGACGAGCGGGTTGTTTACAGGGTTGTCAAAAACAAAGGGGCGCGGTTCTCTCTTGCCGGCTACGGCAAGCTCACGAATCGTGCCCGGTATGACCGGAAGCTGACACTCGCTCTTGGCGAGCGCAGCGACATTCCACGTCAGTATTTTCTCAAGCTGCTTGAAACCGCGTCATCGACGGTGCGCGCCAAGCTTGAAGCGGTAAATCCGCAAGCGGTTGCGGCCATCCGAGACACGGTCGACGATGTTGCGACCGCGATGCAGCGTGAAGTCCGCAAAGGCTCACGCGCGCACGTCGTGGCCGTACGAGAGGCCAAACGGCGTTTCAACGTACGCCCGATCACGGAAGCCAGCGTACACGGTCCGGCTCACGCCCAGGATTTTGAGAAAACTGTGGTTGCCTTGTCGAGGCTCGGTGTTTTCTCGGTCGATTTGGTCGAACGAGCCTTGCTTGACGAAGGCGAGGACATGGTGTTGCTGCTCGCCAAGGCTGCCGATTGTTCCTGGACGACGGCGCGAGAGTTGCTGCTGATGTACGCCGCCAACCGCAGCCTAAAACCGGACGATATGACCAGGGCATTCGAACGATACAAGAAGCTCAGTCAGGAAACCGCCCGGAATATTGTGGCGTTCTATGAGCGGCGTATGAAGCTGCGCGTGAAGGCGAATTCAAAAAACCGTGACAAAACGTCGGCCGATGATCTTACGGTTGATGACGACATTGTCGTTGTGCCGTCACCCTCGCTTGCGCCTATTTAAGTCGGAAAAATTATAGACGCCGCGGGACGACAAGCGTTGTCGCCCCGCGGCGTGCGATTCTTCGGCTAGAAAATCTTGGCCGCGCTTACCAGCGTGATCCATACGCCCCATGCGAGCGGGATACCGACGAAGGCCCAGAACAAAGCGGCCTTCGCATCGAGCCCGCCGAAGCCGATGCCATGCGATCCAGTTGATGCAGCGGTCTTAGCGGTCGCGGCCTGTAGTTTCGCGACCTCCTCGGCGCTCATGTACCATTTCGGCCGGACCGGCTTGATCATGTAGTTGCAGATCAATCCGACCACGAGCATGCCCGCCAGAATGTACAGCGTGTAATCGTAGAGGTGATCACGTGGCACGCCGGCCGCGAGTTGAGCTTCCCGGATGTAGTTCACCACCACCGGCCCAATGATCCCGGCGGTAGACCATGCGGTGAGCAGCCGACCGTGGATTGCGCCTACGAACTGCGTGCCAAACATGTCGGCCAGATACGCCGGCACGGTGGCAAAACCGCCGCCATACATGGACAAGATGATGCAGACCGCGCCGACGAATATCGCTTTCGAGCCGAGGTTGGCCGACCACGGCATCAGCAGATAGCAGATGATGCCGAGCAAGAAGAACGTGTAGTACGTTTTCTTGCGCCCGATGTAGTCAGACAATGACGCCCAAAAGAAACGTCCGCCGATGTTGAAGAGCGAAAGAAGCCCGGCGAAACCGGCGGCGATTCCGGCAATCGCAACTTTCTGATCACCGCTCAGCGCGTTGAACCCGAGTTCCGGATGGCCGATCAGTTTGCCGGCGAAGATCTCCTGCAGCATCGGCGAAGCCATGCCGATCACGCCGATGCCAGCCGACACGTTCAGGCAGAGCACCCACCAGATGAGCCAGAACTGCGGTGTCTTGTGCGCATCCTTAAGATGTACATTGTGCTGCGAGATCATCGCATTCGACTTTGCCGGCGGCGTCCACCCGTCCGGACGCCAGCCCGTCGGTGGAATGCGATAACGGAAGGCGCCAATCATCATGAAGAAGAAGTAGATGGCGGCCATCGCCAGGAACGTCTGCCAAACGCCCACGTCGGTTGGTGTCTTGAAATGGTTCAGCAGCAAGTTGGCCAAAGGTGCTCCGATCATGGCGCCGCCGCCGAAACCCATAATGGCCATGCCGGTCGCCATGCCGCGGCGATCCGGGAACCATTTCACCAGCGTCGACACCGGTGAGATGTAGCCAAGGCCCAGACCGATGCCACCGATCACGCCGGAACCGAGCCACATCAGCCAAAGCTGATGGACATAAACACCGGCCGCACCAAGCACGAGACCGCCGCACCAGCAGACGGCGGCAACGACCCCGGCTTTGCGCGGGCCCGCACGCTCAAGCCAACCGCCCCAGAGCGCCGCCGACACACCGAGCACCACGAAGAAGAGCGTGTACATCCAGCCGAGACTCGCGATGCGCCAGTCACATGTTGTCGTAAACAATTCCTGCGCCAGCGACATGTCCGGGCAAGTCTTCGATGCCGTCAGACCAATCGCGCGCGAGAGCGGCAGCCAGAACACGGAAAAGCCGTAGGCCATGCCGATGCAGAGATGAATGCAGAGTGCTGCTGGCGGAACCAGCCAACGATTGAAACCGGCAGTGGCAATGATGCGATCGCGGTCGAGAATATTGGTGATGCTTCCGCCGCCTGTGAGCGGTTGGTCGATTGTTGTCATGCGCGTCCCCTTGAAGCAATGCGCGTTCGTAGCGCGCTTAGCGCGGCACAGTGTCGGCGTAGGTTGGATGAATCAATCGAAAAATTATTATGGCGCAATAGATATTTTCAATTTCGCGTCGCGAAACAAGATCCATGATTCAAATCATTGCTTCGGATTAATTTATCGGTATGGCACTACTTTCATATTCCATCCGCATGCGACTAAAGACTGAATCGAACGAGATCAATCGGACAACAAAGGCGCGACGCCGCGCGCTTCAGCGACGAGAGCAGCGGTCAGTGTCGTCATCGGCTCGCGTGCTGGAGCCACAAGGCCAATTGTGTGTGTCGCTTCTGGATCGGTAATCGGGATCGATCTGAGCACGTCGGTCAGGCCAAGTGATGCCGCCAGCCGGGCCGGCATCACGCTCGCCCAACGACCCGTTCGTACATGCGAATACAGGAGAATCATCGAGTCCGATTCGAGCGTGATATGTGGATCGATGCCGGTATCGCGAAGCAGCTTTTCAATGATACGGCGGTTCTGCATATCCGGAGTCAAAAGGCATAAAGGTACCTGCGCGACTTCGGTCCAGGAAACACTGTGACGATCGCCGAGAGGTGCGTCGGCCGCGACCAACAATCGGTAGCGCTCCCGATAAAGCGGAATTGCGGTCACCCGACCGAGTGGTTCATTGTCAAGATAAGTGAGGCCGGCATCGATCTCGAGATTTTCCAGATGCGCGAGAATCTCGCTCGATGTGCGCGACAGGACGGTGAATTGAACTTCGGGATGCCGTGCGCGAAACGGCGTGGTCAAAGTTTCGACCATCGCCAGAGCGGTCGGGATTGCGGCCAAACGTATTTTTCCGGCGAGACCATGCTTGAGAGCGTGCACCTCTTGGCGCATGGCGCGGGTGTCGCCAACGATGCGTCGCGCCCAATCCAGAACGCGTTCGCCTTCCGCAGTGAAACCTTGGAAGCGGGAGCCGCGGTTGACCAGCAACACACCGAAGCTGTCTTCCAGCTGTTTCACACCGGCCGACAACGTGGGCTGGGTGACCCCACAGGCCTCGGCGGCTCGGCCAAAATGCTTTTCCCGGGCCAAAGCGAGCAGAAATTCCAGTTTTTCGAGCAATGGGGGCCCCGATTGATAGCGAAAACTCAGTAATGTCGGGCTTTTGAACTCTGAGACGAAGACAGCATAATCGAGAAAATACAGGCACAGCGATGAAATTAATAGGATTTTTCTATCAGCTGATTTGGCGATGCGGCTTGCCGACCAAGATTCAGAAGGTTTTTCTGAAGACCATAGAGAAGGACAATGACCGCTTCTGAACAGTCGGCCCAACTTACGGCCGGTCGCAATGGCCGACGGCGCCCGCCGCGCACGCCCAAAGGCCGGCAGGTCGACCCGCAGGCGTTGGTAGAAGTGCGCGGGCTGCTCACCGACCGGCCGCGACGCCGCGACCTGCTCATAGAACATCTTCATCTTATTCAGGATCAGTACGGCTATCTCTCCGCTCCCCATCTCACCGCGCTTGCCGCAGAGATGAAAATGGCGCTCACCGAGGTTTACGAGGTTGCGACGTTCTACGCGCATTTCGATGTGGTGAAGGAAGGTGAGCTGCCGCCGCCGCCAATCACCGTGCGTGTGTGCGACTCTCTTTCCTGCGCAATGGCCGGCGCCGAGAAACTGACGAAGGAACTCTCAAGCAAGCTCGGACGCGAGATTCGCGTCGTCCATGCGCCATGCATGGGCGCCTGTGACCGCGCGCCCGTCTGTGCAGTTGGTCACGTTCAGACATTCAAGGCAACACCTGAGACGGTTGCGGCAGAGGTGAAAGCAAAGCCGCACGCACATGTTTGGAAACCGGATGTCGATTTCGCTGCCTATCGAAAAGCCGGCGGCTACGCGCTGGTCAAAGCGTGCCTCGCCGACAAGCGCACGCGCGAGGAGTTGATAAAAATCGTGAGCGACTCCGGCCTTCGGGGCCTCGGCGGCGCTGGCTTCCCGACGGGGCGTAAATGGTCGTTGGTACGCGCGGAACCGGCGCCGCGAATGTTTGCGGTCAATGCTGACGAAGGTGAGCCCGGCACGTTCAAGGACCGTTACTATCTCGAACATGATCCGCACCGCTTCATTGAAGGTGTGTTGATCGCCGCCTGGGTCATCGAGGCTCGGGACACTTATATCTACATTCGCGATGAATATCCCGAATTGCGGCTGATGCTCGCCGACGAAATTGCCAAGGTTGAGAAAGCCGGACTTTCTCCCCACACCAAATTGCACCTCCGGCGTGGCGCCGGCGCTTACATCTGCGGCGAAGAGTCGGCGATGATTGAATCGATCGAAGGCAAGCGCGGTCTGCCGCGCCATCGTCCGCCTTACGTCGCGCAGGTCGGCCTGTTCGGACGTCCGACGCTGGAGCAGAACGTGGAGACCATGTTCTGGATCCGTGACATCATCGAGAAAGGTGCCACTTGGATGACCTCGCAAGGGCGCCGCGACCGCAAGGGCTTCCGAAGCTTTTCGGTGTCGGGCCGCGTGAAGAAACCGGGTGTGGTGCTTGCGCCGGCCGGTGTCACTGCGCGCGAATTGATCGAGGAATTCTGCGGTGGAATGGCCGAAGGCCACAAGTTTAAAGGTTATCTGCCGGGTGGCGCCTCCGGCGGCATCCTGCCGGCCTCAATGGCGGACGAGCCACTCGACTTCGGGACGCTCGAAAAATATGGCTGTTTCGTTGGCTCGCACGCGGTTGTTGTTCTATCCGACAAGGACGATATGAAGGCTGTCGCATTGAACCTGATGCGATTCTTCGAGGATGAGAGTTGCGGCCAGTGCACGCCATGCCGCGTAGGCAGTGAGAAAGCGGCCAAGCTAATGGCCAAAGGTCCCTGGGACGTGAAGTTGCTGGAGGAATTGTCGACCGCCATGCGCGACGCGTCTATTTGCGGGCTTGGCCAGGCCGCGCCGAATCCGCTGTTGTGTGTTTTGAAATATTTTCCTGATGAGCTGACCAAGCCGCTGGGGGGTTGGTGATGCGAATCGGAAGTGGCGGGTGATGTGATGGCTACGAACGGCAAAGGCAAAACCGTGAAGTTTATGCTCGACGGCAAGGAAGTCGAGGCGTTAGAGGACGAAACCATCTGGCAAGTTGCCAAGCGCCAAGGCACCGATATCCCGCACCTTTGTTATTCGCCCGAACCCGGGTACCGCGCCGACGGCAATTGTCGCGCCTGCATGGTGGAGATCGAAGGCGAGCGCGTGCTTGCGGCAAGCTGCATTCGCAAGCCGTCCGAAGGCATGAAAGTGAAAGCGGTATCTGACCGCGCCAAAACTGCGCGGCAAATGGTCTTCGAGATGCTCATCTCCGACCAGCCTGACCGCAAGACAGCTGCGCACGATCCGCAATCGAAATTCTGGATCTGGGCCGACCGCATGAACATCGGCAGCAGCCGCTTCCCGGCGCACGACAAGCCGTTGCCGGATCGCAGCCATCCGGCCATGGCGGTCAACCTCGACGCCTGCATTCAGTGCAACCTTTGCGTCCGCGCCTGCCGCGAGGTGCAAGTCAACGATGTCATCGGCATGGCTGGCCGCGGCCATGGTGAAAAGATCGTGTTCGATTTCGACGATCCGATGGGCAATTCGACTTGCGTCGCCTGTGGCGAATGCGTGCAAGCCTGTCCGACCGGCGCGCTGATGCCGTCGACACTCGTGGACGCCAAGAATGTGCGCGCGGAATTTCCCGACCGTGAGGTCAACAGCGTGTGCCCCTATTGCGGCGTCGGCTGTCAGCTCACCTATCACATCAAGAACGACAAGCTTTTGTATGTTACCGGCCGCAATGGCCCGGCCAACCAGCAGCGCCTCTGCGTAAAGGGTCGTTTCGGCTTCGACTACATCAGCAATCCGCAGCGCATCACCAAGCCGATGGTGCGCAAAGATGGCGTGGCAAAAGCGGCCGACGACCTTGTCGACCCGTCAAACCCGTTCACGCATTTCCGCGAAGCCACCTGGGAAGAGGCAATGGAGCGCGCGGCTTCCGGTTTGAAAAAAATTCGCGACCGTGACGGGGCGCGCGCTCTCGCCGGTTTCGGCTCGGCCAAGGGCTCAAACGAAGAGGCTTACCTGTTCCAGAAGCTGGTGCGCGCCGGCTTCGGTTCAAACAATGTCGATCACTGCACGCGGCTCTGCCACGCTTCGTCGGTGGCGGCCTTGTTGGAAGGCGTTGGTTCGGCCGCGGTGACGGCGACTTTCAACGAGTGCAAGAACTCCGACTTCATCATCGTGATTGGCGCCAACCCGACCGAGAATCACCCGGTCGCCGCCACCTTCTTCAAGCAGGCCGCCAAGCGCGGCGCCAAGCTGTTGGTGATGGATCCGCGCGGACAGGCGCTCAAGCGTCACGCCTGGAAGATGATGCAGTTCAAGAACGGCACCGACGTGGCGATGCTCAATGCCATGCTTAATGTCATCGTCGGCGAGAAGCTCTACGACCAGCAGTACGTGCAGACCTACGTCGAAGGTTTCGATCAGATCGCCGAGAATGTGAAAGACTTCACCCCCGAAGAGATGGAGCCGATCTGCGGCATTCCCGCCGATACGTTGCGCGAGGTCGCGCGTGGTTTCGCGCGCGCCGAAAGCGCCATCATTTTCTGGGGCATGGGGGTGTCGCAACATACCCATGGCACCGACAATGCACGGTGCCTCATTGCACTGTCGCTGATCTGCGGCCAGGTCGGCCGTCCGGGCACCGGCCTGCATCCGCTGCGTGGTCAGAACAACGTCCAGGGCGCTTCCGATGCCGGTCTCATTCCGATGTTTTTCCCCGACTACAAGTCGGTCGAAAACCCGGAGATGATCGCCAAGTACGAAAAGGCCTGGGGCAAGAAGCTCGATCCCAAGCGCGGCAAGACCGTGGTCGAAATCATGGATGCGGTGCATGCCGGCGAGATCAAGGGCATGTACATCATGGGCGAAAACCCGGCGATGTCGGACCCCGACTTGAACCATGCGCGCGGTGCGCTGGCGCATCTCGAGCATCTTGTGGTGCAGGATATTTTCGTGACGGAAACCTGCTCGTACGCCGACGTGATTCTTCCGGCCTCGGCCTGGCCGGAGAAGGACGGCACCGTAACCAACACCAATCGCCAGGTGCAGATGGGACGCAAGGCGCTGCCGCTGCCGGGCGACGCACGCCAGGACTTGTGGATCATCCAGGATCTCGCCCAGCGCATGGGTGAGAAATGGAACTACAAGCACGTCAGCGAAGTGTTCGAGGAGATGGCGCGACTGATGCCGGCGCTCGACCACATCACCTGGGACCGCGTCGAGCGTGAGGATCACGTCACTTATCCGGTCGATAGCCCAGACGTGCCCGGCCGCGATGTGGTGTTCGACAAGGGTTTCCCGCGGCCGAATGGCATGGCCAAGCTGGTTGCGGCGAAGCTCCAGCCGCCGGACGAGACGCCAGACCACGACTACCCGTTCATCCTTACCACTGGCCGCCAGCTCGAGCATTGGCACACCGGCTCGATGACACGTCGCGCCACCGTGCTCGACGCGCTGGAGCCGGCGGCCGTTGCTTCACTTTCGCGCGGCACTTTCACCAAGCTTGGAATCAAGCCGGGCGACATGGTGCGCGTGACCACCCGGCGCGGCGAGGTCGAACTCAACTCTCGCCAGGATGATGGCATTCCGGATGGTGTCGTGTTCATTCCGTTTGCTTACGTGGAAGCGGCGGCGAATATCTTGACCAACCCCGCGCTCGATCCCTTCGGCAAGATTCCGGAATTTAAATTCTGCGCGGCGAAGGTGGAGCCTGCCAAGCCGCAAATGGAAGCGGCGGAGTAGGCCTCGAATTCGCCGCGGTGTTCGGCCTCGGCGGATCGGCGTGACGCCCCCGGTGGAGAACCGGGAAGCCGTCAATCTCGTCCAATTTGCTGGTGGACCGTCGCCAGCGCGACGATGGTGGTGGCACTGCGGTAATATCCAGGCAGTGTTGCCTGTCCTTGAATAATGTTGTTCGACTTGCCGCGGGGATGGCCTGGGATTCCACCCATGACATGGATGCTTGATCGAGTTGGCCGACACATCGCGGCCTATCTGCAAAGGCCTGCGCCTGGCTATGAGCCATTTACGCCGACCGATCCGGAAGCACTTAAGGCCCTGATAAGGCCCGGTGATATCCTGCTGATCGAAGGCCGAACCCATATTGCCGGCGTGATCAAATACTTGACCCAGTCCACGTGGTCGCATGCGGCGCTTTATGTCGGGCCAATCGACGGCCAGACGGCAGCGAGCGGCGAGCCTTGTGATCTGGTGGAATCGAATCTCGAAGCGGGCATCATATCCGTTCCGCTGTCGACCTATTTTGACTTTCATACCCGTATCTGCCGGCCAGTCGGTCTGTTGCCGGAAGATCGCCAATCCGTATGCGACTACGCGATCGAACGCATCGGGTTGCAGTACGATCTCAAGAATATCGTGGACCTCGGCCGCTATCTCGTCCCGCTGCCGGTGCCGCAGCGCTTTCGGCGGCGCATGATCGCGCTCGGTTCCGGCGATCCGACCAAGCTCATTTGCTCTGCGCTGATCGCGCAGGCTTTTGCTACCATCGGCTATCCGATATTGCCGGCAATTGAACGTGTCGAAAGCGCACAGGCGCGGCGCGAGATCTATCATATCCGCGACAGCTCGCTTTATTGTCCGCGCGATTTCGATATTTCTCCGTATTTCGCCGTAATCAAGCCGACGATTGAATTGGGTTTCAATTACAAAACCATCACCTGGTCGACGAAAGTTTCATCCAACGGTCCGCAAAAAGTTTGATATCAGGCGCGCATTGAACCTGCATAAATTGTTTGCAAACTCACGCAACCGTGAGGAGTTTCCGCCACAATCCGCTGCAAGATACGGCGATTAAACGAATGCCATCCGGGAGCCTTCGATGAGTGGAAATAAAGAGATAAATCCTGATCGCCGCGCCCTGTTGGGCGTGGGCGGGGTTTTGGCGTTGGGCGCGATTTTTCAGCCAGCCGGTGTGTGGGCGCAAAGTGCTGCTCCCACGCGCATTGGCGTAATTGGGTCGGGCCATATCGGCAGTACGATTGGCGGTCTGTGGATCAAGAAAGGCCACCCGGTTGCCTTTTCTTCGCGTCACCCGGAAGAACTCAAGTCGCTGGTCGCAGAACTCGGCAGCCTGGCGCAGGCTGGCACCGTCGAAGAAGCAATCAAATTTGGCGATGTTCTATTTATCGCCGTGCCCTATGGCGCATTGCCTCAGATCGGCAAGGACTACGCCGCAGCGATGAAAGGCAAGGTCATGCTTGATGCCTGCAACGCCGTGTCAGCGCGCGACGGCGCCATCGCCGACGAAGTCGAGGAAAATGGAGTTGGCGTAACGACGCAGAAATATTTTCCCGGTGTGCGGATCGTGCGCGCATTCAATACGATGTCCTATATGATCTTTGCGCGCGAGGCGAACCGCCCGGATCCGAGACTCGCCATACCGATTGCCGGCGATGATGCGGAGGCCGTGCAGGTTGCAGCGGGCCTTGTGCGCGACGCCGGTTTTGATCCGGTTGTTGTCGGCAAACTGGCTGATGCGCGACGCTTCCAGCGCGGCCAACCGGGCTATGGGCAGCAAGTGTCGGCTGCGGAGCTAAAGCAAAAACTCGCACTGCCATGAGCTTGGTCGAACTTTGGCTGAGGCGCGCCATGCCGGCGACGCCGCAGGAACGCGCGGCGGCGCTGTGGTCGTTCGCGTATTTCTTCGCGTTGCTCGCCGGCTACTACGTTCTGCGGCCGTTGCGCGACCAAATGGGCATCGCGGGTGGCGTAAAGAACCTGCCATGGCTATTCACCGCCACCTTTGCCACGCTAGTCGTGGCTCAGCCGCTTTACGGGGCCTTGGTTGCGCGATTGCCTCGCGCCCGGTTCATCCCGATCGTCTATCACTTCTTCGTCGCCAATCTCGTGTTGTTTTGGGTGCTGCTGACCTTTGACATCGAGACCGTGATCGTCGCGCGCATATTTTTCGTGTGGGTCAGCGTTTTCAATTTATTTGCGGTGGCGGTCTTCTGGTCGTTCATGGCTGACCTGTTTACATCCGAGCAGGGAAAGCGGCTGTTTGGATTTATTGGGGCCGGCGGCACCGCCGGCGCGTTGTTGGGGCCGATCATCACGATTTGGCTTTCAGTCCCCGTCGGACCCGTAAATCTGATGATTGCGGCGGCGGTGTTTCTCGAAATAGCGGTGTTCTGCGTCTATCGGCTTGAACGCGCTGCAGGAGTACATCCCGGACGGAAAGCAACAACGGAAAACATCGGCGGTAGCGCATTCGCGGCAATTCCCGAGCTGGTGCGCTCGCCTTATATGCTTGGTGTCGCCGCCTGGGTTGCATTGTTGTCCTATGCCGCGACCATCATCTATTTCGAGCAGGCACATATCGTTTCCGAAGCGGTCAAGACGGCAGGACTCCAAACGCGCATCTTCGCCAGCATCGATCTTGCGGTCAGCCTGCTGACGCTCTTCACGCAATTGCTGGTGACGGGCCAGCTTCTCAAGCGCGTCGGGACCGGCATAGCCGCGGCGGCACTGCCGGCGGTCTACGTTGTGGGCTTTGCCGTCCTGGCTTTGATGCCTACGCTCGCCGTCGTCGTGACTATTCAGGTCTTGCAGCGTTGGATGAATTTCGCAATCGCCAACCCTGCACGTCAGCTTTTCTTCACGGTGGTGACGCGAGAGGAAAAATATAAAGCGAAAAATCTGGTCGACGTTGTCGTATATCGCGGCTCCGACGCATTATCCGGGTGGATATTCGACACCATGCAAGCATTGGGGCTCAAGCTGGGTGCCATCGCGCTCTGTTCTTTGCCAGTGGTGGCGGGGTGGTTCGTCCTCTCATTAGGGCTGGGACGCGCGCAGGAGACGCGTTCCGCGCAAACGGCAGCACCCGCGAGGGAGAAGGCCAAAGGCGAATATAGTTTCGATCCTGCGTGAATTCGCTGCCAGTCGCCACGCAAGCGCGCCCACGAATTTGCCAAGAGCTTCAATGGATTGCCGACGCGACGCTCGTAGTTTTCCAACCGGCGTCGGCTTGTGCCCCGATCCCGCCGTTTTCGCGGCGGAAGTTTCAGCGGCTCTTTGCCGGGGGCGGCAAAACGTGCGGGCGGAGGAGATGCCATGAAGTTTTCGTCATATGTTTTGGGGCTCGCCATCGCGTGCATCGCCATGCCGGTTTTGGCGAAACCGGCCTACATTGCCTCTACGGTCAACTTGCGCGCGGCACCCGGCACCGGTAGCGAGATCGTCGCCAAGATTCCGGGCGGCAGCTTGGTTGACACTGGCGGCTGCGATGAAGGCTGGTGCGAGATCACCTGGCAAGACAAGAAGGGCTTTGCTATCCAGACAGCGCTCGACATGAGCGGCCGGGTTCCGCAGCAGCGCACGGCTGCGTCGGGCGCGGCGTATCGGCCAAATCAATACGGACCGCGGGTGGTCGAAGGGCCCGAGGTCGTCGGCGGGCCGGTTTACTATGCGGCTCCGCCGCCTGTCGTCTATTACGGCGGTCCGTACTATCGGCCTTATTGGGGCGGGTGGGGCTGGCGCGGGCGCTGGTGACGATTATTTTGCCGGGGCCGCTGCTGCCGAACATGAGGCCAAACACCACGATCGTGGCAATGTAAGCGACGATGCCACCGGATATCGCAAGCCGGATCATTCGTTCGCGGTTAGGCCGGCGCGCCTAACGTTTGCCGTCGTTTGACCCGCGCATGTTTGCCCATGGGTCATTCCGCGTCGGTGCTTCGCTTTCCCTGCGGGTCTGGTCAAGCGTGCGCTTGTATTGCTTGTCGAGCGCTTCCGCCTGCTGCTGCTTGTCTCGTTCCTTGATTATGAGAGGGTCGTCGGACCGCGATTGCTGAGCGAGAACCGGCCCGCACAGCAGTCCCGATACAATGGCGCATACAACGAGTTTTTTCATGGTCGTCCCGTTCCCGCCCCACTTGTAGGGACATAATAACACGGTGCCGAAGATCGCTCAACGCGATGAACTCTTGCATATTGGGCCTGCCAACTTGGTATAAGGCTAAGGCGGATCGAGAGTTTTCGGAGGTTTCTGGCATGTCGCTATCGCAACACATGCCGCCATTCGCGGCGGCCGCCCTGCCGCGCCACGATTGGACGCGCGAAGAAGTACGCGCGCTCTTCGCGCTGCCTTTTCCGGAACTGATATTCCGCGCGGCCCAGGTCCACCGCGAGAATTTCGATCCGGCGGAAGTGCAGATTTCCACCCTCCTGTCGATAAAAACCGGGGGCTGTCCGGAGGACTGTGCATATTGTCCACAGTCCGCGAAATTCGACGCCGGTATCAAGGCGGAAAAGCTGATGGATGTCGATGCGGTGCTTGCCGAAGCGCGCGCAGCCAAGGCCGGGGGCGCGTCGCGCTTCTGCATGGGAGCCGCCTGGCGCTCGCCCAAGGATCGGGACCTCGACAAGGTGTGCGAGATGGTTGAAGGCGTGAAAGCGCTTGGCATGGAGACGTGTGTCACGCTCGGCATGTTGACCGGTGATCAGGCGCGACGGCTAAAGAACTGTGGACTCGACTACTACAACCACAATCTTGATACGTCGCCGGAATTTTACCGCGAGATTATCACCACACGCACCTATCAGGATCGTCTCGACACGCTCGAGCACGTGCGTGAGGCCGGCATCCACGTCTGCTGTGGCGGTATCGTCGGAATGGGCGAGGGGCTCGAGGGCCGCATCGGCATGATAGCGACGCTCGCAGCGTTGCCGGAGCATCCTGAAAGCGTGCCGATCAATATGCTGGTGCGGGTCGAAGGCACGCCGCTCGCGAACACGCAGGCGCTCGATCCCATCGACTTCGTACGCACCATCGCAGTCGCGCGCATCTGCATGCCGGCTTCTGTCGTCCGGCTTTCTGCGGGCCGTGAGGATATGAGCGAGGAGACGCAGGCGCTTTGCTTCCTTGCCGGCGCCAATTCGATTTTCTACGGGCCGAAATTGCTCACCACGCCCAATCCGGGCCGCGACTGCGACATGGCGTTGCTCGACAAACTTGGTTTACGGCCAACGGAGTAGCGAGAGCCCGTGCGCTTAAGCAAAATTTCGCACCAGCGCTAGGCCCGCGAACAAACCGCCGATCGACAGCGCGACCGAAAGCAGCACATAGAGCGCGGCCAATCCCAGTTCGCCACGTTCGTAGAGCAACGCAACATCGAGCGAAAAAGTCGAAAATGTCGTATAGCCGCCGAGAATTCCGGTGGTGAGAAACAACTGCCAATGGTGCGGAATGCCGCTTTTGAATGCGAAAAACGATACCAGACATCCCATCGCGACCGAGCCTGAAACATTTTCGAACAAGGTCGCATAGGGAAATGCCGTGCCCAGCAGACGGGCGAATGCAAGGTTGAAGCCGTGGCGAAGGGCGGCGCCGATCCCGCCACCGATAAACACAATGAGATAGCCCATCGATCAAATCCCTATGTCTCAGGGCAAAGAAAAACCGCCCTGCGGCGGATAGATTCCTACCGCCATGTTTCGCGGTAGGAGTCATCAGCCTCTTACAGGCGGTTCTCGGGGGACCCCATCCCCATCGCGGCCAAACTATCGACACTGCAATGCAGGGTCAACGGGCAGCCGGGAGACAAGCGATGAGCTGTGCACTAGACTTTTTAGTCAAGAGATTTCCCAGGAGGCGCCGATGTGCCACCCCGCGCACATTCATGTCATGCTCTCGGCTGAAGATAAGAAGGATGTCAAGAAACTGGCAGGCGTGATGATTCCGGTTTACGCCACAGTCATGCTGGCCCTGGTCGCCTTTGTCGCGGTCGCCGGCGGCACACGGCAGGGCGAACTGGTCGCCACGACTGCCGCCCCCGCCGCTACGCGCTAGAACAGATTACTTCACGTCTTGACTAACCCCCCTCCGCCGCGCCGCCGCCGCCGCGCCTTCGATTGGTCGACGGCGACCATCGCGTTTGCCGCCATCGCCGCCGCTGTCACCGTCTACGTGCGTGACGGGCGCGAACACTTTCTCTCAATCCTGCTGGGTGACGTAACGCTGTTTGCCGAGATGCTGCCGAAAGTGCTGGCCGGCTGCCTGATCGGCGCGTTTGTCACGTTGCTGCTGCCGCGCGAAATGGTCGCGCGATGGGTCGGCCATGAATCGGGATTTGTCGGACTGCTGATTGCAGCCTTTTTCGGCTTCCTGCTGCCCGGCGGCCCGATCACAATTTATCCCGTCGCAGGGGCTTTCCTAGTCATGGGTGCGGACGCCGGCGCCGTGGTGGCCTTCATCGTGAGCTGGACTTTGATCGGCTACACCCGCGCCCTGGTCTGGGAGCTGCCGTTCTTCGGGTCCGATTTCGTGATCTGGCGCATCGTTGCGGCGCTGCCGCTGCCGATCGTGGCGGGTCTTCTGGCGCGTGCCGCGGTGCGCGCGGGATTTGAGTACCGCGAGAATGCTCAATGACGCTCGCCATCAACATTCTATTGTGGTCGGTGGTCGCGGTTCTGGCGTGCGTCGCAGCCGTGCGCGGTCGCGTCCTGCTCGACCAAGGTTCACGCGCGGGCGCAATGGAGTTCATCCTTCTGCTGCCGCGAATCGGGATCGGTGTTATTGGCTCTGGCTTCCTCGCCGAGGCGCTTCCCAACGAATGGATCGCGCCGTGGCTCGGACCGGGATCGGGCTTCTTTGGCGTCATGATCGCCACGCTCGGCGGCGCGCTCACGCCGGGAGGCCCGGTGGTTGGTTTCTCGATTGGCGCTGCGGCACTCAAAAGCGGCGCGGGCGCGCCGCAGGTCATTGCCTATTCGACCGCTTGGGCGCTCTACGCCATCCACCGGCTCATCATCTGGGAAGTACCGATGATGCCGGCACGCATTGTGTGGCTCCGCGCGGCCGTGTCGCTGCCGCTGCCGTTCATGGCCGCGGCGCTGGCGATGGTGCTCGGACGGCCTTAACAAGCTGTATTTCTAAGGTATTCCCCTCTCAGCGGCGCATGGTAGTTTGGCTTGGAAGGCGGGCTGACACCGCCACCGGGCGAGGGGACGATGGCGGAAGAAGTAAAACCGGGCGTGGAAACGCAAGTCATTTCCGAGGAGCAACTCCGCAAAGCGGAAGAATACGTCCAGCAGGAAGAAGGCGCCGCCAACCGGCTCGCGGGCTGGGTCGGGGTTGCGGTGACAGGCATCGCGGTCGCGATGACGCTGTTCCACCTTTATGCCGCCTACGACATCGTTCCGACGCAAGAACTGCGCTACATCCACGTCGCGTTCGTCCTGTTGCTCAGCTTTCTGCTGTTTCCGCTCGCCGCGCGTTTCCGCAACCACGTCCAATGGTTCGACGTGATACCGGCGCTCGCCGGCATCGCCATTATTATTTATGCGCTCGCGGGAGGCGATGATTTCCTCGATCGCGCGGCGGTGCCGGATCGCTGGGACGTAATCCTCGGCAGTATTTTCATCGTGCTCGTGCTGGAGGCGGCTCGTCGCACCACCGGTCCAATTATGCCGGTTGTTGCAATCTTATTCATCGCCTACGCAATGTTCGGTCCGTATCTGCCGCCGCCTTGGACCCACCGTGGCTTCGACATCGCCCGTCTGGTCGGGCACCTGTTCATAACGCTCGAGGGAATATTCGGTGTTGCCGTCGATGTGTCGGCGACGCTGATCATCATGTTCACGATCTACGGCGCCATCCTCCAGCATTCCGGTGCCGGCAAATTCTTCATCGACTTCTCGCTCGCGGTCATGGGCGGCAAACCGTCAAGCGCGGGGCGCGCGGTCGTCGCTTCGTCGTTCCTGCTGGGCGGCCCATCAGGTTCCGGCGTTGCCACCACAGTGATGATCGGTACGGTGGCTTGGCCGATGTTGAAGAAGGCCGGTTTTCAGCAGGACGCCGCTGGCGGTTTGCTTGCCGCCGGCGGACTGGGCGCCATCATCTCGCCGCCCGTGCTGGGCGCCGCTGCCTTCCTCATCGCCGAGTTTCTCAAAATCAGTTACCTCGACGTCATCTGGATGGCGACGATTCCGACTTGCCTCTACTACCTGTCACTCCTGTTCATGGTTGAGCTCGATGCCATGCGTTTTGGCGCGCGCGAAGTTTTGTTCAAGCAGGAACTGACAATCTGGCAGATGACCCGGCGCTACGGGTTCCATTTCGTCTCGCTGGTTGCCGTGGTCGTGTTCATGGTCATCGGATATTCGCCGATGCTGTCGGTGTTTTATTCCACCTTGCTGGCCTTCACGATGAGTGCGCTCGCGCCCGAAACCGCATTGGGACCGCGTCGATTGTTGCTGGCGTTGCTCGGCCTTCTCGTCGTGACCGCGGTGATTGGCGTCATCCCCGGTATGGGCACGTCGGTGCCGGGGCTCATGGTGCAGAATTACTTTCCGATGGTGATCTTGATTGTGATCGGCGTGCTGGCCGTTCTCGGCCTGACACAAGCCGGCCAGCGGGCCATTCCTTCGACCAAGAAACTCACGACGGCGCTTGCCGACGGTTCAATCGGTGTGCTCAGCGCCGCAACGACTTGCGCCGCTGCCGGCATTATTGTCGGCGTGGTCACGCTGACCGGATTGGGCTTGAAGTTTTCCGCAATCGTCATCGACTTCGCCGGGGGCAGCCTTTTGATGACCGCGATCTACACATCGTTGGTCGTATGGATCATCGGCCTCGCGGTCCCCGTGACTGCTTCTTACATTATTTGCGCAGTCATTGCTGCGCCGGCCCTGATCAAGCTCGGCGTGCCCGATTATGCCGCGCACATGTTCATCTTCTACTACGCGGTATTGTCGGAAGTGTCCCCGCCGACCGCCCTCTCGCCATTCGCGGCCGCTGCCATCACCGGTGGCGACCCTTACCGGACCACGATGCAGGCGTGGAAATACACACTACCGGCATTCTTGGTGCCGTTTGTGTTCGTGCTCGACCCGCTCGGCATCGGCTTGTTGCTCAAGATTCCGAAGGATGGCTCGGTCTATGACATCATCTGGATTACGGCGGTGACTGGTGCCGGCCTCGGTGCGCTCTCGGTCGCGGCACAAAATTGGGCTGTCCGGCGCACGACGCCGGTCGAGCGTGGACTTTTCCTGCTGACCGGACTGCTGCTGGTGTTCCCGAGCCTTCTCGAGGCCATGATGGAAAGCGCAACCGGCCTCGATATTCCGCATCCGGCACCTTTCGGCCTCGCCCTCGGTGCCGCCTTGTTGCTATGGCAGTGGTTCAGCCGGGAGCCCGCCCCGGCGGCAGTTCCATAAACGCGTTAAGAACACTAAGGGAGGAAAAAATGAGACGAGGATTCACATTGGCTTTTGCCGCGGCGACGGCCGCGACACTTGCGTTGGGCGGCGCCATCGCCCAGCAGCGGGCGATCGCGATCGGCACCGGCGGCACCGGCGGCGTCTATTATCCGATCGGCGGCGCGCTCGCGAATTTGATTTCAAAGACTTTCCCGAACATGCAGGCGACCGCGCAGGTCACCGGCGGTTCGGTCGACAACCTCAAGCTGATCAATTCCGGGCAGAGCGAACTTGCCTTCTCGATGGCCGATGCCGCCCTCGACGCGTTCAATGGCCAGGACAAATTCAAAGGCAGCAAGGTGCCGTTGCGAACGCTGATGGTGCTCTATCCGAACATCATGCATGTCGTGTCCATCGAGGGAACCGGCGTCAACACGCTTGCGGATCTCAAGGGCAAGCGCGTGTCGACCGGCGCGCCCGGCAGCGCCACCGAGGTGATGGCGTTCCGAGTCATTGAAGCGGCCGGGCTCGACAAGGACAAGGATATGAAACGCGAACGCTTGTCGGTCGCAGAATCGGTTAATGCGATCAAGGACCACAAGATCGATGCGTTTTTCTGGGTCGGCGGCTTGCCGACCGCCGGCGTGACCGACCTCGCGGCAACGCCGGGCACAAAAATCAAGCTGATCGATCATTCCGACGTCGTCGCAAAGATGAATGCCAAATATGACAATCTCTATTCGACGGCCATCATCAAGGCCGGCACCTATCCGGGCCAGGACAAGGACAATCAGGTCTCCGCGGTTTGGAATATTCTTGTCACCAACGACAAGATGTCCGACGAAGACGCATACAACATCGTTAAACTGATCATCGACAAGAAAGCCGACCTAGTGGCCGTGCACAAGGACGCATCAAGCTTCACAGTGGAAAATCAGGTGGTCGCCAATTCGCCGATCCCGTGGCATCCGGGCGCGGTGAAATTCTTCAAGGAGAAGGGCGCCAAGATGTAGAGCAAGCTCGGTCGCGCAACTTTGCGACGGCCCCGCCGCGGCGGGGCCGTTTGCGTTTCACGCTTCGGAGTGCACGTGACGCCCGGGCCGTGCAGACAACGTGGCGAAATAGCCAAGGGCGCTGAGCACGGCGATGCAGAAACTCACCGGCCAGTCGGTGTAGAAAGCGATCGTCAGGCCAAGCCAGGCGTCGGCAAGCGCAAGCGCCGCCGAGACCACCAAACCGGTCCAGAGCCCGGTTGTGATGCGTTGCGCCGCGGCCGGTGGCCCGACCATCAGCGTGAATACCAGCAAAACACCGACGATCTGGGCGCATGCCGCCACCGCCACCGCCACGATCGCGAGAAAGATCGTGGATACCAGGCGCAAGGATACGCCTTTTGCTTCTGCCAGTTCCGGCTGCAGACTTGCGAAGATGAGGGGGCGCATGATGGCGGCCAGGGCCACGAGCGTGATCGCGCCGAGCACCGCCAGTGTCGCGATCATGGTGTGGTCGACCGCCAGGACGTTTCCGAACAGAAGCGCGGTCGCTTGCATGGCAAACGAGGTGGTGTAGTGCAGGAACAGGAGACCAAATCCGAGCGCGAGCGCAAGGACGACGCCTATCGCGACGTCACGGTTGCTGATGCGCTCACTTAACGCGCCCATAACGACGCCGGCAGCGAGCGTGAAGGCGAGCAGGCCCCACAGTGGCGTAAGGCCGATCAATCCGGCGCCGGTGGCTCCGGCAAAGCCAATGTGAGACAGCGCGTGACCGGCGAAGGTTTGCCCGCGCATGACCAAGAAATAGCCGACAAGGCCCGATACGACCGCCACGATGCCAGCGGCGGCAAACGCGTTTGTCATAAAGTCGTAGGCGAACATGTCAGTGGTGGTGGTGATTGTGGCCAGCTTCGTGGCCGTGATGGTGGTCGTGCAGGTGATCCGTGCGTTCAACGTCGCGGCCGCGCGACATCACAAAAATATGGCCATCGGTGCGCAGAACCTGGATGTCGGTGCCATACAGCCGCGACAGCACGGGCGCTGTTACCACTTCCTCGACAGTGCCAAGCACGGCCCGGCCGTTTCCCAAATACAGGACCCGATCGAGCGTTCCCAGCAGCTGGTTGAGTTCATGCGCGCTGAACAGCACCGTAATCTTTCGTTCACGGCAAACTTTGCGCACGACATCAATGGCAATCTCTTGGTGGCGTGCGTCGAGGCTGATCAAAGGTTCGTCCAACAGCAACAACTGGGGCGCGCCGATCAGCGCCTGCGCCAGCAATAATCGTTGCCTCTCGCCGCCCGACATGTCGGACAGGGGCCGCGTGGCAAGATCGCGCGCTCCCACCGCGTCGAGCGTTTCTTCGATCATGCGGTAATCGTGGCGACCGAACGCAGGAAGTCCCCAGCGCTCGCCATTAAAGGAACTGGCGATGAAATCGCGTCCACGCACGCGCAAATCGGGCAAAACCGTTCGCAGTTGCGGAAGATAGCCGATCGCAGGATTGCCGCGCTCAGGCGTACGGCCGAGTACTTTTATGCTGCCGCTGGTGGGTGAAAGCAGCCCAAGAATGGCGCGCATCAGCGTGGTCTTGCCGGCGCCGTTAGGCCCCAACACGCCGATGAATTCGCCGAATTCGATGTTGAAGCCGACATCGGACAATACCGCACGATCACCGATGCGTAGCGTGGCGCGATCGAGCGTAACGGCGCTCACGAGTTTGGCTCATTTAGCGCCTTGTCGAGGACGTCCAACTCACCGAGGACCCAATCCTGGAAAGAGGCGTTCGGTGGCATTGTCTCGGTGACACCG
Source organism: Pseudolabrys sp. (assembly GCA_035626335.1). Taxonomy (GTDB): domain Bacteria; phylum Pseudomonadota; class Alphaproteobacteria; order Rhizobiales; family Xanthobacteraceae; genus Pseudolabrys. The sequence goes on from DASPNW010000004.1 coordinate 29,388, forward strand.
ATGACGGGAACCTTCGCCTTACCGGCGATGTCACGCAGGCGCTCGGTAAGTTTCTCGGATACCTGGCTGTTGTAGATCAACAGCTTTACTTTGCGTTCCCGAAGATCTCTCTCGAACGCAGCCACGTCACGCGCGCTCGGTTCCGTATCGTTCATCATCGCGAGCTGAAATCGTTGGTTGCGCATGGTGAGACCGAGTGCGTCAGTCATTGGGCCGAACACCGGTTCAGTGGCCGTAACAACGGTCCCCGCGTGCTTCGCCCTCATTTGCGTGACGCGCTGGGCGATACGCTCGAGAGCCGCGAGCGTCGTTTTCAACCGCGCCGCATAGTCCGACGAGTGTGGAACGTCTACCTTGGCGAACGCTTCGGCGATCGCGGTTGCCACCCGGGGCATGGTGACAGGATCGTACCAAAGATGCGGATTATCGCCGGGCCTGCGGCCGGTGAGTTGCGCGGCATTGATTACAATGCGGTCCGACCTCGGCGTCGCAGCCAGGAGTTTGTCCATCCAGGGGTCATAATTTGCGCCATTGAGAACCACGATCTTTGCTCTCGCGAGTTGGCGCACGACGGCCGGGGTCGTTTCGAAAAGGTGCGGGTCTTGGTCCGGATTGGTCATTATGCTGGCAACCGCTACCTGGTCGCCGCCAATTTGCCGCGCAATGTCGCCGTAGAAATTCTCGGCTGCCACCACCGCGATCTGACCCGAGGCAGCCTGCGCGGAAGCGGCTTGGCCAATGGCCAGTACAAGAATGGCTGCAAGACCTGCTGCGGCGGACTTCACGAGACGAACCACCATTTTATCACTGCATTTCGGGTCATCTCCTGTATAATGTAACATTATAACATTTCAAATCGCAAGATGTCCCGACGGCATTTCGACCGACGTCAGGTCAGGCGTCGGCTGATTTTGCGAGGCCGCGCACGAGCCAGAAACGCAACATCCGCTGCGCGGTGGGCACCGAAAGCTTAAGAAAATCGGTCCGTGCCTGAGCGAGGTCGGTGGCCGGCACCTCATGAGGCGCGTAACGCGCCCTCAGGATCGCGTTGAAGGTCTGCCAGCGTAGCTCGGCTGCCTTGCAGGCAACGAGAATTCCGTCATAGCGCACATTCTGCATCAGCCGTTCGATAAGCTCGACAGGTGCAGCACAAACCCGTGCGAGCCCGGCGACCAGTTCTTCGTACTGGCCGGCGTCAGCAAATCCCACGATTGCCAGTTCATTAAGCCGGCCGTCGCTTTGCATCTTGTCGATGAGCGCGACTGCGTGACTGAAGTCCCTTGGCGCTGCTGCCTTGCGCAGGACCTTGTCCGATACCTGGGATAGGACGCTCTGGATCGCGCCCTGACGTTCCGCCGGAACCGCTGCCAACAATCGTGCGCGCACGGCCTCGGTCGCTTTTAACATGAGGTCCTGAAGCAAGTGCGGCGGCATATCGAGTCGCATACCGAGATTTTCAGCGAGCCGTACGTCGGTCTCCGCACGCTCCGCCAGTGCGACATATCCGCCATCTGAAAAGGTAGCGCCCTTATTTTGCGACAACTTGCGAACGACCGAAGTGTCACCACGCTGAATCAGGATGTCAGTCACTGCGGCGGCTAATCGCGTACGTTCGGTGATTGCGCCCAGATGATCTTGGCTCTTCGACTCTGCAATTTCGATCAAGTCGCCCTCGGTGAGGCGTGGCGATTGCGCGAGCACCGGTCCGGCGACTGCGATCTCATCATGATAGGCAAGACTTCGGATGATGCCATCTGGTGCGTTGTTGACGGGCGCGAGTTTGACACCAAGTTCCGCGAGTGCGGAGATCTCGACTTGTTTGATGAGATGCGCGAGCACGTCATCGAAGAGAACAACTTGTTCTTCATTAAAGGCTTCGGCCTTGCCAAGAAAAAGATCAGTCACACGCCTGAGAATTTCGGTGCGCCGATCGCTTGACCCTGCGGCGAGTGCATCTTCGAGTTCGTCGATTACTGACGCGGCCTGCGACATTTCTTGTCTTGGGCGGGATTCTTCCCGCCACCTTTCACTGACTGCCCCGGGGTGTCCCCCGGCGCGCGGCCGCACCATAACGATGGCCCGTAAAACTTAGGTAAAGTCGCCCCGCAGCGAAGGCTTTCCTAAAATACCTTATTTCATAACAGGTTAGACAAAGCGATACAGGCGCGCCAAGCGATAGACTCGGAAGCTGCGGCTCGTCTCATTGCGCGTGAATGTTCCCCTCTTTCACGACGCGTCCCCACTTGGTGATTTCGGTTTTGATGTATTCGCCAAACTCTGCGGTGCTCATTTCCACGGTGGCCGCTCCTTCGCGCTCGAACTGCGCCTGCAGTTCGGGCGCCTTTAGCGCGGCCTGTGTTGCCGCATATAGTTTGTCGATGATCGGTTTGGGCAGACCGGCGGGCGCAGCCAGACCCCACCAGTTGTCCGCCACATAACCGGGAACACCCGCCTCCGCGATGGTCGGGACGTCCGGCAGCACAGGACTGCGCTTGGCTCCGCCGGTACCGAGAGCAATGAGCTGTCCGGATTTGATGAAGGGCGTGGTTTGTACCAGCGAGGAGAACATGATCTTCACGTGTCCGGCGATGACATCCTGCATGGCCGGTCCGCCGCCCTTGTAAGGCACGTGGACGAGGTTGATCTGCGCCTGCAGCTTGAACAGCTCCGCGCCCAAATGCTGAAAGCTGCCGACGCCAGCCGAGGCGTAGTTCAGCTCGCCAGGTTTTTCCTTTGCCAATGCAAGCAGGTCCTTCACTGATCTAATCGGCGAAGTCGGATTGACCACCAGCACGTTCGGCCCTGTTGCGAAGATCGAAATCGGTGTGAACGATTTGATAGGATCGTACTTGAGTGGATAAAGCGCCGGATTGACCGCGTGCGCGATCGAAATGACACAGATCGTGTAGCCGTCGGGCGTGGCGGTCGCACAAGCCTCGGTGCCGATTGTACCGCCGGCTCCGGCGCGGTTGTCGACATAGACCTGCTGACCGAGCTTGATGCTGAGCTGCTGCGCGACCAGGCGGCCGACTACGTCGTTGCTGCCACCGGGTGGGAACGGAATGATCAACCGCACCGGCCTGTTTGGGTAGTCGTCGGCAAGCGAGACCGCCGTGAGAGCGAGCAACAATGTCGCTGCCACCATCAATCGAGATGTCGGTGTGGGCATGATGTCTCCAGATAGCGAAAATCTTCAATGCCAGTATGGCGGATAGTCAGTGTTTTTCTGTTCGGCGTCGAGCCGTCGCAGCATCGCCGGCCATTCGAGAATGCCGTACGGCCGGCGGGTGCCAGGCTGATACAGGTGCGCAGTATGAGCCAGCACATTCTCGCCTGGCATGGTCAGCTCGGTGCGTGCCGCCATCGCATCCACTTGCGAGCGGCATGACAGTTCGAGCTGATACATGGTGTTGAACGTCTGTTGAACGGTTGCGCCGCAGGTCAGCAAGCCGTGGTTACGCATGATCAGCGCCTCGTGCGGGCCGAGGTCGCGAACAAGCCTCTCGCGCTCGTCGAGTTCCACGGCCGGTCCTTCATAATCGTGATAGCCGATGTGCCCGACAAATCGGATCGCGGTCTGTGACAACGGAAGCAGGCCACATTTCATGGCGGCAACTGCCATGCCCGCGCGGGTGTGCGTATGCAGCACGCAGGCGACATCGGGTCTCGCTTTGTGAATAGCGCCGTGGATCACATAGCCTGACTTGTTGATGTCGTAATCTGTATCAGGCTTCCAGAGGATCTCGCCGTCGACATGAATTTTCACCAGGCTTGAGGCTGTGATCTCCTTGTAGAGAAGGCCATAGAGATTGAGCAACAAAACATCTTTTTCGCCTGGAACAGCCGCGGTGATGTGATTGTAGATAAGGTCGGTCATGCCGTAGGAATCGACCAGGCGGTAGCAGGCGGCCAGGTCGAGACGTGCCTGCCATTCCTGCGGCGACACTCGATCCCTGATCGATGGGAAATTGGTCGAATAGTTCATGGCGTTCCTCTGAGCCTGCCGGACGTTTGCCGCCCTGGCGCATTTATCCGGACAAACATAGCCTTGGGAGTGGGAGCGGGCCAAGGGGATCGGATGACCCGCGGAGAGGCGCAATTTGGCAGCGCCGCGATCGGTTGCCGCAAAGCCTGATGGCGTTTGTCGTGCCGGGAGGGATCGATGGCGCTCGCAACCCTAGGCCTCATACTGGCCATCCTGACTGTCTATGTTGTTTGGCGTGCGGTCGATCGATTCTGGCAGGTTCTCGTCGTTGCGGTGCTGGCAATGGTGTTATTCCCGCTTGTTGCCTCATGGCTCGCGGGTGATGTGTCGCTCTTTCTTCCCGCCTGGATGTTTTCACGGGGCGCCGACAGCAAGGATCAGATTGTGCTGGCCAGCGCCACGGCGACTGTCTTTTTTTCCGTTATCCTCGCCGCCTTTATTTGGAGAGCGGCGCTGGCGGGTTGGCGGCGTTTTCGGGCGGCACCAAGCGATAAGCATGAACCTAGCAATTGACGGCTAATAAGGCCTGTCGACGGGGGTTTGGATCAGGATTTTGTAGTGGAGGGCAAGATTGCCTATATGAGGTTTGAACGGAGCTCCCCGCGCTATGCCCATCCCCGATACTGCTTCTAAAATCCCCGTCACTGTGCTCACCGGCTATCTCGGCGCCGGCAAGACGACATTGCTGAACCGCATTTTGTCCGAGCCGCACGGCAAAAAGTTTGCCGTGATCGTCAACGAGTTCGGTGAAATCGGCATCGACAATGAGCTGGTAGTCAACGCCGACGAAGAAGTATTCGAAATGAACAATGGGTGCATATGCTGCACCGTGCGCGGCGATCTGGTCCGCATCATCGATGGGTTGATGCGGCGGAAGGGCAAGTTCGACGCGATCATCGTCGAGACCACCGGTCTCGCCGACCCGGCACCGGTGGCGCAGACGTTCTTTATGGACGAAGCCGTCGGTGCCAAGACCAAACTGGACGCCGTAGTCACGGTCGCCGACGCAAAGTGGCTCTCTGACCGCCTGAAGGACGCGCCCGAGGCCAAGAACCAGATCGCCTTTGCCGACGTGATCCTGTTGAACAAGACGGATCTGGTCGCGCCCGAGGAATTGAGCGAGGTCGAAGCGCGCATTCGCGGGCTCAATCCCTACGCGCGGTTGCACCGTACCGAGCGCGCAAAAATAGACATCGGCGAAGTTCTCGGCCGCAACGCTTTCGATCTGGATCGTATCCTGACCATTGAGCCTGATTTCCTGGCCGGCGCAGACCATCATCATGATCATCATCACGCCCATGGCGACCACGGTCATGATCACCATCATGATCACCATCATGGCGCCCACCATCATGACAACGGTCTCAAGCACTACCACGACGAGGAGATGCAATCGGTCGCGCTGCGCACCGACAAGCCGCTCAACCCCGACAAGTTCTTTCCGTGGATCCAGGATCTTGTGGCCAAGGACGGTCCGAGTATCCTGCGCTGCAAGGGCATCCTGTCGTTCAAGGACGATCCCGAACGGTTCGTCTTCCAGGGCGTCCACATGATCCTCGACGGCGACCATCAGCGGCCGTGGCGCGCCGACGAGCCTCGCGACAGCCGCATCGTGTTTATTGGACGCAAGCTGCCCGAGGACAAAATCCGCCAAGGTTTCGAAAGCTGCATCGCCTAACGTGAGCGACACGCAAGCGCCCATTCCGTCTCTCGCCGACCGCGTGCGCTCCATCGACGCGACAGCGGCTGTGGTCGGCGTGCATTTTATGGGCGCGACACCGGTTTTCGTGCTTGGCGAAGAAGCGTTGTTGTTTGCCGATGACGACAAACGCCGCGTCGTGGCCCACGCTGGGGCCATTCTGGCGAGCGCCTGCGACGGCAAACGCATTATCACCGGCGGCGACGACGGCAAACTCATCGAAACCGGCTCTGACGGCCAAATTCGGACCCTCGCGTCGGACGAGAAACGACGCTGGATCGATCAGATTGCACTCGGTCCGGATGGCGCAATTGCGTGGTCGGCGGGAAAGACCGCGCATGTACTCACCAAAAAAGGTGAAGACCGCACTTTTGAAACACCGTCGACGGTGGCTGGCCTCTGGTTTGCGCCAAAGGGCTTTCGTCTCGCGATCGCGCACTATAACGGCGCCACGCTTTGGTTTCCCAACACCGGCGCCGCGCCGGAACGGCTTGAATGGAAGGGCTCACACCTCGGCATTACTGTTAGTCCGGACGGAAAATTTCTGGTCACCTGCATGCAAGAGCCAATGTTGCACGGCTGGCGGCTTGCCGACGGCAAGCATATGCGGATGTCGGGTTATTCGGCGCGTGTACGTTCGCTCGACTGGACCGCGAGCGGAGATTTCCTCGCAACGTCAGGCTCCGAGCAACTCATACTCTGGCCGTTCGACGGCAAGGATGGCCCAATGGGCCGCCAGCCGAAAATTCTCGCCCGCGCCGAGGTCCGTGCCACGGTCGTTAAATGCCATCCGCGCCAACCCGTCGTGGCCGTCGGCTATGCCGACGGCGCGGTGAAGCTTGTGCGGATCGACGACGACGCTCTGATCCTCGCACGAACGGCCGACGGAGAGGCGGTCAGCGCGCTTGGCTGGGATAGCGCAGGCCAGATCCTCGCGTTCGGAACCGAATCGAACGCCGCCGGAATCCTCACGCTTTGATCGCCTTATTGGATCGCCTCACTTAGGGCGGATTGCCCGTGTCACAGTCGCGGCACTAACTTGCAAATCGATTCGAAACCAAACGCGCGGCGCTTGTCTGTCTTGAGTCTGGGCTTGGGAAACTAATTATGACTGTCACTCATCGACTGCGCCGGCTGGCCTTCGCAGTCTTGACCACCACGGCTGTTGCCATCGGTGTGCTGTCAGCCACGGTTGCGATTGGTGCCTTGTCGCCGGTCGTAGCTCAGGTTCCCGAGGATGCCCAAGTCGCGCTCGAGGAATTCGGCGCCTGGCGGCCGCATCCGCGTTTCGGGGAAGTGTGGACGCCGACAGGCGTGCCGCCCGACTGGCGTCCCTACCAGTACGGACATTGGGTCTATACGGAAGAGTGGGGCTGGTACTGGGTATCTGACGATGTCGAGGCTGATTGGGGCTGGGTCGTCTTTCACTATGGCCGTTGGGCCTTTGAGCCAGGGTTTGGCTGGTTCTGGGTGCCAGGCGACGAATGGGCGCCGGCTTGGGTGAATTGGCGCTATGGCGACCAATATGTCGGCTGGGCACCTCTCCCGCCCGACGAATTAATCGAGAGGTTTGAAATTGAGCCTGCGTACTGGGTATTCGTGCCAAGCCGGTTTATCGCCGCGCCCGGCCTGCGCCCCTACATCGTGCCGTCGTATCGGCGCTCGGTCATTTTGCGCGAAACCCGGATCGTCAATCGTACGGTTCCAGTGCACGGGCGATTGGCGGTTAATCCCGGCATCTCGCCGGTCTTCGTCGCCCGCATGAATGGCGCGCCAATACCCACTTATCGAGTGCAGCCGCGCGTTTTCGCGTCGACCCAAGGAGTGGCCGGAGCGGTACAGGTCAGGCCTGAGGATTTGCGGGGCGCGCGCGGAGGCCGAAGGGGAGGGCCAAGTGGATCAGGCGGACCGGTTGGACCCGGTGCGCGTCCGCGCTTGGCTCCCGTTTCCGTACAACGCACAACCACTGTGATACAGCCAAACACCGCGGTCGACGCGCCGCAGCCGCTTGGCAAAAACGAACGCGGTCGGTTGGGGAGCAGCCCGCCGCGCGCTGCACAGGGCGCGCCGGCCACGGCGCCAGCGGGCGCATCGCCGCCATCTGCAGGGCCCGCATCAACGACAATCGCCCCCGCCGCCGCTCCTGTTCAGAGGGAAGAGCGTCACGAACGCGGCGTGCCGGGCGCACCTCCCGGGGGGTCGTCGCAGCAGCCGACCGTCGTGAGGCCTGTTCCGCCGCAGGCGCCATTGTCCTCCCCGCCGACCGCGCCGTCGACGGCGCCTGCGACAGCGCCGGCCAACAACGCGCCCGGACAACGAGATGAGCGCCGCGAAGAACGTCGTGAAGGAAGTGGACCGGGCGGCGGTCCGCCGCCGACCATTATGCGGCCGATCCCGCCACAGGCACCGCCGCCACCACCGCCCCAACAACGGCAAGTGCAGCCGCCGCCACCCCCGCCTCCGCTTCAACAGCGGCAGATGCAGCCACCGCCGCCGCCACAGCCACAGCGGCAGGTGCAGCCGCCGCCAGGCCCGCCACCGGGCGCGCGTGCACCTCCTTCCCAAGGGCAGGGCCCACCGCCGAAGAAGCCGCCGCCGAAACCAGGCGAAAAGCCAGACGAAAAGAAATAGCGGTGGTGAAGCACTGTGCACAAATAGAACGGGCGGCCCGGCGGCCGCCCGCAATGGTCACAGGGCGTTGCGCGTTCTAGTGCATCAACACGTTTCTGAACTGCCAGGGGTCGCGCTTGTCGATGTCCTCCGGGAAAAGGCCAGGACGTCCAGTCAGCGGGGTCCAGTCGGTATACGTGCCGACCACCGGCCCGAGATAAGGCATCTGCACCTCGAGACAGCGACGAAAATCCATCTCGTCGGTTTCGACGATACCGGCCTTTGGATTCTCCAAAGCCCACACCATGCCGGCGAGCACGGCTGAGGTCACCTGCAGGCCGGTGGCGTTCTGGTAAGGCGCGACCTCACGAGTCTCGTCGATGGACAGCTGGGAGCCGTACCAGTAGGCGTTCTTCTTGTGGCCGTAGAGCAGCACGCCAAGCTCATCGATGCCATCGGCGATCTCATGTTCGTCGAGAATGTGGACGTCTTCCTGCGGGGCGCCGGCGCGGCCGAAAACTTCGTGCAGCGAGAGCACAGCGTCATTGCACGGGTGATAGGCGTAGTGGCAAGTCGGCCGGTAGATTGTCTTGCGGCCGCGGCGAAGCGTGAAGTAGTCCGCGATCGAAATCGATTCGTTGTGGGTTACCAGGAAACCCAATTGCGCCTGTGCCGTCGGCGTCCATGAGCGTACACGCGTATTGGCGCCCGGTTGCAACATATAGATCGCGGCGCCGCAGCCCGTTTTGTGTCTGCCGGCATTGGCTGGCACCCATTTTTCGTGCGTGCCCCAGCCGAGCTCGGCAGGCTGCAAGCCCTCCGAAATGAAGCCTTCGACCGACCAGGTATTGACGAAAACGTTCATCGGCTTGGGCTGTTTGGCGCGTTGCGTATCCCGCTCGGCGATGTGGATGCCTTTGATATTGGCCTTCCTCGCCAGCCGTGCCCATTCGTCGCGTGTCTTCGGCTCCTTGAATTTTATGCCGACATCGCGCGCGATATTGAGCAGGGCCTGCTTGACGAACCAGGAGACCATGCCGGGATTGGCGCCGCAGCAGCTCACCGCCGTGGGGCCACCCGGCCGTTTGCGGCGTGCAGCAAGAATTGATTCGCGCAACGCATAATTCGATCGCGCTTCCGGACCGAGCTTGGGGTCGAAATAAAAGCCCTTCCAGGGCTCGACCACGGTGTCGATGTAGAGAGCACCGATCTCCCGGCACAATTCCATAATGTCGAGTGACGAGGTGTCGACTGACACGTTCACGCAAAAGCCTTGGCCACCGCCGGCCGTGAGCAACGGCGTGAGGAGGTGGCGGTAGTTATCCTTTGTGACGGCCTGATGGATAAAGCGGATACCGCGCGAGTCGAGCAGCTTGCGGTCCTTGTCTTCCGGGTCGATGACGACGAAACGCTTCTTGTCGTAGCTGAAATGACGCTCAATCAATGGAAGGGTGCCCTTGCCGATCGAGCCAAAGCCGATCATCACGATGGGTCCATCGATACGGGCATGCACGGGCCATTTGGGCATCGTCAGTATCTCCAGAAAAGCTGGTCATATCCGCGGGAGAGCGGGAACGGAATAGACGCCGGGCGAAACTCGTCCGGCGTCCACGACATTCTGCCAGAATTACGCAGCGGAGGCGGTGAGCTCGGGGAGCGAAATCGGCCGGCTGGGCGCTCGTAACAGCCCGCGCGCGCCCTTGAGGGCGCCCGCTTCAAGCTCGAGGGCGAGGAGGCGATGGCGCTCGAACGGGCCGGGCATCCGCAAGGCGGCAGCCTTCTCGGCCGAGAAGCCAAAGCGATTGTAAAAGGGCGCGTCGCCTATGAGTACAACTGCGCGATGACCGCGCCGGCGGGCAGCCGCAAGCGCATGCCGCACGAGCGCAGCGCCGATCCCGCGATTGCGGTAGCCTTGTGTGACCGCCACCGGCCCAAGAAGCAAACCGGCCTGGCCGCTGCCACACACGATATCCCACAGACGGGCAGTACCAACGACACGTTTGCCATCGGTCGCGACAAAGGCGAGATCCTGAGCCGGCGACCGGCCATTGCGAAGACGCTGCGAGCTCTTGCGCCAGCGATGCTCGCCAAAAGCTTCGTCAAGCAGCGCTTCGCGCGCAGCGATGTCTGGGGGGCGTTCTTTCCTGATCGAGATCATCTTTTAGCCTGCTCCCGCCCTGGCGCGCGGCCAAGCGCGCGCTGCGAGGGCGTGTTTTTGTGGGGATGGGGGGAGCCGGCTCGACCGGCTCCCGGCGATTTTCAGATGTGATAGGTCTTCAGCGGCGAGAAGCCGTTGAACGCGACCGACGAGTAGGTCGCCGTGTAGGCGCCAGTGCCCTCGATCAGCACCTTGTCGCCGATTTCCAGGCTGACCGGGAGCATGTAGGGCTCCTTCTCATACAGCACGTCGGCGGAATCGCAGGTCGGGCCCGCCAGCACGCACGGTGCCAGGGCATCGCCGTCCCGCGGAGTGCGGATCGGGTAACGGACCGACTCGTCCATCGTCTCGGCGAGACCGCCGAACTTGCCGATGTCGAGGTAGACCCAGCGAACGTCGTCTTCTTCGCTCTTTTTGGAAACGAGAACGACTTCGGCCTCGATGGTGCCGGCATTTCCGACCATGCCGCGGCCTGGCTCAATAATGGTCTCCGGGATGCGGTTGCCGAAATGCTTGCGCAGCGCCTTGAAGATCGCATTGCCGTAGGTTTTCACCGAGGGCACGTTCTTCAGATACTTGGTCGGGAAACCGCCGCCGAGGTTGACCATCGACAGGTTCATGCCGCGCTCGCCGCACTCCTTGAATACCGCTGCCGCCGAAGCGAGCGCGCGGTCCCAGGCATGCTGGTTGCGCTGCTGGGAACCGACATGGAACGAGACGCCATGCGGTTCCAGCCCGGCCTTGAGGGCGTGCTCCAGCACGTCGACGGCCATGGCGGGCTCACAGCCGAACTTGCGCGATAGAGGCCATTCCGCCCCGACGCAATCGGAGAGGATGCGGCAGAAAACGCGGCTGCCGGGCGCGGCGCGAGCGATTTTCTCGACCTCGGCCTTGCAATCAACCGCATAGAGACGGACGCCGAGCGCGTAGGCGCGCGCGATGTCTCGCTCTTTCTTGATCGTATTGCCGTAGCTGATGCGATCGGGCGTGGCGCCGGCGGCAAGCACCATCTCGATCTCGGCCATCGAAGCGGTGTCGAAGCAGGAGCCAAGCTTGACCAGCAGCACCAGCACTTCCGGCGCCGGGTTGGCCTTCACGGCATAGAACACGCGCGTGTCCGGCAGAGCCTTGGCGAAGGCGTTGTAGTTGTCGCGGACGACGTCGAGGTCGACGACCAGGCATGGGCCTTCGTCGTTGCGCTTACGTAGAAACTCGCGGATGCGCTCAGTCATTGGCGCTATTCCCCACAGCTGACGGGACCATAAAGCCCCGTATGTCGCGGTTAACGAGGGGTAAGCGTGTGCGCGCGATGGGGACGCGCCAACGCTACACGTCGTATCCCGCTCATGCTGCCTTGGATTGGATGGGGAGATCCCCGTCCGCACGGCCGGCAAAGATGAACAAGCCTCTTCGGTGACCCGCGCCGGTGGTGGAGACCGGCAGAGACCAAGGAAGCCCGATCGTCGTTG
>DASPNW010000005.1:0-2323 GCA_035626335.1 Pseudolabrys sp.
GGCTTGGCCCAACGAGCGGTGCGGTCGCCAGCGATTGTAATAGGTGACGTACGCGGATAGAACTCGACGCAAATTAGCTTCGCTGAAAACAATGAGATGGTCCAAACATTCCGATCGCGCAGATCTCACCCATCTCTCAGCGATGGCATTGGCTCGGGGTGACCTGAACGGCGTCCGAACTTGGCGTATTCCGAGACCCCGCACGCGACGATCGAAGTTCACGCCATAGCGGCTGTCGCGATCGTGGATCAAGAACCGCGGTGGCGCTCGATCCCAGGCGCAGCATGCCCCGATTTGCTGCGCGGCCCAGTCCGCTGTCGGATGCCGCGTCACTGCAACGTGGAGAACCTCCCTGTTCGCGAGCCGAATGACGAAGAAGACGTGAAGCGTCTGGAACAGGACCGTCGGGACACAGAAAAGTCGCAAGCCCACGTGTTCGGTGCATGCCGCGTCAGGAACTGCCGCCATGTGCCGGTTAGGCCCCGGGGGTGACACCCGCGCATATATTTGGCGACGGTCCTGGCGGAAACTTGAAACCCTAACCGCGCCAATTCGGCCTGAATGCGCTTTTGACCCCAAAGGCGATTCTCGGCAGCCATGCGTGCGATCAGAGCTTGAAGCTCGACTGGGATCGCCGGGCGGCCACCTCTTGTTTCATGAGAGGATCGCCACCTCCAGTACGCCCTCCAACCCGCTCGCTGCCAGCCCAGAACTGTTTCCGGGCTTTACAATCAGCAACGGATGACGCCAATCAGTGAACCATCGGCTTGCCAGGATCCAAAAGCGCCGATCGGTGCCGCGCAAGCGAGGCCGCGGATGCCGCCGCTGCAGCACAATCAACTGCTGCCGCAGACAAAGGTTTTCCGCGATTAGCAGCGCCTTTGGCCTGAAAATGGCCACAATGGCTAAGATCAGCAACCGCGACACCTAACGCCCCCGCCACCATCTTTTCCAGCAAGAGCGCCGCGCCGGCGACTTGTCAATGCTATAAACCCTCCGAATCGACCCCGGACCGGTATTTGCGCCCCACAACAATCGAGGGGCCGTTCAAGAGCCAGAAAAAGCAAGATCTTCGGATAGATGTTGACGAGAGCGGAGCTTCAGTTCGGTATTTTGACTGTACGGGCGTTGTGCGCGGCTACGAACACGGGACGAGAGCAGGGAAACGAGTGCGGACAGAATCGTGACAATGAACCCCGACGGTATGGCGGTGGTGCCGGAAAATCCTCAATCATTCTCGACGGTTCACAGTTTTGAGATGCTATGGGGCAGGCGGGTGAAAGCGTGGCATCCTTCGGCCGCTGAAACACGAAGGGAGTTGCCCAGCCATGTCGTACAGAAACGACCAGAGCAAGAAGTCCTCCACCGCGTTCGACCAGGCCAGCACTTTGGTGACGGTGGTTGAATTGAGCCGCAATTCTTGGCTCGTTGCAGGAGTTGTGCCAGGTATCAACCGCCATCCATTAAAGAAGTTGGCCGCCGACGAAAACGAATTGCTAGCGCTATTGCACCGGTGGCAGCAACAGGCGGTCAAGGCCGGTCGTGAGATCAAGCGCGTGGTCGTTGCATTCGAGGCTGGCCGAGATGGCTTTTGGCTCGCGCGCTGGCTGCGCGCACGCGGCATCGAGCCTCATGTTATCCACGCGACGAGTATTGCTGTGTCACGAGAGCATCGTCGCGCGAAGACGGATCGCCTTGACACCGAGCATCTTAAACGCGTCGTCCTTGGGTGGCTGCGCGGTGAGCCCAATCACTGCCGAATGGTGGCAATTCCGACCATCGAGGAAGAGGATGCGAGACGTCCTAACCGGGAGCGTGAAACGCTGATCAGGGAAACCACGCGTCTTGTCAACCGTATGAAGGCCTGTCTAGTGCGTTTCGGCGTTCGCGATTTCGATCCGACCTTGCGCAAGGTGGCGGACCGCCTCGAGAAGCTTATCACACCAGAAGGCGTCAGGCTGCCACCGCTAACACTTGCCGAGATGCTTCGCGACATCGCACGGCTACGCTTTCTTAGAGAGCAAATCCGATCGCTCGAGAAAGCCCGGATCATGCGCCTCAAAGCTGATCCAACGACGCGGACAAACGCGATGGTGCATTTGATCGCTCGCATTTTCGGCATAGGAATCGAGACAGCGGATACGCTCGTACATGAAGTCTTGTCACGCAATCTACGAGACAGAAGAGCCGTTGCGCGCTATGCAGGCTTGACCGGATCGCCGGATGAGAGCGGCAATCGCCGGCGTGAGAAAGGCCTTGCGCGAGCTGGTAACGTGCGGGTGCGTCGTACCATGATCCAGCTGGCGTGGCGCTTTCTCAGGTT
>DASPNW010000006.1:0-81371 GCA_035626335.1 Pseudolabrys sp.
GGCCTTGCGGCAGCTGCTTATAACGCAGGGCCCGGTCGCGTCCGCGCGTGGTTGGCAGGCAAGGCCTCAATGCCAGCCCAGACGCGCGCCTATGTGGAAGCGGTGACCGGCAATTCGATTGATGCGTGGGCAGCAGGGCGCGACGTAAAGGGCGAGGCCGGCGAAGTTAGTTGCGAAACGCTGATGGCGAAGCTCAAACAGCCGCCAACGACTTTCCTGGCGGCGCTTCAACAGCATGTGGTCACCGGTGCTATCCAGCCTTGGGGTGCCATTCTGGGCGCGGACAAATCGCGGGCGGAAATCTTGGATCGATACGCCGCACTCCAGCAGCGGTTCGCGGCAGTGCTCGCAGGGCGTGACCCCATCCTGCTTGAACGCGGACGGGGTCCCCTTCCCCGCTATCAGGTCCGGGTCGGGGCCGAGTCGCGAGCGGCTGCAAATGATGTGTGCAAAAAGATTCACCTGGCCGGAGGTGACTGCGTGGTCCTCCGTAATCCCGGCAGTTAGAACCGCAGCGCTTCTTGTCTCCTTGTGATATCCGCGCTCGGCTGTCGGGTTGACCTGCAATCACCGAGCGGCAATCGAACCTTTTTCGTTTGTCGCCGCAAGCCGCTGAAGCAGCTCGTGCGCGAACTGCGACAGCGAATCGTCGCGCGCACCCATGACCACGATGCGATCGCCACGACGCGCCAAGTTGACCAGCGTATTGCCGCAAGTGTCGCGATCCGGGAAGGCAAAGGCCTTTCGGCCACGCCGCTGGATTTCACGAACAATATCGTCGCTGCCGACGCTGCGGTCGACCGTGCCGCCGAAATAGACGGGCTGGGGCATGACCAGAATATCCCCATCGCGTAACCCGTTGGCAAAGCAGCCGACCAGAGCATCCTTCATCAAGCGGATTGGGCCATAGCCATGAGGCTGAAACATCAGCAGCAGGCGGCCAGGGAACGCATGCAAGGTTTCGAGCGTGGCCGATATCTTATCGGGGTTGTGGGCAAAGTCGTCGACCACGGTTATTTCGTTTGCGGTGCCCACGACCTCCAGTCGTCGACGGATCCCGCTGAACTCGCCGAGATGGGCTGCAGCCGCCGAGAGAGCCACCCCGCAGGCCTTCGCGGCACTCAGAGCAGCGAGTGCGTTGGCCACATTGTGCAGCCCTGGAACTTTCAGATCGACTTCGACAGTCTCGCCGGTCTCGCGCGCCTTCACCTGGAACACGATTCCACCTGGCGACTGAATTGGCTCAGAAGCAAGGAGGTCTGCCTGCGCAGAAGTCAGACTGTAGGTGATCGCTTGTCCCTGCTTCAGACCAAGCAGAAGTGCTGCGGTCTCTGGGTTATCGAGATTCAATACCACCGTCTCCGCCTTGGCAATGAAACCGCCGAAAAGCGTACGCAACTCATCCAGCGATTTATGGTCCAAGGAGATGTTGTTCAGGACGGCAACGCGGGGCTTGAAATGCGCAATCGAGCCATCACTCTCGTCCACTTCACTGACGAAAATCTCGCCCTCGCCTATCCTGGCGCTGGCAAAAGGCGAGCCTGCATCAATGAAGTTCTTCATATCCGCGCCATTCATTATCGTTGGACTTTTTCCAGCACGGTGCAGGATCCAGCCCAGCATGCCGACCGTGGTGGACTTACCGCTCGTGCCAGCGACACCGATGCCGAAGGCGGCAAAGTTGAAGAGTTCGGCAAGAAGCTTCGCGCGAGTGGTGACGGCAGCGCCAATGCGGCGCGCGGCTTGCACGTCGGGAATTGTCTCCTCGACAGCAGCGGACGTCACCAAGATCTGACTGGCCCGGATAACTCCACTGCCATCCTGGGGATGGAGACGCACACCACGTGCACGCAAAAAATCAAATCTTTCGGCCTGGCGTCCCTGATCGAGCGCCCGGTCAGAACCCTCGACCAGTCCACCCCTCGCTTTGACGATCAAAGCGAGCGGGGTCATGCCACTACCGCCAATGCCGCAAAAAAAGTAATCTCCAACTTGGGACATTGGCAAAATCTAGAAGGGTTGCCGGTGAGGTGCAACGCAGGCTGGGCGCTTGGATGAGCAAAGAAAGGTGCAGGATCGGCGTCGTCGCACCGGCGTCATGCATGTCTCCGGAAGTTGCCGAGAGGGTGCCGGCCTTGGCCAGATCGCTTTACCCGGACAGACCGCCTGAGATCGTCTTCCACCCGCAGTGCTTCGCTTCACACGGACATTTCGCCGGCGATGACGAAACGCGCGCACAGGCCTTCCTCGACACCGCCAATGACGACAACTACGACGCCGTGTGGTTCGCGCGTGGCGGTTACGGCTCTTGCCGCGTCGTGGAAGCGATCATGTGCAGGTTGACGGAGCCGTCCAGACGAAAAGCCTACGTTGGCTACAGTGACACTGGTGTCCTGCTCGCGGCCTTGTACCGGGCTGGGTTCCAAGCCGTTGCGCATGGTCCGGTGGCGCAGGACATCCTCCGGGACGGGGGAGACGCAGCGGCTGGGCGAGCGCTCGCCTGGATGGTCGACCGGTCGCCAGAGGCGTTGGAGCCCACGGTAAGTCGTGTGAAGATGACAGCAGCATTCAACATGACGGTTCTTAGCCATTTACTTGGCACGGCGCTGCAACCCGACCTCGACGGGCATGTGCTCATGTTGGAAGAGGTGGGCGAGGCAATGTACAGGATTGATAGGTCGCTGTTCCACATTACCAGTAACGCCGGCATCAGGCGGGTGTCGGGCGTCATGCTTGGCCGTTGCAGCAACATCACCCCGAACGAACCCGATTTCGGAATGAACGAAGAAGAGATTGCCCGTTACTGGTGCCAGAGGTCCGGGATTCCATGGTTGGGGCGTGCTGATATCGGGCATGACACCAACAACAAGATCGTTCCGTTCGGGACGAGCGGCGAATTAGGTCGATCGCACCATCGGGGGTAAAAAGCCGGCAGGCCTCCTCTCGCGCCTACAGGGCGGCCATTCCGCTTTTGGTTAGCCAATCGGCAAAAATGGCAGCCGTTTCGTCTATCACATCCTCATCCGTGCGACCCGATCGCTTTGGTACATGGAATGAGTGGTCGGCTTCGTCGATGATGTGAAGCGTCGCCGGGGCGCTGAGCTTTTGGGTGACACTTTTGATGAGCGGCGCCTCCGCGAGTTTGTCTTTACCCCCCTGCAGGAACAGCATCGGAATCGTTATGTCAGTGAGGTGTTCTGCCCTTTCGGTGGACGGCTTGCCCGCGCCATGGAGCGGGAAGCCAAAGAACGCTAGCCCGCTGACATACGGTAACGGGGATGCGGCCTGGGCTTGCGACGTCATGCGGCCGCCGAACGACTTGCCTCCGGCAATAAGTACCAAGCTCGGGCAGCGGCGCTTTGCCTCATCGACGGCCGCGCGGACCGTCGCCTGAGCAACCGTCGGATGATCCGGGCGCCTCGAACGCGCTTCCATGTACGGGAATTGATAGCGCAGGCTTGCGATACGGCGACCGAATAGTGCCTTCGCCACTTTCTCCATAAATGGATGGCCCATGCCGGCCCCTGCCCCATGCGCGAAGACGAAGCACGCCACAGGATTACCTGGCGTTGCGAACAGCGCCGATACCGAGCGTTGGGCGTCAACATCAAAACGAAAGCTTTCCATATGCAAAATCTCGCGGCGTGGCCAAGACAAGCCTTAGCAAACTGCAAAGCCTTGCCGTCATATAACCTGCCCGACATCGTTTATCTCTGCGTCATGTGACAACAATGACGCGATCTATAGAATGCCGTTATGCGACAGTCATTGAGACTTCATCCGGACTCGCAAGGCTCCGCGGTGACAGGCATTGAAGTGGAGGTTGTGTGTCCGCGCGCCGACAGTTTGATATTGTCCTACACCGTGATCGGCAAAATCAGCGAAGTTCGCATGGCAACCGGTGTGCGGTCGGCGCGCAGCGATGAGCTTTGGCGGCATACCTGTTTCGAGGCGTTTGTTCGCGCTTCATCCGAGGCGGGTTATTACGAATTCAACTTTGCGCCTTCGACGCAATGGGCGGCATATCAGTTCACCGGTTATCGGAGCGGAATGCGTGTGGCGGCCGAGATCAGCGCGCCTCTCATCGAAGTGCGGTCGAGCCCCGATTGCTATGTGTTGCAGGCCTCACTGGAGTTGGAACGCTTGTTGAGTCTGCCACGTAAGGCATTATGGGACCTGGGTTTGTCGGCGTTGATAGAAGACAAGAACGGCCATAAGTCATATTGGGCACTGGCGCATCCGCCCGGGAAGCCGGACTTCCATCACGCGGACTGTTTTGCGTATAAGTTTTCTCCCGTCGTGCAACCATGAAATTTGGCATCGATCGACTCATCGCGGAACCTGCTTTGCGCGCGCCACTGTCGGGAAGGCGTGTGGCATTGCTTGGGCATCCCGCTTCCGTCACCAAAGATCTGACGCACGCGCTGGATGCGCTGACTGCGTGTGCCGATATAAAGATCAGCGCGGCCTTCGGTCCGCAGCATGGTCTCCGAGGCGACAAGCAAGACAACATGATCGAATCGCCCGACTTCAACGATCCGGTGCATGGCATTCCTGTCTTCAGCCTCTATGGGAAGGTGCGCAAGCCGACGGATGCGATGCTGGATGCATTCGATGTGATCCTCGTCGATCTGCAGGATCTGGGTTGTCGGATCTATACGTTCATCACGACATTGCGTTATGTCCTCGAAGCTGCGTCGCAACATCAGAAGATCGTTTGGGTGCTCGATCGGCCGAATCCCGTGGGCCGGCCCGTTGAAGGTTTAACGCTTCAGGCTGGCTGGGAAAGCTTCGTCGGCGCGGGACCGCTGCCGATGCGCCATGGACTTACGCTCGGCGAGCTGGGTCTGTGGTTCATCAAGACGCTTAAGCTCGATGTCGAGTATCGAGTGGTCGAGATGCAAGATTGGCAGCCCGATGCCGCGCCGGGGTTCGGCTGGCCGTTGGAGGCGCGCACGTGGATCAATCCCAGTCCAAACGCACCGAATTTGTGGATGGCTCGCGCCTATGCCGGGACGGTGATGCTCGAAGGCACAACGCTTTCGGAAGGACGAGGCACCACTCGACCGCTCGAGCAGTTCGGCGCTCCCGATATCGACGCGCGCGCCGTCATAAAGCAAATGGAGACGCTCGCCCCGCGATGGCTCGATGGTTGCCGCTTACGCGAGTGTTGGTTCGAACCCACTTTTCATAAGCACGTGGGCAAACTTTGTCATGGCATGCAGATACATACGGAAGGTTCCGGATACGCCCACCACCTGTTCAAGCCTTGGCGAGTTCAGGCGCTCGCCTTCAAGGCGATCCGCCACTTGTACCCAGATTATCCGCTTTGGCGCGATTTCGCCTACGAATACGAGCAAGGCAAACTACCCATTGATGTCATTAACGGGGGCCCGTTGTTGCGACAGTGGGTCGATGATGCATCGGCGACGCCGCAAGACCTGGATGCGCTGGCGCTGCCAGATGAACAGACCTGGTTCAGCGAGCGCCAACGTTACATGCGCTATGGAAGGCCCCAGCATGCAGGCAATTCGTAAGCGTATCAGCGGACTGAACACGTCGCTCAGTCAGTTCACACTAGCGGTTCTGCCCTCGAACCAGGTTTCGACGACACTTAACTCCTGACTCAGAGCAACGAGATCGGCGCGAGCACCGGGAATTAGCAGTCCACGTTCGCCCTCCAGCCCGAGAAACCGCGCAGGGGTCAGCGAAGCGGCGCGAAGCGCGTCCTCAAGGGGAAGCTCGGCCAGCCTGACAGCGTTACGCACCGCCGAGGCCATGGTCAGGTGCGCCCCCGCCAGAGTGCCCTCTTCCGTGGTCAGCCGCCCATCAGTCAGTTTGATGGTTCGACCGACCAGCTCGAACCGGTCCAGTGATGTCCCCACCGTCGGCATGGCATCGGAGACGAGCGCAATTCGGTCGGAGCCCTTCGCTAAAAACGCGGCCCGGACCGAAACGGGATCGACATGAATCCCATCAACGATGAGACCGGCCGTCAGCCGACGGTCGGCAAGCGCCGCGCCGATGATCCCGGGGACACGGGCGCTAAACGGGGGCATTGCATTGAACAAGTGGGTCACGCCGGTTGCACCGTGCGTAACGGCCTGCGTTACAACGGCAGCCGAGGCCTCGCTGTGTCCGATCGAAATCCGCACACCCGAAGCCGCCAACGTGCGGACAAAGCCTTCTGGAACGCATTCGGGTGCCAGCGTAACCAATGAGCGACCGGCATCAGCGAGTTCGCACAATTGCTCCAGGTCGCCGACACTAGGTTGCGCGATTCGATCAGGCCGGTGCACGCCCGGACGCTTTGGACTAATGAATGGGCCTTCCAGGTGCAGGCCGAGAACCCCGTCCCGACCGCCAATGGAACGAGCGGCTGCGATAGCGACTTGCATCTGCTCGCGCGTATCAGTGATCAGGGTCGGGAGGCATGCCGTAGTACCATAGCGGCGGTGCGCCCGCGCAATCGCGCGCATGCCATTGGCCGTCGGTTGATCATTGAGGAGATTGCCGCCTCCGCCATTGACCTGTAGATCAACAAAGCCCGGAGCAAGGAAGGTCCCAATCGGAAGGCGCGTCTGGGGCCAATCCGCGGAAACGTCGCCCCAGGAGCCAACTCCATGGACCCGTCCGCCCCTGATCAGCACGGCCGCTTCGGCATGCCAGCGTTGACCGTCAAAAACGCGGTCGGCAAGAACCGCATGGCCGTCGGCAATTGAAGGATTATGTCGACCAGAGCTCATCGAGTGTCCGTGGTAGGCTGGATTGGTAGCGAATCCAATCTAGGTTAAAGGACGCCGAATACCCATAGCATCACCCGGCGACCCCGTTTGCCGGCACAATGATGCGCTTTGTTGGCGCGACCAGACACAAAGCTGGTGCCTGCTTTTGCTGATCGCGATCCAGGCGACGGGAAGAGAAACAGTATGGACCGGTTGGTTATTCGTGGCGGAAGTCGCATTGAAGGGTCAGTCCAGATCTGCGGGGCGAAGAATGCAGCTCTGCCGCAGATTGCGGCTGCGTTGCTCAGTTCCGAACAATTGGATTTAGGCAATGTTCCGGAAGTAACAGACGTCGACACGATGCTCGCGCTGATGCGGGAGTTCGGCGTGGTTGGTGTCCGCGGACCAGGTCGGGTCCTGGTGCTGGATGCCCGCGAAGCCCGAAACGCGCAGGCGCCCTACGACATTGTCCGCCGCATGCGTGCGAGCATTCTCGTCCTGGCGCCGCTGCTGGCGCGTTTTGGTTCGGCGCGCGTATCGCTGCCCGGAGGCTGCGCAATCGGTGCACGGCCGATTGATCTGCATCTCAAGGCCCTGGAGGCGCTTGGTGCCGAAATCGACATAGTCTCCGGCTACATTGAGGCGCGGACCAAAGGCGACGGGCTGCGCGGCGGGCGCATTGTGCTGTCGTCCCCTTCCGTGGGGGCAACTGAAACCGCATTGATGGCGGCGATCCTCGCTCGCGGCGAGACCGAAATCCTGAATGCGGCGCGCGATCCGGAAGTCTGTGATCTAGCGCTTTGTCTGGTCGCAATGGGAGCGCTCATCCAAGGTGCCGGGACGCACCGGATTCTGGTGCAGGGGGTAAGTGCTCTCCGTCATGCCCGCCATGAACTAATCACCGACCGTATCGAAGCTGGAACCTATGCCATCGCCGCAGCGATCACCGGCGGTCACCTCGAGATCCTCGGCGCTCATCTCGAGCACCTTGGCTCGGTCGGTGCGGCCCTTGAAAGCGCGGGCGTTCAGATCTGGCCAACGGATCGGGGGCTGATGGTCCTCCGCTCCGGTCCATTACAGGCCATCGACATCGCCACTGAACCTTATCCTGGATTTCCCACTGACCTGCAGGCGCAGTTCACAGCCTTGATGAGCATCGCGTCAGGCGCATCGGTCATTCGTGAGACCATTTATGAGAGCCGGTTCATGCATGTCCCCGAACTCGGTCGGCTTGGCGCCAACATTTCGCTGCAGGGCTCGACAGCGCTGGTGCGCGGCGTCGAGCGTCTGCATGGCGCGGAAGTGATGGCCACTGATTTGCGCGCATCGGTCAGCCTGGTCATCGCCGCACTGGTCGCCGAAGGTGAAACGGTCGTCCACCGAATTTACCATCTCGATCGCGGATATGAGTCGCTCGACCGCAAGCTTGTCCAGTGTGGTGCGAATATCCGTCGGATCACGGAATGACGACAGCTTCACATTCTCATCCGCTATTCGCCGGGGTTGACGGCGGCGGCACGGGCTGCCGCGCGCGCATTGAAGACGCGAAGGGATGCTTGCTTGGGAGCGGAATTTCCGGTCCGGCGACATTGCGCATTGGGATCGACCGCGCGCTTGCCGAAGTTGAAAAGGCCTGCCGTGCCGCAGTCCATGAAGCCGGCCTTGGTTCGGACGCACTGGGCTTCGTACATGCTGCCGTCGGGCTGGCCGGGGTTGGGCGCAAAGGGGTGCTCGAGCAGCTTGTTGCGCGCCAGCATCCCTTCCGCTCGGTCGTTTATACACATGACGCGACGATTGCATGCATCGGAGCGCACAGCGCGCGAGATGGCGGTATCGTCATTATCGGAACGGGCAGTGTTGGCTTTGCCGTTGTCCGCGGATGCGAGTTCAGGGTCGGGGGCTACGGTTTTCCTATATCGGATGAGGGCAGCGGGGCGGATCTCGGAATGCATGCAATCCGCGTAGCCTTGCGGGCCTATGACGAGCGAGCCATCGACACCAGCCTCACGCGTGACGTGATGACTCGCTTCCACAACGATCCGTTCGAAGCTGTTGCCTGGATGGACCACGCGACAGCCACGGACTATGCGACCTTCGCGCCCATGGTGATGCGGCATGCGGACGCCGGAGATCCGATCGCACGGAGGATCGTGCGGGACGCTGCAGAGCAAATCGACGAACTCGTGCGCCGACTCTCCGAGTGCGGCGCTTCCCGCGTTGCTCTCCTTGGCGGACTTGCATCTTCGATGCAGCCTTGGCTGGCTCCAGATGTCCAGCGCCGGCTCGTTCCTGTCGAGGGTGATGCGGTGGATGGCGCCTTGCATCTCGCGAGGCGCGCCGCCATGAAGAAATAGTGTTTGCGGAGTTACGTACCGTAGTGGAGCGGCCGCGGGCAGCGGCATAACCGGGACAGCGTCATGCGCACCGAGCAAATCAGCCCACGTTACGCCGAACTCGATTCCTGGCCCGCGGCGGAGATGATCGCGGCCATGTATGAAGGACAACTTGCAGCCGCTGCTGCGGTTCGCGGTGCTCTTGGAGCAATTGCTGTGGCTGTGGAGAATGCTGTGCCTGCCCTGCAGCGTGGCGGACGAATTGTTTACGCTGGGGCCGGCACGTCTGGGCGCATCGCTGTGCAAGACGGAACCGAGCTGCCACCGACCTATGATTGGCCTGCCGATCGTCTTGTCTTTGCGATTGCGGGCGGACTCGATGCGATCGTCCGGAGCGTCGAAGGCGCCGAGGATAACGAGGTTGCCGGCGCGCAGGCCATGGCGGACGCGAAGATCGGCGCCAATGATGTTGTCATCGGCGTCGCGGCCAGTGGCACGACCCCCTTTACGATTGGTGCCTTGCGCGCGGCCACTGCCTCGGGTGCGGTGACGATCGCCATCGCCAACAACCCGGATGCTCCGCTGTTCGAGGTTGCGCGCCATCGTATCATGGCCGATACAGGTAGCGAGGTCATCGCCGGCTCGACCCGGATGAATGCAGGCACAGCCCAGAAGATCGTGTTGAATCTGTTCTCCACCGCGGTGATGGTGAAGATGGGCCGCGTCTATCGCGGATTGATGGTGGATATGCGGGCACGGAACGCAAAATTGCGCCGGCGCGCAGAAGTAATTGTCAGCGAAATCGTACGCTGCAAAGAAACAGATGCGACGCGCTATCTCGAGCAGGCAGGCGGCGATTTGAAGACAGCTGTCCTGCTCGGCTTCGGGCTAACTCCCAGTAAAGCCTCGCAGCTGCTCCAACGCCATGCGGGCAATTTGCGCTCAGCCATCAAGGCGGCCAAGGACGACGATGGCTGATCCGCTTGCCGAAAGTAACATGGCAAGTGAGATCGCTGAAATCCCGGCGGCGGCCAGGCGTCTTCTAGCGCGTAGCGATGTGTTCGCGGCAATCACCAGACGCATCGAAAGGGCCAAGCCGCGCATCATCATTTTTTGCGGCCGAGGCAGCTCGGGTCACGTCGGCGTCTATCTGCGGTACCTTTTCGAAATTCGGCTTGGCATGCTCGCATCCGCCGCCGCGCCTTCCGTCGTGACCGCCTACCGGCGGCCTCCGGAAATGCGCGATGCCCTATTCGTTGTCATATCGCAATCGGGACGCAGCCCAGATCTCGTCAACGCCACGCAGGTGGCCCGCAAGTGCGGCGCTCTGACTCTTGCCATCGTCAACGACATGGAGTCGCCGGCCGCCGTCGCATCCGAGCTGGTCATACCGATTGGGGGCGGAGCCGAGTACGCCGTCGCCGCGACAAAGACCGTCGCACTGTCGATGATCGCGGGTGCACAGCTGGTGGCGGCATTGGCGCGTGACGAGCGTCTTGAGGAGGAACTCCAACATTTGCCGTCCCGCTTAGCCACCGCCCTCGCGTGCGACTGGTCGGCTTGGGCCGACACCGCGGCGCGAGCGGCGGCGGCGTTTGTGGTGGGGCGAGGGTACGGCCTCGGTTGCGTTCGGGAGATAGCGCTCAAGGTGGCCGAAACCTTGCGGGTCCCGGCCCTCGGTTACAGCGCGGCCGAGCTGCGACACGGACCGCGCGCATCGATCACGCCTGCAACACCCGTGCTGGTGCTACGACAGAATGACGAAGCCGCCGCGGCCGTCGACGAGCTCGTCCGGGATCTGAGCGATACGGGCGAGCGAGTGTTTACCGCCGGAGGCGTGACAGGGACCCTGCCGTGGATTGGCGACGGCCACCCAGTTTGCGATCCTGTTCTTATGCTCATTCCGGCCTATCGTGCCATCGAGGCCGCGGCGCGCCGACGCGGTTTCGATCCTGATAATCCGCCCTACCTGAGCAAAGTGACACGTACTTTGTGACGCGGGCTCGCGAACGCTCGACAACTCGATCGCATACCATCGACGACGAGCCACGCAAACGTGGCGCAGGCGCCTTCTAGCAGCGCGTGCCGAACGGGTGCATATTTTCGTCCATGGCCAACCTCAGAGTCACTTGCATTTGCGGAGCGATCTACGAGGTGATCGAGACCAAAGGTCCCTCCAAGGAACCACAGCTTTTTAAATGCGTCCTGTGCAACAAGGAATTGTTTGCACGGGACGGGCACAATGCTGGCCAACTGCGCCTCATCTGGCGTCCTGACGAGGATCGGGAGTAATGCTGGCCATGGCAGGTACCGGACGCCGACGCTCTTGCCTGGATCTCCTGTCCGATATTTCTGTCAGGCTTTGGCAAAGCTGCTTGGGTTAATATCGTGACGCGCATACTTGTAACAGGCGCATCGGGCTTCATTGGACGCGCCCTGGTTACCGAACTTGCCAACGCGGGGCATTCCGTGCGGGCGGCAATGCGGCAACCTGCGGACGTTTTCCCTCGGTCGGTCGAAGTGATAGCGGTGTCGGATTTGACGCACCTGCTTGAATGGCGTCCGTTGCTTAAGAACGTCGAGGCTGTGGTTCACCTTGCCGGCATCGCGCACGCCGGGCCGGAAATTGCTGAGCAAGCCTATGACCGAGTCAACCGTCTGGCGACCGCTGAACTGGCAACCGCTGCGAAAGCGGTCGGGATTGGCCAGCTCATCTTCATGTCGTCGATCCGCGCGCAAAGTGGACCGAATTCAACTGAAGTTTTACGCGAAACCGATGCTCCACACCCGACAGACGCCTACGGGCGCTCCAAACTCGCAGCAGAAGACGCGGTGCGAGCCGCCGGCGTGCCATTCACGATTCTGCGGCCGGTATTGGTCTATGGTCCCGGCGTTAAGGGCAATCTTGCGCGCCTGATGGAGCTTGCGCGAACTCGATGGCCGCTGCCGCTCGGCCTTTGCCGCAACCGCCGATCGCTGCTGGCCCGCCGGAACCTCATCGACGCCATTCACCTTGCGCTAGCGTCGCCCAGGACAAAGGGCGAGACATACATCGTGGCGGATCCTACCCCACTGACGTTGAGCGAAATTGTGACAGCTTTACGTGAAGGGGATGGGCGGCGGCCGCGATTGTTGCCTGTCCCCCCGCCCCTCGTTGCGCTCGGTGCGCGGGCCCTCGGCCGGACCGAAGAATGGCAGCGCCTCGGAGGAATGTTAGTCGCCGATCCCAATAAACTTATGCAAGCTGGGTGGAAGCCCACACACGACACTCACGCCGGCCTCGCGGCGTTGGCCCGCGCGGCGTCACCTCGAAATGCTCAATAAAATGTGCCATAGTGCGCCGCACAAACCGTCGCGGTTTGAAGACTTTAAAATCGGATCGAACCAAACACTTGTCTTGCGAGTTTGCGAGACGAATGGAGGTTTGCCATGTCAGCTAAACCAATCTTTTTCGGTCTCGCCATTCTCGTGAGCGCCAGTTCGGTATCGGTCGCGCAAAGTTTGCCAAATTACGGGCCCAACCCACCCGCGCAGGCCGACAGCTTTGGCCAACCGCCGAGCGGCACGAGACCCCCGGGGGTTTCACGTTACGGGCACCGCGCTTATGCCTATGTTCCACACCGGCACTACCGGCACTGGCACCATCGTTACTGGTATTGGTGAAGACGCAGCTACTTATCGCTGATCTGCGCAGCGCCAGTACCGGTGATGGTTTTGCGTGTAGTCGACCCGACGCAGACCGTGACGGGCGCAGACGTCGGATGGCTGTACCGACGGGTCCTGCAACGCCACCGAGGCCGACGCCTGCTGTTGGGGCTGCGGCGCGATACCATGCGGTTCGCCCTGCGCGACCTGCGGCACATCTCCCGGCGCCGGTAACATCGGCAAACCGCCGATGAGGCCCGCGAGTGGGTCGCGCGGGGGCACGGCCGAGTCTTGTCGCTCGAACTGCGCTGCGACGCGGAGATCGTCGGGCTCGACCTGCGCCTCCTGTCCGATCTCCGGGACGCGGTCCGTCGCGGCCTGCCAGCGACGCTCAAACGTATCAGCAATGACCACGCCAGCGGTTGCGACCGCCGCTGGTCGCGGCGGCACAAGTGTGAGCGGCGGCGATACTGCAAACGACAACGAAATCATGGCCCCCGCGGCCATCGTCACACCGCCCGATGCCAGGATCTGCATCGCCTGCATGGTCGGAAATCGTCCGCCCCATTCGTGGCGCCGAAATGACGGATTTTAACTTGAGCTACGCCGATACGGCACAATGGTACCGCCCCACCCTCTGAACTCCCGCGCGTTTATGTGATGTCCGCTTTCCTCTCGAAAGCGGATGCAACCTTCGTCAGCCGTTCGGCCTCGTCCCGCAGGTTTGAATACAGAGGAGCTGCTCAAGGTCGCAATTCCGGCCTATCGGCGGTCTGCTATTGCTAAGGGACGTACAATTGCCTCCGCAAAGTTGTAAGCATTGGTTGAAATAGAGCAGGCATTTACTCGCACACGATGTGTCTTGAGCAATCTTATTCGTCGGAATAGGCGTGAAGTTGCCGGCAAAAGTAATTGTGGCTGAGGAGACGAGAATTATTGCTGCAGCAATTAGCTTCATTGCGGGCCCCCGCAAAATACAAGGACATTGAAAATTTGCACCCCACTGAATAGACGTGCAAGTAGAAACGGCATCAACAATTTACACGCGCCCGTTACCAATCCAAAATGCGGATCAGGCTTCCACCAGCCAACATTTCACGTGGCTTTCGCCGCTAATGAGTCGGTTTCGAGCTCGACACAGAGCTGGGCCTGGGTTGATCAAACTGCAATTCAAATAAGATGTCGCTATCCGGACAGAAGCTCGGAGCGAAATTAACCAATGCCGGCATGCCATCAAGCCACTCACGGCAATCCTGCTTGTGCGGGCAAGATTCGCAGCGCTGGAACGCAGTCGCGTACCGCAAACTGAATTGCGGCAATATACCGCCGCTTGGCTCGATCCCAAGCCGCGCCATCATTTCATACAATGGGATCGGTCGATGCATGTGGTCGAGGACCCGTGCTACTGGATGCTCGGCCCTGCCATGAGCGAGACTTCCGTCTGTTTCACGAGAGCCGCCACAGGAACCGCACAGTAAGGCACACTCACACAACAGGAAGTGATGTAGGTCACGCTTTGTCGTTTTGCGGCCTCGAGCTGTTGAAACGGACGTCTTTTTGGGTTTTCAGCGGACGTTGCGATCATTTTCGCTTTTGGCGCCAAAAGCTGCGCTCGGCCCACTCGATCATCGCTTTGCATGAGCCATATCTTGACTTCGGACAATTCGGACGCCGTTGCCGTCCAAGAATTCGATTCCGTGTTTCTCCAAAGTGACTCGTATCGAATTAAGACCTCGCGGTCGCATGGATAACACGCCGTCGAGCTTTTCGGCGCGCGCTATTGCCGACTGCGATACGTCGCACCGGCTGGCCAGCTCGCGCGCCGACCAACCAAGCAATGCGCGGGCGGCCCGTAGCTGGGCGCCCGTGATTGTCGGTTTCAAAGCCAAAATGACCCCCGCGGGTTGCCGCAGCAACCGCCGCTATTCTTGGGGAGGCATAAGCTGTGCCAGCCTGGCGCGTCGCCGTCCTTGTCAATTCAACCGACATTGATGACGAAGCATGTAGCCGCCGGTGCTGGACGCATTAATAAAGGTCAAAACGCCGGAGCTGCGATCGAAATCGAAGCTTCCACCGGTAGCCGCGTCCCGCCAGCTGATCACGGACGGAGTGAAACGAGCGGGAGCACCATCGACAGTTTGTTGCTGGTCATCGACTTTGAGAACCCATGAGGCGCCACTCGCTGAATTGGCGCATTGCATTGTGAATTGCGTTGCGAGTGCCGCCGTGTGGCCGGTCAATGCGCCAAATATCGCGGCAACAAGAGCGGCGGTGTCGATGTTTTTCATGGAAGTCCCCCCTTTGCCTTGTGTCGACACCCGGCAATCAGTGCGACCTCGGATATCATTGTCCCAGCGACCAGCCTAGCCAAGACGAAAATGCCCGCGCAATGGATTGCCGAAAAATTGAGCAAGGCCGGCAAAATTTTTAGACAAGGCTCGTATGTGGAAGCCAAGCGCAGCGGCGCGTTGCCGCCTTTTGGTCCAATCAGTTCATAGCAATGACGAGCGATTGCGCATTTGGCTTATTTCTTGCTTGAAATTTAAGTCGACGGCTGGCGAACGCACATCGCACCGTCCGCAAAAAACCGAAAAGCATTTTGGACCGCCAGCCGGAACAGGGCACCTAAAGGGGGTCAGCAATGTTGCTTCCATCACCAGAGTGGCTGAATACCGGAAATAATGCTTGGCAACTCGCCGCGGCAACTTTCGTCGGATTACAAAGTATTCCAGGGCTAGTGGTTCTCTACGGCGGAATTGTCAAAAGAAAATGGGCGATTAACTCCGCGTTTATGGCGATCTACGCGTTCGCGTGCGTGCTTCTTGTCTGGGTCCTGTGGGCGTACAATATGGGTTTCGGCGAGCAATGGTTCCCGTTTCTGGGTAAACCGGGGCCCGCCACGACGGCGGGCTTCCAACTCGGACAGGCGACCGTCCCGGCTGCGGCCTCGGGTATGCCGGCTATGACCTTCCCGATGTCGACCCTCGTCTACTTTCAGTTCGTGTTTGCGGCGATCACCGTCATCATCCTTGCAGGTTCGGTCCTTGGGCGCATGAGCTTCAAGGCGTGGATGATCTTCGTCCCTCTGTGGATGACGCTCGTATACACTGTCGGTGCCTTCAGTCTTTGGGGCGGTGGCTGGCTCGCAGCGGCCGGCGCGGTGGACTTCTCAGGCGGCTACGTCATTCATCTGGCCGCGGGCACATCCGGCTTCGTAGCTGCTTGGGTCATCGGCCCAAGGCTACAAGCTGACCGAGACCATTGTCCGCCGAACAATCTCCTGGCCGCGCTCACCGGTGCCGGCATCCTGTGGCTCGGGTGGAACGGCTTTAACGGTGGCGACCCCTATTTCGCCAACGCGAACGCGGGAGCGGCGGTGCTCAACACCAATATCGCCACCGCGACGGCGCTCCTGGTTTGGACCATGATCGACACCATGGCGTAC
This sequence comes from Pseudolabrys sp., assembly GCA_035626335.1. GTDB lineage: Bacteria > Pseudomonadota > Alphaproteobacteria > Rhizobiales > Xanthobacteraceae > Pseudolabrys. Next base: position 16,149 of record DASPNW010000006.1, read on the forward strand.
GGACGACCGTCCGTGGTGGGCGCCATCAATGGCATGATTGCGGGATTGGTCGGTATCACACCGGCCGCCGGCTATGTCGACGGCTATGGCGCTATCGTCATCGGTATCGTCGCGGGGATTATCCCCTGGTACAGCATGAACAAGCTGCAAAAGACCAAAATGATGATGAAGGTCGACGACACCTTGAGCGTGTTTTCGACTCACGGAGTGGCGGGCCTAACCGGCGGTCTGATGACCGGTATTCTCGCCAATCCGAACATGCTGCTCTACATCGGCACAGAAAAAGACGCTCCCGGCGTAAGCGCCACCGGATTGCTCTTTGGAAACGCTCAGCAGCTCGTGCTGCAAGCCGAGGCCGCGATCTTTATCATCGTGCTGAACGCGGTTGCCACCTTCATCATTCTCAAGGCGATCGGGCTCTTCGTCCCACTCCGAATGCCTGACAAGATGCTGCAAGTCGGCGACGACGCAGTGCATGGCGAAACAGCCTACGCGATGGAGTAGCGTCCTTCACAACTCGGGTCCGCGGTGCGACTCCTGTCCCCGCGGACCCAACGGCCCCAAGGCCGATCCCCGCTGGGGCCGTTCTTTTTGTGCCCAGCGAGTGGACCATATTGTAGATCATGGCCCTCTCCGCGATCGTTCCCGCAAGCTGACCTGGATTAATGCCGCAGCAGGGACCAGACGAGCGCGAGAGCGAGCAGTGCGGCCACGCCCTGCCAGAATCGAACCGGCGCGCGCTCATAGAAAGTTAGCGGCCGCTTTTCCTCTTCCGGCGTGCGGGCTGGTCCGGCTTCCATTTCAAGCGCGAACTCGATCACATCACCGAACCGCTTGGCGGGATCAATCTCAATCGCTCGCGCGAGCACTGCCTCCAGCCATGCGGGCAGATCGGGACGTAGAGTCGAAAGAGCCTTGGGCCGCGCCTGCTGCTGACCGGCTTCGCGATTGTCATAGGGGAACTCGCCGGTGAGTGCACGAAACACGGTGACGCCAAGTGCGTAAATATCCGTGGCCTCGTTCCCCGCTTCGCCATTAAGCATTTCCGGCGCTCTGTAACCGCGTGTGCCCGGGACGGTTTCGGGCGGCGAATTCTCCAGCCCGGGAACGCGCACCACGCCGAGATCTATAAGCTTGAGGGATCCGTCACGCTCAAGAATGACATTATCCGGCTTTATGTCGCGATGAATGATGCCGGCGCGATGCAGCGACGCCACTCCTCGCGCGAGCTTGATGGCAATGTTGCGTCCTTCCTCGAGACCTAACGAGGGGCGACGCGCAAGGCGAGACTCCAGAAGCTCGCCGGGATAGTACGGCATGACCGTGTAGAGGGCCGTCTGTCGCTCCGGCGGCAGTTCGATGATTCGCCCAAGCCAGGGACTATTAACGCGTCCACCCACCCATGCCTCGCGGGCGAATGCCGCTCGAAACGTAGCCACGCCCTCTGCCAGAGGCTTAGGAAATTTCAAAACGACTTCGGTATCGTCGGCCTCGTCCACGGCGAGAAACAACCGCGTGTAGCGGCCATCGGACAGCAAAGCATTAAGCACGAAGCCATCGATTGTTTCACCTTCTGACGGCACTGGGATCAGTGGCAGTTGCATCATGGCAGCACTGACGTCGGCCGATTCGATGGTCGGCAGATCGACGACATCGAGCAATAACGCGGTGCAATTGTCGGCACTGCCAGATTGCAACGCAGCTCTAACCAGTGCACGAGCCGTGTCTTCGGAAGCAGAGTTTGCGCGCAGGATCTCGGTAATGTTCTCAGAGGTCAGAAATTGGTACACACCATCGCTGCACAACAAGAAGCGGTCGTGACGCATGACCGGCTGGCTAGCATAGTCAAGGCGCACTTCGGTCTCGACACCGAGTGCGCGAGTTAGAACACCTGAGCCGCCGGCCCGATCCTCCCGCGCATGGTCGCTGGTGAGGCAACTGAGGTGATCGCGGCTAAACCGATAAGCGCGCGTGTCACCAACATGAACTACGTGAGCCATCCGACCGCGCAGAACCAACGCAGTGAAAGTGCTTCCCATACCCGCCAGGTTCGAATCTCGGCGGCCTTGCGAGTAAATCCAGCTGTTGAGGGAGTTGAGCACGCGCGCAGCCGCGCGACGCACTTCCATAGTCTCAGGCAGTTCGCAAAACCCATCCAGAAATCCGCGTACGGCGGTTTCGGCCGCCACGCGGCCGCCCTTTGCGCCGCCAATTCCGTCGGCAATGGCAGCAACAATGTCCGAACGTGGCTGAGGCAGCTCTGAACCAAATACCGCACCGGCAAAATCTTCGTTGCGATCGCGCGACCCGGTTTCCGAAAAGAAGCCAACGCTCGCCTTGGGGCCGGATAGTCGCTCAGCCATCGCGGCCGCTCCGATATTGCGCCATCAAGGTCTCGTCGACTGAAACACAAAAGTGGCGGCGCATGCGTTGAGAATATAGCCGAAAGGAACGGTATGTCCGCTTTGGGTTAAAAGCGGATGTCCATCAAGCCATAGCGCCCCCGAATAGCCGAGGCTGTTATCCTTCCGGTCGCAAGTATTTGTTTAGCCAGTCCAGTGTACGTTGCCAGGCAAGCTTGGCCGCGGCTTCGTCGTAACGGGGCGTCGTATCGTTGTGGAAGCCGTGATTGGCGCCGACGTAAACGTAGCCTTCATGCGGCACGTGCGCAGCGGTCAGCTCCGCATCAAAGGCTGGCCAGCCTGACGTAATTCGCGTGTCAAGTTCGCCATATTGCGCGAGCAACGGCGTTTTGATCTTGGCCACATCGGCAGCGTTAGGCTGATTTCCATAAAATGGAACTGCAGCATTGAGGTCGGCGCCCATCCGCACGGCCAATATATTGACAACACCTCCACCGAAGCAAAATCCCACAGCACCGAGCTTGCCGGTGCAATCCGGACGCGATTTCAGCCATGCCGCCGCCGCGAGAAAATCCTCAGTCATCTTGCCACGATCGACGTCACTGAAAAGCTTTCCACCTTTCTCGTCATCTCCCGGGTATCCCCCCACAGACGTCAGCCCGTCGGGAGCGAACGCCATGAACTTCGCGATCGCCAGCCTTCGCGCAACATCTTTGATATACGGATTGAGACCGCGGTTCTCATGGACGACCAAAACCGCAGGCAGTTTTCCGATCGCATCTGCTGGACGCGCCATATAGCCCGTGATGGTCCCATTGCCCTTTGGCGATGGCACGGTTGCGGGCTCAACCTTGATCCGGCTGTCGTTTTCCGGGACTTGTATCGCCCAGGCGTAATTTGGCCGCAGCATCTCGAAGAGAGCTGTGGCCGTCATGCCTCCGACCGCAAACTTTTGTGCTCCATCGAGAAAGGCGCGGCGGTGAATTTCGCCATGCACGTATCGATCGAACAGGTTTAAGAGTTCCTGTGGGAAGTCCGATGCTTTCTTTCGTTCCATCGTCATGCTCCAGGCGACTGCGTCGGTAGCGGGCACCTTAAAGAGATCTCCCGCTCACAGGACATCAGTTAATTGTGATTGTCATATCCGCCTGCCCGCGAAAATGGCCATTCGTCGGCGTAGGCTCGGCGAGTTTCTTGTGCTTATTATCCTCGCGGGGGTCGCTCCGGATCCTGTCAACGGGACGGAGATGGCGGACTATGCATTGCGCATTCTCATTTTACGCCATTTTTATTTTGCGAATGTGCCCCCATACATCCCTAATTTTTGACACACAAACGCGGTCTGGATTGGTGCGGGAATGGTTTCTTAGCGTGTGATAGTGATACTGATCGCAAGCTGAGCCGGGTGGCGACGAAGACAAAAAGGTTCGCGGCAAATGCACAAGACTTCGTTCATTCTACTCGGCGCCGCGGCCGGCGCGGCGATGACCCTATTCACTTTCCAACCGCAGATTATCTTTACCGCCACAAACGCCAGCGCGGCGACGGATAACGCTTACCGACAGCTCAATCTGTTCGGCGATGTCTTTGAGCGCGTTCGAGCCGACTACGTCGAGAAGCCGGACGAAAGCAAGCTGATTGAGTCCGCCATCAACGGAATGCTGTCCGGGCTCGATCCCCATTCGAGCTACATGGATCCGAAAGGCTTCAAGGAAATGCAGGAGGAGACCAGCGGCGAGTTCGGCGGTCTCGGCATGGAAGTCACCATGGAAGACGGCCTCATCAAGGTGGTGACGTCAATCGACGAAACCCCCGCCGCGAAGGCAGGCATCCTGGCCAACGACCTCATCGACACGGTCGACGATACTCAAGTGCAAGGCATGACGCTGAACCAGGCGATCGAAAAGTTGCGCGGACCGGCCAATACCAAGGTCAAACTCACCATCAAGCGCAAGGGCCAGAACAAGCCGATCGAAATGTCTCTGACGCGCGAGATTATCCGCGTGCGTTCCGTGCGCTCGAAGGTAGACGGCGATGACGTCGGCTATATCCGTATGACGCAGTTCACCGAGCAAACCAGTGACGGACTGAGAAAGGCGATTGCCGATATCACGCGAAAGGTAAGCAACGACAAGCTCAAGGGCTACATTCTCGACTTGCGAAACAATCCCGGGGGTCTGCTCGATGAAGCCATCTCGGTGTCGAGCACATTCATCCAAAGGGGAGAAATCACGTCCATTCGCGGTCGCGATCCCGAAGACACCCAGCGCTTCACGGCCAAGGGCGGAGATCTCACGAAAGGCAAGCCGCTAATCGTTTTGATCAATGGCGGTTCGGCCTCCGCGTCGGAAATCGTCGCCGGCGCCCTGCAAGATCAGAAACGGGCGACCATTCTAGGCACCCGCTCATTCGGCAAGGGTTCGGTGCAAACGATTATCCCGCTCGGCTCGGATTATGGCGCGTTGCGGCTAACCACGGCGCGCTACTACACGCCGTCCGGCCGTTCGATACAGGCCAAGGGCATCACGCCCGACATTGAGGTGCTGCAGGACCTCCCGGAAGACATCCAGTCAAATCCCGACAGTAGTCCCATGGGAGAGGCTTCATTGCGTGGCCATCTCAAGGGCGACACCGGCAACGAGCAGACGGGATCACAGTCCTTCGTTCCGCCGGACGAGAAGAACGACAAGGCACTGATCATGGCTGAAGGACTATTGCGTGGTACCCAGTCGAATCCGGCCTTCCCGCCAAATGGCAAGGACCTGTCGAAGAACTGAAACGTCGTAGAGGCGTTCAGCGGCCGGCCAATCTCCGCTCCGGGTCATCGGCGGACACAACGACTTTTCCGCAAGCATTGCCAGGACATAGACGCGCGGCCTTTACCTCCCAAAAGCGGACATTCAGACGCCAGAAGCCGCAGCCGAGGTATTCGCGGGAGACTGCCGTCCGGTGTCCGACAACGGCGTCGTAAAGGCGAAAGGGTAAGCGGCGGTGGCAACCCGGTGGCTATTTTGCCCGCAGCGCTATAGAAACCCGCTAACGCCGGGTTAGCTCAGCGGTAGAGCAGCGGTTTTGTAAACCGTTGGTCGGGGGTTCAATTCCCTCACCCGGCACCGGAATCAGGTGACGCCCATCCATAAAAATATCCCGAAAGTCGCGGTCCTCCGGGGGTTGTTCGCAGCTTAAGGACTGTGGCACACTATAGCGTTGGTAATACTTCGGAGATCTAGCATGCCTCAGGGCACCGTAAAGTGGTTCAATCCGACGAAGGGCTATGGCTTCATCCAGCCCCAAGAAGGCGGGAAGGATGTGTTCGTGCACATCTCGGCGGTCGAACGCGCCGGACTTAGCACTCTGAACGAAGGACAGACCGTTCAGTACGAGCTCGTCGAGAACCGCGGGAAGACGTCCGCGGAGAACCTCAAGGTCAAGTGACCTGAGACGTCCGAGCTGACTACCGGCTTGTTTGTCTAGCTTTGCCGCCGAGCTACTTGAGCCCGGCGGTTGTTGTACGTTCGCGCGTTACCGCGTCAGCCGTTCCAGTTCCGGAAACGGAACAAATGCCACGTCCTTGCAGAACTCGCGGATTTCCTTTGGCGTATCGAGGAACCGGTCGAGCTTGCCCGCCACGTAGACCGCAGCACCGTCTTTAGAGCCGAGATATTTTCCGTCGCTGTCGCGCGCGTTGTAGCGCACACAGGCCACGTACCGGTCACCTGGCCCGACGAACTTGAGCTGTGGCTGGGAGACCGCAGCGCTCCGGACGTGGGTCGGGTCATTGAGGTAAGTGCGCAAGAACGCCAGCAGATCTTGTCGGTATCCCTGCGGGAAGACGTTCTCTGCATCCCAGCGAGCTTTCAACTCAGACGAACTCGGTCCAACCTCTGTGGCGCAACCACCAAGTACAGCCGCAGCGACCAGAAGCACCAACGCTCGCATCAGAATCCCCAGCCCGGCCGGCACCCCGCCGCAATCATAGCGGCTTGCCTGCCCCCGGCTAGGGATGTTGCGCCCTCGCCGGGTGTTAAGCTCATTATTGATGCCGAAATGATGCCCAAATCCCGTACGAGGCGATGGTCATGACAGCTCTAAACCGCCGTTCGCTTTTGACGGGGTCCGCCTTGGCAGTCACTGCCGCGGCACTGCCGGCGCGGGCGAAGGTGTCAGTACCTACAACTCAGGGTCCTGGCGTCTATCGATATAATCTCGGCGCCTACCAGCTCACCGCGCTTTTTGACGGCGTCTGGTACCTACCAATCGATGACACGTTTGTGCGCAATGCTAGCGGCACCGAGGTCAACCAGGCTCTCGCCGCCGCGTTCCTGCCCCCGAGCGTGTTGCCAATATCCTTCACGACCTTGCTGGTAAACACCGGCACAAAGTTGGTGCTGATAGACACGGGCACCGCCGGCCAGATCGCCGACACGGCGGGCAGCATGCTCGACAACCTGAAGGTCGCAGGCATCGACCCGAAAAATATCGACACGATCCTGATTTCTCATTTCCATCCCGATCATATCGATGGGATCAAAAGCAAAGACGGGGCAAAGGTTTTCCCCAATGCCGAAATCCTCGTGCCCGAACCCGAATGGACATTCTGGATGGACGACTCGAATATGGGTTCCGCGCAGGGCGCGGTGAAACGCTACTTCCTCAACGCGCGGCGCATCTTCAAGGACATCGCGAAGGAGGTGCGGCGGTTCAAGCCCGGCGCAGACGTGGCGCCAGGGATCGTCTCGGTTCCGGCCTATGGTCACACGCCTGGTCACACCGCTTTCGCCATTCATTCCGGCGATCGGTCGATGCTGGCGATGAGCGACACCGTCCGTAACCCTTATTTATTTGCCCGCTATCCCGATTGGCAACCGACATTCGACATGGACGGACCACAAGCAGTCGCGGCGCGCCGCCTAATGCTTGATCGCGTTGTCGCCGACCGCATGTTGGTCGAGGCTTATCACTTCCCCTTCCCGGCCTGCGGTCACATGGTCAAGACCTCGACCGGCTACGAACTCGTTCCGGTCGAGTGGCAGCCTTTGTGAAACAAAAAACGGCGCCCGCCTAGAACGTCGCGCCTGCCTGCAGCAAAAAAGTCCTGCCGGCGAGCGGAAACGCATTGAACAGCCCGATCGTCGGCGGCAGGCCAGAGGGAAAGAAAGGACCGGCGGCAATTCCGCCACTCGCGATCGCGTAGTCATAGTACTGCTTGTCGAGCAGATTGAGCACGGACGCCGACCAGAAGAAGCGGTCGTATTTGCCTGCGAGCTTGACATCGACCGTTGCTTCTCCGGGAATCATCGGCTGCTGATTGATCTGGTCATTGTCCATCCGGCGTGGCCCAAACAAATTGCTCGTCACGTCAAGAACCAGGAGCTTCGGGACAATATCCCACGACAGGCCTGCATAACCCGACCAGCGCGAGATGAGCGGAATCTCGTTGCCGGCCAACGGACCTTCGCGGAATACGGCATCCAGATAGGTCACACCGCCGCGCACGCGAAGAACGTTGTTGATTTGATACAGCGCTTGGGTTTCCCAACCAATGCGCTGCGTCGGGTCGAGATTGATGTCGACGCCCACCGCCGGCAGGAAGTGGATCTCGTTGTTCAGCCGCATCAGATAGACGCTCGACTGGAGACTGAACGGTCCGGAGTTGACCCGGAGACCGCCTTCGACGTCATAGGACGTTTGCGTTCTCAGATCGAAGGTGGGAACAGTGAATGCAAACGGGCTGCCGGCTCCGACCCGCTCATCCGCATTGCCCAGTCGAAATGCGCGGGCAGCACGGGCAAATACCGTGAAGACGGAATTGATGCGATGCTCAATGCCAATATGAGCTGCCCATTGCCATTCGCCCTGGTCGAAAGGCGGTATTTGCGGATCATTGGAGTAGAATCCGGCATTGGGGTCATTGACCGCGCTGTAGACATCGTGAGCTTTGACCATGTTGCGCTGGAGACGGCCGCCGATTGAAATATCGGTATCCGGCCGCACGGTGGTCGTGTTCATCGCGTAAAAGCCCACGGTCGTCTGCTGAATGTCGTAACTGTGAACCGGAACCAGGCCTGGCGCCGTGGGACGGTCCGAGTTGTATTGTGTGTTGTAGAAATCGATGCCGGTGAGCAGCCGGTTGGGAACGCCGAACAGCTGATGCGATACGTCGAGACGTGGCGTCACTGACGATGTGGTCATGACGGTGTCGACGTAATTCATCGGTGTCGCGGCGGCTACATCGTAGTTGAAGCTGGAATCGAAATAATTGAAGAACTGCGCCTGCTGAAATTTGCGGCGGAGACCTCCATCGGCGATCAACTCGACACCCGGGCTGAGCGTTGCGTTGAAACCAGTGGCGAAGTTGATCGCTTGTTTCTTGCCCCAGTCGAGCGGTGTGTTCGATTGCCAGGGCGTCTCGAGCGTGAACGGAAAGGCGCCGGGCAAATTGTTGAGACCGGCCGGGAGGCCTTGAAACTGGCGATCGCCGGCGACGGTGAAATAACCGCCCAGATTGGGAGTGGAATAGTTCAACGTCGCGTTGACATTGCGTTGACGCAACGCGCTGTTGACACGATAGCCGTTGGAGTCGATGGCATTGCCAAATGCACCCACCGACCATGGTCCGCTTGTTACAGCGGCCGAGGCACGGCCTTCCCAGTAATTGAACGAACCGGCGAGCCCTTCGACACGATTGACGGCGGCCGTCGACGATCCTTTCTTCAGGACGATATTGATCGAACCGCCGATCGCGCCATCGCCATAGAGCACGGTACTGCTGTTGCCGCGTGTAATTTCGATTCGTTCGATGCTGTTGAGCGGGATCGACGAGAAGTCGAATCCCTGAAGGTCGAAGTCCTGATAGCGGCGGCCGTTTACCAGGATAAGCACGTTCGATTGCGCGAAGGCCCCAAAGCCGCGCAGGTCGACACCGTCGCGCGAGCCGTTTGTTCCGCTGAGCAGATGTTGCACCTGCACGCCGACTTCCCGGGACAGGATGTCCGGCAAGTTTTGCGCGGGTGAGCGCTCGATATCCTGAGATGTGATAACGCTGTTCGACGTGCCAACCATGCCGCTATTAAGCCGTGTCCAGCTGACGTCAATTTGCGGCAGAACGACTTGCGCACGAATAGGCGCAACCGATATGACCAGCGCCGCTACGGCGCCTGCAAATCTGGCAATATGCCCCTTCCCCATGACATCACGTTCCTTCGTTTGCGCCCGCCAAAGGGCGAGCGCATCGGTGAAGACCAAGCCCGATGCGAAGGATGCGGGTGAGTTGCCGACGCAACGAGCGCGTTGGACTCAACCTGCGGAATGTCGTGGGAGACTTGCTCTCACGGCCCTCGCACCGGCATTGCCGTCACCGCTGCGAAAGACCGCTCCGTATGGACGCCCCGTCCACCGGTTGGGTGACTGCGCTGGCAGGTCTCCTGGCTCGCGGGTCGCTGCCTTGGTGGTCCGGCCTTCCCAGTTTCCCAGTGGCCGTTTTGGACCTAAGGCTCGCCGCTCACAGTTGCGGGGGCAGCCACGGATTGCTTCAAATTCGAAGCGCTGAATTTGAGGTGTCCGTGTTCCCTCTTTCGTCCCCGATTTGAGTCGGGGAACCAGCACGGCAAAATGTTCCCTTGAACGCGCTGGCAAGTCAAGGCATGGCGATAGGCCGAATAAATCCGGCATTATTTTCGCCACGACGCTGGACTACACCCCCATCACGAATTGTTTTTTTAACTGCTGGGGGTTTCATCGTATCGTCCAGCTGGTTCTCTGACAGGAGAGATTCCGCCATGAACCTGAAAGTCGTATTCCGTAGTATCGGCATTCTGGCCGCGGCCGCGCTGCTGGTGACCGCCGTCGGCCTCAAACCGCTCGCCGCAATGGGTACCGATAACCCGCCGGCGCCAACCGACAGCGGCAGCAAGAAGAAAAAGAAAAAGGACAACAATGTCATAGAGCAACAGCAGGAACAGCTGGCGCAAGAGAAATTCCTGCGCGATTACCGCGCCGCCCGGGCGATGATCCTCAACGGCAATTATCAAGGCGGCATCGCCGCCATGCACGCGCTCGGCCACGATGAACACGCGGACGTTGCCAATTACATCGGCTACGCCTATCGCAAGCTTGGAGACTATGACGATTCCAAGATCTGGTACGAAAAGGCCCTCGCCACTGACCCGAACCACGTCCGCACCTGGTCCTATTACGGCATGTGGCAGATGGAGCAGGGAAACCGGCTCAAGGCCGTGGAAGACCTGCAAAAGGTGCAGCTGATCTGCGGCAACACCACCTGCGAAGAATATCGCCAGCTCAAAGACGTTATCGACGGCAAGGCGACTTACTGACCAACCACTGCGGTTATCGTAATGGTCATGCCCGGCCCTTTGGCCGGGCATGATGCTATTGGGATGTCTCCTGCGCGATCCATGCGTGGTAGTCGGGATCAATGCTCTCGACCGGCAAAATCATGAATGCTGGCGTCGTATAGGGATGGAGCTCTTTGACTGCCTCGCGCACGGGTTCAGCCATCGCGGCACGGGTTTTGATGAGCATAACGACCTCTTCGGCACGCTCGATTTTGCCTTCCCACCAATAGTGCGAGATCATTCCCGGCAGGATATTGACGCAGGCGGCGAGCCGCCGCTCTACAATCGTTCGTCCGGCCCGCTCCGCCTCGACAATCGAGGGCCAAGTCGTATAGACGAGCACCGCACGTTCCATGGTCAGGCCTTTAGATGAGTCAACAGCTCAAGCAATTCGGGTCCATCGCCTTCGTCGCCAGCCAGACGCCGGAAGCGCGCGAAGCTTATGTGCGGCTCGAGAGGCGCTATGGCAATACCGATCCCGTAAAGGCCGATGTCATTGTCGCGTTGGGCGGCGACGGATTGATGTTGCAGACCCTGCATAAGTTCATGAATTCCGGCAAGCCTATCTACGGCATGCACCGCGGCACGGTCGGTTTCCTGATGAATGAATTCGCCGAGGAAAACCTGGCCGAACGTCTGGCGCAGGCACATATCACCGTCATCCACCCGCTTGTGATGCGCGCCCGCGATGCACAGGGGCGCAGTCACGAGCATCGCGCCATCAATGAAGTGTCGTTGTTTCGTCAAAGCGCGCAGGCCTCACACTTGCGTATTCTCATCGACGGCCAGGAGCGTCTTGCCGAACTCATCTCCGACGGCGTGCTCGTCGCGACCCCTGCGGGCTCAACCGCCTACAATCTTTCGGCGCAAGGCCCGATAATCCCGATCAACGCGCCATTGCTCGCGCTCACGCCAATCAGCCCATTCCGGCCGCGGCGATGGCGCGGCGCATTGCTGCCGGACCGGGCGAAAGTCACCATTGAAGTCAAGGATGCCGACAAGCGGCCAGTCGCTGCGGTCGCCGATCACGACGAAGTGCGGTCTGTTCGCAGCGTCGACATCGGCATGGACCACAGCATATCGATCAACATGCTGTTTGATCCCGGCCATAATCTCGACGAGCGTATCTTGCGCGAGCAGTTCGGATTTTAAGGAGCGCGCGTGTCGAAAAAATTCGATTTTTCGGTCAATGGTCAAGCTGTCAGCGTGTCCCTCGACAATGAAGAAACACCGCTGCTCAACGTCTTGCGCAACGACCTTGGTCTGATGGGAACGCGTTTCGGTTGTGGCCTTGAACAGTGTGGCTGTTGCATGGTGTTGGTCGACGGCGTGCCCGAGAAGTGCTGCACAAAGCCGGTGTGGAGCGTCACAGGAAAGAACATCATCACCGTTGAGGGTTTGGGCAACGCTGCACGTCCCCATCCGCTCCAGCAGGCATTTATCGACGAACAAGCGGGGCAATGCGGTTATTGCCTCGCCGGAATTTTGATTTCCGCCAAAGCGCTCTTGGACAAGAATCCGGAGCCCTCTCGAGGGGAGATTGCGCAGGCGCTTGACGGCAATATCTGCCGCTGCGGTTCGCATAACCGCATCATGCGCGCGGTCGAAAAGGCAGCTGCGGTTATGCGCGCAGGAAAAGCCCGATGAACGCTCCCCTGCCCGGCCCACTCAACGACAATCCCAATCTCGATCGATGGGTTGCATTTCCCTCGCCAGGCAAAGTGACCGTGCTCACCGGCCGGGTCGAGCTGGGCCAAGGCGTGCTCACCGCGATGGCGCAGATCGCCGCCGACGAACTCGACGTCGCGATTGAGCGCGTCACGGTCCGTTCCGGCGACACCGCAAAGGCCCCGAATGAAGGCTATACCGCAGGGAGTCAGTCAATTCAGTTCGGCGGCGTCGCAATGCGACAGGCTTGCGCAGACGTGCGCGCATTGTTCCTCGACCAAGCCGCGAAAGTTGTTGGCTGCAAAGTAGCTGAGTTATCCATCGACGATGGCCGCATCTATCGCAATGGCATATCGACCGGACAGGATTATTGGACGCTCTCAAGCGCAGTGGACCTGGGCGTCAAGGCAACCGGTGATGGCGTGCGCAAGCGTGTCGCTGACTTCAAGAGCATCGGCGCGAGCGGCGGCCGCCTCGATCTGCCGGGCAAGATTTTCGGCGAGAGCGCATTCATTCACGATATGCAAATCGACGGCATGGCTCACGCGCGCGTGGTTCGTCAGCCAAACCGCGGCGCCACAATCGGCTCCATTGATGAAAATGCCATCCGCCGCGCCGCGAAGGGCCCCATTGAATTTGTTCGCAGCGGCAACTTCCTCGCTATTCTCGGAGCCGATGAAACGGCTGTCGAAGCGGCGAGTGTCGCCGCCGTCAATCATGTGACCTGGCAGAACGTCGAGGTTGCCGCTCCGATCCAGCAGGAAGCCAACTGGTTGTTGCAAAGGCCCGTCGTTGAACGGATTTTTGGCACGCCCGACGCGGGCAATCCGCAAGGCAGAGAGCGATACGAGGCCACCTATACACGCGGCTATCTTGCGCACGCATCAATTTCGCCATCCTGCGGGTTGGCGCTCTTCAAGGACGCAAAGCTCACAGTATGGACCCATTGTCAGGGCGTTTACCCCCTGCGGGCCGCATTGGCGAAGACGCTCAAGCTCGAGCCCGCATCAATCGTGGTTCATCACGTCCAGGGCTCGGGCTGTTACGGCCACAACGGCGCCGACGATGCCGCGGCGGACGCCGCGATTATTGCCATGCAAAAGCCCGGTCAGCCGATCCGCGTGCGCTGGCGGCGCGAAGAAGAATTCATTTACGAGCCGAAGACGCCGGCCATGATGGTCAAGGTGCGGGCATTGCTCGACGATGCGGGCAAGCCCGTCGATTGGACGCAGGAAATCTGGAGTCCGACGCACAATCAGCGCCCCGGCGCGGGTGGAAATTTGCTCGGTGCGCTTGCCCTACCCGATCCGCCGCCCGAGCCTCCACCAAGCGACGTACCGGAAGCGAATGGTGGTGGCGCCACCCGCAATGCGGAACCGCTTTACGATATTCCGGCCAAACGCATTCTGCATCACCTGGTGACCGAGGCGCCCGTTCGTACCTCAGCCTTACGTGGGCTCGGCGCCATGCCGAATGTATTCGCGCTCGAGTGTTGTATTGATGAACTTGCAGAGCGCGCCGGGCAGGATCCGGTGCAGTACCGCTTGTCGATCACCGCGGATAAGCGGGCCCGCGCGGTTATCGAGAAGGTCGCCGCCATGGCAAAATGGATTGCCGCCACGCCTCGCGGCACCGGGACCGGCCGCGGCATCGCCTTTGCGCGCTACAAAAATCGCGCTGCCTATTCTGCGGTTGTTGTCGAACTATCGGTGGAAGAAGAAATCCGTCTCCATCGCGTCTGGTGCGCGACCGACGCCGGCCTGGTTATCAATCCTGACGGTGTGATCAATCAGCTCGAAGGCGGAATAATCCAGTCGGCGAGTTGGGTACTCAAAGAACAGGTTCGTTTCGATAACGGCATCGCCTCATTCGATTGGGAGACGTACCCGGTACTGAAATTCAGCGAAGTGCCTGAGATAGAGATCGAACTGATCAACACGAAAGACGAGGTGCCGCTCGGCGTTGGCGAGGTGACAGCGGGACCGACCGCCGCGGCTATCGGCAATGCCGTCTCCCACGCGCTTGGAGCCCATATCCGCGATTTGCCGCTGACGCGCGAGCGGATCATGGCGTCGCTGCTGAAAGAATAGCTCCTTCTGGCATTGCTGCCGCCATCCTAAACCATTCGTTAACGGCGCCTCGGTAGCCTTCGCTACGGCCGTATCGGGCTCTTAAGCGCCCGAAGCCGGGGCGCCATGGTCCGCATCGATTTCAACCGGTTGCGTTTTCTCGTTATTGATGACAATGCGCATATGCGACGCATATTGCGGACGCTGTTGCATGGTTTTGGCGCCCGCGAAGTCTATGAGGCAGAAGATGGCGCTGCCGGCCTCGAGGCATTCACCCACTACATTCCCGACATCGTCATAACCGACTGGGCGATGCCGATCTTCGACGGCCTCGAACTCATGCAGATGATCCGCCAACCCGGCGCCAACGCAAACCCGTACGTGGCGATCATCATGCTCACCGGCCACTCCGAGAAAAAGCGCGTGACGGCGGCGCGCGATGCCGGCGTAACCGAATTCCTCGCCAAACCGATCTCGGCAAAGGGCCTCTATCAGCGCATCATCAATGTGGTCGCCAATCCACGCCCGTTCATCAAGACCAAGACTTATTTCGGTCCCGACCGGCGTCGTAACGTCAATTCGAACTACATCGGGCCCGAACGCCGTAAGGGCGGCAAGGCAGATGTCATCCGCCAGACCCCTTTGCTGGAAAAAGCGCGCGCGCCCGTCTGACACAGGCCATACGCAATGCCCCACTCGAAAGACACCGCCGCGATCGTCACCTACGGTGATCACGAAATTATAACACCGGAAAACAAACTGCGCGGCGCGGTCTCCAAGCAAGCCTCCGATCAGGGAAACGACGACCCCGTAGCGCGAGCTGAAAAGGCCTTGGCGGAATTGTCCCCTGAATTCGCCAGCTGGATGGATTCCGAATGCGACAGGCTTGATCGAGCCCGCCACGATCTGCGCGAGGGCTTCACCAAGCCCAACAAGGATGCGCTCTTTCATGCGGCGCACGACATCAAGGGCGAAGCCGCCACGTTTGGTTATCCGGCGGTCGCTTCCGCCGCTGACAGCCTGTGTCGGCTGATCGATCACACGCCTGAGGCTACGCGCATTCCGCCCCAGTTGATCGATCAGCACGTGGATGCCGTGCGCGCAATATACCGCGAATATGCGCGCTCAGACGCGAAACGACTCGCCAAAGACCTGACGAAACGGCTCCGCGAAGTCACGGATGAATTCCTGATAAGCCAAAATCGCGACCGCCCAGACGTGCTCGCCCAACTCAAGGCACCGTCAATCGTGCCGGAATAGAGAGCTATGCCGCCGCCAGCTGCGCGTCGGGGTAGGACTGATCAGCCTGAATAATACAGGCCTCCGCAACGAGATCATCGCAGAACAGACGCGCTTCCTCGCGCGCAGCCTCCACTGCAAAGCGCCGGAGCAATGCCAATAGCGAAGCCGTCTCATCTCCGCGTTCATGAGCGCACGCGCCCAGCACGCGCTCGACGATGCGCCGTTTGAGCCGTGTCGCCCCACCCTGCTCGCCGATCAACAAGCCCGCGCGCATTGCCGCGAGTGCTTCGCGAAATGCCGGATACGCCACATCCGGCAGGCCGGCCTCCTGGTAAAGCGCGCGAAACCCGGAAATATTCTTGTCGTGAATGTAAGCGATCGCACGGTCGATCGGCACGCCCGACAATTCCGCTATCGCCTCCTCGAACAAGATCACATTGCCTGATAGCAGCGCACGCAAGATCATTCCCGCCGTGAGCTGTCCACTCTGACGTAAGTGTTGCACCAGCTCGCCAACCTCGTCGTATCGCGTGTCGGCAGCAAGCGCCACGGTCGCCTTCTCGCATGCTTCCTTGGTGGCAAATTCGGCATGCTCCGGCCCCAGCCATTGCCGGGCCGTAACGAAGCCGGCGAGCGTCTGCGACAGTTTCGAGAGAAGCGCCTGCCGCATTGCCATCGGCAGCATATCCCGCGCCAGAAGATTTTCACGGATCGGGGCCAAGTGACCGAAGCGTCCGATAATTCGATCAACGGAGAATAACGCGATATCCGCGTCGGGATTTTCCAGCAGCGTCAGGCAGGCTTCCGCCACACCGACTTCAGCGATAGCGGCGGCCAGTGTCCGCGGCAGTTGCGACCGCCCGGCGATCGCGATTTGCACATCGGCGTTGCCGGTGGCGACAAGATCGACCAGATCGTCTTCAAGTAAAAGCGGCGACTGCGCGAGTATGGGCAGGGCAACGTCCGGCTGATCTGCCGCAAGCGCGTCCACAACGACCTGCGGGGCCTTATCCGCCGAAGCGAAGGCCTCCGCGAGCGCGAGGCGCACGAGCGGAGACGGATCGTCCAAGAGCATGATCATCGCGCCTTCTGCGGCAGCGAGATCATCAGGCGATAAATCGGAATAAAGATAAGCGCGCGCCAGCGCTGAAGTGGCCTCCGCCCGCTCCCCGGACGGCGCCTGGCGAACCCAATGCAAAAACTGACGGACGATCATGGCAATCGACGCTACGAAGCCCTCTTCCACCTGACGGCACAAGCCTAGCCGACGAGGCTTAACAAAGCGTTCACCATAGAAATTGATGGGCTGTTAAGCATGCGGTCCGGGCAAAGGCTGATTATTCAGAGCAGCTTGCGCTCGTTGGGCTTGGTGTCGGTGAACAAATCGAAGGACTGGGTGCCCTGTGTTGGCGCGGACGCTCCCGTGGCAGGAGTCCCCCAGAGGTTGTTCACTGTCTGCGCCAAGGGCTGGCTGACCCGATCCGTGAACATCGATTGGAACGATGGCCGCGGGGCCGGCGGCGGCGGGAGGTTTTCGCTGGCGTTCGCAAAAGCTTGCGTCACTCCGGCGGTGTCCGGTGGCGACGGGATCGGTACGGGTGGCCTCGGTGGCATTGCCGACGCGACCCGTACCAAACGTTCGTTGGGTACTGCTTTCACCCGAGCAGTTGCCACAGTCACTGGGGCCGGCAATGGGGGCGCACCTGCGGCTGCGGCCTGTGCACCGCTGCCACCCGCGTCGGCACTTGCACTCCTGTTGGCACCCTTAACCCCGCCCTGCGCGAATGCGACTGTGCGGGCGGAGTCGAAAAGCCGCGTCAGCTTTCCGTAGACTTCGCCAACGCTACGCGCTCGTCCGGAGGCATCGTAAAAAATACTGTGATTTGCCGCCGCGGCGTGCGGAAACATTGCAGCAGCACTCGCATTGGGATGCGCCGCCGCCCCGTTGATCAACTTGCCCGCGCCATCGGCCCCCAGAAAATGGGCGATATAGAGCTCGCCGTTGGTCGGCTGCCGGCCAATGTTCGAGCCAACCAAGCTCGCGTTGTTGCGGGTCAGTGCCCCCGCCAACATCGCGCTTGCTTGCGGATCGCTGCGCAACCGCAGGATTGCGGCGCGCATGGCTGGATCGGAAACTTCATAGTGTCCATCCGGTGATCGCACAATGGCATCTGCGTACCGACCGAGCCCCAAGGCCGCCCCATCCTGCTTCATGGTGCCGAGCCACGTCTGGTCGATGAATTGGTAAAGCCCCTTCGCCGACGAGGTCGACGCTTGTGCGGACGGATTGAGGTTGGATTCGATCTTCGCGGTTGTGAGCAGGTATTCGAAGCTGATGCCGGTCGACTGCGCCGCCTGGCGGATCGCTCCGGTAATTTGCGGTGCACCGCTGGCTGCAGTCGGGTTGACGGCCATCGTGTTGCGCCTTCCGAAGGTCTAAGGCTTATGGGCGATTGACGCGACGCAACAGCTCTCGCGGGCCAGCCGAGCATGAAGGAACTATGGTAAATGAACGGTAAATAGGGTTTACAAACCTCTATTTTGAAAGGATTTTTGGAGGAATCGATGGCGGAAACAACGCAGCGGCACAAGCGCGGTGGTCTTTATTTTGAGGACTTCGAAGTCGGAAAAACCTACGAGCACCGGTACACGCGCACGGTAACGCAAATGGACAACATGTTGTTTTCCAACATGACGCTCAACCCGCAACCGCTGCACATCGATCGTCATTTTTGCGAGACCGAAACCGAATGGGGACAGCCGCTGATGAATTCGCTGTTTACCCTCGGGCTCATGATCGGCATCCAGGTCTCGGACATGACCGTAGGTACCACCATTGCGAACCTTGGCATGACCGATGTGAAATTCCCCAATCCGCTGTTCGAAGGTGACACCATCAACTGCACGACCCAGGTCGTGAGCAAGCGTGAGTCGAAATCGCGGCCGGGCGCGGGCATCGTGGAATTTCATCACAAGGCCTTCAAGCAGGACGGCACACTGGTGGCCGAGTGCCACCGCCAGGCCTTTATGCGGATGCGACCAAAATAAAAAGGGCCCGGCGCTGCGCCGGGCCTCGAATTTTTTCAGGACGTCTTAGATGCCGTGCAGATGAGGCCGAGAACAGTACCGCCAAATCATGCGCTCTTTGCATTTGGGCTAGATTCCGCTCCGCCAACGAGGAGTCCTCTATGCGTTCTTTCCTGTTCGTGCCGGCCGACGGTGGACCGAAGCTCGACAAGGCCGTGGCGAGCGGCGCAGATGCCGTGATCGTCGATCTCGAAGATTCGATCGCGCCGCAACGAAAGGAAGCAGCGCGCAAGCTGGCGTTCGAATTTCTCGAGCGGGCTGGCGGCGCCGATAAACGCCCCCGCCTCATGGTGCGCATCAATGGTCTCGATACCGGCATGACCGACGCTGACCTCGATGCGATTGTAGCCGGGAGCCCCGACGCTATCGTGTTTCCAAAGGCAGAAGGCGGCGCCAGCGTCGTGCGCCTCGATGCCAAACTTACTGCGCGTGAGGCCATCGCCGGCTTGCCGGAAGGACAAATAAAAATTCTGGCCCAAGCGGTCGAATCGGCCGCCGGCCTTTTTGCCGCCGGTACGTTCCGCAACGCGAGTCCGCGTCTTATCGGCTTGACGTGGGGCCCCGAGGACCTGTCCGCTGAATTGGGCGCGGAAGCCAACCGGGATGCGAACGGCGCGCTGACCGAGCCCTATCGCCTTGCCCGATCGGTCTGCCTCTATGCGGCGGCCGCAGCAAAGCTGCCCGCAATCGAGACTGTTTATGTTGATTTCCGCAATTCAGATGGGTTGCGCCGCGACACCGAGGCCGCCCACCGGGATGGCTTCACCGGTCGTCTGGCCATTCACCCAGCCCAGATACCGGTCATCAATGATGTGTTCACCCCTACGGCGGCGCAAATCGAGAAGGCAAAAGCCGTCATCGCGGCCTTCGCCGCGCAGCCGGGGGCCGGTGCGGTTGGTATCGACGGCAAGATGTACGATCGGCCACACCTCTTGCGCGCGCAGGCTTTGCTCGCACGCCAAAAGCCGTGACACCTATTTGCGGTAGACGGCGCCCGGATCGAACGTTTTTTCGGCGCCGCGAAATTCGAGCGTAACGGCACCTGACTTGCCGGTCGGCACTGCACGATAAAAACAAGAGCGGCGGCCCGTGTGGCAGGCCCCGGCGCCCTGCTGATGCACTTTCAGCCAGAGCGCATCCTGATCGCAATCAACCCGCAATTCGTTCACGCGCTGGACATGACCGGACGTTTCTCCCTTTTTCCAGAGCGCTTTCCGTGAGCGGCTGTAGTACCAGGCCTCACCGCTCGCGATGGTTTTTCGAAGTGCCTCTTCGTTCATGTGCGCGACCATCAACACCTCGCCGGAATCGGCGTCGGTCACGACAGCGACAATCAGCCCATTGGCGTCGAATTTTGGCGAGAAAGCGAGGCCTTCTTCGATATCATTCAATTTATCAGCCATAGGAGCACCGCAAATTCGAATTGCCGCAGGCCGTCATGGAATGCCGGGGCAAACCCGGCATCGACAGTGCGAACGGCCGTAACGCCGGATACTGAGGCGGTCGCGCCAGCGTTATCGCTGCCCGGCGCGCAACATTGTCATGAAACGCACCTGCTCACTGGCGTCCTCGCGGAACGCGCCGGTGAAA
Source organism: Pseudolabrys sp. (assembly GCA_035626335.1). Classification (GTDB taxonomy): domain Bacteria; phylum Pseudomonadota; class Alphaproteobacteria; order Rhizobiales; family Xanthobacteraceae; genus Pseudolabrys. Next base: position 36,522 of record DASPNW010000006.1, read on the forward strand.
TGTGTCGTCACCGTGAGAGCGCCCGGCTTCTCGACCCCGCGCAGCGACATGCACATGTGCTCCGCCTCGATCATCACTGCAACGCCACGCGGTTTCAGGATCTCGTCGATTGCGGTCGCAACTTGCGACGTCAAATGCTCTTGCGTCTGCAATCGGCGCGCGTAGACGTCAACCAACCGCGCAAGTTTCGACAGCCCGACGACGCGATCCACCGGCATATACGCGACATGCGCCTTGCCGTAGAACGGCATCATGTGGTGTTCGCAGTGCGAATTAAACCCGATGTCGCGCACCAGCACAAAATCATCGTAGCCGCCGGTCTCGGCAAACGTGCGGTCAAGAACCTCCACCGGGCACTCATTGTAGCCCTGAAAGATTTCCTCATAGGCGCCGATCACGCGCTTGGGCGTTTCCAGCAAACCTTCACGGCCGGGGTCGTCGCCCGCATAGGCTATGAGCGTGCGCACGGCAGCTTCCGCCTGCTCGCGCGTGGGGCGCGGCTCAACGGGTGCAGGCGCGGCCCGCACATGTTCGGATAGGCCCTGCTTGGGCCACAGCTTCACATTGGTGTTCTTTGCGTCCATGACGGGTCTCCGTTCGACCGGCACGCAACGGTGCCGGGTGTGTCACCGGGTTGGCCGCGTCAGTTAGCCGATAAAGACCATTTCTGGTCGAAAGCGGGCGCCTGGACGCTGCATTCCCATTCCGCAAGCCGATTTCCAGCTTGCCCGGCGCCAAGAACCCTTCTCGCGCCGTCGTAGCAGCCCCTATATATTCATTTGTGACGCCAAGGCAAAGTAGCGAAAAAAGGCCAATGCTTAACGAGGTTTACAACGCCAAAATTCTGGAACTGGCGGGCAACATTCCCCGCTTGGGCCGGCTGCCTGCGCCCGATGCCACCGCTACTGCCCATTCGAAATTATGCGGCTCAACTGTAACCGTAGATCTCAAGATGAACAGCGGCGCGGTCGCGGATTTTGCCCATGACGTGAAAGCCTGTGCCCTCGGCCAAGCCTCATCCTCGATCATGGCGCGCCATGTCATCGGGTCAAAGCCTGCCGAATTGCGGGAGTTGCGTGAAACGGTGCGCAAGATGCTAAAGGAGAGTGGCCCCCCTCCGACCGGCAAGTGGGCCGACATTGCCGTGCTTGAGCCGGTGCGCGACTACAAGGCGCGTCACGCTTCGACATTGCTGACCTTTGATGCAGTCGTTTCGGCACTCGACCAGATCGAGGCCAGATCAGCTGGCAAACGGGCGCAAGCGGCCGAATAATCTATTTTGCCGCCGCGAGGCCGCCAGTCTTTGTTCTGCTCAAATCCGCACGGTCACCAATTGGTTTGCTGCAACCGGCAGTCAGCCGTGGAAAATTCTGCGAAGCGCCCGTATTGCCGATACGAATTCCCGTGACCAGCTGCGCGGTCTCCGTCTTGACAAGCATCGAATGGCTGCCGGCAGCAGCAAAGGTGCTAATCAGCGCGGCCGGAACTCGGCCGGCCGCATAAGTCACAAGTTCATCGGGAGAATCTCGGCGTTCCGAAGAGACTACTTTGAGAGCGGCAGAACTGCTGCCGACCCGCAAACTGATGGTATCCAATGCGTCGGGCAACGGCTTTTGTTCGCCGTTGCGGCGGCGTTCGATATAGCTCACGTCGTAGCCTTCACCCCCGGAAACGCAAGCAACTATCAAATCGAAGCTGCCAATTTCTTCGCCTTCCACCGTGAGCGGATGGCGCCGGGCGATCGCGACCACGCCCGAACGATCAACCAGAGCCCATCGCTGCTCGCTGATTGTGGTTGCGTGCAGGCCATTGGTCATGCGGGACGCGGGCTGCGATACTATCGCCGGTGACGTCGTTGCAACTGTTGCGGCCACCGGCGCATCCGAGTCCTCGGTCGTCAGGCGCGTGCGCTTGAGTTCACTGCGCGTCAGCGCATGCATTGGCTCCCAGGGCGGAATACGGAGCGCCAGGTCGAGCAAATCGACGGTAGCCCCCATTTCAGCCGTGTATTGTGCGAGGCGTCCGATATCGCGCTGGACCAGCACAAGATCTTCAGCCGAATAACTCGCGGCGGTTGGATCTTCGCGACGATCCCCAAGCCAGATCTGATGGACCATGACGCGTGCATTCAAGGGGACCGATCGTTGGACACCTCCAAGCAGAACGAAAGCACACATCGACTCGCAATCAGCGCTCGACGAGAGCACGGCCCGTCCTTCTGCGGGAAGATCGACGAGGCGACCGACCGTTGTTGCAAGCTTCAGATTCCGGATTTCACGCCCCAAAGCTATGGCGCCGAGCACGGAACCGCCGTCCGAATCGATGACAAAAGTGGCGCCGGCGAGATCGTGGTTTTGTGCGAAATCATGGAAATGACGCGGCGTATCCGCGGTAATCGCGCCGGCCGCGGAGACGAAGAACTTGCAGTTTGTGCCACAGACGTCGGCAGGCCCTTGCTCGCGCAATTCGAACTGCATCGGCAACGTGCGATCGGAGGCGCGCAGGGGTGCCGGCAAAAGCAACAGCAGCGGCGCCCACGCGAGCGCACCAGCCATCAAAAGGGAACGGCTCATTCTTCCCCTTCTCGCCACCATGCTCATCTTTTGGCGTGGTCAAACCACGTTCTGACTGAGCTTGGGCGGCGCCTGATACCCCCGGCGTGGGTCAGTCTTAGTGCAGTTGCGAGATTCGGGTCTAGTGCAAAAAAGTCGCTATCACCATCGCTCTTGCCAAATTCGGAGTTGTTCCATTTGATTCGTTGTCTCGTACGGAACTTTTCCGGTGTTAAACCTTCACTGGAACTTGAATTTGGACAAACATCTGGATCTGGACGCATGCAGGCGATGAGACCGCTGGCTCGCCTTCCCCGTCTGGCAGGCCAAGGCCTTGTCGGCCTCTATCGCGTCACGCTTTCACCGCTGATCGGCCCGCGCTGCCGCCATCTGCCGACCTGTTCCGAGTACGCAGATGAGGCGATTGGGCGCTTCGGACTATGGGCGGGCGGGTGGATGGCTTTCGCCCGCATCCTGCGTTGTCACCCCTGGGGAACGTCCGGCCTTGATTTCGTTCCGGAAAGGCTGCCTGCGCACGCGCACTGGTTTCTACCCTGGCGATACGGCCGCTGGCGCAACGCCAATGAGGCGCCGCCCCCCTAGTTGCGCTGTCCGATTCGCCTGCTATATCGGGTTTCCACGCTTACCTGCATTCGTAGGCAGCGAGTGAGCAACAGGAGACGCCGATGGTCGCGCTGACCTTTCCTGACGGCGCACGCCGTGAATATCCCTCGGGCACCACAGGTTTTGACGTCGCCAAGGGCATCTCGCCTTCGCTGGCGAAACGCACCGTGGCAATGGCGCTCGATGGCGCCCTCGCCGATCTGAGCGATGTCATCGATCATGATGCCAAAATTGAATTTATCTCTCGCGAAGATCCGCGTGCGCTTGAGTTGATCCGGCACGACGCCGCCCATGTGCTCGCTGAAGCGGTACAAAGTCTTTGGCCCGGCACACAGGTCACCATTGGTCCGGTGATCGAAAACGGATTCTACTACGACTTTGCCCGCGACCAGCCATTCACGCTGGAAGATCTTCCGGCAATCGAAAAAAAGATGCGCGAGATCGTCGCGCGCGACAAACCCTTCACGAAAGAAGTCTGGTCGCGGGAGCAGGCGAAGAAAACCTTTCGCGACATGGGCGAGGCCTTCAAGGTCGAGCTCATTGATGCCATTCCGGCCGATCAGCAGATCAAGATTTACAAGCAAGGTGACTGGTTTGATCTGTGCCGCGGACCGCACATGACATCGGTCGGCAAGGTCGGCAATGCCTTCAAGCTGATGAAGGTCGCCGGTGCCTACTGGCGCGGGGATTCCAAGAACCCGATGCTGACCCGTATCTACGGCACCGCTTTTGCCAAGCAGGAGGAGCTCGACGCCTACCTCCGGCAGATTGAAGAGGCCGAAAAACGCGATCACCGGCGTGTCGGGCGCGAAATGAACCTCTTTCACTTCCAGGAGGAGGCTCCTGGTTCAGTGTTTTGGCACCCCAAAGGCTGGGCACTTTTTCAGGCGCTCGAGAATTACATCCGCCGGCAGCAGACTGCAGCCGGTTACGTCGAGGTCAACTCTCCGCAGCTCATGGACAAGACCCTGTGGGAACTCACGGGTCACATCCCGACCTACTCTGACATGATCTTCCTTACGCAGAAGCGCGAGGAAGACGAACGGGTCTATGCGGTGAAGCCGATGAACTGTCCAGGGCACATCCAGATCTTCAAGAACGGGTTACGCAGCTACCGCGAACTACCGGTAAAGATTGCGGAGTTCGGCAAGGTACACCGCTTCGAGCCATCGGGCGCACTGCATGGGCTGATGCGGGTGCGCGCTTTCACACAAGACGATGCGCATGTTTTCGTCAGCGAAGGCCAAATCGCTGAAGAAGTACTCAAGATGAATGATCTAATCCTCTCAATATACGAGGATTTTGGCTTTTCGGACGTGAGCATCAAATTTTCCGACCGGCCGGACAAGCGCATCGGCGACGATGCCGTTTGGGACAAGGCGGAAGCCGCGCTGATGGCGGCGCTTAAAACGTCCGGACGGCCATGGACTCTGAACAAAGGCGAAGGTGCCTTCTACGGGCCGAAGCTCGAATACGTCCTGCGCGACGCAATCGGCCGCGACTGGCAGTGCGGTACCGTGCAGGTTGATCTTAATTTGCCTGGCCGGCTTGGCGCATTCTACATCGACGAGCACTCCAACAAGGTCACGCCAGTGATGCTCCATCGCGCCATGTTTGGCTCGCTCGAGCGCTTCACCGGCATATTGATCGAACACTATGCGGGCCATTTGCCGCTCTGGCTGTCACCGGTGCAAGCGGTGGTCGCGACCATCACTTCAGATGCAGACGGCTTTGCCCGCGAGGCGATCGAATCCGCGCGAAAACTTGGTTTGCGCGCGGAAATTGACCTTCGGAATGAAAAGATCAATTACAAAGTGCGCGAGCACTCGCTCGCCAAGGTCCCTGCCCTGCTCGTGGTCGGCAAGAAGGAAGCGGCCGACCGCACGGTCTCGATCCGGCGCCTCGGGAAAGAAGACCAGCAAGTGATGTCGCTCGATGCCGCGCTCAAGGCCCTCGCCGAAGAGGCGGTGCCCCCGGATGTTCGGCGGATGAAGGCGGCGGAGTAAGGCTATTTCTGAGTTTTGATATAGGCGGCAAGATCAGCCGCTTCGCTGCGCGACAGGTTCATATCCGGCATCCTGGGATGCGGCGTCAGCAAGAAAAACGCGAGCGCTGTCTCGTCGAAACCGGGTTTTCCCGCAATTGCCGAAAATGGCGGCGACTGCGTGGTGCCGCGCTGCTGATCGATTGCCACGATATGACAGGCCGCACACCAACGCCTGGCCAGCGTCTCGCCTTTTCGCGCATCAGCCGCTGAAACGCTCTCCGTCAGCGCTGCGGCAAGAATCAAGGAAGGCAGCCCGATAGTGATGCGACGCATGGAATACCTCGGCGGTTGTTGATCAAATACCAAATATAGCGGCGTCGCATCTGCCTGCTTTGACTTATGTCAGAAACCGCTGGCGGCACGCACCACCACCGGGGCATCAGCGCTGCCCGTGAGCGTATTCAAAAAGCGCTCCGACCAATGCGTGAGATCGTTGCGCACCAGTACCTTGAAATTGGCGGCGTAGCGCTGCCGCCGTTCTTCCAAGGGCATGGATAGCGCGCGGTTGATGGCATTGCCGACGCCTTCCGAGTCGTACGGGTTGACCAAGAGAGCGGCGGAGCATTCGTGCGCGGCACCGGCAAACCGTGAAAGGATCAAAACACCGGGATCGTCCGCGTTCTGGGCGGCCACAAACTCCTTGGCCACAAGATTCATTCCGTCCCGCAAGGGTGTCACCAGTCCGGCGCGTGCGGCACGGTACAGGCCTGCAAGCGCCGTGCGACTGTGCGCCTTGTTGATGTAGCGAACCGGCGTCCACGACGCTTCGCCATAGGCGCCATTGATGCGCCCGACCGCCTCGCCTACGGCACGTCCCATGTCAGCGTATTCGGGAATACCGGTTCGACTACGCGGTGTGATCTGAAGATAAGTGACCTTGCCGCGCCAGTCGGGAAAATTCGAGAGAAAGCGTTCGAATGCGCTCATGCGCTCGGGAATGCCTTTGCTATAGTCGAGCCGGTCAACGCCGATGATCATGGCGCGGCCAGAGAGACTTTCCAGCACCTCGCGAACGAAATCGGTCTCGATCGCGCGCCGCGCCAGACGTGCAAACGCCTCGGTCTCGACGCCGACGGGAAATGTGCCGATCTGAACGACACGATTACCAAAGTGAAAGCTGTTGCCGCTCGCCCAGGCTAGTCCGCATTCATTGGCGATGTAGCGGGAGAAATTGGCGGCATCGACCTCAGTTTGGAAACCAACCAGGTCATAGTGACAAAGCGCCGGGATCAGCTGATCGTGATTTGGCAAGGCCGTAAGAATTTCTGGCGGCGGAAACGGAATATGAATGAAAAAACCGATCTTGTTGTCGTGGCCACGATCGCGCAGAGCTTTGGCCAGTGGAATCAAATGATAGTCGTGCACCCAAATGATGTCGTCGGGTTGCAGCAATTTTTCGAGATGAGTGGCGAAATACTGATTGACGCGGAAGTAACCACCGAGATCCCGACGGGTGAATTCGGCAAGATCGAGCCGGTAGTGCAGGATCGGCCATAGCACTCGGTTTGCAAAACCGTTGTAAAATTCCTGGTAGTCGTCCTTGCCAAGGTCGACGGTGGCGTAGGAAATATTGTCGTGAACGACGGCCTTTACCGTCTGCGGCAAATCTTCCGCAACGCGTCCGCTCCAGCCAAACCACAGGCCGCCATGCCGCTTGAGCGCGGGACGGATTGCCACTTCGAGCCCGCCCGCCCGCGTGCCGCGATCCGGAACGGCAACTCTGTTCGATACTACGACGAGCCGCGCCAATACCGGTCTCCCCAGCTTCGCGACAGCTTGATTGCCGTCAAAATCAATCCCGACATTGAGTAGGTCTGCGGAAAATTCCCCCACAGTTTTCCCGTCACCGGGTGCACGTCCTCCGACAAAAGCCCGTAGCGATTTCGCATTCGAAGCGCATCGACAAACATGTCGCGAGCCTCGTCTCGCCGGCCAACCTCCCACAATGCATCCGCAAGCCAGAACCCGCAAATCAAAAAGGCCGACTCCGGCGGGCCAAAATCGTCGGCAGCCACATACCTCATAACGTGGAAGCCCCGCCGAAGTTCATGGCTGATCGCTTCAACAGTCGCCACAAAACGGGGGTCGTCAGCCTGAACCAGCCCGAGCTCGGCGAGTAACAGTGCGCTGGCATCGAGTTCATCGCTGTCGAAGGCTGCAGAAAACGCCTTACGCTTGGGATTCCAGGCGCGCTTGAGCACCTGCTCGCCTATGCCGTCGGCGATGCCGGCCCAATGGGTCGCCCTTTCGGGCAAATTGAGATGGCTGGCAATCGCCGCAAGCCGCTGACAGCCCGCCCAGCACATCGCAGCGGAGTGGGTGTGTGTGCGTGTGCGTCCCCGGTATTCCCATATTCCGGAATCCGGCTCGAGCGCGAACTTCGCCGCCTGTTCGCCGAACGGCTCAATCGTATGGAACAGCGCTGCATCGCCCGGGCGTGGCAGCCGTCGGTCAAAAAACATCGGCGTTGCCGCCATAATGATGCTGCCGTAAACGTCGTGCTGACTTTGACTGGCCGCCGCATTGCCGATACGCACAGGCCCATCGCCGCCATATCCGGCTAGCGCGGGTGCGGTGTGTTCCTCCAGCGCATCGGTATGCACGACTCCGTAAAGTGGCCGGATCCGATCCGCCCGGCCGCCGCCGACGCTCAAAATATAGGAAATGAAATCCTCCATCGTGCGCGTTGCACCGATGCGATTGAGTGCGCGCACCACAAAAAAGGCGTCGCGCATCCAGCAGAACCGATAATCCCAATTGCGTCCCGACCCCGGCACTTCGGGAATTGACGTGGTCAGCGCCGCAACAATGGCGCCGGTCTCTTCGTAATTGCACAGCTTGAGCGTGATAGCGGCACGAATGATTTCGTCCTGCCAGTCGATGGAAAAGGCCAGTCGCCTCACCCACTCAAGCCAATAGTCGCGCGTGCGATCGCAGAAATCGCGACACGTCGTGTCGAGCGAACCTTCGAACGGCTCGTCGGTACCAAACACCATATGCACTGGTCGTGTGAGAATGAAGGAAGCCTCATTCTCCACATATGAAAGAGGTGCGTCGGTCGTGAGCCTAACTGGCACATCGTCACGCCAATAGCGAATATGATTGCTGCCGGAAGACCGCGATGTGACCGGTTCGCCGTAACGGTGAGTGGTACGGAAGCGTACGGTGACGCGCGGCATGCCTCCGATCGGTTCAACAATGCGTATGAGTTGCGGTGGACGGAATGTGCGACCGTAGATCTGAAAGCGCGGCGAAAAGTCGGTGACACGCACGGCGCCGCCACTATTATCGATCAATTCGGTCGTGACGATTGCAGTATTGCGGACATATGCCGACCGTGTCTCGACTAAGCCATCGAGCACGACATCGGTGAATCCCTTGTCCTCTTTGCCTGCGAGCAGCCGGCAGAACACGGGGTCGCCGTCATAGCGTGGCAGACACCACCACACGATGCGCGAGGATGGCTCCAGGAGTGCCGCCGTGCGGCCATTACCAATAACCGCCAGATCGAGTCCGTAATCGGTCATGCGCGAGCCTGCCCACGAGCAGCGAGAGATTGCAGCGCGCTACGCACCTGGGCCGGATTCTTGAATATTCCCGTAAGCCCGGGAAAGTGGCGACTGACGCTAAAGCCCTTGCCGCCGATGTCCGGCAACACCTCGAAAACTGACTCATCGGTGATGTCGTCACCGATGAAAACGGGCGTGCGGCCGGCGAAGGGAGGGTACGCCAGCAGCTTTCGTATACTTTCGCCTTTGTTGATGCTCGGCCGTTTGACTTCGAACAGTGCCTTCCCCAACAACAACTCGGTCGACTCATCGGGAAACGCCGTCCGACAGGCGGCGATATGGCGGCGGAGACGCTCCGCCTGTGTCGGCGCATTTCGGTAGTGCAGCGCAATCGAATAGTTCTTGTCTTCGACAATAATGCCAGGTCCCAGACTTGCCGTATCGGCGAGACGCTGACGCAATTCTTGCGACAATGGTTTTGCCCAATAAAATATCTGGTTGTCGCTCAGCCGCATTTCTGCTCCGTGCCCGCCGATTGCCGGCAAATGCAGCGGGGCGAATAGACGGTCGAGATCGCTGATCGGTCGCCCGCTGACCAGAGCAACAGCACCGTCCATCAGATCAAACAGGTGCCTGAGCGACTGAAGCAGGCTGTCGGAAACCTGCACTTCAGTCGGCGACGGGGCGATATCAATAATCGTACCGTCCACGTCGAGCAAAAGGGTAACCGTTCTCAAATCAAGCTTGGCGAAAACGTCCATGACCGGGTCGTTGGCAATCGTCTGCACCACTATAATTCCGTCCGGTACCAGAAAGTTCGGCCGATTGCCCGCCTTTAGCGCGCCAGCACCTCGACATCGCCGTCTACGCCGGTAACGACCTTAAACTCGCGCTCAAACACCTTTCCCTCATTGCGCGCAATGGCGCGGTATTCGCCCTCGGCAAGAATGACACGCGGAAACGCGCCAATCGATTCCTTGATGACGTCACCGCCGGGCGTGAGCACCGACCATGCCGTGCTGGCAAGTGCTTCACCGCCGCGGTCGCTGACCAGTTTGAGCGTAATGGCGGCGGCCCGGTGTGTAACTGTAATGTCGGTCAACTTGCCGGCCTGCACGCGAATGTCAGAGCGCACGACCGAATTGGCGTCACCGTAGTTCGAAACGATGTAATAGGTGCCTTCCGGCACCACCAACACGTCGCTCGTCATCACGTGCTCGGCGATCGGGCGACGGTCGCCGGCCTCGAACTGACTGCCTTTGTAAACGTCGAATGAAATTTGGCCAGGCGGGATGCGCACGTCGCCGACCTTGCCTTCGATTCGAAGACCCCCGGCCGGCAAGTCGAAGTCCTCGCGCACGTTCGCCCCGCGCAAGTCGACGGGCTTGACGGCTGTCGCAAGCCCAAAGCCGACGTGCACGATGTAAGTGCCAGCCGGAAGTACGAGCGTTGGCGTCGGCGACTTGTCTTCTTTCACCAATTTGAAGCTTCCATTCGCGTCAGCTTTGGCGTTGTAGACACGCCATGTGAGGCCGCCGCCGATCGGCGGTGTGTCCTTGCCGAAGCGTGCGCTGAGCGCGAGCGCCACCTGGCCGGCCGGGATCGCCGGAATCGAAGCAGTCGTCGTGGCCGAATTCGGCGACTGCGCGGGAGGCGACGATGGCACCGGCAGATTACTTGGGCCGAAGATATCGCCACGTGTGGCCGGCATCGGCGATATCAGACTGGTCGATGGCGTTGCCGAAAAAAGCGAGTTCTGCGCAAGCGCCGGCGTCGTGACGGCAACGAGCACAGGCAACAGAGCCGGCCACAACTGGCCGTGCAGGACACCGATCACGGATTCCCCATTCATGACGTGGTTGTTTTCGGCCGAAATCGAGGCGATTTCAAGCCGAGCACAAGATGGTTTGTGACCCTGCTAATGCTGTGGTAGGCGCAACCGCCTGTATTTATGAGGCCGCCAATGCCTGATGCCCTGGAGCTTTTAAAGACCCGCCGTTCGGTCAAGCCAATCGAATTGGCCGGCCCGGGTCCGACTCCATCGCAAATCGAGACGCTGTTGAGAATCGCCTCGCGGGTGCCGGATCATGGGAAGCTTGCACCTTGGCGATTTATAGTGTTCGAGGGCGGCGCCCGCTCCGCAGCCGGCGAAGCGATAGCTTCCGCGTTTCGCGCCGATCATCCCGACGCCACTTCAGAGCAGATCGAGTTTGAGCGCAAACGCCTTGCGCGCGCACCGCTGGTCATCGCGGTGGTCAGCCGCGCCGGCCCGCACGTAAAAATTCCCGAATGGGAGCAGCTGCTTTCCGCTGGCGCCTCCGCCATGAGCCTGGTTTTTGCCGCCCACGCCATGGGCTTTGCCGCAAGTTGGATTACCGAATGGTACGCCTATGACCGACGCGTGCTCGATGTTCTGGGTCTTGCCGCAAATGAACGGATCGCTGGATTTGTGCATGTTGGCCGTCCGGCCAAGCCCCCGGAAGATCGCGAGCGGCCAAATCTTGGCGCAATCGTCACACGGTTCGGGACCTAAGGAACAAGTCGTTCGGCCCGACATTTAACCATTACGTAATGCGGCGGGCGCACCCTCCCTGTCACGTTTCGGTCACAAGACTCCGCCAGCACTTTCCGGCGTGTCAATTTGGCGTGCTCGTGCGAGGGACTTTTCCCGGGGTGGCGCGCGAGGAATAGGAGAAGTGGTTTTGGTATTCGAGGGCTTATTCGCGCGAGCGCGCAATGGCGACCGTGCGGCGGAAGCAACCACGCACCCGCAGCGGACTACCACCCGCCCCACCATCGGTCTGGCACTCGGTGGCGGCGCGGCGCGCGGCTTTGCTCATATCGGGGTCATGCGCAAACTTCTGGAGCACGGCATTGTGCCCGACGTCATCGTCGGCACATCGATCGGCGCCGTAGTCGGCGGTTGTTATGCCGCCAAGGAAATGGACAACCTTGAAACCTGGGCGCGTACTCTGACGGTGCGCGGCGTCCTGAGCTATCTCGATCTCAGCCTGTCGGGTTCCGGCCTCATTGGAGGCGGCCATCTCGCCAACCAACTTGAAACCGGGCTTAAAGACACACGTATCGACGATCTACCGATCCGGTTTGCAGCGATCGCTACCGAGTTCAACACTGGTCATGAAATATGGCTCACACGCGGACGCCTAAGCGACGCGCTGCGTGCGTCCTACGCGCTGCCCGGAATTTTTCCTCCCGTATTGATTGGTGGCCGCTGGCTGGTCGACGGCGCATTGGTCAATCCCGTGCCGGTCTCGGCCGCCCGCGCTCTCGGCGCGCGATTGGTCATCGCCGTCAACCTCAACGCCGATCTGTTCGGTCGTGGAACGATCATTGCCAGTCACGGGTCTGATGATAGCGAACCGGTCAGCGTGAAAGGCAAGACCAACGGATTGCGCGGCATGTTCGCCGGCGATCGTTCAATGCGCCGCCAATTTCTCGGCAGGCGTGGACGCCCTGGATTGCCGACTGTCATGGTTGAAGCCTTCAATGTGATGCAGGATCGCATCACCCGCGCGCGACTGGCCGGCGATCCGCCCGACGTGCTGATCAGCCCCCGCCTCGGCAGTGTCGGCTGGTTCGAATTTCACCGCGCAGCCGAAGCGATTCAGATAGGCAACGATACCGCCGAAAAAGCCATCGACGCAGTCAGCGAGGCCATTACCGCGCTGTCACAGCCGACAAACGGCGGAGCAGGCTAGTTCGATACTTACGCGGTGCGGATATAGTCGCGCATTGCCTCGGATTCGCGCTCGATTTCTTCGACGCGTTGTTTCACCACATCGCCGATCGAAATAAGACCCGTCAGCTGGCCGTTGGAAATCACCGGCAAATGACGGAATTTCCCTGTCGTCATACGCTCCATAATGCTGGCGACCGTATCGTCTTCGACGCATGTCGCAACCTCACGCGTCATCACCTGACCGACCGGCAAGGCGAGTGCATCCGCCCCGTGCTCGGACAGCGCGCGAACGATATCGCGCTCCGACAATATGCCGGCGAGACGCCCTCCCGCACCACGGATCAGAACTGCACCGATGCGATGCGTGGAAAGCAATTTCGCTGCCGCCGCCAAATCGGCCGTCGGCTCGATGCTAATGATATCGCCGCCCAAGTTTTGTGCCTTGGCGGCCAGGATCGTCTTGACGTTCATGGCAGCCTCCCTTGCGCATGATTGTTTTTTTATGCGGATCATGCGCGCAATGTGTCGCCGGTCGCGGTTCGACCGTGCACCGCCAACGATCCCGCCGTCTTGTCCGTTCCGTCAAGACGAAAATGTGTGAAGACAGGCCTGTGCGGTTACTGATGCGGCGCTGCAGCAGAATCGTCGAATTGCGGCAATTGCGGCGTCGGGTCGAACCAGGAAAAAAGCAGCAGGCCCGCGAGGAATCCGCCGATATGCGCCTGCCAGGCCACGGTCTGCTCGCTGCCGGTAATCGGAAGAGAGCCTAGGCCGAACAGGATATTGATACCAAACCAGACCACAAGGAAAAGCACCACGCGCGCGTCGGCCAATACGTTTCGCAACGGGATAGCCGGTACGCGATAAGCGCCCTCATCAAATCGCCCCAAAAGGCCGAGCGGTCCGCCGCGCTGGAACACGAAACGCATCGCAGCCGCCATGGCGCCGGAGATTGCGGCCGATGCGCCGATCATCGGGAATTGCTCTCCCGCATGGGTTGCCAAATGCAACGCAGCTCCCGCCGCCGAGGTCACGGCAAAAAATGCCAGAAAGCGAAGCGCACCGAAGCGGCGCGCAACCGCGCTCCCGAAGGGCAACAGCCAAACCGCGTTGACGCCCAAGTGGATCCAATCCGCATGGATCAGCGCATAGGTGAAGAAAGTCCATACGTCCGCACCGCCACCAGGCAACGCACCGCCAAGGATGGTCGAAGTGTCATAGCGCGCCGGAATAAAGGCAAAGCTGAGCAGGAATTCGATGTCCTGTTGCTCACTGAAAACCCAAGTGCGCATCGCATGAACGAGTACCAGCACAGCCAGTACTGCGATGACAACGGGAGGTATGTTGAAAAGCGGTTCGCGGTGCACGAGCAGACCCGGTGGGAGGCTTGAGTTACGCCGCTTCACTGCTTTGCCGCAAGGTGAATTGCGGTAAAAAAGAAAAAGGGAGGGCTTTCGCCCTCCCTTGAGCCGCGTTGCGGGGTATTGCCGCGCCTTGACGGCTCGGTCACATCCCCTCGCCTCCCCGAGGCTCTCAACTTTTGAGGACCGGCGCACGGATCGGCGGCCGGTCCCCCACATGGATCGATGACAACCATACCGGCGTGATTGGCCGCCGCCAATGCGACTCTCATTTTAACGCTAATTGGTAATTGGTATTGGCAGGGCTAATGCGGCACGGACCCTGCTCCCAACGCAATGTCGCGACGAAAGCACCGGAATGTCTGTCCCGATGGGGGACAGACGCGACACGTCGCGGCTGTGCAGGTACCGCATTGAAACACGCCTCGACGCAGACATTGTTTGATTACTGGAATCGGCGGCGAGGCCGGCGCTGGGCTCCCGCGCGCTCGGAGATCGATCCGGGGGACATTCGTCACGTTCTTGCCGATACCTTTTTGCTGGCATCGGATTTCGTTGATGACCTGAGATTTCGGCTCGCTGGCACCGGCGTCTGCGCTCTCTTTGCCCGCGAAATCAAGGGCGAGGCCTTCAGCAGCCTGTGGAGCGAAACGAGCCGCGAGCAGATTGAAAATCTCCTTGCGGTCGTTCTCGACGAAAAGGTTGGAGTTGTCGCGGGCGTTCTCGGACGCATCGAAAGCGGCATGGACGTCGAACTGGAATTGCTTCTCCTTCCCCTTGCTTTCGATGGCCGCAGCCGGGTTCGTGCAGTCGGCGTATTGGCCCCTTTGACGCCCCCCTATTGGCTCGGCGACCAGCCCATCAGCGAGCTTAATCTGCGGACACTTCGTCACATTGGCCGAGAGCAATCCGGTATTGGCGGCCCGCATTTCGGGGAAGCGCAGGAAGAACCTCGCAGACGCCACGGCTTTCTTGTGTATAGCGGCGGCCGGGAACCAGACGACAAGTTGACCGGCTAACCCATCATTAACGATAGGCTAATAGGCTTGAAGATCGCGGAAATCCTTTCCGATCCCGACACCCATGGCGATGCCATTGACCAAACCGGTGATCCTGCCTCTGGCCGAGGAGCGCCGGCGCCATCAACGCGTGAAAATTAACCTGCTCGGCCGTTACATGCTTGCCGACCGGCGGGAGTTTCCCTGCCAGATCGTCGACATGTCGCCGGGTGGGATGGCGTTGATCGCGCCTATTGCCGGGCAGCCTGGCGAACGGGTGATCGCCTACGTCGATCACTTGGGCAGGCTCGAGGGTAAAGTCGCGCGCGTCATGGAAAACGGTTTCGCGATGTCCATTGCCGCGACGTTACGCAAGCGCGATAAACTCGCCGCGCAACTCACTTGGCTCGCCAACCGCCAGATCCTTAATCTGCCGGAAGATCGCCGCCATGATCGCTTTGCACCGCGTAATGCGATGGCGCGGCTGGTCCTGCCAAACGGGACGAATGTCGCTTGCCGTGTGATCGACCTGTCGCAATCCGGCGCCGCCATTGGCATTTCCTCCGATCTCCGGCCGCCGGTCGGTGTTGTCGTCACGGTCGGCAAGACGCAAGGGCGCGTGGTGCGCCACATCGAAGACGGCTTCGCCATTGAATTCATGCGCCTGCAACACCCCGATTTTGTCGAGGAAAATGTTACCGGCGAATAGGGTCACCGCTCCGTAAATCCGGAGCCGGAATTTCCGTACAATTCCCGCAACGACAATTGAGCGACACGGCGAATTGCCCGGACGCGTCTATCGTTTCCAGACATCGCAAAACGTAAACGCATGCGTGCAAAGCCGCTCGGGCACGCATCCTTTTGCCCGTCACACGTTAATGCCGACAATTTTAGATAAATCGTATTCTCTAAGATTTTAATTGAATTCTACTTAAGTTTTACAAGTATTCGTAGACAGGTTTATTACAGTTCTACTTAAAATGACTTGATCGATTTAGTCCCAATACAAAGGCTTTGTGGGAAATGTGGCCCCAACAAGACGGGGGGCCGCAATGGCCAGGCGTTTCAAACGGGCACTTCGCACCGCCAGCGTGCTGGCTCTCGCCGGCGTGGCGATTGTCGCCACATCGGTTGCCGTGGCGTCGGCCGGCGAACACACCGCATCGCTGGGCGGATCATCGGCGCCCGCCGATAACCCGGTTTACGTCACTGTCGGGGAGCCAACGCGGGCGCCCATAGGCTGGGTCGATTTCTGCATCGAATACAAACCGGAATGCGCGACCAAGCCGTCGGAGCCGCGCGATGTCGTCCTGACATCCAAGGCCTGGCTCGACATGATCAAAGTCAACGCCTGGGTGAACCAGTCGATCAAGCCGATGACCGATCTCGAACATTGGGGCGTCGTCGAGCGCTGGAACTACCCCGACGATGGCTACGGCGATTGCGAGGACTATATGCTGCTCAAGCGCCGCATGCTCATGCAGGCGGGCTGGCCGCGCGAGGCGCTGCTCATCACCGTCGTTCGAGACAAAAAGGGCGATGGTCACGCCGTGCTCACGGTAAAGACTGATCGCGGCGAATTCATTCTCGACAATCAAGAGGCCGAGGTTCTGCCCTGGACCAAGACCGGCTACCGCTTCGTCAAGCGGCAATCGCAGTCCGATCCGAACCTATGGGTTGCGCTCGGCGAACCGCGTGTCGCACCGGCCACAGTATCCGCGCGCTGACCAGAAAAGGAATTCGCGCTCCCGGTCACGTCCCCACCCCTCCCCGTCCCCAGACCGGGTTCGCGAGCGGCCGGCCTCCCCCAAGGCCGGCCGCACATTTTTTCCCGGAGACTTTCGCCATTTTGTCAGCGCGATGGTCGCCAAGCGGCTGCCGGAAGAACGCATGCACCTGGGCGCCTAGCCGATCCGCTTCAGTCCTTTGGCGTATTGCTGCCAGCGGCGCACATAGATGTCGGCGCCGGCACGGATCATCGATGCGGCCTTTTCGTCGAGTGTACGGATTACGCGCGCAGGCGCGCCCATAATCAGCGAATTGTCGGGGAAGCTCTTGCCCTCGGTGACGACGCTGCCAGCACCGACGAGAGAATTCTTACCTATTTTGGCGCCGTTGAGCATGATCGCACCCATGCCGATCAATGAATTTTCGCCGACCACGCAACCGTGCAGGATAACATTGTGACCAATCACGCATTCACGACCGATCGTCATGGGAAATCCCGGATCGGTGTGCAGGGTTGCGTTGTCCTGGATCTGCGACCGCTCGCCGAGTTCGATCCATTCATTGTCGCCACGCAAGACCGCGCCAAACCAGACGCTGGCTTCTGTCTTGAGCCGCACCCGGCCGATCAGTACTGCGGTATCGGCAACATAGTATTGCCCACCCTCAGGAAATTCCGGAGCTTGTCCGTCGAGCTCGTAAATTGGCATTGCCATGCCTCTCCTGTAAGGCGGGCAAACTTGCCTGAACAGTCGTGGCGAGGGAAGCGCGCTAGGCTAGTCCGCAGGCGTGTAACGTCATCACCAGCACCAGCCCGGACATCAGGCTCCAGAATCCGGCGATCAGGGTCGCAAGGAACACAAATTCGAAGCGGCGACCCTCCTGTTGGCGGCCGAGAATGGTGTTGCGCATGATCAGGAATGGAGCCGAGACAACAAGAACCGGGATCGCCGCGAAGGCCTCCGCGCCCGGTCCGGTACTGAGCTGGTTGAAACTCGGCAGACGGCTAGTGATGACCCGATAGCCGGAGCTGCACATGCCGGCCACGGCAAAGCCCAGCAATAGCGCGAACAACATCTGAATGGATTCCGGGGTCATTAGTAGCCTCAACGCAAAACCCGAGGCCATCTTTTGCAAACGGAGCGGGCCCGCGCCAGCCAATCCTTAACAAATGGTAAATGCCCGGCCGAGGGCGTTCGCAACACACGGCGTGGCATAATCCGCCCGATTCGCTCGCAGGGCTCGCAAGGACAAGGCATTGGTTATTCTCGCGCAGGAGTCTTCTCCGCCCGCTCGGCGCAACCCGCGGCGCCGCCGGCGCGGCGGACACGGGCCCTTGCTGGCACCCTTGCTGGTTTTCGGCGCGGTGATCGCGTTCGCCGCGGTCTATGTTGCATACGTGCTATGGCCGCGCTGGCCCGATGCACCGGTCGCACTCGACGCCCCCTCGCTGCCGATCGTCGTTTCGGGCACCGCCTTCAACGTCGAGCCGGCCGCGATCCGCATGAACGTCCAACGCCGCCCTGGAGCGCACGAACGCGTTGACCTGTCATATTTGTGGCCGAGCCTGGCGCCACCCGATCCCGCGATTAAACCGACAGTCGGTGCCCCGATCGATCCAAACGAGCGCCTGTTCGTCACGATCGCTTCCGGGGACACCACCCTGCCGCTGATGGAACGTGTGCAAACTATCTACCCGCGCTACCTCGTAGCGGAACCGACCGCGGGACCGCCGGGTCTTACGTTTCGCGGCTTTCGCGATGACACACCTTATGACGGTGACGATCTCGTGTTCGAATCCAACGCACCTGAGCATTTTCTGGCGCGCTGTTCGCGCAAGGGTGTAACCAACTCGGGTGTGTGCCTGCTGGAACGTCGCATCGGCAACGCCGACATCACCCTGCGCTTTCCACGGGACTGGCTGACCGAATGGCAAAAAGTTGCGGCCAATATTGATCGCCTGATCGCGCGACTGCACCCAGGTTAGTGGTCAGTCCACCAGATCGACGTCGAGGATCGGCAATTCGAGAATATAAGATCGTCGGCCTTTCTCGACTTCGAGGAACAACACGGCGATGAATTCCTCGCCGATATAAACTTCCAATGAATCGGTTTTCTTCGGCCGCGTTACAACGCGAATATTTTCGTTGTCGAATTTGTTGCGCAGATAGGCGTTGAGGGTTGGTACCGGTTGAATGCTGGGATCGTTGCCGACCTGAATAACCATACGAAAATTGTAAGATCGCTCGCCATCCTCATCATCGACCGTAAGCTCGCCAAGATCATCCTCCGCGACGAAAATTTCGGCGGCATCGGGTCCCTTGGGGACCACGCGAATCTGCGCGTTGCCAAACAACTTCTTCAGATAGCCGTCGAGTTTTCTGACTTCCTGAACGTCCAAGGACCGCTCCTGTCTTAAGGCAACGTCTCCTTGCCCGATCGGACAGCCCGACGCAAGCGTGCCTAACGCATGATCCCGAAAATCGGGCACCGGTTTTCGGAGAATGTCATGCGCAACGTAAATCCTCTCAGCCGTCGAGCATAATACCGTACAGCATTTGGTCCATCGCGCGCGAGGGCTCGGGGCAACCAGCCTCGCCCACGACCCTGGCCGGCACGCCGGCGACTGTGACATTGTTCGGTACCGGCTTAATGACAACCGAGCCCGCGGCAATGCGCGCGCAATGACCGACCTCGATATTGCCGAGGATCTTCGCGCCGGCACCGATCATCACGCCGTGGCGGATTTTCGGATGGCGATCTTCGTGCTCCTTGCCGGTCCCGCCGAGGGTAACATCGTGCAGGATAGAAACATCGTCTTCGATCACCGCGGTCTCCCCGACCACGAGACCTGTGGCGTGATCGAGGAAAATGCCGCGCCCGATTTTCGCCGCCGGGTTGATATCGCACTGGAATACCGACGACGCGCGGCTTTGCAAATACAGCGCGAAATCCTTGCGGCCCTTTCCGTAGAGCCAATGCGCCAGACGATGCGTCTGGATGGCATGGAAACCTTTGTAATAGAGCACCGGCTCTATGAAACGGCTGGTGGCCGGATCGCGGTCGACGGTAGCCACGATATCGGCACGAAAAGCGTCGCCAAGCGCCGGCATTTCCTCGAGCGCGTCGTCGTAGGCCTGACGGATCAGATCGGCCGACACGTCAGCGTGGTCTAGTCGTTGGCTGACCCGATGAGCGATCGCGGCCTCGAGCGTGTCGTGATGGAGAATGTTTTCGTAGATGAAAGTGGCGAGCTCCGGCTCGCGACGCGCAACATCCTCCGCTTCATTGCGGATACGCGCCCAGACCGGATCGACTTTATCGAGACCCCGTGCGGGTCGTGTCTGAAATTGAGCCATAACCCAGTTCTCCCGGCTCCTCTCGAACCCCTACGTAAGTCTTTTACCACATTTTCAAAGCCACACAGAGAGCGCTGCAGGGCGTCTGATGCATGGCTCATCCGCGTTGGTTAAGGAAGTCGATAACGCCCGCCTTATAGATCTTGTCGCCAACCGACAGCATATGGTCCCGATCCGGAATATCGAGGGTCTGCGCGCCCGGGATGAGCGCGGCCAATTCGTGTGCATTGCCTGCGACC
The DNA here is from genome assembly GCA_035626335.1 of Pseudolabrys sp. Taxonomy (GTDB): domain Bacteria; phylum Pseudomonadota; class Alphaproteobacteria; order Rhizobiales; family Xanthobacteraceae; genus Pseudolabrys. The sequence continues at coordinate 56,636 of DASPNW010000006.1, forward strand.
TGATCTCTTGTTCCGACCGCAATCAATACCGGCATACGGAGGCCAGCGACTTGACTGCGGCTCAGCGTCTGCCGTGAGCCGCGGATACAGGCTGCGAGCGCATGCAGGTCAGATTTCGTCTGTTCGGCGAAAATACGGAACATGCGCCCGGTCGGATCTCGCACATCGTCGTGCGAAGGCGCCTCCAGTGCCTCCGCAATGCTCTCCGGCAGGCCGACACCTTCCACCAGCCGAATGCCAAGGCCACCAAGAATGCACGAACGCACGCGCGCGGGGTGGTCGAGTGCGAGAAAAGCCGTGATGCGGGCGCCCATCGAATAGCCCATCACATCGGCGCGTTCGACGTTGAGATGGTCAAGCAGAGCACGCACGTCTTCCGCCATCGTGGCGCTGTGATAGCTGGAAGGGTCGTAGAGCTTGCTCGACGCGCCATGCCCGCGATTATCAAGCGCGATCGCACGTCGACCCGCCCGCTTGAGCGTCGCGAACCAGCCGGGAAGCAGCCAGTTCACCTCCTTATTGGAGGCAAAGCCATGCACCAGCACAATCGGCTCGCCTTCACCCTCATCGAGATAGGCAATCTCGACGTCGCCGTTCCTGAAACTTGGCATGCGTGGCTTTTAGCCGTGAGCCAGCGCGGCGGCAATCGGTCGCATTTGAGCGCCTCTGCGCTTTTCCTTGCGGCGACGAAGGACACGCAGGGTTGCGCGCTCGGTCGCACTCTTGAGCGCGGACACAAATCCGAAAAGGGCAACCAAGGCGCCCAGCAACCAAACACTTGCATCAAAGGCAAGCGCCGCAATCGCAATCGCTCCACGGCCGGCGATCTTCAGGATGGCGCGCGTGCGGCTTCCCTCCTTCTCCGCCAATTTGGCGACCCGCGTGATGTCGCTGGGCTCTTTTGCAATCTTGAGGCCGTCGAATGCCGCGCGTGCGCCCGCCGCCTTCTCAACGCGGCCAACATCCCGCGCAAAACCCAGCAATCCGTTTGCGCGCTCGACCTTCACGGTGTCGCGCCCGGCGCGCTCCGCCATTGCCGGCTCGGACAAGCTTGCCTTGCGCACCATGCGGCCGAGGTTGCCCGCGAGCTCGGACCCGAGGCTTCCGGTCTTGCGCGCGACTTTGACAAGTGTAAGTCCGGCGCGCGCCGGCGCGGCTGCGCCTAAGGTCACGTAGGTAGCTGCGGTGATCGCAATTCCGGCGGAAGCCAGGCCGAGCACCAACTCGTCGGCCTTCTGTCCGGTCGCCAACCGCGTTCCTTCGCGCAGCGCGTCACGGATATCGCCGAATACAAAGAGATCGCCGAGTGCGGTGCCTGCGAGCGCGGCCATATCTTCCGGTTCGCCGGAAACAAAGCCGCGCGCGAAGCTTTCCGCCTTGTGCCTTGTGGTGGCAGCTTCGGCAGCCGCACTTTTCACCCTCTCGACCAATAATGCATCAAGCGGCACCTGCCGATTGGCCGCAAGATCGACAAAGCTCTGGGCGAGATCGGCGTCACGCGCGGCCAATGCGGCTCCGATTTCGCGCTGTGCCGCGACGGCATCAAACCTGTTTTCGAGGGCATGACCGGCAATACGCGCTGGATCATCGAGGCCGGCAATGGCCTCCGCCGCGCGCGGGACCGAATAGGCCGCAGAAACAGCGAGTAAGGCCGCGACAGCGAGGACGGCGCCGATACGCGGATCGCGCGCCGCGCTTTCCTGCGCTGGTTCCGGCACTGGGGTTCCAATATGGAATTTGCCGATCGTCACGTGACACCTCGGCGATACCTGTGAACGGCAACCAAGGCGTTTCGGCGGCACTGTCTCATATCGCTTTTCGCGATTGAGCTAGGCATTGTGGACGTGCCTCGCTATGGTGTTGCCTAAAATTTCGCCGCTGCGGTGCGGCAGCAAGAAGGACCTCCTATGGCGGAACATGTCGTCCCCCACTTTCACAACGACCCGGGCGTACCGGTGATCGAGATCGGCGCCACGGAATTCATGTGCGTCGGTGCGACACCGCCATACGATCACCCGCATGTGTTTCTCGACATGGGTGAAGATAAGGAAATCATTTGCCCATATTGCTCGACCCTCTACCGTCACGATCCAGCACTTGATTCGCATGCGGCGCGCCCGCCGCAATGCGCACTGCCGCTTTCCGTTGCCGCTTGATTCTATCGAGGCTGTTGGCGATGGCGCCCGCGCGTCATGTCATCGTCGCTGGTGCCGGCATCGCCGGATTGACGGCCGCGCTGGCGCTCGCCCGCGCCGGAATTCGAGTGACGGTGCTCGAGCAAGCCGAGAAACTTGAAGAGGCCGGCGCCGGCCTTCAGCTTTCCCCCAATGGGAGCCGTATCCTGATGGCTCTCGGACTCCGGGAGCGGCTCGCATCGGTCGCTGTTGCGCCACAGGCCATCCGGGTAATGGCCGGCGGTTCGGCTCGTGAGATCGTCCGTATTCCATTGGGGGACGAGGCGGAGCGCCGGTACGGAGCGCCTTATTGGTCAATCCATCGTGGCGACCTGCAATCGGCGCTCGTTGACGCCGTGCGAAGCGAGCTCGACGTATCACTCAAACTGGGAGTTCGGGTCGAGGATTTCGCGGCGCACGTCAAAGGCGTCAGTGTCGTCGCCAGACGCGGCAGCCAAGTATCCGATGAGCGTGGTATCGCGTTGATCGGCGCCGATGGCATCTGGTCAAGTGTTGCCGCGCGCTTGCGCCGACAGCAGCCGCCTGCGTTTCGCCATCGCACCGCCTGGCGTGCGCTTGTTTCCGCCGACGCCGTGCCGGCAGAATTCCGCCAACCGTTGGTGCACCTTTGGCTTGGCCACGACGCACACCTCGTGCACTACCCGGTCAAGGCCGGCAAAATGATCAATATCGTCGGCATCGTCCACGATGAGTGGAACGAGGTTGGCTGGTCGGCTGCCGGCGACCGCAGCGAGATTCTCCGCCACTTCTCGCGCCTCACCTGGTCGGAGAAGGCGCGCGAACTCATTTCAATTCCCGATCGCTGGCTGAAATGGGCACTCTACGACCGCAAGGACCCCTTCCGCGGCAGCAAGCTTCCCGTGACGCTCATTGGGGATGCCGCCCACCCTATGCTGCCATTCCTCGCGCAGGGCGCCGGCATGGCAATCGAGGACGCTGCTGTGGTGGCGGACATGCTGAGCAAATATCTGGACGATCCATCCGACGCCGTGCGCGCATACGAAGGTGCGCGCTGGCACCGCACAGCGCGTGCCCAACAATTGTCGCGCCGTCAGGATCGCATCTATGGGCTGACCGGCCCGGAGGCGTTCGTCCGCAATCTGGCAATGCGAGCGATGGGCGGAGAAAAGCTGCGCGCGCGCTACGATTGGCTTTATAACTGGCGTCCACCCGAACGGTATAATAGTTCGAACGCATGATGTTTCCCTCGACCGTCGCCGGCAGCCTGCCGAAGCCGTCTTGGCTCGCCGAACCGAACAAGCTGTGGCCGCAATGGCGGTTGCAAGGCGAGGAGCTTGCAGCGGCCAAGCTCGACGCAACGTTGCTTGCCCTCAAGTGGCAGGAGGATGCCGGCATCGATATCGTCTGCGACGGCGAAATGTCGCGCCAGCATTTCGTTCATGGCTTTCTCGAATTTGTCGATGGCATCGACTTCACACACAAAGTCGAGATGGGAATCCGCGCCGATCGCTATAAGGCCATGGTGCCGGTGGTGCGCGGAGAGTTGAAGCTTAAGGGCCGTGTGCATCAGACGGAAGCGTGTTACGCGCGCGCGCATACGCAGCGAAAGCTCAAGACCACACTGCCCGGGCCGATGACGATTTCCGACACGATTGCCGACGCGCACTACGGCGATAAAATCAAAATGGCGATGGCTTTTGCCGACCTGCTGAACAAAGAAGCGCGCGCGCTGGAGAAGGATGGCGTGGATGTCATCCAGTTCGATGAGCCGGCATTCAACGTTTTCATGGGCGAGGTTGCCGGCTGGGGCATCGAGGCGCTGCATCGCGCGATCGATGGCCTCAACTGCATTACAGCCGTTCATATCTGCTACGGCTACGGCATCAAGGCCAATATCGACTGGAAGAATTCGCTCGGCGACGAATGGCGGCAGTACGAGGAAATTTTTCCAGCGCTCGCCAAAAGCCGTATCGGCCAGGTATCGGTCGAGTGCATCAATTCACACGTTCCGCTCAAACTGCTGTCCCTGCTTGACGGCAAGGACGTGCTGATCGGCGTCATCGACGTGGCGACCGACAAGATCGAGACTCCGCAGCGGGTGGCACAGATTATCGGCGACGTCATGAAATTCGTGCCAAAGGAAAGGATCGTCGCCTGCACAAACTGCGGCATGGCCCCGATGCGGCGTGAGATCGCCGAGGCGAAATTGATTGCGCTCGGTGAAGGCGTGGCGCTCGCGCGCAAGAAGTACGCGTGATTTTCCCCGAAAAGACCCTGCGCCGCTGAACGCTTACCTCGCCGCCCGACCCATAACGTCCATCAATTCGGCAACTTTGCGCCGTTGGTCCGCCTTGTCGCCGCTCTTGATGGCATGGTCGACACAATGCGCGACATGATCCCGCAGGATTTCCTCCTCGACCCGCCGCAGCGCAGCGCGCACGGCGCCGATCTGCGTCACGATGTCGATGCAATATCGGTCGTCATCGACCATCCGCGCGAGGCCCCTCACCTGACCTTCGATGCGGTTGAGCCGCCGCAGTGTTGCCGCCTTGCTGTCCTTTGCCATGCCGTCTATATACCCCCTAGGGGTATCATCGGCAAGGCAGAGGCGTGGCAGCAAAGCATCACCATCATCGCGCAGGGGCAGCGACAACCGCCACCGACCCTGTGTGCGGCATGTCCGTCGACCCGCACACCGCCAAACACCGCGCCGATTACCGCGGCCGCGCTTATTTTTTCTGTTCGACCGGTTGCCGCACGAAATTTGCCGCCGATCCACGGAAATATTTGGACGCACGCCAATCCGGGCCGGTGCCCGAAGGCGCGATCTACACCTGCCCGATGCATCCCGAAATCCGGCAAATCGGTCCGGGCTCCTGTCCGATTTGCGGCATGGCGCTCGAGCCCGAAATCGCGAGTGCCGACACCGGTCCAAATCCGGAGCTCGCCGAAATGACGCGGCGCCTCTGGATTGGCCTGGTACTGACACTGCCGGTCTTCGCCCTGGAAATGGGCGGCCACATCGCCGGCGTGCATAACTGGATCGATCCGAAATTATCGAACGACATACAATTCGCTTTCGCCACGCCGGTCGTGCTCTGGGGCGGCTGGCCGTTCTTTGTGCGTGGCTGGCGATCACTCGTTACGCGCAATCTCAACATGTTCACTTTGATCGCCATGGGTACCGGCGTGGCCTACCTCTACAGCCTGGCCGCGACTTTCACGCCGCAAATTTTTCCGGAAGCATTCCGGAGTCACGGCGTACCCGCCACCTATTTTGAAGCGGCGAGCGTCATCACCGTATTGGTGCTGATGGGTCAAGTGCTGGAGTTGCGCGCCCGCGAGGCAACGTCGGGCGCGATTCGCGCTTTGCTTGATCTCGCACCGAGTACCGCGCGCCGCGTTAAAGAGGACGGCAGCGACGAGGAGGTTTTGCTCGATGCCGTTCGGCCCGGCGAGCATTTGCGCGTGCGCCCCGGCGACAAGGTTCCCGTCGATGGCATTGTGCTTGAGGGGCGATCTGCGCTCGATGAATCGATGGTCACCGGCGAATCCATGCCCGTCACCAAAGAAAAGGATTCGCGCGTGATCGGTGGCACGCTCAACAAAAGCGGGAGCTTTGTCATGCGCGCCGACAAAGTTGGCCGCGATACGTTGCTGTCGCAGATCGTGCAGATGGTGGCATCGGCGCAGCGCAGCCGCGCCCCAATACAGCGCCTCGCCGATCAGGTGTCGGCCTGGTTCGTTCCGGCCGTAATCGCGGTGGCGCTTCTCGCGTTTGCCGCTTGGGTGGCATTCGGCCCGGAACCGCGCTTCGCCTTTGGCCTGGTTGCGGCCGTGAGCGTGCTGATCATTGCGTGCCCCTGCGCGCTCGGTCTTGCCACTCCGATGTCGATCATGGTCGGCGTTGGCCGCGGCGCACAGGCTGGCGTGCTCATCAAGAATGCCGAGGCACTGGAGCGGATGGAGAAGATCGATACGCTTGTCATAGACAAGACTGGCACCCTGACCGAGGGCAAGCCGCAGGTTGTCGCGATCGTTCCCGCCTCTGATTTCGATGAAACGCGGGTGCTTCGCCTTGCCGCAAGCATCGAGCGTGGCAGCGAACATCCTCTGGCGGCGGCCATTGTCGCAGCCGCGGCGGTACGCAAAATGGAATTTCTGCCTGTTCGAGAGTTTGACGCGCCCGCCGGAAAGGGCGTGACCGGCATCGTTGAAGGAAAGAGGATCGCGCTTGGCAATGCGCGTTTTCTTGATGAAATGAATATTGGTACCGCGCCGCTCGCGGGACAGGCCGAGCGGTTCCGGGGCGACGGTGCGACCGTTATATTCCTCGCTGTCGATGGCAAGGCCGCCGGCATCATTGCGGTCGCCGATCCAATCAAAAAGAGCACACCCGACGCGCTAAGAGCGCTCGCCGCTGACGGCATACGCGTCGTGATGCTCACTGGCGATAACCGGACCACCGCGCAAGCAGTCGCGCGACGGCTTGGCATTACCGAGATAGAGGCGGAGGTGCTCCCCGATCAGAAGAATGCCGTCGTCGAAAAACTGCGGCGTGAAGGCCGCTCGGTTGCCATGGCCGGCGACGGCGTCAACGACGCGCCGGCGCTCGCAGCCGCCGAAGTTGGTATTGCCATGGGCACTGGTGCTGATGTCGCGATCGAAAGCGCCGGCGTCACGCTCCTCAAAGGCGATCTTACTGGCATTGTGAAAGCGCGCACGCTTTCCGCCGCGGTCATGCGCAATATCCGGCAGAATCTATTCTTTGCATTTGTCTATAACGCGCTCGGCGTTCCGGTCGCCGCCGGCGTGCTCTATCCCGTGTTTGGCCTATTGCTGTCGCCAATCATTGCCGCCGCCGCGATGGCGCTATCTTCGGTCAGTGTCGTCGGCAATGCGCTACGGCTGCGCCGCGTGGCGCTTTAAGCGCTAGTAGATCGCCAGATATTTCAACAAAGATAATACGCCAATGATGATGACGATGACCCGGACGATCTGCTTTGCCCTTCCATCGATCGGCAACATATTGATCAGATAAAGCACTAGAACGATGACCAGGAACGTAATGAGAAGACTGATTAAAATGCCCATGCTCTCCCCCGTGTCTGGCCACGGCTGTGGCGGGTTGCACGCCAACAAGTTCCTTCGTTGAAAAAAGTTCCCTTTTGGAGGCTTTCCGTTTAGCGAACAGCCTGATCGCTCGCGCGAACGGCGGGACCTGTGACACCGGGTATGGGCTTGCAGTTCTTTTCGCCGGCGGTCTTGCGTATCTCGTCCATTTCGCCGCGCAATTGCAGGTATTCGGGACGGTAAGCCAGCTCGCTCGCAAACTGGCCGTTTGGTCCGGCCTTGGCCGTCAACGCCTCAAGCTCGCGCATGCGCGTTAGATTGGTCTGCGCCGCAGTGGCAAGCTCCGGACAGCTGTAGAGGACGTATCTGTCCGGCGCCACCAGAAACCGGCTGGCGGTCTCCTCGGATGCGCAGCCGGATAAAGCCAGGGCCGCGAACACGGCAATCAAGGTCCCAACTATCTGGCGGCGGCTCATCGCCATGCAGCTATCGCACGAATTGGGCATTGCGGTGGAGCGGCCCGGAGAATGTTTTCCTGAATTTTCTCAGCAGCGGGCCTTCAATCCCAGTTTCAGGTAATCGGTTATCGTCTTGAATTTATTGGTGCGGACGGAGGGACTCGAACCCTCACGGCAAATTTGCCAAGGGATTTTAAGTCCCTTGCGTCTACCATTCCGCCACGTCCGCGTGGCACTTCACTCACCGCGCCGGCGCGCGGCGGTCAGGCACACGCGGCGGCGCGTCGAACTAATTCGATAACACGTGTCCCCAGGCCGACTGCCAGTCCTTGCCGCCAGCGTCGGTGACCTTTCCGTCCTTCTCAAAGAACTTGTTGGGCACCTGGAACATGGCGATCATGGTGCCGCCTTTAGGGCACCATGCTTCGTGCCGGCTGCCCGCGGGGCGCCAGACGAATTCGCCTGGACCGACCTCGAGGCCGGCATCGGGACCTTCCTTATCCACTAATGATCCTTCCAGCACGTAAGTCTGCTCGATCAGCACGTGCTCATGGTCGGGCAAGGCCGCGCCCGGTTCCATCTTGATCAGCACGGTTGCGAGACCGGTTTTGGGGTCGAACAGCAGCGTCTTGGTCTGACAGCCAGGAAACCGCATCTTTTCCCACGGCAAATCCTGCGGGCGAACGTGATGCGAGCGCTTGTCGTCGACCGGCTTGGCACTCTGGGTATTCGGCTTGACGTTCATTGTGTCCTCCCCCGCGGGGTATTTTCTAATAGAATGATACACCCAAACGGTATCAGTTGCTCAATTTGATATTCGCTTGCTCGACGATTTTTCCGAATTTCGTGCGTTCAGAGTCAACGAATGCTTTGAACTCCGCAACGTTCATCGGCTTCGGCACGATGCCCTGGGGCAGCAGCTTGTCGGCGATAGCCGGGTCCTTGAGCGCCGTATTTACGATACCGTTGAGGCGCTCAACGATGTCGGGGGGCGTGCCGGCGGTCCCGAACATGGCAAACCAGTTGAGCAACTCGTAACCCGCGAGGCCGGGAGTGCCCTCGCTCAGCGGCGCGACATCCGGCAGTTGCGGCATCCGTTCGCGTGACGTGACGGCCACGGCGCGCAGGTTGCCCGCCTGGATTAGCGGTAGCGCCGCGGCGAGACTGGAAAAACTCATCGTGACTGCCCCGGTCGCGACATCCGTCACCGCCGGCGCGGAACCGCGATAAGGCACGTGCAGAACCTGGATCCCCGCCATCGTATTCATCAATTCGCCGGCCAGCTGCTGCGGATTGCCGATGCCCGAAGATGAGAAGGATAGCTTGCCGGGGTTGGCCTTGGCGTAGGCGATCAGTTCTTTCGGATTGTGGACGGGCGTTGCCGCCGCGACTACGACCACGCATGGGACGATGCCGATCATCGCGATCGGCACGAGTTCTTTCGCCGGATCGTACGACATCCGCTCCTTGAACAGGAAATGGTTGATTGCGACCTCACCGGATGCAGCCATCAGCAACGTATAGCCGTCAGGCTGTGCTTTCGCGACCGCACCGGTTGCCAGCATGGCGCTTGCGCCGGTACGGTTCTCGACGATGATCGGCTGGCCGAGCGCCGACTTCATCGGTTCCTGCAACAGGCGCGCAACGATATCGACGCCGCCGCCTGCCGCATAACCAACAAGAATGTGGATCGGTTGGTTCGCGTAGTTCGATTGCGCTTCAGCTACGGGCATCCCGGCAGCAACCGCCGCAGCACCGGCGAATAGACCGCGTCGTGTCAGCATTCGGCTTCCTCCAAAAACGCTAGTCGCCGCCTTCGCGGATTGGCGGCTGAAATGCAAGACCGGTATCCCACGGGAAATATATCCAGGTGTCCTGCGAGACCTCGGTGATGAAGGTGTCGACTAACGGTCGTCCCATCGGTTTGGCATAGACGGCAGCGAAATGCGCGTCTGGCAAAATGTCGCGCACCACCCGCGCAGTTTTGCCGGTATCGACGAGATCGTCGACAATAAGCACGCGCTTGCCCTTCGCATGTAGCGCGGCTACTTCCGGCGCGATGCCTTTAAGCACAGAGAGCTCGCCCTGGTTCTTGTAATTTCGATAGCTCACCACGCTCACGGTGTCGATCATCCGCACATTGAGCTCGCGCGCGACGATCGCCGCCGGTACCAGCCCGCCACGCGTGATGCAGACGATCGCTTCGAATGGCCCCGCCTCATGCAGGCGCCACGCCAGCGCGCGCGAATCGCGGTGGAACTGATCCCAGGAAACAGGAAAGATTTTTTCCGGGCGTGGCGCCGTGTCGGCCTTGGTTTCCGCCATCTGCTCTACCGCGCGACAGAAAGTTGCGCTTTTACTTTTTTCAGCATTCCCTCGACCTCGGCCTTCACCACTGCAAGCTTCTGCGCGTCACGCGATCGCACGACTATATTGGTGTTTGGTCCGTGCTTCTCGTCGATGAACGGATAGCTGCCGATGATCGCTTCGGGATGCGCTTTGGCGATGGCGCCCAGCTCGGTGCCGACATCGCCTTCCTTGGCATCGGCGCGGATCGTCTCCGACAGCAATTTGGTGCCCGTTTTAAGTTTCGGCGCGACCTCGTCGAGCATTGCCTGCATCACCGCAGGAATGCCGGCCATCGTGATGACATTGCCGATCCAGAAGCCGGGCGCGCCTGACACTTTATTCGCTACGAGCGTGGCGCCGTGCGGGATGCGTGCCATCCGCAGACGCGCCTCATTGAGTTCGCCACCTGTCTTTGCCAGCCGTTCCTTCAGGATCGCCACCGCCTCGGGATGAAGCTCCAACGCGACGCCGAAGGCCTCAGCCACGCAATCGGCGGTGATATCGTCGTGGGTCGGGCCGATTCCGCCGGTCGTGAATACATATGTATATTTCGCACGCAGGCCATCGAGCGCATCCACGATCGCGGCGGCGTCATCGGAAACTACCCGCACTTCCTTCAAATCGATGCCGATAGCGGTAAGGTAGTCGGCGATATAGCCGATGTTCTTGTCCTTGGTGCGGCCCGACAGGATTTCGTCGCCGATCACCAGCACGGCTGCCGTGACGATGTCAGCCTTGGCGCCCATCGCGTTATCCTTGTGGCAATCCAGAGACGTAGCGTGGCCTCGGTGCTCGCTCAAGCCGCCCCTGTTGCAAGCGCACATTTATTGGGCAAAAGCAGTGTCCATTCGGCACCAGCGGCCATAACCTGCGGTTTCAGCTGCGCTTTTGGTTGGCCTGAAGCTTGCAACGGCGATCTGTGGAAAGCTGCCGAACGAAAGACCGAAACAGGGCGTTGCGTAACGGGCGAGTTGGGGGACCCGGATGGTTGCCGCCTTCGATGAAATGAAGAGTGATGACGGCGGCGTGCGCCCCGCGTACGGCGAGCTTTCGCGCTGGCTCGAAGAGGTGCCACCCGATGTTCTCGCCTATCGGCGGCGCGAAGCCGAACTGATCTTCCGCCGTATCGGCATCACCTTCGCCGTCTACGGTGAAGCCGAGGCACAAGAGCGCCTGATCCCGTTTGATGTCATTCCGCGCATCATGTCGGGGAGCGAATGGCGGCTGCTGGAAAAGGGGCTCACCCAGCGCGTGAACGCTCTCAACGCGTTCATCAAAGATATCTACGGTGCACGCGAAGTGCTGCGCGCCGGCGTGGTGCCTGACGATCTGGTCTTCAGAAATCCGGCATTCCGTCCCGAAATGAGCGGTCAGAATGTACCGCACGATATTTACGTGCACGTCGCCGGTATCGACATCGTCCGCGTTGATGCCGAAACGTTTTACGTGCTCGAAGATAATGCCCGCACACCGTCCGGCGTCTCCTACATGCTGGAAAACCGCGAGATCATGATGCGGCTGTTTCCAGAACTGTTTTCGCGACATCGCATCGCCCCGGTTGAAAATTACCCGGACGAATTACTCGCCACGCTGACATCGGTGGCGCCGTCGTCGGCCTCCCGCGACCCGAACGTGGTGCTGCTCACGCCCGGCGTATTCAATTCCGCCTACTACGAACATTCGTTCCTCGCCGACAAACTCGGCGTCGAACTCGTCGAAGGTCGCGATCTGTTCGTCAAAGACGAAATTGTCTACATGCGCACCACACAGGGGCCGCAGCGGGTTGATGTCATCTACCGGCGCATTGACGACGATTTTCTAGATCCCCTCACCTTCCGTCCTGATTCAGCTTTGGGCGTGCCGGGGCTGATGTCGGCTTATCAGGCCGGCAATGTCACGCTCGCCAACGCGGTCGGCACCGGCATTGCCGATGACAAGGCGATCTACAGTTTCATGCCGGGGATCGTGAAGTTCTACCTCGGCGAGGAACCTTTGCTCAAAACTGTGCCGACCTGGCGTTGTCGCGAGCAAGAACACCTAGCCTACGTGCTCGACCATCTGCATGAGCTCGTGGTCAAGGAAGTCCATGGCTCGGGCGGCTACGGCATGCTGATCGGCCCTTCAGCCAGCAAAGTTGCGATTGAGCAATTTCGCGCCAAGCTAAAAACATCGCCGAAGAATTTCATCGCTCAGCCGACGCTGGCGCTGTCCACATGTCCGACCTGCATCGAACAAGGCGTGGCCCCACGGCATGTCGATTTGCGTCCATTCGTGCTGACGGGTCGCGACCGTGTGCGCATTGTCCCAGGCGGACTGACCCGCGTCGCGTTGAAAGAAGGCTCGCTGGTGGTCAACTCCAGTCAGGGCGGCGGCACTAAGGACACATGGGTATTGGACGGATAATGCATGCTCTCTCGCACCGCCGATAATCTGTATTGGCTCTCGCGTTACGTCGAACGTGCGGAATACCTTGCGCGCATCCTTGACGCCACGCAGCGGTTATCGGCGTTGCCCCTTGCCTATGTCGGCGCCAGCAACGAGTGGGAATCCGCAGTCGCGACCGCTGGTTGCGCCAACGCGTTCTTCAAGCTCTACGAAGAAGCAAATGAAGAAAACGTAACCGACTTTCTGGCCTTTTCCAACGCGAACTCATCGTCGATCCGTTCCTGCTTCGAGCTCGCCCGCGGCAACGCGCGCGCCGTGCGTACCGCGCTCACAATGGAAATGTGGGACGCCATCAACGGCACATGGCTCGAACTAAAACGCTACGGCAACGGGCCGACCACACGCGAAGAGTTCTCGCGTTTTCTGCGCTGGGTGCAGGAATCGTCATTGCGCTACGACGGCTCCGCCTATCGTACAATGCTGCGCAACGACGCTTACTGGTTCTCGCGGCTGGGTGTTTATCTCGAGCGTGCCGACAACACGGCACGTATCCTTGACGTCAAATATCATCTTCTGCTGCCGGAAAATGAGCGCGTCGGTGGTCCGCTCGATTATTTCCAATGGGCGGCGATCCTACGCTCCGTGTCGGCACTCACCGCATATCACTGGGTCTATCGTGAAAGTCTGAAGCCCTGGCTGGTCGCCGACCTTCTTATCTTGCGCGATGAAATGCCGCGCTCGCTTGCCTCGTGCTACGAGGCGATCGTGCGCAACCTGGATTCGATCGCCGGCGCATATGGCAGACATGGTCCGGTACAACGGCAGGCACGTGGCATTCGTATGCGCCTGCAAAACAGTCGTATGGATGGCATTTTTCAGCGTGGACTGCATGAGTTCATCAGCGAGTTCATTGTCGAGAACAACAGGCTCGGCGCATTGATCACAGAGCAATTCCTGACATGAATGCCACGCCGCTCTCAGCCGAAACCTTGTGCTAGAAGAGCGTCGGTCTCAACATCAGCCAATAGCCGGCCGGCCATGCGAATCCGTATTTCTCACGCGACCACCTACGCCTACGATACGCCGCCTACCGGCGTGACGCAGCTGTTGCGGTTGACCCCTCGCGACCACGATGGACAGCACGTGGTGTCCTGGCGAATCGATCTGTCCGTCGACTGCCTGCTGCATCAGCATGAGGACGCTTTCGGCAATATCATCCATTCGTTCACGGCCGAGGGTCCATTCAAGAATTTAACGGTTGAGGTCGAGGGTGAAGTCGAGACCCAGGACACCAACGGTCTGGTGAGCGGCGCGATTGAGCGCTTTCCGCCCCAGTTCTACCTGCGCGAAACCGCGTTGACCCGAACGGACCCCGCGATCGCCGACTTCGCGCGGACGATTCGCGCCGCCACGAATGGCGACACGCTCGCGGTGCTGCATGCACTCCTGACGGCGCTCAACCGTGAAATTGCCTTCGATACAGATCCAACTCACGCCGCCACGACCGCAGAAGAGGCCTTTGGCCTTCGGCGCGGCGTCTGCCAGGACATCGCTCACATTTTTGTCGCGGCAGCCCGCACGCTCGGCATTCCCGCACGTTACATCGGAGGCCACTTTCGCCGCGCCGACGGCGTGACCGCGTTGGATGCCGGCCACGCCTGGGTTGAAGCCTACGTCGAAAATCTGGGTTGGATTGGCTTCGATCCGACCAACGGCATATGCACCACTGAGGCCCATGTGCGGGTCGCGGTCGGCCTGGACTATCTTGGCGCGGCTCCAGTGCGTGGCACACGTTTTGGCGGCGGCGGTGAAACCCTGACCGTGGCCATACGCATAGACCAGGCGCGTCAGCAGGCACAAACGTGATGCATTGCCGAACGGCCCACCAGATCGCTATAAACCTGCAGCCATAGAAACCGGAAAAATCGCGAAACCTATGACCTATTGTTGTGGAATTCTTGTGAGAGCCGGCCTCGTCATGGTCGCCGATACGCGAACCAACGCGGGCCTCGATAATGTCTCCACTTTTCGCAAGTTGCACGTCTATACGGATCCAGGCGAGCGGATCATGGCCATCGCCTCCTCCGGTAACCTGTCGCTCAGTCAATCGGTGCGTTCGACCCTGACCGAGGGAGTAGAAAATCCGGAAACGGGAGAGATCGAGACGCTGATGAATGCGCCAACAATGTTTCAGGCCGCGCAGCGCATCGGCCGCACAATCCGTAACTTGCAGATCGCCGAAGGCAAGGCGCTCGACGCAGCCGAAGTTGATCACGAGGTCGCATTTCTGTTCGGCGGCCAAATCAAAGGCGGCCGCCTGCAATTGTTCATGATCTACTCGGCAGGCAATTTCATCGAATGCACCACGGACACGCCCTACCTGCAGATCGGCGAACACAAATACGGAAAGCCCGTGCTTGATCGCGCGATCGGGTTCGAGACTGACTTGTACGACGCGCTCAAGATCGGTTTGATCTCAATGGACTCCACGATGCGCTCCAATCTCGGCGTCGGACTGCCAATCGATATCCTGGTCGTGCGCAGGGACTCCTGCACGTCCGAGGTGAATTACCGGATCGAACCAGGAGAGCCTTATTTTCAGGATTTGCGTGAGCGTTGGTCGGCAGCGTTACGTGCCGCACACATCGCGATTCCACGGCCGCCCTATCGCAGCGCCACGTGATCGATTTTTGGCCGGACTTCGAACGAAACGGCAACCTCAATTTCCAATTCATTAATTAAGCAACCCAGGACACGGACGATACTTTTACCGCCAGTTAACAGAACCAGCCGAATTGCAATTTCCCGGCCAAAGGACCCCTAACAGGTTCGGTAAAAGGAAAGCCAATAGCAAGCTTTGTCACCTAGCGTCCGGCCCGAAAAGCCTGATAGCAGGACGCCTTAAGGGACCTCAATCGTGCCGGCTTTGGCTCGCCCGCGTGCATCCGATGTGCGGCAATACACCAGTTGGGATCGCGCTCGCCTGAGCGTAGTTGTTCCCATCGGCGTCATCGTCGCAGTCGCGATTGTTTGCATCGTCGTCGCTGTGCTGTCGTCTGCGCAACGCGCCGACGTTGTTGCCGTCGATCACGAAAGGCAATTGTTCTCGCGCGCGCTTGCCAACTATGGCGAACGCGTCCTGCGCGAGGTGGAAAGTGTAGCCTCCTCGGACGGAGCAATCGAGAACATTCGCCGCTCGTTCAACCAGGACTGGGCTACGCAGCGCGTCGGATCGTGGTTGGAAACATTTTTCGATCACGACGACATCTTCATTTTCGACCGCAACGACGACCTGCTCTATTTGTTGGTCGGTCACCGGCCGGCCGATACGAAGTGGTTTGACAAGGCGCGTCCCGGTCTTGTCTCAGTGCTCGATTACATGCGTGGCCGCACCTCAGATATGCGAGGCGCGATCCGTTTAAATCAAAAGGCTTTGGCCGACACTCATCAGCAAACCGCGGTTATCCAGCACTTCATGAATCGTCCCGCGGTAATCGCGGCGGTCGCGGTTGGCCCGGAAGACGGAACCCCCGGCTCGCTCGACAGTGCCGCACCTGTCATCGTGTCGGTGAAATTCATCGATGACAACACGCTCTCGGCCATCGCTACGCAATTGCGACTGACCAATCTACGCAAGATCGAACAGGTTTTGCCGCCGAAAGGCGATCTCGCCTATGACCTCAATGGCACCGATGGGACCACGATCGCCCGTTTCGCCTGGACGCCAAAACAGCCGGGCGCGGAGATCGTGCACAACGTCGTGCCATTCGTTGCGGTCGCATCTATCGGCTTCGCGCTCCTCGCCGCCTTTGTGTTGCGATACATGCGTCGTACCGCGGCGGCAATTGCGGCCGGCGAATCGCGGCTACGCCACCTTGCAATGCACGATCCGCTTTGTGGTTTGCCCAATCGCATATTCTTCAGCGAACGGTTGGAAGCGGTAATCGAGGAGGTTCGCGCCGGCAATGCGCCCGCAGCCGTCTTCTATATCGACCTCGATCACTTCAAGGACGTGAACGATACGCTTGGTCATCACGTCGGCGACGAACTTATCCGCAATGTTACGCTGCGGCTCTCGCATACGTTGCGCGGCGGCGATTTGGTAGCGCGCCTCGGCGGCGATGAATTCGCGGTGATCTCATCTGTCGCAGGCGAAAGCGAGCAGATGCTAGGTCTCGCGCAACGCATTATCGCAGCCATATGCGCGCCCTACGCAATCAATGCACAAAATATCATTATCGGCGCATCAATCGGTATCGCTGTGATCGATAACAAGTGCGAGACCGCCGCCGACATCATGCGCTACGCCGACATGGCGCTATACCGCGCCAAGAACGAAGGGCGCAATCGGGCATGCGTCTACGACGCCGCAATGGACGCCGATCTTTCCAGTCGCAAGCTGCTTGAGGCGGATTTGCGCGCGGCGATTGAAAACGACCGGCTGCAATTGTTGTACCAGCCGGTTGTCAACAAGAGCGGCGAGACCGTCGTCGGCGTCGAGGCACTCTGCCGCTGGACGCACCCGACTCGCGGGGAAATACCGCCAACTGAATTCATCGCCATCGCCGAGCACAGCGGCTTGATCATCGAGCTCGGCAACTGGGTGTTGCGCCGCGCCTGTACAGATGGCAAAGCTTGGCCGGATCTGACCATTGCAGTGAACGTGTCTTCGCTTCAGTTCCGCCGCATCGATTTCGTCGATGTCGTTCAGCGCATCTTGACAGAGACGCGCTTTGACCCGGCCCGCCTCGAACTTGAGCTCACCGAGAGCGTGCTACTGGGGAATGTCGATACCGCAGAAGACGCAATGCTGCGGCTCAAGGCCCTCGGCGTCCGGCTCGCACTGGACGATTTCGGTACCGGCTATTCCAGCTTGCTTTATCTGCGCCGATTCCCGTTCGACAAGCTCAAGATCGACCGCAGCTTCGTCCGTTCGATCGAAAAGGCGGCCGACGCTGCCGCTATCGTCCACGCGATCGTCAGTCTCGGCCGCGGTCTCGGCATGAAAGTCACCGCCGAGGGCGTGGAGACCGCCGACCAGCAGCTCTTCCTGCGCGCCGCCGGTGTGCATTCGATGCAGGGCTTTCGCTTCGGCCGGCCAGTGAGCGTCGCCGAGATCACGGTGCGGCTGCAATCGCCCTCCGCGTTTCGGCCCTTCGAAGCTCTCGCAAGCTAACGGCCCTCTGTTGTCCGCCTAGCTGACGTGTTCCGCTGCCAGTGGTAGCGTTGCGCGCGTTTTCACATTATGCGGGCGACAATTCCCGCCGGGAAAGGAAATCTGATGGCCACTGCCGCAAAAATAGCACTCGTAACCGGGGCCGGAACCGGCGTAGGCCGCGCGGTAGCCATCGCGCTGGCGAAGGCGGGATACAATCTCGTGTTGGCCGGCCGCCGCAAGGAGATGATCGATAAGGTTGCCGGGGAGATCAACGCTATCGGAGCGCAGGCGCTGGCTGTTCCGACGGATGTCTCGAAACGCGATTCGATCGTCTCGTTGTTTGCAACCGTAAAATCGACTTTCGGCCGGCTCGATGTGTTGTTCAATAATGCGGGCATTGGTGCGCCGCCGGTTCCTCTGGAAGATTTGCCGTTCGAGACCTGGCAGAACGTTGTCGCGACCAACTTTACCGGCATGTTCCTGTGCACGCAGGAAGCGATAAAAATCATGAAGAGCCAGTCGCCGCGCGGCGGCCGCATCATCAACAATGGATCGATCTCCGCGCATGCGCCGCGTCCCTATTCGGTCGCCTACACGTCGACCAAGCACGCGGTGACGGGGCTGACCAAATCCACGTCGCTCGATTGCCGGCAATACGACATCTGCTGCGGCCAAATCGATATCGGCAATGCGATCACGCCGCTCACCGAACGCATGGCGACTGGCGAGGGCGTGCTTCAGCCCGACGGCCGCAAGATGATCGAACCACGCATGGAAGCAGATCATGTCGGCAACGCGGTGGTTTATATGGCCGGCCTGCCGCTCGATACGAATGTGCTGTTCATGACCGTCATGGCCAACAAGATGCCGTTCGTCGGGCGAGGCTGATTTTCATGGAATCGCTGCACGAGTGGCATGAATTCTACATCCTGCTCGGCACCGCCGGCGCCACCTTGCTGGCACTTTTGTTTGTCGCCGTATCGCTCGGCACCGGCTTTCTCAGTGACCGGCACCAACAGGGGACTCGTACCTTCATGAGTCCGGTGGTGATTCATTTCACCAGCGTGTTTTTTCTCTCTGCGGTCTGCCTGGTGCCTTCGCATGGGCCGGTCTTCTTCGCCGTTCTGATTGCAGCGACAGCGGTCATCGGTGTTGCCGTCTCGATCGTCATCTCCGTGTGGGTCGTGCGCACTGAGATGACACACCATCTGCAGGACTATTTGGCCTACGGATTGCTCCCGGTCGGCGCCTATCTTGCCTTGCTGGCCGCAAGTATCATGATCTATCTCAAACTCGACTATGCGCTTGAAGTGCTGGCCGGCGGATTGCTGGCGCTTGCGATCGTCAACGTCCGCAACGCCTGGGATCTCACTTTATCGATGGTCCGCCGCCATGCCGGCGAACGATCATCGAACTAATCGAGCTTGTTCACCCTGACCTCGACCCCGGTCTTCACCTTGGAGAGCACCTTCACGCTGCCAACGGCCTTGGCGAAGACGTTGCAGGGACTGGCCAGCCGCGTCTCGTCCCCTTTGGAAATCGGCGTGCGGCCGAAACCAATTGCGATTGCCGGACCCTGCGGCCAATACGCAATTTCGCCAGGTGTTATCACGGCACGCGCGTCAGGTTCACGCGCGACCTCCACCGGCACATCGAAATAAACCTCTTCGCCCCAGGTGAGCACGGCCGAGGAAATCGGCAGCGCCGCCACGATAGCCCTGGCTGTGGGCGTGTCGAGCAATTCGGCGTCGAGTTTCAACGCGCCGAAATCGAAGCGGATCCGGGCCATCGGTGTCTCGGTTAGGTGGTTTTGACTCGCATGTTGATGATGACAAGGACCAACAGGCTGATCAGTGACGTCGCGATGAGGTAGAAACTTGGCGCCACCGGCGAACCGGTGACTGCAACCAACCACGCAGCGATGAAGGGCGCGAAGCCGCCGAAGATCGGCACGCTGGTATTGTAGGCCACTGCGATACCCGTGCTCCGCGTGGAGATCGGAAACAATTCCGCCATTAAAGACGGAAGTACGCCGCTATAGGCTGCCTTGAGCAGGCTCAGCCAGCACACGATGCCGACGATCCCCGCAAGCGACGGGTTGGCGACGAGCATCACGAAGGCCGGATAGGCCGAGACCGCAAACAGCAGAGAGACGATCACCATCATTCGCACGCGGCCGACACGGTCCGAGAGATGACCGAAAAATGGTGCGCCAAACGTCAGCAGGATGCCGCCGAGCAAAGTCGCGGTGAACCCAAGCGATTGCGGCAAATGCAGCTGCTTGATGGCAAAAGTCGGCATGTAAAGAATGATGTAGTTCGAGCTGGTTGAAAGGATCACGATGCCGACGCACATCAGCAGGCGATCCCAATGGTGGGCGAACATCTGGCGCAGGGGCGCCTTGGCAGGGCCTTGCTCGCGAAATTCCGGCGTCTCGCCGACGTGCTTGCGGATATAGAGGCCGATCGGACCGATCAGCAGCCCGAAGAAGAACGGCACTCTCCAGCCCCAGCTGTCTAGCTGGTCCGGCGTCAGCACGCTGAACAGAATGACGCCGAAGAAAGAGGAGAGCACTGCGGCCAGCCCCTGGCCGAACCACTGGAAGCTCGCAAAAAAACCTTTGCGCTCCTTGGTGTGCTCGACCAGAAACGCGGTGGCACTGCCGAACTCGCCGGCCACCGCAAAGCCCTGCAGCAGCCGCGCAATTAGCACAGCAATTGGCGCCAAAATCCCTATCGTCCCGTAGGTCGGCATGATCGCCATCAAGCCGGTTCCGATCGTCATGATAACGATCGACAACAGCATTGCGGCTCTGCGCCCGTTACGGTCCGCATAGGCGCCAAGCACAATCGCGCCAAGCGGGCGCACCAGATACGACACGCCGAACGTGCCAAAAGTCAGAAGCAGCGCGGTTGTCGGATCGGCTGTCGGGAAAAACAGCTTGGAAATCGTGACGGCGAAATAACCGTAAACGAGAATGTCATACCATTCGAGCGCGTTACCGATCGACGCGGCGGCAAGAACCTTGAACGTGTTGGTTCGATGCGGCACTGCGGCCGCCACGGCAGTTGTCAACATTTTGTCCCCTCAGTCGAAATCGCGGGCCTCAGGTTGCCGCGAACGGAGGGACGAAACAAGGTGGCGACCCTCGTCAATCTCAATTACATTGCCCACGCATGAAAATTGACGTCTCCAAGATCAACCCCAATCCCTTCACGACCCGGCCCGAGATCGAGGGCACCTTCGCGGCTGTTGCGTCAACGCATTGGATCGCGACGGCGGTCGGCATGTCGATCTTGGAGAAAGGCGGCAATGCCTTCGATGCCGCGGCGGCGACCGCCTTTACACTTCAAGTGGTCGAACCGCATCTTAATGGGCCGGGCGGCGATGTGCCGGTCGTCCTCTACGATGTGAAGCGCAACCGGCCGGAGGTGGTATGCGGACAGGGTCCGGCACCGGCTGGCGCGACCATCGCGCATTTCCGCAGTCTCGGACTGGATATGGTCCCCGGGACCGGTCTGCTTGCGGCTTGCGTTCCAGGCATGTTCGACACCTGGATGCTGCTGTTGCGAGACTACGGCACCATGCGTCTGGCCGATGTGCTGACGCCTGCGATTTCATACGCGCGCAACGGTCATCCGCTGGTCGAGCGCGCAAGCGCCACCATTGCCATGGTCGCGCAATTGTTCCGCGAGCATTGGCCAAGTTCAGCGGCTGTCTATCTTCCGAACGGCAAGGTGCCTGGACCCGGCGTGCTCTTTACAAACCGCGCGCTCGCCGACACCTACATGCGGATATTGCGCGAAGCCGAAAGCGCCGGCGGCGACCGGATTGCGCAGATCGAGCGCGGGCGCAAAGTGTGGTCACAGGGTTTCGTCGCCGAGGCGATCGACAGGTTCTGCCGCACACAAAAGGTGATGGACGTCAGTGGTGAACCTCATGCTGGCGCACTGACCGGCGCCGACATGGCCGGCTGGCAGGCGCATGTCGAACCGCCCCTGACTTACGACTATGGCCGCTACACCGTCTGCAAGCCCGGCGTCTGGAGCCAGGGACCGGTGATGCTGCAACAACTCGCGTTACTCAAAGGCTTCGACCTTGACGGCGTCGATCCGGCAGGACCGGATTTCGTTCATTTGCAGGTCGAATGCGCCAAGCTTGCCTACGCCGACCGGGAAAGTTTTTACGGCGATCCAAAATTTGTTCGTGTGCCGATCGAGACATTGCTGTCCGATCGCTACAATGCCGATCGCCGCAAACTGATCGGCAAGCAGGCTTCGCTCGAGTTGCTGCCAGGCTCGGTTGAGGGTTTTGGAGCGGTGGTCGCGATGCGCCGTTCCGAAGGCGCGCGCACGGCAGTCGGTGCCTTGGGTGCTGGCGAGCCGACGGTTGGCCGGCTCGGCGAGGTGATTGGCGACACCGTGCATTTCGACATTGTTGACGCCACCGGCAACATGGTGTCGTCGACCCCATCCGGGGGCTGGCTGCAGTCATCACCGGTCATCCCCGAGCTCGGTTTCGGCCTTGGCACGCGGGCGCAGATGTTCTGGCTCGACGAAAGCCATCCGGCCGCGCTCGCTCCAGGCAAGCGCCCGCGCACGACGTTATCGCCGACCTTGGCGCTGCGTGACGGCGAGCCGTATCTCGCCTGGGGCTCTCCCGGCGGCGATCAGCAAGATCAGTGGACCACGCAATTCTTTTTGCGTCATGTTCACGCCGGCATGAACATGCAGGAATCGATCGATGCCCCCGCGTGGCATTCTGAACATTTCCCCATCTCGTTCTGGCCGCGCACCGCGCGTCCCGGTGTGCTGGTCGTTGAAAAGCGATTGCCCGCCGATACGATCACGGAGCTGCGTGCACGCGGCCATGAAATCGAGGTTGGACCGCCCTGGTCGGAAGGCCGTCTCACGGCCGCTTCGCGTGTCGGTCCGCGGCGACGCGCGGCGGCCAATCCACGCGGCATGCAGGGCTACGCTGCCGGCCGTTAGGCCTTCAGAAGTTAGCGGGCGGGCTTCGGAACATCCTTCTCCCACGTCGCGGCGAGCAGCACACACGCGGCCGCAACGAAGGCCACCCCGACAAAGCCGATGACGTGGAAACGACCAAGGACGAACAACAGCCCGCCGATGCCGGAGCCGATCGCCTGTCCGACATAAAGCACCGATGTGTTGAGAGCGACTGAAGCGCTGGCAAGGTCCGGCGCGGCCGCTACGAGGCGCGCCTGTTGCATGGAGTTGATCGCGGCAAATCCGAACGCCCAGAAAAATACACCCGCTCCCATTGCCAACAACCAACCCGCGCCCACGGCCCACAGCGCCATGCCGAGTAGCGTCGATCCCATGAAAAACGCGAGGGTTTTTTGTGTTCCAAGCGCTGTTACTACTCCACTCGCAACTACATTCCCTATTAGCCCGACCACGCCGTAGAACGCGAAGAATGAACCGGCGACTGCCGCGCCCGCGCCCGTTAAGGCTTTGAGCAGCGGCGCGAGATAAATAAAAACCGTGAACTGACCCGAAGTTTGCAGCAACGTCACCAGCAGGATGAGCACAATCCGCTTGTTACGCCCGATCAACGCAAAGCTTTGCGGAGAAAGCGGATGTCCTTGCAACCCCTTCGGCAACACGACGAACACAAGCAGGGCAATGACGGCCGCAAGGGCGGCGAGACTGCCGTACACCGTCTGCCAACCGAAATGTGTGGTGATAAAGGTTACCAGTGGCAGGCCGCCGGCAATAGCGAGCGACCAGCCAAGAAATACGAAGGCAATTGCGCTTGGTCGTTCGCGAACTGGAACGATCAAAGCGACTGTGGCCGCCGCTTGCGGCGTGTAGACCGCACCTATCGTGAGCATTACAAGCCGGAGAAATAAAATAACGGTGTAGTTCGACGCCAGCGCTGATGCGGCCTGCCCTGCTGCCAAAATCGCCAGCGTAGTGACCAGCAAAACACGCCGATCTATCCGCGTCGTCAGCCAGGCCATGACCGGCGAGCCAACACATAGGACAACTGCACCGTATGTGACCAATAGGCCAGTGTCGTGGATACCGACCCGCAGGCCACTCGCCAGTTCGGCGAGCATTCCCGCGGGTCCAAGAATCGTGAGACCGATGACGACATTGCCGAGCATCAGCACGACGCGGGGAAAGAATCTTTGCACGGAATATTTGACTGATGAAGCGGGGTGAAGTTCCGGACTAGTTAAGACACTCACGGCATTTGCGCCATGCCGGAACATGGCAACCGCGGTCAAAACATTTGAATGCTTTGAATGACAGACTTTGATGAACTTCCGGAGAAGCGCCGGAACAGCACCCTCCTATCCCAGCAACGGGCAAGATCACGTTCGCATTTTTTGCAGCAGTCCTGCACCACGACGGCGCAGTTGGACTGACTCAATGCAGCCGGAATTCCCCGTCGATCGTCTTGAGCTCGGCTGGCTTGATCAACTTGCAGTGTGCGACGCGCACTGAATGCAGCGGGCCTTCCAACTTTTCCCGCCAGAAGGCGAGGAAGCGCTGCAGTTCTGGGAATTCGGGGAAGAGGTCGTAATTCTGCCAGACGTAAGACTGGAGCAACCAGCGATGGTCGGGGCGTCGATACAGAATATGCGCGGTCGTCAGACCATAACCACTGACTTGTCTACGGAAATCCTCTGAAACCATTCTGGTCCTCCGTCGAGTCGGACTCAAAGTTTCCATTTCCGGCACTCCCCATTGCAAGCCGAAAAGGTAAACAAGGTGTTTAAAATCAAGGCATTAGCAGCACGAGAATCTGCCTGCTAACAGCCCCTCCGCGGCATGCCCGTGCCGGCCGGAGGTAACGTGATTGGCGCAAACGACGTTCCCAACACATGGCCGTTAACCATTGGCACCACTGTCGTTTCCGGAAGTGTTGGCACTCGTCCGAAATGAGTGCTAAAAAATTTTCCGATGCCCCTTGCGGGCGAAAAACCCGCCACCCATGTGGCGGGAAGGAGCTGGCGGGGGGACCAGTCAGCTACCAAAAATCTAGATCGTTCAATAATTTAGGAGGACTGCCATGAAGTTCCGTCCGCTTCACGACCGCGTCGTCGTCAAGCGCATCGATGCCGAGGAAAAGACCGCCGGCGGCATCATCATTCCCGACACCGCCAAAGAGAAGCCCTCGCAGGG
>DASPNW010000007.1:0-140061 GCA_035626335.1 Pseudolabrys sp.
CAAGTCGCGTGCGGTCGACACCGAGAGCCTGCACCTGGGCGGCGAGGCCCTCTTCGCTGCGGTCGGCCTGCTTTCGCCGCTCGACCGCGGCATCGAGTGCGTCGAGCGCGAGCGCCAGACGTCTGACCGAAGAATCGATTGCGCTTTGCTCCGTCATTGCCTGGATCCGCACCAAAAAAGTCTTGCGGCAGCAGATATTTAGGCAAAGAACCTTACGTGCTGCGCGACCGTCCAGTCAACGCTTCGCGGACGATTTGCCCAGCTGTTTTCGCCGCCTGTGCATGGCCGATGCGCGCGGTTCCCGTCACATTGACTCAGAGGACTTACATGCTATCCACCGGCCAAAAGGCCCTTTCATGAGCGCAAAAGCCTCGCCAACGGCAGCCGCGGCGCCTGCAGAGCGTCGCGAGCAACCGGCCGCTGGCCCCGTCATTGCTCACGCGAGCATGGCCAACGCGATTCGCGCGCTGGCGATGGACGCTGTGGAGCAGGCCAAGTCCGGCCATCCGGGCATGCCGATGGGCATGGCCGACGTGGCGACCGTGCTCTTCTCCCGCTTTTTGAAATTCGATCCGGCGGACACGGCTTGGCCCGATCGCGACCGCTTCGTGCTTTCGGCCGGCCACGGCTCGATGTTGCTCTACGCCCTGCTTTATCTCACCGGGCACGACGCAATGACGCTTGATGAGATCAAGCGCTTCCGCCAGCTCGGTTCGATCACCGCTGGCCACCCGGAATTCGGCCACGCGCCCGGCGTCGAAACCACCACCGGTCCGCTTGGTCAGGGGCTTGCCAATGCGGTCGGCATGGCGATCGCGGAAAAGCATCTCGCTGCGGTGTTCGGCGACGGCGTGGTCAATCACAAGACCTACGTGATCGCCTCCGACGGCGACCTGATGGAAGGCGTCAGCCAGGAAGCGATCGCGCTCGCCGGCCATCTCAAGCTCAACAAGCTGATCGTTCTGTTCGACGACAACGGCATTTCGATTGACGGCGCATTGTCGCTCGCCGACAGCGTCGATCAGGTGAAGCGCTTCGAGGCCGCCGGCTGGACCGCTTCGCGAATAGATGGACACGATCCGGCGGCAATCAGCACGGCACTCGAGAAGGCACAGACATCCGACAGACCGGTTTTGATCGCCTGCAAGACCAAAATCGGTTTCGGGGCTCCGACCAAACAGGGCTCGGAAAAATCGCATGGGTCGCCCCTTGGCGCGGATGAGATCGCCGGCGTTCGCAAAACGCTCGGCTGGACATCCGCGCCCTTCGATGTGCCAGCCGATATCCTGAAAGCCTGGCGCGCGACGGGAGCTCGCTCAAAAGGCGCGCATGCGGACTGGAAGAAACGACTGGCCGCGCTCGATGGCGGCAAGCGCGCCGAATTCGAGCGCCGCATGACGGGCGATTTGCCGAAGCAAGCCCTTGCGCATGCGGTGCGCGCGGTGAAAGAAAAACTCGCGGCGCAACCGAAGGAAATCGCCACCCGCACGGCCAGCGAATTCGCGCTCGAAAGTCTCATTCCGGTGCTGCCCGAGATGATCGGCGGCTCGGCCGATCTCACCGGTTCCAACAACACCCGCGTCAAAGGCATGAAGACGATTTCGGCCGCCGACTTCTCCGGCCGCTTCATCCACTACGGCGTGCGCGAGCACGGCATGGCCGCGGCGATGAACGGCATGGCCCTGCATGGGGGCATTGTTCCGTATTCGGGAACGTTCCTGGTTTTTTCCGATTACTGCCGCCCGGCAATTCGGCTTGCCGCGCTGATGGGCAAACGGGTCGTCCATGTGATGACCCACGACTCGATCGGCCTCGGTGAAGATGGACCGACGCATCAACCGGTCGAACATCTTGCCGCGCTTCGCGCAATTCCCGACCTGCTGGTGTTTCGTCCCTGCGATGCGGTGGAAACAGCCGAGTGCTGGCAGCTTGCCCTCGAAGAAAGCAACAGGCCAAGCATACTCGCGCTGACCCGGCAGAACCTGCCGCAACTGCGCAACCGGCTCGACGAAGACAATATTTGCGCGCAGGGCGCCTACGAAATAGCCGGCCCCGATGGCCGCTCAGACGTTTCGATTTTCGCCACCGGTTCGGAGGTCGCGATTGCAGTCGACGCCGCGAAACTGCTGGCGACGCGCGGCGTCGCGGCGCGGGTGATTTCGGTTCCCTGTTTCGAACTATTCCTGGAACAGAAAGATGACTATCGCCGCGCCATCGTCGGCGACGCGCGCGTCAATATCGGCGTCGAGGCCGCCGTTCGTCAGGGCTGGGACGCCATCATTGGTTCCGACGGCATTTTTATCGGCATGACATCGTTCGGCGCGAGCGCGCCCTACAAGGATCTGTACAAAAAGTTTGGAATTACCGCGGATGCGGTCGCGCATGCGGCGCTAACCAAACTTGGGAAGAAGTAAACGATGACTATATGTGTCGTGGTACATCGTGCCGCGGCAGACTGAACGAGCCGGGAGCGACTCTATGACCGTACGCGTTGCCATTAACGGATTCGGGCGCATTGGCCGCAACATTCTGCGCGCTATAGCGGAAGCCGACCGCAAGGATATCGAAGTGGTCGGGATCAACGATCTGGGTCCCGTCGAAACCAATGCGCATCTGTTGCGTTACGACAGCGTGCACGGCCGCTTTCCCGGACAGGTCACGGTCAAAGGCGACACGATCAGCATCGGAAACGGCGCCATTAAAGTCACCGCCGAGCGCGACCCCACGAAACTGCCGTGGAAGGATCTGGGCGTGGATATTGCGCTCGAATGCACCGGCCTCTTCACCGTGAAGGACAAGGCTTCGGCGCACCTGACGGCCGGCGCCAAACGCGTGCTGGTCTCGGCGCCGGCCGATGGCGCCGACCTCACCGTGGTCTTTGGCGTCAATCACGACAAGCTGACAAAGGACCACAAGGTCGTCTCCAACGGTTCCTGCACGACCAATTGTCTTGCGCCGGTGGCCAAGGTACTCAACGACGCGGTCGGCATCGAGACCGGATTCATGACCACGATCCACGCTTACACCGGCGACCAGCCGACGCTCGACACCATGCACAAGGATCTCTATCGCGCGCGTGCTGCCGCGCTATCGATGATCCCGACCTCCACCGGCGCCGCCAAGGCGATCGGCCTGGTGCTGCCCGAGCTCAAGGGCAAGCTTGACGGCGTCGCCATTCGGGTGCCGACGCCGAATGTCTCGGTGATCGACCTCAAGATCGTCGCGAAGAAACAGACGACAAAGGAAGAGGTCAACGACGCGGTGAAACGGGCTTCGGAACAGCAGCTCAAGGGAATTCTCGCCTACACCAATGATCCCAACGTCTCCATCGATTTCAACCACGATCCGCACTCGTCCACCTTTCACATGGATCAGACCAAGGTAATGAACGGGACATTGGTGCGCGTGATGTCCTGGTATGACAACGAGTGGGGTTTCTCGAACCGCATGGCGGATACAGCGGTCGCGATGGGGAAATTGATCTAGACCGGCTGCGCCCGATCGGCGACATCCGGGACACGAGAATCTCCCGAATGACTCAGTTTCACACCCTCGACCACGTCGACGTGAAGGGCAAGCGCATATTGGTGCGCGTGGATCTCAACGTGCCGGTGGAGAACGGGGTCGTTACTGATTCAACCCGCATCGAGCGCGCCGCGCCGGCAATCACCGAGATCGCCGACAAGGGCGGCAAGGTGATCCTGCTCTCGCATTTCGGCCGCCCGAAGGGACGCGATCGAAAGCAGTCCTTGAAGCCCGTCGCAGCCGAGGTCGCGCGCATCATCAAGCGGCCGGTAGGATTCGTCGACGACTGTATCGGCGAGGCCGCCGAACGTGCGGTCGCCGCCATGAAGCCGGGCGACATCATTTGTCTTGAGAACGTTCGTTTCCACGCTGGCGAAGAGAAAAACGATCCCGCCTTCGTCCGGTCGCTCGCCAAGCTGGGTGACATCTGGGTCAACGACGCCTTCTCGGCCGCGCACCGTGCACATGCCTCAACCGAGGGCCTTGGTCACAAACTGCCGGCCTACGCGGGGCGCACGATGCAGGCTGAACTCGAAGCGCTCACGAAGGCCCTTGAACATCCCGAACGGCCATTGGCGGCGATCGTCGGCGGCGCCAAGATTTCGACCAAGCTCGAATTGCTTGGCAATCTTCTCGATAAAGTAAACGCGCTGATCATCGGCGGCGCCATGGCCAATACCTTTTTGCTCGCGCAAGGAAAAGTCGTCGGCAAGTCGCTTGCGGAAGCCGACCTGGTTGCGACCGCACGCGACATCATGGACAAGGCCAAAGCTACGAAGCGCGAAGTCGTGCTCCCGGTCGATGTCGTCGTTTCGGAGAAATTCGAGGCGCACGCGCCTTCGCGCGTTGTCGATGCGGGCGAGGTCGGCGCCAAGGACATGATCCTCGACATTGGTCCGCGCAGCGTCGAACAGGTTGTCTCGTTGCTTGCCCGCACCAAGACTTTGGTGTGGAACGGCCCGTTCGGCGCCTTCGAGATGGAACCGTTCGACAATGGAACGGTCGAAATCGCCGAGGCGGCCGCGGAACTGACCGGAGCCGGTGAGCTTGTCTCGATAGCGGGCGGCGGCGATACGGTTGCCGCGCTGAATGTCGCCGGAGTAACCGATCGCCTGAGTTATGTCTCGGCCGCCGGCGGTGCATTTCTCGAATGGCTTGAAGGGAAAGCCTTGCCCGGTGTCGAGGTCTTGAGAGTAAAGTGACGGCGAACCGCTTTAGTTCGCCGTCATCCGGGACACGAATGGATGCGATGGAGGGAACAATGAATCTCGCTGAATTGAACAAGGTCGCACAGGCCATGGTTGCGCCCGGCAGGGGCATCCTGGCGGCAGACGAATCCTCCGGGACCATCAAAAAACGCTTTGACGGGATCGGTGTTGAGTCGACTGAAGACAGCCGTCGCGACTACCGCGAAATGCTGTTCCGTTCGTCCGAGGGCATGAAGCACATTTCGGGCGTCATCCTCTACGACGAGACCATCTGGCAGAAAGCGAAGGACGGCACCCCGCTGGTTGACCTGATAAAGAAGGCAGGCGCGATCCCGGGTATCAAGGTCGACGAAGGCACCCAACCCCTGCCGAATTGTCCGGGTGAGGTCGTGACCATCGGTCTCGACAAGCTCGCCGACCGCCTCCCGAAGTACTACCAGCAAGGTGCGCGTTTCGCGAAGTGGCGCGCGGTCATCGATATCGGCGCGGGCATCCCCAGCTACACCTGCATCCGCGCCAACACGCACGCCCTCGCGCGCTATGCGGCGCTGTGCCAGATCGCCCAGATCGTGCCGATCGTCGAACCTGAAGTCCTCATGGATGGCGATCATGATATCGATCGCTGTTATCAAGTGACCGAACTGGTGCTGAAGGCCCAATTCGAAGAGCTCTATTTCCAGCGCGTCGCACTCGAAGGCATCGTGCTCAAACCCAACATGGTGATCTCCGGCAAGAAGAACGGCAAACGCGCCGGCGTCGAGGAAGTGGCGGAAAAAACCGTCAAGGTGCTCAAGAACTGCGTGCCGGGTGCCGTGCCGGGGATCGCGTTCCTCTCGGGCGGGCAAAGCGACGAAGAAGCGACCGCCCATCTCGATGCCATGAACAGAATTGGAAATCTGCCGTGGAAGCTGACCTTTTCATACGGTCGCGCGCTTCAGCACGCGCCGCAGACCACCTGGAAGGGCAAAACGGAAAACGTAGCGGCCGCCCAGCGCGCGTTTGCGCATCGCGCGAAGATGAATGGCCTCGCCGCGCTCGGTCAGTGGAAAGCCGATATGGAGAAAAAAGCGGCCTGACGTGCAAAGGACCGCTTCGCGTTGCGGCCCTTTCCGTTTCTGATAAGCCTCGCCTGTCACCGCCCTCCCCGCCGCGGACGTTCCCGCAGTTACAACGCAAGCCAAGGACACGAAACGTGATCGATCTCTACACATGGACGACTCCCAATGGCCGCAAGGTTTCCATTGCCCTGGAAGAGCTTGGCTTGCCCTACACGGTGCACCCAATCGACATCTCCAAGGACGAGCAGTTCGCGCCCGAGTTCCTCAAGGTCGCCCCCAACAACCGCATTCCTGCGATCGTCGACCGTGACAACAACATGGCGTTGATGGAGTCCGGAGCGATCCTGATTTATCTCGCCGACAAGACCGGCAAGCTGATGCCCAAATCGGGCGAAGGCCGCTATCGCGTGATCGAATGGCTGATGTGGCAGATGGGTGGTCCCGGCCCGATGCTTGGGCAGGTGCATCACTTCGTGAAGTACAACAAGGGCAAGGCGCCCTACGCCGAGGAGCGTTACCTGAAAGAAGGGCATCGTCTCTATAAAGTGCTCAACACCCGGCTCGAAGGCCATGAGTTTGTCGCCGATCAATATTCCATCGCCGACATCGCGATCTGGCCCTGGATCTCGCGCTTCGAGTGGCAGACCATCGATCTCAAGCAATATCCAAATGTGAAGCGCTGGTACGAAGCCATCGCCGCGCGCCCGGCGGTGCAGAAGGGCTACAAGGTGCCGAAGGATATGGGCCCGGTTCCGATGCCAGGCTGAGGCGCGCGTACCCAACTTGGACGCAGGCGTTACAAGCGAATAATCTCGCACATGATTCGCCGGCGAGGCGCCGGCCAGGTGATGTTGCGTTCCCGCGTGGCATTCGCAACGCATTCGAGGCCATGCCCAAGCCGCTCATCAACCCGTCATCCGCAAAACCCAACATTGCCGACACGCTTCGGCGGGCCGTTGACTGTCATCAGCGCGGACAGCTCAACGAGGCTGAAGCGCTCTATCGGCAGATCCTCGCCGTTCAGGTGGGCAACTTCGACGCGTTGCACCTGTGCGGCGTACTCATGCATCAGCGAAACCAGCCCGCCGAGGCGCTCAAGCTGATCGCACGCGCACTCAAGACCAACGCGCGGTCGGCCGCCGCCCATTCCAACTACGGCACGGTGCTGGCTGTGCTCGAACGTCACGAGGAGGCGCTCAAAAGCTACGAGCGCGCGATCAAGCTCAAGCCGGATTATGCCGAAGCCCTCAATAATCGCGGCAATACGTTGCGCGCGCTAAAAAGGGCGGATGACGCGCTCTTGAGCTTCGAGAAGGCGATTGCCGCGCGGCCCAATTATTCCGAGGCGATCAACAATCGCGGCAACGCTCTTTTCGAGCTCGACCGCAACGAAGAGGCGCTCGCAAGCTACGAGCAGGCGCTCGTGCATCGTCCGGATTATGCCGACGCGCTGGTGAACCGCGGCCAGTGCCTGGCCAGGCTTAATCGACGCGACGAAGCGCTGGCGAGTTTCGACCGCGCGCTCTCATATCAGCCGCGGCACGCGGCCGCACTGAAGGAACGCGGCCATCTATTGCGCGATCGCAAGCAGCTCGCGGAAGCGCTCGCCTGCTACGAACAGGCTCTCGCCATCGCTCCCGACGACGCCGTAACCCATGCCAATCGCGGCCTGGTGTTGCGCGATCTCAAGCGCTTCAACGAAGCTTTCGATGCGTATGATCGTGCTCTGGTCCTCAAACCCGATTATGTCGAGGTTGTCATCGCCCGCGGGAACGCGTTTTACGAAATGCACGCTTACGACCAGGCGCTCAAGGAATACGAGCGCGCCCTGGAGATGCAGCCGGATTTCGCATTCGGCTTCAATAACCGCGGCAATGCATTGAACGCCATGGGCCGCCACGAAGAGGCTCTCGCCAGTTTCGAGCGGGCACTTGCCCTAAAGCCTGACTACACCGAGGCGCATAACAATCGCGGCAATGCGCTCCTCGACCTCAACCGGCCGGACGAGGCGCTGGCCCACTATGAGTCCGCGATCGCGCACAAGCCCATGGCCTTTGCGCTGGTCAATCGTGGCAGCGCGCTTCGCTATCTCGATCGAACCGAAGAGGCGCTCGACAGCTTCAATCGCGCCATCGCGCTCGAGCCCGACATGGCAGAGGCGCACTGGAACAAGTCGCTTCTCTGCCTCTCAGTCGGAGATTTCGAGCAAGGCTGGGCCGGCTACGAATGGCGTTGGCGCGGCGCGACCGAACTTACTCCGCGCGAATTCACGCAACCGCAATGGCGCGGCGAAGATCTGACCGGCAAGACGATCCTGCTGCACGCCGAACAGGGTTTCGGCGACAGTATTCAATTCGTGCGTTATGTGCCGATGGTCGCCGGGAGAGGCGCAAGGATCGTTCTCGAACTGCCCGACAGCTTGATGCCGCTCATCGGAAAATTTGACGGATTGATTGGCATGTATCGGCGCGGCGATACGCTGCCGGCATTCGATGTGCATTGCCCGTTGCTGAGTTTGCCGCTCGCCTTCGGCACCACGATTGACACAATCCCTGCGTCGATGCCCTATCTGCACGCGCCTGCCGAACGGATCGGAACATGGCGCGCGCGTTTCGCCGGCACCGGCAAGCCGCGCGTCGGCCTGGTCTGGTCCGGCAAGCCGACACACAAGAACGACCACAACCGCAGCATCGCGCTGTCGCGACTCGAACCGTTGCTGGCGCTCCCGGACGTGCATTTCGTCAGTTTGCAACGTGAATATCGGGACACCGATCTGACGGTCCTCGGCC
Organism: Pseudolabrys sp.; assembly: GCA_035626335.1. GTDB lineage: Bacteria > Pseudomonadota > Alphaproteobacteria > Rhizobiales > Xanthobacteraceae > Pseudolabrys. Next base: position 8,581 of record DASPNW010000007.1, read on the forward strand.
GCTTTCCTATCCTGCGGATCGAAGATGCCCTCACCGACTTCGCCGAAACCGCGGCCGCGATCACCGAACTTGACCTGGTGATCGCCGTCGATACCGCGGTGGCGCATCTCGCAGGCGCGATGGGCAAGCCGTTGTGGATCCTGCTGTCCCACATCCAGGACTGGCGCTGGTTATCGCAGCGCACGGATAGTCCCTGGTACCCCAGCGCCCGGCTGTTTCGCCAACCGCGAATCGACGAGTGGGAAAGCGTAATAGCCCAAGTCGGCCACGAGCTTGCGGTGTTCTCCAAGACCTGCGGCACCGCGACCAAGTGACTGGACAGGTCAATTTTTTGCCGGATTGGGCTAGCATGCGCAGGCCATGGCTTCGCGACCCAAACAGGCGGCTCCTCGCCCTGCCCCACGCCTTTATCTGGTCACTCCGCCGATCGCGGACGCGCCCGATTTTGCTCCTCGATTGGCGGCAGCGCTGGACGCCGGCGACATAGCCGCCGTCCTGCTGCGCCTTGCCGATGCGGATGAGCGCAGCCTCATCAATCGCGTCAAGGCGCTGGCAGCATTGGCACAGGACAAAGGCGCCGCCCTCCTGCTCGACGGCCACGTCGACCTCGTCGCGCGCGCCAGTGCCGATGGCGCACACTTGACCGGCGCGGCTGCGTTTATGGACGCGATCGAACAACTCAAGCCCGCGCGAATTGCCGGCGCCGGCGGCCTCACAACCCGGCACGACGCCATGCGCGTCGCGGAAGAGGGAGCCGACTACGTGATGTTCGGAGAGCCGGACGCGGAGAGGAGCCGCCCGACCCTGCCGGCGATCGAGGAACGCGTCGCTTGGTGGGCGGAAGTTTTCGAAATCCCCTGTGTTGGTTACGCTGCCTCGCTCGACGAGATTCCACCGCTGGTCGCAGCCGGCGCCGATTTCGTGGCGCTTGGCGATTTTATTTGGCTCGATCCGCGTGAAATCGCGGCAACGATAGGCGAAGCCGGCCGCTGTCTCCGACTTCCGGAGACGGCAGCATGATCGGAACGCCGCATCGTCTCGTTGCTCTCGGAATATTTGTGATGACTGCCGGTGCCACACCGGCAGTGGCACAGGTTACGAAAAACACGCCTAATACACTTCCGCCGTGGCCACAGTCGGCACCGGGACCCTCCGCAAGCCTGGATCAATCCAACTTGGACGTCGCCTACGGGGCTTATCAGCGGGGCCTCTATATCACCGCGTTCAACGAGGCCGCCAAGCGCGCGCAGCAAAACGATCCCGCAGCCATGACGCTGCTCGCCGAAATTTATGCGCAAGGACTGGGCGTCGGCCGCGACGATTCGAAAGCCGCGCAGTGGTACAAGCAGGCCGCCGCCAAGGGCAACCGCGACGCGATGTTCGCGCTGGCCATGTTTAGTTTTCAGGGCCGCGCCGGTGCCCGCAACCCCGACGAAGCTGCGCGGTTGCTCGAGGCCGCCGCCAAGCTCGGCCATCCCAGCGCCGCCTACGACCTCGGCTTGCTCTATCTGCAGGGCGAGCAATTCCCGCAAGACCTCAAGCGCGCGGGCGAACTGTTCGCTATTGCGGCGGAGGCGGGAAATTCAGAGGCACAATACGCGCTCGCTACGATGTACAAGGACGGCCGCGGCGTGCCGAAGGATCAGAGCAAGGCGATGCGGCTCATGCAGCAGGCCTCGGTCGCCGGCAATGTTGACGCCATGGTCGAATTTGCAATTGCTCAGTTCAACGGCGAAGGAATTAACAAGGACGAGACGGCGGCCGCGCAACTATTCCTGAAAGCTGCGTATCTCGGCAATCCAGTCGCGCAAAATCGTCTGGCGCGGATCCTGATGGCCGGACGAGGCTTGCCCGCCGACGCGACCGAGGCCGTCAAATGGCACATGATCGCGAAGGCCGGCGGCAGCAGCGATCCCGACCTCGACGCATTTGCCGCAAAGCAAAACCGGGCGGTGATTGAGACTGCCGATAAGGCAGCCAGAAAATGGCTGTCGACCGTGGTGGCTATACGCCCTTGACGGCGCCCGTCTTCGCGGGCAGACCGCACGCGCCATGCAGCACTCCGCACTGCTCAATGTCATGATCGCAGCCGCGCGCAAGGCCGCGCGCGCTCTCAAACGCGATTTTGGCGAGCTGGAAAAATTGCAGGTGTCGCTGAAAGGTCCGGCCAATTTTGTCTGTGCCGCCGATCGTCGCGCCGAAGAGACGCTCCACGCGGAGCTGATGAAGGCAAGGCCGGGTTATGGCTTCCTCGGGGAGGAAGGCGGCCGCCGCGAGGGCGCCGATAAAACCCACACATGGATCGTCGATCCGCTGGATGGCACCACCAATTTTTTGCACGGCATTCCGCAATTCGCCATTTCGATCGGGCTTGAGCGCGAAGGAACTATAGTGGCGGGCTTGATCTACAATCCGGCGAACGACGAAATGTTTATTGCCGAACGAGGCAAAGGCGCGTTTCTCAACGAGCAGCGCATCCGGGTCGCTGGCCGCAAGCGCCTTGCCGACGCGGTCGTCGCCTGCGGGCTTCCGCACTATGGCCGCGGCGACATCGGGCTTTCGCGGAAAGAAACGAACGCGATCCAGGAACAGGTTGCGGGCCTGCGCCGCTTTGGCTCGGCGGCACTCGATCTCGCCTGGATCGCGGCCGGCCGGCTCGACGGCTATTGGGAGCGCGACCTCAAGCCGTGGGATGTAGCGGCCGGGTTGATAATGGTACGAGAGGCCGGTGGGTTCGTATCCGACTGCGACGGCGGCGACGATATTTTCGACAAGGGCCACATCGCCGCCGGGAACGAAGCAATTCAGAAAGAGCTGATCGCGCTGATTAAAAAGGCCGGCAATCTCTAGGCCACCGCAATTTCAACTCAATCGGCGGCTTTATGCTGGGTTGTGGTTCCACCACAACTGCTTTTTTCCTGTCACCGGACTGTGTCATAGTGCTCGGCAAGGGCTGCATTCCTCGTAACTCCTAGAGCCATGGCCAAAGAACTCGATCCACTCAAGCTGTCGTCCCCGCGCATCTTCCTGGTTCGGATGCTCGTGTTCGTCATCCTTGTCGGACTGGTCGCCTTCGTACTGCACAAGCAGATCGAGGTCGCGTTCATGGCTAACCCGGGCCTGAACGCGCTAATCATCGGAATTGAGTTGATCGGTATTGTTCTGTCGTTCCGTCAGGTGCTGCGGCTTTATCCGGAAATTGCGTGGGTCAACAATTTCCGTCTCGCCGACCCCGGTCTTGCAGTCGATCGGCCGCCGATACTTCTCGCACCGATGGCCGCGATCCTCGGAAGCCGCGTCGGCCGAATGGCAATGTCCTCGCAATTGATGCGCGGCATTCTCGACTCGATCGCCACGCGCCTCGACGAAGCACGCGATATTTCGCGCTACATGACCGGGCTGCTTGTCTTCCTCGGCTTGCTCGGCACGTTCTGGGGTCTGATCGAAACCGTGAGTTCGGTCGGCGGCGTCATTCAGGGCCTCAAGGCGAGCGGCGATGCCGGTACGATGTTCGACTCCCTGCGCGATGGGCTTGCCGCGCCGCTCTCCGGCATGGGTATCTCGTTCTCGTCCTCGCTGTTCGGGCTCGCCGGTTCGCTGGTGCTCGGATTCCTCGATCTGCAATCGAGCCAGGCGCAAAATCGCTTTTATACGGAACTTGAGGATTGGCTATCCACGACCGTTTACGACCAGGCCGCCGAGCCGACGGTTGCTCCGGCCGTCACCGGCGAAGTGCGTTCGGCGGTCGACCGTTTGAAAGAGGCGGTCGATCAGGTTGAGGCGGGCAAATCCGCCTCTGCCGCGATGGCCAATCTCGCCGAAGCGATTCAAGGGCTGGTGCATCATATGCGTACCGAGCAGCAGATGATCCGCGATTGGGTGGATTCGCAGGCCGAGCAGCAACGCGAGATCAAGAAACTTCTCGAAGTGATGGTGCGCGAGAAGGTGAACCGTTGAGTTGAAACCTATGGCGCTGGCACGAGCACGCCGCGGCGACAACGGCATGAACTACTGGCCGGGCTTCGTCGACGCATTGTCGACGTTGATCCTCGGCATCATTTTCCTGCTCACCGTATTTGTGGTCGTGCAGTTCTATTTGCAGCAGGAGGTCGCGGGAAAGGACACCGCCCTCACCCGGTTGAATGCGCAAATAGCGCAACTCACAGAACTGCTGGGGCTTGAGAAGTCGGGTAAAGCCAATCTCGAAGACCAACTCGCGCAATTGCGCGCGACACTCGCCACCACCGAAAATGAACGGGATCGCCTGAAAGGCGCTGCCGATAATGCCGGGGCGGGCGCCGCGGCGGCGCAAGGCAAGGTGTCGGAGCTCACCGGCCAGCTGGAGGGCGAGAAAAAACTCTCAGCCCGCGCACTGGCCCAGGTCGAGGTGCTCAACCAGCAAATTGCCGCGCTGCGTCGCCAACTGGCGGCCATCGAACAAACGCTCGACGCCGCCGAGAAGAGAGACAAGGAGTCGCAAAGCCGCATCACCGAGCTGGGCCAACGGCTCAATCTGGCCCTGGCCGAGCGGGTCAACGAACTCAAGCGTTACCGATCGGATTTCTTTGGCAAGCTTCGCGAGATCCTCGGCAACCGAACCGACATGCGCATCGTCGGAGACCGTTTTGTGCTGGAATCAGAGGTTTTTTTCGATACCGGCAAAGCCGATCTCAAGCCCGAGGGCCGCGCGGAACTCGACAAGGTGGCGGACGCATTGATTGAGCTGGAAAAGCAAATCCCGGGTGATCTCGCCTGGGTTCTGCGCGTCGACGGCCATACCGACGTACGGCAAATTTCCGCTGGCGGCGCTTTCAAATCGAACTGGGATTTGTCGGCCGCGCGCGCAATCTCTGTCGTCCAGTACCTCGTTGGCAAAGGCGTCTCGCCGCAACGTCTGGTCGCCGCCGGTTTCGGCGAATTTCAGCCGATCGACCTCGGCAAGACCGAGGATGCCTACAGGCGTAATCGGCGTATTGAGTTCAAGCTGACCGAACGGTGAGCGAGAAAATCTGCACGTTGCGCCGATACGCCCCCGCAGACGAAGATGCGGCGATCGAACTGTGGCGGCGCACCTGGGCCAAACACTATCCGCACCTCGATTTCAATGCGCGCGTTCCATGGTGGCGCGAACGGTGGCGCAACGAGCTGGTGCCGGCCGCGCAGATCGTGCTTGCAGAACGAGGCGGCGCGCTTGTCGGCTTCGTCACGGTCGATCCGAAAACGATGTATCTCGACCAGATCGTGGTCGCGCCTGAACATTGGGGTTCAGACGTCGCGCTCGTCCTGCTTGAAGAGGCGAAACGTCTGTCGCCAAGAGGTCTTGAGCTCCTCGTCAACAAGGATAATTTCCGCGCCATTCGCTTCTACGAGAAACACGACTTTACCTATGCCGGCGAAGACAAAAATCCGGTGTCGGGGATCGCGGTCAACAGGATGGCTTGGCGGCCTTAGTCTGACGGCCTTGGGGCTCAGGTCACCTCGAACTGCAATTTCGCCAGTCGGGCGTAGAGCCCGCCTGCAGAAGCAAGCGAGGCGTGAGTACCCTCTTCCACGACGCGCCCGTGGTCGAGAACCAGAATGCGATCGCAATTCTGCACGGTGGCAAGACGATGCGCGATCACGATACTTGTGCGGTTGAACATGAGTCGTTTGAGCGCCTGCTGCACCAGGGTTTCACTTTCCGCATCGAGCGACGATGTCGCCTCGTCGAGCAACAGAAGCGGCGCCTCGCGTAAAATGGCGCGGGCGATCGCGATCCGCTGACGCTGGCCGCCGGACAATGTGACGCCGCGTTCGCCGACCGGCGTCTCGAAGCCCAAAGGCAGACGTCGAATAAATTCGGATGCGTGCGCCGCCTCGGCCGCTTGCTCGATCTCGGCGCTGGAAGCATCGGGCCGCCCAAACTGAATGTTTTCCCGAACGCTCATTCCGAAAACCACGGCGTCCTGCGGCACCAGCGCGATGCGGGCGCGCAATGCGGCGGGGTCCACATCGGTGAGCCGCACGCCGTCAAATCCGATGTTCCCCGACAACGGATCGTAGAATCGCAGGATCAGCTGGAAGATCGTGCTTTTTCCGGCGCCCGACGGGCCGACCAGTGCGAGCTTTTCGCCCGGCGCAACTCGAAATGAAACATGATCAAGAACCGGCATGTTCGGGCGGCCGGGATAGACAAAGCTCACATCGCGAAACTCGATTTCCCCGTTTGCCGGCTTCGGCAGCGGCGCCGGGTGCACCGGCGCCTTGATCTGCGGCTCGGCGTCGAGGATTTCAAAGAGGCGTTCGGCCGCGCCGGAGGCCTGAGCGATCTCCCCCCACACCTGACTAAGCTCACTGAGCCCTCCCGCAGCGAACACGGCATAGAGGACAAATTGCCCAAGGCGGCCGGCAGTAATGTTGCCGGCGAGCACATCCTGCGCGCCGATCCACAGCACCACGACGATGCTGGCAAAGACCAGAAAAATCACGACCGCGGTGAGCACGCCACGCGCTTTGGTGGCGGCGCGCGCGGCGGCATAAGCATACTCAACCGCGGAAGAAAACCGTGACTGCGCCGATTTTTCGTTGGTGAAGGCCTGCAATGTACGCATCGAGCCGATCAGCTCGTCGGCATAGCTGGATGCCTCGGCGAGCTTGTCCTGCGCCTCGCGGCCCCGTTTGCGCACCGCGCGACCGAAGCCCACCAAGGGGAGCACGATCACCGGGATTGCCGCGAGCACAAACAATGACAATCGCGGGCTCGTGACGACCATCATGGCGGCACCGCCCAAGAGCAGCAGCAGATTGCGTAACGCTATCGAAACCGAGGCACCGACGGCGGATTTGATCTGGGTCGTGTCGGCGGTGAGACGCGACACGATTTCCCCGGTTCGCGCCGTATCGAAAAACGCGGATGACAAATGCGTCAGATGCGCAAAAACATCTGAACGCAGATCGGCGACGATGCGCTCGCCCAGTGTCGTTACCAGGTAGTAGCGCAGCGCGCTGGAGATCGCGAGCACGACGACGACGAGGATCATCACCGCGAAATAGCTGTCGATCAGCTGGACAGCCTTGTCGGAGAAACCGAAATCGATCATGCGGCGAACCGCGACCGGCACGATCAATGTTGTGAGCGCGGCGACGACGAGCGCCGCCAGTGCCGCAAATGCGCGGCCACGATAACGCGCTATGTAAGGCATCAGCCGCGCGAGCGGTCTAATCTTGAGTTTGCGCCGCTCTCCGGGCGCAGGCCCGCCGGCCGGATCCAGCCCCCGGCCATCGTTGGAAGAACTCATGTAACCTGCCACCGCCCCCGCATCCTTAATGCCTTGAGGGCCCGGCGCCGGTCAATTGCTCAGCTTGCCGCCTGCCATGGGCTGCTGTATAGGAGCCACCAAATTCAGCCCCAAATGGCGCGCCTGCGCGCCCGGAAAATAACGATGAAACAAGATATCCATCCAGGTTACCACACCATCAAGGTGGTGATGACCGACGGCAGCGAATTCACCACCCGCTCCACCTGGGGCAAAGAGGGTGATGTTCTGCATCTCGACATCGACCCGAAGTCGCATCCGGCCTGGACCGGCGGCCAGCAGCAGATCGTCGATCGCGGCGGTCGCGTGTCGCGCTTCCAGAAGAAGTTCTCGGGCTTCCTCAAGGCGGACGAGAAGAAATAGGCCCGCCGCCCGCAAAACGAAACCCCCGCAGCGATGCGGGGGTTTTTATTTTCAAGCGGGCGGACGCTTAAACGCTTTCCGCTCCGAACGCCGCCTTCAACAGGCCGAGCTGACGCTCGACCGGATTGGCTGTCACAGAACGTTCGGCGGCGCTTTGATTGTAGATGGTGGCGTCGAGACGGCGCACCTTGGCGTACAGTTTTTGTGAACGCTCGATGAGTTCGCGAAGCGTCACCGGCACCAACGCAATATTGTCGGTGTCATAAGAATCGGCGGTCGAAAGCTTGACCTTGCTCTTTTCCTTGCTGGCCTGGGCGAGCGACATCTCGCCTTCCTTCACCGCGCGATGAAGCAGAAGCCAGGAAGCAAGCTGCATCAGCCTGGTCGTGAGCCGCATGCTTTCAGTAGCGTAGGCCAACGCGGCAGCCCGTTCGAGTCTCTTTGATTGCTGCCGGCCGGCGCCGTCGAGATAAGTTGCAGTCTCTTCGACCAGGGCCATGCCGTCACGGAACAAGTCGGCAAACGCCTGCGAACCGGCGAGCCTCTCGCCGAACGACACCGGCTGAGTTTCGCTCAAGGATTTCTCGGACATGACGCCACGCCTCACATGGGACCGATACGCGCCCCGTATACGATTGGGTAAGCATGGCGCGCGCAGGCCGCCTCTGTCCAGCCGGCGATATGGTTAACATTGCAATATAGTTGCCGCGCGAGATTGAGAGATCACGCGCGCTTGACCCATATTGGCACAAAAAAAGGAGCCGCCGTCGCCGGCGGCTCTAAGGTGATAACAGGGAGGCGTCAAACAGAGTGGACAGGAGCCACTCAATGTCCACTTTGAAGATGGACAATGCCTAGTAATGGTCGAGAAAGCTTAACGACACCTTAAGAAGGCACACGCGATGCCAAATATTTTCCGGCCGCTCCCGGCACAAGGATACCTTCTTTGCCCCGCGACGGCGCTGAACAACTTCACCGTTTGAAAAACTGGTCAGCGGCCGTGCGCGACGCGCGCTTGTGTTTCATGTCCGCTTCGAGCCGATTGATCTCGTCGCGCAGCAACTGCACGCGAACACCAAGTTCTTCGACCGAAAGCAGCGTGAGATCCTGACCAATCTCATGCACGATTTTCTTTTTCGGTTTGTCGTCCTCGTCGATTGCCGGCATGGTCGGCCTCCTGCGTGCGAACTTAGCCATAGCGGTCGCGGTTGTCACATCGCCGGAGCCCGCCTAAACAGACCTCACGAATCGATAGAGAGATAGGGGAACCGATGGCTGCGATACCAACCAGAATGACGGCGATCGGCATCAAGGCTGCCGGCGGCCCGGACATGCTCGTGCCGGAACAACGGCCGGTCCCGGTGCCCGGTGACGGCGAGATCCTGGTGAAGGTCGCGGCTGCCGGCGTCAACCGGCCCGACGTGATGCAGCGCATGGGCCTCTATCCGCCGCCGGCCGGCGCGCCTGATATTCCCGGACTCGAAATTGCAGGCGAAGTCGCAGCTTTAGGTGCCAACGTCAAACGTTGGAAGCTGGGTGATCGCGTGATGGCCCTCGTGGTCGGCGGCGGCTACGCCGAGTATTGCGTCGCACATGAAAGTCACGCGTTGCCGGTTTCCGGTCTATCAATGGTCGAGGCGGCGGCGGTGCCGGAAACTTTCTTCACGGTCTGGCACAACACGTTCGAGCGTGGCGGACTCAAAAGCGGCGAAACGCTTTTGATCCACGGCGGCTCGTCAGGCATCGGTACGGCCGCTATCCAGCTTGCGAAGGCGTTCGGCGCGCGCGTCATCACGACTGCCGGGTCAAAAGAAAAGTGCGATGCATGCCGCAAGCTCGGCGCCGACGTCGCCGTTAACTATAGGAGCGAGGACTTTGTCGCAGCCACAAAGTCGGCCACCGGCGACAAAGGCGCCGAGGTTATAGTGGACATGGTGGGTGGGGATTACATCGCGCGCAACTATGAAGCTGCTGCGGTGGAGGGGCGCATCGTGCAAATTGCGTTTCAGGGCAGCCCGAAAGCAACGGTCGATTTCCGCCGCATTATGCTCAAACGGCTGCACCATACCGGCTCTACGTTGCGCTCGCGCTCGGTCGCCGACAAAGGTGCAATTGCCCGTGCGGTCGAGGACAATGTGCTGCCCTTGATCGCAGCGGGCAAGGTGAAGCCGGTCATCTATAAGACCTTCTTGTTTGCCGATGCCGCCGCGGCGCACGCGCTGATGGAAACTAGCGCCCATATCGGCAAAATCGTGCTAACCTTCTGACCGAACGTGCGTTTCTGCCCAAGCCGCGAAATCGGCGCAATGTCTGACTTAAACTGAAAAGGGTAAGATTGTTTGGAGATTTTCACCGTCGGCAAGCCCAGAGCCCTCGGCTGCAAGGCGATGCCGCGGGCGGGGGTTTTACACTGATGATTCGATGCCTGACGGCCGTAGCGGTTACGTTTGCCGCTTCGTTGCTGGCGGCCCAGAGCGCGCGCGCCGTGGAAGCGGTGAACGTGCGGCTCGACGCCGCTGCCATCGATCTCACCGCTGCAACCGAGTTGCAGAAAACCGACGGCGACCGCATTCAGGTCTCGACTGCGCCCGGTCCCGACGGAATCGTGCGGCGCATTGAAGTGCGTGCGCGCGAAGGCAACACGAACTGGGCGGTGCTTGCGCTCACCAACAACAGCGACGAGCAGATCGATCGTCTGATTGTCGTGCCGCATTACCGCATGGTCGGCTCCGGCCTGTTCTGGCCTGATCTCGGACTCTCGCGCATTGCGGCGATCACCCCATCGACCGGCGATCGTCCGGTGCGTCAGGAAGGTACGACCGCGGATGTTTTCCGCATTACGCTCGACCCCGGCACCGTCATCACCTTGGTCGCCGAACTTCGTACCGACAAACTGCCGCAGATCTATCTGTGGGAGCCGGACGCCTACAAGGACAAGGTCAATTCATTCACTCTGTATTACGGCATCGTCATCGGCATCGCCGGTCTGCTTGCGCTGTTCCTCACCATTCTGTTCGTGGTGAAGGGCTCGATCATGTTTCCGGCCGCCGCCGCGCTTGGCTGGGCGGTGTTGATCTATATCGGCATCGACTTCGGATTCTGGGGCAAGGTGTTCGACATGTCGGCCGGCGCTGAACGTGTTTGGCGCGCCTGCGGCGAGGCGATCCTGTCGGCGACACTGCTGGTCTTCTTGTTCGCCTATCTCAATCTGTCGCGCTGGCACGTGCGATATGCCCACATCACGATCGCTTGGTTGGCGGCGCTTGCCGCGCTGGTTGCTGTCGCGGTGTTCGAGCCCGCAGTTGCTGCCGGCATCGCCCGCATGTCGCTTGCCGGCATCGCCGTGCTGGGGCTCGCCCTCGTCATTTATCTGTCGACCCACGGTTTCGATCGCGCCGTGTTGTTGATCCCGACCTGGCTGTTATTGGTTGTTTGGACGACAGCTGCCGGCCTTGCGGTCACCGGCCTCGTTACAAACGACATCATCGGTCCGGCGCTGCTCGGCGGCCTTGTGCTGATCGTGATGCTGATCGGTTTCACCGTCATGCAGCATGCGTTCGCCGGCGGCATCACCCATGGCATTGTTTCCGACGTCGAACGCCGGGCGCTTGCGCTCACCGGCGCCGGCGATCTCATCTGGGACTGGGATGTTTCGGCAGACAAAGTGTACACCAGCCCGGAAACCGAACACATGCTCGGCCTCAAACGCGGCACGCTGGAAGGACCGGCGGCGACCTGGCTTGAGGTGCTGCACCCGCTCGATCGCGATCGTTTCCGCGCTTCGCTCGACGGGGTTGTCGAGCAGCGCCGCGGGCGCCTCACGCAGGATTTCCGGCTGCGAAACCTCGACGGAAACTATCTTTGGTTCGCACTCAAGGCACGCCCCGTGGTGGGCTCCGACGGCGAGGTCGTGCGGCTTGTGGGCACCCTCACGGACGTGACCGACTTCAAAAATGCCGAAGAACGCCTGTTATTTGATGCGGTTCACGACAATCTCACCGGCTTGCCCAATCGCGAACTTTTCATCGACCGGCTGGAGGCCGCGCTCGGCTTTGCGCGGGCCGAACCGCAAATCCGGCCGTCGATCGTTGTCATAGACCTCGACCGCTTCAAGCAGGTCAACGATTCCGTCGGTATCGCGGTGGGCGATTCGATCCTGCTCACCATCGCGCGGCGTCTTTCACGTTTGCTCAAGCCACAGGATACGCTGGCGCGTCTTGCCGGCGATCAGTTCGCGCTGATTGTATTGTCCGAACGAGAGCCCGCGCGCATCGTCGCTTTCGCCGAAACCATCCGCCGCACCTTGCGGGCACCGATTGCCTTCAACGATCGCGAAATCTTCCTGACTGCTTCGATAGGTCTCGCTCTCGCCGAGAATCAGACCCAGCGCACCGAAGAGGTCCTCAAGGATGCCGAGCTTGCGATGTACTACGCCAAGCGGATTGGCGGTGATCGCATCGAGATATTCAAGCCTGCCATGCGGTCTCGCAAGACCGACCGGCTGACGATGGAATCGGAGTTGCGACGCGCGATCGAGCGCGAGGAGATCAAAGTGCTTTATCAGCCGATCGTAAGGCTGGAAGATCGCGCCATCGCCGGCTTCGAAGCGCTCGCACGCTGGGACCACCCGAAACTCGGCCGCCTGTCGCCGGCGGAATTCATCACAATTGCCGAGGAAATCGGCCTGATCGTCGACCTTGGGCTTTTTGTGCTCGACCATACCGCCCGGCAACTTGCGCAGTGGCAGTCCGCCACCCGCGCGCGCGAGCCGGTATTTGCCAGCGTGAACGTGTCATCGCGCCAATTGCTGCGTCACGACCTGATCCAGGACTTGCGCAGCGTGCTCGGGCGCTCGGCACTTGCGCGCGGCACGCTCAAGCTCGAAATCACAGAATCGCTTGTGATGGAAAATCCCGAGCATGCAGCGCAAATGCTGACGCGCATCAAGGAACTCGGCGCCGGCCTGTCGCTGGATGATTTCGGCACGGGCCATTCGTCGCTTGCCTACCTGCAGCGTTTTCCGTTCGACACCATCAAGATCGACCAGTCATTCGTGCGAACCACGCCGCGCGGCACGCGACCGGTGATCCTGCGTTCGATCATCGCGCTGGCGCACGATCTCGGCATGGAAGTCGTGGCGGAAGGCGCCGAAACCGATTCCGATGCGGTCGAGCTCTATCAGCTCGGTTGCGAATATGCGCAAGGGTTTGCCTTCGGCGAACCGATGACCGCGGACGCCGCCCGCGACCTGTTGATCGACAAGCCGACACGGCTGCGCGCGCTCAAGATTGCATCTGAATAGTTCGCAATATTCAGGCGTGACCCGCCTCGCTCGACAGCATGGCGGGGTCGATGCCGATCTTGCGCAGGGCCTTCTCGTATTTGGTGTCGGTGTCCCGGCCAAAGATGAGCTCGGCATCGGCGGCGCAATGTAACCAGCCGTTTTGCTGGATTTCCTGCTCAAGCTGACCGGGAGCCCAGCCGGCATAGCCAAGCGCAAGGATGGCGCTCGCCGGCCCGTTGCCGCGCGCGATCGCTTTGAGGATGTCGAGCGTCGCCGTCAGACAGATGCCTTCATCGATCGGAAGGGTCGAATTCTCGATAAAGAAATCTGCCGAATGCAGGACAAAGCCGCGTCCGGTTTCGACCGGCCCGCCCTTGAGAACTTTTACATCTTCTGCGCGGTTCGGCAGTTGAATACGCTCGGCTGCCGGAATCACTTCCAGCTGCACCAACAGGTCGGGAAATTTAATATTAGACGCCGGATGATTGACGATGATGCCCATGGCGCCTTCGGTCGAGTGCGCGCACACGTAGATCACAGCGCGCGTAAAGCGCTCGTCGTTCATCGCCGGCATTGCAATCAGCATTTGCCCGTCGAGATAGCCGCGCCCCGGGGCCTGCTGCTCCGCCTTGCGTGAAATCTTCATGGCAAAAGGTTACCCGATAGACCCGCCTTTGCAAACGAACCTCGCGGCTGAAAGTTCAATCGTTCACCGTCATAATCAATACAACAATTGTGGCAGGGTCCGGCCCGGATCATGTTCAACGGTTGCTCACAATGAATTCAGTAGCGCAGCATGCCGTTACCAACTAAAGCGTCCCGGATGGACGGCATTAACAGATCATCAATTGTGGCGCTGACTGCCTGCGGAATCGCCATCTTGTCAGGAGCGACAGCGCATGCGGCCGACGAATCACCCTGGAGCGAGGACATCCGCTCGGCGGTCAGACTCGTTGCCGGCAGCAACAAGAACGGCGATCCCCACTTACGAGCCGGCATCGAGTTCAAGATGCAACCTGGGTGGAAAACATACTGGCGCTATCCGGGCGATTCCGGCGCCCCCCCGCGCTTCGATTTTTCCGGTTCCGAGAACCTGAAGACCGCCACGGTGCTTTATCCGGCGCCGCACTTGTTTACTGACGAGACCGGCCAAACGCTTGGCTACAAAGACAGAGTGATCCTTCCGCTCGTGGTTTCGCCGCAGCAACCAGGAAAGCCGGTCCGACTGCGCGTAAAGGCCGAATACGCGGTGTGTGAAAAACTATGTGTCCCGGCCGAAGGACGCGCCGAGCTTGTGCTTTACGCCGCCGACAGCGCCCAAGATTCCGCATTGGCGGCAGCGGAGGCGCACGTACCGAAGCCGGTCACAGCCGCCCAGCTGGGACTGACCGCGCGCCGCGTCAACAGTGGGACAAAATCTCTGGTTGCCGTCGACCTCGGTGCACCCACAGGCAAACCGGTCGAGTTGTTCGTCGAAGGGCCGACACCCCAATGGGCCCTGCCCATTCCAAAGCCGGCGCAGGGCGCGCCACCCGGACGGGCTCAATTCACCTTCGAACTTGACGGATTGCCCCCTGGTGTCAATCCAAAAGGCCAATTCGATTTGACTTTCACCGTCGTCACCGGCGAACGCTCGGTCGAGGTCAAGACCCATCTCGACTAATCGGCGACAAGGGCGTAACTACCCAGCCAAGAAACGAACGCTAACGCGAGAGGACACCCATGCCTATTAAGGTCGGCGATCGATTGCCCGATACCAAATTCCGAGTCATGACGACCGAGGGGCCGGTCTGGAAAACCACCGGTGAAATATTCAAAGGCCGCAAGGTCGCGCTTTTCGCGGTGCCGGGCGCATTTACTCCGACCTGCAACAATCTCCACATCCCGAGTTTCCTGAACAACGCTCCCGCCATCAAAGCAAAGGGCGTGCACACGATCGCGGTCACCGGCGTCAACGACGTGTTCGTCATGGAGGCCTGGAAAAAGGCGACCGGCGCCGACGGAAAGATCGATTTTCTCGCCGACGGTAACGGCGAATTCGCCAAAGCGATCGATATGGCTTTTGACGGCTCCGGCAACGGGCTCGGCACACGCTCGAAGCGCTATTCGATGCTGGTCGACGACGGTGTGGTGAAAAAGCTCAACATCGAGGACGCTCCCGGCAAGTGTGAAATTTCCGGCGGCCAGGCGTTACTCGCGCAGCTGTAATTCAGGCGGGCTCGCGGGCCAACGCCCGCTCCCGACAAATGACTATCTCGTCTTCATTGCGCCGATTGCACCCGCGCGTGCAGCGACAATTCCTTCGCGTGCGAGTTCGTCGGCGCGCTCGTTTTTGGCGTCACCGGCGTGGCCCTTGACCCAGTGCCAATGCACATGGTGGCGAACGAGCGCCTCATCCAGCCGTTTCCACAGGTCGACGTTTTTCACCGGCTTCTTGTCTGATGTGCGCCAGCCATTTTTCTTCCAGCCGTGAATCCATGTGGTGATTCCATTTTTGAGGTACTCGCTGTCGGTATGCAGATCGACCGCACACGGCCGCTTGAGCGCCTCGAGAGCCGAAATTGCGGCCATCAGTTCCATGCGATTGTTCGTGGTGTGTGGCTCCCCGCCTTTGAGTTCCTTCTCCTGGCCGTTGAAGGCGAGAATCGCACCCCAGCCTCCGGGGCCGGGGTTACCGGAGCATGCACCATCAGTGTAAATGGTGACGCGCTGCTCGCTCATGCGCCGAGACCGTAATCCTGCAAGCTTTTTACCGCCTGGTGAAAGCGCAACTTGCGATAATATTCCAGCGGATCTTTCGGTCTGACCAGGGCGCCGTCGGGCACCGCCAACCAGTCAACCAGCCTTGTCAGCAGGAAGCGCATGGCCGCGCCGCGCGCCAGTACGGGAAGCGACGCACGTTCGGATGCCGAAAGCGCACGCACTTTGCCGTAAGCGTTGAGCAGCGCGCGCCCTTTGGTGACGTTGTAGGAATGGTCCGCCTCAAAGCACCAAGCGTTGAGGCATATGGCAATGTCAAAGGCGAGCGTATCCGTGCAAGCGAAGTAGAAATCGATAAGCCCGGACAGCTTGTCGCCGAGAAAGAACACATTGTCAGGAAAGAGATCGGCATGGATCACGCCTTGCGGCAAGTCGCGCGGCCAGGTTTTTTCCAGCGCATCGAGTTCTTTCGCGATTTCCGCACAAAGCCCCTGCCGTACGCTGTCGCCGCGCGCCTTGGCGTGCTCGTAGAGCGGCCGCCAGCTCTCGATCGACAATGCATTCGGACGTGTCGGTTTGAAATCCGCGCCAGCGCGATGGAGCTGCGCTATCGCTTCACCCACAGCCGCGCAGTGGCCGGGATTGGGCCGCCGAATCCATAACCCATCGAGAAAGGTGACGATCGCCGCCGGCCGGCCGGCGATCTTGCCGAGCATGCCGCCCTGTCTGTTCTTCACCGGCTGCGGGCAGGTGATACCGCGCGCCGCCAGATGTTCCATCAGCCCCAGGAAGAACGGCAGATCCCCCTCGGCGACGCGCTTTTCGTAAAGCGTGAGAATGAAGTTGCCGGCCGCGGTGTGCACGAGGAAGTTGGAATTCTCCACGCCTTCGGCGATGCCCTTGTAGGCAAGCAGTTCGCCGATATCATAGGCGGACAGAAAGCGGGTGAGATCTTCCGCCGAAACATCGGTGTAGACCGCCATGCAGCGTCACTCCGCCGCCTCGTGCTCGCGCAGCGGCCGGGGCAGCGGGAAGAACACAGCCTCCTCCGTTGCGGTGACGGTTTCGGTGTCGAGTGTAAAACGCTCGGCAAAGGCACCCATAATTTCCTCGACCAGCACTTCGGGCGCAGACGCGCCGGCGGTAATGGCTAACCGTTTCACGCCGTCGAAATCACTCCATCTGATTTCCTCCGCGCGCTGCACCAGCATGGCGCGCGGGCACCCCGCCTTCTCCGCCACTTCCTTGAGCCGCTGCGAATTCGACGAATTGGGCGAACCGACCACGATCATCGCATCAACAATCGGTGCCACGCGCTTGACCGCATCCTGACGATTCGTCGTGGCGTAACAGATGTCGTCCTTGTGCGGGCCGACGATGCCGGGGAACCGCCGCTTCAGGAGTTCGACGATGGCAGCCGTGTCGTCCACCGACAGCGTCGTCTGGGTAACATACGCAAGCTTGTTGACGTCGCGCGGGATGAACTCCTCCGCGTCGCCGATCGTCTGGACCAGGCTTATACTGCCGGGCGGCAGTTGGCCCATTGTGCCGACAACTTCCGGATGGCCGGCATGGCCGATGAGCACGATCTCACGTCCACGCCGATAGTGAATCTCCGCCTCGCGATGCACCTTGGTCACCAGCGGGCAGGTTGCGTCAATTGTGAACAAATTGCGCCGCGCCGCCTCCTCGGGAATCGCCCGCGCCACACCGTGCGCGGAAAAAATGACCGGCGCGTTGTCATCGGGCACTTCGCTCAAGTCCTCGACGAAAATCGCTCCCTTGGCGCGCAGGCTATCGACCACGTAACGGTTGTGCACGATCTCATGGCGTACGTAGACTGGTGCGCCGTAAATCGAGAGTGCCCGTTCGACCGACTCGATGGCCCGCACGACCCCGGCGCAGAAACCGCGCGGCGAGCAAAGCAGAACCTTGAGGACGGGCTTTGGCGAACTTGATGCCATTATTAACCTCGAAAGCGCGCGGTTTTACCGCGCATTTGTGTCACCGACATGGGCCGCGCCGGCCCGCCCTGTCAAGCGGGGAACGGTTGCATGACCCCGCCAGTGCCCCTATATTCCGGCCACTTTCCGATCATCACCGATGATCTGAAGCTTCGCCCAGGGGCGGGCGAAGCACAGAGGAGATTTTGTCATGGCGACCGCAGCACCCCTGATGCCGAAGGCGACCGCCGTCTGGTTATTGGACAACACCGCCTTGTCGTTCGACCAGATTGCCGAGTTTTGCAAGCTGCACCCGCTGGAAGTGAAGGCGATTGCCGACGGCGACGCCGCGCAGGGAATCAAGGGCCTTGATCCTATCCTGACTGGCCAATTGACCCGCGAGCAGATCGCCGAGGCTGAGCAAAACCCGGAGACGCGCCTAAAACTGACGGAACCCAAGGTTGCGGTTCAAACGGCCGAGCGCGGCAAAAAGGGCCCCCGCTACACGCCGGTGTCGCGCCGCCAAGACCGGCCGAATGCAATTCTTTGGCTGGTGCGCAACCACCCGGAACTTAAGGACAGCGCTATCATGCGGCTCGTCGGCACAACCAAGTCGACGATCGCCTCGATCCGCGACCGTACCCACTGGAATTCGGCCAATCTGACGCCGATGGACCCTGTGACACTTGGCCTCGCCTCGCAGATCGACCTCGATCTTGAAGTGCAGCGCGCCAACAAGGAAAAGCCCGTACCCGTCGATACCGGGGCAACCTTGCTGCCGGCTGCGGAGACCACAGCGCGCAAGGAAGCCGAGGTTGCCGCCGCTGCCGAACCGGAGAAAAAGCCGGGAGAACTCGACGTCAGCGCTGTGTTTGCCAAGCTCAAGCAGCTCGGCGGCAAAGGCGAGAAAGAAGGCCAGTAAGGGTTTCGCCTGAAAATTTTCGCTATTTTTGTGAAAATTTCTAGCGACTTGTTTTGCGGCCCGGCGCGTTGGGGTCATGCCAAAAGGCATCTCACGCACGGGTCGCAATAACGTGATCTCTTGCCGGTGCGCGTATTGTCGACGGAATCGCTATTCCAGTTCGCATTAACGTCATTGCAAATTCGAAATTAAGTTTGCCTTCACGGCTCGGACCGACGATCTCGCCCGTTGGACGAAATCGAGCGCCGGCCAACGCACGACCATAGCTCGACATGTGGCTAGACGTCGCGCTCGTCACGGGCGCACTCACCCGGCCGCGCGAAATGCCGAATCCCACCCCGGCATTTGCGCGGCCGGTTTCAGCTCAATACCCTCGCGTGCCATTTATTGCAGCCACATAGCGTGCGACGGACTTTTCCAATACCCGCTTGGCATCTTTGGCGATCACGCGATCGAAATAGTGGCCATAGATCATGTCGAACTTGAACGGTTCGAGCGCCTTGCCGATGTGCTCGACCTCGCGCGCCGACAGCGGAATGAAATTCGGATAGCTCCGCATGAACGAAAGCCATTTGCGGTCGGTTGCAACGGTGAGGATGTCACCCGCGCAGACGACGCCGCGTCCGTCCGCGCCGTCCGCCCAATGCATCACCGTCCCGCCAGGAAAATGGCCGCCACACCGCACCAACGTGACGCCATCCCAGAGCTTGAGCGTGTCGCCGTTCCACAGCCGGATCGATCCATCCTTGCGCATGATCCAGTCGCTATCGGCGGCATTGAGATGGACCGGGCAGTCGAAAGCACGCGCCCATTCCAACATGGTGGTGTAGAAATGCGGATGCGAGATAGCGATCGCTTTCAGCCCACCGAGGCCTTTGATCATGTCTATGGTCGCGGCATCGAGCGTGGCAATGCAATCCCACAAGACGTTTCCACCCTCGGTGCGCACCAGCAGCGCGCGCTGGCCGATGGCAAATGAGGGCTGCGAGCCGATGCCGATGATACCGGTCTCATATTCGTGAAAGCCGTTCATATGGCTTTGCGCCAGCGCCTCCAGCGTTGTCCAGGTCTGCCCGCGCGGTGGCACGTATTGCCGCTCTTCCTCGCAGATAGCGCATTGCGCGGGTGCTTTGGCGCTCTCCGGATGTTGCGTGCCACAGGCGGTACAGATGTAGAGAGGCATGAGACATTCCGTTCCGGCTCACGGGGCCCGCGCGTGACGCCGGCTGCCGATCCAATAGGCAACGATAAATCCGATTGCGCCGCCAGGCAGAATTGACAGTGCCGCAATAACGAATTGCTGCAACGCGCAGCCGAAGCGATCTCCGGCACTGAGGGTACAGTCGCCATGAAGCGAATTGTAAACTGCGATTCCGACGTAGACCGCGAGGGGCACCAACAAGGCACCAAGCGCCATTCCAATGCACGCCAGCCAGCCAACGCTGATGCGCTTGGGTGACGTCGGCTCGGCGTTTGTCATGGCAGGAAGATTCCAGGACGCGTCGCCCATTCTGCCTTGCGTTCATGCTTGCGCAAGCAGGCGCCCTATTTTCTTCTCCGCGCAAAAGCAAGGCGCTTACGCATTGCTGCCGACCACGAATGCGCGCAGCGCATGACACGTCGTATTTTGACGCCGAAAACCGCCCAAAAGAGCACCGAATCGGGATCGGACCAGTGCGGTGCAATATTCCACTAACCGGTTAATTTATCTGAACAAATAAATGTGAGTAGGCGGCGCCTTGTGCAAAGCAAAAATTTTGTTATTTCCGTCACAAAAGCGACGGAACTCGTGAGGTCTTTCAAATGCTATCGCGCAAAACAAAATTTCTTTCGGCAGCCGTTGGAGTGTTAGCGCTTATCGCCACGGTGGCGGTCGCGCGCACGGTCCACACACATACGACCTCCGCAGAGCAACCCCGCGTGTCGACCGACAAGGTCATCGGGACGGCGCCCACTCAAACGACACCCGCCCGACGGCATGGCATCATCGTTTGCGGCATGGCCATCGATTCGGACTGCGAGAAGATCGAAGCGCCTATGTGAGCAAGAGGCCCGAAAGCCCCGGCCTTTGTCACAATGAAGAGGCCGCCTTCACAGGCGGCCCTCCCAGAAGAGCACCCGCACCTTGTGGCGTTAACTGCGGCTGCTGCCTCTATCCCGATTTATCGGACATTCACGGCAGGATGACTCACTGTCTTAGGCCCGCCTTCCGAAGTCCCCGAAGAAACCGCGAGCGATCCGACACATTCGTGTACACGGTGTTGTTCTCGACGTGATCGGTGGAGAGATCGGGCTGAAGCTTGAGGGTTTGCGCGAGAGAGTCCCTTGCTTCGTCGACCTTCCCTGACATCCCCAACGACACGGTCATGAGGCGCCGCGCACCGGCATGATAAGGGTGCCTGGCTGCCATAGAACGGCACACCGCTATCGTCTCGTCGTACTGCTCGCGTGCAAAATGAGCCATGTACCGCACGACCGGCGCGTACACCGCGAGAAACGGATCGAGCGGATTGAGGACAAGCGCGTGCCCAAGGAACTCCAAACCGCGTTCGGGTTGGCCGCCGCATGCAAAGGCGTAGCCGAGTGCCGCGTGACCAAGCGCAAAGTTGGGATTCAGGTCGATAGATTTCGACAGATGTTTCACGGCCGCCTCGGATCGTCGTTGCCGCGCGAGACTGAGCCCGAATACAAGCTGCCCCCAATGATCGTGATCATCGATAGCCAGCGCTCTCCCGGCGGCATCCAGCGCACTGTCGGTCAGCTCGCCGATCGGCATGTGTGAGTCCAGGTTGAACAGGTTTACGTAAGTCCACCCAAGCAACGCATGCGCATGCGCGTAGTCGGCATCGAGGACGACCGCCTGCTGCAACAGCTCTTGGGCTTGTCGTTGTCCGTCCGCACTCATGCGCCAAATATGCGGGAGCGCCTGCATCACCAGGTCCGATGCATCTATGTTTTCCGGTGGCTTGCGCCGCAGGCGGGCTGCCTCGGCCATAATGATCTGCGACCTCACCGAGTCGATGAGACGGTTGGTGATTTGATCCTGCTGCTCGAAAATGCCGGCGAGTGCGCTATCGTACCGGTGCGCCCACACGTGAACGCACTTGTCGGCGTCTATCAACTGCGCGGTGACACGCACCCTGCCGTTCGCTTTGCGCAGACTGCCCTCGAGCACGTAACGTACGTCCAGTTCCTTCGCCATCCTGCGAAGATCGATCGTTTCTCCTTTGAATAGGGTGGAATTGCGGGCGACGACGGTAAACCACCGCTGACGAGACAACCCTGTGATGATGTCTTCGCTGATACCGTCGGCAAGGAAATCCGCGTCAGGGTCGCCGCTCATGATTTTGAACGGCAGCACCGCAATGGATGGCCTTCCGGGCATCAGGACCGCCGGCGCCGATACGCTTTTGCCAGAAGTCGCGTGCAGCGGATCAGACAACGTCGAGACTTCTTCGACGTCGCCGACGAAGCGGAAACCTCGCTTATAATGCGTTCGAATAAGTGCCTGTTCGGCACCATTGTCACCGATGGCGTGCCGGGTGGCGCTCACGCGCGAGCTGAGCGTTTCCTCCGAGACAATACGGCCCGCCCAGATGGCATCGAACAGTTCACTCTTGCTGACGATGCGATCGCGATTGCGAACGAGGTGAACGAGCAAATCGAAAACCTGCGGTTCGACAGGGACGAGTGCGCCCCCACGCCGCAGTTCATGCCGCGCGACATCGATTGCAAAATCGGCGAAGCGAAAATCCAAGAAATCAACACCCCACGTAGCGCGACTCAAAGCTCGCTATCGATGTCATTATTTCATCAGCAGATTTTGGCTGAATGTGAACAGCGTCACACAAGCCGCGAATGATCCGGCAAGGAAGCGATCCCACGACTGCGGTTATGGCCGTACGCTCGTATCATCCGTTTGGAGGATGGGATGGGGCATAGAGGCCGCCTTGGGAGGCGGCCTCTTGGCAATCAGGCTACAGCGGGGGAAGGGAACGCTTAGCGCTGACTGCCGATGGGGCGTGCCTTGTGACGCAGCGCGGCTTCGTGCTCAAGACACGCGAACGTCACGACGTGTCGCCTATTGTTCACGGAAATGTCATGGAATACGGGCGCGCGAAAATAATCGTTTCAAATCAGTGGCTCAGCGAGCGCCCGTAACGCGATCGCGCTGTGAGCGGCACCGTCATTGCTGCAATTCAATATTGCCGTGCCTGGGGACGGGATTTCGATTCAAATTGGAACGATCCAGGTGAGCACTTTTTAGGACGCCCGGATTTACGATCGAACCATGCTGCGCTTTTTGGCCACGCTGGCCTTCGCGGTCAGCTTTGACATCATCCTGACTGGCGGCAAATACGTTGGTGCCGTTGATCAAGTAGCCGTGGCTATTGTTCAACGCTTCTAAAGTCCGCAACCGACGTATGCCCGCGTGCTCAGTGTTACCGGCCTAGTCCCAGGACCAGGCACCAGTAACGCTGACCGCCACCGGTCGCCGACGCAATGCCATAGCTGCGGACATCCGGCAGCAACATATTCGCGCGGTGTCCTGACGAGCCCTCCCACATGCTGATTGCGCAGCTTTCCGTCGCGCATCCCATCGCTACGTTTTCGGCCCGCGCACCTCGCGGCCCGCGCTCGGAGTAAAATCCGTCGTGGTCCATTGAGCGACGTGCGGCCATGCTGCTGGCGTGGCGCTGCGCCATTGCCTGCAGGCTTGAATTCCGGTGTAGAGACGCAAGACCATGGGCCTGACGGAAAGAATTGAGCGTATCTGCGCAAGCTTGAGAGCAGCAGCAAGCTGTCAGTAGAGAAAAAAGTATCGGAGTAAGGCGGCGCATCAAGGGTGATTGAGGTTTGAAATCCGGTTGAGGGTAACCGCGCGATGACCGTCCTTGCAACAAAAGAAGCGCGTGCTTGATAGTCGATCCGGGGCCTGCGGGCGACAAAAATATACAAGGGACGCGCACCCGAGCCGTTCGCTACACCTTCTCCTGCGGCCCCACGTAGCGGAACCGATGGCCATGAAGGGTGATTGTCGGTGCAACGCCGAAATGACCGGCGCCGAATACATCGATGCGACGATCGAGCTCTTCCTGCGAGATATTGAACGGAATGTCGCACATCGCCGCATAAAGACGTCGCGTGCTCTTGCGTCCGCTCCACTGAATTGGCAGTTCCGGCATCGGCTCAGTTTGAGTCGACAGCATTTTTGCCATGCGCCAGAACAGACGCGCGAGCCGGCTAAAGGCCATTGCTTCGAGGCCGGCTGGGCTCAAGTTCGGCGGAACGGGGAACATGTCGAGTCCAACAATAGGGCCTGCGTCAACTCTGTCGATCATGACATGGACTGTTGCGCCGAACGTCGTCGCCTGATCGTAGATCGCAAAATGACAGGGGACCCAGCCCGGATATTGCGGCGGCCCAGGGTGAAAATTATAGGCGCCAAAGCCAAGGGCATCGAGAATTCGTGTCGGCACCACGACGGGCGTGACAAATGCAATCAGACGCGCGCGCCGCAGTACGCTCGCGTCGATCGCGTCCAGCTCCGCCATTGATTTGGCGGTGAGAACAGTCAGGCGCGGATTGTGATTACGCAGTACGCCAGCCAAAACCGCCTCTTCGACTGGTCCTGTCAGCAGGATAATGGTGTCAAAAACACCGTGCGCGGGCGCTGACGCTGGAAGAGCGGGCATCGGCGGAAACATCCAGGACAATCGTGTCCCGTCCGAATCGCGCCGCCCCTGACCACGCTGTTAAGCAATCGTGGCCGGCAAGGCAATTGATGGAACCGGAGCGTCCCCAGCCCACATGGCTCACTTTTCCCTTTTTACGCAAGCTTTATGCGCCGGTGAGCCGCCATTTTCGGTCAACGTCCCTCGCAACATTTCGATCGAAGCCGTGTCAAAGAGCCCGCAGCGCACATTTCATCAACGAGGAACCGGGTGATTTTTTATGGTCGGTTAATGCCCGTCAGCCACGCTGAACGATATAGAACCCAGGCTGGCCGGGCATCTTCGCGCCAGGGGCGCAACGAGCAAAGCAATAACTTGAGGGTTGAACGGAGATCCAAATTTGAACTTCCCGCGAGTGGCCGAGTTGCTGCTTGGGGAAAGCGGCCGTGAACGAAAAACGCATCGCTCCACGCAGGCGTGTGCTTAAGACCGCCTTCATTATCATTAGCGAGAAGGCGCCCAAACTAGAGTGCACTGTCAGAAATATGTCCGAGAGCGGAGCAGCCCTGTTGGTATCGACGACAATCGGTATCCCGCAAAACTTTGATCTGGTCGTTGATGGTACTCGCCGTCATTGCCGCGCCCAGTGGCGGACGGACACAAAAATCGGCGTCATGTTTGTCTGAGCAGCCGGCACCTGCGACAATAATTCACCGCATTGGTATCGCCGGGGGTTCCCACGGCCCGCCATATGACCCGCTTTGGGATACCTGCATCGTTGCCGCTAAACGATATTATTGGGCTCGTCGCAGCACGCGATCGAGTTCGGCGGCAATGGCAACCGCCGACGGCGTATCGGAATGCACACAGACTGTCGTTGCTTTGACAGGAATGTCGCTGCCGGCCGTCGTCGCAACAGCGTGATCTCGCATAACGCGCAATACTCTCGCCGCCGCTTTGGCGGGATCGACGGCATCGTGTACACGACTGAGAATCAGATTGCCGCCGCCGTCGTACTCAAGGTCCGCGTAAAATTCAGGGATAAGTTCAACGCCCTTGTCCCTGTATACGGTTTCGTGCGCCGTAAAGGCCATCCCGAGAATTGGCACCGCGAACGGCAGCACGGCGTCGGCAATCGCCGCAGCAATGTTTTCGTCGCGTGCCGCCATGCCATACAGCGCTCCGTGCGGCTTCACGTGATTGAGCGGAAGACCCTCGGCGTCGAGAAACGCCTTCAGCGCACCGACTTGATACGTCACCAGATCGGTCACTTCCGCCGGCGAGATGACCATTGCCCGGCGGCCAAATCCCTGAAGGTCCGGCAGCGATGGATGCGCGCCAACTTGCACGTTGTGCTTTTTCGCCAAGCGCACCGTCGCGTGCATTGTTGTCGGGTCGGATGCATGAAACCCGCAAGCAATATTGGCCAGGTCGATGTGCGGCATCATCGCCGCATCATCTCCAAGGCGGTAAAGGCCAAACCCTTCGCCCATGTCGCAGTTGATGGTCATCCGCATGCGTAAGAACCCGTACCGATCGACGAAGGATCTTCGCCGGGAGGAGATTATGGCTCGGTCAGATTTCTTTTAGCAGCACGAAAGCTGGGCCGAAACCGGCAGGGCAAACCGGCCGGAAATGTCCAAAGCGGCTAATGCTCAGCATGCCGCTCGATCAGGAAATCTTCCGGTTTTTTGCCGTTCTCCACCGCATCACTGAGCCACCGCGGCATGGCGCCCCGGCCAGCCCAGGTCTCGCCGTTGGGGCCGCGGTACTTTGGAAGAGCTTTCCTGCGTCTTGCCCTCGGCGCGCTGGCGCCGTTGGCTTTCACGTCCCCGCCGGTGACCCGGTCCAGCTCCCTGCGCAAAGCTTCGGCGCGGCTTTCCAGCAGCTCCGCAATCTCGTCACGCAACTTGCAAAGCGCTTCGTTGGAAAGGGCAGCAAGCGAAGACTTGTCGGGCACCATGGGTCGTCCATCCAAACCGAAGTTAACGCCCCACTCGCCGACTGAAATGCCTCGCAGGTGGAATTATTGATCAAATTTCTCTTCGATCTCCGACGCCATGGTCGTCAGATCGACGCCCAACTCCTGTAACACTCGTGAAAGCTCTTCATGAGAACAATCGCGCGCCGTCGTTGTACATTTTTGTGCTACAGCTCGAAGGTCTTCAATAATGCTTTTTATCATCCATCAGAACCTGGTTCGCCCACCCAGTCGGGTGGCTCGCTTAAAGCGTGCGCTCAGGTTTGTCTTGTCATTTCCGGCCAACAATTTGACGGTTTTTCCCAGCGGTGACGCCCGATCTCAGGGCTGAACGCGCACGACTCGCCGCGTATTTGCCCGATCGTTGCTGCTTGGCCCGCGCAGCACGGGGGTTGGTGCCAGTCCATCGCTGGAACGCCCGAGTGAATGCGCCGATTTCGGAATAGCCCAGAAGCCAGGCGATCTCCGAAATCTGCAGACCGTGATCCGACAGATAGCGGTGCGCGAGGGCCGACCGCACCTTGCTGAGAATTTCGGCAAACGAGGAGTCTTCGGACGCCAGCCTTCGCGCCAGCGTTTTCGAGCTCATACCGAGCTTTTCTGCGACCACATCAATGCGCATTTGCCGGTGTGGCAGCAGCGTGGCGATTGCGTTCTCGACTTTGATCTTCAGTGGGCTGGTTTTTGTCTGAAGACGGATGAGCGCCTCTTCGGCGCAATGCACGCAAAGCCGATTGAGGTAGGGGTCGGCTGAAATGATCGCGTAATCCGCACTCTCGGCAGGAAAAACGACTTCATCGACGTCAGTCCCTATTTCAATCTCGCTGTCGAGCAATTTTTCGATTTCGCGGCTGTCCTGTGTCCTTGCGTGCATGATCCGGACCCGCACCGGTTTGAGATCGCGGTCGGTCACCTTCCGGCAAATACGAATTAGCGAACCCATCCAGAATTCAATCTGGTGCGTGTCGGTGTGTCGTGCCACACCGGAATATTGGAACTGAACCCGGAGAAGCGGATCTCTTCTTACCGTCAGCACAATGCCGTCGTTCACAACGATGCTGTAGCGCGCAACCCTGAGCAAAGACTCAAATAGCGTGTCAGCCGAGGCGGCGACGTAATACAACAATCCGATTTCACGCGGATCATAAGAATAGGCCAGATGAAACCCAAACAGGTTGTCATGAACCGCGTTCGCCACCAGATCGACGAACTTGATCTGGTTTCGAACGCCGAGCGGGGTGTCCTTATTTTCAATGGCTCCGGCGGTGAGTCCTGATTTGCGCAGCAATGTTTTAACGTCAACGCCCTCGTCCCGGGCTCGCGCATAGGCGAGACGCGAAAGAAAACCACCACAGCTTCGCAATGCGCTAATCTGTTTCAGACCGGACTGGGGCATCGATCCACCATTTCCGACCACAAAAGCTCAGGACGAGCATACCATTTTGGTCAAGCGCGTCATGCAGCGTGAAGTTGCGGAATAAGGCTAATTTCGAAGTCCCCGGGCACTGTCACATCAGGTAACGGCATTGTGTTGTCGGGTTTCGAACGACATAATTCGCAATCTCGATTCGTCGTGAACCACGGACAGCGATGCGCTCGCAGACGCCTCCGCGCGCACTAAAGGAAGTCTCAGCAACGATACAGGAAGCCTTGCGGCAAGGGGTCGCCCTGCACCAGCAAGGCCGGCTTGCGGAGGCAGAGCTGATCTATCGGGATATTTTGCGGCAGGAACCAGATTTTTTCGAAGCCTTGCACCTGCTTGGCATTGTCGCTCTTCAAACCCGCAAGACGCAAGAAAGTGTTGAGCTGATTACCAAGGCGATATCGCTCAATCCGAATGTCGCCGCCGCTCACATCAACTTGGGATCGGCATTGATCGCTCTGACGCGTTTTGCGGAGGCACTGCCGAGCTTTGATACTGCCATTGCGCTCAAGCCGGACTTCGCCGAGGCGCACAATAATCGTGCAGCGGCGTTAAACGCGATGAAACGTTACGAGCAGGCATTGGCAAGTTGCGATAGCGCGATCGCGTTAAAGCCGGATTATCCGGAGGCGTACAACAATCGCGCGGATGCGATGAATGCCATGAAGCGGCACCAGGAAGCCTTGGCAAGTTGCGACCAGGCGATCGTGCTGAAACCAAAATACGCCGAGGCACATAATAATCGCGGGAATGCGCTTAACGCCCTCGCCCGCCACGCGGAAGCGGTCGCGAGCTACGACAAAGCCATCGCGCTCAGCCCAGACTATGCGGAGGCGCACAACAATCGCGGAAATGCTTTGTACAACATGGCCCGCCCGGAAGAGGCCCTGGCAAGCTATGAAAAAGCCGTCGCGATCAACCCGGACTATGCCGAGGCACACAACAATTATGGGAACGCCGCAAGCTATCTGAAGAGATGCGCGCCCGCGATCGCGAGCTACGACAAAGCCATTGCGCTCAGGCCGGACTATGCCGAGGCGCAATTCAACAAGAGCCTGTTGTTGCTGCTTACGGGCCGCTTCGAAGAGGGCTGGCGGCTTTACGAATGGCGGAAAAAGAAAACCAATCCGGTTGCCGCGCGGCAATATCCGCGACCGTCATGGTCGGGTGAAAAGGATATCGCAGGAAAAACTGTGCTGCTCTGCGAGGAGCAGGGATTGGGCGACACGATCCAGTTCTGCCGTTACGCCAGACTGGTTGCCGATCTCGGCGCGAATGTCATCTTGGAGGCACCACCCCAGTTGACGCGCTTGCTCGGCAGCCTCTCGCATGCCGTACAAATTGTGGAAACGGGAACCCGGCTACCCGAGTTTGACTATCATTGCCCTCTGTTGAGCTTGCCGCTGGCGTTTAATACCGAGCTTGCAAATATCCCAGCCGTTGTCCCCTACCTTAAAGCCGATTCGGAGAAGGTACTGTTCTGGAAGGAAAAGCTTGGGCAGAAAAACAAGCGAAGAGTGGGCCTCGTGTGGTCGGGAGGCATTCGACCCAATCAGCCGGTGTCTGTGAACACACGCAGAAATATTCCATTGGTCAAACTCGGCCCCCTCAAGCACCCGGATATCGTTTTTTACAGTTTGCAAAAGGGCCAGCCGGGCGAGTCGGAGCTGACCGATCTTAAACGTGGCAATTGGGACGGCCCCGAAATCATCGACTTCACGAGTCAGCTAAAGGATTTCTCGGATACCGCCGCTCTGTTGGAGAACCTCGATCTGCTCATAACCGTGGATACCTCGACCGCTCATCTGGCTGGCTCTTTGGGCAAGCCAGTCTGGATTCTCAACCGGTTTGATACCTGCTGGCGTTGGCTTTTGCAGCGCACCGACAGCCCCTGGTATCCGACAGCGACCTTGTACCGGCAGGAGAGAGGCGAGGATTGGGATAACGTCATTGATCGCGTCAAAACAGATCTGGCCAGTTTTCGGCCCGGCCCTGGCTAACACGGAGTTGCGGATTACTGCGTCGTCTCGTGCGCAATCGCGCCAAGCAGCGCGATCATCGCCTTTACCGCGGGCGCGCTGCCCGCACCGAGGCTGTGGCGATGCGCGATCCAGGCCGGATCGTTGTAGGTGAGCCATGCGTTGCCATCGCGGTCCTCCCAGACCAGCGCTTTGAGCGGCAGATCGATGCCAGCCGACTGCCCGTCCAGCATCAGTGCAGTGCCGCCCTTGGGATTGCCAAAGATCACAAGCTCGGTCGGGCGAAGTACCAAGCCGACGGACGCCGCGCCAGCGGCGTGATCGATACGGGCAAAGACGGTGAGTTGTCGAGCTGCGAGCGCGGCGAGAAGGCGATCAGTTGTTTCACGCACTGAAACAACGCTGCGCACTGACACGAGGCCATCATCGGGCATCGACGATCTCCGGTTAGCAAGCCGCCCCCGTCTCTGAGAAGCTAGCGCACACGCATCATTCGAATATTTACACCCATTTTACGTCACCGGCGCTTCGGCCCGACTTACAAGCTTTCGGGGCGCCAGGAGGGAGCTGAAACCAATGTGGATTATGGTTGTCTATATTGCGATCGTTGTTGTCTGTGAATTGATCGTTGTCGGAATCGGTTTAAGTCTGGATCGGATTGCGCCACTGGCCAGCTTGCCGGTGTCCTTGACTCTGTTCTTCGCCGTCCTCTGGTTCGGATGGCTTCTTGCCGTCCGCTGGACTGAACCCAAGCGCGGCAAAAAGTCAAAATTTGTGACTGAAAACTAAATCGACTGGCGACAGCCGGTTTGACGATTTCAATAACAAAAACACACCCGCAAGTGTGAATCACAGGGAACCCAAGGAATGTGGAACCAGATTTACAATCCCCTCAACAATACGTTTTTGTCGACCTGTGCGGCAGCACTGCCGGTTCTGACGCTCCTCATTCTCATCGCGTCGAATAAGGTCAAGGCTCACATCGCGGCGGTCGTTGCACTCATCGTCGCGAATCTGGTTGCCATCGTCATTTTCACGATGCCAGCCGACATGTCATTGCGCGCGACCGTGCTCGGCGCAGTGACCGGATTTTTCCCAATCGGTTGGATCGTCCTCAATGTCATATTCCTGTACCGGCTGACGGTGAACAGGGGCGTATTCCAGACCCTTCAGACCACTATCGGCGGCGTCACCGAAGACCGCCGATTACAACTGTTGCTCATCGCTTTTTCGTTTGGAGCCTTCTTCGAAGGAGCATCCGGCTTCGGCACGCCGGTCGCGGTCACCGGGGCTATACTGATCGGGCTTGGTTTCTCGCCCCTCGCCGCGTCCGGCCTCTCGCTGATCGCCAACACAGCCCCCGTCGCCTACGGCGCTCTGGGTACGCCGATTGCGGGCCTTGCGAGCGTCACCGGCATTGATCCGTTCCTGCTCGGCGCCATGGTCGGTCGCCAACTGCCGTTTTTCTCGCTGATCGTGCCGTTCTGGCTGATCTGGGCCTTTGCCGGATTCAAGGGGATGAAGGAAATCTGGCCGGCAATCCTGGTGACGGGCGTCTCCTTCGCGGTTCCGCAGTTTCTCATTTCCAACTTCATCAATCCGTGGATTGTCGATATCGGCGCCTCCTTGATTTCCATGGGATGCCTGATCCTCTTTCTCAAAATCTGGAAACCGGAGGTTATCTGGACCTCGCCAGCGCTTCGTACCCGCGACGACTCTGCGTCGACGATGAGCAAGACGCCGGCAAAACCGGCGAAGACGCCGACGACCGGCGAAGTGTGGTTCGCGCTGCTGCCGTGGATCATCGTTTGCGTGATCCTGCTGGCGTGGGGCACAAATGCCGTGAAAGGCGTGCTCAATACCTACGCGACCTGGAACTATGCGGTCCCCGGGCTGCACAACATGATCAATAAAGTCGCCCCGGTCGTGCCGGCGCCGACGAAGGAAGGCGCAGTGTTCGCGTTTACCTGGTTGTCCTACACGGGGTCCGGCATGCTGATCGCGGCGATCATTTCCGGGCTGTTGATGGGATTTTCGCCGGTGCGGCTGGTGTCCGAATATGGCAAGACCATCAGGGTCTGCGCGTATTCGCTCATCACCATTTCGGCGATGCTGGCTATTGGCACCCTCACCCGCCTGTCCGGCATCGATGCCACGCTCGGTCTCGCTTTCGCCGGTACCGGCGTGCTTTACCCCTTCTTCGGCACGTTGCTGGGTTGGCTTGGTGTCGCCTTGACCGGATCGGATACGGCTTCAAACATCCTGTTCGGCAATCTTCAGAAAGTAACGTCCCAACAACTGGGCATATCGCCGATTCTGATGGCGGCCGCCAATTCTTCCGGTGGCGTCATGGGCAAGATGATCGACGCGCAATCAATCGTGGTCGCCTCGACCGCCACCAACTGGTTTGGACACGAGGGATCGATTTTGCGTTTCGTGTTCTTGCATTCGATTGCACTGGCTTGTCTGGTTGGCGTGCTGGTCATGCTCCAGGCCTACGTCTTCCCGGGCATGATCGTGCAACCCTAGACCGTCGCGCCGACGTCAAAATGCCCTGCATCTTGCGATGCAGGGCATTTTTCGTGTCGAAGGCTCGGGCCTAAGCCACCCGCAACCCGGCGTCGCCTTCGGATGCACCCGCAGCCCCGCCCACAATGGTCGCGTAGTGCTGAAAAACGCTCGGGCACCCGGCAAAATGCAGGAAATAAGCTTTGGAAAGTTCGTTCATGAGATGCGGCCAGATCGCCTTTACTTCCGGCAAAGACGCTGTTTTCCCAAAAAATTCGGGAAACTGCATGACCAGGAACTCGAGCACGCCCCAATTGAATCGCGGCGATAGTTTTTGATGCGCGCCTTCCATCAGCAACGCGTGCGACAGAAATGGCTGCTCGTAGAGACGGCCATGATCTTCATTCTCGTAGACGTGCAGAAGCAACGCGTTGTGAAACATCGGCGAAAGAACAAGCACACCTGCGCCGTACATGATCCCGGTTTCGTTTTTGATGCCATACGTCGCGTAATTGTTTTCCTGGAAGAACTTCCACATAAGCACCGCGTCGACCGCGCCGTAGTCTATCTTGAGCAGCCTCTCGACATAGATCAGCCTTTCATGGACCGACAATTGATCGCTGCATTCACAGATACCGACCCTGCGATGATCCGGCATACTCTTTATGATGTCGGGAGCCGTGTTTGAAAAAACGATGTCGGAATCCACCCAGACCAGCCGCTCATAGTTGCGCGCCCACGGTTGATTGAGAATCAGGAGCTTTTGCCAGGACACCGATCGGGCGCGGGCGCGTTCGGAATCGTCGAGGTGGCACTGGATGATGATGATGTCATAACCGTATTTGTCGGCATAAGCGGTCCAGTTATTCTTGCAGGCCGCGTTCCAGGGCGTCTGATAGCGGTCACCCATCACAATGCTGACAATGGCATTTTTGCAGTGGTTGTCCGCCGGCAAAGGCTGGTCTCGGTGGTTCAATATCGCGATCATCCGGAGGATCCCTTCTGCGGATTTAAAAAAACGCCCCTCGTCCCGAAATACTGCTTAGACTCACGGACGGGCTGCGAATCAGTCTGCTCATTTGATACGTAAAAAAGCAGAATGAGTCGTCTCGTGGGCCAAGTCCACCTGCATTTTTCATTCGGGAATTCCAGAATGCTCGACAGACCCAGCACATCTGCCGTTGAACCGGCATTCCCCGCAGGCGACTACGTCTCTGCGGGTTTACGCCGGGTGCAGCCCGATGCTTGTTTTCCGTTCATGTCGATCCATCCCGACAGAGCGTCAAATCCCTGGCCCTACCTGCGCAAAAGCATCCCGCACAACTACTATTCCGATCGCCGGTCGCCGAATATCGGCTTCGTCAGCCGCGACGAAGCCCATATTCTCTATAACACCGCGCTGCTTTTTCACGGTCAGCGGGCGCTTGAAATTGGTTGCTGGCTGGGATGGTCGGCATGCCACCTCGCACTCGGCGGTGTCGAGCTTGATGTCGTCGATCCGATCCTTGCCGATCCCGACTTTTACGGAAGCGTGACGGCATCTCTATCGGCCGCGGGCGTGAACAACCAGGTTCATCTGATCCCCGGCGGCAGCCCGAGCGAGGTGTTGCGCATGCATAACCGTGAGCGGCGCAGTTGGGCGCTGATTTTCATCGACGGCAATCACGAGCGCCCTGGCCCGTTGCAGGATGCAAAGGCCGCCCATCTTGTTGCGGCTCCCGATGCCCTGGTGCTGTTCCACGACCTTGCCTCGCCGGATGTAACCGAAGGTCTAAACTATCTGCGCGACCAGGGCTGGCAAACGATGATCTACCAGACGATGCAGATCATGGGGGTGGCCTGGCGCGGCAAGTGCAGGCCGGTGCCGCACGCGCCAGACCCGGCGATTGACTGGCCTCAACTACCGGATCACCTCAAAGGCTACCAGGTCAGCGGCTGACTCCCCGATGACAAATTCAGTGCTCGCCGATCAGCCGCCGTGGGTGAACGAGATCATTGCGCGCGTGCGGCCTTACACGATGACAAGCCCCGAACGCATCGCATCTCTGTGCAACGCCGTCGAATATGTCACGCGCTGTAATATCCCCGGCGACATCGTCGAATGCGGGGTCTGGAAGGGCGGCAGCATGATGGCGGCGGCGCTCACGCTGCTTAAATGCGGAGAAACACAGCGCAAGCTTCGCCTGTTCGACACCTTCGAGGGAATGTCCGCGCCGACCGACAACGACCGGACTGCGTACACGGGCGGTCAGGGCATGGTTTCCGCGGCGGATCTTCTGGCGCGATCCGATCCCGCGCAGTCAGAAAATGTCTGGGCGCGTTCGCCTTTGGAAGAGGTACGGCACAACCTCGCGAGCGCGGGCTATCCGGCTCATCAAATCGAATTCGTCAAAGGTCGGGTCGAGGATACGCTCCCTACTCCGACGATCAGCCAGATCGCATTGCTGCGGCTCGACACCGACTGGTACGAGTCAACGCGCCATGAATTACAGCATCTCTATCCGCATCTGGTGCGGCGCGGAGTCCTGATCATCGACGACTATGGGCACTGGGAAGGCGCTCGCAAGGCGGTCGACGAGTACATCGCCGCCAATAGTCTGCCGCTCCTGCTCAATCGTATCGACTATACCGGCCGTATCGCGATCAAGCCTTGAACGGCAACCCGGCTTTAGCGGGCTTCCTGGTTTTCGACTTAAGTAGCGCCCCGGCTCCGAAAATTATCAGGCGGCAAAAATTATCAAATAAATGACGCGCGAAAACAAACCGCATCCCATAAAAGCCCTTTTGCCGATCGAAAAAAACCCGGCTTCTCACGCCCATAGCGGCCTTCCTCAACAACCGGAAGGAAGCCGTTATCGTGAAACGTACCTATGTCGCTGTTACTGCCGCATTGTGCTTTTCAGCCGTTTTCGTCGGCGCTCTGCCCACCGCCAATGCCCAATCGGGCATCGCCTCGATTTATTCAGGCGGCAAGACGGCGAATGGCGAGACCGCCAAAGCGAGCGGCATGACCGCCGCGCACAAAACCTTGCCGTTTGGAACGCTGGTGCGCGTGACCCATCAGCAAACCGGCCGGTCGATTGTCGTCAGGATCAACGATCGCGGACCGTTCGTGCGTGGCCGGGTCATCGACGTGACGCCCGCGGCGGCGCGCGCATTGGGCTTCTCGGGCCTGGCGCCCGTTACGCTTGATGTGATCGGCGGCCGAACGATGGCGCGGTCATAAGCAAAGCGTGAGCCGAAAAGGGGACCCGACGGTCAGAGGTTCCATCCGCGCGATGGAACCTCTTTTTATGTATGCGCCCTTCGCCCGCTAGTGGATGACGTCAAGTTTCACCTTCGCAACACCGCGATCAACAATCCCCAGCGTCTCGGCCGCGGAATAGGAGACGTCGACAACGCGCCCGGGAACATAGGGACCGCGGTCATTGATGCGGACCGTGACAGATCGTCCGGTCGCCACATTTGTCACACGCAACCGGGTGCCGAACGGCAAAGTTGGGTGAGCGGCCGTCAGTTCATTCGGATTGAACTTTTCGCCGTTCGCTGTCTGTTGCTCCTCCGTGTAGAAGCTGGCAACCCCAAACGATGTGACAGGCATCGCCGCAGTCCGCTTGTACGGTGTGTGCTTGATCGCCTTGATTGCGACGCGCCTGCGCACCACCGGAGCCTCCTGAGTCATCTCCGGCAATGCCTGTTGATGGGCGGTACGCAACGCGGATTTGTCGGGGACGGACGCGGTCTGCATGCACGCCCCGAGCGCTGCCGCCGTCACGGCAACAGGAACCATTCGAACAAAATTCCGAAGGCAAGTTGATGCTGTCAAAGGTGTCTCCCCGCGCTGTAAAATCCGACAGCCAATCGGGGCGGC
The DNA here is from genome assembly GCA_035626335.1 of Pseudolabrys sp. Lineage (GTDB taxonomy): Bacteria > Pseudomonadota > Alphaproteobacteria > Rhizobiales > Xanthobacteraceae > Pseudolabrys. Next base: position 44,525 of record DASPNW010000007.1, read on the forward strand.
ACCGTGACCAGATCACGGCCAATTGGGAATCTGGCCTTATTTTCGTTTTCAGTGTGATGCTTTTGTCACGCGCGGGAACCCGGAGCGGTATCGAGCAACCGGCACATCGTCCTAGTTCGGATTTCCTACGCCATGTCCCTTCAGTGCGCTGCCGATTTCATCCAAAATCGCCGGATCATCGATCGTCGCGGGCATGGTCCACGGCTCGCCGTCGGCGATCTTCTTGATCGTGCCGCGCAGGATCTTGCCTGATCGCGTTTTCGGCAACCGCGCCACCGTAATTGCCAATTTAAACGCCGCCACCGGACCGATCTTCTCGCGCACCAGCGCGACGATCTCCTTTTCAATTTCCGCCGGCGGGCGGTTCACTCCCGCTTTCAGGACAATGAATCCGCATGGCACCTCGCCTTTGAGATCGTCCTTGATGCCGAGCACGGCGCACTCGGCGACGTCTGGATGCGCCGCAAGCACCTCTTCCATGCCGCCGGTGGAAAGCCGATGGCCGGCGACGTTAATAATGTCGTCAGTGCGGCTCATGACATAAACGTAGCCGTCCTCGTCCTTGTAGCCGGCATCCGCCGTCTTGTAGTAGCCGGGGAATTCCGCGAGATAGCTTTCCTTGAAGCGCGCATCCTGCTGCCACAACGTCGGAAAATTTCCGGGCGGCAGCGGCAGCTTGACCACGATGGAGCCGATCTTGTTGACCGGCTGCACCTTGCAGGCTTCGTCAACGATATCGATGGCGTAGCCCGGCATCGGGACGCAGGCCGAACCGTAACGCACCGGCAGTGCACCGAGGCCGACCGGATTGCCGGCGATGCACCAGCCGGTTTCAGTCTGCCACCAGTGGTCGATCACCGGCACATTGAGCATTTCTTCCGCCCACTGGATGGTCGGCGGATCGGCCCGCTCACCCGCAAGGAAGAGTGTGCGGAATTTCGACAGGTCGTACTTTTTGATCAACTCGGCCTTGGGATCCTCCTTCCTGATGGCGCGGAAGGCCGTAGGCGCGGTGAACAATGACACGACGCCGTGCTGCGCGATTACGCGCCAGAAGGCACCGGCGTCAGGCGTTCCGACCGGCTTGCCCTCGTAGAGTATGGAAGTGCACCCGTGAAATAGCGGCGCATACACAATGTAGGAGTGACCGACGACCCAGCCGACATCGGAGCCCGACCACCAGACTTCGCCCGGCGCAATGCCGTAGAGATTTTGCATCGACCACTTGAGTGCAACCATGTGGCCGCCATTGTCACGAACGACGCCTTTTGGAATCCCCGTCGTGCCCGACGTGTAGAGAATGTAGAGCGGATCGGTCGCGGCGACCGGCACACACTCGCTGGTCTTGGCGTAGTTGACGGCGTTCTCCCATACCTTTCGCCAGTCATGATCGCGCCCCGCCGCAAGCGGCGCCTCGCATTGCGGGCGCTGGAGGATCATGCAGGCCTGCGGCTTGTGCCGGGCGAGATTGATCGCTTCGTCGAGCAGCGGCTTGTAGGGCACGACGCGGGCGCCCTCGAGGCCGCAACTCGCCGACAGGATCACCTTCGGCTTGCAATCATCGATACGGGTGGCAAGTTCCTTGGCCGCGAATCCGCCGAAGACCACCGAGTGGATGGCGCCGATGCGCGCGCAGGCGAGCATGGCGAACACCGCCTCCGGCACCATCGGCATATAAATGATGACACGATCTCCCTTCTCGATACCTAAATCGCGCAGCATGGCGCCGAGCAATTGCACCTCGGAGAGCATGCGGCCATAGGTGAAGGTCTTCACCGTGTTGGTGACAGGAGAATCGTAGATCAACGCCAGCTGGTCGTTGCGGCCGACTGCGACGTGACGATCAAGCGCGTTGTAGCAGGTGTTGCAGGTGGCTCCCACAAACCAGCGGCCGTAGATTCCGGCGGAAGGATCGAAGATCTTTTTCGGTTTTTCGTACCAGTTGATGTCCGCCGCGGCCTCTGCCCAAAACACGTCGGGACTGCGCTGCCAATGCGTATAGACGTCGTGATAGCGGCTGGTACGAACGTCCATCGGGCCCCTCCCGTTTTTGCGCTTTGGCTGCGATTGTGGAACGCCCGCGCGGGGCAAACAAGACATTAGCGCGAGGCCCCGATACCCACCGTTCCCTGCATGAGACGTGTTTTGCGCCATTGACTACGCAACGGGCGGCCTGAAGATGTGCCGATGCTGAGTCTGAAACCGGCTTCCGCCGAGGCGTCGCCCTGCAAGATATGCCGGCAGCCGGCGCCGCTATTCGGCCTCGTCGATTTCAACAGGAACTGTGAGATACCCGGCGGCGTGAAATTGCCGCTCACGGGAACGCCCGTTTATTATCGCCGCTGCGGCGCCTGCGGCTTCCTGTTTACCAATGCATTCGACGACTGGAGCCACGACGACTTCAAAACGCACATCTATAACGACGGTTATCTTGCAGTCGATCCCGGATACCTGGAAGTGCGGCCGCGCAGCAACGCCGCCGCCGTCCAGCAGATATTCGGCGCCCACAAGGCGACGTTGCGTGTGCTCGACTATGGCGGCGGCAATGACGTGCTTTGCTCGGAACTGCGGGCGGCGGGATTTCCGGTTGCCAGAACCTACGACCCATTCGTGCCTGAATACGCCAGGCCACCGGAAGACAAATTCAATCTCGTCACTTGCTTCGAGACGCTGGAGCACATGCCCGATCCAGTGAAAGGTATCGGCGCGATCGTCGCCCACCTCGCGGACCCGGGGCTGGTTTTGTTTTCGACGCTGTTACAGCCGCAGAATTTCGATCAGCTTGGACTAAACTGGTGGTATGTCGGCCCGCGCAACGGTCACATTTCGATGTTCAGCCGCGATGCGCATATCAAGGCCTGGCATTTCCATGGCTTTCAGACCCGCTCTTTTAACGACAATTTGCACATCGCGTTCCGCACAATCCCGGAATTTGCCAAGCATCTGGTCAAAGGGGCCTCATCCTGAGGAGCTCCGCAGGGCGGCATCACGAAAGGCGAGACCCGCCAATTGATCCCGGCGCTCACCCTTCGTAACGTTGCGGCTGAGGGGAACAAACGGGCATGGCGAAGACGCCCTACGATGTCGATCTCGATCGCAACCCGGCCAACTACCAGCCGTTGACGCCGCTCGGTTTTCTCGAGCGCGCGGCAGCCGTATTCCCCGCTCACGCGGCCATCATCCACGGTCCGATGCGGCGCAGTTACGCCGAGTTCTATGCTCGCGCACGGCGCCTGGCCTCCGCCCTGGCCAAGCGCGGCATCAAGCGCGGTGACACGGTTTCGGTGTTTCTCGCCAATACGCCGGCGATGCTGGAATGCCATTACGGCGTGCCGATGTGTCAGGGCGTGTTAAACACGCTCAACACACGGCTCGATGCACCGATCATCGCTTTCTCGCTCGATCACGCCGAGACGAAAGTTGTAATCACCGACCGGGAATATTCGAAAGTCATGAAAGAGGCCCTCAGCCTCTGCAAAGCAAAGCCGCTCGTGATCGACTACGACGACCCCGAATACGCCGGTGCCGGCGAGCGGCTCGGAAAAATTGAATACGAGGAATTCGTTGCCCAGGGCGATCCCGGCTACGCCTGGAAAATGCCCGGCGATGAATGGGATGCGATTGCGCTCAATTACACGTCGGGCACCACAGGCGATCCGAAAGGCGTCGTCTACCATCATCGCGGCGCTTATTTGCTCGCGGTCGGCAATGTCGTCACCTGTTCGATGGCCAAGCATCCGGTTTATCTGTGGACGCTGCCAATGTTCCACTGCAACGGCTGGTGCTTCCCGTGGTCGATTTCAGTGGTGGCAGGAACGCATGTGTGCCTGCGCGCGGTTCGCGCCCCCGCTATGTATGACGCGATCGCCGGTCACAAGGTGACGCATTTGTGCGGAGCTCCGATCGTGATGGCGACGCTGCTCAATGCACCGGCGGACGAGAAAAGGCCGCTGCCGCACGTGGTCGAGTTCTTCACCGCCGCGGCGCCGCCGCCCGAAGCCGTGCTCGCCGCGATGAAGGAAGCGGGCTTTAACGTCACGCATCTCTACGGGCTGACCGAATCCTACGGGCCTGCCGTCGTGAATGACTGGCATGCCGACTGGAATGCGCTTGCGCCCGCCGAACAGGCGATGAAGAAGGCGCGCCAGGGGGTCCGCTACGGCGCGCTGGAAGCACTTGATGTGCTCGACCCCGAGGCCATGACTCCCGTTGCGCGCGATGGCGAAGCGCTGGGCGAAGTCATGATGCGCGGCAACGTTGTGATGAAAGGCTATCTCAAGAACAGATCGTCCACCGAAAAGGCCTTTGCCGGCGGCTGGTTTCACACCGGAGACATCGGTGTCGTGCACGCCGACGGCTACATCCAGCTCAAGGACCGCTCCAAGGACATCATCATTTCCGGCGGCGAGAACATTTCATCGATCGAGGTGGAAGACGCGCTCTACAAGCATCCCGCGGTAGCCGCCGCGGCGGTGGTGGCCAAGCCGGACGACAAATGGGGCGAGACCCCTTGTGCCTTCATTGAGCTCAAGCCCGGCGCGCAGGCCAATACCGAGGAGCTGATGCAATGGTGCCGCAAGCATTTGGCGTCATACAAATGCCCGCGCCACGTCGTGTTCGCCGAAATCCCGAAAACGAGCACCGGCAAGATCCAGAAGTTCAAGCTGCGCGAGATGGCGAAGGCGGTTTGACGCTTGACAACTATCCTTTCGCCTCGTCATTGCCGGGCTTGACCGGGGCAGTCAATGATGACTTGCCAAGCGCAACGACGTAAGTTTTCCCGAGGTGGATCCCATTTCGTTTACGTAATCGAGTGATTGATGCCCGACATCCTCATCATCAACGAAGGTCCTGTCCGCAAAATCCGGATCAACAGGCCGGAGAAGAAAAACGCGCTGACGCTTGCGATGTACGAGTCGATGGCCGTGGCAATCGAGGATGCCGCCACGGAGGCGAGCGTGCGGTGCCTGCTGATCGCGGGCGCGCCCGAGATCTTCTGCGCGGGCAACGATCTCAATGATTTTGTTGCGATGGCAAGAAGTGGTGAGCTCGGCGTACCGATTGTCCGCTTTCTGCATGCGCTCGCCCGTTGCGAGAAGCCGTTGGTCGCGGCCGTCAGTGGTGCTGCGGTGGGCGTCGGCACAACCATGCTGCTGCATTGCGATCAGGTGATTGCCAGCGAAACAGCGACGCTGCTCACGCCTTTCGTCTCGCTTGGTCTTCTGCCGGAGGCAGGTTCGAGCCTGATCGCGCCGCGGCTCATGGGTCATGCGCGCGCATTTTCACTTCTGGTGATGGGCAAGTCCCTCTCGGCCGAAGAGGCCAAGGAAGCAGGGATCGTCACCGCCGTGGTGCCTGCCGGCGAACTCGACGCGCAATCGCTCGCCGTGGCACGCAAGATTGCGGAATTGCCGCCCGAGAGCGTGGCAGCCGCGCGGCGACTCATGCGGGGTTCCGTTGCGGAGATCATCGCGCGCATTGACGAGGAAGTGGAAGCCTTCAAGACGCGACTGGCTTCAGCCGAAGCGCAAAAGGCCTTCGCGGCATTCCTGAGCCGCAAACGGTAGGAGTCGAAACTCAGCGCCCTTCGCGAGCGTAGGGATCGAATAAATTGTTGCTGTTGTAGCGCTCACTAAATGAGCGCTGCTGCCCGAACTGGAACGTCGTGTTGCCCTGCTTGACCGTGGTCTGGCCGTTTTCGGAATTGAAAGGCGATACCGGCGTGTGCCGATCCGGCGGAGCCGACGGTTTGTCCATATCCAGATAACCCTGGCCGCCGCTGGCGCCGCCCTGATTTTCGAGCGTGAAGGCCTTCGCGGCCGGCATGACGGTGAGCGCCGCGAACAATGTGGCGGCGGCGACAAACGCACGAGATGTTGCGCTCGACTTCATGACGGCCTCGGCGATTTCTTCATTCAATTGACGAATCCAGCAGCACAATATGGCTGCACGGCGGCGAGGCCTATTCTACCTTTAAACCGAGCTTTTTCACCAGCCCGCCCCACTTCTTTTCATCCCCGGCCACATCCGCGGCGTAGGCCTCCGGCGTGCCCGGCAGCGATTCGGCGCCTTCGGTTGCGAGGCGTTCTTTCACATCCTCGCTCGCGAGAGCGGCATTGAGTTCCTTGTTCAGTCGCGCGATTACGGCGGCCGGGGTACCGGCGGGCGCCATCAGCCCGTAACGCAAAGCGGCATCGAAGCCAGGCACGCCGCTTTCGGCAAGCGTCGGCAGATCGGGCAACAGGCTCGACCGCTTCGCGGTGGTAATCGCAAGTGCGCGCAAGGTTCCGGCTTTGATGTTGCCGAGCGCAACGGGAATCGGGAGGAACATCATCGGAATATGTCCGCCGAGCAGATCGCTTATGGCCGGACCGTTTCCCTTGTAAGGCACGTGCTGCAGCTTCAACCCGGCCTCGCTGGCGAGGTATTCGCCCGCGAGATGGTTGACGGTTCCGACCCCGGGAGAGCCGTACTGCAGTGGCGCCGGAGCCGCCTTTGCATAGGCGATCAATTCGGCGATCGAATGCACCGGCAGCGAGGGGTGCACCACGAGCACATTTGGGGCAAAGCCGATCATGCCGATCGGCGTAAAATCCTTGTGCGGGTCGTAGCCGGCGTTGGCGTTCATGGCCGGCGCGATCGCCATCGTGGCGGTATAACTCAGTAAAATGGTGTAGCCGTCGGGCGCGGCTTTGGCGACAGAACGGGTTCCAAGCGTGCCGCCTGCGCCACCACGATTTTCGACGACGATCTGTTGGCCGAGCGCGGCCGACAGTTTGTCGGCGACATTGCGCGCCATGACTGTTGTGCTGCCGCCGGGCGGGAACGGCACGATCAAGGTAACGGGACGGCTCGGGTAGTTGTCAGCGCGCGCAATTTGCGCCATGCCCGATAGAGCGGCCGCCAAGGGTGCCGCCAAGAGCACAACGAAATGCAATTTGACGATTTGTCCCCGCGGCACGCGTTCACTCCACCTTTAGCCCGAGCTTTTTGACCAGTCCGCCCCACTTTGCCTCTTCTTTATCGATATCGGCGGCATATTCGGCAGGCGTCGAGATCAGCGGGTCGCCGCCTTCGTTGTGAATTTGCAGCTGGACTTCCGGCGTATCGACCAGCTTGCGCACCTCCTCATTCAGCCGGTCGACAATCGCCTTCGGCGTGCCGGCCGGTGCGAGAAGGCCGTAATGCAAGACAGCTTCGAAGCCAGGCAGACCTGACTCATCGAAGGTCGGCACATCCGGCAACAGCGAAAACCGCTTCTTGCTCGTCACCGCGATGACGCGCAGCTTGCCGCCATGGATATTGCCGAGGGCCGGCGGCAGCACGCCAAACGCGATCGGCACGTGTCCGCCGAGCAGATCGTTCATCACCGGGGCGGTGCCCTTGTACGGAATGATCGCGACATCGACTCCGGCCTCGGACTTGAACAATTCGGCGCACATGTAGCCGCCGGTGCCGAGCGCCGAGGTGCCGACATTGAGTTTACCCGGCTGCTCTTTCGCCATGGCGATGAAATCGGAAATGGATTTCGCGGGGAACGAAGGATGCGCGAGCAGCGCCACCGGCATCGACGCGACGAGACCAATCGGCGCGAAATCCTTGCGCGGATCGTAACCCGCGTGCGTGTAAAGGCTTGGATTGATCGAGATCGTCCCGGTGTGTCCAAGCAAAAGCGTGTAGCCATCGGGCGCAGCCTGAGCGACCGCGCGCGTGCCAATCGTGCCTCCGGCACCGGGCCGATTGTCGACGATAAATTGCGCGCGCATGGCGTCGGACAATTTGGCGGCGACCACGCGCGCCATCGCATCGACGCCTCCACCCGGCGGGTAAGGCACAACCAGCGTGACGGTGCGCGCCGGATAGTCGGCGGCCGCGACCACGCCAGCCACCGGAAATACTAGGACAAGCCCCAGCACGGCTGCGGCAAATCGGGACATGGCGTTCTTCTCCCCGCTTGGCGGATCTCGTTATTTGCCGGCACTATATTGCAAAATCGCCGCTGCGGGTGAAAGGCGGATATTGCCGTTCGGCCAAAAAATAACTGCCAGACTCGGGTGGCCCCGAGTCTGGCATCGGCAGAAAACACGAACCTGAGATCGAGCCGGTCAGTGCACGCTGGCGCGGCCGTTATGGCGGAGCCGCTCGATCTCGTCCTTCACTTGCAATTTGCGACGCTTGAGTTCGACTATTCTCAGGTCATCCACCGCAGGATGAGTCAGGCATTCGGTTATTTCGTCTTCGAGCGCCTGATGTTTCCGTTCCAATTCCGCAAGGTGCGATTGCATCGACATGCGGCATGTCTCCTCAATCAGTGCCTCTCTACGATCTAAGTGTAGCGCAGACTCACCACAAGGGCGACGTTACACCGACCTTTGTTCCGCGGCAAACCGTCCCAAACCTTTGATTGGTGCCGTTTTTCCGAACGCTTGAACCTCGTTGTGGAAAACGCAATAATTAACGCGCTTTTGCCGAGACGGAACGGCCGGGCGCAAGCAGCGGTGGCAATGACTGACGAAGAAGAACGCGCGTTGCGGGAGCAGCTGGCGCGCCTGCTGCAGGAACACCGTGACCTCGATGCGGCGATCGCCGCCCTGATTACCTCTCCGGGTTCCGATCTCATCCAGGTGCAGCGGCTCAAGAAACGCAAGCTGATCCTGCGCGACAAAATCCGTCGCATCGAGGATCAGCTAACGCCCGACATCATTGCGTAGAACTAGGCTGGCGATGACAGCGGCGGCAGGAACTGCACCCGCCTCTCTTCTTTGCGCGCGTACATCGCCCGGTCGGCTGCTTCGATGACACCGGCAGGCGTGGCGTCCGGAAGGAGCGGTGCGGTCCCGACGCTGGCGCCGACCCGGACTTGCACCTGACCATGCATGACAGTGACATTTCCGATCAGCGCTTCCAGCTCGCGCGCTTTTGTGGCGGCCTGCGCCTCGTCGACCCGCCAGACCAACACGCCGAATTCATCGCCCCCAAGTCGCCCCACGACATCGGAGGCCCGCACGTGGCCGATGAGCTCGCGCGTTACGGCCTTGATGAGGGCGTCACCGGCGCCGTGGCCGTGGCGGTCGTTGACCGCCTTGAAGCCGTCGAGATCGATAAACATCAGCGCGGCCTGAGTACCGTAGCGCTTCACGTAGGCGATTGCGCGCTTGAGATCGCGCTCAAAACCGCGCCGGTTGAGTACATCGAGCAGCGGATCGATGTCGGCGCGCGCTTCGAGTTCGCCAATGCGCGCTCGCGCGACGGCGATCTCGCGCTTGAGCCGTTCAATCTCGGCCAATAGCGGTGCTGTTGATGGAAAATCGTCATGCCGACGTGCTTCGGCGTGCTGGAGACCCATGTTTGTCCTCGCGAATCTTAACCGTGCGCGTGAGAATACCCCTTTCGCCTTGCCAGCGGGGAGCCTCAACCTATAATCAACCGCTTCCTTCCGCAGGGGTATGGCGGATTCGGGGAGCATAATGGCGTCAAAACCGGTCGCGATCATCATGGGCAGCCAGTCTGACTGGGCCACGATGAAGCATGCCGCCAAGGCGCTCGATGGCCTCCGAATCGGTTACGAAGCGCGAATCGTCTCGGCGCACCGGACCCCCAAGCGGCTCTATGAATTTGCCGGCAACGCCCGAAAAAACGGGTTCAAGGTGATCATCGCGGGCGCCGGGGGTTCCGCGCACCTGCCCGGCATGACCGCATCGATGACGCCGTTGCCGGTATTCGGCGTACCCATGAACACGCATGCGCTGGAGGGCAAGGATTCACTGCTCTCGATCATGCAAATGCCGGGCGGGGTCCCCGTCGGCACCCTCGCGATAGGCAAGGCGGGCGCGACCAACGCTGCACTTCTCGCGGCGGCCGTCCTGGCGTTGTCGGACGCAAAAGTCGCAAAACGGCTGGATGCCTGGCGGGCGCGCCAGACCAAGGCTGTTGCCAAACGACCGAAAGATTAAGCGCATGCGAAACCCTGCCCGTGCCGCTCGTCCCTGCGAAAGCGGGGCGCAAGAAGTTCTCAAGTTAGCGGATGAGCGGGGCGTGGTTTGCTGAAGCCCGGCGCCACCATCGGTATTCTCGGCGGCGGCCAGCTCGCACGCATGCTCGCGCTTGCGGCAGCACCCCTTGGGTTGCGGTGTCACGTCTATTCGCCGGAAAAGGACTCCTGCGCATTCGATGTGGTGCATGCGGGCACGTGTGCAGCTTACGAGGATGAAGCCGCACTCGGACGTTTTGCCGGCGTGGTCGACGTCATTACCTATGAATTCGAGAACGTGCCGGCCAAGACTGCCGCGTTCCTGGCCCAGCGGAAGCCGGTGCTGCCCGATCCGCAGGTGCTGGAGACAACGCAGGACCGGCTCGCCGAGAAAAATTTCATCAGCGGGCTGAAGATCGCAACCGCGCCATTTGCGCCGGTTCATAGCGCAACACAGTTAGCAGACGCGGTAAAGGCCGTTGGCTTGCCGGCGGTGCTCAAGACGCGAAAGCTCGGATACGACGGCAAAGGTCAGGTGAAAATAGCGAAGGGCGGCGACGCGGTCGCGGCGTGGCAATCGATACACAATGCGCCATGCATTCTGGAGGGCTTCGTCGATTTCGAACGCGAGGTCTCAGTCGTCGCGGCGCGAGCGCGCGACGGCAAGGTTGAATGCTTCGAAGTCACCGAAAACGAACATCGCGACCACATTTTGAAAATCTCGCGCGTGCCGGCGAAGGTGACATCGCCGCTCGCGCGCGAGGCGCGCCAGATTGCCACCCGGATCGCCAAGGCATTCGACTATGTCGGCGTGCTCGGTGTGGAAATGTTCGTGGTCGGCAAAGGCCGGCGCCGGACGGTGCTGGTCAATGAAATCGCCCCACGCGTCCACAATTCCGGCCACTGGACAATCGATGGCGCAACTGTCTCCCAGTTTGAACAACACATCCGCGCGATTTCAGGCTGGCCGCTGGCCAAACCTGAACGGCTCGGCAGACGCGTGGAGATGGTGAACCTGATCGGCGCGGAAGTGAACGAGGCGGCGCGCTGGCTGACCGTGGCGGGAACGTCCGTTCACGTGTACGGCAAAGGCGAAGCACGGCCCCGGCGCAAGATGGGACATATCACGCGGGTATGGCCGTGGTGAGGGCAATGCTAACCCCTGCTCCCATTACAGGAAGGCCGGAAACCACGCGACATCGGCGCGGTTTGAATGGACTCTTAACGCCTTTTCTGCTAGAGCCGCCCGACTCAAAGCCCCCGTTTTTCGGGGCTTTTGCCTTAACCCGTCGGACCAACAACGAAGGAGCAAGCGTGCAAGTTCTCGTTCGCGACAACAACGTCGACCAGGCCCTGAAAGCGCTGAAAAAGAAGATGCAGCGCGAGGGCATTTTCCGCGAGATGAAGCTCCGCGGTCACTATGAAAAACCCTCGGAAAAGAAGGCACGGGAGAAGGCGGAAGCGATCCGCCGGGCCCGCAAGCTCGCGCGCAAGAAGATGCAGCGCGAGGGTCTTTTGCCGATGAAGCCACGTCCGGTTCCGGGTGCCGGTCCTGGCGGCGGTGGCGGTGGCGGCGGACAGGGCCGTGGCCATCGTGCCCCGCGCATGGGCTAAGCAGGCAGCTTGTCTTGAATTTAGATTGGTGGCGCGGGCCTCAAATCGCCCGCGCTATTGCTTTTCAGCGCTTTTTTCCCAAAAGAATCGGCGATAAGGCCGCGGCCGCCGCGTAGCGGTACCGGCGCAACTGTTTGTTATTTTTGTTCGTTTATCCGTCGTGCCGGATACGCGGGCACGGCTAACCGAATTTCGCCGGCCGTCGGCCCCTATCGAGACTGGAAGGCGGTTTCGTGTCGCGCGTCGATTTCGATCAATACGCCGGACAATACGAGGCGATCCTCGCCGCGCAGACGAACTTTTTCGACGGCGACAGCAATTATTTCGCCCGCTACAAAGTCGAGCTGGCGCAGCAGCTGGTCGGTCGCGCCGGTGCAGTCCTTGATTTCGGTTGCGGCATTGGCCGCAGCATGCCGTACCTGCAGGAGTTTTTTCCGCACGCCGACATTGTCGGCTGCGATCCTTCAGCTGAAAGCCTTGCGATTGCACGCGAGCAGAACCCGATCTGTCGTTTCACGTCGACGGAAGAACTCGCTGCCGACGCAAAATTTGACCTTGTGATGGCGTCCTGTGTCTTTCATCACATCCCGCCGCAGCACCGGCAGATGGCAATCCGATATTGCCGTAGTCGCCTCAAGGAAGGCGGCCACTTCATCATCTTCGAACACAACCCGATCAATCCGGTGACACGCCATCTGGTCAAAAACTGCCCGTTCGACACAGATGCCGTGTTGTTGAGCATGCGCGAGACCGTCGCCCGCATGCGCGACGAACATTTGACCATCGATGAATCGAGCTATTGCCTTTTCTTCCCGCAATTTCTTGCCGCGCTTCGTCCGCTGGAAAAATATCTTCGCTGGCTGCCGATGGGTGGGCAATATTTCGTCTGCGCCAGTAACTGAAAACCGAAACCGATCCGTGCCGCATAAATGGCGCGGCTATTTCCAGCAGAATTTGACGTCCGCTTCGTTTTGCCCGCGGGTGGCGTAATATGCCTCGCGCGTCTTGGCATCATCGAAATATGCCCGCTCCTTCGCCGCGCGTTCCTTTGCGGCTGCGACTGCGCGTTTTGCATTGTCGGCGCGGTCGCCGGGTAAAGCGGGCGCGCTCGCCATGAACATCACCTCGTAGGGATTGGTTTCCACCCACTGGACTGCTTTGGCGTGTTGCTCTTTCTGTTTGCCGAGATCGCAGAACGCGTAACCATTGATGGTCGGCCCGGCCAGGGACGCAAAGCTGCGCACCGCGTCGTCGGCTTGCGCCAGCCTTTGCGCCTTTACGTTCAGCACTTCAGACATCACGATGTAGCGCTCTTTGGCGACATAGAACCAAAACACCGCGTCATCGCGTAAGCCCATATCGTAGAGGCGGATGGCGAGCACCATCATGGTCATGGGCGTGACAAGCGCGGGCTTGGCGGAAACTAAATCGCGCACGGCAAGAATATCGTCGCGGCGATTGGAGCTGAGCAAATCATCGTACTGCTTGCCAACGGCAACCCGCGGCTTCCCGCCTGGCGTCGGCGCGGCTTCGTAGTACGGCTGAACGTAGATACCGATTTGCTGCACCGGCTCAGCCGCGTTTGCGACTGTCGAGCAAATCAGTGCGGCCATGGCCCATCCCGGTCGCAACACCACTGCCATTACGATCGCCCCTCAATTGCCCGGCTGCGCCAGCTCACTCAAGAACAGCCTGACCGCCGTCTCAGCGCCATAGTCATCGAGATTGACGTGTCCGCCCAGCGGAAAACGCACCATTCGTTTCGGCTCTTTCGCCAACAAGAAAAGCTTCTCACCAAACCGTATCGGTACGATACGGTCGCGCTCGCCATGCAGCACCAAAAGCGGTGCGTTGACATTCGCGATCCGCTCATCCGAGTGGAACGGATCCTTGATGAACCATCGAACCGGTACGAAGGGATAGGCGGCGGCTCCGACATCGGCGATGGATGTATAGGGCGCATCTAAAATAATGGCCCCGATCTCGCGCTCGGCGGCCAACGCCACGGCCACTCCGGTCCCGAGCGACTCGCCCCATACGACAATGCGCCTCGCCGGATAGTGCGCGATTGCAAATTCGTAGGCAGCAGCAGCGTCATCGATCAATCCGGTTTCGCTGGGCTCGCCGGTCGAGCCTCCATAGCCTCGATAGGATAGCGCTACCAGGCCGGTGCCGTCGGCGATCAGCCACTTGAAGCGGCCGGCACGCAGGTCAAGTCCGCCCGCATTGCCCTGAAAATAGATCACCACCGGCTTTGTCCCTCGCGGAGGCACGTGCCAGGCAATCAGCTTTTCATCGTCGGCGCTGGTGAGCGTCACTTCCTCGGCCTGCGCCAGGCCGGCGACCGCCGGCGGCGTGCGCGCACGGTCGGGAAAATACATCAACGATCGCTGGAAAATGTACATCAACGCCAGCAATCCGCCGTAGCCAAGCGCGGCAATCAAAAGCAGCCATTTCAGTGCGGTCATTCTTTATCCCATAACACGGCTGCGCGTCGCTCGGATTGCTGTCGCCGAGCGTTCCCCTTAGCCTTACGAGAACCGTGCTTAAGCAAGGATCATCACCTGGAAGCGGCAAAGTGGTGAATATTCGCGCGGCGACAGCCACGGACGACGATGCCATCTGGCGCATCCTCGAGCCGGCTTTCCGTGCCGGCGAGACCTATCCGATTCCGCGCGATATCTCGCGCCCCGATGCGCTCGCCTATTGGCGATCGCCCGGGCATACCGTGTTCGTCGCCGAAGACGCCGGCACGGTCGTCGGCACTTATTATCTGCGCGCCAATAACCGCGGCGGCGGCGCCCACGTTGCCAATTGCGGCTACGTCGTCGCACCGGAGGCTTACAGCCGCGGCGTCGCGCGAGCCATGTGTGCTCACTCGCTCGACCAGGCGCGGGAACGGAAATTCACCGCCATGCAGTTCAATTTCGTAATCGCTTCAAATGAACGCGCGGTGCGATTGTGGCAGAGCCTGGGGTTCGCCATTGCCGGACGGTTGCCGGGCACCTTCCAACACCCGCGGCTGGGACCGGTCGATGCGTATGTGATGCTGCGAAGCCTTTGATCTGGTTCGAATTCCCGCGCGGCGAGGGTTTATTAAGGCTACGCCACCATATGGGTGAAAATTTGCCGCGAACCGCGCAACCTTTTGACCAAAAACGAGTTGCCGCTGTGGGTTGATAGATTGCCCCATGAAGCAGTCAGACCCTGGTGCTGCATGCGGGGATACGGCGTAATGGATGAGGCAATCGGATTTCTGGAAAGCGAGCTTGATCGTGCGGTCGCCGCATTCGGGCAAGCGGCGCCTGGCGACAATGTTGTGCCGATCGAAGCCGCGCGGTCGCAGGCGACCTTACGGGAGCGCGAACGCCGTTTCCGCGAGCTGCTCGGTGCCCTCCCCGCCGCTGTCTACACAACCGACGCCGCGGGCCGGATCACCTATTACAACGACGCGGCCGCGCTCCTGTGGGGCCACCGGCCTCGACTTGGCACAAGCGAGTGGTGCGGCTCGTGGAAACTGTACTGGCCGGACGGAACACCACTGCCGCACGACCAATGCCCGATGGCGGTAGCGCTCAAGGAGAATCGTGCCGTCCGCGGCACGGAGGCCGTCGCCGAACGGCCTGATGGCACGCGCGTGCCATTCATCCCCTACCCGACCCCGATCCATGACGAGACCGGCAAGTTGATCGGCGCGGTGAACATGCTGGTGGATATCACCGACCGTAAACGAGCCGAGGACCAACAGGCGCTGCTGGTTCGGGAACTGCATCACCGCGTCAAAAACACGCTCGCCACCGTGCAGGCGATCATGGGTTCGACCGCGCGTACGGTCAATAACATCGAGGACTTCAAGACGGCCTTGTTCGGCCGCATACAGTCGCTTTCCAAGACGCATCTGCTGCTCGCGGACGAGCAACGCGCAGTCAAGTTTGAAGACATTCTGCGCAGCGAACTCGACGCGTTCGACGACGGCAGCAAGGAACGCATCGTGCTCAGCGGACCGGAAATTCCGTTGACCTCGCAAATCGCGGTGTCGCTCGGCATGGCGATCCACGAGCTCACGACCAACGCCGCAAAATACGGCGCCCTGTCGGTCTTTGGCGGCAAAGTCGAGGTGACATGGAGCGTTACGATTGATGCCACGCGCCGCACGCTGGCTTTCGCCTGGGTGGAAAGTGGCGGCCCGCCGGTCGCGCAGCCCTTAAAGCCGGGCTTTGGCTCGCGGCTTCTGTCCTTCGTGCTGCCCGGCCAGATTCAAGCCAAGAGCGAGATCGACTACGCGCCAAACGGCATCCGCGTGCATTGCGCATTGCCGTTGCCGGCGGACATGCCCGCCTGACGCAGGCGCCGGGACAAATCAGCGGGCCGGTCACCCTTTCGCTGCCCCGTAATTCACTGGTAGTGTCTCGCGCGATAACGCCTGTTGGGGCATGTCTTCAGAACCGACCTTCGCGACTGCGGCGCCGGGCCGCGCCGGTAATAGCCATATTGCCAGAGCCTCCCCGCAGGCGGGCCGGCTCGTTTACGTTGACGGACTGCGCGCTATCGCGATCATTGCGATTGTCGCGTTCCACGCCCGCATCCCGGGATTCCAGGGCGGGTTTGTCGGCGTCGACATTTTTTTTGTCATCTCCGGATTCCTGATCACACATCAGATCGTTAGCCAGACGCTGGCCGGCAGTTTTTCGGCGAATGATTTCTATGCGCGCCGTATTTTGCGCATCTTGCCGCCTCTGCTTCTTGTCACCGCCGTCACGCTCGCCCTCGCGCCTTTGTTTCCGCTGCTTCCGCTGGAAGCGAGGGAGCTCGCAGATTCGGCCGCCGCCACCGCAGCGATGATTTCGAATTACTACTTCACAAGGGGCACCGAGTATTTCGCGGCGAGGTCGGAGATCGTTCCGCTGCTGCATACCTGGTCGCTGGGTGTCGAGGAGCAATATTACCTCCTGGCTCCGGCATTTGTCGGTGGCCTTGTTGCGTTGTCGACGCGCCATAAGTGGCGTCCGATTCGTGCGCTTCTGGTTGCAGGCGTCCTGGCCATCGCTGGCTCCTATGTCTTGCTGGCGATCCTGACAAAAACCGATCACCGCCTCGCTTTCTTCTCGATCATGTCGCGCGCTTGGCAATTCTCCACGGGCGGCATGCTCGCCATCGCGGTCCTCAATGGAACCGCGATACCGGCGCGACTGCGCACCTCACTTGGCATCATCGGAGCCTTCGCGGTTGCAGCTTCGATCTTTTACTTTGATCCCTACATGAACTATCCGGGCTTTGCCGCCGCATGCTTGCCGACGATCGGCGCATTGCTTCTGATTGCTTCCGGGCTCGGTAATGAAGATGCGCCGCTCATGCGTATTCTGGCCAGCCGGCCAGCCGTGACAATCGGTGTGCTCTCTTACAGTTGGTACCTCTGGCATTGGCCGCTGACCGCCTTGAGCCGGACGCTCTTTTTTGCGCAAGACAGCAGCCTCTGGAGAGATGTCACCGCTTCCGGCCTCGCGCTTGTCCTGTCGGTGCCAACTTATCTATTTCTCGAGCAGCCGATGAAGCGCCTGCGGCGGCCGGAGATCATGCGGCAGTTCAGTGGGCGCATCGTACTCGGTGGGATTGCCGGGTCCGCGGCCTTCGCAATTGTTGCGTTAATCCTTGGCCGCAGCCCGCTGTTTGTGCCTCGCGTGAATGCCGTCGAAATGGGAACGCCATCCCGCCCCATGAGCGGCTGTCAGGCCGGCAACGCCGTACCGAAATTCCGCTATGTGCAGCCGTGCCTTGTCGGCCCCGGTGATTTACCGAAAGTGGCATTCTGGGGTGATTCCCACTCTCTCATGCTGGCACCGGTTGCCGGATGGGCGGCAGAGGCCGCGGGCGCCGCGGCAATTGTCCTTGGCAAGACGTCGTGCCCGCCGCTGCTGGGCGTTGAAGTTGATTTCTTCGTCACCCGATCGTGCGCCGCCAGCAATGACGAACTTCTGCGATGGTTACAACAACAGCAGGCGCATCCGATCACCGGAGTGGTGCTGGTGGCGCGCTGGGCACTTTATAGTGGGCGCGATTCATCGGCCGGAGATCTTGAATTGCCACGCTTGCTGTGGCGCGACAGCGACAGACCTTCTGCCGGCTATACCGAAATTCTCGAACGCGGCCTGACCGACATGCTGAAGCAGCTGTCGCCATCGCGGCGCGTTTTGATTCTCGCTCCGGTTCCAGAATTTCAGCATGCAGCGGCAGATTGTCTAACACGGGCCCAGATGGCCGGATATCCGCACGAGACGTGCGGAATCGATCGGCGCCGCGTCGAGCAGCGGCGCCGGGAAGCTGTTGAGGTACTCACCCGCGTAACGGCGGCATTTCAAAATGTCAGGCTGATCGATCCTTTGGACGCTTTCTGTAGCCAGAGCATTTGCTCGCCGTTCGGACCGGCCGGCATATTTTATGTCGACACTGATCACCTCACCCCGCTCGGAGATGAATTGCTGTATCGCCGCTACGAGAGCGATTTCCTCTGGGTGTTCGGGGGAGAAAGATGATTTTTCCAGGTGAGAAAATTTGACGCGAAGTTTACTTTGCGAGCGGTACTATTTGAAGTTGCGAAAATTGAAGCGGAACGCGGATTTGTGATGAACAGCCGGGGCCTGACGGCGCTATAGTAAGGGCCGATGGCTCATGACGTGACGCAATGAAGAGCCGGCAAAAACAGGTTCTGAATCCGTCTCCGCGCGCCACGCCAACCGGGCCAGGTCTCGGGAGGTTAGGTCATGGCATATTCGAATATCCTGGTTGGCGCCGGGACGCATCCCTCGCAACCTGCGATCCGAAAAATCGACGTGGCTGACTTGGGCGACGCCCTCACCAAGGGCATCGACGATTTTTATGCGATGCCAACGCATGCCATGTTCCTTTGCATTGTCTACCCGATCGTCGGCTTTATGCTGGCGCGGCTCGCCTTCGGCTATTCGATTCTGCCCCTGCTCTATCCGCTGGCCAGCGGATTCGCTTTGGTCGGACCGGTCGCAGCGCTTGGCCTCTATGAGCTGAGCCGCCGCAGGGAGGCCGGGCTCGATACCTCCGCCGCGCATGCTTTCAGCGTATTCGAGTCGTCCTCGGTCGGCGCCATCGCTGCGTTGGGGCTATTGCTGCTCGTCATTTTCGGCGTTTGGGTAGCAGTTGCGAATGCAATTTATGTCGCCAATTTCGGCTATGCATCGCCATCCTCGATCGAGGAATTCCTACACGAAGTGCTTACCACGCGTGCGGGCTGGACACTTATCGTCGTCGGGAATGGGGTGGGTCTGCTCTTTGCCGTGCTGGTACTCACGATCAGCGCGGTGTCATTCCCATTGCTGCTCGATCGCGATGTCGGCGCGGCCGTCGCCCTGCTGACGTCAATTCGTGCGGTCGCCCGCAATCCGTTCACCATGGCGGTGTGGGGCCTGATTGTGGGTGCATTGCTTGTTGTCGGCTCGATCCCATTCTTTATCGGGCTGACAGTAGTCATGCCGGTGCTCGGTCACGCCACCTGGCATCTCTATCGCAAGGTCGTAGAACCACAAGACAGCCCGTCGCCGACACTGCCGCCGCATGAGAAAGAACGTCGCTCTGCGGCGGATTTCCCGGTTGTGCTGTTTCCCTGGGCGAAAAAATAGATGTGACGCCGTCATGCCACTGCGGCGTGACGGCGGGCAAGCATAGCCTGCTCGAATTTGCGAGGCGTCATCGGCTTCGCAAACATATGGCCTTGCATAAGGTCGAAGCCGAGATCGCGTACGGCGACGAAGTCCGCCTGTGTTTCCACCCCTTCGGCCACCGATTTTGCGCCGGAATCACGCGCAATCGCGACAATCTCCGCGCAGTGAGCCTGCTTGATCCGGTCGTTGGCGCAACCGCGTATGAATTTTCGATCGACCTTCATCTCGACGACCGGCAGATCGCGGCGGCCGGCGAGCAAAGCACCTCTGGCGTCAACGTCGTTGATCGCAATTCCAATATTGCGCGGCGCGAGTTGGCTGGCGATACGCCGCACAAGATCGAGATCGTTCACCAGGTCGACGCAGTCGACCGCGATCAAAAAGCCGTTCTGCCGGATTTTTTCCGGAAGATGCTCCATCATCCGGTCGATGCATTGCACATCCTCCAGCGCGAACAATGGCACGGGAAGAGCGACCTGAACCTGATGGTTGGCGGCGCCAAATTGTAAGAGATCCGCGATCGCCCGCGCGATAACAAACTGCGATAGCCCATGAAGGTACGGATCGTTTGAAGCCGGTATGAAATAGGCCGGTGGTACGACGCCCCAGGTGGGATGACGAACGCGAACCAACGCCTCGGCGCCGCGCGGCACAAGCGATTTTGTGTTAATTTTTGACTGATACCAGAGTTCAAGCCAGCCGTTGCGTAGCGCCTCCTCGATATCGATGGGGAGCGGTAGCGCCGGGCGGACCGGCAAGAATCCGTCGAGATTGGTGTCGAGATCGCGCTTGCGGAACGGCGTCCCCAGCGGAGGCAGCATCGTCAAACCCATCTGCTCGCCGAATTCGTGGCCGCGGATGAGCGCCGCGGAACTGCGGTCGCCGAACAGCATGACGGAACCGCCGTAACTTTGCGCCTGCAGTGTTCGCAGATGCGATTGTACTTCGAACCCATCTGCCAGCGGCCCAAGCACGATAAGATCAGGCCGGAAGTCATGCAGCATGGCTCTGAACTCGGTTGTGTCGGCTTCTCGCGCGATGAACCCGAGCTCGTCGAGCATTTCGCCGAGAAACGTCCGCACATGGGTCTTGTTCTCGACCACGCACGCTCGTGGCGGAATTGGTCTGCGTCCGAACTGGACAACTTCGCCCCCACACTCGTCACGGTTATCGTCAACCATTCGTCCCTCCCCGGAACTTGCCTTGCGGCAATTTGCGCGCCGCATAAAACATTTTTGAAACGCGATCGCTACGGCTCGCGACGCAAAATGCGCATACAGATCGTTCCGCGGTTAACGGGACGATTGCGTGTTTTCTAAATTTGAATCTGTTCAGAAAATTCAGAGCAGCGGCGCGCGCCCAATCACATCGCTTTTACGATGCTTTCGGTCATTTTCTTGGCGTCGCCAAGTAGCATCATGGTGTTGTCGCGATAGAACAATGGGTTGTCGATTCCAGCATACCCGGATGCGAGCGAGCGTTTGATGAACATCACAGTACCGGCCTTCCACACCTGCAACACCGGCATGCCGTAAATCGGCGAGGTTTTATCTTCTTCCGCGGCCGGATTGGTAACGTCGTTCGCACCGATAACGAAAGCCACATCGGCCTGTGCAAATTCGGAATTGATGTCCTCGAGTTCGAACACTTCGTCGTAGGGCACGTTGGCTTCGGCGAGAAGCACGTTCATGTGGCCGGGCATGCGACCTGCCACCGGGTGAATGGCGTATTTCACTTCAACGCCTTCTTTTTTCAGCTTGTCGGCCATTTCGCGCAGGGCATGTTGCGCCTGGGCCACCGCCATCCCGTAGCCCGGCACAATAATCACTTTCGAAGAATTTTTAAGAATATAGGCGGCGTCTTCCGCTGAGCCGAGCTTGACCGGCCGCTGCTCGGCACCCGCACCAGGCCCTGCCGTCTCGCCGCCAAAGCCGCCAAGAATGACCGAGACAAATGAGCGATTCATGCCCTTGCACATGATGTAGGACAGGATCGCGCCCGAAGAGCCAACCAGCGCTCCGGTGATGATCAATGCCGAGTTGCCGAGCGTAAAGCCAATGCCGGCGGCCGCCCACCCGGAATAGGAGTTGAGCATCGAGATCACCACCGGCATGTCGGCGCCGCCGATCGGGATGATGATCAGGATGCCAAGCGCCAGTGAGATGCCGGTAATGATCCAAAAATCAATCGCGCTTTGCGATACGAAGAAACCATAGATGAAAAAGATCAAAGCCGCGGCGAGGGCGAGGTTCACGATGTGCCGCCCCGGCAGTGTGATCGGTTTGCCGCTCATGCGGCCGGACAGTTTCAGAAACGCGATCACCGAGCCGGTAAATGTGACGGCGCCAATGGCGACGCCCAGCGACATTTCGATGAGGCTGGCGCCATGGATATGGCCTTCGGTGCCGATGTCGAATGCTGCCGGCGCGTAAAAAGCCGCTGCGGCAACCAGCACTGCCGCCATGCCGACCAGCGAGTGGAAGGCGGCAACAAGTTCCGGCATCGACGTCATCGGCACGCGCCGCGCGATGACCGCACCGATACCCCCGCCGACGCCAATTCCGCCGAGTACCAGACCCCACGCGACCGGGGTCGCCGGCGGATGCGAGCCGAGCGTGGTCAGCACCGCGATCGTCATGCCAATCATGCCGAATAGATTGCCGCGACGGCTGGAATCAGGACTCGATAGGCCGCGCAACGCCAGAATGAAAAGAACTCCGGCGACCAGATAGAGCAGCGCGACGAGATTAGGGCTCATGCAGCTATCCCGTCACTTCTTTTTCTTCTGATACATTGACAGCATGCGCTGGGTGACCAAAAAGCCGCCGAAGATATTGACCGAAGCAAAGACAAGCGCGACCAATCCGAGCGATCGCGCCCACAATGGGCCGTCGTCATTGGCGACCAGCGCGACTCCGACCGCGAGCAATGCACCGACCACGATGACCGACGAAATCGCGTTGGTGACAGACATCAGCGGGGTGTGGAGCGCAGGCGTGACCGACCACACCACGTAGTAGCCGACAAACACCGCCAGGACGAAAATCGAGAGCCGGAACACGAAGGGATCAACAGCGCTTGTGACATGCTCCATATCGGATCTCCTCAGCTCGCCGTCTTCGGCTGGAAATTCGGATGGACGATCGCCCCGTCCCGCGTAAGCAGCGTCGCCTTGACCAACTCATCGTCCCAGTTCACCGCGAGCTTTTTTTCTTTCTTGTCGATCAAAGTCTCGACAAAAGTCAGGAGGTTCTTGGCGTAGAGCGAGGACGCGGAAGCCGCCAGCCGCCCCGGAACGTTGAGATAACCAACGATCTTAACCCCGCCCACTTGCGCCACTTCGCCCGGACGCGCGCCTTCGACATTGCCGCCGCGCTCAACCGCAAGGTCGATTATCACCGAGCCTGGCCGCATCGAGGCAACCATGTCCTTGGAGACAAGGCGCGGGGCTGGCCGGCCCGGGATCAGCGCCGTCGTGATGACGATGTCTTGCTTCTTTATGTGGTCCGCAACCAACGCCGCCTGTTTGGCCTGATATTCCTTCGACATTTCCTTGGCGTAGCCGCCGGCGGTCTGCGCATTTTTGAATTCCTCATCCTCAACGGCGAGGAATTTCGCGCCGAGACTCTCCACCTGCTCCTTTGTAGCCGGCCGTACGTCGGTCGCCGTGACGATCGCCCCGAGGCGCCGCGCCGTGGCAATGGCCTGCAGGCCCGCAACGCCCACGCCCATAACAAATACTTTCGCCGCCGGCACCGTGCCGGCCGCTGTCATCATCATTGGCAGCGCACGACCATACTCCTCGGCGGCATCGATCACCGCGCGATAGCCGGCGAGGTTGGCCTGGCTCGATAGCACGTCCATGGATTGCGCGCGGGTGATGCGCGGCATCAGCTCCATCGCGATGGCCGAGACGCCGGCATCGGCCATCTGCTTTAGCGCAGCGTCGTTGCCGTAAGGATCCATGATGGCGATGACCAGCGCACCTTTTTTGTAGGCGGATAATTCGTTCGCGACCGGGCGCCGTACCTTCAGGACAATATCGGCATCCTTGGTAACGCTGTCGGCAATTTGCGCGCCGGCTGCCTCGAATTCGGAATCGGGAATGCCGGATGCGACACCGGCACCGCGCGCAACCGCAACTTCGGCGCCGAACGATTTGAGTTTCTTGATCGTATCCGGAGTGGCCGCGACCCGCGGTTCACCACCGTCTGTCTCCTGCGGCACGGCAATTCGCATTCACGCCTCCCCGCCCGGCCGTGAGTTTTGTCAGTGCGGCGACAGTCCGGTGAAGGCAAAGATCAGAAAACAGATCACGAAGGCGATATAGCTGGGAGTCGTTGCCCTACTGAGCAGGCCGGGGATGGCGCCGAGCGGGCCGATCACGAAGATCGCCGCCGCCAGAAACCAGTGGCCCATCACGCCTCCCGTCGCCAGACCGAATACGATCGTCACCACATAGAGGATGCCAACAAGCGTGAAATGGACAAAGCTCTCATAGCTTTGTTCATGCGCGGCGTAGTCATTGCCGGCGGCGGTGGCGTATTCGACGGTGCCGTGGTCGGCCATGGGAAAACTCTCCGAGTCGCTCAAAAAAAGGCAGGCGCACAGGGGTTAGCGCAATTGCGGCCCAAGGGCAACGCTGCCGCGATCAGGCTTTGGACGGCGGCAAGCCAGCCTTGGCGAGCGCAGCGCTTTGCCGCGCGGCAACCTCATCGACCGCGAAACGTTCGATGGCCTCGTTGAACAACCGGTAGAAATTGAGTTCCGCCGCCAGATGCAGGAAAACCGCGCCAAGCCCGATGGCCGCGCGGTCCATGAATACGAATTCCCGCGGGACCGTAACGGGACCTCTGGCTTTGAGCGCCTGGTGCACCCGGAAGGCTTCCTTGCGGCCATACTCGGCGGGCTTCACGCCATCAGCGATGCTCCGTACGCGGTCGTCCAGCAGCGGGCCGTAAATGAAACGCGCCCAGATGTTGAGCGCGTCGATCAGCTCGCGGGTAAGCCGCTTGAACCCCCATGTCTGATAAGCATGCACCACAAGTTCGTCATCGCCCCGCAATAACCCGCGATAGAGATCGACCACGCCGCCGACAAAGCTCGGAGGAAAAATCCGGATGCAGCCATAGTCGAGCAGGTTGATGCCGGCGGGCTTGCCCCTGGATTCGGCGAAAACCGTGTAGTTGCCGAGATGCGGATCACCGTGGATGACGCCGAAACGGCTGAAGGGAAACCACCAAGCGGTGAACATAGCGGCAGCCAGACGATTGCGTGCTTCGAGCGGATCGGCTTTGTGTTCGAGCAGCTTGCGGCCGGTGAGCCAATCGAGCGTGAGCAGACGGCCGGTTGACAGTTCCGGCCAGACTTTCGGCACGCGGATTGCACTCTTGTCCTTCAGCATGTTTGCGTAGAGCGCGACGTGCTTTGCCTCGCGGACATAGTCGAGTTCTTCGCGCAGACGCGCGGCGATCTCGACCGCGATCTCGCTGGTATCGATCGCCGGATCGAAACGTTTGCGGATGGCAAACAACAATTGCAACTGACTGAGGTCGGCTTCGACCGCGGACTGCATATCCGGATACTGTAGCTTGCAGGCGAGTTCTTTGCCGTCGAGCGCGCGGCCACGATGCACCTGCCCGAGTGAGGCTGCTGCAGCTGGATGGTGTTCGAATTCGGAAAATTTCTTTTGCCAATCGGTTCCGAGCTCGGCGCTCATGCGGCGCTTGACGAAGGCCCAACCCATCGGCGGCGCCTGACTTTGCAGCTTGATCAGTTCGTTGGCGTATTCCGGCGGAAGCGCGTCAGGAATGGTGGCGAGCAACTGCGCCACCTTCATGATCGGGCCCTTCAGCCCGCCAAGCGCGGCGGCGAGTTCAAGCGCGTTGGCGGCGCGGTCGAGCGGCACGCCGAAAAACCGCGCCCCCGCAAAACGGGCGGCGGTTCCGCCGAGTTGCGTGCCGACGCGGGCATAGCGCCTGGCACGGGCGGAAAAGCGGTTCTTTTCGCGGTCGGTGGGAGGCATGGGCCGGTTCAATCCTCCATGTAACCAGCTTCAGCTGCTAAAATAAGGCCCGGTTATCCTAGCGTTTCCAGCTCGCCAATCAGATTGGCGATGACGCTCAAGCCGCCGTCCCAGAATTTGGGATCGCACGCATCGAGACCGAATGGCGCCAGTAATTCCGAATGATGCTTGGTGCCTCCCGCCGAAAGCATTTCGAGATAGCGCTCGGCGAAGCCGCTGGCGGATTTTTCGTAGACGGCATAAAGCGAATTCACCAGGCAGTCACCGAACGCATACGCGTAGACGTAAAACGGAGAATGCACGAAGTGCGGAATATAGGCCCAGAACGTTTCATAACCCGGCTTGAGTTCGATCGCCGGGCCGAGACTTTCCCTCTGCACCGACATCCATAATTCGCAAATCTTGTCGGCGGTCAGCTCGCCGTTGCGTCGCTCACTGTGGACCTTGCGTTCGAAGCTATAGAACGCGATTTGCCGCACCACCGTGTTGATCATGTCCTCGACCTTGGCGGCAAGCATGGCTTTGCGCTGTTTCTTGTCGGTCGTCTGCGCGAGCAGTTTCTTGAAAGTCAGCATCTCGCCAAAGACCGACGCTGTCTCGGCGAGCGTCAACGGTGTCGGCGCCATGAGCGGACCATTGGGCGCCGCCAATACCTGATGCACCCCATGCCCGAGTTCATGCGCGAGCGTCATCACGTCGCGCGGTTTGCCCATGTAGTTGAGAAGTACGTATGGGTGCGCCGACGGCACGGTCGGATGGGCGAAGGCGCCCGGCTGTTTTCCCGGACGCACCGGAGCGTCGATCCAGTCTTTCGCAAAAAAAAGGTCGGCGACCTCAGCCATCTTGGGTGAGAAGGCGCCATAAGCAGTCAGGACTGTCCCACGCGCATCGGTCCATGGAATCGTGCGCTGGGCAACCTTGGGCAAGGGCGCGTTACGATCCCAATGCGGCAGGCTCTTTTTGCCGAACCATTTGGCCTTCAGTGCATAGTACCGGTGAGACAATTTCGGATATGCGGCCCGCACAGCGGCGACCAAGGCTTCAACCACCTCGGGTTCAACCCGGTTCGAGAGATGCCGCGCATCTGCGATGTCCTTGAAGCCGCGCCAACGATCGGAAATCTCCTTGTCTTTGGCGAGCGTGTTTGTGATCAGCGCAAACGACCGCAAATTTTCCCGGAACGTCTTTGCCAGCGCTTCGGAGGCTGCCCTGCGTTTTTTTCCGTCGGTGTCCTGCAACAGATTAAGGGTTGGTTCGATCGCCAGCGACTTTCCCGCGACCTTGAATCGCAAACCCGCGATGCTCTCATCAAACAGCCTGTTCCAGGCCGCATAGCCGGTCACCGATTTTTCATGGAAAAGCTCTTCGACCCGATCTTCGAGTTGATAGGGCTTCTCCTTTCGCACATCTTCCAGCCAGGGCCGGTAGTGGGCGAGCGCCGGATCCTGCATGGCGGCCTCGAGCCGCGCGTCGTCGATACGGTTGAGTTCGAGCGTGAAGAAAAGAAGATGCAGGGAGGCAGCGGTGATACGCTCCTGGATGTCGCCATAGAATTTGGCGCGAACGGGATCGGTCGTATTGCCGGCATAAACGAGCGAGGCGTAGGAGATCAGCCGGCCGAGCCGGTCGTCGATCGTTTCGTAGCGCTTGACCGCTTTGGCGAGCGCCTGTCCAGCATCTTCGCCAGCCGATATCGCGACCAGACGTCCTTTGAACTCTTGCTCGAAGGCAGTGCAATCCTTGTCGACCTGCTCCAGGTCCCGCTTGATCTCGGGGCTGTCGAGACCGGGATACAGATCACTCAGGTTCCACTCAGGCAAGGCGCCGAGCTTTGGTGTCTTCGTCGGCTTTTGTCGGAACGAGGTCTTCGGCATGGGGGCAATCGTTTGGATGGAAAACGAACTGGTGGGATATCATCTAGACCGCCACTCGTGGCGATGCGATGGCAATCGCGAAAACTCTTCCCCTGTATCTCCCGCAAGCGCGGCCATTGCAATGCTCTCGATCTCTGACAAGGCGGGATTTGGTGCTATAGCTTGCTTCAACGCTTCCGAGCCGATTTGCAAATGACAGATCCCTATGGAGCGCGAACGCCTGGATGGCTCGATCGCGCGGTTATCGGCGCAACCAGCCGTTTGCCGGATAACTGGCTGGGACTGCGTGTCGCAATAGGCTTACGCCGTTTCGTTACAATGCGAATCCCGGATGATGACGGACTGGATGTCGTTCGTTGGGGGCTCCGCATGCGATTGCACCCCCGCCAGAATGGATGCGAAAAGGGGGCGCTCTTCACGCCGCAGATGTATGAGCCTGGCGAGCGAAAAGAGCTATTCGCCGAGATCGACAGGGCCAAAGCAGAATCCCGCCCTTTCGTCTTCATCGATATCGGCGCGAATGTCGGATTGTTCTCGCTTCTGGTTGCCTCTCGGACCGGAGACATGGCGAAAATTGTCGCCATCGAGCCTGAAGCGGAAAATCTCAAGCGCCTCCGGTTTAACATTGCGGCAAATGCCGGGATTCCGATTCAAGTCGTCCCGGTCGCGCTGGGAGAAAGTGCGGGGACGGTCGTCCTCAACGTCGGCGAACACGACAGAGGTGGAACCCACGTCCGGCCCCTCACCGCAAAGGACCGCGCCGATGACGCCGTCACGAAAGTAGAGTGCCGTACGCTGCTGGAGGTACTGAGGCAACAGGGCATCAGGTCGGTCGACGCACTTAAAATCGACGTTGAAGGCGCGGAGGATCGCGTTCTGGTTCCCTTCTTCAGAGATGCAGAACGATCGCTGTGGCCAAATCTGCTGATCATTGAAGACGCCCGGGACGCATGGCGCAATGATCTTTTTTCCGAGCTCGCCCGGCGCGGCTACGCCGTCGAGGCGCGGACCAGGCTGAATGTGATGATGCGGCAACCGATGAGGTAATACATTGTCGACCATATTCAGCCAGTCGATCGAATTCCTCGACAGAATTCCTCACATCGGATTCTTTTTGGCCTGGTTTGTGCTGGCTTTGCTGCTTGCGTGCGGGCTGGTTTATGTGTGGACGTCGATTACCGCGAGTCACCGGGCGGGCGACAGCCGCCCAGGGTCGAAACAGAATTAGCGCCTCCTCCTTTCGGTGCACGTCTTAACACACCATTAAGCGAGAGCGGCGACATTGCACCAATTCGGCACAGTGTGTGCGTGAGGGTCCAATGCCCGAAGTGGTGCTTATCGTCGATGACGATCCGGTCCAGCGTCGTTTGCTTGAAGCCATGGTGCAGCGTTTTGGCTACCAGCCGATGGTCGCCGAGAGTGGCGATGAAGCCGTCGCGCTGCTGATCGGGCCCGAGGCCTCCCGCATCGACGCCGTGATACTCGACCTGGTCATGCCCGATCTCGACGGCCTCGGCGTGCTCGCCCGCATGCGCGAGTCCAGCCTGAATATCCCCGTCATCGTACAAACCGCTCACGGCGGCATCGACAATGTCGTATCGGCGATGCGCGCCGGCGCGGCCGACTTCGTGGTCAAGCCAGCCAGCGCCGAGCGCCTCCAGGTGTCATTGCGTAATGCGCTCGCCACCAAGGCGCTGACGGGCGAATTGCAGCGGCTCAAACGCAAGCACAGCGGGACACTGACAATTGCCGATGTGATCACACGCTCGGCGGCCATGCAGCCGGTGCTCAAGGCTGCCGAGAAGGCAGCCGCATCGGTGATCCCCGTCTTGATAGAAGGCCACTCCGGCGTCGGCAAGGAATTGATCGCTCGTGCGGTCCACGGCAGCGGGACGCGCCGCGCCAAACCGTTCGTCGCGGTCAATTGCGGCGCACTGCCGGAAAACCTGGTCGAGTCAATCTTGTTCGGCCACGAGAAGGGCGCATTCACCGGAGCGACCGAGAAGCACACGGGGAAATTCGTCGAGGCCGACGGGGGCACGCTGTTCCTCGACGAGGTTGGCGAACTGCCGGGGCCGGCGCAAGTGAAGCTGCTGCGGGCGCTGCAGGAAGGCGAAATCGAACCTGTCGGTGGGCAAAAACCGGTCAAAGTCGATGTGCGCATCATTTCCGCGACCAACCGAGACCTTATTGCGGACGTCAAGGCCGGGCGCTTCCGGGAGGATTTGTTCTACCGCTTGCACGTCTTTCCGATATCGGTGCCGCCGCTGCGGGCGCGGCGCGATGACATCCCCGAGCTGGCCCGTCATTTTCTGGCCCGCATTGTCGCGGAAGAAAACAAACGCATAAACGCCATCAGCGCCGGCGGCATGGCGCTTCTCACCGCCTATCACTGGCCGGGCAATGTGCGGCAACTTGAGAACGCAATTTTCCGTGCGGTCGTGCTGGCCGACAGCGAGGAAATTGGCGTCAACGAGTTTCCACAAATAGCCGCCCAGATTTCCTCCGGCACGCCTTTCGAACCGCCGCTCATCGAGCCTTCGCCGGCCATGGTGTCATCGTGGCCCGAGTCCGAAAACGTCCGTCACGCGCCAATTTTGCCGGCCGCACATTCGTTGCCGCTGACCGACACGCGCGGCGAGGTGCGGCCGCTCGATGACATCGAACGAGACGCTATCCGCTTCGCGATTTCGCACTACCGCGGACAGATGTCCGAGGTTGCACGCAGGCTTAGAATCGGCCGTTCGACCCTCTATCGCAAACTGGAGGGCCTCGGCCTCGACGACGAAGTTGTGGTCCAATAGTCGAATAGGCCGATTGGGCCGGCCCGCCGGAAACCCCGAAGAATCGGGCTTTTCCCCCGATTCTTCCGGTTTTGGCACGACAATTCCCCAGCGAAGTTCCAGAAATGCCTAGTTTTCGGCCAAATTCCCCGGATAGTCAGGGTCCGGACGGGGAACGGCGCTAAGATCACATTAACCGATCCCGATAACACTCACGGGGTTGCCGTCATGGCGGCCCGAGGGGACGTGGCGGCGACGTGGGACGGACACCTTCACGGATTGATGCTGTGATTGACGCGTCGCGCGAGCGTTCACTCGTTGTGGCCATGGCGCGTGCCGGCGCCCGATTAGGCTTGGCCGGAATGTTCATGCTTGGCGCAAACGACGCGCTGCAGAACGCCAGCGCCGAAGGCGACACGCGCACGATCTCCTTTCACCATGTTCATACCGGCGAAGACATCACCATCACCTTCAAGCGCAACGGCCGCTACGACGAAGCTGCGCTGAAGCGGCTCGATTGGTTCATGCGCGATTGGCGCAAGGAACAATCGACCCACATGGATCCGCATCTGTTCGATCTGCTGTGGGAAGCGTATCGGGAGGTCGGCGCGACGCAGCCGATCGACGTCGTCTGCGGCTACCGCTCGCCGGAAACCAATTCAATGCTGCGCGCGCGCTCGAGTGGGGTCGCGCAGTTCAGTCAGCACATCAATGGCCAGGCGATGGATTTCTTCATCCCCGGCGTGCCGTTGGAGAAAATCCGCGAAGTCGGCCTGCGTCTCCAGCGCGGCGGCGTCGGCTTTTATCCGACCTCCGGTTCGCCATTCGTGCATATGGACACAGGCACCATTCGGCACTGGCCACGCATGACGCACGACCAGCTGGTGAAAGTTTTTCCCGACGGTCGAACCGTGCATATTCCTTCAGACGGACAGCCGCTGCGCGGCTACTCTGTTGCTCTTGCCGAAGTCGAGCGGCGCGGCGCGCGACCCTCGGAAATGTCTCTTGAAGCCGCGCGTGAGGCCGGCGTGATTACGGCCGACTTTGAGCCAGGGGGAGAACGGCCGAAGCGTGGCTTCTTTGCCCGGCTGTTCGGCGCCAAGGACCCCGACGAGATGAGCGAAGAACCGGCGCCGAGCAAAGCCCGCGCGCCGACGGTGGTCGCGAGTCTGAGCCCGCCCAAAGTAAATCCGGTTGCCGTCGAGCGCATCGTGCCGTTGCCGACTGCGCGCCCGAAGCCGGTCGCGGTTGCCGCGGCTGCGCCCAATCCGCCGCCCGCGCCTCCCCTTGTAACGGCGTCGCTCGGCAGCAACCTGTTTGACGCGCGCGGTTACTGGCGCGGCGCGGTTCAGAGCCCGAACTTGTCGGCCGCGCCGGCCTATCAGACTGCAAGCGTCGGACCGATCAGCATCGGCAGCAAGGCCCTTGCCTATGCGATTGAATCAGAAGCCCCGGCACCCGGTCGCGTTCGACCGATGGGCTCAAGCCTGCCAAGCCTGCCGAATGAAACTAGTGTCATGCCCGCCCAAGGCAACACGACGGTTGTGGAGAAGCCTCCGCTGACCGCAGCGCTGGCGAGAACCGAACGCGGCCTCGAAAGCCCGTGGCTGCGCGCAGCAATGCTCACGCCGAGTTTCGGCTCCTACATGACTGCGACACGGCTTGGCGCGGTCGATATGCGGTCTCTGCGAGAATTTCTGTACAAGCCGCCGCTTTCGGTGGCGATGACGTTCTCGGACGATCCACACCTCGGCATGGTGGCCAACCGCTTTACCGGCCCGGCGGTGGTATTCCTGGCCACAACCTCGTTCAAATTGCAGTCGACCGCGTCACTGCGCTGATCCGCTAGTTCGCCATGCCGAGCGCATGCAGGTAGGTGTCGAGCACTTCCTGCTGTTCGCGCCGTTCGTCCATGTCAAGCTTGCGCAAACGCACGATTGAGCGCAGCGCCTTCGTGTCAAAGCCCGTACCTTTCGCCTCGGCGTAGACGTCGCGGATGTCGTCCGACGTCGCCTTTTTCTCTTCTTCAAGTCGTTCGATGCGTTCGACGAAGGCTTTCAGCTGGTCTTTGGCGAAGCGGGTGGCCGGTTGTTCTTTTCCGGCCGCAGCGGTGGCAGGCATCGACGTCTCCTTGAGTACGCACGGCGGTTGACGGCCGTCATCTGCATGAAAGCTTTCTGGGCTGGAAGCCTTCAGGTCAAGGAAAGGACGTCGTCATCCACGCTGTTCACAAGCAAACGGTGATTACCGGTGCCGGGAGCTGGACTTTTCGAATGCCGCCTTCTGCTCGGATGAGGCTTCTTTCTGGTATTTCTTCCGCCATTCATCAAAGGGCATGCCGTAGACAATTTCGCGGCTCTCATCTTTGCTCATCGGGAGACCCTTGGCGTCGGCCGCATCCTTCATCCAGTTCGACAGGCAGTTGCGGCAAAAGCCGGCGAGATTCATCAGATCGATATTTTGCACGTCGGTGCGCGAACGCAGGTGCTCGACCAGGCGCCGGTAGACTGCGGCTTCCAGCTCGGTGCGGGTCTTGTCGTCCATCGTGGTGTCCTCCACTGTCGCAAACATAGACACGCGTTATGTGTCTTTGAAGACCCTTGTCCCACCCAAGAAACGCATGCGAAACCCGCCGCCCCCCGGTCAGGGATGCGGCGGGTGTCGATCCTTGTCGCGCCTAAGCCAGTGTCTTCTTGACCCGCTCCGCAGTCATCGGCAGGTGGCGGAGCCGCTTGCCCGTCAACTGGAACATGGCGTTGGCGATCGCCGGGGCAACCGTGATCACGCCGATCTCCCCCATGCCGCTCGGCGGATTGTCGGTCGTGACAATCCTGGTATGGATTTCCGGCACGTCGCTCATGCGCATAACGGGATAGTTGTCGAAGTTGGTGGCCTGAACCGTGCCGTCCTTTACAGCGAATTGTTCGATCAGTGCGGCACTCAAGCCATAGATCACCGCGCTTTCGAGCTGGGCATGAACATGGTCAGGTTGGACAACCAGGCCAGGATCGACCGCGATCCAGTAATTGTGGACCTTGATCTTTCCCGTCTTCTCGTCGAGCGAGATCTCGGCAACGCCCGCAGACAGGGTGTCGTGATAGTCGGAGAACGCAATGCCCATACCGTGCCCAGGCCGCTTGCGTTTGTAGTCAGACATCTCGGCCACGGCCTTGATTACGGCGTTGGCGCGGGGCATGTCCTTGGTCAGCGCGAGGCGCATCTCCAGAGGATCCTTGCCGGCCGCCTGCGCCACCTCGTCGAGGAAGGCCTCGGCCGCGAACTTGTTGTAGCCGGAGCCGATGCCGCGCCAGGCATGCACGCGCATCCCGCGATCCTCGCGCACATATTCGCCGAGCGCATTCGGAATTGCGTAAAATGCCTGATCGAGGCCACGCGCACCGATGTAGTCCTTGCCACCGGTCGCCTTGAAGCGTGGCGGAGCCGCGACCGCATCGACGTTCTCGGACACAAGGCGATGATGCCAACCGACCACGTTGCCTTTGGCGTCAAGTCCGGCTTTGAGCAGATGGTGCGTCATCGGCCGCGGACGCGCGGCAGCGAGGTCTTCCTCGCGCGTGAGGATCAACTTCACCGGCTTCTTGGTGATGTTGGAGAGGATCGTTGCCTGGATGGCGGCGTCCGGCCAAATGCGCCGGCCATAACCGCCGCCGAGGAACTGCTGGTGGATTCTGATCTGATCCGGCGTCGTCTTCAGAATGCCGGAGATGATCAGCCCGGCCAGAGCGCCGAACTGGGTGCCGGTCCAGACATCGGCTGACTTGCCGTCCTCTGAAACCTGCGCGACCGCATTCATCGGCTCCATCTGGGCGTGGTAGGTGTATTCGGACCAATAGCCCGCCTCCACCGTCTTGACCGCACCGCTAAGGCCAGCTTTCACGTCGCCAACCTGGTACTCGACCTTGGTCTCGGCGTTCGAATCCTTGGCCTTGGCCGCGTAGTCTTCTTTGGCCTTGTCCGAGTCGAAGCCGGCGGCAGTAGCGCCGCTGGTGTCCCACGTGACCTTGAGCGCTTGCACGCCTGCACGTGTGCCTTCGACAGTGTCGCCAATGACCGCCACGCCAAACGGCAACGGAACGACCTTGGTTACGCCCTTCACCTTCATGACATCAGGGATGTTGACGTCCTTCGGTTTGGCGCCTTCCATCGGCGACTGCAGCACCGAGGCGTAGACCATGCCCGGCACCTGCACATCGATGCCGTATTTCGCTGCACCGTTCACCTTCAATGGCACGTCGCTGCGGCCGATGTCCTTGCGGCCGATCAGCTTGAACTGCGACGGCTTCTTGAGATCGGCTTCGCTCACCTTCGGTGGTTCCCCGGGAACAGACGCGAAAGCGACGACCTCTCCATAGCTGATCTTGCGGCCGGACTTTTTGTGGATGACCGTGCTCTTGTCGGTCGTGAGTTCGCTCACCGGAACTTTCCACTTCGCCGCTACCGCATCAAGCAGCACCTTGCGCGCCTGTGCGCCGGCCATGCGAAGCGGCGTGAAATACCCCGCCACCGCCACGCTCGCCGCCGTGATCTGCGCGCCTTCGAACAGGCGATGATAGTTGCCGTAGATCTTTGGATTGGGCGGCGCGAACTCGGTTTTCACCTTGGACCAGTCGGCGTCGAGTTCTTCCGCCAGAATTAGCGGCAATGATGTGTAAACGCCTTGCCCCATTTCCGCGCTCGGGCACATGACAGTGATCGTGTTGTCACCAGCAATGCTGACGAACGCATTGAACTTCGTCGGTTGTGCCGCGCCGAGCGCCTCTCCGCCGTGGCTCATACCGCCGAGGGTAAAGGCGAACGTGAGGCTGGTCGCGCCGGCAACGAATCCGCGCCGGCTGATGCTGGTGTCGAGCGAGCCGTTTTTCATATGAATGGTCATGGCTCAGGCCTCCCGGGCGGCGCGCTGAATGGCGCGCACAATGCGCGGATAGGTGCCGCAACGGCAGATATTGCCGTCCATATGGGTGACAATCTGTTCGCGGGTCGGTTTTTTGTTGGTGGCGAGCAGCGCCGCCGCCTGCATGATCTGCCCCGACTGGCAGTAGCCACATTGCGGCACTTGCTCGGCGACCCACGCCTTCTGCAGCGGATGTTGACCGTTGGGTGAGAGGCCTTCGATGGTCGTGACCTTCTTGCCCGCCGCTTTCGATACGGAAATCTGGCAAGAGCGCACCGCTTTCCCGTCGATGTGGACGGTACAGGCGCCGCACAGGCCCGAGCCGCAGCCGAATTTAGTGCCCGTCAGCTTCAAGTGCTCGCGCACCACCCAAAGTAAAGGCGTGTCGGGCTCTGCCTCGACGCTCGCCGCTTTGCCATTAATTGTGAATGCTGTTGCAGTCATGCGTTTCTCTCCCTCGAGAGTCTCGTTGTCGTTCTTTTGCGCTTGATCTGCGCATTGAATGGCTGTCGTCCGCACCCCTGCGGCGACGGCAAAGCAAATTATAAGCAGATTTCCGGACGGGTGGGCAGCTATGATCTGAGAATGAATCGCTCCCTGCGCTCTTTTCTCGCAGACTTGTATCGCACTGCGGTAGCCGCGGCGCATCCGGCGTCTTGCCTCCCTTCGCTGCTCCCGCCGCCGCCTTCTGGCCGGCTTATTTTACTGGCGGCCGGCAAAGCCGCCGGGTCCATGACCGAGGCGGCGGAGGCGCATTACCTCGATGGTCTGCAAATCGCCGCGGAGCGCCTCAGCGGCGTTGCGGTCGCGCGTCACGGCTATGGGCGGCACCTTAAGCGCGTGCGCATGATCGAAGCCGGCCATCCCATTCCGGATGCCGCGGGGCTGGAGGGAGCCGATCGCGCGCTGAGTCTGGCGGACAGTGCGGACGCGGACGATCTCGTGCTGGTTTTGATGTCGGGTGGCGCTTCGGCGAACTGGATCGCTCCGGCGGACGGCATTTCCTTCGAGGACAAGCAAGCAGTAACGCGCGCCCTGCTGCGCTCGGGTGCGGCCATCGGTGAGATCAATACCGTGCGCAAGCACCTTTCCCGCATCAAGGGCGGGCGTCTCGCATTGCATTCGCATCCCGCGAAACTTGTGACCATCGCGATTTCCGACGTGCCAGGCGACGATCTTTCAGCGATCGGTTCGGGGCCGACGGTACCTGACCCGACAACACTAGATCAGGCGCGCGCAATCGTCGCAAAATACGACCTCGCTGTGCCGGATAGCATTGCGCGCGCGCTCAAGGAATCCGGAAACGAAACGCCAAAGCCGGGCGACCGTATCTTCGCCGGCAACCAGGTCGTACTGGCTGCGCGGCCGGCGGACGCAATGCGCGCTGCCGAAGTTGCGGTCCGGGCGGCGGGCTACGACTGCATTTCGCTTGGCGACAGCGTTGAAGGCGAAGCGCGCGAGGTCGCTGCCGCCCACGCCCAGCTTGCGCGCCAGCTGCGGGCACAAGGAAAGCGTGCGGCAATCGTCTCCGGCGGAGAATTGACGGTGACGATCCATGGCAAGGGCCGTGG
Source organism: Pseudolabrys sp. (assembly GCA_035626335.1). Classification (GTDB taxonomy): domain Bacteria; phylum Pseudomonadota; class Alphaproteobacteria; order Rhizobiales; family Xanthobacteraceae; genus Pseudolabrys. Next base: position 80,965 of record DASPNW010000007.1, read on the forward strand.
CGGGCCCAACCAGGAATATGCGCTTGCGCTTGCGATCGCGCTTGCGGACATGCCGGCAGTGGCGGCCCTTGCGGGCGACACCGACGGCACCGACGGCGGCGGCGGGGCAGCCACTGACCCTGCCGGAGCGCTGGTTGATGGCGAATCAGTGGCACGGGCCAAAGCCAAAGGCCTCGATCCCGCCGTCTTTCTTGCCGACAACAACTCGACCGCTTTTTTTGAGGCTTTGGGCGATCTGCTTGTGCCGGGGCCGACTTTCACCAACGTGAACGACTTCCGCGCCATCATCGTTGACAGTCTGTGATGGATCGCGCCACAACCGCGCATCGTTCGGAACCGGCGACAATCGTGATCGCATTGCCACTCATCGCCGCCAGGCCCCGCTTTTCCCATATTCTCGCCCGCACCGCGGTCCCTGCCGTGCTGCTGCTGGCGGCGTCCGTATGTCCGGCCAAAGCCGATTTCCGCCTGTGCAACAACACCGGCAGCCGCGTGGGTGTCGCGATTGGCTACAAGGACAACGAAGGCTGGACGACCGAAGGGTGGTGGAACGTTTCATCGCGATCCTGCGAAACCTTGCTGCGCGGCGCACTCGTTGCGCGCTACTATTACATCTACGCGGTCGATTATGACCGCGGCGGCGAATGGTCCGGCAAGGCCTACATGTGTTCACGCGAGAAAGAATTTACAATTCGCGGAACCGAGAATTGTCTCGCGCGCGGCTATGACCGTACCGGCTTCTTTGAGGTCGATACCAGCGAACAACGCTCCTGGACGGTGCAATTGACGGATGCCGCCGAGCAAGCGCCTGATCGCCCGCTTGCGCCGCGTGCTCCACTCGGACCCTCGCGCCCCCCGACAACGTTGCCGCCGCCGACCGGAGGCGCCAAACCGTGAGACGTCTTCGCCGCGCCAAAATCGTCGCCACACTCGGACCTGCGTCGTCCAGTTCCGATATGATCGCACGCCTTTTCAAATCTGGCGCCGACGTCTTCCGCATCAATATGAGCCATACCAGCCAGGATCGCATGCGCGAACTGGTCGGCATGATCCGCGCCGTCGAGCGCGACACCGGGCGCCCGATCGGCGTGCTGATCGACTTGCAGGGGCCGAAGCTCCGGCTTGCCACTTTCACCGGCGGATCTGCCACCGTGAAACCCGGCGACAATTTCGTGCTCGACAGCGATGCAGCGCCCGGTGATGCGACGCGCGCTTATCTGCCGCATCCGGAAATATTTGCCACGATCAAGCCCGGCCATTCCTTGTTGATCGACGACGGTAAGGTCAGGCTGACCGTTACCGAGGCCGAGCCGAGACGCATCGTCACGCGTGTCACGGTTGGTGGCAAACTTTCTGACCGCAAAGGCGTAAGCTTGCCTGATACGACGATTCCATTTTCCGCGCTGACCGACAAAGACCGCTCTGATCTCGAGGCGGCGCTCGAAACGAGCATTGACTGGGTCGCACTGTCATTTATCCAGCGCCCCGAGGATATCGCCGAGGCAAAGAAAATTACGCGCGGCCGCGCGGCGGTAATGGCCAAGATCGAGAAGCCGCAGGCCGTAAACCGTCTGGCCGAAATCATAGATCTGGCCGACGCACTGATGGTGGCGCGCGGCGACCTCGGCGTGGAAATGCCACTGGAGAGGGTCCCCGGCGTGCAGAAACAATTGACGCGCGCGAGCCGTGTCGCCGGCAAGCCGGTGGTGGTGGCGACGCAAATGCTGGAATCGATGATCAACGCGCCGGTTCCGACCCGCGCTGAGGTCTCTGACGTTGCCACTGCGATTTTCGAGGGCGCCGACGCGGTGATGCTGTCAGCAGAATCGGCGGCCGGACAGTTTCCCGTGCAAGCGGTGGCGACGATGAATCGGATCGCGGAAGAGGTCGAGGGTGATCCGCTCTATCGAAATATCATCACTGCACAACGCGCTATACCGGAAGCAACCGGCGCTGACGCGATCGCCGATGCCGCGCGGCACATTGCCGACACGCTCGACCTGGCAGCGGTCATCTGCTGGACATCCTCGGGCTCAACCGGTTTACGGGTGGCGCGTGAGCGGCCGCGGGCTCCCATTGTCGCACTGTCGCCCAATATCTCGACCGGGCGGCGGCTGGCGGTGGTGTGGGGCGTACACTGCGTTGTCACCGAGGACGCGCACGACCAGGATGACATGGTCGACCGCGCGTGCCGCATTGCCTTCAAGGAAGGTTTCGCCAAGCCAGGTCAGCGCGTGATTGTCGTGGCTGGTGTTCCGCTCGGCACCCCGGGTGCGACCAACATGCTCCGCATAGCCTATGTTGGCGCGGAGGCTGTGGGCGATTAGGATTTAAGCCAGCCTGGACTAAATATTCCGGCCTTCGACTTTTTCCTCAAGCGTTTTCACCAGATCAGGAATCCGCTCCATGCGCGGATAGAGCGACAGCACACGGCGATAGACTTCCAGCGCCTGCTTGTCATCACCGATGTCCTGGAGGATCAGCCCGAAACCAGCCAGCGCACCAAAATGACGCGGTTCCCGCCTGAGTACCTGCCGGATATCCTCAAGCGCGTGGCCATAGTCCTTTTTCATGTAAAAGATGGTCGCGCGCCGGTTCCAGCCTTCCACATAATCCGGCTTCACCTTGACGATCGCATCGAGCAGTTTAATCGCGAGATCGAGATCCTTTGCCTCGATCGCCGTCTTGACCCGCGTCATCAACAGATTGGCCGTATCGCTCGGTGAAGCGGTCCACACCGCCCAGATCCGCTCCTCGATCGCCTTCGCAGTCACATCGTCCGGCGCAACCTTCAGGGCACCGAAAAGAAAATCGAGATTCCGGGTACGATCGCCGCGGGACACCGCTGGCAGCTTGGCCGACGGTTCGCTCCGCTTGCCGGATTGCGCGGCGACCGGCGCGGCAACTGCCGCAACCAGGACGGCGGTCAAAAATGCGGCAAGGAATCGAATGCCCATACGCGGAGTGTAATATCTCTGCGTTTTTTGGCCAATATGCGGCGAGAGGTTGGGCGCCCGGGCGCCGGGGATCAGCCCTGGCGGGCTTTGAAGCGACGATTGGTCTTGTTGATGATGTAGACCCGGCCCTTACGGCGCACCAGGCGATTATTGCGGTGCCGGCCACGCAGGGATTTCAGGGAGTTACGGACTTTCATGACGATCTCTGGCTGGTGTTTGCCGGGTACATACGCAGCCCACCCAGTCATGTCAACGCAAGCAGCTGCCCACCGGTAGTTACAGGCACCGCCGTGCATTAAAGTCCGCGCGGGAGCTCAAGCAGTGCAGCGTAGCCGCGACCGTTTTCTGACCACCCATACGGGCAGCCTTCCGCGGCCGGATGATCTCATCCGCGTGATGTACGCCAAGGAGGAAGGCGTGCCGGTCGACGCAGACGCGCTGGCTGCGCGCGTGCGAACGGCGGTGATGGACGTCGTGCGAAAGCAGGCCGACGCGGGCGTTGATCTCGTCAACGACGGAGAAATGTCCAAGCCGAGCTACGCCACCTACATAAAAGACCGGCTGAATGGCTTCGGCGGCACCGGCAACACATTTATCTACCAGGATCTCTCCGACTTTCCGCGGCTTGAAAAACGCGTCTTTGGCGATCCAGGCCGCTCACGCCGCAAGACGCCGGCCTGCAACGCCGAAATCAGCGTACGCGACAAACAGGCACCTCAGACCGACGCCGACAACCTCAAGGCCGCCTTGAAAGACGTAAAAGCTTCCGGTGGCTTCATGAGCGCGGCATCTCCCGGCGTGGTGTCGCTGTTCTTCCGCAATGACCACTACAAGGATTTCGAGAGCTACATTTATGCCATCGCCGACGCCATGCGACATGAATACGAGACAGTCGCCGGGGCGGGTCTGGTCCTGCAAATCGATTGCCCCGACCTCGCCATGGGACGGCATATTCAATACGCGGATTTGAGCCTGCCGGAATTTCGCAAGCGCGCGCAGCTGCACATTGCGGCGCTCAATCATGCCGTCGCCAATATCCCGGCAGAGCAGCTGCGTATGCACCTGTGCTGGGGCAACTACGAAGGCCCGCATCACCGCGATGTGCCGCTCGCCGACATCATCGACATCGTGTTCACGGGAAAACCTGCTGCCATCTCGCTGGAGGCTGCAAATCCACGGCACGCGCACGAATGGTCCGTTTTCGAGAAGGTGAAGCTTCCGGACGGCAAGGTGTTGATTCCCGGCGTAATCGAATCGAAATCGAATTTTATCGAGCACCCCGAACTGATCGCTCAGCGCATCGCCCGCTATGCACGGCTCGTCGGGCGCGAAAACGTGATCGCGGGCAGCGATTGCGGCTACGGCACCTGGGTCGGACAAGCCGCGGTCGATCCGGACGTTGTTTTCGCCAAGCTTAAGGCCATGGCGGAGGGTGCCGCGCTCGCGTCCCGGCAATTCTGGAAGTAGGAAGATCATGGCATTCGACATGCCCCGCGCTATACGGCCCGCAGAGGTGGGTCTTGCGCCCGAGCGCTTGAACCGGCTCGCCGATGCGCTGAAAAACGACATCGACAAGGGCTTTGTGCCTGGCGCAGTGGTGCTGATCGCGCGGCGCGGAAAAATCGCCTGCCTGGAAGCGTTCGGCTACCGCGACCGCGAGGCCCGCGCGCCGATGGCGCCGGACACGATTTTCCGCATCGCTTCGATGACGAAACCGTTCACCTCAGTCGCTGCGATGATGCTGGCTGAAGAAGGCAAGCTGCTGCTCGCCGATCCGGTCGCACGCTATCTGCCGGAATTTGCCAATCTCAAGGTCGCCGTCGACTCCGACAATCCGTCGGCAAAGAAACTCGCAAAAGAGCCGATGCGGCGCGAGATGACGGTACATGATCTCCTGCGGCACACTTCGGGTCTTACCTACAGTCATTTGACCGGCCCTTTGCTCAAGAAGGCCTACGAGGCCGCCAACATCGCCGATGAAAAGCAGACCAATGCAGAGATGGTGGCGAAACTCGGCGAACTCCCCCTCGCCTACCAGCCCGGCAGCACATGGCAATATGGTCTGTCGACCGATGTTCTCGGTCGCGTTGTCGAAGTCGCCGGCGGAACGGACCTCGATCGTTTTATTATCGAGCGGATTTGCAAGCCGCTCGGCCTTGCCGATACGGGATTCGGTCCGATCGATGCGGCGCGCAGCGCGCAGCCGCAGGTCGATCCGGCCTCCGGCAACCGGCCGCCAATGCGCGACACTGCTCTGCGACCGAAATGGATTGCGGGTGGCAGCGCATTGTTGTCGACGGCGGGCGATTATGTGCGCTTCTGCCAGATGCTGCTCAACGGCGGCGAACTCGGCGGCACGCGTCCGCTGTCGCCATCAACCATTGCGCTCATGACGTCCGATCACTTGTCTCCGGAAATCCGGCGCAGCCCGTCGACTCCGATCTTGTTCGGTGCACTGGCGCCAACGCCTGAGCTTGGCATCGGCTTTGGCCTCGGCTTCGCGGTGCGCACCCACAGCGGGCGCAATCCATTGCCGGGCTCGGTCGGTGATTTTTCCTGGAGCGGTGTAACCGGTACGTACTTCTGGATTGATCCGAAGCAGCAGCTGATCGCCATCCTGATGATGCAGGCGCCGATCCAACGGCTGCACTACCGCTACCTTATGCGCACGCTTGTGTATCAGGCGATCGTGGAGTGAACCGAGAAAGATAAAGATGGTGGGCGCGACAGGGATCGAACCTGTGACCCCTACCATGTCAAGGTAGTGCTCTTCCGCTGAGCTACGCGCCCTTAAACCGGGATTGATCTATCGGCTCCAATCCGGCGAGGCAAGGCCGGGCAGAAACGCTAGGCCGCCAGCATCTTCTGCACTTCGCTCACCAGCTCGCGCAGGTGGATCGGCTTTGACAACACCTTGGCCTGCTTGGGCGCATTCGAGTCCGCATTGAGGGCGACCGCGGCGAAGCCCGTGATGAACATGATCTTGATGTCGGGGTCGAGCTCGGCGGCTCTTCGGGCGAGTTCGATACCGTCCATTTCCGGCATCACGATATCGGTCAACAGCAGTTCAAACGGCTCCTCGCGCAGCCGATGATAGGCCGATAGTCCGTTATCATATGAGGTCACGTCGAACCCGGCATTTTGCAGCGCCTTGACAAGAAAGCGCCGCATATCGGTATCGTCTTCAGCCAGCAGGATTTTGGACATACTACTCAACACACCCCGTCCGGCCGCCTTTAGGCCGCCTCAGCCCGCCGATTAAGACTTATGCCCGGTAAACAACGAGTGAACCAAAAGCATGACTTGGCTTTGTGGCCCAGCCATGAACAATAAGCGGTATAACAAGGCGTTAAAGTTCGTTAGATGAGAGAGGTATTCCAAGCTTCCATGGCCGTTCATTCATGAGCGAAATCCGCGACGAACTCGATCCACCGTTCGAGGTCCTTGAGCCCAAGGCGTGCTACGGGCCGGTCCTTTTCAATTCCCCTCACAGCGGCTCGACCTACCCGCGCGGATTTCTGGCGGCCTGCCGGCTGGATATTGCCACTTTGCGACGCTCGGAGGACAGCTTCGTCGATGAACTCGTCGCCGGCGTCGTCCGGTGCGGATTTCCCCTGATGCGCGCGCATTTTCCGCGCTGCTTTGTTGACGTAAACCGCGAGCCCTACGAACTCGATCCGCGCATGTTCGAGGGCCGGTTACCCTCATTCGCCAATACTCGGTCGATGCGCGTCGCGGGAGGCCTGGGGACCGTGGCCCGCGTGGTCGGCGATGCTCAGGAAATCTACGACCAACGCATCCCTGTCGACGATGCGCTGCGGCGAATCGAGAGCCTCTACAAGCCCTATCACCGCTCTTTGCGCCGCCTGTTTACCCGTCTACACCGCGATTTTGGCGCGGCCGTGCTGATCGATTGCCACTCGATGCCTTCGACCGCCGGCCACAGGGATGAACGGCCGCGGCCTGAATTTGTGTTGGGCGACCGCTACGGCACCAGCTGTGTGGGTATTGTGGCGGAGACGGTCGAAAAGACCCTGCGAGCGCTTGGTTACACGGTCAGCAGGAACAAACCTTACGCCGGCGGCTTCATTACCGAGCATTACGGCAATCCAGCCGCCGGGCTCCACGCGATCCAGCTCGAAATCAACCGCGCGCTGTATATGGATGAGCGCCGTTATCAACGTTCCTCGACGTTCGATCGCCTGGCGGCCGACATGGAGACGCTGGCGAAACGCCTGGGCGAAATTCCCCTCGAACAGCTGCGCCCCTATCGGGCCGCTGCCGAGTAGCCGCCGACATAAAAAAAGGGCCGCTAGCGGGTGCGAGCGGCCCAAGTCTAGGGAGGAAACGCCCAAGGAGGGCAGCGGCAGCTCTCGCTACCGCACTGCAATAAGCTACATCGCGACGCACAAAAATCAAGGTTCAAAGGTACATTTCCTATGCTATTTCTGCATGGCTGCGGCGCAAGTTGGCCGGCACAGACATGTCTATGCGAATTTAATACGCTCGGAATCCCGCAATGCAGCACGAAGTTCTCCGATACCGGCCGTTGCGAGCAAACTGAGTCTCCGTTAGGCCGAACGACCGGATAGGCAACGCGGCATGACGGCCATCGACTTCAGCAACTTCGTCGATCAGCTCGCCACCGCGTCCGGCGACACGATCCTTCCATTTTTCCGTACCGCGCTGGCGATCGAGAACAAGAAGGCTGGCGGCTTCGATCCCGTCACCGCGGCGGACCGGGCGGCGGAACAGACGATGCGCGCGCTCATCCGGAAGCAGTTCCCCGATCATGGCATCCTCGGCGAGGAATACGGCTCCGAGCGCACCGACGCCGAATATGTTTGGGTTCTCGACCCGATCGATGGCACGAAGTCGTTCATCTCCGGCATGCTGGCCTGGGGCACGTTGATCGGCCTGATGCGTTTTGGCGAACCGGTGTTCGGCATGATGAACCAGCCGTTCACGCGCGAACGTTTCTTCGGCGACGGTGGCGCAGCGCGCTACCGAGGACCGACTGGCAACCGCGACCTGCATGTGCGGGGATGTGCGAGCATAGACGACGCGCTGATGTTCACGACAAGTCCGCTGCTGATGAATCGCGACGACCGCGCGGCTTTTGGCAAACTTGAGGACAAGGTGAAGCTCTCGCGCTACGGCGGCGATTGCTATTCCTATTGCATGCTGGCGGCGGGATTGATCGACCTGATCATCGAAACCGAAATCAAGCCGTACGACATTGTCGCGGTCATACCGATCGTCGCAGGTGCGGGCGGCATCGTCACCACCTGGGAGAACGGCCCGGCGCAAACTGGCGGACGCGTCATCGTCGCCGGCGACAAGCGCGTGCATCGGGCGGCGTTGGAAATGCTCGCCGGCTAGTATCGCGGCGTGCCCGGCACAAACGCATCGAAGGCTGCCCAGAATTGCGCGCGATAGTGATCCTGCTCCTGCAGGATCTCGTGCCTGGCGCCGGCAAGAATAAGATGCCGACCGGCGAGCAGATGCTGGCCAAAAGACTCAATCGCAGGCGTCGATACGACTTCGTCGCGGCCAGCCGCTACCATCAGCATTGGTTGCCGAATGCTGGCGGAATAACCTGGTTCGGCAAACTGCTTCATCTGCCGCAGCGCTCCGTCCGCCCAGGCCACAGTCGGCGCGCCGAGACCGAGTGCGGGTTCCTGCTCGAGCACCGCGGCGTTGCGCGCGTAACGCACCGGATCCGAGGTCAGAACGTTCCCGACGAAATTCTCTGTGCCGGGCGCGGACCAGTCGCCGGCCGGAACGTAAGCGCCTCCCCGCCCGATCAGCCGCATGAGGCGAGCGAGCGGGCCAGCGACGCGCGTGAGGCGCCCGGCCGGCAGCGCGATCATCGGCGCCGACAGCACCATGCGCTCGAACCAGCGACTACCGTCATGGCAGGCGCGGATGAGCACCGATCCGCCCATGGAATGAGCGAGTGCAAAAAAAGGCGGCGGACAGTCGGGCAGGACCACCTGCTCCATCATCGCTTCGAGGTCGGTGATGTAATTCCTGAAGTTTCGCACATACCCCTTATGACGATCGGACAGCGCGCGGTCCGAGAGTCCCTGCCCGCGCCAATCGAAGGTCGCCACCGCAAACCCTCGCGCCCGCAGATCACGTACGGTCTCGAAATATTTCTCGATGAATTCGGCACGGCCCTGCAAGAGGACTACGGTGCCCTTGCGGCCTGGCGGCGGCGCCCAACGGGCAAAACGCAAATTGACCTCGTCGGAGGTCTGGATCGCGCCGGTCACCACATCGTCTGGCACCGGGTTCGCGGGGATGGAAACGAGTTTCATGAGGCAGGAAATGTGAGCGGTGCCGGGCGCTTCGGCGCTTATAGCAGGGTCGCGAGCATGCTCAATCCGACCCAGAACCCTCCCAGATACTGCAATATTTTCAATATCTTATTGGCCTGAATGCGGGGCCTTGCACGGCGAACGACCGCCACCATATCAAGCCTGCGCAGGCCACATGGCTGCGCACGGTTCGGTTCGGCCATTCGGCGGACCACCGCATGTCGCTCAACAAGGAGGATATGCCATGCGAACTTACGATCTTGCTCCCCTCTATCGTTCCACCGTCGGCTTCGACCGGCTGTTTTCAATGCTGGACGGATTCGAATCCGCTCCGGGCTACCCGCCCTACAACATCGAGCGGACCGGTGAGAACGACTATCGCGTCACCGTTGCCGTCGCCGGCTTCGGCGAGAACGAACTTTCGATCGAGGCGAAAGAAAACACGCTGACGATCAAAGGCTCCAAGCAGACCAAAGAAGAGCAGAACGGCGAAGTGCTCTATCAGGGCATCGCCGCCCGCGCTTTCGAGCGCGTCTTCCAGCTTGCCGACCATGTTCAGGTCAAAAACGCGAGCCTCGAGAATGGATTGCTGCACGTTGATCTCGTGCGCGAAATCCCCGAGGCCAAGAAACCGCGTCAGATTCCGATTGGCAACGGCACAGCAAAGGCCCAGGTCGTCAACGCCAAAGCGGCCTGACGGAAAGGTCTTCATTATCGCGACGGCAGCGCCCCGGGAATCCCGGGGCGCTTTCATTATGGGCCAAGGCGGTCCCATTCGGTGCGTTACGGCGCAACGGCATTGCGCGAATGTCGCGTCCGTGGTCCTGTTCTTGCTTGGTCGGTAAGGGCGCCGCAACAAAAGGCAAGGTTCCATTCATTCCGGCGTGGACCGGCCTTGTGTGGCGGGGCAAAATTTGGCATTGTCTATTAGGACAGTGATGCTGTCCTAATGGTGGTGGCCCTCGGTGGCGGCCTTTAAAGGCGGGGCAGACATCGGTGGCGCCCAACGGGAGCGGCCACGGGCGGCGATAAGCCGGACACGGTTGCCCTTCTCGAGATCTGTTACGCGTCGGCCCGCGAGTCATGCCTCGCGGAGTGGTGAGTACGCCGGAGCACGAACTGCACCGGCGAGGCAGGATGAGATGAGCGAGGAGAAGCGCAGCGCAGGAATCGCCGGACGCGGTTCAACCGCGGATCCAGGCGTGCCGCTCGCGCAGGGTCTGTACGATCCCGCGCTCGACAAGGATTCGTGTGGCGTCGGTTTTATAGCCGACATCAAAGGTCGCAAGTCACATCAGATCATCGAAGATGGGTTGCGCATCCTCTGCAACCTGGAGCACCGCGGCGCGGTCGGCGCTGACCCACGCATGGGCGATGGCGCCGGAATCCTGGTGCAGATCCCGCACAAGTTCTTCGCCAAAAAAGCGGCGGAGCTTGGATTCAAATTGCCGAAGGCGGGCGAATACGCCGTCGGTCATCTCTTCATGCCAACGGACGCAAACTGGCGGCAGATCATCCGCGATATCTACGCCGAGGTGATTGCGCGCGAAGGGTTGACTTTGCTGGGCTGGCGCGATGTGCCGACCGACAATTCGACACTCGGTGAATCGGTCAAGCCGACTGAACCGAACCACATGCAAGTGTTCATCGGCCGCGGCAAGAAAAAATTCTCCGAAGATGAGTTTGAGCGCAGGCTCTACATCCTGCGCAAGTCAATCTCGAATGCGATCTATCGCCGTCGCGAAAGGCGCACTGCTGGCTATTACCCGGTGTCGGTCTCCTGCCGCACGGTAATCTACAAGGGTATGTTTCTGGCCGACCAACTCGGCACGTACTATCCCGACCTGCACGATCCGGATTTCGAAAGCGCGCTCGCGTTGGTGCACCAGCGCTTTTCAACCAACACTTTTCCGACGTGGTCGCTGGCGCATCCGTATCGCTACATCGCGCACAACGGCGAGATCAACACACTGCGTGGCAACGTCAACTGGATGGCGGCGCGTCAGGCATCCGTGTCCTCCCCGCTCTTCGGCAAAGACATCAACAAGCTTTGGCCGATTTCATACGAGGGCCAGTCCGACACCGCGTGCTTTGACAACGCGCTCGAGTTCCTCACGCAAGGCGGCTACTCGCTTGCCCACGCGATGATGATGATGATTCCCGAAGCCTGGGCGGGCAATCCGCTCATGGACGAGGAACGTCGCGCCTTCTACGAATACAATGCCGCGCTGATGGAGCCATGGGATGGCCCGGCGGCAATTGCCTTTACGAATGGCCGTCAGATCGGCGCAACGCTTGACCGAAACGGCCTGCGACCGGCGCGCTATCTGCTTACACGCGATGACCGGATCGTCATGGCCTCCGAGATGGGCGTTTTGCCAATCCCGGAAAAGGACATCATCAAGAAGTGGCGCCTGCAGCCCGGCAAGATGCTTCTCGTCGATCTCGACGAAGGGCGGCTCATTCCCGACGAGGAACTAAAGGCGACCCTGGCGAAGAGTCATCCCTACAAGGAGTGGCTTGGCCGCACGCAGATTGTGCTCGAGGAACTGCCCGGCACCGCCAATGAAGCGCCGATCTCAAATCTTTCGCTGCTCGATCGCCAGCAGGCCTTCGGATACACGCAGGAAGACCTGAAATTCCTGATGACGCCGATGGCGACGACCGGCGAGGAAGCGGTCGGCTCCATGGGCAATGACACGCCGATTTCGGCGTTGTCAGACAAGCCGAAATCGCTGTTCACCTATTTCAAGCAGAACTTCGCGCAGGTCACCAACCCGCCGATCGATCCGATCCGCGAGGAACTGGTGATGAGCCTTGTTTCCATTATCGGCCCGCGCCCCAACCTTTTTGACCTCGAGGGCATGTCGAAAACCAAGCGCCTCGAAGTGCGCCAGCCCATTCTCACGAACGAGGACCTGGAGAAGATTCGCTCAATCTCGGAGATGAGCGGCGATCACTTCAAGTCGCGCACCTTCGACATTGCCTTCCCGGCCGAGCATGGCGCCGACGGCATGGGCTGGGCGCTCGACGAATTGTGCGAGCGCGCCGAAGAGGAAGTGCGCAACGGCTGCAACATCATCATCCTGTCGGATCGCAAGGCCGGGGCCGAACGCGTGCCCATTCCCGCGCTGCTCGCCTGTGCCGCTGTGCATCATCACTTGATTCGAAATGGGCTGCGCACCTCCGTCGGCCTGGTTCTGGAGACAGGTGAACCGCGCGAGGTACACCACTTCGCTTGTCTGGCAGGATACGGTGCGGAGGCGATCAACCCGTACCTCGCCTTCGAGACGCTGATCGCCATGAAGGACGATCTGCCGCAGAAGCTCGAAGAAAAAGAAATCATCAAGCGCTACATAAAGTCGATCGACAAAGGCCTGCTCAAGGTGATGTCCAAGATGGGCATCTCCACCTATCAGTCCTATTGCGGCGCGCAGATCTTTGACGCCGTCGGCCTGCGGCAGGATTTCGTCGACAAATATTTTACCGGCACGCACACGCGCATCGAGGGCGTCGGCCTCGCCGAGATCGCCGAAGAAGCCGTGCGCCGTCATCGTGACGCGTTCAGCGATTCTCCGATCTATCGCTCGATGCTCGATGTCGGCGGCGACTACGCGGTCCGCGTGCGCGGCGAAGACCACGTTTGGACCGCCGAGACCGTGTCGCGCCTGCAGCACGCGGTGCGTGGAAATTCGCAGGATCACTATCGCGCCTTTGCCCAGATCGTAAACGAGCAGAATGAGCGATTGCTGACCATCAGGGGCATGTTCCGGTTGAAGACAGCCGATGAAGATGCGCGCAAGCCGGTCCCGCTTGACGAGGTTGAGCCAGCAAAGAACATCGTCCGGCGTTTTTCCACCGGTGCGATGTCCTTTGGATCGATTTCGCGCGAGGCCCATACCACCCTCGCCATCGCCATGAACCGGATTGGCGGCAAGTCGAACACCGGTGAAGGCGGCGAGGAATCCGACCGCTTCAAGCCGCTGCCGAACGGCGATTCCATGCGCTCGGCTATCAAGCAGGTTGCATCGGGACGTTTTGGCGTCACCGCCGAATATCTCGTCAATTCGGACATGATGCAGATCAAGATGGCGCAGGGCGCCAAGCCCGGGGAAGGCGGTCAACTGCCCGGACACAAGGTCGATAAAATCATCGCGAAGGTGCGCCATTCGACGCCCGGTGTCGGCCTGATTTCGCCGCCGCCGCATCATGACATTTATTCGATCGAGGACCTGGCGCAGCTGATCTTCGACCTCAAGAACGTCAACCCCGCCGGCGACGTCTCGGTGAAACTCGTCTCGGAAGTAGGCGTTGGCACGGTTGCCGCGGGCGTTTCGAAGGCGCGCGCAGACCACGTCACCATCGCCGGTTTCGAGGGCGGCACCGGGGCGAGTCCGCTCACCTCCATCAAGCACGCAGGCAGTCCGTGGGAAATCGGCTTGGCCGAAACCCATCAGACGCTCGTTATCAACCGTCTGCGCGGGCGCATTTCGGTGCAGGTCGATGGCGGTATCCGCACCGGCCGCGACGTGGTGGTTGGCGCCTTGCTTGGCGCCGATGAGTTCGGCTTTGCCACTGCGCCGTTGATCGCCGCCGGCTGTATCATGATGCGCAAGTGCCATTTGAACACCTGCCCTGTCGGCGTCGCCACGCAGGATCCCGTGCTGCGCAAGCGCTTCAAGGGGCAGCCCGAGCACGTCATCAACTACTTTTTCTTTGTTGCCGAGGAAGTACGCGAGCTGATGGCCGCGCTCGGTTTCCGAACCTTCAATGAGATGATCGGCCAGATGCAAATGCTCGACCGGCGCAAGCTGGTGGAACACTGGAAAGCCAAGGGGCTCGACTTCTCCAAGCTGTTCACGAAGCCCCCGGCGGAAAAGGGCACTGCCATCTACAGATGCGAGCCGCAGGATCACAAGATCAAGGACATCCTCGATCGCAAGTTGATCGCTGAATCGCAGGCTGCGCTCGATCGTGGCGCACCGGTTCGCCTGCAGTCCGTCATCCACAATACCGATCGCGCCTGCGGCGGCATGCTTTCCGGCGAAGTGGCAAAACGTTATGGCCATGAAGGCTTACCCGACGACACTGTGCATGTCCGCTTCACCGGAACCGCCGGACAAAGTTTCGGCGCGTGGCTTGCGCGCGGCGTCACCTTCGAACTGGACGGCGACGCCAACGACTATGTCGGCAAGGGTCTGTCGGGCGGCCGGCTGATCATTCGGCCACCAGCCGATTCCGGAATCGTGCCCGAGGAATCGATCATTGTCGGCAATACCGTGCTGTATGGAGCGATCGCGGGCGAATGCTATTTCCGTGGCGTCGCAGGCGAGCGCTTCGCCGTGCGTAACTCGGGTGCAATCGCGGTCATCGAAGGCGCCGGCGACCATTGCTGCGAATATATGACGGGCGGTGTCGTGGTGGTGCTCGGACGCACCGGCCGTAACTTCGCGGCCGGCATGTCGGGCGGCGTCGCGTACGTGCTGGACGAGGACGGCACGTTCAAGTCCCGTTGCAATATGGCGATGGTGGAGCTTGAGCCGATTCCTGAGGAAGAGCAGATCGCCGAACAGGAGTTCGGCCTCCACAAGGATCTGGAATCGCATGGCCGCGTCGATGTGATGTCGGATCTGACGACCAAGGACGCCGAGCGTCTTAGCCGGTTGATCTCCAATCACGCGCGCTACACCGGATCCAAGCGCGCCGCCGAAATTCTCGCCAACTGGGATCGCTATCGCCCGCTATTCCGCAAAGTGATGCCGGTTGAATACCGCCGCGCGCTCGCCGAGATGGCAAAGGAGAAGGCCGCCACGATGCAGGCCGCGGAATAGGTATGGGTAAGGTCACCGGGTTTCTGGAAATCGAACGCGAGGACCGCGACTATCAACCGGTCGCGGAGCGCGTTAAGCATTGGCATGAATTCGTTCTGCCGCTTCCAGAAAAGGAGATCCGCGAGCAGGCGGCGCGCTGCATGGATTGCGGGGTGCCATATTGCCACGGCACGAGCCGCATTACGGGCGCGCCCACCGGCTGCCCCGTCAACAACCAGATCCCTGACTGGAACGATCTGGTCTATCGCGGGAATTGGGACGAAGCCGCGCGCAATCTGCATTCGACCAACAACTTTCCGGAATTTACGGGACGCGTCTGTCCGGCGCCGTGCGAGGCCTCTTGCACGCTCAATATCGATGAGAATCCGGTCACCATCAAAACAATCGAGTGCGAGATCGCCGATCGCGCGATCGCCCAAGGCCTTAAGCCGGATAAGCCACAACGCAAGACCGGCAAGAAGGTCGCGATCGTCGGCTCCGGTCCCGCAGGCCTTGCCTGCGCGCAACAGCTCGCCCGCGCAGGCCATGAGGTGCATGTCTACGAGCGGTGGGCGAAGGCTGGCGGTTTGCTGCGCTATGGCATTCCGGACTTCAAGATGGAAAAGATCCACGTCGATCGCCGCATCGAGCAGATGCAGGGCGAAGGCGTCGTCTTCCATTACAACGCCGACGTTGGCGTCAATGTACCCGCCGACAAACTGGTCAAGGATCACGCTGCAGTCGTGCTGACCGGCGGCAGCGAAAGCCCGCGAGACCTCCCTATCCCCGGACGCGAACTCAAAGGCATCCATTTTGCGATGGACTTTCTGCCGCAACAGAACCGCCGCGTGAGCAACGAGCCCCAAGGCGACGTCGAACCGATCACCGCCAAGGACAAGAAAGTCATTGTTATCGGCGGCGGCGACACCGGCTCGGACTGCATCGGCACCTCGATCCGCCAGGGGGCAACATCGGTTACCAATTTCGAGATCATGGCGCAGCCCCCAGAACACGAGAACAAGATGCTCACGTGGCCGGACTGGCCGCTCAAGCTGCGGATCTCCTCAAGTCACGAAGAAGGCGTCACCCGCGAATTCGCGGTGTTGACGCAAAAATTCACCGGCGAGAACGGCCACGTAAAGAAGCTGCATTGCACGCATGTCGATGCGGCATTCAAGCCGCTCCCCGGGACCGAATTCGAAATCGAAGGCGATCTGGTCTTGCTCGCCATGGGGTTTGTTCATCCGGTGCACGAAGGGATGCTCAAATCCCTGAAAGTAGCGCTCGATCAGCGCGGCAATGTGTCGGCAGACACGAACGCGTATCAGACCTCGCTACCGAAGGTGTTTGCCGCAGGCGACATGCGCCGCGGTCAATCGCTGGTAGTCTGGGCAATCCGCGAAGGCCGTCAAGCGGCGCACGCGGTCGATAAATTTCTGATGGGCTCGACGCTGCTGCCGCGCTGACGCTTTAGGTCGCCGCATATCGCTCGCTAGCGGAAAAAGCCGAAGGGACTGTTACCCGAGCGGAAAATGCCTCTCGGTGGGCGCGGAACATCTTCTTCTCTCGACGGCGACTTGGGCTTCGGGTTGCTGTTCTGCGAGGTCTTGCTGGCAGTGTTGCTCTTGGGCGTGTCGGCTTTTTTCTCCGGTGCGGGCACAGCTGGTTCAATTCGCGCGGGCTCGGCCGGAGCCGAGGCTAAGGCTCCCGCCGGCGCTGGCGCGGCCGGCTGCGCGTTTGAATCGCTCCGCTGCAAAACGAAATCGTCGGCGCGGCCCGGCGGCGGGGCGACCGGTTCGCCTTTGACCAGGACTCGCGACGCGGTGGCATCACCGTACGGAGAGCTGCTGCTCCCGCCTCCAAGCAGTTCGTCTGAATTACCGGGTGTCACGGTCAAAGGAACGACCGGCCCCGCCACGGGCCGTGCGGCCGGTTTGCCGTCGGGAACCGCGGGGGTAAGGGGCCCCGAGGGCAGGGCAACGGGTGTTGCGCGGCTGGTCATGTAACGGCGGATTTCACGCTCGACATAATGGGCCAGTTTGAGCGCGCCAGATTTCGTAAAGAAGACGCCGTCGCTCGAACGCAGCCGGCGCATCTGGCCCTCGTAATCGGGACCGAAATTCGAATATTTGCCAGTTTCATCAACGAAGCCATCCCAGACGTCGATATAGACGGCACCGGCGCGCTCTGCCCGCGCGCGGTAGAGATCATTGAGATAGACCGCATCGGCCGTGGATTTGGTGCCACGAATCGAGGGCAAGCCGACCCAGAAAACCGGTACGCCCTTGCTTTTGAGCGCCGTAATCGTGTCGTCGATGCGCTTCGAATAAATTTCCGCCCATTGGTCGGTGCGGAACTCAATAGTTCCGCTCGCCCTTTTTCCGGACTGGGATTCTGGCGTGGCGATCGATGATTGCTCCTGATCCTCAACCGCATCCTTGTTTTGCGCATCCTTGTTTTGCGTGTCTTTTTTTTGCGCATCCTTTGCAGCAGCCGCCTTGTCTGACTGATCCTTGCCCTTCTTTTTGTCCGCCTCGAGATCACGTTCGCGAATGCCCTGACGATCGCTGACGCCGAGCATCATGACGACATAGTTCGGCTTTTCCTGCGCGAGCGTGTCGCGGGCAACGTGCCACCAGTCGAGGTCGCCTTTCGGCTCGTAGCGCAGCAAACCGGAGTGAATCTTGTTCTTGCGAACGACAGCGATCTCCGGCGAATCGGAAAAGGCATCTTCCAGGCCATAGGCAAGCCAATCGGCCATGGCGTCGCCGAGAACCACAACCGATGTGGTCGGCACCACCGGCTCGGCCTTCGGGTCTGCCTTGCGTGGAGGCGGCGCACGCGAATTGTCGACCGGTGCCTGCTGGTCGGGGTTTTCGTAGGAACGATCGGAGCCTCCAAACCAACCTCCGCCACCGCCAAAGAACCCGCCTGGCCGCTGCGGGCGCTGCCGACTCAGGAACGGAAAGCGATCGTCGCGGAAAAACTGCGCCTGCGCGGGCGATGTCAGCGCGACCTCAACGGCCACGATGCCGGCGCTGTCGGCGGCGAGCAGCAGGAGCGCCGCGAGGAACCAACGTGGAGCCCGGTTTTTCACAGTCATTCGATCGCTCAATTGCCACATCCGGGCTGAGGTGCCGGCGCACATTTGCGGACCATCGCCATAACTAATAGCGCCTAAAACATGTCAACTCAAAGGTGGCTGAAATGGCAGCCTTAACGGGAACGCAGCTGGTCAAGTATACCCGCGGATGCGAAACCATCGGGAATTCTGCCGGTTTTTGCTTGGAAATCGCGAATCGCGCTCCGGGTTTTGACGCCAAACTGGCCGTCTGGCTCGCCGACATCGTAGCCATGGTGTGCGAGCAACTGTTGAAGTTCCAGTCGCTCCGTACGCGACAGTACGCGTTCGTACCGTGGCCAATCCTGTACGAAGGATCCCCCGCCGCGTAAGCGATCGGACAGATGGCCGATCGCCAGCGCGTAGGCTTCGGCCGGATTGTATTTCATGATGACGCTGAAATTCGTCAACATCAAAAACCCCGGCCCTTGAATACCTGCCGGTATCAACAAAAATGCGGTGTCTTCCGGCCGCGGAAAAGGCTGGCCATTCGGCCGCCGGATCCCCTGCCGCTCCCACTCGCGAATGCTCATCGGCTGCGCGCGATCGGCGAGCAGAAAATTGAATGTCGCAGGCACCACGACCTCGTAGCCCCAAGTCTGGCCTGTAATCCAGCCGTCTTTTTTCAGGTTGTTGGCGGTGGACGCGATGACGTCAGGAACGGAGTCGACAACGTCGCGACGGCCGTCACGATCGAAGTCGACCGCGTATTTTTTGAATGCGGTCGGCATGAACTGGGTTGGTCCGAATGCTCCTGCCCAGGAGCCGACAAGGTGATCAGGTCGAACGTCACCGCGCTGGAGAATCTCCAGTGTGGACAGAAACTCCTCGCGGAAATAACTCTGCCGGCGGCCGATGCAAGCGAGGGTGGCCGTCGAACGCACGACGGGACGATCGCCCGCCAACGTGCCGTAGTTGGTTTCGACGCCCCAGATCGCGGCGATGGTATAGCGATCCACGCCATAAGCATGCTCCACAGCGTCGAACACTTTGCGATACTTTTCGAGCAACGCACGGCCCTGCTCGATGCGCTCGCTCGTCACCAGGATGTCGAGATAGTCCCAGAAGGATTTGGTGAATTCAGGTTGGTTATCGAGAAGATCCATTATCCGCAAGTCCGGCGTAAGGGATGCGGTGTAGGTCTGGAATACGCTCCGCGAAATGCCACGCCGCGCGGCCGCTGGCCAAAGCCGAGCGATACAGTCATGGAAATTTTCGGCCCCCGCCCGGATTGCCTCGGCGGTCATCAGCGGGTGGCCGGAGGAGCCCGATTCCCCGCTCCACGGCGGCGCCGGGTTGGCGGGTGGCGGAAGCGCGCCGGTCGTGGCCGGGCCGCGGGTATCCTGCGCCCCGGCAAGGCCATAGGCGCTCACCACGACGGCCGTAGCTATGAGAATAGGCCACGCCTTGCGCATGCCGTCCCTTTGTTCGACCCCAATAGCCCAAGTCTATAGAGGCCCCGATATCATTTCAGCGGCGTTAATGGTCTAATTTTCTCAAGTCGCATCTGGACCCCCGCCCCGCCCCGTGCTTTCTCCCGCCAGGGACGATTTCACGACTCGCCTAACGATGAAAATTTTCGCATGACCCGGATCCGTAAAGCCATATTTCCCGTGGCCGGCCTTGGAACCCGCTTTCTGCCGGCAACGAAGGCGATGCCGAAGGAGATGCTCCCGGTTGTAGATCGGCCTCTTATCCAGCATGTGGTGGATGAAGCGCGGCAAGCCGGCATTGAACATTTCATCTTCGTCACCGGACGGAACAAGAGCGTGATCGAGGATCATTTCGACCGCCAGTTCGAGCTTGAGTTAACCTTGACGGAACGCGGCAAGAAGACCGAGCTTGCGCTTCTCTCGGAAGATTTGCCCGAGGCCGGGACTGTAAGCTTCACCCGCCAGCAATCCCCGCTTGGTCTTGGCCACGCAGTCTGGTGCGCACGCGAACTCGTCGGCCATGAACCTTTTGCTCTCCTCTTGCCCGATGTGCTGGTCAAGCACACGCGCGGTTGTCTCGCGCAGATGATCGACGCCGCCAAGGAACTCGACGGCAATCCCAACATCGTTGCCGTTGAAGAAGTGCCAAAAGAGCGCGTGCATATGTACGGAGTCGTCGGCGTCGGCTCTCCCAAGGGCAAGGCTTTCGCGATCACCAAAATGGTCGAGAAGCCGAAAGCGAGCGAGGCACCCTCCAACCTCAGCATCACCGGCCGATACATACTTCAGCCCGAGATTTTCGATTTGCTGGAAAAGCAGGCCGCCGGCACCGGCGGCGAAATTCAGCTCACCGATGCCATGCTGGCGCTCTCGCGCTCGCAGCCATTCTATGGTCTAAAATTCGCCGGCCGCAGCTTCGACTGCGGTTCCAAGATCGGCTTTCTTGCCGCAAACGTGGCTTACGGACTCGATCGTCCCGATATCGCGCCCGAGCTGCGCTCCGAGATGCGCCGTCTGCTCGACGAGAAGTGACGCCCCCCGGTCAAGTCCAGCCTTTAAGTTCGCGTGTGACCACGTCACGTATCACGGTCATGCCACCTGGCGAATCATTGAGACAAGGGATCGCGGCAAAATTTTCGCCGCCGGCATTGCGAAAGATGTCCGCATTCTCCATGGCAATCTCCTCCAGCGTTTCGAGGCAATCGGCGGGAAACCCGGGCGTGATAACAGCGAGATTTTTGACACCGCGCTCGGCAAGCGATTTCACCGTGGCGTCCGTATAGGGCTTGATCCATTCAGCCGTGCCAAAGCGCGACTGAAACGTCATGATCAATCGTTCATCGCTGAATTTAAGTTTTTTGCGCAGGAGCGCTGTCGTCTCGGTGCAATGCTTGAAATAGGGATCGCCTTTGGCGACATAGGATTCCGGCATGCCGTGAAAAGAGGCGACGATTACCTCCGGTTTGAAGGACAGCTTCGCCAGCGCCGCATTGAGCGAAGCGGCGAGCGCATCGATATAGACCGGTTCGGCGAAATAAGGCGCGGCGACGCGCAGCGTCGGCTGGAAGCGCATCCTGTTGAGCACACGAAAGACTTCATCGCAGACGGTGGCCGTCGTTGCCGCCGCGTATTGTGGATAGAGCGGCACAACCAGGATTCTCTCGCAGTCCTGCGCGGCGAGCGCCTCCAGCCGCGAGCGAATCGATGGGTTGCCGTAGCGCATCGCCCAGTCGACGCGGATGCGCCTGTCGACCTTTTCGAATATCTCATCCAGCTTGTCGGACTGCGAACGCGTGATGGTTTTGAGCGGGGACTCGTCCCGTTCCCTGTTCCAGATCTTGTCGTAGTCGCGCCCCTTGCGGCCAGGTCGAACGGTTAGAATGATCAGGTTGAGGACCAGCCACCATTTCAGCCGGTTCTCCTCGATGACACGACGATCAGAGAGGAATTCCTTCAGGTAACGCCGCATTGCCCAATAGCCCGTCGAGTCGGGCGTGCCGAGGTTGACCAGCAGCACGCCGATGCGGCCGCCGCCCGGCAGAACCTTGTCCGGACTCATGGCCTGCGCTCGTCGGCGATCAGCTTGCCGTCATTTGGCAGTGTGCCAGGCGCAACCAATTTAACGGCACCCTTGAGCTTGGTGATGGACTGCAAGGTTGCGGCGACCGCCGTCTCGAACGCCGGATCGGGCGACACACACTCTGCCAACAAAGTCATCGTGTCCTGCTCGGCCGTTCGGTCGACGACGAGGCGAAGGCGTCCGAGTTCCGGGTGGCGTGCCGTGATCTCCGCGATCTGCTTGGGGTGTACGAACATGCCCTTCACTTTTGCCGTCTGATCGGCCCGGCCCATCCATCCCTTGATGCGTGCATTGGTGCGCCCACATGGCGAGGTGCCTGGCATCAGGGCCGAAAGGTCCCCGGTACCAAGACGGATCATCGGATAATCCGGATTAAACGACGTGACGAGAACCTCGCCCACGTCACCATCGGGCACCGGGTCGCCTGTGCCGGGCCGGACAATCTCGACCATTACCGTTTCATTCACGATCATTCCTTCGCGCGCCTCGCATTCGTAAGCGATCACGCCGAGTTCGGCGGTCGCGTAACATTGCAGTACGGCAACACCACGCCGGCCAAGCTCTTCGCGCAGAGAGGCCGGCAATGCTGCAGCGGATACCAGGCCGCGCTTGATCGACGAAGCCTCTTTGCCCGTCTTCTGCGCCGTATCCAGAAGAATCTTCAGGAAATCCGGCGTGCCCACATAACCGGTCGGTTTGTAATGTGCGATTGCCTCAAGCTGCTGCTCGGTGTTGCCGACACCGCCAGGAATGACTGCGCATCCAAGCGCGTGCGCACCTGATTCCAGGATAAAACCGCCCGGGGTGAGGTGATATGCGAAGGAATTGTGCACAATATCGCCGGCGCGGAAGCCCGCCGCAAAGAGCGCGCGTGCCGATCCCCACCAGTCCGCGCCCAGACCTTCCGGTTCGAAGATCGGTCCCGGTGACATCAGCAACCGCCCGACCTTGTTGGGCGCGGTGACGTTGAGGCCGCCGAATGGCGGATGCAGCTTTTGTAGTGCGGAGATATCCGCTTTGCGCAGGACCGGAAGTTTTGCCAGCGCTGCGCGCGATGTGATGGCGCTCGAATCCACACCTGACAAATGTTTCGCCCAACCCGGCGCCGTCGTCGCGCGCGCAATAATTTTACCGAGCTGCGCAAGCTGCTCCCGCTCGCGCGCGGCCGGGTTGCGGGTCTCAAGGGCGTCGTAGTGCTCGGGCATGGCCTATGCCAGCCACCTCTTGCGCCGGCGATAGTGCTTGCCCTCACGGAAGGATTTGCGCCGGCCCTCGGAAATGCCGAGGTAGAACTCCTTGACGTCCTCGTTCTCTGCAAGCGCCTTGGCCTCGCCGTCCATCACCACGCGGCCATTTTCAAGAATGTAGCCGTAACGCGCAAACCGCAAAGCCATATGGGTATTCTGCTCGGCCAGAAGGAAAGAAACTTCTTCCTTTTCGTTGAGATTCTTTACGATGCCGAAGATTTCCTCAACGATTTGCGGTGCGAGGCCCATTGACGGCTCGTCGAGCAGGATCATCTTGGGACGCGACATCAGAGCCCGGCCAATGGCGCACATCTGTTGCTCGCCACCGGAGGTGTAGCCCGCCAATGAAGCCTTCCGTTCGCCAAGCTTTGGAAAATAGGAATACACCAGATCAAGATCGCGCTTGATCAGAGCGTTGCCGTCGCGCCGCGTGAAGGCGCCGGTGAGCAGGTTTTCCTCGATGGTCAGGTGGGCGAAGCATTGCCGCCCTTCCATAACCTGTATGCAACCGCGCCGGACCAGCTCGTTGGGCGAGAGATCCTGTACCTCGGCGCCGTCAAAAACGATCGACCCCTTGGTTACGTCGCCGCGCTCTGCATGAAGCAAATTGGAAATGGCCTTCAATGTTGTTGTCTTGCCGGCGCCGTTGGCCCCGAGCAACGCAACGATTCCGCCCTTCGGCACGTCGAGCGAGACGCCCTTGAGGACCAGAATGACGTGGTCGTAAATGACTTCGATATTGTTGACCGAAAGAATCGTCCCCGCCATGGCGGAAGCCGTGGTTTCGGTCTGCGTTGCCGCCGACATGGCCGCTC
Source organism: Pseudolabrys sp. (assembly GCA_035626335.1). GTDB lineage: Bacteria > Pseudomonadota > Alphaproteobacteria > Rhizobiales > Xanthobacteraceae > Pseudolabrys. The sequence goes on from DASPNW010000007.1 coordinate 104,751, forward strand.
CACTGATGCCTCTCCCCGCCCGTGTCGGCGGGGAGAGGAACTCGTCAGTTGCTTACGACGACTTGTCGCAAGGCTCAGTGCGTTTCGGCCAGCCGGCATTGGCGGCCGAATAGTCTTTGGCTGCCGATTCGATCAGCGGGCGGACCTTGGTCTTGAGCGGAGCGATCCAATCAGACCCTTGTGTCCATTTGGTGCCGTCCCACTTCGCCATATAAGCGGAGTTATGGCCGTTGTGATCTTCGCACGCGACCTTCATCGGCGCGGCGAATCCCTCGGCGCCGATCTCCTTCAACCGGGCTTCGGTGATGTTCAAGGTCTCAAGACCGCGGCGCATATCTTCGCCGGTAATCATTTTCTTGCCGGTGACTTTCTGCGCGTTGCGAATTGCTTCCGCGATGATGATCGAGTTGAGTACGCCGCGATTGTAGAAGTTCTCGCCAACCTTATCCTTCGGCGTCTGGCTCTTGCCTTTGTCCACGACGTATTTCTGGATGTCTTTGATCACCGGAAAGTTGGTCCCGACCTGATTGAAGTCGAGCGAGAGATAGCCTTTGGCGGCGTCACCGGACGGGCGCGCATCGTCGTCGCTGCCGGCCCACCAGTTACCAATGAGATGGTCCATCGGGTAGTTGTTTTTGACCGCTTCTTTCACCGCCGTCGGATTCATCGTGCCGAAGCCCTGGATATAGATCCAGTCCGGGCGGTCGCGACGAATGTTGAGCCACTGCGATGACTGGTTCTGCATTTCGGCCGCGGGCACCGGATAGAGCTTAAGCTCGAATCCATAATCCTTGGCGAGCGCCTCAAGAAGCGGGATCGGCTCTTTGCCATAAGGGGCATCGAGATAGATCAAGCCGACCTTTTTGCCCTTGAGCTTGTCGAGGCCGCCTTCCTTGCTGCCAATGTAGCGGATGAACATCGAGGCGCCGTCCCAATAGGTCGCGGGCGGATTGAAGATCCACGGAAACGTCGTCCCGTCCGCCGACGCCGAGAGCCCGTAGGCCATCGAAAGAATCGGGATTTTGTCCACCGCCGCCTTCGGGATAATCTGCAGCGTGATGCCGGTCGAATACGGATTGATCACGACCGGATTCTTTGACTTGACCTGCTCATAGCACTCCACACCCTTCTTTGTGTCGTAGCCGGTCTCGCACTCCTCGACGATAATCTTCACGCCGCCAATGCCGCCGTCGCGCTCGTTGAGCATGTTGAGATAGTCGGCCATACCATTCATGATCGGCGCGCCGGAAACCGCAAATGGCCCGGTACGGTACGACAATAACGGTACGAAGATGCCGTCCGCGGCACTCGCCGTCACCGGCGCGAACGACAGGCCGGCAACAACGGCAAAGGCCGTTCCGAGCAGTCGATGATGCAATCGCATTTCCCTTCCTCCCTTTAATCCATTCGGCGGCATCGCCGCCTGTCTCTCCCGGCCGTCAGCCTGGGCCGCAGGCCGTCCCCGTTGGCCGGGGCGTTGGTTGAGATTGTGCCTCGTTAATATGGGAAAGGCCACACCCTCAATTTCTGCTTGCCAATCTGCCACAACCGCGCAAGGCCAGCCGGCTCGGCGATCAGGAAAAGTATGATGAGCGCGCCGATGACCATGAACTGGATGTGCTCAACTGTCGCAGGATGAACAGGGATGCCGAGTTTCGGTGGGAAATAGCGGAGCGCGATAGGCAATATGAAAATCAGTGCAGCGCCAAAAAACGAGCCGGTCAAACTCCCGAGGCCGCCGATGATGACCATAAACAGGATGAAAAAACTCAGATTGACGTCGAACACCGCCGGCTCGGCACCGCCGTACCAAAGGAAAACGAGAAGCGCGCCAGCGACGCCGCAATAGAACGAGGACGTAGCGAAAGCCAGAAGCTTGGTTTGCAGAAGGCGTATGCCGATGAGGTCGGCCGCGAGATCCATATCTCGTACCGCCATCCACATGCGTCCGATGCGGCCGTGCACGAGGTTCGATGCGAACCACGTCATAACCACGACGAAAGAAAGCACGACAAAGTAACGTGTCGTGTCGGTCGCGGTCGCGCCGGTGATTGGTATGCCGAACAACGCGCGGGTCGGGACTTCGATCGCGCCGGACGCATTGTAGTTATAAAACCAGGGCAGCCGGATAAAGCACCATGACAGGAAAAATTGCGCGGCCAGCGTCGCCACCGCCAGATAAAATCCCTTGATCCTCAGCGATGGCAAGCCGAACAGAACGCCGACCGCTGCCGAAAAAAAGCCCGACGCAACAATCCAAATCAGGACGTTCACGTCGGGGAAATACGTGGTGAGCTTATAGCAGGCATAGGCCCCCACGCCCATGAATGCGCCGGTGCCAAGCGACAGGAGGCCTGTATACCCGGTCAGCAAATTGAGCCCGATGGCGGCGAGTGAAAAAATCAGGAAGGGGATCATGACCGCCTGGATAAGAAACGAGCTGCCGAACCAGGGAATGATAACCGCCGCCAGGAACAGGATAATCATCAGCCCGATCCGGTCCTGCAGTATCGGAAACACCGCCAAGTCGGCCGCATAGTTTGTTTTGAATTGGCCGGCCTCGCGATAAAACATGGTCAGATCCGCTCGATAATCCGTTCGCCAAACAAGCCTTGCGGGCGAAAAAGCAGAAAGATGAGAGCGATGACGTAGGCAAACCAGGACTCGATGCCGCTCCCCATCAGCGGACCCCAGTAGAACTCGCCAAGTTTCTCGCCGACGCCGATAATCAATCCACCAACAATAGCGCCGGGAATTGACGTAAGTCCGCCGAGAATGAGCACGGGCAGCGCCTTCAGCGCAATCACTTCAAGCGCGAACGAAACATCAGAACGCGCGCCCCACATGATGCCGGTTGTGAGTGCCACAAGACCCGCGGCGAACCATACGATGACCCAGATTTGCTCAAGCGATATGCCGACCGACAGCGCGGCGCGGTGGCTATCGGCAACGGCACGCAGCGCGCGGCCGATACGCGTGCGTTGGAAAAAGATAGCGAGCGTTGCCACCATGATCGATGCAATGATCGCCGCCGCGATATCGATTTTCTGAAGCGATACGAAACCGCCGGCCATTTTCACATCGATCGCGCCGCGCGGGAGCAGAAGTTGGTCGGCGATCATGACTTTCGTCTCGCCGCCGAAGATCAACTGACCGAATCCGATCAGGAAGTAGGTCAGACCGAACGTTGCCATGAACAGAATAATGTCGGGTTGATTGACCAATGGCCTAAGGATCAAACGTTCAACCGCGAAGGCGAGGCAGAACATCACCGCAATTGTCAGCGCGAGTGCCAAGTAGGCGGGAACGCCGTGTTCGTGCAGACCCACCAGCGTGAGCGCGGCAAACACGACCATGATGCCTTGCGCAAAATTGAAGACGCCTGAAGCCTTGAAAATCAGTACGAAGCCCAGCGCGATGAGCGAATAGAGAACGCCGGCAACGAGCCCTTCCCACAGCGTCTGCACGAGCAGGTCGGGCGCCGCGCCCATCTGCACGAAAGGATCGATGAAGATCTTGTAAAGGAGGTCCATGCGTCCTCAGTGCGCCACGCCGAGATAGGCGTCGATGACCGCCTGATTGCGTTTAACTTCGTCGGGCGTTCCGTCGGCAATCTTGATGCCGTGATCGAGCACGACCACGCGATCGGACAGATCCATTACGACCCCCATGTCGTGCTCGATCAACGCGATGGTCGTGCCGTAGTGGTCGTTCACATCGAGTACAAAGCGCGACATATCTTCTTTCTCTTCAAGATTCATTCCGGCCATCGGCTCGTCGAGCAAAAGCAGCTCCGGTTCCATGGCAAGCGCGCGGCCAAGCTCCACGCGCTTCTGCAAACCATATGGCAGCCTGCCTACCGGCACGCGCCGTATTTCCTGGATTTTGAGAAAGTCGATAATTTCTTCGACACGATGGCGATGATCCGCTTCTTCGCGCATCGCCGGACCGTAGCGCAGCAGTTGCCAGAAAAAACCGGTATGCATTTTCAGCGTGCGGCCGGCCATGATGTTGTCGAGCGCGGTCATGCCGCGAAACAACGCCACGTTCTGAAATGTGCGGGCGATGCCGCCATACGCCGCCTCATGCGGGCGCATATTGGCGCGCGTCTCGCCCTTGAAAGTAATGCGTCCCCGCTGCGGGTGATAAAAGCCGTTGATCACGTTGAGCATCGACGTCTTGCCGGCGCCGTTTGGCCCGATGATCGCGCGGATTTCGCCCTTGCGAATGTCGAAGGAGACGTCGCTCACCGCCTTCACGCCCCCGAACGAAAGCGAAACGTTCTCTACCGACAAAAGCACATCGCCGACTGCAGCTTCGGGACCGCCCGTCGCCCTCATGCGGCTTTCCCCATGACGGAAGCGGATTCGCTCTTCATGTCGCGGATTTTCACCCGGGCGCTGATCGTGCCTTTGCGGCCATCTTCGAAGGTGACCTCGGTTGAAATGTCTGCCTCTTTCGATCCGTCATAAAGCGCCTTGATCAACGGGGCGTAGCGCTCGGCAATGAAACTGCGGCGTACTTTTTGAGTGCGGGTGAGTTCGCCGTCGTCCGCATCAAGCTCTTTGTGCAAGATGAGAAACCGCTTGATCTGCGCGCCGGCCATCACCTTGTCCCCGGCGAGCGAATGGTTCACCTCGGCAACATGTTTTTCGAGCATGTCGTAGACGAGCGGATGGCCGGCGAGCTCCTGATATGAGCCGTAGACGACGTTGTTGCGCTCCGCCCAGCTGCCGACAGCGGTGAGGTCGATATTGAGCATGACGGTGACGAAATCGCGCTTGTCACCGAGAGCGACCGCCTCGCGGATATTGGGATAAAACTTGAGCTTGTTCTCGATATATTTCGGCGGAAACATCGTTCCGTCGTTGAGCCTGCCCACATCCTTGGTGCGGTCGATTATTTTCAGATGGCCGGTTTTCTCGTCAAAGAAGCCGGCATCGCCGGTCTTCACGTAACCGTCCGGCGTCATAACCTCGGCGGTCTTGGCATCGTCCTTGAAATAGCCGGAGAACATGCCTGGCGACTTGAACTGAACCTCACCGTTCTCTGAAATACGAATATCGACGTTGGGACAGGCGGGTCCGACCGTATCGGAATAGATTTCACCGTCCGGCTGCGCGGTGACGTAAAGGAAGGCTTCGGTTTGTCCGTAGAGTTGCTTCAGGTTCAGGCCGATCGAACGGTAGAAACTAAACAGATCCGGCCCGACCGCCTCACCCGCCGTGTAGGCGACACGCACGCGCGAGAAGCCAAGCACATTCTTGAGCGGCCCGTAGACGAGGACATTGCCGATCCCATAGAGCACCCGGCCGACGAGCGGCACCGGTTGGCCGTTGAGGATGCGTTCGCCGTAGCGTCGCGCCACGCCAATGAAATAGTGGAACAGCTTGCGCTTGATGACGCCGGCATCTTCCATGCGGATCATCACGCGCGTGAGCAATAATTCGAGCGTGCGCGGAGGCGCAAAATAGAATGTCGGTCCGATCTCACGCAGATCGGCCATGGCCGTGTCCGGACTTTCCGGGCAGGCGGTACAGAACCCTGACACCATGCCTTGCGCGTAGTTGAGATAATGGTCGCCCACCCAGGCGAGCGGCAAATACGCAAGCGCCACGTCGTTTTCCGTCAGCTTGTCGAAGGCAACGGTATCGGCCGCGGCACGAATTGAACGTTCATTGGTGAGCAAGACGCCTTTGGAGGCGCCGGTGGTGCCGGACGTATAGAGAATGATCGACGGATCGGATCCCTTCCCCGCCGCAATCTCTTTGTCGAGCCAGTCGGCAACGGCAGGATCTGCAAGCGCCTTGCGTCCTTCCTCGATGACCTCGTCCATTGGGCGCAACCGGCTGTGATCGTAGTCGCGAAGGCCGCGCTTCTCGTCGTAGAACATCAGTCCCAGATTGGGGACGCGCGGCATGACCGACAGGATTTTGTCGACCTGCTCCTGGTCCTCGACTGCGGCAAAACGGACTTCGGCATGAGCAAGCACGTAGGCAAGTTCGTCGGCAACGGCGTCGGCGTAGACCGGTACCGGGATCGCCCCCAACATCTGTGCGGCCATCACGGACCAGTAAAGCTTCGGCCGGTTGCCGCCGACAATCGCAATTGTCTCGCCACGCTTGACGCCCAGACGGTGCAACCCGACGGCATAGGCGCGTACGACGTTATGAACCTCGCTCCAGGTCCAGGTCTGCCAGATGCCGAGATCCTTGTGCCGCATCGCCGGCCGCGCCCCATAGAAATGGGCGTTGCGCACGAGCAGCTTTGGAAATGTCTCAGCCAGCCCGGCGACATTCGGCGCCACAGCCCATTCCTCCCGTGCGGCCGCGCTCATAAGGCGCGGCTCTCGACCCCTCGCCGTCTGTTAACGGACGGTCTTCTTATCTCGATATGAAAACACCGCCGGAGGGCGGTCAAGTATCAGATGGCACGTCAATTGGTTGTAGAGGGGGCTGAGCTATTCAGCCGCGCGCAAGAGGCCCGGCGCACCGGCGCGGAATTGCTCTCGCAACGCGGCTTCTTCTGCCTTTGCCGCGGCCAGATGCCGCTGTTTGACCGGACCAAAGCCTCGGATCTTCTCCGGCATCATCGCAAGCTCGACTGCAAACCGATGATTGTTCGGTGTCAGGCGTTCGCAGATTTCTTCGAGAAGTTGCTCATACTCCGAGACCAGGCGGCGCTCCGTCCGACGCTCGGCCGTGTAGCCGAAAGGATCGAATGCCGTACCGCGCAGGAATTTAAATTTCGCCAGCACCGCGAAGGCTTTCAACATCCAGGGGCCAAACGATATTTTCTTTGGCTCCCCGGTTTCCGGATCGTGCCGCGCCAGCAAGGGTGGCGCCAGATGAAATTCAAAGCGCAGCCTGTCCCCGTCGAAGGTCGATCTGACGCGCTGGAGAAACGATGTCTCGCTATAGAGTCGCGCCACTTCGTACTCGTCTTTGTAGGCCATCAGCTTGAACAGATAGCGGGCCACGGCCTCCGCGAGACCGCATTGTCCCGGCGCTTTTGCCGCCTCGACTGTGCGTAGCTTTTCCACCCAATTCCGGTAGCGTCGTGAATAGCCCGCATTCTGATAGGCGGTCAGGAAGGCCGCGCGACGATCCACCGTCTCGGCAAATGATTGCGAGAGTTTGAGTGAATCATTCTGCTCTTGAGGACGCGGCTCGATCAGCGCCTCGACCGCCTTGGGATCCACGGCGGCGCGGCGCCCGTAACGGAACGCCGAAAGATTCATCGATACCGCCTCGCCATTCATCTCGATCGCGCGTTCGATCGAATCGGCCGAAAGCGGCAGTGCGCCCATTTGATAGGCGTAGCCGAGCATGAACATGTTGGAGCCGATGGAATTGCCGAGCAATGAGGTTGCGAGCCGGCCGGCATCGACGAAATGGCTGCGTTCGCGGCCGGCATGACCAATGATGGCGCGCTTGAGCCGCTCGGTCGGGAGTGAAAATTCCGCGTTGCGCGTGAAGTCGCCGGGAAGAAACTCGGCCGTGTTGACGATGACGCGCGTGATGCCAGCCTTCATGGCGCCGAGCACCTTCTTGGCGCCAACGACGACGATGTCGCCACCCAGCACCAGGTCGGCGCCACCTGCCGCGACGCGGATGGCGTGAATGTCGTCTGGCGAATTGGCGATGCGGATATGACTGGACACCGCACCTCCCTTCTGCGCCAAACCCGCCATATCGATAATGCCGACACCTTTGCCTTCCAGGTGCGCAGCCATGCCGACGATGGCGCCGATCGTCACAATACCGGTACCGCCGATGCCGGTGACAACTATGCCATAAGGATGATTGAGCAGAGGCGCATCGGGCGCAGGTAGAGCGGGCCAGTCGCGAGGCTCCGCGACGCCCTCCCCCTTCTTCAGCTTCGCTCCGTGCACCGTGACGAACGACGGACAAAATCCCTTCAGGCAGGAGTAGTCCTTGTTGCAGCTCGACTGGTCGATGGTGCGCTTGCGGCCCCATTCGGTCTCCAGCGGCTGAACAGATACGCAATTCGATTTCACGCCACAGTCGCCGCAGCCCTCGCAAACGAGGTCATTGATCACCACCCGCTTGTCGGGATCCGGGAATGCACCGCGCTTGCGGCGGCGGCGTTTTTCGGCGGCGCAGGTCTGATCGTAGATGAGCACGCTAACCCCGGAGACGGTCGCGAGCTCGCGCTGGATCGCGTCGAGTTCGTCGCGGTGATGCACGGTCAACCCGCGCGGCCAGTCAATGCCTTTCGCATATTTCCAGGGCTCGTCAGTGACAACGACCACACGGCGCGCGCCTTCGGCAGCGACCTGCGCGGCGATTTGCGGCACAGTCAATCCGCCGTCATTCGCCTGCCCTCCCGTCATCGCGACCGCATCGTTGAACAGGATCTTGTAGGTCATGGTCACGCCGGACGCGATCGCGGCGCGGATCGCAAGGTAGCCCGAATGATTGTAAGTGCCGTCGCCCAGATTCTGGAACACGTGCCCGCGGCTGGAAAATGGCGCTTCACCAATCCAGTTGGCGCCTTCACCGCCCATCTGGGTGTAACCTAGCGTCTTGCGATCCATCCACTGCGCCATGTAGTGACAACCAATGCCGGCGTAGGCGCGGCTTCCCTCAGGCACGCGGGTCGATGTGTTGTGCGGACAGCCCGAACAGAAATACGGAATGCGTTGCGCGACGTCCGTGGTTTCGGAAAGCGCCCGCTGCGCCGATTTGAGCCGCGCCACGTTGGCGGCAAGCTCTTCGTTCGCGCCATAGCGCAGCAGCCGTTCGCCGATGCAGATTGCGACGTCGTTCGGATCGAGCGCGCCTTTGACCGGGAACAGCCAGTTGCCTTGCTCGTCTTTTTTCCCGATGCAGACCGGCTGATTCGACGTGCCGTAAAGCTCTTCGCGTACCTGCACTTCAATGAGCGAGCGCTTTTCCTCGACCACGATAATGAGATCGAGCCCTTGCGCGAAATCGGCCAGCTCCTGGCGGCCGATCGGCCACACGCAGGCGATCTTGAACAGGCGCAACCCTAGATCGTTGCATTTGACTTCATCGATGCCGAGCTCATCGAAGGCCTGACGCACATCGAGATACGCTTTGCCGGTTGTAATCACACCGATCTTCGGCGCGCGTCCTCCCGACGTGATAATCTTGTTGAGCCTGTTGGCGCGCACGAACGCGAGCATGGCATCGCGCTTGAAGTCGTGCAGGCGCGCTTCCTGACCGAGGAAGGTGTCGGGCAGACGGATATTCAGCCCACCCTCGGGCATGCGGAAATCGGCTGGCGTCACGATGTTCACGTGGTCAAGGCCTGCGTTGACCACGCCGGTCGACTCCACGGTCTCGTGCATGCACTTGAGTGCGGTCCAGGCGCCGCTAAAGCGCGACATTGACCACCCGTACAGCGCATAGTCGACGATTTCCTGCACGCCGGCTGGATTAAGAATCGGCATCATGACGTCGACGAAGTGAAACTCGGACTGATGGGCGGTGGTGGACGATTCCGCCGTGTGGTCGTCGCCCATAAGCGCGATCACGCCGCCATGCCTGGATGAACCGGCAAGATTGGCGTGGCGAAATGCGTCACCGGTGCGGTCGACACCCGGCCCTTTGCCGTACCACATCCCAAACACACCATCGAACCTGCCTTCGCCGCGCAATTCGGCCTGCTGGGTGCCCCATAGCGCGGTGGCGGCGAGTTCCTCATTGAGGCCGGGCTGGAACTTTATGTCGGCGGCAGCGATCTGGCGGGCGGCACGCATGAATTGCTGGTCGAGACCGCCAAGCGGAGAGCCACGATAGCCGGTGACGTAGCCTGCTGTATTGAGGCCGGCGCGGCGATCGAACTCTTTCTGCATCAGGCATGCGCGGATCAGCGCCTGATACCCCGTCACCAGCACATGCGACTGGGACAGGTCGTATTTGTCGTCGAGGCTGACCGGTCGAAGCGGCATGGATGGCCTTGTCACCGCGGCGGACGAATGCGCCGGGCCCCACTCATATAGGCTCGTCCGGTGCGACGCAAAGCACCGCAGGCGGTGCAAACCTATACCGGGCCCCCTCCCGGTCAATTTCGTTATTGCCGCTAGTCCTAAAAGGAAATTTCAGCCGGCGCCCTTTCCGCGCATTTTGGCGCAATGCAGCAGGCAGGGCAGCTCAGCGCCGGGATCGCTGGTCAAATTCTGTGCATCCTGTCAAAAGAATGCCCGCCGGACTCCCCTGATGTTGCAGTCATCCTCCTCCGTCGAATCCAAGGCCTCTTGGGCCATCGCTACGGTGGCTCTCGTCACCATGCTGATGGCATTTGGCGCCGCATGGATCACGGCGGTTGCGCTCAAGGACATCGCGGCGGAGGTGGACGGGGTGCGCTCCATTCCGGCGCTGGCCAGCGCGCTGGCCTGGCTCGGGTCGGGCGTTGGCGGCATCCTGATGGGGCGGATTGCCGACAAGGTTGGCACCCGTTGGACCGTGATCTGCGGCTCGCTGATGATAGGGCTCGGTCTCGCGATCTCGACACTCGGCCCGCCCTGGCCGCTATGGATCGGTCACGGACTCTTCATTGGATTGATCGGGCTCGGCGGGATCAACGCTCCAATGTACATTTATGTCAGCCGCTGGTTCGATCGCCGACGTGGCTCGGCGTTGGCGCTGATCTCGAGCGGCAGCTACCTCGCCGGCGCGATGTGGCCGCCGGTATTCGAGCGCGCCATCGCAACGGTTGGTTGGCGCCAAACGATGCTTTGGTATGCCGTGCTGGAGATCGTCGTGATACTCCCGCTGGCAGCGATCTATTTTCGCTCGCCGCCGGAAATCATTCTTCCCGCAGTGGCAGCCACGAACGGCGGCAGATCGGCACGTGTCCTCGGATGGCCGCCCAATCTCGTGTTCGGCATGATGTGCGGCGCCGCGGTTCTGTGCTGCATTCCGATGGCCATGCCGCAGGGCCACTTGGTGGCCTTCTGTAGCGACCTGGGCATCGGCCGCTCGGTCGGCGCCTTTATGTTGTCGGTGCTCCTCGGCACGGCATTTTTCAGCCGGCAGATCTGGGGCGCGATCTCCGATCGCATCGGCGGCCTCGCCACCGTACTCATCGGCTCGGCATGGCAGACAGCGTCAATGACTGCGTTTCTGCTCACGCAAAACGAGGTCGGTCTGTTCACCGTTGCTGCTGCTTTCGGTCTCGGATTTTCCGGCATCATTCCGGCTTATGTACTGGCGCTGCGTGAAATGTTTCCGGCTTCCGAAGCATCGTGGCGAATACCGACACTGCTCTTGTTCAGCGGCTGCGGCATGGCGCTCGGCGGCTGGCTCGCGGGGCTTCTTTACGATCACTACGGTTATTACGCGCCGGCTTTTGCTACCGGCATCGGCGCCAATGTTTTCAATCTGCTGGTGGTCGGAATACTGGTCTCACGACAACGCCTGCGGACCGCATTCGTCTAAGAAGGATCAATGCTTCTTCGGCATCCGGGCGTCAGGTGCGCGACGGACTGATCAGCCAAACGCCGGCCAGGATTGCGAAGGCAATCGCGGCCGTTCCGAGCGCCGCCAATGTTCCCGCTGCTGCAAGCGCCGTTGTCGCCGCCCAGGCGATCGAGGAAAATGCTTCGGCGAAGGTGGCAAGACGCGACGATGTCTGCCTGCGCCGAAATTGGCTGCGTCGCGCCTGCACACGGAAGCAAAGTTGAATCACGGTCGCCGCTGCGGCCGCCGACAATATGCCCAGGCCACACGCCAATCCCGCGAAAACCGCATCGAGCGTCAGCATGGCCACGATCGGCGCAAATATCAGCGCGATCATGCCGATAACGGCTTCGACCTTGGCCCAAAGGACGCTGTGCGAGGTAATCGGCGCTGTAGCAACGAGGTCCGGCGCGTCCTCGCCTGAAATCGACAGCCAGGCAAGCCCGCCGGCAAGTTGGCCGGCCGCCATCACCACCACCGGAATCAGCACGACGTATGAAGTATTGCGATCGCCGAACGTGACCCACAAAAGCAACGCCGGCGGGATCAAGTAAAGAACCTGCATCAGTGTCTGCGAAACGAGCCAGGCATCGCGCTGGAGCAGCGTCCATTCCTTATGTCGCAACACGCGGCGTGGCGAGCGACGGCGGAAGCGAAGCGACCAACGGCGCTGACGCACGGTTGTGCTGGAGACTCCGGCGGCTGCGACGGCGTGCTCCCCGAAGCGCTTCGAGAACAGCGCGATCGACGCGCAGAGGACCCCGATACCGAAGGCGACAACGCCGCCAAGCGCGACGTAATCCCCCAACACGGCGCGCGCCGGCCACCAAAAGACACTCCCCTGATCTGGTGCGTGCGAGAGCATCCAATCCGATTGCAGAGCGGCGAAGCGGGAAATGCTGCCAGCAGAAAAGATCGCCGCGATTTGCAGGCCGATCACGAAAGCCGCGCCGATGACCGCCGCCACGACTTGCGCGATCAGCCGCGTGCGCTTGGCCCCGACAATCCGGAACAAGGCAATGGTCAGCGCCAGCGCCGCCGCCGTCGCCACTGTGCCCATAGCCGCAACGACACCGTAGGCGGCAAGCCAGCGGCCGCCGCCGAGCGTGGCCAGGACATTGATGAATGGCGCCGCCAGCAGCACGGCGATCACGACAGCCGCAGCGGCGATGCGGCCCATGCGGACTGCAAACACTTTGCGAGCCGAGGCCGGCGACGTCAGGATGAGATCGAGGTCCGACCGTGAATAGAAAGCGCGGGTAACTGACTCCATGGCCTGCGACAGCAGCAGCGAACACGAGAGCGCGAGCGTGCCAGTAATACCCACCAACGCCGCGGTGTCGGAAGCAAGATTGGCGTCGGCGTAGTTCGCGACGGTCCAATAGGCGAACACATGCATGAAGGCCGCGAAGACGACCAGCGCAATTGTCGCGTTGCGCCCGCGCGTGCGCCCGCCCGCCGTCATCAGCGAGGCCCAATCGCGCCAGCCAAGCCGGATTTCATGGCCGGCCAACCAGGTTAAGGAGGCCGGCTGACTCACGCGGCCACGACCTGTTCGGCGACCAAAGTGAGGAACGTGTCTTCGAGGCTGGTGGCGGTCTTGCCGGTCTGCCGGCGCAAGTCGTCAAGAGTGCCTTCGGCGATAAGCCGGCCGCCGGCGATCACCCCGATACGATCGGCCATGCGTTCGGCGACTTCGAGAATATGCGTGGTCATGATGACCGTTCCGCCCGCGCGCACGCGTTCGCGTAGCACATCTTTCACCTGCCGCGCGGTGCCGGCATCGAGCCCGGTCAATGGCTCGTCGAGAATGATGAGCTTCGGATCGTGCACCAGCGCTCCGGCAAGCGCCACTTTCTGCCGCATGCCCTTGGAGAAGCCCTCGCAGCGCTCGTGCGCGTGCGGTTCCAGGCCCAGCCAGCCGATCAATTCGCGCGCGCGTGCTTCCGCCGCGGCTGGCTCGATGCGCCACAACCCGGCGACGAATTCGAGATATTCGTAGGGCGTGAGCTTGTCGTAGATCATCGGTTCGTCTGACAGCCACGCCGTAACCTGCTTCGCCGCCACGGGATTGGAAAGCGCGTCAATGCCCTCGATGCAGATCGAACCGGTGTCGGGCCGCAACAGACCCACCACCATGCGCAAAGTCGTCGTCTTTCCCGCTCCGTTAGGTCCGACCAGCGCGTAAAATTCGCCGCCATAAACGGTGAGATCGAGTGCATCGACCGCCGGACGATCAAAGCGTTTGCTAACGCCGCGGAGCGCGAGCGCGACAGGATAGTTCTGCAAATTCATCTGGACGACCACCGCTCGGAACTGACGACCGCTCTTTACCGCGGAGTCGTTTCAGCGGCGTAAATCTTCGAATTGCAGCGAGTGCGTTAAGCTTTCGGTGAGATTAAAATGACACTTCTCATCACGCCTTCGGGACCATCTTGAAAATCGCATCGCCATAGGTCTTACGCGCGTCCGCAAGCAGCGGCTGCACGGCAGCGACAAATGCCTCATGTTCCCTGGGCGTCAACGCATTGATCTCGCAACCTTCCGCTTCGATCACCTTGTACGATTGGTCGTGCTCCTCTATCGCCAATTTGCGCTGATAGGCGACAGCCTCATTTACTGCGGCCCGCATTGCGCGCTTGACTTCCTCAGGCCAGCCATCGAACGACCCGCGATGCAGGAAGATCGGCCGCGAAATGTAAAAGTGATAGCTGAGCGTATGGAACTTGTGAAATTTGTGCACGCCGTAGGTCACCGTGTTGGCGAGCGGATTCTCCTGTGCGTCGAGCGTGCCAGCCTTGATCATGGCAATGGCTTCGGTGAGATCCATGCGCATGGCCACCGCGCCCAGTAGCTCGAATGTGCGCTTGTGGATTTCGCTCGGCAGCACACGGATTTTCATACCCGTCATATCAGCGGGCAAATGGATCGGCCGCAGGCGATTGGAGATGTGACGGAACCCGTTCTCGAACCAGCCAAGGATGCGATAGTTGATTCTTTCTTCCGTCTTACGCGCCAGGAATTCCCCGAGCGCCCCGTCCATCGCGGCTCGCGCCTGCGCATTGCTGGAAAAAAGAAACGGCAGATCGACGAATCCCAGTTCCGGAACGCGATCGGTCAAATAGCTCGACGATTGATAGCCGAGCGTCATCTCGCCATTTTCCACCAGCGTGAGGATGTCCTCGGCCTTATGGCCGTGATCCATAATGTTGAAAACATAGTCGATGGCGACGTCCTTGCCGAACTGTGCGTCGAGTTTGTCGCCGATCAGTTTCAACGATTTGCTGAAACCTGTCGTTGGGGGACCGTATCCACCCATGCGGATCTGGATTGGTTTGCTCATGTTCTCTCGTGCGTTGCGCCATTCTCTATACTGACGCCCCGCGATCTGGCCAAGCAGGGCCGGTGTGATAGAGTGGCCGCACCTAGAGGAGGTCCCACCCAATGAACAAGCTCGCCAGCGTTCCGAAAGTTTCACGGGATGGAATTTCGCCGGCAGAAATGCAAGCGCGCGTCGATCTCGCTGCCGTCTATCGGCTGACCGCGCATTACGGGTGGGATGACGTCATCTACAACCACTCCTCCATGCGGGTACCAGGCGAGCCGCGCAATCTGCTGATGAAAAAGCATGACCTGCTGTACACCGAGGTAACCGCGTCCAATCTGGTCAAGGTCTCGATGGACGGAGATCTGGATGAGAAGTCCGGCGTGAACAGGCCAGGGTTCACGCTGCACGGCGGCGTCTTGGGCGCACGGCCGGACGTGAACTGCGCGATGCACGTGCACACGAACATCGGCATGGCCATCGCCGGCCTGAAGGGCGGACTGCGCATGGTGTCGCAACAGGCTATCCGCTTCTATCAGCGCATCGGCTACCACGCCTATGAGGGCATTACCGAGGATTTTGACGAGCGCGAACGTCTGAATCGTGACCTCGGCCAGAACCGCGCAATGATCATGCACAACCACGGCCTGCTCACCGTGGGTAAAAGTGCGCGCGAGGCTTTCGTGCTGATGAAACATCTGATTGACGCGGCCGATATCCAGCTCAAGCTGGAAGCAACCGGCAATGAACTGATCGAGGTGCCGCCGGCGGTTTGCGCGAAGACTGCGGAGCAGTATGAGCATCACGACGCCGGCCGCGGCAGTCATGACTGGGCGGCTTACTTGCGCGTGCTCGACAAAATCGACCCAAGTTATCGTAACTGAGCGCCAGCAGCGTGACTTTCAGCAATCGCACGCAAGAGCGGCTTGCGCGCGGCGAGGTTGTGTTGTGCATGGCGACACGGCTGGCACGCACCGCCGAGATTGCCATGATCGCGGACTCGTGCGGCTTCGATGCTTTTTTCGTCGACATGGAGCACTGCACGATCTCGCTCGACGACGCGGCGCAGATATGCATCGCGGCCCTGCCGGCCGGCGTGACACCGCTCGTACGGATCGCCGGTCACCATTTCGAGGACGCGACGCGCCTGCTCGACGCAGGCGCGCTCGGCATCATCTGCCCCAATGTCAGCACGCCCGCTGAAGCCGAATCCTTCGTTCGCGCCTGCCGTTTTCCGCCGCTGGGCGGGCGCTCGGTCGCGGGCGCGGGGGCGCTGCAAGGCTACCGCGCAACGCCGCTCGGCGAAGTCAACAAGCAAGGCAATGCCGTAACGCTGCTCATTGCCATGCTGGAATCGCCGGAAGGCGTGGCGAATGCGGATGCAATTGCCGCAGTCTCAGGCATCGACATGCTGCTGATCGGATCCAACGATCTCTGCACAGCGATGGGTATTCCCGGCGATTTGAAAAGCCCGAAATTGCGAGCCGCCTACGAAACAACGGCGAAGGCCTGCAAGGCTCATGGCAAGCATCTCGGCGTCGGCGGCATCCGCGGGGATATCGATCACGTGGCCGAGCTGGTGAAGCTCGGCGCGCGCTTCGTAATTGCAGGATCCGACGTACAATATCTGATGAAATCCGCGCGCGATGAAGTCGCCGCCCTGCGCAAGGCAAACCGCTAGCGTACGCACGCCGCCATCATCTGATCATTCCCACGACCCGCGGCAGCCAGAGGGTCAGCTCCGGGATCATCGTGATTGCAATCAGCGACATCAGAAGAGGTATGAGCCAGGGTAGAATCGCGACCGTTGTCCGTTCAATCGACAATTTTGCAATTCTCGACAGGACAAAAAGAACCATTCCCAACGGCGGATGCAGTAGCCCGATCATCAGGTTGAGCGTCATCATGACCCCGAAGTGCACCGGGTCGATGCCGACCTTCAAAATGACCGGCATCAGAACCGGCACCAAGATGCTGATCGAGGCTATTGGCTCCAGGAAGCAGCCGACGACCAGCAGCAAAACATTTGTCAGCAACAGGATAATATAGCGATTGTTGGTGAGGGCGAGCAGCGCTTCGGTGGTGTATTCGGTGACGCGGGTCGTGGTCAGCACCCAGCCGAACAGCGAGGCAGCGGCAACAATCAGCAACACCCCGGCCGTGGTCTCGATTGTGTCCATCGAGACCTTGTAAAATTGCTTCAGCGTGAGCGTGCGATAAAGAAGAATTCCGAGCACGATCGCCCAAGCACATGCCGCGATCGCCGCCTCGGTCGGCGTGAACCACCCGAACGTCATGCCGCCGACGATAATCGCCGGCGTCAGCAAGGCCGGTAACGCCGCGACGAATGTTGCGCCGAGAGTGCGCCAGCGGAATTCCTGGTCGCGGCCCATGCCGTAGCGCCGCGCGCAATAATAGACATAGCCCATCATGAAGGCCGTCATGACGAAGCCTGGAATGACCCCGCCGAGAAACAGTGCGCCAATCGAGACATTTCCCATCATTCCGTAGATCACGAATGGCAAGGATGGCGGGATGATCGGGCCGAGCGTCGACGACGCTGCCGTAACGCCGACCGAGAACTCGGTGTCATAGCCGTGGTCCTGCATCGCCTTGATCTCGATCGTGCCCAGACCCGCCGCATCGGCAATCGCGGTGCCGGACATGCCGGCGAAAATCACCGAACCGATGATATTGACGTGCGCCAGTCCACCGCGGGTCCAGCCCGCGAGCGCGACGGCAAAATCATAGATGCGGTTGGTGATGCCGGCTGAATTCATCAGATTGCCTGCAAGGATAAAGAACGGCACGGCCAGCAGCGGAAATGAATCAATGCCTCCCGCCATCCGATGCAAGATGACGAAATCCGGCAGACCGGCGATGAAGTGCGTGTAAATAAAAGACGATCCCGCAAGCGCGATGAACACCGGTACGCCCACGAGCAGGACCGCTATGAACAGGAACGCCATCACGATCATCGGATTGTCCCGCCTCAGTCAGCCGAGATCTGGTGCGTTACATCGCCCGGCCGGTTCCAGCCCATCCGGGCGTTGCGCCAGACATTGCACGCCTGGCGGAAGAGCATCAGGAAACATCCGAAGGCGACGCCGGCATACACGTAGCTCATTGGCAGGTCGAAAACCGTCATGCGCTGCTGGTGCATGCGCACGGTGATCGTCCATGACACGAATGCAAGCAGGCCGAGAAAGGCAAGCTTTATGAAATCGACAAAAGCCAGCAGGATCGAGCGCAGCGGTCCGGGCTTCATAACGTTCGAGAGCAATTCGACGGCGATATGCGTGTTGCGTCTGGTGACCATCGCACCGCCGATGAACACGACCCACATCAAACCATAACGTGCAATCTCCTCGGTCCAAGCCAGGCTGTCATTGAGCACGTAGCGCGTAAAAAACTGGAGGAAGACGATGAAGGCAAGCGACCAAAAAATCACGAAGGCGAGCCAATCCTCCGGATAGTGTTCGATGACAATTTCGGCGTCTTCCGCCTCAATGAGACGCTTCTCGCCCTTGAGCGTTTTCTTTTTACTCATGATCCCCCGCGGCGCAGATCGCACCCGCTACACCGCGCTCGGGCGCGGCATAGCGCGATTTGCAACTGTCCTGTTATTTCAACGCCTGGAGTGCGTCGTATTGCGCCTGCGACCAGCCGGCTCCCGCGCTGGGGTCGTTATGCAACGGCAACGCCGCCTTGCGGAACGCTTCGCGGTCGACTTCCACCACGGTCTTGCCGAGCTTGCGGAATTCATCCGCGAGCTTGAGCTCGGACGCGCGGATCTGGTCGGTCGACCGTGCGCTCGCTTCCTTCAGCACTTCTTCGAACACCTTCTTGTCGGCATCGGAAAGTTTCGACCAGACGTGGCCGCCGACAATCGTAACCAGGGATTCGGTAATGTGGCCGGTCAGCATGATGTGCGATTGAACTTCGTAAAACTTCTTCGCCATGATGGTCGGGAGCGGATTTTCCTGGCCGTCGACCGTCCCCTGCTGGAGCGCCAGGTAAACTTCGGCGAAGGCAATCGGCGTCGCATTCGCGCCGACCGATTTTGTGAACATCAGGAACAGCGGCGCCGGCGGAACGCGCAGTTTCATTCCCTTCATATCTTCGGGCTTCTTGATCTCTTTATTGGCCGTGACGTGCCGCTGGCCGTAGTAAAGAATCGCAACGACCTTGTGATTGGTCTTGTCCTCGTAGCCTTTGGCTAAGTCGCGGAACAACTGGCTGTCGCGGTAGGCTTTCCAGTGGTCGAAGTCGCGCAAAATGAACGGCGCGCCGGTAATCGAGAGCGGCTTGTAGATCGAGCCGGCAAACGATGCACCCGTGTAGATGATATCGACGGTGCCAAGCCCCAGTCCTTCATTGATCTGGTTCTCGTTGCCAAGTTGCGAGGCCGGGAACACGCCGATCTCATAGCGGCCGTCCGTACGTTTTTTGATTTCCTCGGCTGCCCATAGCGCCTGCACATGATAGGGCTCGGCGACTTCATAGACATGCGCCCACTTGAGCTTGGTCTGGGCGCCGGCAGGACCGGTTACGAGGAATACTGCGGCAACAAACGCAAAACCATGCACCAACCGGCGCGGCCAATTCGGCATACTTGCCTCCCCTGTGGGCGATTATTTAGAGCACCGCCTGTTCGTCGGGATGTTACTATGCAGGCACCTTCACGCAACAGGCTTGGTTACCGCTCACATGAACACACCAAGGACCATCCGGTTATCGCCCGAAGATAACGTTGTTGTCGCTGTCGATCAGATTGCAGCGGGCACCGCCGTCGCGGGCGTCACCGCGCGCGAGCGTGTACTGCGCGGGCACAAGATGGCGGTGATGACCATCCGCGAAGGCGAGCCTGTACGGAAATACGGCCAAACGATTGGATTCGCATCAAAAGCGATCGCGCCTGGCGATTGGGTGCATGAGCAAAACGTGGCGCTGCGCGACTTTGCGCGAGACTATAAATTTGCTGAGGGAGCAAAGAATGACGAGATCCTGGCGCCGGAGCTGCGTGCGACATTCGAGGGTTATCTCCGGCCCAACGGGAAAACCGGAACACGAAATTATATCGGCATTCTGACCTCGGTGAATTGTTCGGCTTCGGTCGCAAAATTCATCGCCGAAGGAGTCAATCGATCTGGAATTCTCGACGACTATCCGCAAATCGACGGTGCGGTGGCATTTGTTCATGGCAGTGGATGCGGCATGGCGGCCTACGGCGAGGGTTGGGAATTGCTACGACGGACACAATGGGGTTACGCGACCCATCCCAATCTCGGTGCCGCCTTGATGGTCGGCCTGGGTTGCGAAGTATTTCAGATCGATCGGATGAAGGACGAATACGGAATGGTCGAAGGTGATCACTTCCAGACCATGACTATTCAGGCGACGGGTGGAACCAGGAAAACTGTCGACCAGGGAATTGAACGTATCAAAGCCATGTTGCCTGTCGCTGCGCGCACCAAACGAGAAACGCGGCCCGCTTCCGAGATCGTGCTGGCGCTCCAGTGCGGTGGGTCCGACGGTTACTCCGGTATCACTGCAAACCCCGCATTGGGTGCTGCCGTCGACCTGTTGGTCAAAAATGGCGGAACAGCAGTACTGGCGGAAACACCGGAAATCTACGGTGCCGAGCATCTGCTGACGCGGCGCGCAATCAATCGCGTCGTCGGCGAAAAACTGGTCGAGCGGATTCGCTGGTGGGAGGACTACACAAAACGTAATGGCGGCGAAATGAACAACAATCCGGCGCCCGGCAATAAGGCCGGCGGCCTGACAACCATCCTGGAAAAGTCATTGGGCGCCGCAGCCAAGGGCGGCAGCACCACGTTGCGCGCGGTTTACGAATATGCCGAGCCGGTGAAGGAAAAAGGGTTCGTGTTCATGGATACGCCGGGATACGACCCTGTGGGTGCGACCGGTCAAGTCGCCGGTGGCTGCAACGTTATGTGCTTTACCACCGGCAGGGGTTCCGCCTTTGGTTGCAAGCCAACACCTTCGATCAAACTCGCCACCAATAGCGAGATGTACCGGCGCATGACCGACGACATGGATATCAACTGCGGTGATGTCCTCGACGGAATATCCATTGAGGAAAAGGGACAGGAAATTTTTGACAAGGTATTGCGGGTTGCATCGGGCACGCACACAAAATCTGAAGACCTCGGCTACGGCGAACTTGAATTCGTCCCGTGGCAAATCGGAGCAGTGATGTAGCGACTTTACCGGTCGTTTCGCCGCCCCTCGCCAGGTCCCCATTTCCAGAAATCTCGCCCTTCTTCCTTCATGAAGCGCGCCAGCACCATCATGTGGACTTCGGATGCACCGTCCACCAGGCGCGCCGAGCGAGCCGATCGATAGATCCATTGCGCAATCGAATCCTGCGAGAAACCCCGCGCGCCCTGCAACTGGATCGCCACATCGGCCGCCTTGTGCAACGTGTCGGCAACCTGCACTTTGGCCATCGATACTTCCTTGCGCGCGCGCCCACCCTGATCGAGCATCCAGGCAGCGTGCATGGTGAGCAGCCGGCCAATTTGGATTTGCTGCGCTACTTCGCCGAGCTTGATCTGCACGCTTTCGCGATCGCCGAGCTTGATCCCGAAGCCTTGGCGTTCTGCGACGTAAGCCTGCGCGATCTCCATGCAGCGTTTTGACTGGCCGAGCCAGCGCATGCAGTGCGTCAATCGGGCAGGACCGAGCCTGATTTGCGTGATCTTGAGTCCATCACCCTCGCCCAGCAGCACGTTTTCCGCCGGGACTTCGAGACCGTCGAACTCGAGTTCGCAATGCCCGCCATGCTCATGCGGCCCCATGATCGGGATACGGCGCAGAATGCGCCAGCCCGGTTGATCCTTGTGAAAAAGGAACGCGGTAAGACCACGCCGTTTATCGTCGCTGGTGCGGGCAATCAGGATAAAATGAGCCGCACCTTCGGCGCCCGTAGCGAACCACTTATGCCCTTTGATGATGTAACTGTCGCCCTTTTTCTCGGCGCAAGTTCGAATCATCGCGGGGTCCGAACCGCCGCCCGGCGCAGGCTCGGTCATGGTGAACGTCGAGCGCACCTTGCCCTCGACGATGGGCTTCAGCCATTTTTCTTTTTGCTCACGGGTCCCGACAAGCTTGAGCAGGTTCATATTGCCGTCGTCGGGAGCCATACAATTAAAAACGAGTGGTCCGAAGATCGAGCGTGCCGCCTCTTCATAAATCGCCGCCCAGGCGACGATCGGGAGGTCCATCCCGCCGAATTCCTTTGGCGACTGTGGCGCCCACAGGCCGGCCTTCTTTGCCTTCTCGCGCACTTTGGCGAGCCGCGCCTCCGGAATATTCTCGTGCTCGGAGAAATTTTGCGGATCAGCCTCCAGCGGCAATACGTGCTCTTCCACGAAGGCACGCACGCGCAGGCGCAGATCTTCAATATCGGGCGTGAGCGTAAAGTCCATGCGTCGTTTTCCTAGCCCTTGATCTGAATCACCTGTCCGCCATCCACGACAATGGTCGCGCCCGTAATATAACTGCCGGCGTCCGAGACCAGCAGCAGCAGCGCGCCGTCGAGATCGCCAGGATTTCCGAATCGTCCCATCGGGATCTCTCGCTTGATGGCATCGCCTGCTTCGCCCATCAGGTAGTCATTATTCATCTCGGTGACGAACCAACCGGGCGCAATGGCATTCACGCGCACGCCCTTGAACGCGAGTTCAACAGCGAGCGCTTTGGTGACCTGGACGACGCCGGCTTTGGCAGCCGCGTACGCAACGGCGCCTTTTGCGACCGCCAATCCCAGCACCGATGCAATATTAACAATGGCGCCCTGCTTCTTGGCCGCCAATATCCGGCGCGCCGCTTCCTGCGCCCAGAAAAAAACCGCGTCGAGATTGGTCGAGAGCACCTTGCGCCATTCCTCCGGCGGCATCTCGACGGCACGGCCACCATGCGCGATGCCGGCGTTGTTGACGAGGATCGTGACGGTGCCGAAGGCTTTTTCCGCGGCGTCGAAGGCGCGTGTCATAGCCGCACGGTCGATCACGTCCGCCTCGATGGCAATCGCCTTCCCGCCCTTGGTTTCAATCTCGTCTTTCAGCGTTTTAAGGCGGTCGGCCCGCCGCGCCACCAGCGCAACCGACGCGCCGCTTTCGGCAAGCGCCTTGGCGAATTGCGTACCAAGGCCGCTCGACGCGCCGGTCACCAGCGCCACGCGGCCCTTCAGACTGAACATCTCAGCGGCCTTCATGCAGTAACCTTATACACACGCCGACCAAGCACATGAATAGACTATGAATCTCGGGCCGCCTATTTTGCGCCGGGACAACGACTCGGGGTGGGTTGCGTGGAAAGGCTTTGGCAGGCCGCCATCAATAGCTGGAACGGCTTGGTTGCGGTGACGCGATCGGAATCCGCATTTCGTCAGGAGCTTGCGCTTCTCGCTGTCGGGGTTCCTCTCGCCTTACTCCTTACTGCCGATATGGGCGAGCGATTTGCGCTGATTGGCGTCATCGTCTTTGTTCTCATTGTCGAACTGCTCAACACCGCGATCGAGAAGCTGAGCGATCGCGTCACCCGCGACAACGACCCGACCATCAAACACGTCAAGGACATGGGGTCGGCGGCGGTCGGCTTGTCGCTGCTGGCGGCGGGTACTGTGTGGCTCTGGATCGTGATCGAGCGACTATGGCCCTGAATCAACGACCGTAGAGCGCATGCGGCAGCGCGGTTGCCAGACTCGGTGCAAACCACAGCACGACAAGGGCAACAAGCTGGATCAGCACAAACGGAATAATGCCGACATAGATATGCCGCGTGGTGATCTGCGGCGGCGCAACGCCGCGCAAAAAAAACAACGTCGGCCCGAGCGGCGGATGCATGTAGGACGTCTGTAAGTTCACAGCCATCATGATTCCAAGCCAGACCGGATCGACCCCCGGCATGGTCAGAAGCGTGGGTGCGACAATCGGCACAACCACGAAGATGATTTCGAACGCATCCATCACGAAGCCGAGCAGGAACATCGCCAACATGACTGCGACTACGGCGCCGGCCGCTCCGCCCGGCAGGTCCGACAGCGCGCGATGCACCATGTCGTCACCGCCAAGCGCGCGGAACACCAGGCTAAACATGGTCGCGCCAATCAGAATCAGAAAAATCATGCTGACGATTTGCGCGGTCTTTTCGCAGACCGGCTTCATCAACGCAGCAAGCGGCGCCTTGCGCGCGGCCAGCGCGATGGCCCCGACCGCGCCGATCGATGCGGCTTCGGTCGGCGTCGCGATACCGCCAAGGATCGAACCGAGCACTGCCGCGATCAGAAGCAGCGGCGCAACCAGCACCTCCGCGAGACGGCGAATCAAGGCGGGCCCGCGCGGCGTCTTCTTGTCGGGTGGCAGAGCGGGCGATGCCTGTGGCCAGATGAGCGCGACCGCCATGAGAAAAAGCAGATAGAGCACAACCAGTGCGAAGGCCGGCACGAGCGCACCCGCGAACAGGTCGCTGACCGTGAGCGAACGTGGCGCGAATATCCCTTTGGAGAGCTGCGCGGCCTGGTAGGAGTTGCCGAGCTGATCGCCGAGCAGAACCAGCACGGTCGCCGGCGGAAATATCTGTGCCAGCGTCGCAGTGGCAGCGACCGTTCCGGCCGCGAGCCGCGGGTCGTAACCGAAGCGCAGCATCACCGGCAACATGATCAGGCCCATGGTCACAGTCGTGGCGCCGACCACGCCCTTGGCTGCCGCAAGCAGCGTTCCGACGATTACCGCCGAGATACCGAGCCCTCCCCGCAGCCTGCCGAACAGCCGGCCCATGGTCTCAAGCAAGTCTTCAGCAATGCGAGAGCGTTCCAGCATCACGCCCATGAAGATGAACAACGGAATTGCGAGCAGGACTTCGTTCGTCATGACACCGAAGATGCGTTGCGGCAGGGCGCCGAGAATGGTGAAGCTCATGATACCCAGCGCATTGCCAACGACCGCGAATATCAGCGACACGCCGGCAAGGGTCAGCGCGACGGGATAGCCGACCATCAAAGCGGCCACGACCGCGACGACCAGAAGGATCGCAAGCATCTCGGCAATAACCATCAGCGCGTCCTCGACAGCGCCGCTGCGGCGCGGATCGCCTGAGCGACGCCTTGGAGCGCCATTAGCAACGCGAAAAGCGGGATAAGCGTCTTGAGCGCGAATACGATTGGCAGGCCGCTCGCTTCCTGGGAATGTTCAAGAACCGCCCACGAGCGCGCGGCATAGGGTACCGACAACCAGATCAGCACGAGCATGAACGGCAGCAACAGCAGCAGCGCGCCAACAAGCTCGATCGCCGCTTTGGTGCGCGCTGACGCCTCCGCATAGAAGATGTCGACCCGCACGTGGCCTCCGGCACTTAGCGTCCAGGCCGCCGCGAGCAAAAACACCGTGGCATGCGCATAGATAACGCTCTCGGTAAGCCGGACCGAGCCAAGCCCGAACAGATAGCGCGCGATCACCAGCGCGAATTGCAGCAGCACAACCGCGAGGACCAGCCACGCCACGCCACGGCCGATCGCTGTATTCAGACGATCGATCCGGTTGGCAAGCACGTTCATATGCTTAAAACGCATGAAGCTGATGATGACACAAAGACCGGCCTTTTGCTTATATTGGGCTTATGTCCGGGCATGACCACGACCACCACGATCACGACCATTCCGAGCTTTCGGAAACACAGCTGCGCGTGCGCGCACTCGAAACCGTGCTCACGGAGAAGGGATATGTCGACCCGGCTGCACTCGACCTGCTGATCGAGACCTATGAGAAGAAAGTGGGCCCGCGCAACGGAGCGCGCGTCGTCGCCAAGGCTTGGGCCGATCCCGCCTTTCGCACGCGGCTCTTGAAAGATGCCACGCCCGCCATCGCCGAGATCGGCTATGCCGGCCGCCAGGGCGAGCACATCGTCGCGCTGGAGAATACCCCGAAATTGCACAACATGGTCGTCTGCACCTTGTGCTCCTGTTATCCGTGGCCGGTCCTCGGCTTGCCGCCCGTCTGGTACAAGTCGGCCCCCTATCGATCACGCGCGGTCGCCGATCCACGCGGCGTCCTCGCCGATTTCGGCGTGACGCTGCCAAAAGAGACTGAGATCCGCATCTGGGATTCAACCGCGGAGATTCGCTACCTCGTGCTGCCGATGCGGCCAGAGGGGACCGAGGGCTGGAGCGAAGAAAAGCTCGCAGATCTCGTCACGCGCGATTCCATGATCGGCACGGGCCTGCCGAAGCTGCCAGGGGACATCGCAAAATGAACGGCGGGCAAGACCTCGGCGGCACGCACGGCCATGGCCGGGTCAAGCCCGAGCCGAACGAGCCGGTGTTCCATGCCGAATGGGAAAAGCGCACATTCGCGTTGACACTCGCAATGGGCATGCCCGGCGGCTGGAATATCGACATGGGGCGTTTCGCGCGTGAAAACCGGCCGCCGGCCGAATACCTGTCGATGAGCTACTATCAAATCTGGTTCGCGGCACTTGAGCACATGATCAAGGAGCGCGGGCTGATCTCCGAAGACGAAATCAACGCCGGGCATTCGCTGCGCGCCCCGAAGCCAGTCAAACGTATTCTTTCGCCAGGCGACGTAACGAAAACACTGCATCGGGGCGGTCCGACCGAACGCGACACAAACACGTCGCCGTTCTTCAAAACGGGCGACAAGGTGCGCGCAAAAAACATAAATCCCCTCACTCACACGCGGCTGCCGCGCTACGTGCGAGGCCACACTGGCACCATCGAACGCGTGATCGGTTTTCACGTGTTTCCCGACAGCAATGCGACCGGCGCCGGAGAAGACCCGCAGTGGCTCTATACCGTGCGTTTCGACGGGCGCGAGCTTTGGGGGACGGATGGTGATGCGACCGTGAAGGTCTCGATCGATGCCTGGGAGCCCTATCTGGAACCGGTCTGACATGGGTATGGATCCGCAGGCGGCAATGCGTGCCGCGGTCGCCGTTCCGGGCGTTCCGCGCGACGCGGATGGTCCGGTGTTTCGCGAGCCGTGGGAAGCGCAAGCCTTCGCGATGACGCTGGCGCTGCATGAGCGCGGCGTCTTCAGCTGGCCGGAATGGGCGGCGGCGCTTGCGGCTGAAATCAAACGCGCACAGGCGGCCGGCGATCCCGACACCGGCGAGACCTATTATTCGCACTGGCTGAACACGCTCGAGAAGCTGGTGGCCGAAAAGGGCGTGACAACGCAAGACACACTGGACAGCTACCGCGCTGCCTGGGATCGGGCGTGCGATCGCACACCGCACGGCCAGCCGATTGAGTTGAGAGAAGAAGACTTTTCCTAATTATCCTGTCGCATTCAGACGACCATCAAGCGCTCACTCACCACATAACCGGTGAGCAGGGCGAGGCCGAATAGTACGATCACCAGTGCAGCCGCGGTTTCCAGGCCGCGCAAGACGATCATGCCAGCACCCGGCTTTGCCTTCGCCAGCCGGCCGGCGAGCCCGCGCGCGCCAACGGCGAGCGTGGCGATAGCGGCCACAGTGATCGCGGTGCCGATTCCCATGACGAAAGTCGACGCCACGCCGATCCAGAACAGCCCCTGTGCCAGCGCGAACACAAGCACGATGATCGCGCCCGAACATGGCCGCAAACCGACAGCGACAATTGCGGTGAACGCCCGCCGGAACCAATGCCGCCCCGTCAACTCCTGCGGCTCAGGTGCGTGCGCATGGCCCCAAGCGTGGGCGTCGTCTTCGTGGTCGTGATCATGGTCGTGACTATGGCCATGGCGATGGTGATGGTGATCATGGCCCTGGGCGTGCCCATGGTGATGGTGGTCATGATCATGACCGTGGTTGTGCCCGTGATGTTGAACATGATTATTGTCATGCGCATGCTTTTCACCGCGCAGCAATCGCAGGAAGGCCCGGCCCTTCACCCATAGTAATCGCAGACCGATAGCGACGATCAGCGCATAGCTGACGATTTCGATGACGCGCACGGTGTCACCCATCGCCTTGGCGGTTGCGCCGAGCATTGCGGCAGCAATGCCAACAATCGCTATGGCGGTGAACGCCTGAAGAATCGCCGAGGCGAACGACAGCATGATGCCGCGCCGCCAGGTCTCGTCATTGGCGACGAGATAAGACGAGATCACCGCCTTGCCGTGGCCAGGACCGGCGGCGTGGAAGATGCCGTAGAGGAACGAGATGCCGAGCAGCGTATAGGCGGCGCTGCCGTCGGCTTTAGCCGCGCGGATCAAGCCCGACAGCATCCGGTAAAACTCGGCCTGCTTTTGCAAAATCCACCCGGCGAAGCCGCCAACTTCAGGCGACGCTGCGCCGCGTGCCATGCCGAAAGGTTGCGCAAGCACGACGTCGATCATGGCGATCAGAAAAATAAATCCGACAACCAACAGCACACATTGCGCCAACATCGAGCGCCGACCGGACAACATCATGGCAGGAAACCTTGTGCGCGCACGCCGCCCCGCGGACCCACACGTTGCAGTCATCTCACGGACAATGCACCAGGAGCTTGTTCGCAAACTGCGCGCCCCACGCCATTGCTGTGTTCGGCTGGTCGGCGGGAATCTCACTTAGTTTTTTTCCTTCGGCGAAAGTCATTTCGCGTGGTAGCACTACATCGAGCTTGCATTTCGGTGCGCCAACCAACTGAGCCGGCTTCTCTTTGTCGAACGAAAAGTCCACGAAAATTGTCGGATCATATATTTCAACCTTGAGCTCCTTCGCCTTTACCGGCGTTTTAAGCGGGAGGGTGAAATTCAGCGTGAGGACCTGATCCGCATAGTCCAGCCAGTAGTCGGGGGCGGGTTCCGCGAGTTCGGCTTTTTTTCCATCGGCCGTGGCGTAGGTGAAGTAATCGAATTCCTTGAGCGATTCGACATTGACCTTGGCGAGCGGCGCCAGTTCCGCGCGGGTGAACTTGCCTTTCTCTTTGCTTTCCAGCCCCTGCGTCGCGAAGGTGGAGAACATATCGTCGAACGACCAAGCGTGACGAATGCCTGTGATCTTGCCGTCGGGCGCATAGACGAGCTCGGTATGCATTGTCACCCAAACATGCGGATGCGCCCGCGCGGGAGCGGCAACGACGAAGGCCACAAATAGGGCCAGGAGAATACGAAGCGGCATGCGCACGAAACATAACACGGACTGCGGCGCAAAAGTGACCTGTGACTATGTTGCACATAATTTCAGCGTAAATGCCGCAAATTAGATGCCGCCGGCGCCACCGTCGGCGCGCGGATCGTGTGCGCCTTCCAAACTGCCATCGGCGCGCAACACAACAGCGCCGGCATGGCCCATAGTGTCCGAATAGGCTTCACCGAGCACAGCAACGTCGTGCCCGGCCGATAGCAAGCGATCGATCAGGTTGTCATCGAACCGGGATTCCACCCGCAGATTTGTGTGGGTCGATCCCCAGGTGCGTCCAAGCAGCCAACGCGGAGCATCGATCGCCTTATCGAGCGGCTGGTTGAAGATGACATTGCGCGTGAACACTGCCGCCTGGGTTTGCGGCTGGCCGTCGCCTCCCATAGTGCCATAGGCCACGATGCGGCGATCCTTGAGCACCGCGAGGGCCGGATTGAGGGTATGAAACGGTCGCCGGCCGGGCTCGAGGGCATTGAGCGCTTTCGGATCGAGCGAAAAACTTGCCCCGCGATTCTGCATCACGATTCCCGTTGCCGGCAAAACACAGCCGGACCCGAACTCCCAGTAAAGCGATTGGATGTATGAGACGACGAGCCCGCTCGCATCAGTCGCACCCATCCAAATAGTGTCGCCTTCGCCAGAGGGGGCCGGCCAGCGCGCGGCCTTGCGCGCGTCGATCTTTGCGGATTCCGCGTCGAGGAAAGCCGGCGACAGATACTGTTTGAGATCAACGGCGATCCTGTCAGGATCGGTGACGACAAGGTCGCGCACGCGAAAGGCACGCTTGGTCGCTTCCACGATGGCGTGGACGTGTTCGAAGCTTTCCGCCTGCGCTACACGCAAACGCTCGAACAGAGCGAGGATAATAAGCGAAGCCAACCCCTGTGTTGGCGGCGGCGAGTTGTAAAGTGTGCCCACTTGCGTCACGACGCTGAGCGGTTCCTCGACGGTTGCCCGAAAGTTTTCCAGATCGGCACGTGTTACCGGACTGCCGATGCGTTCAAGATCGGCGGAAATCTCTCGTCCCACATCACCGCGATAAAAGTCATCCAGGCCGGTATGGGCGAGATGTTCAAGCGTTTCCGCAAAAGCGGTTTGTTTAAGTGCCGCGCCGACGTCCGGTATCCTGTTGTCAAGTAGAAATGTCTTCTTGAAACCGACCGCCTTGTCCATTTCCGGCAATTTCTCGGCCGTCAGCCGCGCCTGGCTGCGCGTGACCGCATATCCCTCGCGCGCATGTCTGATCGCAGGCGCCAGCAGAACATCAAGCGGCAGTTTACCGCCAATTCCTTTGCTGCTTTGCGCTTTCGCCGCATCGCTAGCAAGCATCCAGGCCGCGACTGCGCCGGGGACCGTGAGTGCGGCGAGCGGCCCGCGCGCCGGGATTTCGTCATGACCGGCATCGCGATAGAAGCGCGGCGTTGCCTTGACGCCGGCTCGGCCCGCCCCCATCAGCGAACGAACTCGCCCCGATGGCTCGCGGATCAGCCAAAAACCGTCGCCACCAACATGGTTCATGTGCGGATAGACCGCCGCGATGCTGGCAGCCATGGCCAGCATCGCTTCGATCGCATTGCCACCTTCGGCGAGAATCGCGCGGCCATCCTCCACCGCGGCCGCATGCGGAGCCGCGACGACGCCCCGGCGATGCCCGGCGGAGTGCAGAGTCATGCCGGCTCAGCGTCGGCCAAACCGCGCTTTCTCAGTAATGCGTCCACAGTGGGCAGCCGGCCGCGAAACGCCTCATATGCTTCCACAGGCTCGCGGAGGTTTCCGGCACTGTAGACGTAATCGCGCAGCTTTTTGGCTGTCGCCGGATCGAAGGCGTCTCCCGTCTCCTCGAAAGCCGCAAAGGCGTCGGCATCGAGTACCTCCGACCACATGTAGGAGTAATAGCCCGCGGCGTAGCCACCGCCGGAGAAAAGATGCTGAAAATGCGGCAGCCGGTGCCGCATCACGATCTCCGCCGGCATGGCGATCCGTTCAAGATCCTTGCGCTCGAACTCCGTGACATCGACCGCGGAGGCATCCGGCAGCGAATGCAAATCGAGATCGACGAGTGCGCAGGCCGTGTATTCGACTGTGGCAAAACCCTGATTGAAGGTGCGCGCCGCCAGGAGTCGATCGAGCAATGCCTGTGGCATCGGTTCGCCGGTGCGGTAGTGACGTGCGTAGTGGCGCAATATCTCCGGCACTTCCAGCCAGTGTTCGTACAGCTGTGATGGGAGCTCCACGAAATCGCTCGGCACCGCGGTGCCCGCGAGCAACGGATATGTCACATTGGACAACATCCCGTGCAGCGCGTGGCCGAATTCGTGGAACAAGGTACGCGCGTCATCGAATGAGAGCAGCGCGGGTTCGCCCGCCGTCGGCCTGGAGAAGTTGCAGACATTGAGAACGATTGGGCGAATATCGCCAGAAAGTTTCTCCTGGTCGCGTAGCGACGTCATCCACGCACCGCTATGCTTGGAACTCCGGGAAAAATAGTCGCCGATGAACAGTGCAACGTGGCGACCTTGTGCGTCTTTCACGTCCCACGCGCGCGCGTCAGGATGATAGAGTGGCACTGCGACGGGGGAGAATGTGAGACCAAACAAGCGCCGCGCGGTTTCAAAGGCCGCCTCGATCATCTTGTCGAGCTGAAAGAACGGCTTGATCTCGGTCTCATCCAGATCGAATTTCGCCTTGCGGCGTTTCTCCGTGTAGTAGCGCCAATCATGCGGCGCCAAGGTAAAATTGCTGCCCTCCTCCGCGATCAAGCCTTGCAAGGCGTCTTTCTCGCGACCAGCTTTTGCGCGCGCCCTGCCCCAGACCTCGTCGAGAAGTTCACGCGCCGCCGCCGGGGTCTTGGCCATTTGATCGTCGAGCCGGTAATCGGCGAAGGTCGCAAAGCCGAGCAGTTTGGCGCGTTCCGCACGCAGCGCCACCATTTCGGCTATCAGCGCGCGGTTGTCGGTCGTTCCGCCGTTTTCGCCGCGTCTGATCCATGCCTGAAACACTTTTTCGCGCAGGTCGCGGCGCGACGAGAATTGCAGGAAGGCCTCGACGGACGAGCGTGCCAAGGTAATGACGTATTTACCCGGCTGGCCGCGTTCTTCCGCGGCCGCACGCGCGGCGGCGCGGGCGAAATCGGGCAATCCGGCGAGATCGCCCTCCTCCAGCACCATCGCAAACGCTTTCTCGTCGGCCAGCACGTTTTGCCCGAACTGGGTGCCGAGACTTGCCAGCTTCTCGTTGATCGCCGCCAGACGCTCCTGGGCGGGTTGCTCAAGCGCCGCGCCGGCGCGGATGAAGCGGGTGTGATAGCGCCCCAATACGCGTGCCTGCTCGGCGTTGAGGCCCAGGGCTTCGCGCCGCCGATACAGGCTGGCAACGCGAGCATAGAGCGCGCGATTGAGGTAGAGGCCGTTATTGTGCCGAGCGAGCAATGGAGAGATGTGGCGTTCGATCGCCTCGATGTCGTCGGACGTGTCGGCTCCCGCAAGCACAAAGAACACGTTAGAGACCCGCTCCAGCGCGCCGCCACTCTTTTCCAGCGCCGTGATGGTGTTGTCGAATGTCGGAGCGGCGGGGTCGGCGGCGATGGCATCGATCTCGGCACGATGCGCCGCCAGCGCCCGGTCAAACGCGGGCCGGAAGTCGTCGGGCCTGATCATCGCGAAAGGCGGCAACTCGCAGATACCTGTCCAGGCGGCAAGCAGCGGATTTTCACTATCGGGAGCGGCAGGCGAGCGGGTCATGGCGTCCATCTAGTCGCCAACTTGGGCCTTGGCGAGACCCTTGTCAGCCTTGCAGGGCCCTTAGCGCGTTGAAGATGACTGCCACGTCGATCACCTCTTGGAGCAGCGCTCCCTGGACGGGTGCCAGTAGCCCGAACGAAGCCGCTATCATTGCCAGGGTCGACAGGCCGATACCGGCAACCACACTTTCCAGCGCGATATAGCGCGAACGCCGCGCAATTCTGATGGCAGGGAGGATCCGGTCGAGATGGTCGACCAGCAGCACAACGTCGGCAGCCTCGGCGGATGCAGCGGCTCCCCTGGCGCCCATCGCTACGCCGAGATCGGCGGCGGCGAGCGCGGGGGCATCATTTATGCCGTCGCCGATCATCATGACGGGACCGTTTTTGCGCTCCGAGAGCACGACGAGGATCTTCTGGTCGGGTGTAAGTTCCGAGCGCACCAGGTCGAACGGAAGCCCGCTGGCGATAAAGTGGGCAACATCGCGGCGGTCGCCGGTTGCCAAAACGATGCGTTCGATACCCATGCTGCGAAGCTCGCACAGCATCGCCTTGGTTCCGGCACGCAATTCGTCGGCAAGCATCAGCAGGCCGGCCAATTTGCCATCAATCGCCACAGCCACGGCGAGCGCACCGGGCGGCCTATCGTGCGGCAACAGCGACATATCGGCGCCAGCAACTTTGCTGGCAATGAATCGCAGGCCACCGACCATCACCTGGCGTCCTTCCACCCGGCCGATGACGCCCTCTCCCGGCGTCTCGACCAAATCTGTCGGGATCGCCAGCGACAATCCTTTGCGCCGCGCCGCCTCGACGATGGTCTGGGCGACCACGTGCTTGGAGACCTGGTCGAGAGAGGCAGCGATCCGCAGGAGCTCAGCGGGGGCCATGTCATCGGCCGCCCTGGTAGAGACGATCTTCGCCTGGCCCACAGTCAGCGTCCCAGTCTTGTCGATGACCATCGACCGCACCCGCGCCAGCGTTTCAATTGCTTTGCCGCCCTTGATCAGGATGCCGAGCTTGGCGGCGCGTGAAAGTCCCGAGACGATGGCAACCGGCACCGCCAGGATGAGCGGACAAGGAGTCGCAACGACCAGCACCGCGACCGCGCGAACTGGATCGCCGCTCAGGCCCCAGGAAGCGCCGGCGAGTGTCATTGTCAGCGCCATGAACAGAAGGGCATAGCGGTCAGCCAGCCGCGACATCGGCGCCCGCGCGTTCTGCGCGGCCTCGACCAGCCTGACGATGCCGGCATAGGTGCTCTCCGCAGCCCTGTGCGTCGCCGTTAGGTCAAAGGCCTCGCCGCTATTGGTTGAACCGCTCAGAACCGGGTCGCCGGACTTTAATTGCACCGGGAGGGGCTCCCCGGTGAGCGCCGATTGATCAAGCACGGCAACACCCTGCGCCACTGTGCCGTCGACCGGCAACACATCGCCCCGGCGAATGAACAGGCGGTCGCCCGGCAGGATCAAATCGAGGGCAACCTCCTCCAGTCGTCCCCCCTGGTGCCGCAGGGTGGTGCGCGGCACCCGTGACAATAATGCGGTGATCTCGCGACGCGCCGCCTTTTCGGCAAAGCTCTCGAGGTATTGGCCGCCGGCATACATCAGGGCCACGATGGAGGCGGCGAGCGTCTCGCCGAAAATCAGCGCCGCGGTCATCGACAGGGCCGCGACGATGTCGAGCCCGACGTCACCGCGCCGCAAACTTGTCACAATCTCGAGGAGCAGCGCGAACAGCACCGGCACCGTGACTGCCGTCCAAATCCCGCTGGCCCAGTCGTCGAAACCCGTGAGCTTTGCCACAACACCGAACGCCAAGCCGGTCGCCGCAAGGCCAGCGAGGAAGGGGCGGACAATTTTCAGGGCGCCTGAAAATTCCATCCGTTAACTTTGACGCTGCAATCCTTTCTCTGTCATGAGCAAAATCAAACGGGCCTTTGGCCTTCTGGCGTGGCCGCTATGGACTTGATTTGGCAGCCGGATTCGAGGACATTGCGGCCGCGCAAAGGGATGCCCATGGCCGAAAGCCGCCCCATCAACTGGCTCAACGTCGTTACCGTGATCAGCGCCGCCATCCTGATCGGCGCCGAAGTGTTCGGCGCTGCCTTCGCCGGCTCGTGGGCGCTCGCCACCTTGTTCGACTTGGGCGGAATCGGGCAGCGCATCCTCGACGGCGTCTTCGTGCTCTGCGGCATCGCCATCATGGTGCAGTTCGTCCGCAACGCCCATCGCATCGAGCCGTTCACCGCTCGCGAGTGAACGCGCGGCTCGATCGCTGAAAGAGAAAGTTAAGAAAGTTTTTTGAGAGGGCGAACTATTTGCTTGCACAACTCAAAAAAAATGTTATTTCGGTTGTGCCCAATTTCGCACGTGCCTGTGGCCGTGTGTCGGTCGGTAGGTAGCCGGACAAGAGGCCGGCCAGCCGCCTGGAGAGAGAAGCCAAAACCTCTCCAAGAAATCTGACCGGCAGCCG
Source organism: Pseudolabrys sp. (assembly GCA_035626335.1). Taxonomy (GTDB): domain Bacteria; phylum Pseudomonadota; class Alphaproteobacteria; order Rhizobiales; family Xanthobacteraceae; genus Pseudolabrys. Next base: position 139,894 of record DASPNW010000007.1, read on the forward strand.
GAGGCGAAACCGGCGCACTCTGCTCTCAGCAGGGGACGCGGCTTAAAGCAACGACGATCGGGCTTCCTTGGTCTCTGCCGGTCTCCACCACCGGCGCGGGTCACCGAAGAGGCTTGTTCATCTTTGCCGGCCGTGCGGACGGGGATCTCCCCATCCAATCCAAGGCAG
>DASPNW010000008.1:0-49159 GCA_035626335.1 Pseudolabrys sp.
CATCACGATAAACGCGTCACAGCCTTTCTTGTGAAACACGGTGTCGGAGCCGAACGGACCGGATACGTCGATGCCTTGCGCAGCCGCGCGCTTGATCGACGGGGTGATGATTTCGATCTCTTCGAGGCCGAACATTCCTTCTTCACCGGCATGCGGGTTTAATCCGCTGACGAATATTTTCGGCTCGGCAATTCCCAATTTTCTGAGCGCCGTATCGGTAACACGGATCACCCGCTCGACCCGTTCCGGCGTGATCAATGCAATCGCCTCGCGTACGCTGACATGCAGCGTGGCGTGGACGATGCGTTTGTCATCGAAGCAGATCATCAGATAAACGTCGTTGACCGGTGTACCGGTCTCGCGCGCCACGAACGAAGGATAGCCGTCAAAGGTGATGCCCGCCGCCGCGATCGAACGTTCGGTCTGCGGTGCCGCCACTACCGCGTCGACTTCGTCGGCAAGTGCCGCCTTGATGGCGCGCCGGGCGCTCGCCAGCGAGGCGCGTCCGTATGCGGCGTCCACGGTGCCGAACTTCAGCGGCACATTGCTGCCGCCGCCGGCGTTGAGCAGATTGACGGCGCCATACGTCCAGTCAGCATCAGCGACCAGTTCAATCACCTGAAAATTCGCCGATAGCCCGGAAGCCTTGGCGTGCAGCCCCAGGACGGCCGGATCGCCCACCAGCAATGGGCGGCACAACGAGCGTACCCGCGCATCGAGTGCGGCCTTAAGCGCTATCTCGGGCCCGATTCCGGCCGGGTCTCCGGTTGCAATGGCAATGCGCGGCAGGGACATGGCGCTTGAGCTTCCGTCAGCAGCGCGACTGCCTATAATGACCGCCCGCTGTCACAATAATAATAGCAAGGAAGTAGGAAAACGTCGTCATGATGTCGCGTGAACAAAACGATCAGCTCAGCCGCGTCGGCCCGGGAAGTTTCATGGGCAAATTATTTCGCCGCTACTGGGCGCCGTTCCTGCTGACATCAGAAATTCCCGAACCCGATTGTCCGCCGGTGCGGGCGAAGTTGATGGGCGAAAGCCTGATCTGTTTTCGCGACAGCAAGGGCCGCGTCGGCCTGATGGACGAATTCTGCGCCCATCGCGGCGTGTCACTTTGGTTCGGCCAGAACGAGGAGTGTGGGCTGCGTTGCCCCTATCATGGCTGGAAATACGATGTGACGGGACAATGCGTCGATCTTCCGTCGGAATCCGAAGAAAGCGGCTTTCGGAAAAACATCAGGCTGAAATCCTATCCGTGCATTGAGAAGGCCGGAATCGTCTGGGCCTATATGGGTCCGCCGGCCATGCAACCGCCGCCGCCGGCGCTGGAATGGACCGACGTCGAGCCTTCGCATCGCTTTGTCTCGAAGCGGTTGCAGGAGTGCAATTACCTGCAGGCAATGGAAGGCGGCATCGATTCCAGCCACGTGTCGTGGCTGCACGGCAGCGAACTCAACAAGGATCCGCTGTTCAAAGGCTCGAAGGGGAACGTCTACAACGAGCAGGACCGCATGCCCTTGTTCGAGGTGGCCGAGTTTCCCGGCGGCCTGCTGATCGGGGCGCGGCGCAATGCGGACGGCGGCAGATACTACTGGCGCATCACGCCCTGGATCATGCCCTGGTATTCGATCATTCCGCCGCGCGCCGGTCATCCCTTGGGGGCGCACGCCTGGGTGCCGATTGATGATGAAACGTGCTGGGCCTGGAGCATCAACTATCATCCCAAGCGCCCGCTCTCGAAATCGGAAATTTCAGCGATGCAGGACGGCGAGGGCATTCACGTCAAATACGTGCCCGGCACTTTCATTCCGCTTGCCAACAAGTCGAACAATTATCTGTTGGACAGGGAGTCGCAGCGGCACGGCCATTCGTCGACCGGGGTCGACGGCATTGCCATGCAGGACGCGTCCATCCAGGAAAGCATGGGTCCAATTCAGGATCGCACCAAGGAGCATCTGTGCGCGACCGACGGCGGCATCGTCATGACGCGGAAAATTCTGTTGCGAGCGGCAAAGGCGGCTGCCGAAGGCGGCACGGTGCCGGCCACCGAGCCGGAGGCGCAGCGCGTGCGCTCTGCCTCGGTCGAACTGGACAAAGATGTTTCATTCACGCAGGGCGCCAAACACGGCCTCTACGCGGCGCTGGGGACCGATCCGCTGTCGGTATGAATACCGAGAAAGTGAACGCCGCTACTCGGCGGCGGTCTTGGCCGGCTTTCCGATCGCCGCATTCACGCGCGGCATCACTTCTTCCGACATCAGTTGCATTGAGCGCCTGGCCAGCGCCGGATCGACCCAATCCATGCCGGCATAGACAAGTTCGCCGAAATCGCCGGTCTCCTCGCGCATCTTGAGGATCTCATCGACGACTTTGTTGACGGTGCCGAAGGTTACGCAATTGTCCATCACGTAATCGTCGGTGATTTCTTCATCCGGCTGTTCTTTGTAACTCTTGAACACATATAGACGATTGCCGCGCTTCATTTTGGCGCGCATCTGTTCGAAATAGAACCGGTACGGACTTCTGGCATCGTAGCGTCCGTAGCGCGCCGCCACTTTATCGTCGTCGGCGACGAAAATCGTGCGCGCCACACGCCAGTCGGCGATATTGGCTTTGGCCCCGGCCTCCGTCTTGCCTTTGGTGTAATTGGTCCAGTGCGACTTCAAGTGCTTTGCAAGCAGGAAGTTGGCGGACAAAGGATGGAAATCGCGTTTGCCCATCAACACGACGCCCGGAGAAAATGGCGCCACGACCGTGCCGACGATTTCCGGCCGCGGTTTCTGGAAAGGCTTCGCCAGAACGCCGACGCCGAGTTCAAGCGCCGCGGTGCGTGCGAAGCCAACCTTGAAGCGGTTATCGGGGAAATCGATGTCGTACGGCGGATTGCGTTCCCACACCGCTAGGATCACGTCGATCGCTTCAGCGAAGATTTTGTTGCGATCGAGGTCGAGAATGCCGATCGCTTCGGAATCGGACGTGAGGGCGCCGGCGCTTATCCCCATTACAAAGCGCCCCTGCGACAGATGGTCGAACATCGCGGCATTCACCGCAATCACCACCGGGTGCATCTGCGCCAAGTTGGTGGTGCCGGTCGCGAGTTTGATGGTCTTGGTGTCATGGATGAGGGTCGCGAGAAACAGCATGCTGTTCGTGACGTTCTCGCAGGCGTCGGTCAGGTGCTCGCCCATAAACGCGTCGTAGAAGCCGAGCTTGTCGGCGAGGATAATCGCCTCGCGATCCTCGCGCAGTGTCTGTGACCAGTCCCGCTCCATCGGGTGCACGGGCATGGTGAAGTAGCCCAACCGCATCATGAGTCTCCGCTTCGCATTCGCTTGCCCCGGAAACTAGCCGACCCGGCCGACTGATGCAGCAATCTTAGCGCGGGTGTGTTGGCCCCCTGGTTCCGCCAGCTTGGCGATTCAGGCCATCACAAGGATCAAATTTGAAAGGGCGAAAACGCATCGGCTGATCCAGAACCGCACGAAGCCGTAAATTTGCGAAGATGCCGGTTCTGCGTCGCCTGGAAAACCTCAGGCCGCGACGCGCGCCAGGAAGCCCTCGACTTCGTGACGCAGCTCGGCGGCTGCCGCTTCCACGGCCTGCGAGGCCGTGAGAACGCTTTCAGCCGATTGCCGCGTTTGCGCCGCGGCGCCGGAAACGTCCCCCAGCACCGAAACCACGACTTTCGCCCCGTCGGAGGCGCTGGCGACATTTTGCGAAATCTCGCCCGTGACGGCACTTTGCTCTTCAACCGCTGCGGAAACGGCTGTGGCGCAACTGTCGATTTCCTGCATGCGGCCCGAAATGCGGCCAATTGCGGAAACCGCGCTCGAAGTTGCCCCCTGCACGGCCAAAATCAGCCTGGAGATATCTTCGGTCGCCTTGGCAGTCTGCACGGCCAGCGATTTGACTTCGGACGCCACCACCGCGAAGCCTTTACCGGCCTCGCCGGCCCGTGCCGCCTCGATCGTGGCATTGAGCGCCAGGAGGTTGGTCTGTCCGGCAATAGCGCGGATGAGCTTGATCACGTCGCCAATTTTCTGTGCGGCCTCGGCCAGCGCCGTAATTTGACGATTGGTGCCCTGCGCCTCGCCGACGGCCCCGCGTACGATTTCAGTGGTCTTGGCGAGCTGACGCCCAATTTCATTAATGGAGCCGGCCAATTCATCGGCGGCGACCGCGGCGGTCTCCACGTTGACAGACGCTTCGTTCGACGATGAAACGGCGCCATCGGCGCTCTGAGAGGTCTGGCCGGAATTGCTGAAAAGGGTGGAGGCTGTGGAGCGCATCGCCTTGGCGCCTTCAGCCACGGTCTTCAAGTGATCCTCGACACGACGGCGGAAGGCGGCGATCGCCTCGTCTATTGCGGCGCGCCGCTGTTGTTGCTCCTGCATCGCGATGCGTTCGCGTTCCGCGTTGCGCCGCTTGGTGATGTCTTCATGCGTCGCCACCCAGCCGCCACCGGGCATTGGCCTGTTGATGACCGAAATCGAACGTCCGTCCTTCGATTTGATTTCATTGTTGGTCGTATTACCTGCGGCCATTGTGGCGACAAGCTCGCGCCGGTAGGCGACCGGTTCACGCGAAAAGGTGCCGTTGCCGATGCGGTACTCAAGCAAGCCTTGCAGCGTGCAGCCTCGTTTCACGATGTCGGCAGAGAGATTGTACATTTCCAGGTAGCGCCGGTTGCAAACCACCAGACGCTCATTGCCGTCGAACATGCACAAACCCTGCGACATGTTGTTGATGGCGACCCGGATACGCAGGTTGTCCACGCGAAGGTTTCGAGCAACGGCGGCGATCGCCGCAGCCGTCGTCAGCATTGCAATGAAGGCGGCGAAGAGCAGGGACAATGCGAGTTCGGGAGCGGACGCGATCCAGCCGCTCACCGGCAAGACGAAATGAAGCACGGCAAAGCCGAGTGCAAAGCTGACGACCCCGGTCAATACGACCATACGCCAATCGCGCGCAGTTGCGTGTGCGGACGTATGATCGACCATCTTCGCGCCCAGGTATGGACGCACGGTATTCCCCAACCCGTTTTTTTGCAGTTAATTGCCGGGGATAGTGGGTTAAGCAAACCTTAATGGGCAAGGCTGGAGGGTCGGCGATGACCAAGTTGCGTGCCGCGGAGTGCCGCGAATTCATCAAGGCAGTGGTGGAAAAAGCCGAGGCGATGGACGTACCGGTTTCGATTGCGGTGGTCGGCGCCGAAGGCCACCTGATTGCCGTGGAGCGCATGGATGAGGCCGGGTTCATCACGCCGGAAACCGCCATCGCAAAGGCATTCACCGTGGCGGCATTCCGCTCGATGAGTCCGCGCTTTCCGGACGGGCTCGTCATTCAACAATGGTTCAAGGAGCGCAATCCGCAATTGCTGGTCAGCCTGGCCGCGATGACAAACGGGCGCATCGCCGCCAGCGGCGGTTCGGCGCCGGTGTTCAAAGGCGATGAAATGGTCGGCGCCTACGGGATTTCCGGGGGTACCTCGCAGCAGGACGAGGAGATGGCGGTTTATGCGCGGACCAAGGTTGGTTGGGCTCACGCTCCCGAACACGACACCACGGATCCGGATGTGAAGGCACACATCAATGCACTCTACGCCAAAGCCGGCATCACCGACCGCAAGCTTTGATCTCGCCGGCCGGCCCGCGGTCGCTATTGCGCCACGTCAATCGTCACGGCACCGGTGATTGTCTGCCAATGCTTCATCTGCCCGTCCAGCCAGCTCTTTGCATCGGCAAGGGATTTGTTTGGCACGACGTTGAAGTTCTGTTTGGCGAGTTTCTCGGCTCCCTCTGGCGAACTCAGCGCCTTATGTATCGCCGCAAACAGCGCTTCCAGGACCGGCTTGGGCGTTGCCGCCGGTGCGAACAGGCCGTTCCAGGCGACGGTGCCGACGTCGGCGTAACCGACTTCGGCCATCGTCGGAATGTCGGGATATTCCTTGAGCCGCGCGTGATTGACCACGGCCAGTGCGCGGAAATTTCCTGATTGCACTTGTCCTGCGGTCGAGGCGACGTTGAGGAAGGCCGCCTGCACGTCGCCGCGCAGCATGTCCTGTATCACGCCCGCGGCGCCATTCTTGTTCGGCAGGCCGACCAGGTCGAGATCACCCGCGCGCTTGGCAAAGTAGGCCATGTCGTAGTGAGGATAGGACCCGATACCGACCGTGCCATAGCGAACCTTTCCCGGATTCTTCCTGGCATAGGCGATCAGCTCGGGAACAGACTTCACCGGGAAATCGTTTGCCGTCGTGACCAGCAGGAACGCGGGCACGTCGACCAGGTTGGTTACGGCCACGACACTTTTGCCGTAGTCGAGATTCATTTTTTTGGCATAGATGATCGGTGTGATCGCGTTGGTCGAAACGTTGCCGATCATCAGCGTATAGCCGTCGGGTGCCGCCTTTGCCATTTCGTCGATCGCCAGCATGCCGAAAGCACCCGGCTTGTTGAGCACGACAAAGGGCTGCCCGGTAATTTTCTGAAACTCGTCGCCGACGATGCGGGCAACGATATCGGTCGCGCCACCCGGCGCGTAGGGCACGATCACCTTGACTGGACGGCTCGGATATTTGTCCTGCGCAACCGCCGCGGCGACGTTCAAGGCAAGCGTCGCCAACAGCAACGCAATGAACCGTTTCACGCAATCCTCCCAGTGTTGCCGCGTGCCGGGAATTCTTGTCGTTCCCGTGCCGCGTTGCTCAGGTCGCTTTCATGCCATGCAAGCTGTGTGATGCATCCTTGACGGTGAAGAATACGACATCGCCATCCGCCGTTGCCTTGCCCGCATGCACGGTGTTGGCGGGGATGTAAACGACCGATCCGGGTGTCACATCGATTTCCTTTCCGCCGATATTGGCGTGAAAGGTTCCTTCCAGGATGTAGATCCACTGCTCGTTAGGGTGCGAATGCGGCTCGGCGCCAGTGCCGGCCTTCATGCGCATCAGGCCGACGATCATGCGATCGCCTTCGACGCATGGGCCGTGCGCGGTCGAATAAGCGGGGCCGCCCATGATTTTGTGCATTGTGCCGAGATCGAACACATATTCGCCTGGAGCGGCGCGTTTGGCGCCCGGTGTACGTGCGGCCGGTCGGTCGGACATGGCGTTCTCCTCAACTCAACTTGTTTAGCAAGATGTTAGTTGACGCTGCGCGGAGGCGCCAGTAGAGGCGGAGCACACAGTCTTGCATCTGGCGCGGCGCACAATTCGGCGAGCGCTTGCGATCCACGGTTCGGGGTCAATCACGAATGATAGCGGCTCGTTTCGCGGCAATAGTGCTGGCCTTGGCCTGGCTTGGCGGTTGTGCAGGTACCTATGCCCCCAAAGAGGAACCGAGTTTCTATCGAAACCTGGCGCAGCCGGGCGCGGAACTCGATGCCGCCGCCGCCGCCTCGATGATCTCCGGATACCGCGCCAACAACGGGCTGTCGGCGGTCGCGCTCGATACCGAATTGATGCGGCTCGCGCAGGCGCAAGCCGAGATTATGGCCAAGCGCGACAAGCTCGATCACGGGGCCGGCAAACCATTCGTCCAGCGTCTGAAAGCCTCGGGTTACGATGCAAAAACGGCAGCCGAGAATATCAGCGCCGGCTACCACACGCTGGCCGAGGCATTCTCCGGCTGGCGCGATTCGAGCCCGCATCGCGCCAATATGCTGCTTGCCGGCGCCACCCGCATGGGCATTGCCGCGGTCTACACGCCGGGGTCGAAGTACAAGGTTTATTGGTCATTGATCCTGGCCGAACCCGACGATAGCAAGGGCTGACGCGAAAGTAGACGATCGATGGCTTTCTGGAATTATCTTCGCGCCGTGTCGAATTGAACCGCCAATAGGAAATGGACGGACAATGCACAGCCTCGGCCTTTCGTCGATCGCGTTTGCATGCATTTTCGGGGCCACGCTGCTCGGCATGTTTCTTCGCCCCCGATTGTCAGCGGACCATCTGAACACGGATTCAAGGGACGCCATCAGACTGAGTATGGGCGTCATCGGCACCATGTCCGCGCTCGTGCTCGGTCTCCTCATTGCGTCCGCAAAGTCGACTTACGATACAAAGACCAACCAAGTCCGGCAATTGACGGTCAATCTCATCGTGCTTGATCAACTTCTCGCTCAATACGGTCCCGAAACGCGCATCCATCGTGAACTTCTGCGTCGGGGCACGGCTTCTTTGGCCGACAGAATATGGAGCGAGCGTGATCTGGAGACAGCCACGACGACGGCTTTCGGCATGAGCAACGAGGCAGAGATCTTTCTTCAAAAAGTCGAAGAGCTCGCACCGCAATCTGATATCCAGCGTTCCATCCGGGCGCGAGCTATCTCGACCATTACGGATCTTGCGCAAACGCGGTTGTCGCTCTATGCGCAGGCAGGCAATTCCGTTCCCTTGCCCTTCCTTGCGCTGCTGGTGTTTTGGCTGGCCATGATATTTGCGAGCTTCAGCCTGTTTGTCCCGCCTAATCCGATCGTCATAGCTGCGTTTCTTGTTTGCGCCTTCTCCGCCTCGGGTGCGCTTTTTCTTATTTTTGAGCTCGACAGGCCATTTACCGGATTGATGACGATTTCAGATCTGCCGCTGCGCCACGCGCTCGGACCGCTTTGATGCTCGCGTAGCCCTTGGTCGGTGCTGTCGGCCAGTATCCCATGAACAAACCATAGGCGGGCTGGACCTCACGCCGTCCGCTGACTAGTTTTGCGCCATGCCGTTGCTGCCTCGCGTCAAGGACTACGATTCCCTCTATCGCCAATTTCGCTGGCAGGTGCCAGCCCGCTACAACATCGGGGTCGATGTCTGCGATCGCTGGGCGGCGCAGGAGCCCGATCGTCTCGCGATTCTGCATGTGCGGCCGGACGGGCGTGACGAGCAAATCACCTACGGCTGGCTGCGTGAAACCTCCAACCGGCTTGCGAACACGTTGCGCGCACGGGGGATCAATCGTGGCGATCGCGTTGCGATCCTGCTGCCGCAGTCGCCGGAGGTGGCTGCCGTTCATATTGCGATTTACAAGCTGGGCGCCGTGGCACTGCCGTTGGCAGTGCTGTTCGGGACCGATGCATTGTCATATCGGTTACAGAATTCCGGCGCCGCGGCGCTGATCACTAATGCGCGCGGAGTGGAGCGCATCGCCGAGATCAGAAAGGATTTGCCCGCGCTCAAATTGCTTTTGTCCGTCGGCGGCGCTGCGGACGGCGCACTAGGGTTTGCCGATGAACTGGCGCGCGCTTCGTCCGCATTCAGGCCGGTCGACACATCGCCTGACGATCCGGCGATGATGGTCTATACCTCCGGCACGACCGGCCAGCCGAAGGGCGCCTTGCATGGGCACCGCGTCCTTATCGGGCATTTTCCGGGCGTCGAAACGCATCACGATTTTTTCCCGCAGGCGGGCGACCGCATCTGGACGCCGGCCGATTGGGCCTGGGCGGGCGGCTTGCTCAATGTTCTTTTGCCCGGTCTGCACTATGGCGTTCCGGTCGTGGCGCAGCGGTTCGAAAAGTTCGATCCGGAGGAGGCCTTCGCGCTGATCGCGCGTGCACAGATCCGCAACGCTTTTATTCCGCCAACCGCGTTGCGCATGTTGCGCGCTGCGCCGAATCCGAAAGACCGCCATGCGATTAAAATGCGCTCGATCGGTTCTGGCGGAGAGTCGCTTGGCGTCGAAACCTACGAGTGGGGCAAGTCGGTCTTCGGCCTGACGATCAATGAGTTCTACGGTCAGACCGAATGCAACATCGTACTTGCGGCTTGCAATGCCATCGGCGTGTCAAAGCCGGGCGCAATTGGCAAGCCGGTCGCCGGCCACACGGTTGCAATCATCGATGACGCCGGGAAACCGCTGAAAGTGGGTGAGCCTGGTCAGATTGCGGTCAAACGCCCCGATCCCGTGATGTTTCTCGAATACTGGGGCAAGCCGGAGGCGACGCGCGACAAGTTCATCGGTGAATGGATGACCACCGGCGATCAGGGTGTGATGGACGAAGAAGGTTACTTCAGTTTCGTCGGGCGCGATGACGATGTCATCACGTCGGCCGGCTTCCGCATCGGGCCGGGCGAGATCGAAGATTGCCTCATTCGTCATCCCGCGGTGGCTCTCGCCGCGGCGGTCGGCAAGCCTGACGCGCTGCGTACCGAAATTGTCAAAGCCTTTATTGTGCTCAAGAAGGGCTACGCCGCGTCCGACACGCTAGCCTCCGAGATCCAGGGCTTTGTAAAAACGCGACTGTCGGCGCACGAATATCCGCGCGAGGTGGCCTTCATCGACGATATGCCGATGACAACGACGGGTAAGGTCATAAGGCGTCTGCTGCGCGAGCGCGCCTAGCCGTCGAACTTTGCGACGTCGGCAAGAATGCTCGCGACGGCCTCGCGCTCCGCGGGCCCGAGTCCGGCTTGCGGCGGTAAAGGTTCGCCGACGGCGTAACCCTGAATCTGCAATCCGGCCTTGATACACGCCGCAAGATTGAACCGGGCAAAGGCCTCGTTGATGCGCCACAGATCGCGCTGAAGCTTCATCGCCTCCGGCCATTTTCCGGCGCGGCACAAATCGTAGAGCCGGACACTCTGGCGCGGCACGATGCAGGCGGGGCCGGCCATCCAGCCGACACCTCCGATCAGCATCACTGCCGCGGGAATATGCGCGGAGGCCGAAAAAACCTTCATGCGTGGCGCCCGGTTCATGATCGACAGGAGGCGCCCGGTATTGGTGGAAGCGTCCTTGATGTACTGGATGTGCGGATGCTCGGCGAGGCGCGCGATAACATCGAGCGAAAGGTCGCTGCGCTGGAACTGGGGATTGGTGTAGAGGACGACGGGAATGTCGACGGCGTCCGCGATTGCGCGAAAGTAGGCTTCGATCTGCGCGTCCTTGAGCGGAAAGTACGCTTCCAGAATGGCGAGAATGCCGTCGGCGCCGAGCTCTTGGCAGATTCTTGCCTGCTCGATTGCATCCGCCGTGACGGTTGAGGCGACACCGGCGATCACCGGCACCCGTTTTCCCGCCGCTTCAACCGTCGCCTGCACGACCGCCTCGCGCTGCGCGCGATTGAGATAGGCAAATTCGCCGGTTGAGCCGAGCGGCGTCAGGCCATGCACGCCCGCCTTGATCAAGTCGGACGCGAGTTTTCCAAGCACATCGGTGAGGATTTTGCCTTTCGCGTCGATGGGCGAGACGAGATAGGGGAAGACGCCATGGAAGTCGCTCATGCGTTGCCTAAAATACCCACAGCGCCTCGGTCGGAAATTCAACGTAGTGTTCGCCCGGCTCGAGCGGCGCCGATGCATAGGCGCGCACGGCGAGTGTTTCGCGCGCGAACACGAGCTCCCATCGTTCGCCCAGGTACATCGGTGCTTTCAGCTCCATTTTCAGTCGATTGGGACCAGGGCTCGAGGCACAGCGCACACGTTCGATGCGAATGATGCCCGTCGCCTTTCCGCCGGCCGCTGCCTTGGTGCGGGCGATGCCGGAAAGGCGCTCTCCGAAAAATTCGATCATTGCGCGTCCGCCTGAATTTTCCGCCAGTTTTCCGTCGAGCCGGTTGTTGCTGCCCATGAATTCCGCGGCGAACAGCGTCGCGGGCTCATTATAGAGCGCGGTCGGTGAGCCTTCCTGCGCGATCAATCCGGCATCGAGCAACACGATGCGATCGGCGATCGCCATCGCTTCCACCTGGTCGTGGGTGACGTGAATCGCTGAAAGCCCGAGCGTGACGATGAGCGTGCGCAGCCAGGCGCGCGCTTCCTCGCGCAGCTTTGCATCGAGGTTGGACAAAGGCTCGTCGAGCAGGATGACCGGCGGCTCATAGACAAGCGCCCGCGCGATGGCGACACGTTGCTGCTGCCCGCCCGACAATTGATGCGGGTAGCGTGCGGCCAGATGGCCAAGTCCGATCTGTGACAAGGTCTTCTCGACCCGTGTCTTGATCTCCGCGGCCGATACTCCGCGCAGCTTGAGGCCGTAGCCCACGTTGTCGAAAACGGTTCTGTGTGGCCACAGGGCATAGGACTGGAAGACGAGCCCAAGGCCACGCTGTTCGGCCGGCAATTCGATGCCGCGCGCGGCGTCGAAAAAGACGCGGTCGCCGATGGCTATCGACCCCCTGTATGGTGTCTCCAGGCCCGCGATCGCGCGCAGCAGTGTGGTCTTGCCGCTGCCGGAAGGCCCGAGCAGAGCCACCACCTGGCCGGCCGGCACGGCGACCGAAACGCCCTTGAGGATTTCGTTTTCACCCAGACGAAGGGCGACATCCTTGACGGTGAGGTCAACCATGCAGGCGCACTCCAAGTCGGACCGCGACGGCAAGGCCGACGCCGATCATGACCACGTTAACGACGGACAACGCCGACACCAGATCAATGGCGCCTGTGCCCCATAATGACACCAATAGCGAGCCGATCACCTCCGTGCCCGGGCCGAGCAGATAGATGCCCGTCGAGTACTCGCGCACGAAGATCAGGAAAACCAGAAGCCAGCTCGCCAGCATGCCATATTTGATCAGCGGCACCGTGACGTCGCGTTTCACGCGCAGGTCGTTGGCGCCGGCGGTGCGAGCCGCTTCCTCCAGCTCCGGACCGACCTGAAGCAGCGTGCCGGACACGAGCCGCATGCCGTAAGCGAGCCAGACAATCGTGTAGGCGAGCCAGATCGACACCATTGTCGATTTCAGCGGCGACAGGAACGGCACAAAGAGAAACACCCACAGCAACGCGAGGCCGGCGACGAGACCTGGCATGGCGCGCGGCACCATCACGAGGTAGTCGACAAGCCGCGTCCAGCCTGAATTCCAGCGATGCACGGCAAGCGCAATTGCGGTGTAACAGGCGACTGCCACCGCGCCGCCGATCACGCCGATGCCGAGCGTATTGACGATGCCACGTATGACGTTCGGATATTCGGTGAGTTCGCGGTAGTGATCGAGCGTGAGGACGTCGAGCAGTTTCACGCCTTCGCCCCAGGTCACCACGAAGGAGCGCAGCGTGATACCGAACAACGGCACGACGACGGTAACGAAAAGCCACAGCATGATCGCGCCAAAGGCGAACCAGCGCCAACCATGCAGGCGCAGGGGCTGCGTCTTTAGGCCTTTGCCGCGCACCGAAACATAGCGCTGCGCCTGCCGAAGCAGCAGTCGTTGCATGAAGACCAATGGCGCCGTGACGGCGATGATCGCGACCACCACCACGGCCATCAGCTGATAGGACGGCACCCCCAGCTTGTTGGTGAGTTTGTACAGGTAAGTCGAGAGCACGAGCACGTCCTGCGGATCACCCAGGACCAGCGGCAATCCGAACAGTTCAAAGCCGAGGAAAAAAACCAGCACGCCGGCAAACAAGATGGCCGGCAAAATCATCGGCAGGCTGACGTTGACAGCGACGCGAAACGGATTGGCGCCGGAGACGCGCGCGGCTTCCTCGAGATCGGTGCTCAGGCCACGCAGGGCGGCCGCGCTGTAGAGATACACGTGCGGGACGTGCGTCAGGCCGGCGATCACGATCAGCGCGAACAGCGAATACAGATTCCACGGCACGAAACCGAGAACGTCTTTGGCGAGCGTCGAAAAGATCCCGACCGGGCCAATCGCGACGACATAACCGAACGCGATCACCACCGCCGACACGAAGATCGGAATCAATATCAGCGGTTCGAGATATTCGCGTCCCGGCATGTCGGTGCGCACCATGAGGAACGCAAGGAGCGCGCCGAGAGGCACAGCGATCGCGGTCATGCCCGCGGCTATCGCGATCGTCGTCCAGAATGCCTGCCAGAAATCAGGGTCCGCGAGCACGAAGGAATAGGCGAGGAACCCGGCTTTCGCCGAAGGATCGAAGAAGGGCGCGGTGAGGAAACTTTGGTAGATGACGAGCGACAGCGGCGCCACCACAGCGAGTGCGGTGATGCCGAGCACGAGCAGACGGTACACGACAATGGGCATGGTCGCCCTTGGTTTGCCGCACCCGAGTGGGGCAGGGCGGAGTGCTTACTGGCCCTTTTTCGCCTGCTGCCACTTCGACAGGAAGGCGAGCCGTTTAGCCTGATCGAGGTTTTCCAACAGCGTCTGATCGATTGCCACGGGGCGCGCCTTGTCACCGATCAGCTGGGTGACGCCCTTGATCGTCGCCTCACCCTCGACATCGGCACGCAGCGAATAGAGATCGGCTTTGTTCGCGATGATGTCCTGACCGCGCTTCGACAATATGTAGTCGAGGAACAGCTTGCCGGCATTCGGGTTCTTCGCCTTGCTCGAGATAAAGGCAACGCGTGATGTCACCATCGTGTAGTCCTTCGGCAGTATGATGCCGAGGTTCGGGTCCTTCTTCGAGCGCCCAAGCGCATAAGAGCCAAAGATCCCGTATGCGATCAGGTGCTCGCCGGAGGTGACGCGTTCCATCATGGCGCCGGCGCTGGTGTAGAGTTTCGCCTGCGCCTTGCCCATGGCTTTGAACAAATCCCACGCCTGCGGAAAATCCTTGATGTCTTCGTTGCAGAACAGATAGCCGACGCCGGAGCGTTCCGGATCGTATGCCGTGATCTTGCCTTTGTAGAAATCGGGTTTGGCGTTGAGAAGTTTGAGGAGATCGGTGTGGTCCTTCGGCACGTCGCCTTCGGGCACGAGACGTTTGTTGTAAACAAAGGTGATCGGCTCATAAGTCGTGCCGTAAGCGGAGTCCTTCCACACGGCCCATTTCGGCAGCGCCTTGATTTCGGGCGAGGCATAGGTCGCGGCTTGCCCGTCGGCGACAAGTTTCACCTGCAGGTCCATGGCCGATGACCACAGCACATCGGCCGTGCCGTTATTGGCCGCCGCTTCCGCGATGAACCGGTTGTACAGCTCGGTGGAGTTGAGGTCGGAATATTCGACCTTGATGCCGGGGTAGAGCGCCTCGAAATCCTTGACCAGGGGGTTCGCGGCCACCGCATCGGTGGTCGCATAGATCACGACTTTGCCTTCCTTTTTGGCGGCGTCGACGATCTGGGCATAGTCGGCCGGATAGCCTTGCGGCACCTGCGCTTGCGCGCCGCTTCCGAACGCGAGCGCGATTGCGGTGAAAGCCAAAGATACAGCGTGTCGCATGGGAACTCCCTGGTGACGTCTTCTCGGCGTCCGCCCCATGACGCCATTTCCTCGGATGCTACTCCAGCCCTTCCGCGCCCGCCTAGGGGCCAGCCGAAAACGAAGGCCCCCGTCGCGTCGTGCAACGGGGGCATTCGCTTGCCGCTCGCAGCACTCAGTGCGCCAACGGGTCGGGGCGGACCTGGATGTGCACGGCACGCGGGCTCGAACCCTTCCCGGTTTCCATCAGCCACGGCGTGCGATCGCCATTGGTGCTCCACAGCCCGCGGCCTTTCCAGCCCGCATTCGGATCGTCAATGCGCGCGTCGAGGCCCTTGGCGTAGAAGCCCATGGGGTAGGGAATGCGCAGCATGACCATTTTGCCGTTTTTCAAGGCCACGAAGCCGTCGTTGAGATTGGCCGTGGAAATCGGGATGTTATCGCCAAGCCCGACCGCGTTGTGCTGGTCGACCCAGGTGTAGTAGCTGGCCTCGGCGCTCCGGTCCTCGAAGCCTTCGAAGCCAGGGCCGGGATATTTGTAGAATTTCCAGCCCTCGGGGCAGTGGTTGCCGGTCGCGCTCGGGCCGTTGAGCGGGCCCTTGCACAGGCGCCGGTCGAAGCTGACGAGATGCCCGCTCGACTCCGAGCCCCAGGCAACGCCGTTGGCGTCGATATCACCGCCGCGGACGCCGACGCCGGGCTTCGGCATCGCGAAAAACTCCGACAACTGCGTTTTCGGATCGAACCGCATGAAGCCGGCCTGGCCGCCGAAAACGCCGACCGTGTACCAGATCGAGCCATCTTTCGGGTTCGGCATGACGGCGTAAGGACCCGAGCCGCCGGTGATGCGCGTATCCTTGGCGGCATCGGCCGGCTGACCGGGCTCGGTGTAGTCGTCGCGCTTGCCGTTGCCGTTGGTGTCGAGAATGAACGGAGTCCAGCCGACCGCCTTTTGCGCGTCGTGCGTTTCATCCCACACTTTTGTGTTGACCCAACCTGCCACGGGGCCGGTGCCGGAGAGCCACAAAGTATTGTCGGCGTCATAGCCGAATTGCGGGTGATGGGTGCCGAAACAGGTGTCGATGAATTCGTATTTCATCGTCTTTGGATCGAACATGGCGACCTGACGTGGACTTTTATCGATCGGGAATACCTTGGCGTACTGGTTATCCGAGCCTTTCTTGCACCAGTCCGGGTTGTCCATGCCGCGTACAGTCGCCGCAAGCCAGATGCGGCCCTGCGCGTCGAACATTGAATTGTGGTTGTTGGCGCGGGTGTCCCACAGAACCTCTCCGCCCCAATAAGGGGAATCCGCCGTCGGCTTGATCGCGCCGGCATGGCCCGGCCCGAGCGATACCGGCATTTCCGGATCGCGCACGGGCATCTTGAAGAACGACACCTTGTTCGTCTTCGGATCAAGGATCGGCATGTTGTCCGTCGAATATTCCGGCGAGCCGTACAACGGCCCGTTGGCATTCACCGTCGGGTTGCGACGATCGGACGAAATCAGATCGTGCAGATACTTGTCCGGTTTTGACCATTCCCACGACGTGACGACGACATTGCGCTCTTCGCCTTCAGGGCGCGGCGGTTTGGTTTTCGGAAGCTCGCCTTTGGCGACGCGGTCGGTCCAATCGCCGAAATATTTGTACGGCACGCCGCCGAATTGGCCGGCAATGCGGTTTGTCATCATCTCACCGGCCTGCCCGGATAAAATGCGACGTTGCCATGCCTCGGCACCGGAATCGAATTTGCCGAGCGATGCGGGAATCGTGCGCGTGGCTTCTTGGCCGAGTTGATGGCAACCGATGCAGTCGACATTGTTCATCTGCCGCAGCCAGTTGTCCTGCGTGATGTTCTTTGGAATGTCGGTTGAGCCGCCAAAATCGCCTGCCGGCGGAATCTTCATCATCGTGTACCAGTAGATCGCCGGATAATAGTGTGCGGCCGCCGCCTCGCTCGGGGCAATCGTCGCTGCGAGGTTGAGAGTCGTTCCCGGCTTCGCCCTCATCTTGGGAGAATCGATCAGTCCATATCCGCGCACCCAAACGCTGTAATCTGCGGCCGGCAGATCGGGGATCAGATAGCGGCCCTGGTCGTCGGTCACGACAATGCGGGCAAATTTCGTAGGCAGCTCTGTTGTCTCGGCAATGACCCAGACGCCGGCTTCCGGGCCTTTCGTGCTGGTAACAACACCGCCGATTTCGTTGGCGCGGACATCCACGCCCTGCTGCGCGTGCAGGCCCGTCGACCACGCGAACGTCAGGATGGAAAGGAAAACAAACGCCAGCAAGCGCCGAAGCGCTTCAGCAAAAAACAACATGGGTCGCCTCCCTGGCACTGAATGCCGGCTAGGCGCCGGCCTTTTGTTTGGACCAAGTCTAACAAAGCCGATGGGCAGCGTCCCCTAGTTTTTGCCCCCTAAAATTTTTTCAACCCGCGAAACCGCCGCCGTCCAGGAACGTCTGCTCTTCCGGTGTGGTGGTGCGACCGAGCGCGGCATTGCGATGAGGGAACCGGCCGAAGCGCCGGATAATGTCGGCGTGAATTTCCGCCCACTTCAGGTTGTCGGCATCGCCGATCGCCTTGTTGAGCGCGATGCAGCGTTCCTGGTCGGCGAGATCTTCCGAATGCTCGAACGGAACATAGAAAAAGCCGCGTAGTCCTTTCGGCACCTGGCTGTCGAAGCCGCGAATGATGGCGCCGGCGGTAATCGCGCGCGCCAGGGGGTCTGTGGCGAAGGCGCGCGCGTCGCCGCGGAACATATTGCGTGGGAACTGGTCGAGCAAAATCAGCAGGGCCAGCGCGCCTTGCGCGCTTTGCTCCCAGCCAGAGAGCTTCCCGGCGGCGGCCGCTTCGTAGGTGTCGAAGAATCGTTCGCGGATTTGCCTGTCGAAGTCGGCGTCCTTGGTAAACCAGCGATCCGGGCCGGCCTCTTGCCAGAATGACACGACATCCGCGGCACTCGCGACCATTGGCATTCCGCTTCAATTTACGGGCGTTTGGACGGCTTCATCGCGCAGGGCGCGCCGCAGGATCTTGCCGACATTTGTCTTCGGCAATTCGCTGCGAAATTCGATGTATTTTGGCACCTTGTAGCTGGCGAGCCGGCTGGCGAGGAAAGCGCGTAATTCATCGGCCGTAAGGTCCGGGTCTTTCTTCACCGCGAACATCTTGCCGATTTCGCCGGAATGTTCGTCGGGGACGCCCACCACCGCGCATTCCATCAAGCCGCCCTGGCTCATCGCCACGTCCTCGACCTCGTTGGGAAAGACCTTGAAGCCTGAAACGGAAATCATGTCCTTCTTGCGGTCAACAATACGTACGCGGCCCTGAATATCCATCACGCCGATATCGCCGGTCCGGAAGAAGCCGTCCGCTGTCATCGCCTGGGCCGTCTCGTCCGGGCGCTGCCAATAGCCGGTCATCACCTGCGGGCCGCGCGCACAGATTTCGCCCTGCTCGCCATTGCCCACCTCGCGGCCATTGTCGTCGCGGATCGAAATTTCCGTCGAAGGCAACGGCAATCCGATGGTGCCGGTCCACTCCGGGATGTCGCCGCGATTGCATGTGAGCACCGGTGACGTTTCGGACAGGCCGTAGCCTTCAATGATCGGCTTGCCCGTGGCCTTGATCCATGCGTCCGCAACGGATTTCTGCACCGCCATGCCACCGCCGATCGCGACCTTGAGCATGCTCCAGTCGATCGTGCCGAAATCCGGATGATGCAATAGCGCGTTATAGAGCGTGTTCACGGCCGGGAAGAAGTTCACCTTGTAATGGCGAAGTTCCTTGATGACTCCGGCAATATCGCGCGGATTTGTGATTAACAGGCACATCGCACCCGCGCGTACACCGAACAGGAAACACGCCGTCAGTGCGAAGATGTGATAGAGCGGCAAGGCGGTGACGATAATCAGGCGGTCGGTTTTTGGCGGAACATCGACCATCGGCTGATTCCACGCTTCCACCTGCAGCATGTTGGCGACGAGATTGCGATGGGTCAGCATCGCGCCTTTGGCGACGCCGGTGGTACCGCCGGTATATTGCAGGAACGCGATATCGCTGCTCTCGATCGCAGCCGGTGTGAAACCGAATTTGCGTCCGGCCGCGAGAGCGTCATTGAACATGGTGGCCGCGGGAATTTCGTAGGCCGGCACCATTTTCTTGATGTGACGAACCACCACGTTGACCACTGTGCCTTTGATGCTGCCCAGCATGTCGCCCAAACTTGCGACCACGACATGTTTGACAGGCGTGCGCGGCAGCGCCTGCTCGAGCACCGCGGCGAAATTCTCCAGGACGATGATCGCCTCGACGCCGGCATCGGTGAGCTGAAATTCGAGCTCACGCGGCTTGTAGAGCGGGTTGACGTTCACCACCGTGCAGCCGGCGCGCAGGATGGCGGCGATGGCCACCGGATATTGCAGGACATTCGGCATCATGATGGCGACGCGGGCGCCGCGCTTCAGTCCGCGGCTTTGCAGCCAGGCGGCGAAGGCGCGTGAGGCCTCGTCAAGGTCGGCATAGCTCATGACCTTGCCCATGCAGACGCAAGCGTCACGCTCCGGATAGGCCCTGAAGCCTTCCTCGAGCATCGCCACCAGCGAGGGGTAACGCGACGGGTCAATTTCGGCGGGGACGCCCGGCGGATATTGCCGCAGCCAAAGCCGTTCCATGACGCGTCCCCCGCGCCGGCCTTTTTTGATCAAGCCGGCGACCGATTCCCCGTCAGCATGAGTCTAACCAGCCCGGCATGCAAGGGTGTGCAATAAGGCCGGCAATGGGAGGCCGCGGCTACTGGCCACCGAACGGTATCAGCGGATTTTCAGTCAGGGCCGCGCGATCCGGGCGGTCCGGGGCGACGATGCCGAGAAAGGCCTCGAACAACTCCCGCACCGTGCGTTCCGGCAGGTCGCGGGTAATGAACACCAGCCGGGTCCGGTGATCGTCGTCCGGCCAGCTGTCCAGCCGTGCGGTCGGATGAAAGACGTGCTGAACGCCGTGCACCACGACCGGGGTATCGGGCATTTCGGCAAGCTTCACGATACCTTTGATACGCAAAAGCTTGGCACCATGCGTGGCGCGCAACAGTTCAAGGAACATGTCCAGCGTGCCGGCGGGGATCGCTTCGTCGCTGATCAGGACAAAAGAGCCGATATGCTCATCGTGCCGGTTGACGTCATGATGATGGTGATGGTGATCGTTCGCGTAGGCTTCGGCCGCGAGCCACTTCCTGACGTCCGGGATTTTCTTGTCGGGATCGTAAAGGCCGCTGCCGAGGATCCGTCCGGGCGTTGCCTCGCCCTTCGCCGCGTCAAGGATGGGCGCCGCCGGGTTGAGCGCCCGCAGCCGCGCTACGATGCGCTCGCGTTGTGACGGATCCGCCAGGTCGGTCTTGGTCAGCACGATGCGGTCGGCGACCGCCGCTTGCTTGACCGCTTCGGCATGCGCATCGAGCGTTGCTTCGCCGTTGACCGCATCGACCACGGTCACGACACCGTCGAGCCGGTAGCGCAGCAGGAGATAAGGATGCGACATCGCGGTGTGCAACACCGGCGCCGGATCGGCGAGTCCGGTCGTCTCCAGGAGAACGCGCCGGAACTTGCAGCGTCGGTTATCGAGATCGCGCAGCAGCGTTTCCAGTGCATCGACGAGGTCGCCGCGCATGGTGCAGCACAGGCACCCGGATTGCAGCACCACCATGTTGTCGCCGACATATTCGACCAGCAGGTGATCGAGCGATACCTCGCCAAATTCGTTGATGATGACCGCGGTCTCCGCGAGCGCGGGATCCTTCAGCATCCGGTTGAGCAACGTGGTCTTGCCGGCACCGAGGAAACCGGTGAGGACGGTCAGCGGAATCGGCGTCGGCGGTTGGCGCCGTTCGGCGCTTTGGCCGGGTTCGCTCATTGATTGGCCGAGGTGACTTTCGGTTTGGCTTGCTTTGCCACCGGTTTGGCGGCCTTGGCCGGTTTGGCCGCATCGCCGGTCTTGGCCGGCTTTTCACTGCCGTCGGTCTTGGCGGCGACGGCTTTCTTTTTCTTCTTCGGCGCGGCGCTTGCAGTCTGCGCAACCGTATCCGGATGATCGGCCGGTCCCGTGAACACTACGACGGGAGGCGTGGTTTCCACCGGCGGTCCGAGCACGAACTTGCCGTTCGCCGGCTTCAGGCTCGACAGCAAGAAGGCTCCCTGGCCGCCTTCGGATTCGCCGCTGGCGGCGGACGCTGATTCCTCCGGCTCCTCCTCGTTCTCCTCGGAGGGCGGCTTGCGGCGATGACCGCCGCACATTTCTTCACGCAGGTTGGGCGGCTGCGCATCAATCGGCGCCAGCGCATCGACGGTGCCGAGCGAGGGCGTGAGCCACGACAAGCTGGCGCTGTTGAATCCGCGTTCGAGCAACTGGGCCGCCTTCTGCGCGCGCACCGCGCCCGACCACGACCCGAGGACCACCGCGATCAACCGGCGGCCGTTGCGCGTGGCGGAGGCGACAACGTTGTAGCCGGAGGCGCAGATGAAACCGGTCTTCATGCCGTCGGCGCCGGGGTAGCGATCGATCAGCGCATTGTAATTGCGCATCACGCGGTTGCCGTAACGGATCGAGGAGATGTGCCAATAACTGTCGTATTCGGGAAATTCGCGGATGAGCGCGCGCGCGAGAATTGCGAGGTCGCGCGCCGAGGTCACGTGGTTTTCCGCCGGCAGTCCGTTCGGGTTGACGAAGTTGCTTTGCGACATCCCGAGACGCCGGGCGTTGGCATTCATCAGGTCGGCGAAGCCACCGATCGAGCCGCCGACACCTTCAGCGATGGCCACCGCCATGTCGTTGGCGGATTTCACCATCAGCATCTTCAGCGCATTGTCGATGGTGACGGTCGTGCCGACATTGAAACCCATTTTTGTCGGCTGCTGCGCTGCCGCATTGCGCGACACTGTGAGCAAGGTATTGAGTGAGATGCGGCCCTCTTTGATGGCGCGCAGCGTTGTGTACGCCGTCATCAATTTGGTCACCGAGGCGGGATACCACGGGTATGTCGCGTTCTCGGCGTGCAGCACCTTGCCGGTTGAAGCCTCGATCAATAGTTGTGCTTCGGCCTGCGCGCGGTCCGCGCCGGCGAACGACAACAGGCCAGCGGCCAGGCCGAGGATCAGGACGCGAGAGCTGCGGCTTGAATGAGCAGTCATGTTCGCGGGTTCAGGGTCCAGAGGCCTCAGAAACGGCAAGTTCCACAGGCGGCTGCGATAGGCTATCTAAGCTTTGGAGACTAAGCAAAGCCAGCGAACTGAACTGTATATTTATGGTGACTCGTAGCTCATCGCCGAGGAAAGCGACCAAAGTTCGGCAAAGGAGGCATCAATGACCGCCTGTATTGTCGGGTGGGCCCACACCCCCTTCGGTAAATTGAGCGGCGAGACCGTCGAAAGCCTCATTGTACGGGTGGCCGGCGAGGCTCTGACCGATGCCGGCATCGGCCCCAAGGACGTCGACGAGATTGTGCTCGGTCATTTCAATGCGGGCTTTTCTGCACAGGATTTTACCGCCTCGCTCGTCCTGCAGGCTTCGCCCGATCTGCGGTTCAAGCGGGCGACGCGCGTGGAGAATGCCTGCGCGACCGGTTCCGCGGCGGTGCATCAGGGAATTAAGGCAATCGAGGCCCGTGCCGCGCGCGTCGTGCTCGTCGTCGGCGCGGAACAAATGACGGCAACGCCGGCGCCGGAGATCGGACGTAATCTGCTCAAGGCATCATACGTGCGCGAGGAAGCCGATATCGACGGAGGCTTTGCGGGCATCTTCGGCAAGATCGCCGGGTTGTATTTCCAGAAATGGGGCGACCAGTCGGACGCGCTGGCCATGATCGCCGCCAAGAACCACAAGAACGGTGTCGGCAATCCCTACGCGCAGATGCGCAAGGATCTCGGTTACGATTTTTGCCGTACCGAGAGCGAGAAGAATCCGTTCGTTGCCGGCCCGCTCAAACGCACCGATTGCTCGTTGGTGTCGGATGGTGCGGCCGCGGTCGTGCTCGCCGACGTCGATACGGCGCTCAGGTTGAAAAAGGCGGTCGCCTTTCGCTCCGCCGCACACGTGCAGGATTTTCTGCCGATGTCGAAACGGGACATCCTCAAGTTCGAAGGATGCGCGCACGCATGGCAACAGGCGCTCGCGAAGGCGGGACTGACGCTCGGCGATTTGTCGTTCGTGGAGACGCACGACTGCTTCACCATCGCGGAATTGATCGAGTACGAAGCGATGGGCCTGACCGGCGAAGGGCAGGGCGCGCGTGCCGTCATCGAAGGTTGGACGCAGAAAGACGGAAAACTGCCGGTGAACCCCTCGGGAGGATTGAAGGCGAAAGGCCACCCGATCGGCGCGACCGGTGTTTCCATGCACGCGCTTTGCGCGATGCAGCTCACGGGGACTGCCGGGGACCTTCAGGTGAAGAACGCCCGTCTCGGCGGTATCTTCAACATGGGTGGAACATCCGTGGCGAACTACGTGAGCATTCTCGAGCGCATCAAATAGCGCGGCAATCTATTTGAACTTGCGTTCAGCGGGCGAGGGCAGGAACGACGCATCGAAAACGTCGTCGAGCTTTGGCTTTGCGGCCTTGAATTTATAGGTGAGCGCGATCTGCTCGACGGCGCGGGCAAAACGATCCTGGTCGACGCCGCCAAAGCCATTCATCTTGACCTCGGGCGTGACGATGTTGTCGCGGAGCGCCATCGTCAGCCGTTCCAGCTCGACATTTTTTTTGGCCTGGGCATTGCGTTTGAGCACCGACTCGATTGCGATCGAAGGTTGCCTCACCGTGTCCTTCAGGCTTTTCAGGTAAGCACGCAGAAACCCTTTGACGGCGTCCGGATTCCCGGCCGCGAACGCCGAGTTCACGATGATGGCAGTGCCGTAGAGGACAACGCCATAGTCGGCCATCAGCAAGACGTTGATGTCGTCGACCGGAACGCCTTTGTCTTTAAGGTCGACATAGGTGGAGAACGAAATGCCGGTAACGGCGTCGACCTGGCCGGCTGCCAGCATCGGCTCGCGGACAGGGAAACTGACGTTTTCGATTGTCACCTTGGACGCGTCGATGTTGTTTGCCTGCACAAAGATCGGCCATTGCGCAAACGAACTGTCAGCTGCCGGCGCCCCCAGGATTTTGCCTTCCAGATCCTTGGGCATGTAAATTCCGCGGCTTTTGCGCCCGATCACCGCGAAAGGCGGCCGGTTGTAGACCATGAACACCGCCTTGATCGGAGTGCCTGGCTTGGTGTCGCGGAACTTGATCAATGCATTGATGTCGGCAAAGCCGATATCGAATTCGCCCGATGCCACGCGCTCGATCGATTCGAGTGAACCCGCCGATGGCTCAATGCTGACGTTGAGGCCTTCGGCTTTGTAATAATTCCTGTCGATTGCCAGCAGGAACGGCGCCGAGGGTCCTTCGATCCTGAAGTCGAGCGTGAACCTGACGGCGGTTTCAGCCGCCGCGGCGCCGGTCATGAGCGTTGCGGCGAATATCAGCGCCACCCGGGCCCATCGGCCAATGTGGCGAGCGCTCATTACTCACTCCCTCTCAAGCGGCCTGCGCATCAGGCGAGGCTGATTGACTCAGCAAAGGATACGCCGCCGCAAAGGGCAAGACATCGACGCCCAGCCATCGAACAATTTGCCGCGATATGACTAACGCTACGACGCTCGGTCGCGGGACCGCTAATCTCGAACGCGATAAAGGCGCATTTGGGATAGACTTGCCGACCTAACGCGGAGAGTCAGCCGATGACACCGGTGACGGCCAACAGGGTTGCGCGCGACATTCCGCCGCTGCGGGCGCCCTACGCTCCGCCGGACGAAACGATTGCGAGAGCGCTCCTTGCGACAGCCGCCCGTCCCGAGAATGCCGAAGCGCGGATCGACGCCCGTGCGCGGCGCTTGGTCGAGGCCATTCGCGCCCGCACGGGGGGCCTGGGTGGGGTAGAGGATTTTCTGCACGCTTATGCTCTGTCCACCAAGGAAGGTCTGGCGCTGATGGTGCTGGCGGAGGCGCTCCTGCGAGTGCCTGACGCAGAAACCGCCGACCGCTTGATTGAAGACAAGCTCAAGGCAGGCGACTGGACGCATCACGAGTCGCGAGCGGCCTCGCTTCTGGTGTCGGCCTCGGCCTGGACGCTCGGTCTCACCGCCCGCGTCATCCATCCAGGCGAGACGCCCGAAGGAATCGTTGAATCGCTGGTCAAACGGCTCGGATTGCCGGCGGTGCGCGCGGCCACGCGTCAGGCCATGCGTTTGCTCGGGTCGCATTTCGTGCTCGGGCAGACGATTGAGGAAGCCCTGTCGCGCGCCGGCGCGCACCGGGAGTTTCTCTATTCGTTTGACATGCTGGGCGAGGCCGCGCGGACCGGCGACGATGCCGGGCGTTACTTTGAGTCGTATGCCAATGCCATCGATGCGATTGGCAAAAGCGCCGGCAATGACGCGCTGCCGAAGCGGCCGGGGATCTCCGTCAAATTATCGGCGCTGCACCCGCACTATGAGCCGCTATCGCGCGACCGCGTGCTCGACGAACTGACGCCCAGGCTGCTCGAATTAGCTCAACTTGCCAAACGCCACGAGCTTAATCTTACCGTCGATGCCGAAGAAGCCGACCGGCTCGAACTGTCGCTCGACGTAATCGCGGCGGCGTTGCGCGATTCCTCGCTCGCGGGCTGGGACGGTTTTGGTCTCGCGATACAGTCCTATCAGAAACGCGCCGGCGCCGTGATCGATTGGGTCGCGCAAGCGGCGCAGACGCTTGACCGGCGTTTGATGGTTCGCCTCGTCAAGGGCGCCTATTGGGATACCGAGATCAAGCGAGCGCAGGAGCGCGGGCTTGCCGACTATCCTGTGTTCACGCGCAAGGCGATGACCGACCTTTGCTATCTCGATTGCGTGCGCAAGTTGCTGGCGGCGCGGCCGCGACTCTATCCGCAATTCGCAACTCACAACGCGCTGACCGTGGCCTGCGTAATCGAGGACGCCGGCGGGACAAGCGGCTACGAATTTCAGCGGCTGCACGGCATGGGCGAGACTCTTTATGAGGCGTTGCTGGACGATCTGCCGGATATGACATGCCGGGTCTACGCGCCGGTTGGAGGGTATTCCGATTTGCTTGCTTACCTGGTGCGCCGGCTCCTGGAGAACGGCGCCAATTCATCTTTTGTGTCGGTCGCAGCCGATTCGAGTGTACCGATCGAAACCATTCTGCGGCGGCCGCAGAGCTGGATCGTCGAGGAATCTCGTGCGCGTCATTCGCATATTCCGCTGCCGCGCGATTTGTTTGGCGCTGTCCGGCGCAATTCGGCCGGCGTTGAATTCGGCGACCGCGCTTCGCTCGAGAAGCTGCTTTCCGAGGTCCGCGCGGCGCCGCAAAATACGCGCGCGCAGGCATTGATCGACGGCGTGGCAATCGCGGGAAGGGAACGGCCGGTCAAGTCGCCGATCGATGGCAAGCCTGTCGGCAGCGTGCAGGAAGGCGATGAAGCCGTCGTGGCTTCGGCCATTGCGGCGGGTTGCGCTGCCTTTCGCGCGTGGAACGCGACGCCGGTCGCCGATCGTGCTGCCGCGCTCGAACGCGCCGGCGATCTGATTGAACAGAATCGTGGCCGTTTGATCGCCCTCTTGCAGAACGAGGGCGGCAAGACGATCGACGATTGCGTTTCGGAGGTGCGCGAGGCGGCGGACTTTTGTCGCTATTACGCCAGCGAGGCACGCCGGACACTTGCACCGAGGCTATTGCCTGGGCCGACCGGCGAAAGCAACGAATTGCGCGCGCGCGCCCGTGGCGTGTTCGCCTGCATCAGTCCGTGGAATTTTCCTCTGGCGATTTTCACCGGTCAGATTGCCGGTGCGCTCGCCGCGGGAAATTGCGTTGTGGCCAAGCCCGCCGAACAGACACCGCTGATCGCCTTCGAGGCCGTGAAGCTTCTGCACGCGGCCGGTATACCCGCGGGGGCGCTGCATCTGGTACCGGGTGACGGCACGATCGGGGCCATGGTTACCGCGGATCGTCGCATCGCTGGAGTTGTCTTTACCGGCTCGACGGAGGTTGCGCGCACGATCGGCCGCGCGCTCGCGGCCAAAGACGGACCGATCTCTCCGCTGATCGCCGAAACCGGCGGCATCAATGCCATGGTTGTCGATGCCACAGCCTTGCCCGAGCAGGTGACCGATGACGTCATCACGTCGGCATTTCGATCCGCCGGGCAGCGCTGCTCCGCGCTGCGCCTGTTGTGCGTGCAGGATGATGTGGCGGACCGCGTCTTTGACATGGTCGCCGGTGCTGTCCGCGAACTCAGGCTAGGCGATCCGCGCGATCCGGCCACGCAGGTCGGCCCGGTGATCGACGCCGAGGCCAAGGACAAGTTGGAGGGCTGGATCGCCGCCATGGAATCGCGCGGCGCAGTCTTGTTCCGGCTCGACGCCAAATTGCCCAAGGGCGGCACCTATGTTGCGCCGGCCATCGTCGAGCTCGACGGCGCGCGCGAGCTCAAAGAAGAAGTATTTGGGCCGGTGCTGCACGTGATGCGCTGGCGTGCGGGCGAACTCGATCGGCTTCTCGATGATATCGCCGCGAACGGCACGGCGCTTACCCTCGGTATCCATTCACGCATCGAAGCGACTGTCGCGCGGATCGCGGAGCGCTTGCCGCACGGCAACGTCTATGTGAACCGTAATATGATCGGCGCCGTTGTCGGCTCGCAGCCATTCGGCGGCAGTGGATTGTCCGGCACCGGTCCAAAGGCCGGTGGCCGCCACTATCTGCATCGCTTCATCGCCGAACAGGTCGTGACCGTGAATACGGCCGCGTCAGGCGGCAACGTCACGCTCCTGTCCGAAGACGAGTAGTCGCGGCGTTTCAATGAGAAATGCCGCTTTTTAGACCTATTTCGCCTGTTAATCGGCCCGTAACCGTGGCCCCGCGCAGTGCGGTGCCGGCCGCATGCGTTAACCGGTTTTGGCCGTGGATCGGATATTGTGAGTGTTATGAGTGATTCGGTCGCCCGACTTTATGACGCGGTGGTCGCCGTCCGCGGCGGCGATCCGGCAAAATCGCGAACCGCTCGGCTCTTCCGTGCCGGCCGCGCCAAAATGGCGAAGAAGGTTGCGGAAGAAGCGGTCGAGGTCGTCATCGATGCGATGCACGGCCAGCCCGAAGCCGTTGTCAAGGAAAGCGCTGATCTGCTCTACAATCTCGTTGTGCTTTGGGTCCATGCCGGCGTCCATCCCGACGAGGTTTGGGCGGAAATGCGCCGGCGCGAGTTGATGTTCGGCATTGCCGAAAAAGTGCCAAAAGATTTGGTGCAGGCCACGGCACGGCGTAAAGTGGTGGCGCTGGAGACTAGGCGCGTCCGCAAGCGTCGTTGATCCGTCACAATTCTCCTCACGAGTACTTCGATGACTGCTGAGGCCGCCGAGCCGCGTTCTTTGCTGCGCCGACTTTATGATTGGTGTCTGGCCGCCGCCCATAAGCCGCACGCGCTATGGACGATGGGCGCCGTATCATTCGCCGAGAGCTCGTTCTTCCCTGTGCCGCCCGACATAATGCTGATCCCGATGGCGCTGGCGCGGCCCGAGCGCGCCTACGTGATGGCGGCCTGGTGCACGGTGACATCGGTCGCTGGTGGTTTGCTCGGGTACAGCATTGGCGCGCTGCTTTATGATTCGGTCGGCGCCTGGCTTATTCAGCTCTACGGCTATGGCGACAAGGTCGAGGCCTTTCGGGAAGCCTATGCGCAATGGGGGGCCTGGATCATCCTTCTCAAGGGGCTTACCCCGATCCCCTACAAGATCGTGACGATTACCTCGGGATTTGCCGGCTACAATCTTGCGCTGTTTCTGCTTTTTTCGATTATCACGCGCGGTGCCCGGTTCTTTGTCCTGGCATTTTTGCTCCATCGCTATGGCGACAGGGCGCGTCATATTATTGAAAGGCGGTTAGGTTTATGGGTAACGCTCGGTGCGGCAGTTATCGTGATTGGTATCGTGGCAGCGGTGTATTTGATCTGAGGAGCGGCGTTCCTCAATTTGGCCATCGGCTCGCCTTAAGCCCGGCGGCCAAAAGGGGCAGGCCGCCGCAAGGCGGGCGAATGGACGCCGGTTTTGGCCATTGATGGGCATTAAACGGGCTTTGACCTTTCATCGGAATCGCGGCGCGGATCCGCGCGCATTCGCCTTCCTGTTTGCCGCCGGCTTTGTACTGATGTCGGCCGTGGCAATTGCGCAGGACCAGCCAGCCCCGACGCAAAAGCCGCCGCAGAGCGAGGGATTTCTCGCAACCATTAACCGCTGGTTTGCAGAGCAGAGCGCGAACATGAGTTCCTCGCTTAAGGATGCGCGCAAGAAAGTCGAAGGCTTCAGCAGTGCGGCCGGCGATGCCGCCAAGACGACGGTCGAAGGTGCCAAAGACGCCGCCGGTGTTGTCGCGCGCATTCCGGCGGCCCGCGCGATCAGCGGTCACGAGAAATGTCAGATAGCGCCGAATGGCGCACCCGACTGCGTCGCTGCCGCCAACACCATATGCAAGGGAAAAGGCTTCGAGTCCGGCAAGAGTCTTGACATGACAACGGCCGAGGTGTGCCCAGCCAAGGTTTATATGTCGGGGCGATCGAGCGGGCCTGAGTGCACGACCGAAACCTTCGTCTCTCGTGCCTTCTGCCAGTAATATTCGGGCGGCTTTAGACATTATTGACGGACGGGGAACGCGCGGCGAGCGTCGCGCCGGACCAGGCCAATTTTCTTGCAGATTTCTCGATTCTTCACATCAATTAGCGTGAAGAACTCTCCGCCTTGGGGTCATTTTGGACCAAAAGGTTAAGCCAGTTTTGCGCGATCAGAAGCCAGGCGGTTCTGTCAGCATCATCGGGAGCGCGTTCCAACTGTTCCTGCGCTTGTTGGGCGAACTGCCGATATTTTTCGTCTTGCGTCACATGAACCAGCCCAGCCCCACGCAGAGGCATCCAGCCAAACAGACCGCACCAAGAGCCGACAAAGCCAAACTGGCGATTTCGAAACCCATTGACGCCTCCCCACGCTAGCGCGGCCTCGTTAAAATTTTACCAAGCGTGTGCCGCAGCCGCCTGGCCTTGTGCAGCCAATGCTCAAGGAGCGATCGTTCGCGCCATGAGTTCGCTGAGGTCGCACGGGCGATTGAGGCATCGACCGGCGGGATCGGGACGCAGTTGCTGGGATAGCCTTTCGATGTGCTCATCGACGGCGCCGTCGAGCAGCTGGCCCACATAGGCGGAAATACGCGTAAATCCGCTCGAATTGGTCAGATAATTGAGGTTCATCGTCGTCTCCTCTGACCCGGCAAGTAAAAAGGTGTCCCAATTTTCACAATAATTGACTGGCAATTGCGCGCTGTGTTGACCGTCACAAAAAAGCGCATTTGACCGGTGCCTGTGATTTCCCGCACAGCAAGGTTGCTTGGGGTCGGGCAATGGTGGCCTTGCGAGACGCCGAAGGCTCACAAGCTAGGGTTGGTCCCCTATTTCGGCCGATCGTAGGGGGGGTCGCCGCGTGCCACACGCAGCGATCCCCTTTTTGTGTCCCCGGCATCTGGCCTGTTAGGTCGGCCGTGCCAGCACCTTCTTTGAAACTGGAGCAAATGACGGGTCGCGGGGCGCCGTCATGGCAACCACAAACCACGCGCTATAACATCAGCGCATGGGATCGGCATGATCGCCCAGGAAGCAATCGATGCGTTGAACGCGTGGCTCGCCAAGGCTGGCCTGCGCGGCGAGCCGGAAGCTGCCTTGGTTGCCGGATTCTGCGAGCGCGCGGTGGCCGCCGGATTGCCGTTAAGCCGCGCGCAGCTGTTCATCGATACGCTTCATCCCGTCTACGAAGGTCGCCTGGTCCGGTGGGGTCACGACCCGTCGCGGCCTGTCGTTCAGGAATACGGCCGCACCGGCTTGCCGGAAGGAATTGCGGATCCCCGCCTCTCATCCGTCGAGCAGGCCGACGTGGTCGCGCGCTGGCGCGCAAGCCCATTCTTCCACATGTTGCAGACCGGGGAGAGTTTGTTGAGGCGTCGCATTACGCCGGAAAGCCAACGCGAGTTTCCCGTGCTTCGGGATTACATTGCGGAGGGCATGACCGATTACGTCGCCATCATCAACCGATTTGCGCCCGAGGGCATCATTGGTGAAATGGATTGCATCTACTCCTCGTGGGTGAGCGCGCGTGCCGAGGGGTTCACCGACGCGCATATCGCAGCGCTCACGCGCGTGGTACCGACGCTTGCGCTGGCATTCAAGGCCGCGGCGCTGACGCGCATGACCGGGACTTTGATGGAGACCTATCTCGGCCGCGATGCCGGACGGCGCGTGCTCAGCGGCCGCATCATGCGGGGCGTCGCCGAACGCATCGACGCCGTTATCTGGTTTAGCGATCTTCGCGGATTCACACGCATCACCGACTCCGCACCCGAGCAGGTGATCCCGCTGCTCAACGACTATGCCGATGTCATCGTCTCGGCGATCGACGCGCAGGGCGGTGACGTGCTCAAGCTGATCGGCGACGGCATCCTCGCAATCTTTACTGCCGCCGATCGTGCACACGCCTGTGCGGCGTCGCTCGCTGCGGCGGCGACGGCGCGCAGCGAGGTGGCGGCGCTCAATCTGCGACGCGCCCGCGCCGGCCTGCCGGTTACCGATATGTATGTCGGCCTGCATGTCGGCGAGGTTTTCTACGGCAACATCGGCAGCACCGAACGGCTCGATTTCACCGTGGTCGGGCCGGCGGTCAACGAGACCAGCCGGGTCGCCGCCATGTGCCGGTCGGTCGAACAACCGGTGCTGGTCTCCCAGGCTTTTTCGAGAGTGGAGGGCATGCGCGGCCGGCTCGTATCGGTCGGCCGCTATGCATTGCGCGGGGTCGCGCAGCCGCAAGAGCTTTTCACGCTGGATTCCGCCCAGGCCAGCTAGCTCTCCCCTTCGCCGCGGCTGGAGCTGGTGCTTGTGTCGCCGTCGAGCCTGTGTTTCCGTTTCGCGCATGAACCTTCATGCCAAGCTGCTGGAACGCGAGAATGCCGGGCGGCCGGTCACCGTCGGCCTTATCGGCGCCGGCAAGTTCGGCACCATGTTCGCGGCGCAAGCGCGGCTCACTCGCGGTCTGCATCTTGTCGCCGTTGCCGATCTCGACGTTGCGCGCGCGCGCGGCCAGCTCAAGAGTGCGGACTGGCCGGACAGTGCCCATGCCGCCGCCACGCTTGCCGACGCGCACAAGAAGCGCACAACCTTCATTACCGACAGTTCCGAAGCGCTGATCGCCGATCCGCGCATCGAAGTTATCGTGGAAGCGACCGGAGTACCGGGTGCCGGCATCCATCACGCGCTCAGTGCGATCGCCAACGGCAAGCATATCGTGATGGTGAACGTCGAAGCCGACGCGGTGGCGGGCCCGCTGCTGGCGCGCCGTGCCAAGGCCGCCGGTGTCGTCTATTCACTCGCCTGGGGCGATCAGCCGGCCTTGATTTGCGAGCATGTCGATTGGGCGCGCGCCGCCGGGTTCAAGGTGATCTGCGCCGGCAAAGGCACGCGGTACGAGCCGCACTATCACAAATCCAATCCCGACAATGTGTGGGACATTCTCGACAAATATCTCAACATCTCCGATCGCAAGTCGATCAATCCGAAAATGTTCAATTCTTTCGTTGACGGAACCAAGTCCGGCATCGAGATGACCGCCGTCTGTAATGCGACCGGTCTAGTGCCACAAACAGGCGGGCTGGGTTTCCCGCCCGCGACACGCTTTGAGCTGGCCGATGTCTGCAAGCCGAAAAGCGCCGGCGGCACGCTGGAAAAGGCGGGGGTCACCGAGGTGACGTCATCCGTCTATCGCGACGGCCGCGACGTCCCGCATCATCTCGCGCTCGGCACTTATGTTGTGTTCGAAGGCGACACCGACTATGCGCGCCGGTGCTTCAGGGAATACGCCATGTTGCCGGACAAGACCGGCAAATACGCCGCGCTTTACCGGCCGATTCACATGATCGGGCTGGAGCTGGGTATTTCGGTTGCGAGTGCCGCGTTGCGCAACGAACCGACCGGCGCACCCACCGGATTTCGTTCCGACGTGGTGGCAACCGCCAAACGCGCTCTGAAGTCCGGCGAGATGCTGGACGGAGAGGGCGGTTTTTGCGTCTGGGGCAGACAGACGCCGGCCGATGTGTCGCTTGAACGCGAGTTGCTGCCTCTCGGCCTCGCGCATAACGTCAAGCTCAAGCGCGATATTGCCGAAGGGCAGCCGCTGCGATGGTCTGACGTCGGCTATGATCCAAATGATTCTGCGGTGAAAGTGCGCCGCGAGATGGAAGCGGCGTTCGGCCGGCGGAATGTCGGCGCCGAACCGGTGTTATGATTTCACGGAACAGAAAAAACGAATTTTAGGGAGGATGTGATGAAAAACCTGCTTGCCGCAATGGCGGCGTTCGCTCTTTTGGCTTCGGCGCAACCCGCGGGTGCGGACGATACCAAGCTGACGGTCATCGTGTTTCCCGGCGTGCAAAACCTGCCGATGTTCGCGGCGCAGGCAAAGGGCTTCTACGCCAAGCGCAACCTGGACGTTGATCTCAAGTTCACGCCCAACTCCGATGAGCTGCGCAACGGTCTCGCCGAAGGCCGCTATCAGATTGCCCACTCGGCAATCGACAACGCATTCGCTCTCAAGGACAAGGCGAATGCCGATATCGCGGTCGTGCTCGGCGGCGACAACAGTTTCAATCACCTGATCGTACAGCCCGAGATCAACTCGCTCGCCGATATCAAGGGCAAGACGGTGGTCGTAGATGCGGTCAACACCGCCTACGCGTTCCAGCTTTACGAAATGCTGCGACAGAAAGGTCTCAACAAGGGTGATTATGAGGTCAAGTCGGTAGGTGGAACCGCTTTTCGTCTCGAGGCGATGACCAAGGACAAGGCGATGGTCGCCGCGATGCTCAATCCGCCGTTTTCGGTTCGTGCCGAAAAGGCGGGTCTCAAGGACATGGGCACGGCAGCCGCGGCGCTCGGCGCCTATCAGGGCACATCCGCCTTCGTGCTGCGCGGCTGGGGCAAAGCCAACACCGACGCGTTGGTCAAATACATAGAAGCTTATATCGAGGGGAGACGCTGGAGCTTTGATCCGAAGAATAGAGACGAAGCCATTGCGCTCCTGGCCGAGAGGTTAAAATTACCGGCGGACATTGCCGCTCTCGCCTACGACAGAACCAAGGATGATTTCAGCCCTGACGGGGCGATCGACATGGCGGGCGTTGGCAACGTGCTCAAGCTGCGCGCGCAATACGAAGGTGGCACTCCGGCCGAGCCCGAGAAATATCTCGATTTGTCCTACTACCAGAAGGCACGTGCCGGACTTTAACGGAGCGCCTGCGCTCCGCTAGCCAAGTTCGATCGTGCCGTCGATCTTGTGCGAGAGACCGACCTTGCCGATGGTGAGCACCATCTGCGCCGGGACGGTCTCGTTGCCCTTGAGCCGGCCGTCGGCGACGGCCGCGCGGATCGCTTTTTCGATTTCCTGCTGCGAACTCACGCCGACAACCTTGAGGAATTTGCGCAACGACATGTTGAGGGTTTCTTCGTTCATCTTCGGCTCCTTGAAAATCAAGTTTCCGGCATGTTAGGGCGCGTCCTGTACTCGCACCAAGCGGGTTATTTCGTCAAAGACATG
Organism: Pseudolabrys sp.; assembly: GCA_035626335.1. Classification (GTDB taxonomy): domain Bacteria; phylum Pseudomonadota; class Alphaproteobacteria; order Rhizobiales; family Xanthobacteraceae; genus Pseudolabrys. Next base: position 34,768 of record DASPNW010000008.1, read on the forward strand.
GCTCGCATTTTGTTTGGCGGCACAGCGACTTGACGCTATAGCTAGGCCTCCAGCCGGTGTGGCGGAATTGGCAGACGCGCACGACTCAAAATCGTGTTCCCAAAAGGAGTGTCGGTTCGACCCCGACCACCGGCACCACACAACTCCAGGCCTCGTGCACGCGATGAACAGTTATGTGGCCTTGCTTCGGCGCGACCCGCCACTCGCCGCGGCGGCGATTGTAACGGTCGTCGGCGCCCTGACGATCTGCGGATTTTTCTTTTTTCAATACGTCCTTGGCTATCCGCCGTGCCCGCTCTGCCTCGACCAACGCAATGCGTACTACGTCAGTGTTCCGCTCGCGGCGTTGCTCTGGCTGGGCGCCAACTACGGCGCCGCGAGCAAGGTCATGATCGCGGGCTTTGCCGTCATTGCGGCGGTCATGCTGTGGAACACCGGGCTTTCCGCATATCACGCCGGGGTCGAATGGAAATTCTGGCCAGGGCCGGCGGATTGCTCGGGACCCATCAACAGCCTCGGTTCAGCCGGCGATTTACTAAAGCAGCTCGAAAACATCAGAATTGTGCGCTGTGACGAGGCGGCATGGCGTTTCCTCGGAATTTCGCTTGCCGGCTATGACGTCCTGGTATCGCTGTTTCTCGCGGCAGTCGCCGCCTGGGGCGCCAAGGCCTCGCTGGCGCGCCGAACTCAGTCCGGCTAGAACCTTCGCCGAAAGGTTGGTCACCATGGAAGTTCTGATTATTGGCGCCGGCATCGGCGGATTAACCCTTGGCCTGATGCTGCATCGTGCCGGTATTGCGTGCCGGATCTTTGAGGCCGCACCCGAACTCAAGGCGGTCGGCGTCGGCATCAATATCCTGCCGCATGCCTCGCGCGAATTATGCGCCCTGGGGCTGGAAGATGCGCTGGCCAAAGTGGCCGTCACCACTAACGAATATTGTTTCTACAATCGCTTCGGTCAGTTCATTTACAGCGAACCGGCAGGGCGTTTTGCGGGTTACGACGTCCCGCAATTCTCAATTCACCGCGGCGACCTGCAGATGGTGCTGCTCGACGCTTTTGTTGAACGCGTCGGCAGTGACAAGGTCCTGACCGGCTGGCGTTGCACCCGCGTCGAGCATGACGGCCCGCGGGCCATTGCGCATTTCGAAGACGGCGATGGCAAACCATTGCCGCCCCAGCACGGCAGCGTCGTCATCAGTGCCGAGGGCATTCATTCGGTGCTGCGCAAGCAACTTTATCCGAACGAAGGGCCGCCAAAATATTCCGGCATCAATATGTGGCGGGGCGTCACGCGCTGGAAGCCGTTTCTGTCCGGTGCCAGCATGATCCGTGTCGGCTGGCATCATCCGGCGAAGCTGCTGATCTATCCCATCCGCAACAATGTCGACGACCAGGGCCGTCAGCTCGTGAACTGGGTGTGCGATATCGAAACGCCGCAGTACCAGGCACGCGATTGGAACAGGCGCGGAAAACTGGAGGACTTCTTGCCGGCCATGGGCGACTGGCATTTTGACTGGCTCGACGTGCCGAAATTCATCAGCAGCTCGGATGCGATTCTTGAATATCCGATGGTCGATCAGGATCCCTTGCCGCGCTGGAGCTTTGGCCGCCTGACGCTCTTGGGCGATGCCGCACATCCGATGTATCCGCGCGGCGCCAATGGCGCGGCGCAAGCGATCCTCGACTGCCGAGCGCTGACCGACGCGCTTTCCGCCAATGCCGATCCGGTTGCAGCGCTCAAGGCCTATGAAGCCAAGCGTCTGCCGGCAACCAGTGAAGTGGTCCTGGCGAATCGCAGGGCGCCGCCCGACGCCATTCTGCACGAAGTCTATCGCCGCACCGGCGACAAGCCGTTCAAGAATATCGACGATGTCATCAGCCACGAGGAGCTCGTCGCTCTTTCGGAGGGCTACAAGCGTGTCGCCGGGTACGACAAGGAACGGCTGAAGACGCCGGCGTGACACCCAAAATACTGACGACCACGAAATGCTAAGGCGCGCGTACATCCGGCGTCGCCCACTGCATATTCGTGGCCGCTCGATGACGGAACCTTGCGGCTCGACGTCATCACTGGAGCGCATATAGGCACTGTTTTTTCCAAAACAAGAGCGCGGGGAAAAATGGCTAAATCCGGGTACTCATCCACGGCGAAATCGCTGCACTGGCTGATCGTGGCGTTGCTGATCGCCCAGTTCATCTTTGCCTGGACCATGCCGCATATTGGTCGCAACACGCCGGTTACGACATTGATCAGTCTGCATTTCACCTTCGGCGTAATAATTCTGGCGGTCGCCATTGTGCGTCTCATTTGGCGCGGAATTCAGGGCGAACCGGCACCGCTTGAGGGCTTGCCGCGCTGGCAGGTGCAAAGCGCGCGCATCATCCACTGGCTGCTTTACGTGCTGCTGCTGCTGGTGCCCGTTCTCGGCTGGATCAACGCGTCCTGGCGCGGCATGCCGATTATTCTGTTCGGGGCGGAACTACCAAAGCTGATCGCAACACGCGCCCCCGGCTGGGGCTGGACCGGGGATGTGCACAGCCTGCTTGCTTACTATGTGATGCTGACGGTGGTCGGCCTGCATGTCGCATCGGGTCTCTATCACTACTTTATCCGTCGCGATCGCGTGCTGCAGAGGATGTTGCCGGGCGGTTGAGCTTTACGGCTTTGGCATCGCCTTTTGTTTCCAGCCCTCCCATGTTCGAGCGAGCCCGTGCCCCTCGCGCTCCTCGATTTTGCGCGCTTCCTCCGGATCCATGTAGGTGATCGGCCCTCCCATGCTCATGGCTTGAGCCTGGAGGCTGGCATTGAGGGCAAGGAAGATGGTGCGCCCAACCACACGCGGCAGCGACGGTCCCGTGATGACCGCGCCATGGCCGCGCATCAGCGCGGCGGGATGGTCGCCGAGCACTTCCGCGAGGTTATGGCCGAGCGTGGGGTTGCGGATCAGCATGTCCGTCATTCCGGCCCGTTCGCGGATTTCAAAAACCGGAATGCCGAAACTGATGAAAGCCGAGCGATGGTACATCGGCTTGAGCGGCACCTTGGTGACCCCGAACGGGATCAGCGACGGCGCATGCGTGTGCACGACGGCGATTACATCCGGGCGCATTTTGTAGATCTCGCCGTGGATATAGCGCTCGGTGAAGAGCGCCGACATCGGCAAACCGTGCGTGTCGACGGGCCGGCTGTCGAGATCGAATTCCAGAATGTCCTTTGCGGTGACGAGATCGGCCGACATCCCTCGCGCCATGAGAAAGCGGTTGGGGTCCCGGTTGTGCCGAACAGAGACATGGCCCCAACCGTCGAGCAGGCCATGATCGGCGAGAATGCGGTTGGCGGCGACCAGATCCTCGATCAGTTGCGGGTCTGGCGGTCCGGCCGAGACCGGCGCCGGTTGGGCGTCGGCAAGGCTTGCGATGCACGCAGCGGCCAGCGCCAACAAAATCGCGCTCCCGCTGCGACGCGCCTGCAGCTTGATGCTCATGACAAACTCCAATGCAGAACGGGCGGGACGGCTTACGGCTCGAGTTCGGTATCCCAATAGAGATAATCGAGCCAGCTCTCATGCAGATAGTTGGGCGGGAATAGCCGACCGTTTCTGTGCAGGTGGTGCACGGTGGGCTGAAACGGCATCTGCGACGGCCACATCTTGGCTTCGGTGGGCGTCAGGTTGCCTTTGCGCAAATTGCAGGGCGAGCACGCGGCGACCACGTTATCCCATGTCGTGTGCCCGCCGCGCGAGCGCGGCAGCAAATGGTCGAAAGTCAGGTCGTCGCGGTCGCCACAGTACTGGCACGAGAAACGATCGCGGAGAAACACGTTGAACCGGGTAAAAGCGGGATGGGTCGAAGGCTTCACGAAGGTCTTGAGCGAGACCACGCTTGGCAGTTTCATCTCGAAGGAGGGGCTGTGCACCGCGCGGTCGTAGTTGGCGACGATGTTCACGCGTTCGAGGAAAACCGCCTTGATCGCGTCCTGCCAGCACCACAGCGACAGCGGGTAATAACTCAACGGCCGAAAGTCAGCGTTGAGCACCAGGGCCGGAAAACCGGCGGGCGAGACATGCACGTTCAAGCGACGCTCCTCGACCTCCTCGGAACGCTGCCGCCACGCAGCTTGGAGGGGCTAGTAATAGGGCAGCGTGACAAGATTGTGAAGCCGGAACGGGGAGTTACCCGCAAACCTGCTATTTGCGCCGGGCAAAGCATTTGGCAAGGAATTCGCCGCCCTGGCGCAGGCCTTCCTGATCGATACCGTGGCCGATGCCGGCCGCGATGTGCCATTCCGCCGGTACGTCGAGTTGAGCCAATCCCTGCGCCGCGTGTAGCAGCGCCTGCACCGGTATGAGCTCGTCGGCATCTCCGTGAATCAGCAGGACGGGTGGCCTACTGCGGATCTCCGCTGCGAAGGCACTCGCCTCGATGCCCTCCGGCACCACAAGCATGCCGGAATAGCCAACGATTGCCGCTGGCGGGACGCTCCGCCGCAAGCCGACATGAAGCGCCATCATGGTACCCTGGCTGAAACCGACCAGCGCGAGCGCGCCGGGCGGAAGGTTGCGCCGCTTGAGCTCGGCATCGAGAAAACTTTCGAGCACCGGGGCGGCCTGGTTCACGCCGGTCCAACGCTCATCCGGATTGCGAAAAGTAAGTGGAAACCACTCGCGGCCGGTTGGAGCTTGTCCGCATGGACGCGGCGCGTGCGGCGATGCAAAGGCGGCATCCGGCAGCAGTCCTTGCCAGGCGCGGCCGATGTCGATCAGGTCGTTGCCGTCCGCGCCATAGCCGTGCAGAAACACGACAAGCTGGCGCGTGCGCCCGGAGCGCGGCTCGAGCCGTGGGCCATCGAGTTCAGCCATTCTTCCTTTTTCCCTTCGCTTTGTTCCTCTTGTTGTTCTTGCCGTTCATCTTGGCCGCATTTTTCGACAGGACGTTCGGCTGAACCGGCACCACGTCGCGCTTCTTTACCGCATGATAGTAAGCCCAGAGCAAATGCGCAGCCACGCCGCGCCACGGGCGCCAGACCTCGGCCATCTTTGTGAGCGCCTTGACGTCCGGCCTCTTGCGCAAACCGAAAGCGATGCGCGCGGATTCCTGAACCGCGAGGTCGCCGGAGGGAAACGCATCGGCATGACCGAGGCAAAACAGAAGATAGATGTCGGCGGTCCACGGCCCAACTCCGTGTAACGCAACGAGCGCCGCGTGGGCCTGATCGGCATCCATGTTTCCGACCGCGGCGAGATCGATGCGGCCTTTGGCCACTGCCTTCCCGATCTCGCGGATCGATTTGATCTTCGGGGCCGACAAGCCGAGCCGTTTGAGCTTGTCGGTGCGGGCGCGTCGGACCGTATCATGATGAAACGGATCGAAGGCGGCGAACAGGCGAGCGCGGATCGCGGCGGCGCTCGCGGTCGAAAGCTGCTGGCCGCACACAATCGCGCATAGTCCCGGAAAGCCTGCTTCGCGGCGGCGCAAGCTGAAGGCCCCGGCCTTTTCCGCGATCGGCTTCAGCCGTGGATCCGTGATGATCAACTGCGCGAGCCCGGCCTGCAGATCGGCTTCGGTGTGGAGGAAGTGGGTCATGGGCTGTATTGCCTAACAACATATGTGGCTGTCATCGTCCGCGAAAGCGGACGATCCGGTAGCCCCGTACGCGTGTGATGGGTCTCCCCGCGTTCACTGGATGCCCCGCCTCCGCGGGGCGCGACGCTGAATACAACGATGACCGCCGAGGGTCTATGTCACCGCCTGTTTTCCGCTTTGCGCCATCGCCCAACGGCTATCTGCATCTCGGTCATGCGCTGTCGGCTCTGATTAATGACCAGATGGCGCGCGCCAGCGGCGGACGCCTGCTGCTGCGAATCGAGGATATCGATTCGACCCGCTGCCGGCCGGAATACGAAACGGCAATTTACACTGATCTGACGTGGCTTGGGCTCCGCTGGGAATTGCCGGTGTTGCGGCAGTCCGACCATTGGGACAACTACCGCGCCGCGCTCGCCGGGCTTGCGGCGATGGGCCTGCTTTATCCGAGCTTCGAAACGCGAACCGAAATCACGCGGCTGGTGGCGGCTCGCGGGGGCGCATGGCCGCGAGATCCCGATGGCGCACCGCTTTATCCCGGCAGCGCAAAGGACATGCCGGATGGAGAACGCAGGCGCCGCATGGAGTCCGGCGAACCTTATGCATTGCGACTCAATATGCAGGCGGCACTGGCACGCGTCGGTCCGCTGACGTGGCTCGAGAGCGGCGCGGGTCCCGGCGGCGAAACAGGCGACATTGTTGCCAACCCGGCCGCGTGGGGCGACGTGATCCTGGCGCGCAAGGAGACGCCAACGAGCTATCATCTTGCAGTGGTTGTCGACGATGCCGCACAGGGCATCACCGATGTGGTGCGGGGCAGCGACTTGTTTCATGCGACTGCCGTCCATCGCCTCCTCCAGGCGTTGCTGGGCTTGCCGCAACCCCGCTACCGCCATCACCGCCTTATCCTCGATGCCGACGGCAACAAGCTTTCGAAATCGACGCAGTCCACCGGCTTGCACGAACTCCGTGCGCAAGGCGCATCGCCAGCCGAAATCCGCCGGCTGGTCGGGCTCGATTGACCGGCACTTCCGTGGCATTGTCCGTGTCGGGGTGAGGGCATGGCGGTACGCAGGCGAAAGAGCAGGCCCGGCAAGCGGGCGCGCGCGATGACGCGCGCATCAGCGCGCGGCGGCGCGACAAGTGCGCATAGCGCGCAAATGCGCGCGATCGAAGCCGCGCTCGCCGGTATCGCGCACGACATCCGCACGCCGCTCACCGGAATTGTAGCGCTTGCCGAATTGCTCGCGTCCTCCGATCTGGACGCGCGGGAGCGCGAATGGGCAAATGCGATCAAGAGCGGTGCTGACCATCTGGCTGTGCTTGCCACATTGATCGTCGATGCAGCCAAGGCCGATGTCAGCGGCCTTGTTTTGCGTAACGAGTCATTCTCGCCACGCGTGCTCGCCGAGACCGTCGGCGCGGCACTCGCCGCGCGTGCCGGCAACAAGGCCATTACCGCCGAGACCAAGATCGCCGGCGATTTGCCGGACATGGTGCAGGGCGATGCTTTGCGGTTGCGTGCGGCGCTGGAAAATCTTGCCGACAATGCCGTGAAGTTCACGGATCAAGGCGCGGTCATTTTCACCGCGGGGATCGAGCCGGCGGCACGCAATCGCTTGCGGCTGATTTTTACCTTCACCGACAGCGGTATCGGCATGAGCCGGGCCGAGTTAAAGCAGCTGTTCCGTCCCTTCGTGCAAGGAAGTGCCGAAATCGCCAAGCGTTACGGCGGAGCCGGGCTTGGACTGACCTTTGTAAAGCGTGTGGCGAACGCTTTGGGCGGCGATCTCGCCGTGCGGAGCAAGAAGGGCGCCGGCTCGACGTTCCGCCTGACCGCATTGGTCAAGCGCGGAGAGATGAATTCCAATGTGACGCGCACAGCCGCGCGCCCCGCGGCTCTCCGGCCGCTGTCGATCCTGTGCGCCGAGGATAACCCCTATGGCCGTGTCGTGATGAACACGATCCTGCGTGAACTCGGGCACCGCGTTGATTTCGTCGAGACCGGCCAGACGGCGGTCGAGGCCGCCGCCCGCGGCGGCTATGAGGCCGTGCTGATGGACATCACGCTTCCGGGCCTCGACGGTGTGGAAGCGACGCGGCGCATCCGGGCATTGCCGGGAAAAGCGGGGCAGGTGCCGATCATAGGCATTTCCGGCCACGACACTACCGCCGACGAAGCAACGGCCCGTGCGGCCGGCATGAATTTGTATTTCGTGAAGCCGGTTAGCCCGGCCAAGCTCGCACAGGCACTGGCCAAACTTGGCGAAGCGGCCCACAATTTGAGTTAATCGGCCGCCGTTGACGCGGCGATCCGGATCTGGGGCACGCGATGGACGCCGCAACTCGGTCGACTCTGAATTCGAAGTTTTACGATGTCGACGATTTTGCCGCCGCGCAGGAGTTCTATCACAGCAACGGCTGGACGGACGGCCTGCCGATTGTGCCCCCGACTGACAAGGCAGTTGAAGCCTGTTTGGAATGGGCCCTGATGCCCCCGGACCAGCTCATAGGGATTGAGCCGGTTCGCGCACAGCCTATTACCGCGGAGAAGCTCGCAATCAACGCGGTCATGGCCGGCTGCTTGCCGATGCATTTTCCCATCGTTGCGACGGCATGGCAGGCGATGATGCGGGAGGAATTCCTGCTTCACGGCGTGACCTCCAGCACTGGCGGCTGCGCGGTTCTTGTCATCATCAATGGTCCAATTCGACTTGAGATCGGCGCCAATGCAACATTCAACGCGCTCGGCAACAGCGACCGCGCGACCTCGGTGATAGGCCGCGCTATTCGTCTTGCGCTCATCAATCTGATGGACGTGCGTCCCGGCGGCATCGATCGCACGACCCTCGGGCATCCCGGCAAGTTCTCTTATTGTCTTGCAGAAGACGAGGAGGATATGGACTGGCAGCCCTTGTCGACGATGCGCGGCATTCCCGAAGGGCTTTCCGCCGTCACCGTGATGGCCGCGCTGGCGCCCCGCCAGATCATGAACGAATGGACCAGGGATCCGAAGGAAATTCTGGAGACCTTTGCCGCGGAAATGCGCGCAAACCAGCGTCACTATTCAATCTATGGCGGCAACTACGCCATCGTGATTCCGAAACAGTTGCGCGACATCATTCAGGCGGCCGGCTGGACCAAGCGCGATATTGCCGAGTTTATCCATGAGCGTGCACGGGTTCGCCGCGGTGAATGGGCCGATGTCGGCAAGGGTGCCATTGTGCGTGACAGGCCCGACAAGATTCACACGGCGCTCGATTCGCCGGATCACCTGCTGGTGATCGCTGCGGGCGGCCCGGCCGGCGGGTTCGGCGCCGTTATTCCACCGTGGATGGGCAGCAAGACCAAAGCCGTGACGGCTGCGATCGGCGCCTGTGTTGATTGCGAGCCGCCCAAGGGCTGAACTGAAACTGGTCGGAATGGAGGATGCAACATGGTGCTCCGCGTATTTGATCCGACGCATGAGATGAAAATGGCCGGCACTCAGCCGGCACCGCGGCTCTCGACCCTGCGCGGCAAGACGGTCGGGTTCATCTCGAATGGCAAGGAAGGTACCAAGCGGTATTTTACCGAGCTGGAGCGAATCCTGCGCGACGATATCGGCGTTGCCGACGTTGTCTGGCGGACAAAGTCCAACTACAGCGCACCTGCGGACGCCCATATCGTCGATGAGGCGCGGCAATGGCACGCCGCCGTTACCGGTGTCGGTGATTGAGGAAGCTGTTCATCGTGCAGTCTGCACGACTCAATTGCAATGGAACGGCAGGGGGTCCCCGCCATTGGCGTCATGACATCGCGCTTCGTGAGCGCCGCCGAGCTGATGTGCAAGGTTCTCGGCATGCCGGATTACAAGTTTGCCGTGATAGGACATCCGATCAGCAGCGCTTCGGATGAACAAATTCTCGAATTTGCGCGCGCGACGATTGACCAAGCGCGCCACATGTTATTACGCGCCGATGCCTAGACGTTGTTCGCGCCTTCGGCGCGTTCGACGATGCGCACCACATCCGACATAATGCGGTTCAATTCAAAGTCCTTCGGCGTGTAAACCGCCGCCACTCCCGCCTTTTCCAGTTCGGCGGCATCCTCCGGAGGAATAATGCCGCCGACAACGACCGGTACATTGAGCCCCACCTGCCTCATGCGATCGACGACGTCCTCCACCAGGGGCAGGTGACTGCCGGAGAGCACCGATAGCCCGATGACGTGGGCCTTCTGCTTGCGGGCGGCGTCCACGATCTCCTCCGGCGTCAGCCGGATGCCTTCGTAGACGACCTGCATTCCGGCATCGCGCGCGCGCACGGCGATCTGCTCGGCGCCGTTGGAATGACCGTCAAGGCCGGGCTTACCGACGAGAAACGTCAGGCGGCGCCCGAGCTTGCGCGAAATACGGTCGACGTCGGCGCGAATGTCGTCGAGGCCGGCGACGTCGTTGCGCATCGCGCGGCCGACGCCGGTCGGGGCACGATACTCGCCGAAAGCCTCGCGCAGCGTCCAACCCCATTCACCGGTGGTCACGCCGGCTTTGGCGCAGGTGATCGACGCCGGCATGATGTTGCCGCCACCCGAGGCCGCGCGTTTCAATTCTTTCAGCGCTTCGGCAACCGCTGCATTGTCGCGCGCCGCGCGCCAAGCCTTGAGCCTCTCGATCTGCGTGCGTTCGGCGTCTTGCGAAACAGTGAGGATGGCGTCCGCCGCGCCGGCCAAGGGCGAGGGCTCGCTCTCGAGATATTTGTTGACGCCAACCACGATCTGCTCGCCACGCTCGATCGCTTCCAGCCGCGCGGTGTTCGATTCGACCAGCTGCTGTTTCAGGTAGCCGGTATCGACCGCGGCAACAGCGCCGCCCATATCCTCAATGCGCTTGAGTTCTTCCGCAGCCTGCTGCTTTAAATCGTCAACCTTGCGCGTAATTTCATCCGAGCCGTCGAAAATGTCACCATAGTCGAGCAGGTCGGTCTCGTACGCGAGAATCTGCTGCATGCGCAGCGACCATTGCTGGTCCCATGGCCGCGGCAGGCCAAGCGCTTCATTCCAGGCCGGCAATTGAACGGCGCGCGCACGCGCGTTCTTTGACAAGGTGACGGCCAGCATCTCGATGAGGATGCGCGCCACGTTATTTTCGGGCTGCGGCTCCGTCAGTCCAAGTGAATTCACCTGAACGCCATATCGGAACAGCCGCTGTTTCGCGTCGGTGACCTTGTAGCGCTCACGCGTAATTTCATCCCATAGCTCGGTGAAAGCGCGCATCTTGCATAGTTCGGTAATGAAGCGCAGTCCGGCATTGACGAAGAATGAAATGCGCCCGACCACGTCGCCGAATTTGTCCGGCGGCACCTCGCCGGACGCTTTCACGGTGTCGAGCACGGCGATCGCGGTGGCGAGTGCGAAGGCAAGTTCCTGCACCGGCGTCGCGCCTGCCTCCTGCAGGTGATACGAGCAGACGTTGATCGGATTCCATTTTGGAATTTCCTTGGTCGTGAACAGGATCACGTCCTTGATCAGCCGCATCGACGGTGCCGGCGGGAAAACATAGGTACCGCGCGAGAGGTATTCCTTGATGATGTCGTTTTGAATGGTGCCTTGCAGGGAAACGCGTGGCGCGCCTTGTTCGTCGGCAACCGCGATGTAAAGCGCCATCAGCCACGCCGCGGTGGCGTTGATGGTCATCGAGGTGTTCATGGTGTCGAGCGGAATGCCGTCGAACAGCGCGCGCATGTCGCCGAGGTGGCTGATCGGCACGCCGACTTTGCCAACCTCGCCTTTGGCCAGGACGTGGTCGGCGTCGTACCCCGTCTGCGTCGGCAGATCGAAAGCGACCGAAAGGCCCGTCTGCCCCTTGGCCAGATTCTTGCGGTAAAGCGCGTTGGAATCCGCGGCCGTCGAATGGCCGGCATAGGTGCGGAAAATCCACGGTTTGTCGCGTTGAGTTTTGTCGCGCATCTGTCGCCTGACGCGCCCAGTGTGGCCCAGCATTTGTTGCAACGCAACATCGACCCGCCGGACCTAGGGGTCCGGCGGCCGGTTTCAGAGCTAAATGCTGTGAAAAGCGGAGATTAGGCCCGCTTCACCAGGCCAATAATGAACAGCAGGATCACGGCACCGATGGTGGCGTTGATGATGGAAGCAATCATGCCGCCCCCGATCATGATGCCGAGCGCGCCAAGCACCCAGGTACCGATGAAGGCGCCAACAATGCCGACAATGATGTTACCGATCAGGCCGAATCCGACCCCTTTGACGATGAGGCCAGCGAGCCAGCCGGCGATAGCGCCGACGATGATAAGGATGATCAGTGAATCCAGTGCCATGGCGTACTCCCCCGAATTGCGACACACCCCCGGTGGCGGTCGCTATCGGGCAATTGAACACCAAAGCCGGGACGGCGTCGACGGCTATCCGTGGGGTGTGATCGTGGCGCGAAATCAGCGTCTTGTGTGCACGATGGCGACGTCGTCCGCATAAACGCGCTTCCAGTCCGGCAGCCGATCGAGCAAGGCGACGGCCGGCGTCGATGGCGCAAGCAAAGTCGCGCCAATACGATATTCATCGAGGAGCTGGAGGAAGTCCGGCAGATTTTGCAGGCTCAGCGCGCGATCGTGACGCAGCATATAGCGTTCACCGTAAAGCTCCGCGCGACCGTCGATGAAAGGTGGAATGCCGACAAAATCGAGATAGCCGCCAAAATCATAGGCGTTGAGCACCGGACCGATTTTGCTTGTATCGATCGAACGAATTGCGGCAGCCGGTGTAATTCTGGCGGGCGGAGACACGTCGTTTCGCAGCGATGCCAGACCGGTGAAGCCGATCAGCAACAGCAAGGTCACGGCCGGAAGCCATGCCGCACGCAAAATCGCTTCCGTGCGGCTGGCGGCAATCATTGCAAATTGTTCGGCGAGAGGCCGTGCCACGAATATCGGCGCGAGCATTCCAAGCAGATCCGCGTGGCGCACCTGCGACAGGCTCAGGTGCAGGACGCCGAGCAGCATCACGATCCGCAGCAGCGGCAAGGTCACGCCGCGGTAGAGCGTCAAGCCAAAGGCAGCGAGCATGATGATTTCGAACGCGCCGAGGTGGGTGAAATCCTGCGATCGCCATTCGGTGACCACCGTCAAGGCCGCGCCCAGCGCGACTGTCCGGAACGTCACCAGGATCGCTTCGGCGCCATAGGGGTTGAGGCACGCGGCGCCCAAGGCGAGGACGGCAAAGAGCGCCCATTGCCGTGCCACGCTCAGCCGCGCCGAGTGCGGTGCGCGCCAAAGCGCGTCGCACGCGATAGGCGCGATCATCGCAAGACCGAATGTGAAGCTGCCGTGCAGGTTTGCCCAGAGCGTCATGAGCGGCAGCAGATGCCAGGGAGGAGAGCTGCGCGTGTCAACGGCACGGATCAGCGTCGCAATCCATCCGACCATGACCGGCAGTGCAAGAATATGCGGACGCGCCAGCATATGCGGCGACGTTAGCACCATGGCGCAGAGCACCGCGATCAACACGGCGTTCGGTTGCCACTCGCGCAGCAGAAATCGGGTGAGCAGACCGAACGCAGCAGCGACCGCCGCCGACGTCAGTGCGACGACGCCGGTCCATCCGCCAATCGAAAAAGCCAACGCAAATATCGTCTGCGAGAGCCACTCGAACGCAACCCAGTGCGTTCCACGCAGCGTGGCTGAAAACGGATCAGTCGTCGGAACCGCGTGGTGCTCGAGGATCCATCGGCCGAGCGCGATGTGCGAATAAGTGTCGGGGTCGGACAGCAGCCGCGGCCCGAGCGCCATCAGCAAGACATAGACACCGGTGGCAACGACCCACGGCATGGCGGATGGCGCATCCACCATCCGTCCCGCTCGCCGAATGATCTGCTCGGACATCCCGCGCCCCGACGTGGTTTTCGCCACGCTAGGCCGGGCTGCATTGCAAAACTCTTAAGCGTTGGGCCGGGCGATGCGCGCCCGCGCGCTAACGTCTTGCGAAATCGACGATATTTTCGGTGGAAAACCCGATGTTGCGATGCAACATAATTTGCGTCAGACTATTATGAGGGCAGGGAGAATAACGATGCCGGCTGTCGCGAAAGCGAGAAGCGTTGCTCCACTCAAGGACCTCTACGATATCGGAGAGATTCCGCCGCTCGGGCATGTGCCGCAGCAGATGCACGCCTGGTTGATCCGCAAGGAACGGCACGGTCCCCCCGATACATCATTCCAGCTCGAGGTGGTGCCGACCTGGCCGATCGGCGAGGACGAAGTGCTCGTCTACGTCATGGCGGCCGGCGTCAACTACAACGGGATCTGGGCGGGTCTTGGCGTTCCGATCTCGCCGCTCGACGGTCACAAGCATCCGTTCCATATCGCCGGCTCCGACGCATCCGGCATCGTCTGGGCGGTCGGCAAAAAGGTGAAGCGCTGGAAAGTCGGCGACGAAGTCATCGTTCACTGCAATCAGGACGACGGCGACGACGAGGACTGCAACGGCGGCGATCCGCTACTGTCGCCGTCGCAGCGCATCTGGGGCTACGAGACGCCCGATGGCTCCTTTGCCCAATTCTGCCGCGTGCAGTCGCGCCAGCTCATGCACAAGCCCAAGCACCTGACCTGGGAAGAGTCGGGCTGCTACACGCTGACGCTCGCGACCGCCTATCGCATGCTGTTCGGTCATTCGCCGCACACGCTCAAGCCGGGCGACAACGTGCTGGTGTGGGGCGCATCGGGCGGCCTCGGCGTGTTCGGTGTGCAACTCGTCGCCGCCTCCGGCGCCAACGCCATCGCCATCGTCTCCGACGAGTCGAAGGCCGAGTATGTGCTCA
>DASPNW010000009.1:0-27158 GCA_035626335.1 Pseudolabrys sp.
CCAAAGCACCTTCAGCTTGGGAAACCGCTCCGGCAGCCCGTTGGTGATCCAGTTGGCGTGATGCACCATGTTGTAGAATATGAAGCCGAGGGCGTGCACCGAGATGATCCGGTTCATCATGCCGACGGTCTGATCGTTCCAATTGTAGCCGGCATGGAACGCAAGCGGCAGACCCATTTCTTCAAGCAGCGCATAGGTTTTCATGTATGAATTGTGGTGTACCGGCCGATTGCGCGCCGACGTCACCATGAATCCGACAACGCCTTTGCTTTCGCCGAATTCCTCTACCGTCCGAAAAGCGGCGTCGGCATCGTTGAACGGCAAGTAAAGCATCGAACGAATGCGCGGCTCGTGCGCCAATACCCGTTCTGTGAGCCAGCGGTTATAGGCACGCGCCAAGGCAACTTCGACCTCGACTTGCGGATGCAGGCCGAGCTGGAGCATCGGCGTCGGAAACATCACGGCCACATCGATGCCGATCGCATCCATCCAGCGGCGAGTCAGTGCGATGTCGCGCTGGACGCCGGTTTCGGTCTTTTCCAGACCGCGCACCGCGTAGCGCATCACTCGCCCGCCCATGTCCTGGTAGCCGACGCCGGCTGGCAGCATGCCGACACTCTTGGCGTTGGCCTGGCGAGCACTGCGCGCAAGTTGCTGCAGCACAGGGTCGTCCATGTAGTCGAGGATCTCTCCGATCGATTCACTTTCGTAGTGATGCGAGTCCACATCGATGATGGGAAAATTTTTGTAGCCGCGTTCGGTCGCCTGCCTGGCTGCATGCGCCAGAAGCTTGCCGGTGTCGAACTCCTCGACCTCCATTCGACGAAAGTCACTTAAGGGAAGATCCATGATTATTGTTCCTCCCGCGGGACGTTATCCGAAAACCGGTTCCTGCTTTGCGGGATCATGCGCTATCTCCCCGACCAGGCTTGCCACATGCCGAGCTCGAACACTTGCAAATTGACCGCCTTGAGCACGGCGGTGACGGTCACCATCGCCTCCGTCGCGGTGACCGCGTTGGGCGCAAACGCGGGCAGGGCGCCATCGCTTTCCGCCGCGCGCTCGGCGTAAAGCCGGACGGCAGTCGCCAGCATATTTTGAATTTCGGCGTCACTCGGACGTCCGGTCGCGCGCGCGATCGTTTCAGTTTGCGATGACATAGATATCCTCCCCACGCCGGACGACTTCGAAGCTTTTAAGCTTCAGGCTTCGGTCGGCCGCGCATTCGCCCGTCATGAGATCGTATTCGTAACCGTGCCACGGGCAGACGAAATGGATTTCATTGCTGGAAAATTTCTGGCCCACCCAGCTCCGATCAGGGCCGATGACGTCCTCGACCTTGTGCATGATGATGCCCTCGCAGGCGGGCCCACCCTGATGCACGCACAGGTTCTCATAGGCGTAGAACTTGCCTTGCCAATGGAAGATCCCGATTTCGCGCGCACCATGGGCGACAATGCGGCGGTCGCCGTCGGGAAATTGCGAGACTTTGGCGACAAATACTTCCGGCATGCGACCCGGCTCCAGCCGTTTGAACGATAGAAAAGTATGGCACCGAACCGCACAGCGCGGCAACGAAGCGGCTTCGCGGAAATCAGAACCAGGGTTGCGACGATCCGCATTGTCTTAATGCATGGCATCACGCAAGGTCCGCGGCCAATAGGAAAGGGGCCTGGGTGGACTCCGCCGCAATTCTCGCCGCCACTGCCGGCGCCTTCGTGCTGGCAGGCTTCGTCAAGGGCGTGATCGGCCTTGGGTTGCCGACGGTTTCGATCGGCCTCCTGGGGCTGCTGCTGACGCCAGCGCAAGCAGCGGCGATCCTGGTGGTGCCGTCGCTGGTCACCAATATTTGGCAGGCTGCGGCCGGTGGCGGATTACTCGCCTTGACGCGCCGGCTATGGCCGATGCTCGCTGGCATCTGCATCGGCACCTTTATCGGTGCGGCGTTGCTGCCGCACGATGACAACGGACGTGCAACCGTGTGGCTTGGCCTCGCACTCGTGCTTTATGCGGCTTTTGGATTGATCAAAGGGCATTTTGCGGTTCCGCGGCAGGCGGAAACTTGGCTCGGATTGCTCGTCGGTGCGGCGACCGGTGCGATCACTGTCGCGACCGGCATCTTCGTCATGCCCGGAACGCCGTATATCCAATCCCTGGAATTCGATCGCGACAAATTGGTACAGGCGCTCGGTCTGTCGTTCACGGTGTCCACTGTTACGCTAGCTTTGGCGCTTGCCTATGCCGGCCAGGTGCGCACATCGCTGGCATGGCCTTCGCTGGTCGCGCTGGCGGCGGCACTTGTCGGCATGGGTCTCGGACAACTCATCCGCGGAAAAGTGAAGGAAGAAACGTTCCGGCTGTGCTTTTTTATCGGTTTGCTGCTGCTTGGGGCGCATCTGGCGCTGCGCGGGTTCTTGTGATCGATTAGATACGGCCATTTGCCGCCATAGGACCGATACGATGAAAATCGTCGATCTCTCTCACGTCATGAATGTGCATACGCCAGGCTGGGTCGGTTATGCCGGCAACAAGATGTATTACGCGCAAAATTTGCAGACGCAGATGATCGTGGCGCAACGCATCGACACGGCGCTGCATGTGGGAACGCATTTTGATGGCGCCATGCACGCGACCGACAATCGAAAGGGCGATATGGCCTCGCTGCCTCTCGATTATCTCGTCAACCGTGGTGTTGTGGTCGATATCTCGAAACACATGCACGACTGGGCGGTCATTACGCCACATATGATCGAGGGCACCGGCGCCGACATTCGGGAGGGTGACATTCTCATCCTGCACACCGGCTGGCACAAACATTACGAAGGGCAGCCCCAGCAGGATCTGGTGAAATACTTCTGCTATCACCCCGGACCGAATCTCGACACCTTGCACTGGATGTTGAAGAAAAAGATCAGGTGGTGGGGGATGGATTGCGGCTCCTGCGACCACGCGATGAACACGTCGATCCGCCGCATGCGGCCGGATCTCGCCGAGGAATTTACAAAGAAGCACGGCAAGACGCCTGCGGAATTCTTCGGTACTTTCGAATTCACGCACAAAAAATCAGGACGCCAGGTGCGGCAGGACATGTTTCCCTTCCATAGCTGGGCCTTTCAGGAAGGACTGCTGCACGCCGAAAATCTCGGCGGCGACATCGAGATGATGCTGGGAAAACGCTGCGTGATCGGCGCATTTCCCTGGCGCTACGAAGGCCTCGAGGGGTGTCCTTGCAGGATAGTATGCTTTCTTGATACCGACATGTCGGTCGAGGCGGTCGGCGACGCCGCCAAGGCGATCATGAAAAACTAGCGTTTTTTCCTGCGTTTCGGCTTTGTGCCTGGATCTTTCAAGCGCGGATCGGGACGGTTGCTCTGCAAGGTCGACTGGATCGCTTCGCGGAGCAATTTGTATTTCGATTTCGGCCAATGCGCGACGTGGATGTCGGCAAGCAGTTTCGCCGACTTGCCTAACACCACAATTCGGTCCCCGACACTGATCGCCTCTTCCAGCTGGTGCGTGATCAAAATCGCCGTCGAGCCGCACTCGCGCGCCAATTTAAGAAATGTTTCGCGGAGTTCCGCGGCCGTCACCTCGTCCAGATGTCCGAAAGCTTCATCGGCAAGCAGAATATCGGGCTCGACCGCGAATGCGCGCGCAATTGCTACGCGTTGGCGCATGCCGCCGGATAATTCGTGCGGATAGGCGTTGGTGAACTGGCCGAGGCCAAGCCGGTTGAGCCACATCAGCGCACGCTCGCGCTGCTCTTTTTCGGGCAAGCCGATGAGCTCGAGTGGAAGCCGTGCGTTGTCGAGCGCGGAGCGCCAGGGCAGCAATCGATCCTGCTGGAAGACTGTCGCGATCTTGCCGCGGAAAAGATCGAAATCGGCGTGAGGGCTTTTGTCTCCGATTTGGATCAATCCCTCGCTCGGTGCCTCCAGCCCGATCATCAGGTCGAAAAATGTCGACTTCCCGCAGCCGGTCTGACCCACGATCGCCACCACCTCGCGCGGCGCAATGGCGAGATCGAGGCGATCGATCGCCACCACGGATTGCCCTGTGGTGGTCTGGCGGAAAACCTTGCGCAAACCGCGGACTTCGATCGGCGGCGGACCACTCATGCGCGCCACCGCAGTATGCGCGCTTCGGCGCGCGCGACCATGGCTTCGAGCAGGAATAAAAGTGCGACCAGGACCAGCGTCCAGGCAAACACGTCCGCGACGGAGAACAATTCCTGCGCCACGGATAGTTGATGGCCGATGCCGGTGACGGCGCCGACCAGCTCTGCGATGGTGACGACACGGATTGCCAGGCTGATATTGACCTTCCAGCTGGTGAAGATCGTCGGAACGATCGCAGGCAACATCAGCTTAAGGAAATATTGCCAGGTCGTGGGCCGGAAGGATTGCATCATATGGCGCAGTTCGCGCGGCACGCCGTGCATCGCGTCAAGCGTGTCGATCAGAAACACCGGGCCGCACACCACCACCAGTACGAAACCGATGCGGAATTCGACGCCCGGAAACCACAGCACGGCGAACAGGATCCACGACACAACCGGCACCGCCATCAGCAGGCGGATCATCGGGTGCAGATATTTGTCGAGCGAATTCGAGCGATACATTGCCATCGCCAAGGCGAGGCCGAGCACGAACGACACGAGAAGAGCGGCGATCACACGCCCCAGAGTCACCGCGACGTCGATCGGCGTGATGGTCGTAAGGCTTCGCGCGATGCGAGCGAAACTCGGGATAGCGAATGGCGGAATCCCGAGATAAGGCGCGAGATGCGATAACATCTCCCAGACGACAGCGAAGACGAGAAGGGAAACGAGAGTCTGACGCGGAAATGTCAGGACGGGCGCAGACTCCCGCAACTCCGTTGTCATTGGAAAGACGCGCTCACGCGCTTAAGGAGCATAGAAGATCTTCTCGTCCGGCATCTTTTCGTAGAATCCCGCCTTCACCGCGCGTTCCATCATATCGGTAATGGTCTTGCGGGTGGCCGGCTCCCAAGCGGGCTCAATCACCATTTGCAGGCGCCCGCTCGCCAGCGCGGCAGTCAGAATACCTGGCGGGAGCTTGAGTGTTTCGTTGGCAATCTTATCGGCTTCCGCCGTGTTCGAACGCAGGAATTTGGCGACATCCTGTAGCGCGGCGATCAGCATCTTTGGCCCGTTCGGGTTTTTCGCGATCGCATCGGCGCGCATCGCGGTCACGATTTCCCACCCGTCCTGCCCGGTGATTTCTTTCCAGCCTTGCGCTCCGTTGAAAATCACTTTCCAGTCCGGGTTTTGTTTCAGGATGATGCTCGCCAGTGGCTCGATCACCAGCGCGGCGTCGACCCGATCAGCCTCGAGCTGTGCGCGGGCGACGGCGAAGTTGGCGTTGACGACAATGATGTCCTTGCCGAGGTCGATTCCCTTCGCGGCCGTGTACATCTTGGTGACCTGGAACTGCGAGCCACCCATGTCGATTGCGAGTTGCTTGCCCTTCAGATCGGCCAACGACTTGATTTGATCGTTTTTTGTAAAAATGACGAGGTCGGCAAGCGTGAAGCCGGAACCGATAATACGGACCGGCACACCTTCCTGGTAAAGCTTTTGCAGGATTGTCGGGCCGCCGATCAGCACGTCAGTCTCGCCGGTGGCAAAGCCGGCGTAGAACGCCGCGATCGACGGGTAGGCGTGAATATCCAGCTCAAAACCATTCTTGGCGTCGAAGCCTTGCGCTTTCATGATGTTCCACACCAGCGGGTTGAACACCGGCAGCGTGAGGCTGGAGACCTTGATCACCGGTTTCTGCTGCGCGTGCATCGGGGACGCAATTACAGCCGCCGCAATTGCGACGGCGGCGGCGAGCGCGGCGAGGCCGCGCCGAGACAAGCTGGACATGGACAAATTCCCCCTGTGGTCGCTCAAACCGTGATCTTGCGCGTCACGTGGTTTGAAGGCGAGCGCGACTTTACTCCGCTTTCATTTGCGTGCAAATAATCGGTCGCTTGTACCCGGAGGGCGTGATGCCGCACATCAGCGCGCGAGATGGGACGCGGCTTTATTACGAAGAGGCCGGCGCGGGCTCGCCGGTTATATTCGTCCACGAATATGCCGGTGACTACCGCACATGGGAGATGCAGATGCGCTTTTTCTCCCGCGCGCATCGTTGCATCACATTCAGCCAGCGTGGTTATCCGCCATCCGATGTGCCGTCGGACGGCGCCAAATACAGCCAGGACATTGCATGTGATGACGTCGTCGCCATCATGGACGCGCTGAATGTCGAAAAAGCGCACGTCGTTGGCCATTCAATGGGTGCCTACACCGCTTTGCATGTCGGCATCCGTGTGCCGGCACGGTGCATTTCGGTGGTCGCTGCGGGCTGCGGTTGGGGCTCGACCCCGGACGCAAAGAAACGCGAGGAAATGAAGGCGTTGGCCGCGGAGACCGGCAAGATTTTTGCCGAGGAAGGTATTGCAGCGGCGGCCGCGAAATATGCCGACGCCCCGATGCGGCAGCCGCAGAAAAACAAGGATCCGCGCGGTTACGCCGAGTTTGCGCGCATGTTGTCCGAGCATTCCGCCGAAGGCCATGCGCAGACCATGTTCAATCTTCAGCTCAAGCGTCCGACCCTGTGGGAGATGGAGGCAGCGCTGAAGAAATTCGCCGTGCCGCTGCTGATTATCGTTGGCGACGAAGACGAGCCCTGCATCGATGGCAGCGTTTTTCTCAAGCGAACAGTGCCCACCGCCGGTCTGCTGGTGATTCCGCGCACCGGTCATAACGTCCCGACTGAAGAGCCTGCTGCATTCAATGCCGCGCTTGCCGATCTGTTCGCCGCGGCGGAAGCTGGCCGCTGGCTTGCGCACAAACCATCCAAATAAAGAATTGGGAGGAAGCGATGGACCTCAAGCTGAAAGGCAAGACGGCGCTGGTGACGGGTGGCAGCGAGGGCATCGGCAAAGGCATCGCGCGCGCGCTGGCGAAGGAAGGCGTTGACGTCGCGATCTGCGCCCGCCGCAAGGAGCCGCTGGAAGCCTCGGCTGCCGAGCTCGCCAAGGAAACGGGACGCAAGATTGTCGCGATTCCGGCCGATCTGCGGAAGGATGCCGACGCCAGGAATTTTATCGAGCAGGGCGCCAAAGCGCTCGGCCGAATTGACATCATGATCAATAACGCCGGCTCCGCGGCAGGCGGCGTCATTGAACATTTGACCGAAGATGATTGGGAGAAAGGGCTTCAACTCAAGTTCATGGGATATGTGCGGTGCTTGCGCTACGCGTTGCCGATTATGGTCAAGCAAGGCGGCGGCCGCGTCGTAAATTTGATCGGCAACGACGGCGTGAAGCCTTCGTACTGGGAAATCTGTCCGGGCGCGGCCAACGCCGCGGGGCAAAACCTCACGCTCTCGCTTGCGGGCCAATACGGCAAGAATGGCATCAGCTTTGTCGCCGTCAATCCAGGTCCGGTGCGCACCGAGCGCTGGGCCGGGCTGGTCAACGCGATGTCGCGCGACATGAAAATTTCTTACGAACAGGCCGACAAACTGGCGCCTGCCTCGATACCCATGGGTCGCATCGCAGAGGTCGACGAAGTCGCAAACCTGGTCGTTATGCTGGCATCACCGCTCATGGAAATGGTCAACGGAACGATGATCGAAATCGACGGCGGACAGGACAAACCACTGATGGACCGGTTCCGCGACAAGCCGATGGGATAGCTGCTCTGCCGTGGCCAGCGATGCTCTGGCTTGACAAGCGCGGGCTCGCGGTCGGACTATTTGCGTACAAACAAGCTCGCCAGCCGGAGGCGGCGGGACGAAGAGATTCACGCACCGCATCGATGATGCGGCCGCCGCTACGCAGGAGTTTTAGCCATGAAATCTAAGCGTCACCTGGTCACGTTCGCGCTCGCCGGTTGCTTCGCCGCCAGTCTTTCCTCGCACGCCTTGGCGCAGCAAACCATCAAGATCGGCGAGCTCAACAGCTACAAGGCTCAGCCCGCCTTCCTCGACCCGTACAAAAAGGGCATGGATCTGGCGATCGAGGAGATCAACGGCAAAGGTGGCGTGCTCGGCAAGAAACTGGAACTGATCTCGCGCGACGACGGCGCCAATCCGGGCGAAGCCGTGCGGGCCGCCGAAGAACTGGTAACGCGCGAAGGCGTTGCCTTGATCGCGGGTACTTTTCTCTCGCATATCGGCCTGGCGGTGACGAATTTTGCGGGTCAGAAAAAGGTCTTCTTCCTTGCCGCAGAGCCGTTGACCGACAAAATCACCTGGCAGAACGGCAACAAGTACACTTATCGCCTGCGGGCAACGACCTACATGCAGACGGCAATGCTCATGCCCGCCGCCATCGCGGCAAAGAAAAAACGATGGGCGCTGGTCTACCCGAATTTCGAGTATGGCCAGTCGGCCGCGGAGAATTTCAAGGCGCTTATGAAGAAAGCGCAGCCCGATGTCGAGTTCGTTACCGAGCAGGCGCCGCCGCTCGGCAAGATCGACGCCGGAGCAGTGGCGCAGGCAATCGATGACGCCAAACCCGATGCAATTTTCAACGTGTTGTTTGGCGGGGATCTGGCCAAATTCGTGCGCGAGGGCACTACGCGCGGCGTATTCAAGGACCGCGTCGTCGTCAGCCTTTTGTCAGGCGAGCCTGAATATCTCGATCCGCTCAAGGACGAGGCGCCGGTCGGTTGGACGGTTACCGGATATCCATGGGACAAGATCAAGACGCCGGAGCATCTGGCCTTTGTTACAGCCTATCAGAAGAAGTTCAACGATTACCCGCGGCTTGGTTCCATCGTCGGTTACGTGACGATCAAGTCGATCGCGGCCGGCATCGCCAAAGCAAAGTCGACCGACACCGACAAACTGGTTGCGGCGTTTGCGGACTTGAAGGTCGACAGTCCGTTTGGGCCGTTCATCTACCGCGCGAGCGACCACCAGGCCACAATGGGTGCCTATGTCGGCAAGATCGCGCTCGAGAACGGCAAGGGAACGATGGTCGACTTCAAATACGTCGATGGCGCATCGGTGTTGCCAAGTGACGCCGAGGTCAAAAAACTGCGTCCAGCCGAAACGAACTAAGGTTTCCCTGCGCGATCTCCATGGCTAACCTCTCCCCGCGTCGCGGGGAGGGGTTTTTGCTCTCATGACCTTCAGCGGGTTTCTGTTTCAGGCGCTCAACGGCCTCTCCACCGCGTCGGGCCTGTTTTTTGTCGCCGTCGGATTGTCGCTGATTTTCGGCGTTTCCCGCATCATCAACATCGCGCACGGGTCCCTCTATATGCTCGGGACCTACATCGCGTATTCATTTGCAACTCGTATTGGCGGTGTAACGGGGTTCTGGGGCGGAATTGTCGCTACCGCCCTAATCGTTGGCGCGATCGGTGCGCTGATCGAAATCACATTGCTGCGGCGCGTCTATCGTGCCCCCGAGCTTTTTCAGTTGCTCGCCACTTTTGCGCTGGTGCTGGTGATCAACGATGCCGTCCTCTGGCTATGGGGCCCGGAGGACCTGCTTGGGCCACGCGCGCCGGGCTTGCGCGGATCGCTTGAAGTGCTGGGGCGCCAGCTGCCGAGCTACGATCTTTTTCTGATCATCATCGGTCCCCTGGTGTTGCTGGCGTTGCATTTCACCTTGGCGCGCACGCGGTTCGGCCGTCTTATTCGTGCGGCGACGCAGGATCGCGAAATGGTTAGCGCGCTGGGGGTCAATCAGGCCGTTTTGTTTACGTCGGTGTTTGCGCTCGGCGCGGCGCTTGCCGGGTTCGGCGGTGCGCTGCAGGTCGCGCGTGAACCCGCCAATCTTGCAACCGATCTGGTCGCGATCGGAGATGCCTTCGTTGTGGTGGTGGTCGGCGGCATGGGCTCGATCACCGGGGCCTACCTCGCGGCTGTGATCATCGCCGAAGTGAAAGCCGTTTGCATCGCCATTGGCGTCGTTAATTTCGGCTTGATCACGGTCAACTTTTCCAAGCTCACGCTGGTCGCCGAATTCCTGGTCATGGCGGTGGTGCTGATCGTACGACCTTACGGGCTGCTCGGCCGGCCGCAAGTTTTTGTGCGTTCGATGGCCGAGCCGGAGGATCCTATTCGCCCCGCCACGCCCGCGCTCAAGGCGCTTGGCGTCGCGGTGCTCGTGCTGTTGTTATGCCTGCCGGTTCTCGCGCAGGCCTCGCCTTACATTCTTATTCTCGGCATCGACGTGCTGATCGCGGTGATATTCGCGACCTCGTTGCACTTCATCATGGGTCCCGGCGGCATGCACTCCTTCGGGCACGCAGCCTATTTCGGCCTTGGTGCTTACGGCGCGGCGCTGTTGGTTAAATGGGTGGCTGTCCCGATGGGAGCCGCATTGGTCGCGGCCCCCTTGGTTGCGCTCGCCGGCGCGTTGCTGTTCGGCTGGTTCGCCGTGCGGCTTTCCGGCGTCTATCTGGCAATGTTGACGCTTGCCTTCGCGCAGATCGTCTGGGCATTGGTTTTCCAGTGGGAGGCGCTGACCGGGGGTTCCAATGGCGTGATCGGTGTCTGGCCGCCGCCGCCATTCGACAAAGCCTGGGTCTATTACCTGCTCACGCTCGTCCTCGCCGTGATCGGCGTGCTGTCGTTGCGCCGGTTCCTGTTTGCCACCTTCGGTTACGCCATGCGCGCGGGGCGCGATTCCCCGCTCCGCGCAGAAGCCATAGGCATCGACGTCAAACGCGTCCATTGGCTCGGCTTTGCGATTGCGGGCTGCGTCTGCGGCATTGCGGGCGGATTATTCGCATTTGCCAAGGGCTCGATCTCCCCCGAAACAATCCATGTCAGCCGCTCGATTGACGGCCTTGTCATGGTGCTGCTCGGCGGCATCCAGACACTCACCGGCCCGATCGTCGGCGCATCCATATTTGCCACGCTGCAAGACACGGTGATGCGGCAGACCGAGTATTGGCGGGCTTTGCTCGGCCTCATCATTCTGATGCTGGTGCTGGCTTTCCCGCAGGGGATCGTTGGAGCTTTCTCGTCGCTCTGGCGAAGGCTTGGTGCAAAATCATGAACGTGCTCGCGATCCGCTCATTGTCGAAGACCTTTGGCGGCGTGCGCGCAGTCAGTGATGTCAGCTTTGAGATCGCGCCAGGCGAATTTCTGGCCATGATCGGCCCGAACGGAGCCGGCAAATCGACCTGCTTCAACATGATCAATGGGCAGCTCGAACCGGATTCGGGAGAGATCATTTTCGCCGGCCGCGATATTTCCGGGCTCGAGACGCGCGAGGTCTGGCGGCTCGGAGTGGGCCGGACCTTCCAGGTTGCCGCGACATTCGGCTCGATGACGGTTCTCGAAAATGTGCAAATGGCGCTGATTTCGCACGCGCGCGAGATCTATCATTTGTGGCGCCCAGCCGCGGAACTGCATCGCGATCGCGCGCTTGATCTTCTCGGCCAGGTCGGCATGCGCGAGGCTGCCGGGCGGCCGAGCCGTGAACTTGCGTATGGCGACGTCAAGCGCGTCGAGCTCGCCATTGCGCTTGCCAACGAGCCACGCCTCTTGTTGATGGACGAGCCCACAGCGGGTATGGGGCCGCGCGAGCGCAATGATCTGATTGCGCTCGTCAAACGGCTTGTGGTCGAACGCGGAATTTCGGTGCTGTTCACCGAGCATTCGATGGACGTCGTGTTCGCATTTGCCGACCGAATTATCGTTTTGGCGCGGGGGCGATTGATCGCCGACGGCAATGCCGCGGCGATCCGCGACAATGCGCAGGTCCGCGAAGTCTATTTCGGCACCGGCAAGACCTTCGCAGGAGCGGCGCCATGAGCGAGGCGATGAGCGAGGCAATGCTCACGGTAAACGGTTTGAGCGCCTGGTACGGGGCCGCGCGCATTCTCTACGAGCTGAGCTTCGAGGTTGGCCGCGGCGAAGTCGTGGCGCTGATGGGTCGCAATGGCGCGGGCAAGTCCACCACGATGAAAGCGATCATGGGCCTCATTGCCGAACGCCAGGGCGTGGTCCGCTTCAACGGCGAGGATATTTCAAGCCGCAAACCTTTTGAAATCGCCCGCCGCGGCCTTGGCTTCACGCCGGAAGACCGCCGTATCTTTGTTGATCTGACCGTGATGGAAAATCTCGATGTCGGATCGCAGCCACCGCGCCAGTTTGCCGACGGAAAGCCCGCACCATCCTGGACTCCGGAGCAACTGTTCGCGCTCTTTCCCAATCTTGCCGAAATGCCGGACCGCCTCGGCGGACGCATGAGCGGCGGCGAACAGCAAATGCTCACAGTGGCGCGCACGTTGATGGGCAATCCCTTGCTGGTGCTGCTCGACGAGCCGTCGGAAGGCGTGGCGCCGCTGATCGTCGAGCAGATGGTTTCCACAATCATCGCTTTAAAGAGACAGGGACTGTCAATTTTGCTGTCGGAACAGAATATTCATTTTGCGCGGCTGGTGTCGGACCGCGTGTATGTGTTGGAAAAGGGCCAGATTCATTGGCAGGGTTCGGTCGCGCAACTGGATGCCAACCTGGATGTGCAAAGGACGTATCTCACGGTATAGGATGGCTCGGACAAACGGGGCGGACGCATGAAGACGTTGCGTGGGGAAAAACTGAAGGTCGTGGCAAGCCAGGCTGATGCCTCCGAGCAGGGGCGCTATGTACTCGACGATCAGGTTGGCTTTCTGATGCGCGTCGCGATGCAACGTCATACGTCCATCTTTACCTCGCGCATGATCGAGGGGCTGACCCAGACCCAATTCGCCGCACTTGCCAAGCTCCACGAGGTTGGTCCCTGCTCACAGAACCATCTCGGCAGGCTGATTTATCTGGATGCGGCGACCATCAAGGGCGTGGTTGACCGGCTGGACCTGCGCGGCTTCGTGACGGCCCTCAACGATCCAAAGGATCGCCGCCGCCGCGCCGTCGCACTGACCGAACGTGGGAAGCAGGTGACAGAAGCCGCGATGCTGGTTGCAGCCGAAATAACTGCTGCAACCCTGGCGCCGCTCACCGCCGACGAGCAGCGGCAGGTCGCCAGACTGCTACGCAAATTGGGATGAGTGGTAGTCAAAACGGGCTACCAGAGCCCCTTTAACCGCCCGCCGTCGAGATTCACCGACACACCGGTGATGTAGCTCGCGCGTTCCGAGCATAAAAAGACGGTGGCGTTGGCAAGTTCTTCCGGCTTGCCCATGCGGCCAAGCGAGTTTTTCTTCGCCGCGACCTTGCGCGCTTCGGCTTCGGTGGTGACACCGAATTCCTTTTTCATTCCTTCGGTATTGCGAACCCAGAGATCAGTTGCCACCCAGCCGGGGCAGATGGCGTTGACCAGCACGTTGTCTTCGCCGAATTCTTCCGAAAGCGATTTCGTCAAATTCAATAGCGCGCTGTTGGTCATTGCGCTGCCAAACATGTAAGGGTCGGGTTCCTTGCCGGCTCCGCCGATCGTATTGACGATACGGCCCCATTTCTGCGCCTGCATCATTGGATAGACCGCGCGGATCGCGCGCATGAAACCGAACAGCTTGGTTTCCAATTGCGTCTTGAGCTCGTCATCCTTGATTGCCGAAAAACGCCCCGAATACATCTGGCCGGCATTGTTGACGAGGATGTCGACCCCGCCGAGTTTCTGTTTTGCGGTTTCCACCATTTTCGCGATGTCGGATTCCTTCGTCATGTCCGCCACCACGGCGTGCACCTCGCCGCCGGTGCGTTTGGCGAGATCATCGCGCGCTTTGTCGAGCTTCTGCTGATTGCGCCCGGTAATCAGCACGCGCACGCCTTCTTCCAGAAACTGCCGCGCGGTCTCGAAGCCGATGCCACTCGAACCACCGGTGACGATTGCGCGGCGGCCCTTGATTCCCAAATCCATCTCACTCTCCCGTTGACGCCTTCGGACCCAGCATAGAGTATCGCTCGCGGCGGCAATGCAACAAGAAAACGAGGAACGCAATGCAGCTCGGCCTTAGCGGCAAGGTCGCTGTGGTTGCCGGCGGCTCGCGCGGCATCGGCAAGGCGGTGGCGCAAGTTCTGCTGGAGGAAGGATGCGTGGTTGCAATTTGCAGTCGCAATGCCGTGCAGCTTGACGCCGCGGTAGCCGAGTTGTCGAAAAAAGGCCGCGTGCTCGGAGTGCCGGCCGACGTCACCGACGAGAACGCAGTGAAAAGGTTCATCGATAAGGTGCTTAAGGAGTTCGGCCGCATCGATATCCTCGTCAACAATGCCGGCACGCATCTGCGCGGCACGGTCGAAAGCACGACGCTCGACATTCTCGAACGGCAGCTGCGCGACAAGGTCTTCGGCTTTTTCACGATGATAAAAGCCGTGCTGCCCACCATGAAGGCGCAACGTGACGGGCGCATCGTCAACATTGTGGGGCAGGCGGCACGTCATCCACATCCGGACCGGTTTCCGTCCGGTGTTACAAATGCCGCACTCATGGCTTTGAGCAAATCGGTGGCGGACTCGGTTGCGCGCGACAATATCCGCGTCAATGCGGTATGCCCGCAATATATCGAATCCGAATTGCTCGCCTCATTGATTCAGAAGGAGATGCGCGAACGCGGGGTTGACCGTGCCACGGCGGCGGCGGGCTTCACACGCGCCAATCCGCTCGGCCGCACCGGCCGGCCGGACGAGGTTGCGGATTTGGTCGCGTTTCTCGTTTCGGACTGCGCCGGATTCGTCGCCGGCAGCGCGGTCAGTATCGACGGGGGCTATCACCGCTACGTATTCGGGTAAAATGACATGCAGCTTGGATTGACGGGCAGGGTCGCGCTCATCAGTGGTGGGACCAGCGGGATCGGACTGGCTATCGCGCAAACGCTCGCAGGGGAAGGCTGTAGCGTTGCCATTTGCGGTCGCGACAAAGCCAGGCTCGACAAGGCGGTGGTCGCAATCAAATCCGCTACGGCCAAAGGCTTTGTTGCGGATATCTGCAAGCCCGCCGATGTCGCCGCGCTCGTCGATGATGTCAAAAAGGCCTTCGGTGGCATCGACATTGTCGTGAGCAATGCCGGCACACATTTGCCCGGCACTCTCGACGAGATTCCGGACGAGGCGCTGCGGCGTCACTTCCAGACCAAGGTGGTCGGCGCCTGGGAGCTCGCGCGTCACGTGGTGCCGGTCATGAAACAACGCGGAGGCGGCCGATTTATTGTCATCATCGGCCAGGCGGGCAAGGTACCGCAGGCGAATGCTATCGCTTCGACAGTCGTCAATGCCGCGCAGCATGCCCTGGTGAAATCGTTGTCGGATGAACTCGCCCCGCAAGGCATTCTCGTCAATGCCGTGTGTCCAAGCCGCATCAAGAGCCCGCTCACCGAAAGTCTCACGTTGCACAACGAAATGTATTACGGACGCAGCCTCGAACAGCAGGAGAGCAAGTGGGGCGCCGAAGTGCCACTCGGCCGTTGGGGAACGCCGGAGGATATCGCTAGAGCAGTGGCCTTCCTTGCCTCGGACCGCGCGGCGTTTATCGTCGGGGCCAATATCGATGTCGATGGCGGCCACCAGCGATCGATCTTCTAGGGGAGCCGTGATGATCGACCTGCGGCACGTCTCCAAGACTTTCCGGAAGCAGGACGAATTGGTCGACGCGGTTCGCGATATCAACCTCACCATCGCGCAAAAGGAAATTGTCGCGGTCATCGGTCCGAGCGGGTGCGGTAAGTCGACCCTGCTCAACATGATTGCCGGCCTGTACGTGCCTTCGAGCGGCTCGATCGCCTACAAAGGGATGCGAGTGTCGGATGTGAACACCGCCGTCGGCTATATGACGCAGAAGGATAACCTGCTGCCGTGGCGTACCGTGCGCGACAATGTGGCATTCCCGCTTGAGCTTGCCGGCGTGGCAAAGCCGGAGCGCGCCAGCCGCGCCGACCAGGTGATCAAACACGTCGGGCTCGACGGTTTCGCACACCGGTATCCGCAGGAGCTGTCAGGCGGCATGCGCAAGCGCGCGTGCCTTGCGCGGATGCTGCTTTACGGAGCTGAAACCGCATTGCTCGATGAGCCTTTCGCGGCGCTCGACGCGCAGCTGAAACTTGCAATGCACGACTTGCTGCTCAAACTGGCCGCCGAAACCGGGCAGACCATAGTGCTGGTCACCCACGATCTAATGGAAGCCGTGACGCTTGCCGACCGCGTTGTGGTCTGTACCCGTCGTCCTGCCATGGTGGCGCTCGAGCAGCGCATCGAGCTCCAGCGTCCGCGCGACGTGCTCAACATCCGGTTCACCAACGCCTTCAAGGAACTTTACGATACGCTGTGGGAACGGCTGCGCGTCGAGTATCACGAGGAACGCGTATGACCTTGCCGGACGCCGTGCCGACAAGTCCGCGCGATGGCGCCGTAAATGTTGCCGCGCGCGGTTTCGGCAGCGGTTTTATGGTGATCTGCCAGGTGATGCTTGGCATCGCGCTGCTATTGCTGTGGCAAGGGGCATCGGGCCGGCTCGTCGACAGTTTCTTTATTTCCAATCCGCTCGACGTCGGCGCGCGATTGATAGGGTGGATTGCCGACGGTTCGCTGTTTCTGCACATCTGGGCGACCGTCTACGCGACCACCATGGGATTTCTGATCGGGTCTGTCGGCGGGCTTATTCTCGGAATTTGGCTCGGCGTCTCGCCCTTCACCAGCCGGCTGCTCAACCCCTATCTCAACGCACTTAATGCATTGCCCAAGGTCGCCCTGGCGCCGCTGTTCGTGCTGTGGTTCGGGCTCGGTATCGAATCCAAGATCGCGCTCGCCGCTGTGCTGGTGCTGTTCCTGGTTTTTCTCAACACTTATGCCGGTGTGCGCGAGGTCGACAAGGACCTGATCGACTGCGCGCGGCTGATGAAGGCAACGCGCGCGCAGGTCATTACCAGGGTGATCATTCCCTCGGCCATGTCGTGGGTTTTCGCAGGGCTGAAAATATCCGTGCCTTATGCGTTGATCGGCGCCGTGCTCGGCGAAATGATCGCCGCCAACCGCGGGCTTGGCTACCTGGTTCAATTCTCGGGCTCGCAATTCGATTCCGCCGGGGTGTTTGCCGTATTGATCGTGATTGCACTACTTGCCGTTGCACTTAATTTCCTCGTTGAAATCGTGCAGCATCGGATGGAGCAATGGCGGATCGTCGGCCGCTAACAATAAATTCGGGAGGACGCGTAATGAGGTTTGTAAAACTGGCAGCGGCCGTTGCGGCCACTCTGTTCGTGAGTGCGGCGTCTGCCGAAACCGTGAAAATCACCAATATCGGCCATGGTTATTACTCCGGGGCGCTTTACGTCGCGGTCCAGGAGAAGTTGTTCCAGAAATATGGTCTGGAGCCGGAAATTTCTTACGTGCAGGGTGGTCCGCTCGCGCTGCAGGCCGTCCTTACCAAGCAAGCCGATGTCGGAATCCTGTCGTATGAGCACGTGCTCACCGTTGCGGTGCAGGGAAAGCGCATCGTCGCATTTTTCAATATCGCGAACCGGCCGGTGAACAACGTTATCGCCAGCGACAAGTTGATGGCGGGCGCGGAAAAACTCAGCGTGGCTGACAAGATCAAGCGCCTGAAAGGCCAGCGTGTGGCAATGCCGTCGGCCAACGGTTCGGGCGAAAAGATGCTGGGAGTGCTCGCGAAAAAATACGATCTGACGCTGCCCGGTGATATTTCGAGTGTTTATCTCGGGGCTGAGGCGCCGTCCTATGTCGCAGCATTTCAGAAGGATCTGATTGACGCCGCGCTGCCGTTCGAGCCGGCCGGCGTGCTCGTGCAGCAGTCCGGCAAGGGAAAGATCTACCTCAACATGATGAACGGGGAGATTCCCGAATTCCGCGACATTTTGTTCATGACGCTGGCGACGCATCCCGACGTTATCAAGGAGCGGCCGGACATGCTTCGCAAGGTCGCCCAGGTCTTTACTGAAGCGCAGAAAATTCTCAAGGACGATCCCAAGCGCGGCATGGCGATCATGGGTAAGGAATATCCAAGCATGACGCCCGACACCAACGCCGAGGCCTACAAGACCGTCAGCCAGATCTGGACCCGGGATGGCGGGATGACCGAAGCGCAAGCGCGCGCGACCTTCGCCTATCTCCAGCCGAAGGGGCCGGCCGAGGTGGATTTTCCGTCGACCTTCACCAACGAATTTCTGCCGAAGAAATAGACCGGGAGGCGCCTGTGTTCAGCGTTGGCGATGCCACTATCACGCGAGTCGAGGAAACCAATCTCCCGAGCTATCCGCTCAAAGATATCTTCCCGGAATTTACCGACGCGCACATGGCCGAGCACAAGTCATGGCTTGCGCCGCACCATTACGAAGCCGAGACAGGCAAGATCAAGCTCGCTGTCCATAGCTGGCTGTTGCAGGTCGGCGGCAAGAAAATCCTGATCGATTCATGCTGCGGCAACAACAAAGTGAAACCCGGCCGGCCGTTCTGGCACATGCTCAATATACCCTACCTGGAACGGCTCGCCGCTGCCGGCGTGCGGCCGGAGGAAATCGATCTGGTGATGTGCACCCATTTGCACCATGACCATGTCGGATGGAACACGCAGCAGAAAGACGGCAAATGGGTGCCGACATTTCCCAACGCCCGTTACGTGTTCTCAAAGCCGGATGTCGATTACTTCTCGAAGCTCGATGCCGATCCCAAGGAAGGGCCGGCGGAGCTCGGGACCTTCCGTGAGTGTGTCGTGCCGATACTCGAATACGGCCGCGCCGATCTTGTGAGCGGGGGCCCGTACCGGCTCAACGACTTCATCGAGATCGATTCGGCGCCCGGCCACTCGCCCGGTCACGTCTTCTTCAAGCTGGAAAGCAAGGGCAAACGTGCTGCTTTCATCGGGGACGTGTGGCACCATTTGCTGCAGGTCTACTATCCCGACTGGAATTTCCCGAAAAACTCGGACGCAGCGCAGGCGCGTGTCAGCCGGCGCAAGGTACTCGACTATTGCGCTTCGAGCGGAGCGCTGGTGTTTCCCGGCCATGTCGGGTTGCCTTTTGCGGGCCGCGTCGAGGCCGCGCAAAAGGGGTACCGGCCGCATTTCGAGCCGTGACTCAAAAGCCGTAAAGCTGCGCGGGATTGTCGACGAGCGCCTTGTTGCGCGCGCGCTCGTCCGGGATCCAATCCAGCAGCATGTCGAGCATCCAGGCATCGTCGGGCACCGGGACGCCGGGTGTCGGGTGCGGCCAGTTTGTGGCCCATAACATGCGTTCTGGCGCAGCCTTGGCGAGCGCCTTGGCGAGCTTGCCGACATCGTCATAGTACGGCGGTCCGGTCTTCGAGACCTCGTAGGGCGCCGACAGTTTGACCCAGGTACGACCGCTATCGACCAATCCCTGAAGGGTACGAAATCCGGGGTGATCGAGGGGAACCGGTTCAAGAAATTTTCCGACGTGGTCGATCACGAGCATACTGGCGAGCCGTTTAAGCATGGGGGCACGCTCGGGCAGGTGACGGCCATCAAGCTGCAGCTGCACGTGCCAGCCGAACGGCGCCACGCGGGCCGACATCGTTTCGAGGATATCCCAAGGCAACGGCGCGCCAGCCAACATGAAGAAGCGAATGCCGCGCGCGCCCAGTCTGGTCAGACGATCGAGCTCGGCGTCGGGCACGCTTTCGTCGACGACAACGACGCAGCGCGCATTCCGCCCGATAGCGGCAACGGCTTCCAGCGTGCAGCGATTGTCCTTGCCGTAGGTTGAAGGCTGCACCACGACGGTCCGCTCGATGCCGAGACGCTCGCACATCTTCCGGTAAGCGGAGACGGGTGCCGCGGGCGCATCGATCTTGGCTGTCGGCGCCTTGGGATATTTGGGATTATAGATGTGCATATGCGTGTCGCAGGCGCCCGGCGGCGCCTTGAGCTTCGGCTTCACATTGCTGTCGATGAATGGCATGGGCGGACGCCTATGGGCAGATATATCCCGGACCGTTCGGGTTGCGGAAGCAACCGACCGATTGCGGCAGCAGTTTTTTCGGCAGCCACAACACGACATCCGGGAAAAAAATGCAGAATGCGATGGCCGCAAAGAAAACGATATAGATCGGGAACGACGCAAGCATTGCCTTGGAGAATTTTATACCGACAAATTTTGAAGCCATCAGCAAGCATAGCCCGTAAGGTGGGGTGATCAGGCCGAAGGCAAGCGTGGTTATGATTACAACGCCCATGTGGACGGGGTTGATGTCGGCATTCTTGGTCAGGTCGATGATCAGTGGCATGAATATGATGATCGCCGGGACGGCATCGATGAAATCGCCCACGATGATAAAGAGAAGCGTTAGAAGCAGCATGATCCTGAACGGGTCGTTGCCTGCCGCGGCCGCGATCCAGTCCGACACCATCGCCGGCCCGCGTAGGTAGGCCAGCATCCATCCGAATGCCGAGGCGGCGCCGATTGTAATGAGCGGAATGGAATAAAGCAGTCCGGTATGTGCCATGTCGCGGGGCAGGTTCCGCAGGTGCCGGTAGTTGAGCAGCGGTATCGCAACGAAAATTATGTAGGCGACCGCGATTACGCCCGCTTCCGTCGGAGTGAATTGGCCGGTGAGAATGCCACCCATGATGATGATCGGAATCATCAACGGGACGGCGGCTTCTTTGGTCGCTGTGGCGAACTGTCCGAAGGTCGCTCGCCTGCGTTTGACGCCGATCGGTCCAAAAAAATGACTGTAAAGCATCAACCCCAGGCCGACCAACACACCCGGCACCACGCCGCCGAGAAACAACCCACCGATCGAAACATTGCCGGTGGCGCCGTAAATGACAGCCATAATGCTCGGTGGAATGAGGTTCGCCATGGTGGCAGCCGACGCGATCAGCGCCGCCGTGAAGCCCCGGTCGTAGCCTTCGCGGTTCATCTCTGGCGCGAGCGTACGCGTCAGCACCGCGACGTCGGCCGCCGAGGAGCCGGAGATGCCGGCAAAGAACATGCTGAACAGGGTCACGACCTGCGCCAGACCGCCACGCAGATGACCTACCAGCGTTTGGGAAAGCGTGATCATGCGCAAGGTCACGTTTGCCGAGGTCATGAGGTCGCCGACCAGCAGGAAGAACGGCACCGCGAGCAGTGCTTCAACGTCCATTCCATTGAAGATCTGGGCGATCATCGAAGCTTCGCTGACGGGCGTGAACGCGGTCACCACCAGGACCGACGCGATCAGCGCAAAGGCGACGGGCACGCCCGCGTAGCCGAGGACAAGAAATAGGAAACCCATCAGGATGATGAGCGCGCCATTTCCGCTCACAGGGCTTCACTCCCGATGCTTTCATGACGCGGCGAGCTTTTCGGTTCAGCAAAGCCGTTGCGCCAGCCGTTCGCCATTTGCTCGATAGTGAACAGGGCAACCAGCACGCCGCAAACCGGGATGGCGATATAAAGCGTTGCCACCGGAGTCATCGACGGCATACGCAGGCTTTTAAAGCCGTCGAGAAAATTCAGATAGCCGAAATAGATCATGCAAAATGCAACAAAAAGCACAACCGAACGGTTGAACATTTCGAAGAACAGGCGGCGGTTGCCGGTCATCGCTTCCGCGAGTACGGCAAGATAAAGATGGTCATTTCGGCGAGTGGCTGCGGCGACTCCGAAAAAGATCCCATACATGAAGAAGCTCATCATCGCTTCCTGCGCAAAAAGCCACGGATATCCGATCGCGCGCGTGATGACATCGCCAAGCACGATGACGCTGAAACCCGTAATGGAGATTCCGCAGAGGATCATCAGCAGGTTTTCGAGGGGGTCGAGCACGCGCCATTTCAAATGACGCTGCTCCCTCAAGACCAGCCCATCAAAGCGCATCGTCCAATTCCGTAAATTGAGGCAGGTACGGCGCGGCGGGGAGCTGACGGGCTCCCCGCTTTCATGTTGGGCCGCTATTGCACGTTGCGGACGAGCCCGAGAACCTTCACCGCGTTCGGACCCAGATCAGAGGCGAGCTTGTCCTGGATGGGCTTGCTGATTTGCGAAAAGCCGGTTTTGTCGACATTCTTAACGACCTTGACGCCCATTTTTTCGAGCTTTGCCAGGGCCTCATGCTCTAGCTTGAACGCGACTGTCGGCTCATTTTTGCTGACTTCGTCGGCCGCCGCCTGCACCCATTTCTTTTGCTCGTCGGTCAGACTGCTCCACACCTTGTCGCTTACAAAGAGAGCGGCGTTGTTGGCTTCGTGCTCGGTCAGCGAAAGGACGGGCGCCGGCTCATAGTGCTTGTTGATGAGGTAGTTGTTGATGCCGTTTTCGGCCATATCGGCGACGCCGGTCTGCAACGCGGTGTAAACCTCGCCAAATGCCATATGCACGACCTGCGCTCCGTAGGCCGGAAATGTCGCGTCTTCGGTTACCGTCGCCTGCACCCGCATTTTAACACCCTTGAGATCGGCGACCTTCTCGATCGGTTTCTTTCCGTACATGTGCCTCAGGCCCTGACAGCCAAGCCCGATCATATGCGCGCCCTTGATCTTGGCCGCGTATAATTCCTTCATTGCCGCAATCACTGCCGGGTCGCCGAGCACCTTGATGGCGTGGTTTTCGTCACGGAAGATGAAGTGAATGGAAAATACGCCGGATTCCGGCTGGGCGGTCGAGGCGTTGGCGGTTGACAACATCACAAAGTCGATGTCACCGGTCTGCACCTTCTGCATGGTCTGGGCTTCGGTGCCGAGTTGGGCGCCTGGATATTGATTGATCGAAAACGTGCCCTTGCTCAGTTCTCTCAACTTCTTGTCGAACATTTCCGCGCCGGCTCCATAGCCGCTCGATTTCGGCTGATCATAGGCGAAGGAAAATTGACGATCCTGCGCGAGCGCTGCGGCAGACGCCGTGACTAGTGCGACACCGAGCACAACGCCGCGCAGAAGTGAAAGATGCATACCTGACATTAAGACCTCCCCGGATGGACATTGTGTCTTGCACGGCGAAACGGCCGCGTGACACCGTTTGCGCTTCCACGCGCTTTTATGTCGCAAGGGTGTGTCGACGGGTCCGGCGAGTCAATGCTGTTTTAGGCCAGCAAGCCGGGGAGCGGTGAGCTAGTGCTTGCCTGTAGCTTGCAGCATTCTTTTGAGCCGCTGCGGCGTAACAGGAAGTTGTGTGACCAGCCCCGGACGCTGAAGTGCATCGTCGATTGCCGAGGCGATTGCGGCGCCGACCGGGTTTGCGCCGCCTTCGCCGGCGCCTTTCAATCCCAGCGGATTGAGCGGGCTTGGCGCGTCCTCAGACACCAGGATGGAAACGTCCGGCACTTCGCGCGCAGTTGGCATCAGGTAATCGGCAAAAGTGACGGAGAGTGGTTCGCCGTTCTCGTCGTAACGGAATTCTTCGAGCAGCGCACCGCCGACACCTTGCGCCAGACCGCCGGCAATTTGGCCCTCCACCAGCTTCGGGTTCACGGCCTTGCCGACATCGTAGGCGATGACATAGCGCTCAATTGCGACATTGCCGGTGTCGGCATCGACACGCACCGTCGCTATATGCACGCCGTAGGGATAGACCATGTGGGTCGATTCGAACGTGTCTTCGGCGCTCAAGCTGCCGGGCAGTATTCGAGCAAGTTCGGCCAGCGGCATTGACGGGCCCGGCCCGCCACGGCGGACGATTTCTCCATTCACAATATCGAGCGCATCCGCGCGGCTCTGCATCAGCTCGGCCGCCGCCTCCAGGATGCCTGCGCGCAATTTGGTGGCGGCAAGGCGAGTAGCCTCTCCACACATCACCGTGACGCGCGAGGCAAATGCGCCCATGCCGCGTGCAATGCGGTCGGTCTGACCATGAGTGACGCGGATATTGGTATAGTCAACACCGAGAGCGTCGGCGCAGATTTGTGCGATGACAGTCTCCACGCCCTGGCCGATGGAGGCCACGCCCGTGATGACTTCGACCGTGCCGTCCGGCCTGATCTCGGCGCGCACGGTATCAAAGGGGCCAAGCCCGCTTTTCTCGACGAACATCGCAATTCCGGCGCCGACTCTTTCGCCATTTTTTCGGCGTTCGCCGAGCTGCTTTTGCAGCTCGTTCCAACGCGCCGCTTTGAGCGCCTTATCGAGCAGCACGGCGTAGTCGCCGGAGTCATAGACAATTTGTGTGCCTAACGTATCGAGCCCGAGCGTATAGGGCATCGCGCTCTTGCCAATCAGGTTGCGCCTGCGAATCTCGACCTTGTCCACGCCGACCTTTGCGGCCATCGCGTCCAGCAGCCGTTCGCGCACGAATGTCGATTCGTAGCGTCCGGGTGCACGGTAGGTGCCGCAGGGCGTTTTGTTGGTCAGCCGGATGTGGCCGGCGGCGCGGTAGGCCGGCACGCGATAGGGGCCGGGCAACATGGCGGCAGCAAGGTCTGGGACGGTCGCCGCGTGCGTGCGCATGTAGGCGCCATTGTCATGAAAGAATTCATCGTCGATTGCGAGGATACGGCCCTGCGCGTCAATGGCGGCCTTTACGCGATGGTGCTGCTCGCGCGAATGATTGGCCGCAATCAGGTGTTCGCGCCGGTCCTCGATCCATTTGATCGGGCGTTTGAATTTCAACGCGGCGGCGCAGACCAGAACGTCTTCGGGATAAATTTCGCCACGAATGCCGAAGCCGCCGCCGACGTGACCTTCGTAAAGCTGAACGGAATCTCTTTTTCGCCCCAGCATTTGAGCGATCGTATCGCGATTCCAGTGCGGCACCTTGGCCGCGCCGTGCAGCTCCAGAACGTCGCGTGCCTCGTCGTGGCGCGCGATAGCGCCGCGCGTCTCCAGCGGGACGCCAGTGTGACGCCCGACGGAAAGCTCCAGCAAGACCACGGAATGGGCGTCGCGGAAGGCGGCGTCGACATCGCCATATGATTTGCGCAAGACGCCGGGTTCTGTTGTCAGCTCCTGCCCGTAGGAGCCCGGCGGTTCCGTGGCGAGCATCGTTGCCTCGAGGGGCTCGCTCGCTAGCTCGATCAACTCGGCGGCGTCTTCCGCGACGTACGCATTTTCGGCAAAAATCGCGGCGATCGGCTCGCCGACATAGCGCACGACATCCTTCGCCAGGATCGGTTGGCGATAGGGCTCCAGCTGCTTGAGCCCAGTCAGCCGGAACGGAATGGGAGGTATCTGCGCGACATCCTTGTGCGTCCATACCGCGTGCACGCCGGAGAGCTTCAGCGCGGCCAAAGCATCGATCGATTTTATTGTCGCATGCGCGATCGGCGAGCGGACGACGCGCATCGTCCACTGGCCGGGAAAGGAAATATCGGCCGCGAAGCGGCCCTGGCCGGTGAGGAGCGGGCGGTCCTCCAACCGCGGAACCGAACGCCCGACGAATTTTTGTTTGGCGGACATGAGCGCAGCCGCTCATCCTTTTCGCATGTCTTTCGCGGCTGCGCGGACGGCCTTGATAATGTTCTGGTAGCCGGTGCAGCGGCAAAGGTTTGACGAGAGCAAGTCGAGCAATTCGTCGTCGCCGAGATCGGGCTCGCGCTCCAGCGCGCCGACCGCGAGCATCAGAAAACCTGGCGTGCAAAAGCCGCACTGCAGGCCGTGGTGGTCCATGAAGGCCTGCTGCATCGGATGCAACTTGTCGCCATCGGCAAGGCCTTCGACGGTCCTGATCTTTTTGCCGTTCGCCTGAACGGCGAACATCAGGCAAGAGCGTATAGGCTCGCCATCGACGATGATCGTGCAGGCGCCGCAGACCCCGTGCTCGCAACCGATATGGGTGCCGGTTTGCCCGCAGTCCTCGCGGATCGCATCCACCAGGGTGCGCCGCGGCTCAACGGCGATCGCGTAATCGCGACCGTTGATGATGAGCGTGATTGCGGTTTTTTCGCTCATGAGGTCTTCTCGGCATTGCGCAACGCGGCACGGATACGTTGCGGCGTCGCCGGGATTTCGTCGATCTCGACGCCAAACGGGGAAAGCGCATCGTTGATCGCATTGACCACGGCCGCTGGGGCGCCGATACAGCCACCTTCGCCCAGGCCCTTGGCCCTGGTGATCGAATTCGGACTGGGCGTTTCGATATGGTGAAGTTCTATCGGCGGAATTTCGCGCGCGGTCGGCGGCAGATAGTCGGCTAGCGTCGCCGTGAGAATCCCGCCGTTGCTGTCGTAGACGATTTCCTCGAGCAATGCGTTCCCGATGCCTTGCGCGATGCCACCGTGGACCTGGCCGTCGGCGATCATCGGGTTAATGATGCGCCCGGCGTCTTCCGCGACAACGAACTTTTCGACCTTGACGTGCCCGGTCTCCACGTCCACGTCGACGATCGCGACATGGCAGGCATTGGAGAAGGTGCCGGGCGGGTCGTAGTGGCCGGTTTCCGTCAGCCCGGGTTCGATTTCGCCTTTGAAGCGATGCGTTTGCGTGTAGGCCTCGCGCGCAAGTTTTGCGATCGAAATAGCCCGGTCTGTCCCGGCCACACTCGCCGATCCATCGGCAAGGACGATGTCGTCGGGCGCGGCCTCCAGCATGTGGCTGGCGATCTTGATCAGTTTGGCGCGAACTTTCCGCGCGGCGATCAGCGTGGCTCCGCCGGAGATGACGAGCGAGCGGCTGGCGAACGTACCCCAGCCATAGGGCGCGCGGTCGGTATCGCCGTGCACGACTTTGATCACGTCCGGAGTGACGCCGATCTCATCGGCGATGATCTGCGCGAGCGTCGTGCGCAGGCCCTGGCCGTGCGGGGAGGAGCCGATACGCGCTTCGACAAATCCCGATGGGTCGATTGAAACGATCACCGTTTCCCATCCGGGCGTAATCGCCATACCACGCGCCGCAAACGCGGGACTGCCGTAACCGGTGCGCTCCGAGAAAGTCGCAAAACCAATGCCGAGATGCCGGCCTTTCGCTCGCGTTTCTTTCTGGCGTGTCCGGAAGGCGGCGACGTCGACAGCTTTCACCGCCATTTCCAGGGTATCTTTGTAGGTCCCATCGTCGTATTCGAGGCCCATGGCGGACTTGTAGGGAAATTTGTCGATCAGATTGCGCCGCCGCACATCGACCGGATCGGCGGCAAAGGCGCGCGCGGCCTTGTCCATCAGCCGCTCGAGCGTGAAGGTGATTACCGGCCGTGATACACCGCGATAAGGCGCCATCGTACAGGTGTTGGTGATAACGCCGCGGGCGAGACAGGCATATTGCTGAACGTCATATGGACCCGGCATTTCCGCCATCGCCATCAGCGGCTCGACCCCGCACGTTGTCGGGAAGCAGGAATAAGCGCCGACGTTGGACAC
>DASPNW010000010.1:0-18133 GCA_035626335.1 Pseudolabrys sp.
CGGCCATTCATATTCGGCCTCGATCACTTTCGCGGCGTTTTTGAACGCTTCGTCAACATTGCCGTTCTCTTTTTCAATGTTGCGTTTGCGTACGCTGGCTTTGCGGATGTGGTCGTAAAGTGACGTTTGTTCAGGGAAGGGCGCGTCAACCTGAGACCATTCGATCTTCAGTTTCTCCATGGCCTGAATGGCATCCCATTCCTTATCGGCCACTACACCGATGAAGCCATTTTCCCAGACCACCCTTGCCCCGGGGATACCCTTGATCGAATTTTCGTCAACCTTTGTCGGCACGGCTCCGGCGACCGACGGGCGGATCATGCGCCCATGCACCATGCCGTCAACTTTGATGTCGGTGACGAAGTCTTCCTGAGCGAAAACCTTCGGCGCCACATCTTCACGTTTGATCGGCTGACCGACGATCTTGTGTTCGCTCGGCTTCTTCGGCTGCGCCTTGCCAGGCGCGTAGAGGGTGTTGCCGTATGCCTTGTTCCAGTCGAGCTGGACGTTGAAATATTTCCCGCCGAGCAGCTGCGCATAGGACACCTGCTTCGATTTGTCGTCGGAGGAACTGACGACGCCGGCATTGACGACGAGCCTGTCCGCCGGCACGGCCAATTGACCCGCCGCCATCTCGACCAGCACGCGACGCGCTTCCGCTGCCGCCATGCGCATCTGCTTGCCGCCATTCTGGATGCCGGTGGAGCCGGAGGCGCCGCCCTGGTTCACCGAGGTGGCGGTATCGCCCATGTAAACCTTGACGCTCTTGAAAGGAACGTCGAGTTCCTCGGCAACGATCTGTGCGATGGCGACATGCAGGCCGTGGCCCATGTCCATCTTGCCGAAGAAGGCCGACACGCTGCCGTCGGCATTTACGGCGATGTAGGATGAGAGCTGGTCCGGCGTGAGCGGTGGCTTTGCGCCCTGCGCGAGCGCCTGTTGGAGCGACAACACTGTGTCGAACGACACGGCCGCGCCAATCGAAACCACAAGGGCGCCACTGCCGAGCAACACCGAGCGGCGGGTGAATGCGGAGGTCTGTTCAAATTTTGTCATGACACCCTCCCTCAACCCATCATCTCGGCGGCACGCTTGACCGCCTTCAGAATGCTAATGTGTGTGCCGCAGCGGCACTTGAGGCCGGAGAGAGCATCCTTGATTTCGGCTTCGGTTGGTTTTTTCTTGTCGCGCAAAAAAGCGGCGGCGGTCATCAGCCAGCCATTGATGCAGTAGCCGCATTGCGGCACCTGCTCCTCAATGTACGCGGTCTGAAGTGGGTGCGGCTTCTCGGGCGTGCCGAGACCGGCAAGTGTCGTGATCTTGGCTTCACCGACAGCCGAGATTGCCGTGATGCAAGAGCGCGTCGGCTGGCCGTCGAGATGCACCGTGCAAGCGCCGCATTGCGCCAGGCCGCAGCCGAAATGGGGGTTGTTGAGCCCGAGATCGTCGCGCAGCGCATATAGCAACGGCATGTCCGGATCGGCGTTGATAGTATGGGACTTGCCGTTGACGGAAAGGGTAAAGCGTTGGGTCATAGCGTTCAGCTCCCTGAACTAATTATAGAGGCCGGCGGCTTACGGCCGACGGCCCATCACGGATGCGTCTGTGCCGACGCTTGCGGACCGCAGGCTAGTCCCGCAAACTGACCTTGGGAACGCCCACGGCGATAAAATTGATGCTAAGTTCACGGGAATAAGGGCCCGGTCAGAGGCCTTACGGAACTGCAGGGAGGAACTTCGCCATGCGCACCGCTGAGCCCATGAAGGTCGCTATTGGCATAATTGTTGTCGCGGCGATTTTTGCTGCCTTTCTCGCCCCCGCCGGGGCGCAGGAAAAGGTCTGGAAGCATGGACTGATCAACGCCAAATCCGATGCCGGCATTTTCTTGATGGTTTCGACGCGCGATTTTGCCAGGAAACAAGGCCTCAAGATCGAAATTTCCCAGTTCAAGGACGATCAGCTCGCGCTCAAGGCGCTTATCGCCGGCGAACTCGACAGCTTTGAAGGCGGACCACAGGGCATGTTCGCCGCCAACTCCAAGGGAGGCGACGTCAAACTGCTCGGCTGCCATTGGGTGGTGGTGCCACACGGCATTTTTGCCACCGACAAGATTGCCAAGGTGGAGGACCTCAAGGGCAAGCAGATCGCGGTCTCGGCGCCGAACTCCATGCCCGACATGCTGGCGCGCTCGGCGCTGGAAAAATTCGGCATCTCCGATACGGAGGTCAAGCTGGCCGCCATTGGCAGCGATAACGACCGTTACCAGGCCCTGATCGGCGGCGTTGTCGATGCAGCAGTGGTCTCGAATGAATATCAGCCGGTCGTGCCAAAGAATCTTCACCTGTTGGTCGCCGGCCGCGACGCGGTGCCGAATTTCCTGCGTGTGTGTATGGTGTCGACCGCGAAAAAATTGGCCGAGCGAGGTGACGACGCGGTGAAATTTCTTGCAGCTGAAATGAGCGCGTTGCGTTTTGCGCTTTCACACAGGGACGAGACAATCGCCCTGACACGCGAGCTCGTCCACGCAAAACCGGACGATCCACGTCCCGCTTTCGTGTATGACGATGCCGTTCAGCATCATGCCGTTGATCCGACACTGCCGTTGCCGGCAGATAAGATCCAATGGATTCAGGAGCAGATGGTGAAAGCGGGCAGGCTGAAGGCGCCGCTCGACCTGAAGACCGTTACCGCGCCGGAGT
Organism: Pseudolabrys sp.; assembly: GCA_035626335.1. Classification (GTDB taxonomy): domain Bacteria; phylum Pseudomonadota; class Alphaproteobacteria; order Rhizobiales; family Xanthobacteraceae; genus Pseudolabrys. Next base: position 2,700 of record DASPNW010000010.1, read on the forward strand.
TTCGCGAAAAAGCGCTCCAGGTTGTCGGTCACTGAACACGAGCTACAGCTTGGAGAATTGAATGGGTGAGGTGACTTTCCTCGATGTGTCCAAGCGTTTCACCTTGCGCGTGGAGGGCGAGCTTCACCATGTGCAGGCCCTCGACCGCGTGAGCTTCAGCGTGCACGACGGTGAGATCGTGGCGCTGCTTGGTCCGTCGGGCTGCGGCAAGACCACGGCCCTGCGGGTAGCCATGGGGCTCGATCCGTCGACTTCCGGACACGTCACCGTCGATGGACGCGAGGTTCGCGGCTGCGGCTACGACCGCGGCATGGTATTTCAGCACGCCGAACTGCTGCCCTGGCTATCCGCTTTGCAGAACGTAATGTTCGGGCTCGAAATGAAAGGCATGCGCGGAACGGCCTTGCGCGAGACGGCCGAGGAATACCTCAACTTGGTGGGCCTGAAAGATTCGCAAAATCGCCGTCCGCACCAGCTGTCGGGCGGCATGAAGCAGCGCGTCGGCATCGCACGTGCTCTCGCCATCGATCCGAAAGTCCTGCTGATGGATGAGCCATTCGGCGCGCTCGATGCGCAGACGCGGGAATTGATGCAGGCCGAGTTGCTGGATATCCACGCCCGCACCAAGAAGACCATTCTTTTCGTAACGCACGATCTCGACGAAGCCGTGCTGATTTCCGACCGCATCGTGATCATGCGGGAAGGGCGCGTCGCAGAAATCATGACGGTGCCGGTCAAGCGCCCGCGCGATCTTGAGAAAATGCGTGGCACCGTGGAATTCGCCGAGACCCGCTACAAGGTCTGGCGTGCGCTTCACGACGGCACCGCGGTGCATTGATGGTCGACGTCGTAAACCGACAGCAAAAGACCGATGCCGCCTCTGAAACGGACGCGGTTGAACGGAAGCCGCTGCCCCGTTGGGTGATTACGCTCGGGTCAGTTGTAACCATGCTCATCCTTTGGGAAATATTCGGCCGCCGCGTCAACCCCGTGTTCGGCTCCTACCCGTCGGCGATAGCGGTTGCGTTTTGGGAACTGGCGGTCGGCGGGCAATTGTGGTCGGCACTTTTTGAATCCCTGCGGCCGTTCTTTCTCGGCTATGCGCTGGCGATTCTGATCGGCGTGCCGCTTGGCCTGCTGATTGGCGGCTTCCGCGTGGCCGAGGCCGCGCTCGGAATTTACGTCACCGCCGGCTACGCCATGCCGCTGGTGGCATTGGTACCGCTGCTGATCCTGTGGCTCGGGCTTGGATTCGCGGTCAAGGTCTCGGTTGTATTCCTTATGGCGCTGTTCCCGATCTGCATCAATACATGGCTCGGCGTCGTTGCCGTCCCGAAGACTTTGATCGAAGTTGGGAAATCCTTCGTGGCCCCGGATCTGGTGATCCTGCGCCGTATCGTGCTGCCCGCGACGTTGCCCTACATCATGGCCGGCGCACGTCTGGCCGTCGGGCGCGCCGTCGTGGCGATGGTGATCGCGGAATTCTTCACAACCATTTCCGGCCTCGGCGCCGTCATTATCAATTCCGCCAACAATTTTGACACCGCCACCATGTTCGTCCCGATCATTATACTGATGCTGATGGCCGTTGGTCTTAATTGGCTGATCGGCTGGGTCGAGCGCACCGTCGCGCCCTGGCAGGCGGAAATCGCAGGGCGCGACCGCGAATAAATCAGACGAGTGCCTCGATTGCGGCGATCAGGTCGCGCACCTGACGCTCCGAGATGTTCCGTGTGATGAAAACCACGCGGCTTTGCCGGTTCTCATCCGGCCATTCTTCCAGTTCGACCGGTGGATGGGCGAGGTGCTGCACGAACTGCACAACGACAGGTCCCTTGCAGTTTTCCACGTCGAGAAAGCCCTTGACGCGCAGCAGATCCGCTCCGCGCAATTGCATTAGCGTGTCCATCGCGCGCGCGAATACGGCCCATCGCATTGGTCTCTCGCTGGTGAGCACGAAGCTGCTGATGTTGTCGCCGTGTGCGGCCTCGGCCACAAACGCGTTGCGTTGATCCTGTGCCGGCGCGGTCAATCGCGTGGGATCGACTTCGCCATTGACGGCTTCGTGGAGTTCGGCGCCCCGATTGAGCGCGCGCAGTTGTCGGGCAAGCGCATCACTCGCGCCTTCACCGGCAATGTCTGTTTTGGTGATGATGAGGCGATCGGCGAGTATCGCCTGCTTTCGCGCTTCTGCGGACCATTGCAGCGTGTCGCTGCCGGTGATGGCGTCAATCACGGTCACGATCGCCTCCACGTGGAATGCGCTTCCGAGGGCACGGTCGGTGGCGAAAGTTTGCAGGATGGGACTTGGATCGGCCAACCCGCTGGTCTCGATCACGACGCGGCGGAAATCCGGCAGCTCTCCACGCTCGCGTTCGACCACCATCCGGCGTAGCGCCTGCTGCAGATCGGTGCGGGTAATGCAGCAGAGGCAGCCGTTACCGAGCAGCACGGTTTCATCGGCGCTGGATCGCACCAATGCATCGTCGATGCCAATCGCACCGAATTCGTTGACGACGACAGCGCTGCCTTGTCCCTCCGGTGTCGCCAAAAAGCGTTTGAGCAGTGTGGTCTTTCCGGCGCCGAGAAAGCCGGTAATGACAGTGACCGGCACACGCGGGCCGCGTTCGCGCTTGAGCCTGCGCCCGAAGCGTCCGGCAGCAGGTGAGGGAAAGAGTTCGTTCAGAAATCCATCTCCAGCGTGTAGAGCCCGCCGGTGTGGCGGTCGACGGTGTACACAATCTGCCGCTCGTCCACGAACACGTCGTTGAGTTGCACCGCGCCGGCCGGCGTACCTTTCGGCGGCGGTGGGACGAAAGTCCCAACCTCTTTCGGCTGATACGGATTGGAAATATCGTAGGCGCGCAGGCCGCCATTGAAGAAAGTGCCAAGCACGATCTGGTCCGACTGCCAGGAGGTCGGCACCGCTGCGTTTTCGTGGATGTTGTGCGCGCCAAAACGGCCGCCGCGATCCTTGTAGGCATCGACCGGCGGCATCGGGCATGTCGAGATTGGCACCAGGTTCTTCTCGTCGCGCGCGTCCAAAACCCAGATCAGCTTTGGCCAGTCTTTGCCGGCATTTTCGGTCGCTTCATCCGTCACGAGCATGAGTCCGCGGTCGAACAGCGGGACCGCCGTATGCATGAAGCCCGTGTAGGGTGGCGAATTGGTCCAATGCGAGATTACCTTCGGATTGGCCTTGTCCTTGATGTCCATCACGAACATGCCACCGTCGATGTAGCAGAGATAAAGCCGGTCCGGCCGTTGCGGATAGACGTTGGTGTTGTGCGCACGATAGCCCTTGTCGAGGGAATGGCGCGGCGGCGGCGCGACATTGTCCGTGGCCGAAGTCCCCGGCATCCACCAGCGGCCGACCTCGACCGGTTTTGCCGGGTTGCGCACGTCGATGCAGCGGTAGAATTGATCGTCGTTTCGATGGCTCGGCTTGAAATCGGGACTGCCTGAGGCCATGTGCACATATTCGCCGTCGCAGAACCAAAGCTGATGCACGCCGCGCGAAGTGGCGCCCGAGCAATCGAAGAACGATATCGAGCGCGGCTTTTCAGGCACCGACACGTCGAACAGTTCGAGGCCGGCCGGCTGCTGGTTGACCTTTTGCGTCTGGTAGGCGACCGCCATGATATCGCCGGAGAGCTCCAGCGAGTTCGAGCGCATATAGGGTTGGGGAAGGTCGGTTTGGACGACGACTTTCGGTTGGCGTGGATCGGAAACGTCGACGGCAGTGAAATTCTTCGGCGCGCTTTCATGCGCCAGCCAGATAATTCGCCGGCCGTCTTTGGCGATTTGTACCGACATGCCTTCGCCCATGCCACCGAAGCCGCCGAGATCGTTTTGCGCGAGCAACTTGAAATTCCAGGTAACGGGTTCACCGCTTTTGTTGAGCGGATTGGTGGCAGCGGACATGCACAGCTCCGGTGTTGGTCAGTTCTTGCACAAAGACCGGCGCGGGGTGCGCCGGCCTCGAATGTCGTAGCGCAACGCGGCTCAGGCGCCTGCCTGCTTGAGGAACTCCGTGCGTAGCACTTTGTCCCAGTCGGGGATCGCCTTGATCTTGTTTTCCTTGAGCAGAACTTCGGCCTGCGCCTGCATATACGGCTTGAGGTCGCTCGGCCAGCCGGGCTGAACCTCGACGCGCGCGAGCGCCTTGGCGAAGGTATCCTTCGACATCGTGTAACCCTTCGACGTGTAGAAGCCGTAGATCACATCGGCGACTTTGTCCGGCTTTGTCTTGAAGTCCTTGGCGACTTCGAGCCAGGCCTTGAGGTAAGCAACCACGGTCTGCGGGCTCTTCTCGACGAACTCGGGTGTTGCCGCCATGAACACCGGCAGCTTGTCGAAACTGTCGAACTCGGAGATCGTCACGGCAAGACCGTCGGCCTCCGCGATCGCGTTGTAGGGTTCGACGTTGCACATGGCGTCCACGGTCTTGGCGGCCAGGGCGGCCACCATGTCGTCGACATTCATGCGAACTTCCTGGTAGTCGCCCTTTTTCAGGCCCGCCTTGGTTGCGACCTGGTCGACAAAAATATTGCCGGTCGACGAGCCGGTCTGGTTGGCGACCTTCATTCCTTTCAGCTGCTCGACCTTGGTGATGCCGAGATCTTTGCGCGCCATCACGCGTGCGGTCTTGCCGACATATTCGATCATGGCAATGGCGATCATGCCGCCTTTGTCATGGCCCAGTGCCAGAGATGGCCCCGCATAGGTGCCCATGTCGACTTGGCGTGCCACCATCTGCTGCATGGTCAGGTTGCCCGACGGCACCGCGAATTCCTCGAATTTGACGCCGTTCTTTTCGAGCAGGCCGGAGCGCAGGAGATAATAGGTCGGCATTCCCCACATGTTGGTTTGGTAACCCTGCCGCACTGTTTCCAGTGCCAATGCGGGACGTATTCCCATTCCGGCCGCAAGCGCGCCAGCTCCCGCGACCGCCAAATAGTGACGGCGCGTTATTCCGCCTTTTTGAGCCATTTGTTCCTCCCTTATGCGTTTGTCTTGCCGTTCGCTTTCGCCGGCTCATTCGCGCCGGTCTCGTGGCCGAGATGGTGTAGCAATTCTTTTTGACATTCGACGAATTCCACGCTCAGCGGATCGCGTGGCCGGGGCAGGTCGATCCTCATCTCGGCTTTCACCGTGCCCGGATGGGGTGACATGACGATAACGCGATCCGCCAGGTAGACAGCTTCTGCGACGTTGTGTGTCACGTAGATTACCGTCTTGCGAGTTTCCCGCCATACATCCGCGAGCAGCCGCTGCATATCATCCCGCGTGAGCGCGTCGAGCGCCGCAAACGGCTCGTCCATTAAAAGCACCGAGGGATTGTACGCCAGCGCACGGGCAATGGCGACCCGCTGCTGCATGCCGCCGGACAGATGGTGCGGATACGAGCCGGTGAACTTCTCGAGCTTGACCAGGCGCAACTGCTCGCGGGCGATCTTTTCACGCTCCTGTTTGGGCACGCCTTTCATTTCCAGGCCGAACGAGACATTCCCGAGCGCGGTGCGCCATGGGAAAAGCTGGGCAAAATCCTGGAACACCACGCCGCGGTCCATGCCGCGGCCGGTCACCGGTTTGCCGCCGATGCGGATCTCGCCCGACACCGGTGTCAGGAAACCGGCGATGATGTTGAGCAGCGTGGACTTGCCGCAGCCGGACGGCCCGACGATGCAGAGAAATTCGGAGGCGTCGATGTCGATGCTGACGTTCTTGACACCGGGAACCTTGCCGCCCGGCGTGTCGTAGGTGAGCGTGACATCACGGATCGCGATCGGCTGCATCGGTTACCCTTTGGCGGCGCGCGTCATGCCCCAGCGCTGGACGGTCGCCTTTTCAACCGAACCGAAAACCAGGCGCTCGAACACGTAGCCGATGCAGCCGATGACGATTAGCGCGGCCAGCATAACGTCGGTGTTGAGGAATTCCTTTGCGTCGAAGATCACCCAGCCCAGCCCCCAGTCGGATGCCGCGATCATTTCCGCGCCGACCACCGCGATCCAGGCGCGCAGGAACGACTGGCGCATGCCGGTAATGATGAAAGGCGAAGCGCCGGGAATGATGACCTTCCAGAACAGGGAATTCTCGTCGGCGCCCATGGCACCGGCTGCGCGCAGCCAGAGCGGATTGACCGACCGTACGCCCGACCAGGTGTTGAACACCATCGGAAAGGTCGCGGCATAGAACACGATCAGCACGGTGGTCAGATTGCCGATGCCGAACCAAAGCATGAACAGCGGCACCAGCGCGAACGAGGGGATCGGCATCAGCGCGCTTACCAGCGGCAGGAAAAAATGTTCGATGCGCTGAAACCGTGCCATCAGGATCCCAAGCGGTATCCCCACAACCACCGCCAGACAAAAGCCGAACAGCACGCGATACAAGGTGAACGCCGCGTGCTCGATCATGGTGCCGTCGGCGAGGCTTGCGAACAGCGCGTGCGCCACATTACCCAGCGTCGGCAACAGCGCCGGTGCGAAATATCCGCTGCGCGCCAGCGCCTCGTAGGCCGCCGCCGCCACGGCCAGCGTGATGGTGGCACGCATCATCGAACGCAGGCTTTGCCCGTTTTCGGTCATGAGGTGATCATTCCCCAGCGCACCACCGTGTAGTCCTCGATCTTGCGGAATACGAACTTCTCCAGCACCAGTCCGATGACGGCGATGACGACAATGCCGGCCATCATGACGTCGGTATTGAGGAACTTGCGGGCGCCGAAGATCATCCAGCCGAGGCCCCAGGGAACGGCCGCGAGCATTTCGACGGCCACGAGGATGCGCCAGGCCTGCGCGAGGCCGAGCCGCATCCCGGTCAGGATGTAGGGCAGCGCGCCGGGCAGAATCACGTGGCTGAACAGCCGACGGTCGTCGGCGCCCATCGATTGCGCCGACCGCACCCAGATTTCCTTCACCGCCTTCACGCCGGTCCAGCTGTTAAAAATAATCGGGAACGCGGAGACGAAGCCGACCAGCAATACGGACGACAAATTCCCGAGCCCGAACCAGAGCAAAAACAGCGGCGCGTAGGCGAGACCCGGAATCGGCGCGCAAATGCTCACCAACGGCAGAAAGATATCCTCGGCTCGGCGCGAGCGAGCCATTAGTACGCCGATAGTGACGCCGAAAATGCCGGCGAGCGTGAAGCCGGAAAGCAGACGGACCACGGTATCGATGGCGTGGTGCGGCAGAATGCCGGAGATCGTGAGCTGGACAAAGGAAGACGCCACTTCTTCAAGTGTCGGAAACAGCCTGCGCGGAAACATGTTCGCCCAGGCGATGATCTCCCAGATCCCGCCAACGACCACAAAAGGAAAGACGTTGCGTGCAATCAGGCGAAGCCGCTCGCCGCCCGGTGGTCGACCGAGCGTGCGGTCAACCGCGATGGTCGTGGCTGCTTCCTGCATTGGTGCCTGGCTTCCTCCCATGCACCGCGGCAACTGGCGTCTTGCCCGGGCTTCCGACTTCTGAGTGATTTTGGCCGAAGGATAGCGCTTTGAACGCCCGCCACAAGCTGGCGAGATCACCAGATGCGGGGACGCCGCTACTGGCGCAATTGCGGCAGAACGGCTAAAGGCCGGTCGTGCGGCGCGCCAGGTTTTCAACGGGAGAGTTTCGGGATGTCGAAAAATGCACAAAAGATCGGTTGGATCGGAACCGGCCGCATGGGCTTGCCCATGGCGGAACGTCTGCTCAAGGCCGGCCACGATGTAACCATCTGGAACAGGACTCGCAGCAAGGCCGAGCCGCTTGGCGCCAAAGGTGGAAAGATCGTCGACAAACTTTCCGATCTGGCGCCGTGCGATGTCGTGTTTTCGATCGTGTCCGAAGGCAAGGATTTGGAACAGGTCTTGTTCGGCAAGGAGGGAGTTGTTTCGGGTTCCGGCAAGACCCCGGGCGTTTTCGTGGATTGCTCCACCATTTCGGTCGAGGAATCGGCCGACATCCGAAAGAAGCTGAAGGCACGCGGGGCCGACTATGTCACGGCGCCGGTGTCGGGCAATGCCAAGGTGATCAAGGCCGGTCGCCTATCGTCGGTCGTCTCGGGGCCTGAAGCGGCGTGCAAAACGATAATGCCGCTCATGGAAGTGATCGCGCCTCAGGGCGTTTCCTATGTCGGTGAGGGCGATCTCGCGCGCGTGTGCAAGATTGCGCACAACGTCATGCTCGGCGTGGTGATCGAGAATCTGATCGAGATCACGCTGCTTGTGAACAAGATGGGTGTGCCGCGCCACGCCTTCCTCGCCTTCCTGAACAACGGCGTAATGGGTTCGATGTTCACCCGGTACAAGTCGCCGGCATTGGTCAATCTCGACTGGACGACGACTTTCACCCCGGAATTGCTGCGCAAGGATCTCGATCTGGGACTCGAACTTGGTCGCGAGATGGATGTGCCGATGCCGGTGACGGCGGCTACGCGCGAAGTGCTGCAAGGTCATTTCGGCCATGCCACGCTGCATCCGGATCCGCAGGCCTATCTGAACAAGGACTTCGCGGCGCTGATGGAGACGATGGCGCTCGCGGCCGGCATGAAGCTCGCGCCGGAAAACAAGAACGTGCCGACGGGATTGGAGAGTTGATCTCCATCGAAGCGGGACGCGGCGCGTAAAAAAAGGGCCCCTTGCGGGGCCCGTGTGCATAAGGTGGAGGATTCACGCCGCCGTCTAAGCCTGAAGGGAGGAAAACGGCGGCTGCGCACGTGTCCAGTGAAAAGGTCTGGCAGGCCTATCACAAGTAAAATGGCCATAAATTTCATGGTGGATATGCAATAGACACATGCCATATCTCATCCGATCGAATGATGATGCGCTGAAACGGGAGTTCTCAATGGCTTTCAGGCTCTACAACGCGCCGCAATCGACGTGCAGCCAACGTGTTCGCTTCGTCCTCAATGCCAAAAAGCTTCCGTTCGATGAGGTCAAGCTCAATCTGCTCGAAGGCGACCAGCTAAAACCCGACTACCTCAAACTCAATCCCAACGGCGTCGTACCCACTCTCGATCATGACGGCGCCATCGTCATCGATTCCACGGTCATAACCGAATACCTCGACGAAGTTGCGCCGGATCATAGTTTCACGCCGGAGGATCCGGTTGCACGCGCGCATATGCGCGCGCTCATGCATTTCATCGACGAAATGCCGGCCGCGGCCGTGCGAGTGCCCACCTTCAATCTGGCATTCCTGCCAAGTTTCCAGAAGATGCATCGCGATGCTTTCGTTGCCATGGCTGAGAGCAAGCCGTTGCGCCGCGAATTCATGCTCACCATGGGACAGACGGGTTTTCCCAAACACGAGATGGACGCGGCGCTTGCGCGTCTGCGCCGCACCTATGAACGCATGGACCGGGAGATCGAACGCAGTGGCGGCCCTTGGCTGCTCGGAAAAAAGATTACGCTTGCCGATGTGGCCGTGATGCCATCGCTCATACGCATATACGATCTCGGCAAGCCGGACTGGCAGGATTTGCCACGCGTCGCTACCTGGTTCGACAACATCCGCGCGCAGCCGGCTTTCAAGCCGACCTTCTATCACGGCTCGCTCTTGAGCGAACGCTTCCCGCATCTGCGGGAGAAGGCGACTAGCTGAATGCCCGCAGACAGATATTTTTATGACGTGGCAGTCTATCGCTTGAGTCAGGAGGAGTATTATTCTGATCAAGACCAGTATATCGATAGTGTTCTATATCCTGCTGGCGATCCCATTAGCGACAAACTTCGCGAAATGCATCGTAAAGATCCGAGTAGTGCGGTTACCATGAGGGACCACTTATGGCGATCATACGGAGGGGCTTGGATATTCAACGAAATTATCGGCTATATTCGCCTTCATTTTCTCGGCTCTCAGATTCGTGGTGAGTACTTCTCAGTCAACAAAAAAAGACTTGTTCGCACAAGACGCAAACTTATTGAATATCAAACGTGGAAGCTTGCGCCAGAAATTGATATACCCACCGACGCCACTAGCCAAAAAATCTTTGAAATAATTTTAGAGTATCTAGAACAGTGCCGTAATGAGTTACCGCGTCGCTATATTGACTCCGATCTTCTAAAAACCATTGGACCGTATACCAATTGGCGTGCCCTCTGGCTCGACAGTCTGCCAAGGTCTCAACCGTCCAATTTAGCGGTCTCGCCCACAACTGAGTGAGCACACCACCTCGAAGAGCCTCGCAGCGCGAGATGGCCAATGCGCTCTATTTATTGGCGCTAATCCTAGGCATTTCAACTTCTCACAATTCGGCTCCAATCTAGCTGCGAAAGCCTAAAGCGTAATAAGTTCGGTGCGGCACTACGCCCACCCCTGCTTGCTGACGAAACAAATCTAGAATTGAAGCAACACCGAAGAGACGCTGTCCCCGTAGTTCAACGCAGATAATTTTCTCGCCAGAGGGATTCCCTTTTTCGGTCAGATACGATTCGATAACTACGGTTGAATCGCGTAATTTTGTTCTCTGTTTGTTCTTGACAACAACCCTCCCGTACACATATAACCTACTGCAAAATATAGGAATTTTACTAGGAGGCTAACATGGCAACGTTCCCAAAAATTGACTCGGCAGGCTTGAGGGCCGCAAAGACTATGGGTGGGGAACGGGTCGCCTCAGTCGTTAGAGTTAAGAGAGAAGGCCTCAGAAAATCAGGACAGGAGCGCAGGGGGACTCCAGTTCAAAACGGGGGGGTGAATGGCCATCAGGATGTACAACCCGAAGGTGGACGAAAAGAGAGTCCTTGATGTTACGAAGAAACAAGGAGACGCTCGAAGTCCTTATCGAAGGGATGTCGCTCGATTAATTCATTCGCCATGCTTTCGACGCCTACAAGGAAAAGCACAGCTTTTCCCTTCTGACGAAGGCGATTTTTTTCGAAATAGGCTTACGCATTCGCTTGAAGTAGCGCAGATAGCTAGCGGAATTGCATTAAATCTAAATCAGAATAAGAAAGAACTAAGCGGCACCGACCACGCAATTGACGTTGATCTCGTACATTTTGCTGCGCTAGCCCACGATCTAGGTCATCCGCCTTTCGGTCATGACGGCGAGCGCGCGCTTGATCAATTGATGCGGCCGTATGGCGGCTTTGAGGGAAACGCGCAGACGCTGCGAATTCTCGCAAGATTAGAGAAGCGAGAAACTGAAGAATGGCCGCAAACGGTAATTGACGGAAAGGATATTCGCGTAGGTCTGAATCTGACGTACCGAAGCCTTGCGTCAGTTCTAAAGTATGACAGGAAAATTCCCACTCATAGAGAATCAACAGATGACATTATTAAAGGTTATTATGGAACCGAAGCACCCATAGTCAATAAAATCAGATCAGAAATTGCTCCTCGTTGTCCGGCAGGAGAATTCAAAACAATCGAATGCAGCATAATGGATCTGGCAGATGACATTGCATACTCAACTTATGATTTAGAGGATGCGTTTAAGGCTGGCTTTATCTCTCCGATATCAATGGCCGCGAAATCTGATGAGTTTAAGCGAAACATCGCAGATGTCGTAAATGCGAAGATGGCAAACGCGTACCCGGCTGATATCTACCGTCGTGAAAAACTTTCAATCGACGATGTTAACGGTATCATATTGTCTATCTTTGACGTCATCTTCGAAGCTCCACCCGAAATCGTAAAGCGCATAGAGCGCAAGGCGATCGCTACGGACGAACTAAGTTTTGCACTCTCTGCAGATGCCTATGCGGTTTCCGATCTGTTAAGAGAAGACGGTTATTTGCGATCCGAATTGACCTCGAGGCTTGTATATATTTTTATGAATAGCGTCGATTTGCAATGGAATAGTCGCACACCCTGCCTGAGCCAAGTTTACTTGGGCATAAACGAATTCAAACTTGTTGAAGTACTGAAGCGCTTTTCATATGAGTCGCTTATTATGTCCAATAGGTTAAAAATGGCCGATCGGCGAGGACGTGAAATAATTCAATATATTTTCAAAGCGCTTTCCGAAAAGGGCGGAGAGATATTATTGCCCGATGACCTGCAGAAAGTTTACGCCGCGAAAGTGGACAAAGCGTGGAGACGGCGTGTAATCTGTGACTTTATAGCAAGCATGACTGATCGATATTGCGTTGAATTCTATTCAAGACTTGTTGGCATAACTGTTCCATCAATCTACAAGCCTTATTAAGTGACGCGGCGCTTATCTAATATTTCGCGCTGATCGGCAGTTCTTCCGCGGGGAAAAGCGAAATCAGGCGGCAGCCCTTGTCGGTGACCACAACCTCTTCTTCGATGCGCGCGGCGGAAAATCCGTCGGTGGCGGGGCAATAGGTCTCGATCGCGAACACCATGCCTTCCTTGATCTCGGTCGGATGGTCCATCGATACGACGCGCGAGATGATCGGCCGCTCGTGCAGGTTCAGGCCAAGGCCGTGCGCGAACTGCAAGCCGAACGCGGCCATTTCATCGGGAAAGCCGAACTCGTTCGCCTTCGGGAAGACCTCGCAGATATGCGCGGTGCTGGCACCGGGTTTGATGCGGTCGATGGCGTTGTCCAGCCATTCGCGCGCCTTTCTGTAGGCGTCGTGCTGTGCCGGCGTGGCGCGCACGACGTTGAAGGTGCGGTAGTAACATGTGCGATAACCCATGAAGGCTTGCAGGATGTCGAAGAACGCCTGGTCACCCGGGCGGATCATGCGGTCGGTGAAATTGTGCGGGTGCGGATTGCAACGCTCGCCGGAAATTGCATTGACCGCCTCCACGTCGTCGGAGCCGTGCGTGTAGAGAAACTTGTTGACCTCGGCGACGATGTCGTTTTCGCGGACACCCGGACGCAGCATTTCGTTGACAACGTCATAGGCGCCATCGACCATTGCGGCGGCGCGGTTGAGCAATGCGATTTCGTCGGCCGATTTGACCTCGCGCGCGCTCAGCATGATCTGCTGGCCATCCTTTATCTTGAGCCCGGTCTTCTCGAGCTCGAACATCATCGGCGGCTCGATGATATCGACGCCGATCGGCATCTTTGCGACACCCGCTGACTTGAGAATCGAAGCCATTTCCTCGGCGTGACGCTTCATCAGGCCGAAGGCGGGATCGACGGTACCGCGCAAGCCAACAAGGCCGGCCTTGCAATTTTCCGGTTTCAGCCAGGGCGAATAGAGCTTGTGATGGACCGCGGCCGAACCGAAGTCCCAAAGGATCGGATCGCCGCCGCGCGTGAGCAGCACCCAGCGCGAGAGCTTGTCGCGTGCCCATTCGCCGATCTTGGTCGAGGTGACGTAGCGGATGTTGTTGTCGTCGAACAGCAATAGCGCGCCGAGATCGGAGGCTTCGAGCGCGGCTTGTGCGCGGCCGAGGCGATAGCGGTGCATGCGGCGGTAGTCGACACGCTCCTCGAAATCGACGCCCATGGTGCCGAGCACCGGCAAGTGGCGGCCCCAGTTGTAACGCGGGTTGATATCCTCGGCGGTGATCTTCACCGGATCGCGCGTTCTCTCGTCCATGGTCGTCTCCTTACGCGGTATTTATTGTGAGATGGCCGCACTATATCACGATATCAATTGGCCTCCACGTGGGCATCCTTGATCACGCCGCCCCAAACGTCGGTTTCCTTCTTGATGAAGGCGGCAGCCTCCGCCGGTGAGCCGCCGGCGGCACGCAGGTTGATCTTGGCGAAATGGTCCTGCGCCAGCGGGCTCTGCAGCACCTCATTCACCGCCTTGTTGAGCTTTTCAATGACCGGGGCGGGAGTCTTCGGCGGTGCGGCAAGCGCGTTCCAGGTCCCGGACTCAAAGCCCTTAACGCCCGCTTCGTCCAGTGTCGGAATGTCCGGCAGGCTCGGTATGCGTTTGTCGGTGGCAACCGCGAGGATGCGAGCCTTATCGGCCTGGTGGAGTTTGATCGCTGACGCAAGCTCCATGAAAATGAAGTCGACATGGCTTGCAATGATATCGTTGAGTGCAGGGGCCGTGCCCTTGTAGGGCACGTGTACCAGCTTGGTGCCGGTGACCCGTTCGAACAACGCTGCGGTCAGGTGCGATGTCGTACCAATGCCTTGCGAGGCGTAGTTGACCTTGCCTGGATTGGCTTTGACATAGGCGACGAACTCCTGCGCGGTCTTGGCCGGAAAATCCGGACGCACCAGAAGTACATTGGCGATCGAAGTCATGATAGCCACAGGCTCGAATTGAGCCGGATCGAAATTCATCTTCCTGTACAACAATGGATTGACCGTAAGAGGTGCGGGCTGCGCCGCCAAAAGCGTGTAGCCGTCGGGTTCGGAGGTAAACACGTATTCGGCACCGATATTGCCGGCAGCGCCGGCCCGGTTTTCCACCACGACTGGTTGGCCCAGTTTCTGATGCAGCCCTTCGGCAACAATGCGCGTCACCGTATCGACGCCGCCACCGGCCGGCACGCAGACGACGATCTTGATCGGCCTGTTCGGGAAGGTGGCTGCGGCATCCTGCGCGCGGGCACTGGATGTCGATAGCCACACAAACGAAATCAACGCCAGAAGTATGCGCACTCTTTCCTCCATTCACTCAGTATCCGGCTTATGCGACGCGGGCCAGCTTTTGCGCCGGCAGTTTAAGGTTGAACAGTTTCATCGCATTGCCGCCTAGTATATTGCGTTTGGCCTGTTCGTTCAGGAACGGCAGGTCATAGATAGTCGATGGTAGATCAAAGTCCCAGTGCGGATAGTCGGACGAATAGAGCAGCTGGGTCTCCGCCTTGACCATGCGGAACGTCTGCTCAAGCATCGCTAAATCGGTCATTTCCATCGGTTGCGACGAAAAGTACATATCGCGCATGTAGTCGCTTGGCTTTTTTTTCAGCGCGGGCGCTTCAGACGAGCGCATCATGTACTCGTTGTCAAAGCGCTGCATCATGAACGGCACCCACGCGAGGCCGCTCTCGACCCAAAGCACCTTCAGCTTGGGAAACCGCTCCGGCAGCCCGTTGGTGATCCAGTTGGCGAGATGCACCATGTTGTAGAATACGAAGCCGAGGGCGTGCACCGAGATGAACCGGTTCATCATGCCAACGGTCTGGTCGTTCCAGTTGTAGCCGGCGTGAAACGCCAGCGGCAGGCCCATTTCTTCCATCAGCGCATAGGTTTTCATGTAGGAATTGTGGTGTACCGGCCGATAGCGCGCCGACGTCACCATGAATCCGACCACGCCTTTGGTTTGTCCGAATTCCTGCACCGTTTTGTAGGCTGCGTCGGCATCATTGAACGGCAGATAGAGCATCGAGCGGATGCGCGGCTCATGTGCGAGCACGCGTTCCGTCAGCCAGCGGTTATAGGCGCGGGCCAGCGCCACCTCGACTTCGACCTGCGGATGCAGGCCAAGCTGCAGCATGGGCGAGGGGAACAACACCGCGACGTCGACGCCCATGGCGTCCATCCAGCGGCGCGTGAGTGACACGTCGCGGTGCAGGCCGGGCTCGGGCTTCTCGATGCGGCGC
>DASPNW010000011.1:0-79035 GCA_035626335.1 Pseudolabrys sp.
CAGTCGCGAAACCGATCAAACGCACTGTGTTCGACTACGACGAATATGTTGGCCGTTTTGCCGCCATAAATTTGGTCGAGGTGCGCGCACGTGTTTCTGGTTACCTGGACGGCCTGCATTTCAAGGACGGGCAGTTGGTCAAACAGGGCGATCTCCTGTTCACCATCGACAGGCGGCCGTTCCAGAACACGCTTGATCAGGCGCGCGCCAATCTTGTGCAGGCGCAATCCAACGTCTCCTTCACTGAATCCGACTACACGCGCGGACAGCAGCTTGTCCGCGACAAGACCATTACCGATCAGACCTTTGAGCAGCGCGCGCAGGCTTTCCGCAACGCCAAGGCATCGGTGAGCGCCAACGAGGCAGCGGTGCGCCAAGCCGAGCTCGATCTGGAATTTACGGAGTTACGTGCACCGGTGAACGGGCGCATCGGCGATCGGCGCGTGTCACCAGGGAATCTTGTGACCGGCGGCACAGGCGGCAACACCACGCTGCTTGCGACCATTGTCTCAACCGACCCGATCTATTTTGAATTCACCTTCGATGAAGCCTCATATTTGCGCTATGAGCGCCTCTCTAGAACCGGACAGGATATCGCCAGCCGTAACGCCAGTGTCCAGGTTGCGCTCAAGCTGATTGATGAAAACGACTTCGACCATCAGGGCCGCATGGATTTCGTTGATAACGTTATCGATCGTTCGACGGGCACCATTCGAGGCCGAGCGGTCTTTGCAAACCCGAACGAAGTATTCACACCCGGCATGTTCGCGCGCGTGCGCGTTCCTGGATCGCCGCCTTATGAGGCTTTGCTTGTGCCTGATGCCGCGATTGGCACTGAGCAGGCCCGCCGATTTGTCATGGTTGTGGACGCCCAAGATACGGCGCGGCCAAAATACGTCACGCTGGGCCAGCTAACGTCTGACAACCTTCGTGTCATCAAGGATGGCATTGGGCCCGATGACCGCATCGTGGTGAGCGGCCTGATGCAGGCGCGCCCGGGCCAGAAGGTGCGGCCTGAGGAGCAGGGCGGCAAACCTGCGGGGGCGGCCTCGGCGGGAGGCCCGCCACAGCAGGCGAAATAACGGCCGGCGGCAGCGCATGCGTATTTCGCATTTCTTCATCGACCGGCCAATCTTCGCTTCGGTGCTCTCGATTATTTTCGTGATCCTCGGCGGCGTCGCGTTCTTTCGTCTACCCGTCGCGCAATATCCCGAGATCGCACCGCCGACCATCACGGTTTCTGGCCAGTACCCCGGCGCGAGCGCAGACGTGGTG
The DNA here is from genome assembly GCA_035626335.1 of Pseudolabrys sp. GTDB lineage: Bacteria > Pseudomonadota > Alphaproteobacteria > Rhizobiales > Xanthobacteraceae > Pseudolabrys. Next base: position 1,276 of record DASPNW010000011.1, read on the forward strand.
GCCGCCACTGTCGTTGCGCCGATTGAGCAGCAGATCAATGGCGTCGAGAACATGATCTATCTGTCATCGAATTCGACAGGTGACGGTCGGTTCACGATCTCTGTGAGTTTTGATATTGGCACCAATCTCGACATTGCTCAGGTCCAGGTGCAGAACCGTGTTGCCATCGCGCAGCCGCGCCTGCCGGTCGACGTGCGCAATATCGGCGTGACTGTCCAAAAAAGTTCGCCCGACCTGATGATGGTCGTACATCTCTACTCGCCGGACAAATCGCGCGACACGCTTTTCATCTCCAACTATGCGACAATTGAAATTACCGACACTCTCACTCGCGTCGACGGCGTGGGGTCGATCACGGTGTTCGGCAGCCGCGATTATGCGATGCGCGCCTGGCTCGACCCCGACCGCTTGCAGTCGCTGGGTTTGACCGCTGCCGATGTTGTCCTGGCATTGCAGGGCCAGAATGTGCAGGTTGCTTCGGGTATTCTCAATCAGCCTCCCGTCGACAAGCCCGGCGCGTTTCAGATTTCGGTGCAAACGCTTGGCCGCCTGACCAGCACGGAGGAATTCAGCAACATTGTCATCAAGCAGACGGCGAATGCTGTGGTGCGGGTGAAGGATATCGCGACGGTTGAGCTTGCGGCCCAGGACTACTCGACCAATTCCTATCTCGACCGCAACCCGGCAATCGCGCTAGGCGTTTTTCAACGGCCCGGGTCAAATGCGCTCGCGACGGCAAAGGCCATTCAGAGCACGATGGACGACCTGGCCAAGCGTTTTCCGCCCGGCCTCAAATACGACATCGTCTATAACCCGACGCAATTCATCCAGCAGTCGGTGGAAGCGGTGGAGTCCACGATCGGCGAAGCCATTATCCTCGTTGTGCTCGTGGTTATCTTGTTTCTGCAAACCTGGCGCGCGGCGATTATTCCAATCGTTGCCATTCCGGTGTCATTGATCGGCACGTTCTTTTTCATGGCGATGTTCGGGTTTACCCTCAATAACCTGTCGCTGTTCGGCCTGGTGCTGGCTATCGGTATAGTGGTCGACGACGCCATCGTCGTGGTGGAGAACGTCGAACGTAATATCGAGGCGGGCCTGAGTCCGCACGATGCCGCGGTTAAGAGCATGGACGAGGTGGGCGCTGCGCTGATCGCTATCGCGCTGGTGCTATGTTCAGTATTCATTCCGTCTGCGTTCATCACCGGCATATCCGGCCAGTTCTACCGGCAATTCGCGCTTACCATCGCTGGCGCTACTATCATCTCGTTGATCGTCTCGTTGACTCTATCGCCTGCGCTTTGCGCTTTGTTGCTCAAGCCGCATCGCGAAATCGAAGACGGACATTGGTGGAGCAAGCCGATTCACGGCTTCTTTGGCCTGTTCAACCGTTACTTTGATATGCTCACGCGCGGCTACGGAAAGCTCTCGGCCAAGCTCGTGCGTATGGCGTTGCTGATGCTGGTGGTCTATGCCGGTGTCATCGCCTTCGGTTTGAACGAGTTTCGCAAGACGCCGGTCGGCTTCATTCCACAACTCGACCGCGGTTATCTTATTATCATCACGCAACTCCCGCCGGCAGCTTCGCTCGCGCGCACCGATGAAGTTAACCGCCAAGCGGTCGAAATTGCGTTATCGGTGCCTGGGGTCGCCCACGCCGTAAACATTGTCGGCTTCTCCGGCGCGACGTTCACAAATGCTCCGAATTCAGGCGCGGTTTTCGTAACCCTCGACCCGTTCGAGAAGCGGGCGGAAGATCCGCGTCAGTCGGCCGCCGCAATACAGGGGCAATTGTTCCAGCGGCTGTCGGCGATTCATGACGGTCTGATTTTCGTCGCCGCGCCGCCCCCGGTCTCCGGTATCGGCAATGCCGGCGGGTTCCGCATGATGGTCGAGGATCGCAGCGGGCGCGGTTCGCAAGCCTTGCAAGACGTGACCTATGCAATGATGGGCAAGGCGGCTCAGACACCCGGTCTACAGCAAGTTTTCTCCTTGTTCGAAAACACAACGCCGCAACTTTATCTCGACATCGACCGCACCAAAGCGCAACTGCTGGGAATCAACGTGCCGGATGTATTCGCGGCGCTGCAAATCTATCTCGGATCGTCCTACGTCAACGACTTCAATTTATTTGGCCGCACTTATCGCGTGGTGGCGCAGGCGCGCAGCGAGGACCGCAGCAAAACAAGCGATATCTTGAAGATCCGGGTACGCAATAGCAACGGCGAGACAGTACCGCTTGGCGCTTTCACCACCGTGCGCACGGTCACCGGACCCTACCGTGTGCCGCGCTACAATCTATATCCGGCGGCCGAACTGGATGGCGCGGCAGCACCAGGGTACAGCCAGGGTCAGGCGATTAAGATCATGGAGCAGCTGGCGGCGCAAACACTGCCGCAAGGCTTTTCTTACGAATGGACGACGCTCGCCTTCCAGCAAATTCGTGCCGGCAATACGGCGACTTTTGCATTCGTGCTGGCGGTGGTATTTGTCTTCCTCGTCTTGGCTGCTCAATTTGAAAGTCTGACGTTGCCGCTCGCGGTCATTATGATCGTGCCTATGTGTTTGATCGCATCAATCGTCGGTGTCGTATTGCGAGGGCAAGACAACAACATTCTCACCCAAGTCGGATTTGTGGTGCTCATCGGCCTTGCGGCCAAAAACGCCATTCTGATCGTCGAATTTGCCAAGCAACTTGAGGATGGCGGCCGCAATTATTTTGATGCCGCAGTTGAAGCGGCACATCTGCGATTGCGGCCGATCCTAATGACCTCTTTCGCGTTTATTTTTGGCGTTACGCCACTTGTCTGGGCGATCGGCGCGGGCGCCGAACTGCGTCAGACGCTTGGCACCGCGGTATTCTCCGGCATGATCGGAGTGACAACCTTTGGCCTGATTTTTACGCCGGTGTTCTACGTGGTTTCGCGATGGATCGCGATTAAGCTGTCTGAGCGGTTCCGGCGGCCTCAGCCCCAGCAGCGTGCCAAATAGCGGTTCTGCGATCACATGACGATGAAATTCGGTTTCGGCCAGCCGCTCACCCGCAAGGAAGATGACCCGCTTTTGCGCGGGACAGGTCGCTATATCGCTGATGTTTCGCCGGCGAAGTCCCTACATGCCGTCGTTATCCGCTCGCCTCACGCCCATGCCCGCTTCCGCATCGGCGATCTTGCGCGCGTGCGGGTGCTGCCCGGCGTGCGGTTGGTGCTGACCGTCGCCGATATTTCTGCGCTCGGGCCATTGCCGACCCCGGGTGTCGTGCCGGATGTGGATATCAAGGTTCCAATCTATCCGATCCTCGCCAAGGATGTGGTGCGGCACGTGGGGGATGCGGTCGCTTTTGTGGTTGCTGACAGTATCGAGGCGGCAAAAGACGCGGCAGAGGCGGTTCAAATCGACTGGGAGACGCTACCCCATGTGATCGGTGCTGTGTCCGCGCTCAAACCCGGGGCCGCAAGCGTGTGGGCCGAGCGAGCAGACAATCTCGCCTTCGAAACCGAGGCCGGCGACGCAGGTTTTACCAAAGAAGCCTTTGCCAAGGCCGCACGCGTTGTCGAACTGACCATCGTCAATCAGCGGGTCGTGACAAATTACCTCGATACGCGCGGCGTGGTCGCAGAATACGATGGCGAACGCTACACGCTTACCCTTGGGAGCCAGGGAAGCCACATCATCCGGGACATCATCGCGGCAGTGATGAACTTGCCGCCGGAAAAAATGCGGGTGGTGACGCCCGACGTCGGTGGCGGGTTCGGCACCAAATTGTTTCCGTATCGCGAATATGCGCTGGCCGCCGTTGCCGCTGAAAAGCTGCGCCAACCCGTCAGGTGGATTTGCGATCGCAGCGAGCATTTTCTCGGCGACAGTCACGGGCGCGACAATATCTCCACTGCGCGGCTGGCGGTCGACGAGAGAGGGCGTTTCCTTGGGCTCGAACTCGACATCATCGCCGACATGGGCGCCTACCTGTCGTGCTATGCGCCGTACATTCCGTGGCTCGGCGTCGGCATGGCGACAGGTCCTTATGACATCCCCGCTGCCCACATACGGTTGCGCGCGGCCTACACCAACACTGTACCAGTCGATGCATATCGGGGTGCCGGTCGGCCCGAGGCTTCTTATTTAATCGAACGCGTTGTCGATGCGGCGGCGCACGATCTCAATCTCGAACCTGATGCGATACGGCGTAGAAATCTCATCAAGCTCAAGGCACTGCCATACAAAACGCCGACGGGGAAGGTCTACGATTCCGGGGATTTTGCAGGCACGCTCGCGCGCGCACAGGAACTTGCGGATTGGGATGGATTTGGCAAGCGCGCGAAGGAATCAAAACGCGCCGGACGGCTGCGCGGCATCGGCATTGCCACATACATTGAAGCTTGCGGCAACAATGGTCCAGAGACTGCGACAGTGACGCTCGATGGAGACGGCGGCGTTACGTTGCTGATCGGCTCGCAGTCGACCGGCCAGGGTCACGCCACATCATATGCACAACTTATCGCCGAGTATCTCGACCTGCCACCCGAGCGCGTGCGCGTGCTGCAGGGCGATACTGATCGCATCAAGAGTGGCGCGGGCACGGGTGGTTCGAGTTCAATCCCTGTTGGGGGTGTTTCTGTTGACCGCGCGGCGAGGAAACTCGCCGATCAGATCAAGGAGATTGCCGCTGACGCTTTAGAATCCGCAACGGGTGATCTGGAGATTGTGGATGGAACCGTGCGCGTTGCAGGCACCGATCGGATCATTTCGTTTTCTGATCTGGCCGCGAATCCCGGTGTTTCGTCCGACAAGCTGCGCGCGATTGAAGAGTTCGGTGTCGAGCCGCCGACTTACCCAAACGGCACGCACATCGCGGAGGTCGAAATCGATCCAGACACCGGTACGACGAACATTGTCCGTTACATCGTCGTCGATGACTTTGGCGCAACACTCAATCCAAGGCTGCTTGCAGGCCAGGTGCACGGGGGTGCCGTACAGGGCATCGGTCAGGCATTGATGGAAGACACCGTTTATGATCCCGGAACCGGTCAATTGCTCAGCGCGAGTTTCATGGACTACGCAATGCCGCACGCGGAACATTCACCTGACTTTGTATTCGAGACGCGCAACGTACCGTGCAAGACAAACCCGCTTGGCGTCAAAGGCGCTGGCGAAGCGGGGGCCATTGGCTCATGTCCTGCGATCATGAATGCCGTCGTCGATGCGCTCTGGCGCGCTTACAAGATTCGCCACATCGATATGCCGGCGACGCCGAGGCGGGTTTGGGAAGCCATCGAGGGGGCACAAAAAATTGGCCAGGGTCTAGCGATCACGAATTCGTGATCATATCCAAAAAGGGGGGCTCCGAAGGGGAATAAGCCTTATGGACCAAATGTTTGTCGGTCAACGCTGGGAAAACAGAGGTAATCGATGGGACGCACGGCCGGAGCGACGCTTGCCGCAGTTTTTGTTGCGCTTGGGACGGGTGCGGTGATCGCGCAGTCTGATCCGATCGCGGCGCGCATGGCGCTAATGAAAGGCAACCAGGACAATGCAAGCTTGCTTGTTCAGATGATGCGCGGACAGGCCCCATTCGATGCCGCCAAGGTCGACGCCGCCTTCGCGCAATGGGCAGACACCGCGCAAAAACTGCCCAGCCTTTTCCCCGACAACTCGAAGAGTGGTCAGAAGACCCGCGCCGCGCCTAAAATCTGGATGACGAAATCCGATTTTGATGCGAAGGCGGCCGAGTTCGGCAAAGTCGTCGCGGAAAACCGTGACAAAGCCAAGGGTTCACTCAACGGATTGCGCGCCGCAATTCCACCCATCGGAAATGCGTGCGACAACTGCCACAAAGACTATCGGCTAGCGAAACAATAACGTTGGTCGCGGGTATACCGTAGCGGTCATTGCTAGTTTAGAGTTCCATCGACTACGGGATCTGCCGGGATGATCCGCAAGATTGTTATCGCCGCGATTGTAGCGGCCGCTATTGGCGCGCCGCTTTTTTGGTATCTCACCATTCCGGAAACGATTCCGGCGAGCGCGCTCGCATTACACACGCCAAACCTCGTCAACGGCCGGACGATGTTCCTGATCGGCGGCTGCTCATCCTGTCACGCGGTTCCCCAACAAAAGGACGGCACCCGCCTCGGCGGCGGACTGGCGCTCAACTCGCCATTTGGCGTTTTCTACGTGCCTAACATTTCTTCCGACGCAAAGGACGGCATCGGCGGCTGGAGCGAGGCGCAGTTCGTTACGGCCATGGTGAAAGGCACGTCGCCGACGGACCAGCATCTCTATCCCGCGCTACCGTATACGTCGTATCAGCGAATGCGCCTTGACGATCTACGCGATCTGTTTGCCTATCTGAAAACACTGCCGGCGATTGCGGGCAAAGTGCGTGACCACGATCTGCCGTTTCCGTTTAATATTCGACGTACTCTCGGAATATGGAAGCTATTATTCCTCGACGGCAAAACGTTCAGCCCCGATGCTGCGCAGTCGGCGCAGTGGAATCGTGGTGCTTATCTCGTGAACGGTCCTGGCCACTGCGCCGAGTGTCACTCGCCCCGCAATTTGCTCGGCGCTGTTATTACCAATCGACGTTTCACTGGCGGACAGAGCCCGACGGGGCAAGGCGGGGTCCCCGATATCACGCAGGGCAAGTTGAGGAATTGGAAGGTCGAGGATTTCGTGGAGACGCTCGACACGGGAATAACCCCGGATGCGGACAAGGTCGGCGGCCCGATGGTGGAGGTTGTGGCTAATACACGGCAACTGAGCGCTGCGGACCGCCAGGCGATGGCGGTCTATCTCAAGTCCCTCTCGGCCCCGAAATAGCTGCGCAACTCAGCTTGTTTCGCGTATGTAATGGCGAATCGCCAGATCGCCCAATGCATCCGCTCAAAGCTATCGGTCTCAAGCTCGTCTCTGCGTTGCTGTTTGCCGCTATGTCGGCACTGGTACGCCAACTGGGCGACGTCGCCCCGGTGGGGCAGATGGTGTTTTTCCGCAGCGCCTTCGCCATTTTGCCGGTGCTGGTCATCTATGCCATCCGGGGTGAACTTGCCACCGCGGTCCGTACAAGCCGGCCGCTCGGGCAACTTGGCCGCGGCCTGCTCAGCGTTTGCGGCATGTTCACCAATTTCTCGTCGCTGACGCGATTGCCGCTCGCCGACGCCACCGCGATTTCGTTTGCGTCGCCGCTTATCACTGTGGCGCTCGCCGCTATCGTCCTGAAAGAGCGTGTGCGCATCTACCGCTGGTCGGCCGTGATCATCGGCTTTGTGGGCGTGATTGTCATGTTGATTCCGCATTTCGACTTCGGCGCTTATGCCGGAACAAGCGGGACGGTCGCGGCGGTTGGTTCGATGTTTGCGATCACGTCGGCGTTTTGCAATGCCGGTACAGTGATCCAGACGCGCCGGCTCACGCAAACGGAGACAACATCCTCAATCGTTTTCTACTTCTCGCTGATCTGCGCAATTGCCGGCGCGTTGACGCTGCCGTTTGCTTGGCATTCCCCGACTCCCCGCGAGCTCGCCGCGCTCATCGCCCTCGGCATCCTCGGCGGACTCGCGCATATTTTCGTAACTGAAAGCTACCGTTACGCGGCCGCTTCAGTGGTCGCGCCCTTTGATTACTCGTCGATGCTGTGGGCGCTGTTGCTTGGCTACTGGTTGTTCGGCGAATTGCCGCAGTCGCTGGTCTACGTAGGCGCCACAATCGTTTCGGCCGCCGGGCTATTTGTCATTTGGCGCGAACGGCAGCTTGGTCTTCAGCGCGCGCGAGAGGCAGAAACGCCCCCCTAGGGCTGAAAAGCCTTAAACGTAATGATCGTATGGGTGTCCTTGATACCCGGGATGCACTGCACCTTTTCGTTGACGAAATGCCCGATGTCGGTTCCGCCTTCGACATAGAATTTGACCAGTAGATCGTAGTCGCCCGCGGTCGAATAGATTTCGGATGCAATTTCGGTTTCGGCCAGCTCGTTAGCTACCTGATAGGATTTGCCAAGCTCGCACTTGATCTGGACGAAGAAGGGGGTCATCGCGGTCCTCCGATATGTGGGCAATCCAGCAAAAACGAGGGTGGCTGGCAAGGCGGCCTTGCCTTGAATAGGCGCACGGACTAGGTATTGAGCAGCAATCTCGTGGGGTGTCCGGTCGTCACCGGGCTGAGAGGCGCAAGCCAACCCAACGAACCTGATCCGGGTCATACCGGCGGAGGGACAAGAGATGCATCACCCGCAAGCAGCATCGCGCGACAGCGTGGCGCAAACGGCGTCCAATATCATCGAGCGTGTGCGTAGGCGCAGCCCTCGCGTTCACTGTGTCACAAATACAGTCGCACAGAATTTCACCGCCAATGCGTTGCTCGCGCTTGGGTGCGTACCCTCGATGACCCTGTCGCCCGGAGAGATCGGAGCATTCGTTTCCGGCGCTCAGGGCCTTCTGGTCAATCTCGGCACGTTCGACGATGAGCGGCGCGAGGCAATTGGAATTGCGGCGGAAGCCGCGGCAAAACAGCAGCTGCCATGGGTGCTCGATCCGGTCTTTGTCGATCGAGCGCCGTCTCGCGCCGCTTTTGCGCGCGAACTCATCGGCCGCAGGCCGGTCGTTATTCGCCTCAACAACACCGAATTCTCCACACTTGCTGGCGATGCGCCATCGCGCGACGCCGCCATGGCATTCGCGCGCGCCAATCAGATGGTGGTTGCGCTCTCCGGTGTTATCGATCTCGTTACAGATGGCGACCGTGTTGCGTCTGTCGCCAATGGGGATCCGCTGATGACCAAAGTGACTGCGATGGGCTGCGCCGTTTCGGCGGTGGTCACGGCATGCTTGACGGTTGAGCCCGACGCATTTGAGGCAACCATTGCCGCGCTGCTCCTCGTCACGGTCGCCGGTGAACTGGCGGCAGAAAAATCAGATGGCCCTGGAACCTTCGCCGCCGCGGTGATTGATGCGCTCTATCGTCTCGACGGGATGGCGCTGGTGGCACGCGCCAAGGTCAGTTGATGCGTGTTGATCTCAGGCTCTATGCGCTTGTCGATCCCGCCGTTGCGGGCGGTCGTACGCTTGCGGACCTGGCTGCCTGTATCTCCGGTAGTGCGACACTTGTGCAATTGCGCGATAAGCATCGGTCAACCCGGGCGATGGTCGAGGAGACGCGCGCGCTACGGGCCGTACTGGAGCCCAAAGGTATCCCGCTGCTCGTCAATGATCGCGTTGATGTTGCGCTCGCTGCCGAAGCGGACGGCGTCCATATCGGTCAGGATGATCTGGCGCCGGCCGATGCACGGCTCCTCCTTGGGAAACGCGCGATTATCGGCCTGAGCGTCAAAACGGTGGATCAAGCAAAAGCCGCACCGCTTGATTTGCTGGACTATGTCGCCATCGGTGGCGTTTACGGGACAGCTTCCAAAGAAAACACCGCGGCGCCCATCGGCGTCGCCGGCCTGCTGACAATTGTGCAGGTAATTCGTGCGCGCGAACCAGACTATCCCATCTGTGCGATCGCGGGTATCGGTGCAGCTAATGCCGCCGATGTTATTGCTGCCGGGGCAGACGGCGTCGCTGTGATCTCAGCCCTGTCGCTTGCTGCCGATCCGGCGAAAGCGGCACAGGAGTTGCGTGCGATTGTTGACGACGCGCTCAAACAACGAAGGGCGCCATGACCGCGATCGCTGTTGCCATTGCCGGCTCAGACTCGGGTGGTGGTGCCGGCGTCCAGGCGGATCTCAAGACTTTTTCCGCTTTGGGTGTCTATGGCGCTTCGGTCATTACTGCACTGACCGCGCAGAACACAAAAGGCGTCACTGCGATTCACGACGTGCCGGCTGACTTCATTGCGGCCCAGATTGATGCGGTATTTTCCGATCTCAAAATTGGCGCGGTCAAGATCGGCATGCTTTCGCAGGCCGCTACGATAGAAACGGTGGCAAAGGGTCTGGATCGTTACCGCGCGAGTAATATCGTTCTCGATCCGGTAATGATCGCAACATCAGGTGATCGGCTGTTGGCGACCGACGCCATGGAAGCGCTCCGTAAGTTGCTCATTCCCCGCGCGTTGGTGGTGACGCCTAATTTGCCGGAAGCCGCAGCGCTGGTCGGCGCTTCAATCGCGCGCAACGAACAGGAAATGGAAATACAAGCGCGAGAGCTGCTGGCGCTGGGCGCGAGAAGCGTCCTGATAAAAGGCGGCCACGGTACTGGCGAGGAAAGTGTCGACTTGCTGATCGGGCAGGGTGCGGTGTTGCGGCTCGCGGCAAAACGCGTGAATACGAAAAACGCTCATGGAACAGGCTGTACGTTGTCTTCAGCCGTGGCGGCGGGGCTTTCCAGCGGCCTCGATCTCAAAGCCGCCGTACGAAATGCCAAAGCTTACGTCACCGGAGCCATTACCGCAGGAGACGAGCTCAAGGTCGGCCACGGATCGGGCCCGGTGCATCATTTTTTCAAGATATGGAGAGAGCCATGACGACGCGACGGAATTTTGCGATCGCTGCCGGGGCCGCTGCCGGAATGCTCGCCGCGCCCTCAGTGGCGCGGGCGCAAACTCTCAAGTGGCGCATGGTGACGTCATGGCCGAAACGTTTGCCGGGGCCCGGCATGTCGGCCGAGCGTATCGCGGAGCGCATTCGAACGCTCTCCGGCGGTAAACTTGAGATCGCGGTGCATGCGGCGGGTGAGTTGGTGCCAGCTTTCGAGGTGCTCGATGCCGTTGGCAATGGCGTGGCCGATATTGGCCATACGGCGTCGTTCTATTGGCAGGGCAAAATGCCGGCGGCTGCGTTCTTTACAACCGTCCCATTTGGGCTCACACCCGGCGAACACGTCGCTTGGGTAGATGCGGGTGGCGGGCAAGCACTTTGGGATGAGCTTTATGCGCCTTTCGGCGTGAAGCCCTTTATGGGTGGTAATACCGGCATCTGTATGGGCGGCTGGTTCCGACGCGAGCTGAAGAGCCTCGCCGACCTTCGCGGCTTGAAATTGCGTGCGCTCGGCCTCGGGGGCGAGGTTTATCGCCGGCTAGGCGCTACGCCCCAAACCACGCCACCGTCGGAGATTTTGGTAAGCTTGCAATCGGGCGTGATCGACGGAGCTGAATTCGTAGGCCCCGGCACAGATATTGCGCTCGGGCTCTATCGCGTCGCGCCGTTCTACTATTACCCGGGATTCAACAAGCCGAACGGTACCGGCGAGTGCATCGTTTCCCAGAAAGTGTGGGATGCTATCCCCGGCGATCTCAAGGCGGTTATCACACATGCCTGTGCAGCCGAAGCGAGCTATGCGCTTGCCGAGATGGAACGTCTTAACTCGCAGGCACTCGCCGTCTTGATCAATGAACACAATGTGAAGCTTGCAGCGTTCCCGGCGGATCTTGTAGCTGCGGCGAGATTGCAGGCGAACGACGTACTCGGAGAATTGGCCGGGCGCAGTGCGGCCGCGGGCAAAGTGTATGCGTCCTACGCTACCTTCCGTGAGCGCACGGCGCCGTGGTCGCGAATATCGATTGAATCGGTACTGCGTTCGAGAGGGGCGTGAAACAATCGCCTCGGGCGAATTGTTCTACTTGCAAGGCCAGGAATGACCGGCGATCAGGCGGCTCCCGCCTTGTGGATACCGCGTTGGGTAAAAAACTGCCGGATCTCGTTGGCAGGCCTTGCGTGGCTGAAGAGATAACCCTGCATTTCGGTGCACCCGATCGATTGCAGCATTTCCATTTGCTGTTGGGTTTCTACCCCCTCGGCGGTCGATGTCATGTTGAGGCATTTGGCGAGGCCTGCCACAGCGTTCACGATCGCGAGCGGCTCTGCCCCGTTGGACAGATCCTGAATGAACGATCGATCGATCTTGATCTTGTCGAACGGGAAGCTGCGGAGATAACTGAGCGATGAATATCCCGTTCCAAAATCGTCCAGTGCAATTTGCACGCCCATTTTGCGAAGCTCATGTAGCGTGGCCAACGTTGTGAAAGTATTTTGAAGGAGCACGGTCTCGGTGATTTCAAGCTGTAATTTGTGCGGCGGCATGCCCGTTTCGTTGAGCGCCGACGTAACCATGTTAACCAGATTGCGGCAGTTCAACTGCGCTGGCGAAAGATTGACCGCGACCTTGATATGGTCCGGCCAGTCCACAGCTTCATTGCAAGCTGCCTTCAGCACCCATTCGCCGAGCGGCACAATGAGCCCGGTCTCTTCGGCAATCGGTATAAAATCGGCCGGCGAAACCAGCCCGCGCGTCGGATGGTTCCATCGCAGCAGGGCTTCGAAACCATTGACTTCGTTGCTTTCCAGGACAACGAGCGGCTGGTAGTGCAATTCGAATTGTTCGGTGGCTAGGGCCTTGCGAAGATCCATCTCGAGTTCGCGCCGTGCTTTCATGCGGGTATTCATTTCGGGCTCGAAGAACCGGAACGTACCGCGCCCGTCAGCCTTGGCGTCATAGAGCGCCATGTCGGCATTCCGCAAAAGCTCGTTCGACTCGACGGCGTCCATCGGCGCAACTGAAATACCGATGCTGATATCCGTGACGATCTGGTGTCCCTCGATCTGGTAGGGCTTGATCACTGAATCGCGAATGCGCTTCGAGAGCGTCGCGGCGTCGGCGGCCTGTTCCATTTGGGTCATGATGATAGCGAACTCATCGCCACCCATGCGGGCAACGACGTCCAGCTCGCGCGTGCAGCCGCGCAAACGTTCGCCAACCAGCTTAAGCAGTTCGTCGCCGATATGGTGGCCGAGCGCATCGTTGACGCTTTTGAATTGATCAAGGTCGAGGCATAGCACGGCCAGGCACTCGCCGCGTTTGACGCGCTTGATTTCGTGGTTGAGCTGTTCCAGCAAGAGCATGCGATTTGGGAGGTCGGTCAATGCATCGTGGCGCGCCATATGTGCGATGCGGTCTTCGGAGCGCTGGCGCTCGGTCACGTCTTCATGCGTGGCCAGCCAACCACCGCCCGTTATCGGCTTGTTGACGACTGAAAAAGCCCGCCCATCGGGCAAGTTCACGATTTGATTGAAAGTCTTTCCGTCTGCGATGCCATTTTTGAGCCTGGCAACGTACTCGTCAGGATCGCCCGAGAAACTCCCGAGCTCGATTCGATGTTGGAGAAGGTCGCGCAAGTGGCAGCCAGGCTTTACGATATCGGAAGAAAGTCCATACAATTCTACATAACGTTGATTACAAAATGTTAGGCGTGTTTCGGAATCAAACATCAGCACGCCCTGCGACATGTTGTTCAGGACGGTCTGCAACAACTGTTCGTCTTTCCGCGTCATGTGCGGAAAGGTCAAGATGTCCGCGCGCGACGGCTGCTGCATCGGATGATCCATACTGAGCCCCTGACGAAAAAGGTATCCTGATCGGAGCTCATCTTTACGGATGGTCTGTGTGGAAGCCCTTAGGAATTGGAGTTGGTTTTAATTAAAAAATGGGAAGTTAGTGGCGGTATCTCATCAAGATGTGGCGGTCTCAGGGGCGTGCCTGTGCGCTAGACGGCGGTCGCATCGTTCTACCGGCTCTCCGAGAAGGCCGCACTGTTAACTACATATCGCTCAAAACCTGGCCCCTCGCCAGATTTGAACGGACGCGCGAACGGAAAGAAAAGAGGCAATGGCGATCGCCAAGTGTGAAGTGGGTTACACACCCATATCGCGAGGCGGGTCTAAGCTTCTTTCCGTGTTGCGGGGCACCGTCGGGACGTGAAACCCCGATTTTCAATCCGCGATCGGGGGGATCGCCATGCCGAAGAACGTCGTGCTCTGCTGCGACGGTACCGCGAACGAATTCGCAAAGGACCGTACCAACGTCGTCAAGTTGTTCTTTACGCTTATCCGCGATCCGGCCGCGCAGGTCGCCTATTATCATCCTGGTCTTGGTACCATGGAGCCTCCTGGCGCGCTGACACGGGTCACACGTATCGTGACGCGGCTCGCCGCTCGCGCATTTGGCTACGGACTTGAGGCCGATATTCGTGACGCTTACGTATTTCTGATGAATAACTTCGAGGAGGGCGACCGGGTCTTCCTGTTCGGATTCAGCCGCGGCGCATATACCGCACGGGCGGTCGCGTCTTTGCTTCGCATGTATGGGCTTATTGCGAAAGGCAATGATGCGCTCGTGCCTTACGCGATCCGCATGCTGATGGCTATTCATGCCATCGACCGCAAGGGCCGCAATCGCAACGCGGAGCAAAAAAGCTATTTCACTCTTGCTGCCGATTTCAAGAGCACCTTCTCGACGCGGATCTGCAAGCCCTGGTTTGTTGGTCTCTGGGATACCGTGAGCTCGGTTGGCTGGTATGAGAACCCGCTGCAGTTGCCCTACACGGGAGACAATCCCGACATTGAAATTGGCCGCCACGCAATCGCAATCGACGAACGCCGCGCCTTCTTCCGTTCAAATCTCTGGATGCCGAAGGGCCCGCCGCCACAGAGCGGACCCCAGGATCTCAAGCAAGTCTGGTTCCCAGGCGTCCACGAGGATGTTGGCGGAGGCTATCCGGAGGCTGAGAGCGGGCTTTCAAAGATTTCCCTTCAGTGGATGCTCAAGGAGGCTATCGGAGCCGGCCTTCTTGTCAGTCCAGGGCGCATGGATCTGGTGCTCGGCAAGAGCGGCGCCTATGCCGTACCCGACGCGAATGCGGTCATGCACGAGTCGTTGACAGGTTTCTGGTGGCTCGCCGAAATCCTCTGGAAGCGACATTACAACTGGATAAAGCAAAAATGGGAACGCCGTCCAAATCTCGGCCGGCGGCGCACCATTCCGCCAAAGTCCCTCATTCACGAGGCGGCATATTCACGCGGCGGCGACTATGCGCAATGCTTGCCTGCCGACGCAATTCCAACAAGCTAGGGACGCCGAGTTTCCGCATCCGGCTGTATGCGGTATGATCGCCTCAACAGTCGGCTATAACGGGATCGCCTGCGGTGTTCTTACAAGCTTCGTGCCTTCGGACCTTTTTGCGAGCGGGCATGTGTGGCGCTGCTGCGCTTATTTTCATTCTAAGCCTGTCCGGCTGCTCCCAGCCTTGGAGCGAGGATACGAATCCAACTGCCATCGCTTGCGAAGGATACGGATTTGCCTATGGCAGCGAGCAATATGACGCATGCCTCAAATATGTCGAGAGTCGACGCGGCAGGCGCGTTTCGCCGACGGCTACGCCCGCGCCGGCGGCCAATGTAATTTGCCAAGCCGGCCCTTCCGGCGCCACCAATTGTCAGACGCGACAATAGGGAAATTTCGCCGGTCTGTCGGGACATGAAAGTAATGTGACAGGGTCACTCGATTACAGCAGTCACGCGCGCTAATGGTAATATTAAGAAGAAAATTGGCGAGTTGTGCCATCGATAGATTTCCGTGGGGGAAGCATGCTTAACGCAGCAGATCCGGACTCAACCCTTGGTCGCGTTCTCAACTTCTTGGGACAGAATTTGAAGCTCGACAAGATTTTTACCGATCTCGGATTGGATCCCAATCATTTCACTTACGACGCGGTCTTTCATCGCGTGACGGAAGTCATAATTGCAAATATCAACGTTGCGAATGTCCTAGCGCTCGTCGGCGCGGCGTTCTACGTCGCCACGCTCATGATGCGCACAATCGTGCCACTTCGCGTCATTGGCATCATCAGCATCGCGTTTTTCATCGCTTATGGCGTGGTGGCCGGCGCCGTATCCACATTTTTGCTTTATCTTCTTTCGCTGCCGATCAACGTCATCCGTCTTCGCCAAATGCTTTCTTTGGTCAAAAAGGCGCGGTTATCCGCACAAGGTGATTTGTCGATGGATTGGCTGAGGCCGTATATGACACCGAGAAAGTATCGCAAAGGCGATACATTGTTCCGCAAAGGTGATGTCGCCAATGAAATGTTTCTAACTGTCACCGGAAAATTTCTGGTGACTGAAATCGGTATCGAGGTTCCGCCTGGCCGGATCATGGGAGAGCTTGGTTTTGTCGCACCGAAAAACAAACGTACCCAGACGGTCACATGCATCGAAAGCGGAGACGTCTTGACGATTACCTATGAAACGCTCCTCGAACTTTACTTCCAGAATCCGGAATTCGGTTACTATCTGCTGAGCCTGACGAGCGAACGTCTTTTGCAGAATGTTTCGCGTCTCGAAGGGCTCGTCGAGGAATACAAGACGAAGCTGGATCAACAGGCGAGGACGTCTACGCCGACATCGCGCTAACGCTTTGCGGAATTATTCCTGATTGTCTCAGTAACGCAGTTTCTGAGAAACGTCCGGCTCGCAGGAAACCGGATTTTTTTGGCTTTCACCTCGCCTTTGCAGTATGCGATTGCTTCTTTAATGGCGCGATCATCGGCCTCCGACAGAGTCGGGGCAGCGACGGACGCGGATACAAGTGCTCCGCTAGCCAAAACGCTGCCGAGAATACCGACGTATAAACCTCTGGTGAAACGCGGCATGATGTGGTCACCTGAACACTTTGGTGGTGCGCATACAATGTGCGCTATCGCCGCATAGAACGCCAATGAAGCACCTTGGGCGATCACTGGGGCCGAATCTGGTGAATGGGCGGCAATAACAGAAAAGCAAGTGAGGAGGGCAAACGTAATGCGGGTGGGGCATTTTGTTTTTCTTGCCGTGGGGTTGGCCGTTGCGACTACGCCAGCGTCAGCTCAGGTGCGCGATGCGATCTATCGCGGCACGATGGTATGCGACAAGTTGCCGGTTACAGTCGGCAGCGGCCGCGAGGCGATTGAGGTGACGATTGTCAAGGGCGCGGTTGTGTACACGCATGTTGTGCGGTTACACGGGACGGCAGACATGGTGCAGGAGAAGGGTACCGGAGCTCTGAGCGGCAACAACATCAGTTTGCAGGGCTCATGGAAAAGCGGCAACCGCCAATACGAGGCGAAATACAGCGGCACCTTCGTTCGCCGGCACGCCAATCTCAAAGGCACACAAACTTGGACCGAGGGTGGTCAAACGACTAGCCGCAACTGTTCCGGGACGATCAAGCGTCCATTACGGGTGTTTCTGCCGCGCGAAAAAAAATAGCCAAGTAGGCTTATGATTAAATCACCATAGACGAAACGAGTGCGGATGCGCATGCTTCTTTGGAACCAGAACCACCCCGTTTGCGGTTAAAGGCGCGCCATCGTTTTCCGGTCATTCCACACGAACTAGAAGGGAATATGCCTTGCAGCGCAAAATCAGCCCTCTATTCCCACTTTCGATTGCCGGTATCCTCGCGTGCGGTCTCATGGCTTTGATTTCCTCAGTCTATATCCCGCTACCGTCGGCCTGGGGTCAGGCCGGTCCATTTGCCGATTTCGCGGGCAGTTGGTCAGGCACAGGGACGCTGCGGCCGGAAAATGGAGCGGCCGAGCGCATTCGTTGCAACGCTAACTACCGTCAGGGAAGTTCGCAGCGCGAAATCGATCTGCAGCTTCGCTGTGCCAGCGATAGCTACAATTTCGATCTCGTCGGTCAATTTACGGCGGATGATCAAAGCCAGGTCAGTGGGCGTTGGACCGAACGCAGCCGCAGCACAGGCGGGACAGCCGTCGGCAACGCGCAAGGTGACCGTCTCCAGCTGCACATCGAGAGTGCTGGCTTTGCCGCCGAGGTTGTCATGGTGACACGTAACCGGCGGCAAAGCGTAGACATCGACTCACACGGCGGAGGTCAGGTGGTCAGAGCGTCAATCACGTTGAACCGCAGCTGATCACGGCGACTTGGAGGCGGCTGGAGATCGTCAGATCGTCCGTTCGATTTTTAGTGCCAACGCAGCTTGAGCGACGACAAGCCGGCGACAACATTTACAGCCGCAGATCCCTGTAGCGAAAGCGGCTGTAACGCGATGGTCCGATTGGAACCGCCGAGAAGCACGTTCGCGCCAGCCCCGAGGCCGAGCCCGACATCGGCAGATACGCCGACATATTCACCAGCGAGCGCTCCGGCGGGGACGCCGACTGTCGGCGCGAACACGGCCCAGCCAAGGACACTTCCCGCGCTGATCCCGATACTCAAGCCGATAGTATTGATCGCGCCATCATATGATTGCGGCGGCACCTGAGGGAGCGATCCCGGCGCCTGGTTGTAGACACATTGCATGGGCTGGTGGCCGACGATGATAAAGCCGATGTTCGGGTCGACCCTGCAGGAAAGCGTGCCGACCTGGGTCCAATGCGTTTGCGCCCCTGTCTGAAGCGAAAACGTCGTCGCCAAAGTTAGTGTCACGAACAGTAGACACCGAAGCATGCTCATCGCCCTTTCCCTGTCAAAATTGCTCAAATCAAATAGGACAGCGCTAGCCGATGATTTTGGACATCACTTCCATGGCTTTCTCGTCGGGATTGGTCAGACACCGTTCGATGAACTCGTCGCTCTGCTTGTGCAGAACATCGATGTTAAACTTTGTACTACCTGACTTGCCAAGCAGGAATCCTCGCAGGAAAGCGATCGCGACATCGCGGCTCGCGCCACTCTCGCGCATTATGTCCTTGCAGGTATACTGTTCGATTATGCGATCTTGGCTGCCTTGTGCCAAAAGCTGGTTCGAAAACGGTGCCGTAGCAAGAATTGCGGCAATGACGATGGCGGTCCCGGCTTTCATAGCGAACCCCTCAACTGCAGTTGCTCCGCCGCAACAGCCCCATACATCGCGTGCCGTCTGATTGGAATGTGATGGCGCCGAGCATTGCTGGGTTATTTCCACGCACAGTCGCAGAAAAATCGCCACCGATATTCGGATTCGAGCGGGAGTTGCCCGTGGGCGAGCCATTGGATTGTGATGCGCAATAGGTGCCGTCAATCGCCGGGTTGCAAGGCTGCGCAATAACGGCCTCACTAGAGGCGATAATGAATACGATCACGACAGAAATTCGCGACAAGGGGGCTCTCCCAAACTTTGAATAAGCCAAATAACAGGACATTTGCATTCAAATTCAGCTTAGTTCAAAGGGAGCGCTAACGAAAGACGTTGGTCTGTACGCCAAGTTGCAACGCTGTTGGCGATCAATCCAAACCGGTCGGTCCAGTCGCTCACGCCTGCGCGCATGGCTATCCAGACGTCCTTCCCAAGTCATACCGTGGCGATAAATGGAAGTGTCATAGTCGCGAAATCGGCATATGGTGTGACCGGATCGCGTATTTGGGCGTGGCGTAAGATGCTCCGAAAATTTGTAACGGATTGCAGCCAATCAGTCGGTTTGCGAGCCGGGCTACCGTTAGCCATCAGTTTTCTCATATCTGCTCTGATCAGCGGCTGCGGTACGCTTGATCGACTTCCGGCCGTGACTTATGCGCAGGCGAAGCAGACCGATATTCTTGATATCCCGGATGCTCGCTTTTACATCAGTGAAACCAAGCAGATTACAGATATTGCAATAAAGGCATATCAGCGCCGCAACACCACACGCGGCGCGTCGACCAACAGATATTTTCTCGCTATTTCCGGCGGGGGCGATGACGGTGCTTTCGGCGCCGGCCTCCTAGTCGGGTGGAGCGACCGGGGGGACAGGCCGGAATTCGATGTGGTTACAGGTGTAAGTACGGGATCGCTATCCGCGCCATTCGTTTTTCTGGGGAAAGCATATGATGTTCAACTGAAGGAGATTTATACGCGGACGGACGCCAGCGATATTTTTGTGCGTCGGCCGACCGTTCTCGCCGCAGTCGCGAGCGATGCGGTATCTGACACCGCGCCACTGCGTAGAATGATTGCGCGCTACCTCGACCAGGCGATGATTCAAAAAATTGCCGAAGAGTATAGTAGAGGACGCCTTTTGTTTATTTTGACAACCAACCTCGATCAAGGTCGACCTGTCATTTGGAACATCGGAGCGATTGCTGCGAGCAACAATCCAAAGGCACAGGATCTCATCATCGACGTGCTGTTGGCGTCGGCATCCATCCCCGCTGTATTCCCGCCAGTCATGCTGGATGTCACAATTGACGGAGTGAGGCACCAGGAGATGCATGTCGATGGTGGTACGATCGCGCAAGCTTTTCTCTATCCGCCCTCTTTCTCGCTCAGATCGGCTGCGGCACGTGCCGGGGCTGATGAGAAAAAATTGCGGATGTCGCGAAAGCGTAGCGCTTATGTGATCCGCAACGGCCGATTTACGAGGGCTGAAGAAAGCGTCAGGTTACAAACGATTGCCATTGCGAAAGAAGCGCTATCGACGATGATCGCTTCGAGCGGTGTGAACGATACTTATCGAATGTACCTGCTTGCCAGACGGGATGGGGTTGACTTTAATCTTGCGTCGATTGGAGATGATTTCGAAGTACCGTACAAGGGTCCGTTCGATAGAGAATACATGCAGTCGCTTTTTTCCTACGGATATCAAAAGGCCCGCGCCGGATATCCGTGGCAGAAGGCGCCCCCAGGTTACGTCAATTAGTTCTGTTGCGGCCTTGGAAATGCGCGTAGTCCGGTGATACGCTAATCATCCCGCTTATTCGATTTATTTAGGAGATGGTCATGTCGGGTATCTTTCGTACAGTGAAGTATGGTGCAGTTGCCCTGATAGCTGCGGTCATGTTGTTTGCGGCGGTTTCACCGTCGGATGCGGCGACCGGTTCAGTTCGCGTCACGGTTACGAGGGCAGGATTCATTATTGGTGTTGGCGGAGGTAGCGGTACTCTGCGCTTCGCTAACCGGAGCTATCCGCTCAGCGTCGGCGGGATCAGCGTGGGGACGTTGGGGGTCAGCAGTGCAGACCTCGTGGGCCGCGCCTATCATCTCCGGAGGCCAGAGGACATTGTGGGGACCTACACGGCAGTGGGTGCTGGACTTGCGATTGCAGGCGGCGCCAGGGTCGCGCGCCTTCGCAACGCGAATGGTGTCGTACTGGAATTGCGCGGGCGCCAGATTGGCTTCGAGGTGGCGATCGATCTGAGTGGAATGAATGTATCGATGCGCTAGCCGTTGTCCTGAATAGCAAAATCAATACGTAAAACCCCGGGCGATGTGCCCGGGGTTTTTGCGTTCTCACCAAAAAGTGGGCCGCGCGTTTGCGACAACGACGGCCCGATCAGCTCTGCCGGCGCGGGGAAGGGGGATCAGGCCGGCAGTCGCGAAGCTAACTTTCGCCAAGCTGGAAAGTTCCGATTGCCAGGCTTGTTGGTGTCGTCTTGAAAATCCCGTGGTTTTGTCGGCGGTTAGGCAATACGCCGCCTTGGGCCCTCAGGGCTGCGCTGCCGCGCGCTTCAGCGGACCTCACAGACCGGCCACACCGTCCGGCGGCCTAGATCGTCCTGAGGCGAAAAATCGCAAATATGGTGACGCCCGTCACAGTGCGGGTTTCCAGCCTGACCTAATTATATCGGAAGTGGCGTTGGCTTGAAGTGGAATACAAAATGCAAAAAATGTCATCAATGTTGGCCTATGTCATGAACGAGGGCCGACTATGCGCGCTAAAACCGTCTGAATGGTCGATATTGCTCGTCGGCGTTGCGCTCTGCGGTTTTGGGACGCTAGTCTTTTTGACTGCTCGTCTGTAGGCGTGGCAGCGGCGCCCCACCTATTCCAAAGGCCGTGAAAAGGACAACCCAAAATAGGGTTGGCTCGCGCTTTGCCTCATTTGGTACTGACTGGACGGATCAGGTGAATCCCATATCCGTGATTGGTCAGCGGTTATCTTCCCGGAATACCCGTTAAATTCAACCGACGGCAATTGAATCGGCTTCTCCTTTGGCCTTTTTGTCCTGTCGTCTTCGCTCGCAAAGCTGACGCTCGTGAAGCCGAACACGATCATAAATGTAACTATTGCCGCGCGCATACGACTCCCCACGACAAAGCCTGCAGCGTCGCGTATCGACATCAGCGGCGCAAATCACCCATACACGAAATTTCCGCTGCTTGCCGGGATTTTCGGGAGCGGCCAATCCAAACTATGAAGCGACGCGGAGCTGTGCCAAATAGCGCTCAACTTCCTGGCGCAGCAGATGCGACTGGTCTGCCAGCTCGGCCGCCGCGGTCAGCACGGTCGAGGCAACCTGGCCGGTCTTCGCTGCGCTATTCGAAACCTCGGTGATGTGCTCGGAAACATCGCGTGTGCCCTTTGCCGCAGCGCCGGCGTTGCGCGCGATCTCCTGCGTGACTGTGTCTTGCTGGCGCATTCCCACCGCGACGTCATTGGCAACATCGCTCAGTTGCTCGATAGTTGCTGCAATTTTCTTGATCGCCTGAACGGATCGCCCCGTCGTTTGCTCTATCGATACGATATGTCGTGTAATTTCCTCTGTAGCCTTGCCCGTTTGGGTGGCAAGACCCTTGACCTCCTGCGCCACGACGGCGAAGCCGCGGCCGGCATCCCCGGCGCGCGCAGCCTCGATGGTAGCATTGAGCGCGAGGAGATTAGTCTGCGCAGCAATGCTGCTAATGAGATCGCTGACCTCGCCAATTTCGTCGACTGAGGCGGATAGACTCTCGACCGCGTCGGTAATCGCCTTGGCTTCGCTGGTTGCTTGACTTGCGACGGTCGCAGAATTTGCAACGCGAGCCGCAATGTGCTCGATCGATTGGGCGATTTCCTCGGCAGCTGTTGCTACGATTCCGACGTTTGTTGTCGCCTGCTCAGACGCTGCCGCCGTTGCGAGAGCCTGCTCCTGGTTTCGGCTCGCGCTGTTTGCCATGTCCCGCGCCGACGTGTCCATTGCTGCCGCGGCGCGATCGAGCGTTTTCACGATATTCGAAACCGCGCTTTCAAATTCCCGCGTAGCGTTTTCGACCATCTGCCGGCGAGATTCCAGGTTGCGCGTCTGC
The DNA here is from genome assembly GCA_035626335.1 of Pseudolabrys sp. GTDB lineage: Bacteria > Pseudomonadota > Alphaproteobacteria > Rhizobiales > Xanthobacteraceae > Pseudolabrys. The sequence continues at coordinate 24,012 of DASPNW010000011.1, forward strand.
TCGCTTTCCTTGCGGCGTGCAGCCGCCGCATCGGCGGTCGCCTGACGGAAGAAAACAAGGGCTCGCCCCATATCCGCAATTTCGTCACTACGCTTGTCCTGAATGTCGACATTAAGATCTCCATCGGCGATGCGCCGCATGGCGTCGCTGAGGAAACCGAGACGTCGGGCAACACTGCGTCCGACATACAGCCATGCCACCAGGGCGGCGCCGATGACCGCAGCAATCGAAAGCGCGGTCAGGATGAGTTGCCCGGAACGGATCTGCCCACCCGCATAGTTGGAGATCTCTTGGGCAATACGGGCTTGGTCCTCAACGAGTTCGTCGACGGCCTGCTTGAGCTTGGAAGCTTCGGACTGAGCGGTGTCGAACGCCAGCTGCGCTTCGCGCTGTTGGTTGAGTTCGTATGCGCGCGCGGCAACGATCCCGTCGTCCGCTCCAATAGCGCCAAGCTGCTTATAGAGTGACGTAAGCTTTGCCTGGTAGGTACGATCGGTGATTGCGTTCAGATTTTTAATGATTTTTCGTTGAGCGGATTCGATGAGATCACGCAGCGGTTCCAGACGATTTGGATCGTTTGCCAGTGAAGCTTCGGTCAGAAGTCCGGCAAGAAGATTTGATTCCGACTCCGTTTCCAGCAGGCGTCGCAGGTTTTCGAGCCGCGTCTCGACTGCGGCTGCTCCTTCCTGCTTCGCATTCATCATGAGGTCAAAGTTGGCATCATCGATTGCGGGGGCGAGGCCTATAAGCAGTGCCTCATGTGCCGACCGGACTGAAGACGCCAGGTAAGCCCGTTCATTTGACATGATGATTCGGTTTGACACTGCGACATCGAGTGAGTGAAGCCGTTCCGCCAAGGCCCTACTGCTCAGGTCAATATCGTTTGCTTTGGCAATACCGAACGTCTTGAGATGGGCTATGCCACTCTCCAGGTTTTGTTCCTGCCGACCGACGTTGTCCATGATTTCGCTACGGGCTTTGTCATTCCCTGCTGCCATCAGACGGGGGCCGGACGAAACGAGACTGCTTGCCTGTTCAGCGAGGCGCAGCGATACCGCGGTTGTCGGCAAGCTGCGCGATACTATTTCCTTGGTCGTCAAACCAATTACAGTGAATTCATAGAACGCAACTGCCGAGCCGATGATTGTCAGAGTTGCGGCAAAGCCAAAGGCGAGATACAGCCGGCCTCGAATGGTCGAAAGCCAGCCTGAGCTCGGAGCGCTTTTAGCGCTTTGCGTTGTCGATTGTTTAGTCGTGGCGGTGGGCATCTTTTGGATATCCGAGCGTCATCACCGTGCAACAGTCTTTACTAGTTTTGTGACGGGCCTGAATGAGCCATCCGCCTGGAGCACGGTGAAGTAGACCTGATTTGAGCCTTGATTTTGCGTGGCGCTGAAAGTCAGCTTCACCCCGCCGAGATCGAAAGGCGCGCGCTCGATTGCATCGAGAAACGTCTCGCGTGTAAGTTCGCCTGTCACCCGCTTTAAGGCTTCGACCACAAGCTGACCGACCAGATATCCCTCAAGCGACACAAAACCGGGCTTAGAATTCGAATTCACCGCAGCCAAAGCGTTCTGGTAGGACGCCACCACCGGTAGCGACTTATCTCTCGGAAAGGGGACGACCTGACTGACTATGACGCCTGCGCCCTGATTGCCAAGTTCCTGGGCGAGCGAATCCGATCCGACGAATGAAATCGCAACGAACGTGGCATCGACCTTGAGCTGGCGTGCGAGCTTGATGAATTCTGCAATTGGCTTGTACGGACCGACCGTAACAACAGCTTCGGGTTGCCCTTTCATGATTTCGAGCAGGGCCGATTTGATTGCCGTTGTATTACGTTTGAAGGTGCCTTCGCCCACCAGCGACATGTTTCGCTTTGCCATGGCTTTCTTGACACCGGCTAGGCCCGCAAGCCCAAAGGCGTCGTCCTGATAGAGGATGGCAATTCTCGTAATACCGAGGTCAGTGCTGAGGTGTTCGATCCAGGCTTCGGTCTCCTGGAAATACGAACTGCGAATATTGACGATGTAACGATTGAACGGGTTACGAAGAAATTCGGCGCCAGTGAACGGACCGATGAACGGCACTTTGGCCGCTGTCGCGATGGGCTGGCCGGCTTTCGATGTCGGCGTCCCGACCGCGCCGACAAGAGCAAATACCTTGTCTTCCTTTATTGCGGCGTTCGTAGCTTCGATGGTTTTCTCGGGCTCGTAACTATCATCAATTGATTTGAGTTCGAGCTTGCGACCATTGATGCCACCAGCACGATTGACCTCTTCAAATGCCGCCAGGATACCTTCGCGCATACCCTGACCCAGCGCCTGGGCCGGTCCATTGAGTGCCGCGACCTGTCCGAACAGGATATTGTCTTTAAATACGCCATCCTCCGCGCGGAGCGGCGCATTTGAAAGGCCTAAAAAGATAGCCCCGAAGATGCAGAGCCAGCGGCAATTGGTCCGCACGGGCCAGGTCCCCACAAGCAAAGCGTGTGGAAGGGATCGTGCGCGAGCATGGTTTACGAACTGTTAAAGACCTCGCGGTTGAGCTCCTGATGAGCAGGAAAAACCTATAAACCGCACATAAAAATTTTCGTGCCCCAGCCTTCGAAACGTACGAAATAAACATCATCGCCCGCAGCCGCTACGCGGTAGCGGGCAATCCGTGTCATCAATGGATCTACGCCGCAACTCCCGAGACCTGCGGCGCCAAGCCGTGTTTAGGCGGCCGCCTTGTTTTTGATCATCCCGACAATTGCTGTCAGGATAGCTCCGGCGATGCCGCCGCCGGCAAACTGGCCAATGAGCGCGCCGACGTCGACGGTGCCCGCGGCTCCGGAAAGCATTGGAATGAGTGCAGTCAAAATCTGGCCGCCAACACCACCACCAATTGCGCCAGCGATTGTATTGCCAGCTGTTCCAAGGCTGAGATCCTTGGATGCCCCCCCAGCCACATTGCCGCCGATTGCCCCGGCGACAATTTGAATAATGAGATTTATCAGCATGCCCGACATGAAACTCTCCTCACGTTTCCTGGTGAAAGTTCAAGTCTTGATATCCGCCGGCAATTTTCCGCCATTGGCGGCGAGCTTCGCCATGACTTGCTTGTGCAACCAGACATTCATGGTCGCGGAGTCATTGGTATTACCGGTGTAGTTCAGTTCCTTTGCGAGTTGTTTTCTTGCGGCAACACTGCTGTCCAGGCCGAGAGCCTTCATCAGATCGACAATGGACGTCCGCCAGGCAAGCTTTTCACCAGTAGCCGCTGCTGCTTTGTCGACGATGGCGGCAACATCGACCGTTTGTGCCGGGGGTGCGCTAGTAGGCGTTGCGCCCGGCGCCAAGGTTGGCGAAGCGTTGGCCTGTGCGGAGCCGTGACCGAAAATCGCACCCATAATGCTTCCGAAGATACTCATAACCCGTCCTCCACGTCGGTTTGTGACAGGGGCGCCGTTGCGCGCTACATCAATACCTCCCTGCCAGAATATTCAGTATATCTTCGCGTCAAAGTGACGGCGGGTAAACTTCGCGCGAGCAAGCGCAAAACCGCCGTCAGCGCCGTGTTTTTGTCATCGCAACGGTATAACTTCTAAACACACCCAATTCTAACGGGAGGCGGCACATGGGCCTAATGGATGTCCTCAATGGGATGCAAAATGGACCGCATGGACAACGCGATCCGAGCGGCGGCGGCAGTGGTGGTGGAGGAATGTCGCCTATCACGATGGCGATCCTTGGTTTGCTGGCTTACAAAGCCGTCAAAGGTCTTGCGGGTGGCCAACCATCGGCTGCACCAGCAAACCCTCGCGCGACGCCGGGGGCAAATCCAATTAACGTTGGTCCTGCTGGGAGCTCCGGCGGTTTGAGCGATCTGCTCAAAGGCGGGCTGGGCGGGCTTCTCGCAGGTGGGGCCGCGGGCGGCGTCTTGAGCGGTGGTTTGAACGACCTGCTTAAACAATTCCAGCAAAGCGGCCATGGCGAAACCGTCGATTCTTGGGTCGGCACCGGTCCCAACAAGGCGATTTCGCCGAATGACCTGGCTGGCGCCCTCGGTTCGGACAAGCTCAACATGCTCATGTCACAAACGGGAATGTCCCGGGATGACCTGCTCAAGGGCCTTAGCCAATATCTGCCGCAAGTGGTCGATCAATTGACGCCGAAAGGTCGGTTGCCCACTGAACAGGAAGCCCAGCGTATGCTCTGATGCATATTCGGTTGCCTGTGCGATCTGAGCAAGGCAGACGTCGGAAAGGTCTCGCTGACAGAAGATAGGAGCGAGGATGGGCATCATCTGGATTATTCTTATTGGCTTCGTTGCCGGGCTTATCGCGCGGTGGTTGTCGCCGGGCCCGAACAGTCCCTCGGGCTTTTTACTCACGACAGTACTTGGAATAGGCGGCGCGTTCCTCGCGACTTGGATCGGCCAGGCGATTGGTTGGTACAGGCCCGATCAAGGTGCGGGCTTTATCGGCGCCACCGTCGGCGCGGTGTTGGTGCTGTTCATTTGGAACCGGCTGGTCGCTGCGCGAGTGATACCAGATCCCGGGGCCGGGCCGCGCTAGACGAGGGCTGCAAACGACTTGAGACGCGCAGGATTGAGCGTCAGCGTGCGGCTTTGCGATTTTTTGGCCCATGCGTCAGGGGTATTGATCTTGCTCAATTCCTCCCGCACGATTGCTGCAACCATTGACTTTAAGGCTTTCAAATACTTCGAACCCGCCAGTAGTTTTCTCCAACATCGGTGAAGATCATGTTCCGGCTGACCGCTGTACTCCTCACGCTATTGTCTGTGACGGTCGCATCCGCCCAGACACAAGTGCCGTCCAATAGCCGTCTCAAGGCTATCGCAAGCTCAAAAACGATCAAGATCGCTTACCGGACGGATGCCAGGCCATTTTCTTTCCTGAATGACAACAAAGAACCGGTGGGCTTCACAATCGATATCTGCAAATTGGTTGCAAATTCCATCGAGCGGCAACTTGGAGTCGGCGCCCTCAAGATCGAGTGGGTTCCTGTAAACGTCCAGACGCGCTTTACGACGGTCGCAAGCGGCAAGGCCGACATGGAATGCGGGTCAAGCACGGTGACGCTGGGCCGCATGAAAGAGGTCGATTTTTCGAATTTTATTTTTGTCGAAAGCACCGGCCTTGTCGTTACGAGAGCGTCGAACATACGGACCTTTACGGATATGGCGGGCAAGCGAATTGCTGTCGCGTCGGGGACGACGAACGAACAAGCCATTGTTGCGCAGCTGAAGCAACAAAAGGTTGAGGCGACTGTGATCTCTGTAAAGGATGGAGCCGAAGCGATCGCCTTGTTGGAGGCTGGCAATGCCGATGGTTTCGCCAGCGACAAGCTTTTGCTGGTCGGCGCTCACATGAAAAATCCTCAGGCCTTGGTCATGCTGCCCGATGATTTGTCCGTTGAGCCGTACGCCATTGCGTTGCCCCGCGGCGATTGGGCTCTTCGGCTGGCAGTCAATACGGGACTTGCGGAAATTTACCGTAGCGGACAGATCATAACGATCTTCAAAGGATGGTTCGATCGGATCGGGCTGCAAATGAGTCCGGTATTGAGGATTATGTACGGCCTGGGGGCACTTTCGGATTGAGCACCGAGGGAATTCTCAATCGACGGCGGCCGGAGAAACGATTGGAGCCGTTGAAATAAATTGTTGTTTGGCGAGACGGGCAAATCGACCACCGGCGCTGACCAATTCGTCGAAGGACCCGCTTTCGACAATTCTTCCCGTGTCGAAGACGAGGATGCGCGAGGCCTTGCGCACCGTCGACAGCCGATGCGCAATGACAAATGTGGTGCGGCCCTTCATGACTTCGTCGAGAGCCTGCATCACTTTCGTTTCAGTATCGGCATCGAGGGCGCTCGTTGCCTCGTCGAGAATAAGGATCGGCGGGTCCTTCAAAAGCGCGCGCGCAATCGACAATCGTTGGCGCTCGCCACCGGACAGCGAGCGACCGCGCTCGCCGACGCTGTCCCCAAAACCCGCTGATTTGCGCTCGATAAACTCCAGGGCCTGGGCGCGCTCGACCGCGTCAAGAATCTCTGCGTCAGTCGCATTGGGTTTCCCAACCAGCAGATTCTCGGTGATCGAGCGGTTAAAAAGTAGCGCCTCCTGGAAAACCACTCCGATGTTTCGACGCAATGCCGAAAGCTTGAATTTGCGAATGTCTGTCCCGTCAATTTCAATTTGACCTGATTGCGGGTCGAAGGCGCGGTGAAGTAGCGCGATTGCGGTTGACTTTCCTGCGCCGGTTGCGCCAACCAGCGCAATTGTTTCGCCTGGCATCGCCTTGAAGTTCAAGTCTTCCACGGCCATCTGCTTGCCGTCGTACGAGAAAAATACATGCTTGAATTCGACAAGTCCCTGCAGTCTGCCGGGATCGATCGCGTCCGGTTCATCGCGAATGGATGGGACAGTATCCCAAACGTGGAAGAACTCGCGCAAGCGCGGCGCCTCGGATACCACGCTGTTGATGAAACTGACGCTGTGTTCCAATCGGGCAATGATAAGGCCGGCGAAATTCATGAACGTGACCATTTCCCCGACGGTCGCTTTGCCGTTGATGGTCAGCAGGGTCCCTGCGATGATGATAGCGAGCACGGTCAATGTCGTTGCGGTGCGGGTCAACACGTTTGCCAACGCCCACCACGAAAGGACCGGCATTTGGGCGGACAACAGTCGTTCGACAACCGAACGCAGCTCGGCTACTTCGGCCTCGAGGCGCGAAAAGCTTTGCACTAGTGCAATGTTGCCCAGAGTATCCGATGCGCGTTCCGCGAGGTCGGAGTAATGCTGCTCGACTGTGCTTTGCAACGTTTCAGTCTTGCGGACGATGAGCGCAGTAAGCACCGCGAAAACGATGCACAAGACAATCAGCAGCAAGGCGAGCCGCCAGTTGATAAAGAGCGAAATTGGCAGCAGGACGAGCAACGAAATAAGCGACGAGAGGTTGTCGCGAAAGAATCCGACCCAGAGTCCCCACAACGCTTCCGTGCCTTGCAGCATCATCTTCATCAATCGGCCGGAATGCGTATTGCCGTGGTAGGACAACGGAAGCTGCAGAACGTGCTCGAAGTAACTCGTTAAAACGACGTGGCGTCGCCGATGCGCGAGTCGATCCGCGTAAAGAGCGATCAAGGTCCCGCAAGCGATGGTGAAAAGCCCAAAGCCAGCCCATGCGGCAAGCAAAACTGTTAAATGAGGCCACTCCGGCTGCTCGCCGCGTATCTGTGCCCCCGTCAGTGCATCGATGATGCGGCCGAGCAGTACCGGCTCGGCAAACTGCGCCGATGCGAGGGCAAGATTTGCCAGCGCCAAAGTCCATGCCAGAGGGCCCTCTGAGCCCAGTAGGGCAAGAACACGCCCATAAAGACGAAGGATGCTCATGTGTGTTCTCGGCGATTTGCGGTCCCGGTTTCAGCATAGGTTACAGGCTGTCCGGGCGGACCAAAATAGATGCGATTTTGAGATCGGCTGAACCATCGTCCACTGATCACGATATTGCGATTTGTTGCCCCAGATTGGCGGGCCTTTAATGGTCGAAGTGCAAATAACCAGGTTAAACGAAATGACAGTCGTACCCCCCAGAGTCCCGGTTTCCGACAAACGTACGCCAGCTCCGCGCAGTACAAACTCAGTTGTCGTTAAGCGCTCGATCATCCGCGATGGGCACAAGTCGAGCGTATCTTTGGAAGATCAATTCTGGGATGGCCTTCGCTATATCGCAACGCGCGAAAACATGACGGTCTCGAAGTTGGTCGAAACCATCGATCACGGTCGCAACAGGCGCAATCTCTCGTCTGCAATCCGCGTATTCGTATTGGACTACTTCAGACGCAATAGTCAGGATAGATTACCGTTCGAGGCGGACAACTCCGGCGCGAGCACAACGGCGCCATCTCTCGAAAACACCACCGCCAAATAAATTGTGGTAAAAGTACGCCCGTCGGTTTTGAACTGCACACGCGTACCATCATCACTGAGGCAGAGGAGATCAAAATGGCAAGGGGACGTCGTGGACTAGACCGTCGCCATCGCGACCGCAGTGGGAGGATCGAGAAAAAACACGGCAACACCCGGGTCGGTTCTCTCCGCAAGGAATATGGCCCTAAGTTCGCAAAGGGCCGGCGTAAAGACATGATGCTCAAGACATTGCTCAAGGAGACGGGCACCGCCTCATTGCACGAGTATTTGCGGCGCCACCACAAGTGACGTTGGCGCTAATACGCGATCACTTCAGCCCCGCGCGGCGGAAGCCTTCCAGATAGTGCGTTCGGTCAACGTCCCTTTTGAACGGCATCTCGCTGGCGAGCCAGTCCAGGGAGACATTGGGCTGCACGCGCCGCAGCTCGAGCAGCGCAGTTTTGGCGGATTCCGTCTGCCCAAGCATGCCCGCGGCGGCGGTGAGCACCCTGTGACCGCCGACGAAATCATTACGCAGGCGGATGGATTCTCGCGCCAACCGTATGGCCTCATCGTAGTTGTGTCCGACGTATTGCGAATAAGCGGCGATGCCGCAATAGATCGCCGAAAATGGATCGCGCGGGCTCAATCGCAGCGCGCGGCTTGCGGCCAAGTCCGCCTCCTGCCACCGCCCGCAATAGGACAGCGCGAGGCCATAATAGCCCTGTGCCAGCGAGAAGTTGGGATTGAGCTGCAGTGCCAACTCAAATTCGGCGAGCGAGTCGTCGAAACGCCGCGTGAACAGATAGACGTTGCCAAGCGCATAGTGTGCCCAGGGGTCTTCGCCGTCTGCTCGGATCGCTGCCAGCGCCGCTCGTTCGGCGACGGGTACTGACGCTGCCATATCCGCCCAGCCCATGTGCGCGCTGAAGGTGTGAGTGGCGCCAAGCACACCGAGCGCCTGACCATAGTTCGGATCGATAGCTGTTGCCTTCTCGAGCAAGGCTTGGGCAACCACATTGTCCTGTCTCGTCACTCGCCAGTAATGCGACAGTGCGCGCATCACCAGGTCCCAGGCATCTAGACTGTCGGGTGGCTTGCGTTGGGCGTGAAAGTTCTCCGCCGCGTAGATTTGTGGTTCGATCGCGGCAACAATCGCCTCGGTGATTTCGTCCTGCACAGCAAACACATCTGCAATATCGCGGTCGTAGCGCTCAGCCCATATGTGGCTACCGGTTTCGACGTCATTGAGCTGCGCCGTAATACGCACGCGATCGCCGCTTTTGCGCACGCTGCCTTCGACCACATAGCCGACGCCGAGTTCTTCGGCGATCTGCTTTATATGGACGGTTTTGCCTTTGTATGTGAACGATGAGTTGCGTGCGATCACGAAGAACCAGCGTAACTTGGACAACGCGGTGATGATATCTTCGCTAATACCGTCGGAAAAATACTCGTGTTCCGGATCACCGCTCATATTGATGAACGGGAGTACGGCGATGGCGGGGCGATCCGGCAGTGGCAGAGCCGATCGGGATGGCTCATGGATCTCGGCCTGCGGTTCGATGCCTAGGGGCCGTAATTGAACGTCGGCCACGAAGCGCAGGCCTTTGCGCGCAATGGTGCGGATTAGTTTCTGCTTCCCGCCGCTGTCGCCCACCGCCTTGCGTGCGGCGTTGATGCGGCTCGTCAGGGTCGAATCGGAAACCACCCGGCCACCCCAGACCGAGGCAATGAGATCATCCTTGCTGACGACGCGATCACGATTCTGCACCAGATATATCAACAGATCGAATACCTGCGGCTCCACCGCAACGGGTTCGGTGCCGCGGAGCAGCTCGCGACGGTCGTCGTCAAGGGTATGATCACCAAAGAGAAATTGCACGTTGGTCGCCCCCAACCGCACTTCGGAACCGGCCTCAGGAAATAATCAAGCCCGTCTCAAGGACAAATCAAGGTCCGCGCAAAGTCTTTTCGATGCGAAGGCGGTACTCACATCTCAATCATGTTGGAAATTGGACAGGAGATTGTGATGCCAGCTGCAACGTTAACCGCCGTCAAGCCCTCTATGCAGGACACGCCCGCGGCATCGGCCGATCTGACAGTCATAAAAGCCAGGCAAAAGGCGGCCTGGTCATCGGGCAACTACGCCGTCGTTGGCACAACGTTGCAGATCGTAGGCGAGGAGCTTTGCGAGGCGCTCGATCTGCAAGCGGGCAGCAAAGTGCTCGACGTTGCCGCTGGCAACGGAATGGTCAGCCTGGCTGCCGCCCGGCGCTGGTGCGACGTCGTTTCGACAGATTACGTGGCGAGTCTGCTCGAGCAAGGTCGCGCCCGCGCTGCGGCTGAAGGCGTGGCAATCGAATTCAAGGAAGCCGATGCAGAGGCGTTGCCATTTTCCGATCGCAGCTTCGACGCGGTGCTGTCGACGTTCGGCGTGATGTTTACGCCCAACCAGGACAAGGCCGCCGCAGAGCTCCTGCGCGTCTGCAAGCCGGGAGGTCAAATCGGTCTTACCAACTGGACTCCGGATGGCTTCATCGGACAAATGTTCAAGACAATCGGCAAACACCTGCCGCCACCGGCCGCCGCCAAGTCTCCCTTGCTGTGGGGCACACGCGCGCGCCTCACGGAGATGTTTGAGCCGGCCACGGCCTGGATTAAGACCGAATCGCGTCACTACAATTTTCGCTATCGGTCCGCGCAACACTTCCTCGAGGTGTTTCGGACTTACTATGGCCCGATGCTCAAGGCCTTCTCAGCGCTTGAGATGCCCCAGCAGAATCGTCTGGAGAAGGACCTCTACGACCTCATCGCGCGCATGAATCGGGCAGATAACGGCACGATGGTCGTGCCAAGCGAGTATCTGGAAGTCGTCATTATGAAACGGTGAAGTGTGTCGATGGTCTGTTCACGAGGTGAGCACTACGACAGCCAAAGCGGATCGAGCAGGAAAGTATGATGAATGCCGCAGCTTATGGGGGCGATCACGCCCCCGCAACGGCTGTTTCCAGCCGCCTGACGACCGGAGCGCGCAAAGGTCTCTTTGCGTGCTTCATGAACGCATTGAGGGAATCGCGAATTCGGCAGGCGCAGCGCGTGCTTGAGATTTACGCGCGTCTGTTGCCAGCGAATGACTCCATAAAGGTGAAGCGCTGAAGCGTTATCCGACCGAAGGAGACCTAATGAGAGTGACCGAAGCTCTAACCGTCATCGACCCGATGACAGCGTACGCTCGAATGTTGATCGAGGAGTCGGTGTAATGGAATTGATTTGGAACAATCCCTGGCTCTTGACCGCCGTTCTGTCGCCCGGTGAGCCGCAGAAGCGTTGCCCCATCACGGGCTTTCCATGCGAAGGCGACCTGTCGCATCTGTGCAAAGATTATGGTTGCGCTCGCAAGGGTGGTTTGTCGCCCCACTCAGGTGAGAATTAATCCAGCGATTCAGCGGCCGGTCGGCCCGTAGCAAGTGCCCGCAATCCTTGCGCGATCTCACGCTGTTCGGCATCGCGCGCCATGCGTTCATAGTCTGCGGCGGCTTTTAGCAACAAGTCGCGCGCAATGTGAACGCGGAACTGTTCGGCCATCGACCGGCACTGCCGGGCTCGCGTCCGGCATCGTCTGCTTTCGGGAACGGCCAACGATAGAGACATACGCGACTCGGTATGAAAAAAGCGGCGTCATGCAATCTGTTCCGCGATCACGGCAAAAATTCGATTCCGCACGGTAAGATAGGACGGCCTGTTAATAATCGGTGTCCTAGTTTCCTGTGCGACTTGTGTTCGCATGGCCCGAACAATTTCGAAGGACAAGCTGACATTGTTGGAGATCGCCGAAGCCTGGGAAAAATGTGCGCCAGAAGCTGAATTTAAAGAAAAGAGGAAAGACGAGACAGGCTGATGCCGCCGCGCGAAGTCAAAATAACGATATGTATAATGAGCAAGAGCTTATTGACCGGAAATGTACCCCGCCTATGATTTATCGTCGCTGACGGGGATGGAGTCCCCCGATAACCGCCGAGAGGCTGATGACTCCTACCGGGCGCTTCGGCGTCGGTAGGAGATGCCTCCCGCCAGGTGCCCAGCAGAAAAGGGGCGCCATGTTTGTATTGATCCCGTTGGACGTTTGGCTGGCGGTTGCACTTGCCGTCGTATTCGGCCTGGTGGCGATTTTCGGACCATCGGCAGGTCTCTTCATTCTGATCTATGTTTGCTTGTGCGTTTATGTCCTCATCGAGGTCATCGGCGACGAAGTCGCCTGACGGCCGATGTCGGGCAAGTCATGTGGCTGCGCGCAGGCGTGCTGGCGACGGTGCGGTTATTGAGTGGTGCCGCACCGTCCGATCTTGAGGTCCTTGCAGGGGTCTTTGACCGCGTTGATGGTTCCGAGAATCTTGGTGCCCAGTTTGCCATCCGGCTTGCGGATGACTTCCATTGCGTGCTCGTCGTTTACGATGTCGCGCGTCTCGGGATCGATGCTGATCCTGCCGCGGGGTCCAGAAGCTTTCCAATGTTTGATTTCGTTGACGAAAGTATCGGCGTCGAATTTACCGTTGAGTTTCTTGATAGTGTGGAAGACGGCATCGATCGCATCCCAGGCGTTGGCCGACTCAAAATCGGGGTAATTATCGGGGCCATAGGCCTCATGCCACGCCTTGACGAAAGCTTTGTTAGCGGGGTTATCGAGGTCGTTGCTGTATGAGCTCATCACGATCGTTCCGATCGCGGCGTCGCCCATGGTCTGGAGCTTACTGTCGGGCACGACGTCTTTCGGTCCGATCAGCTTGATTCCGGCCTGACGTAAGCCGAGCTGGCCGTAGGTTTTGACGACCGCCGAGGCGTGCGAGCCCGACGGGATAAATACGAAAAGGCAGTCGGGCTTCTGGTCCTTCACGCGCTGAAAGAACGGCGTCATGTCGGGAACTTGCGCCGGGTTGCCCATCGGGATGGCGTCAATCACCTTACCGCCGGCTTTCTCGAAGCTCGTCTTGAATGCTTCCGTCGAATCCTTCCCCGGTGGGAAATCGGTATAGGCGGTGGCCGCCGTTTTGCACTTGAGTTTGTTTTCGGCGAAGGTGCCCATCGCGTAGCCGTCGTGCCACATGCTGAACGAGAAGCGCACGATGTATGGCGAAAGCTGCGTAATCCAGGCGGTGCCGGCATTGGCGATGATGAAGGGCACCTTGGCCTGCGTGATGACCGGCGCCATCGCGATTGCGGATGGCGAGTAAACGACGCCAAGAATGAGGTTCACCTTGTCGCGGGTGATCAGCTCGGTCGCCGCCGTCTTCGCGTTTGCGCCGGATGGGGGGCCTTCGTCTCGCTTGATAAGTTCAACGGTGTGTGGGGCGATATCCTTCGCGTGCAGCTTCATGTACAGGTCGAACGCCTTGTCCTGCACATCGCCAAGGTCTGCATTGGTGCCGGTGTAAGGGATCAAAATTCCGATCTTGATCGTTTCGGCCTGTGCCGGCGTCAATAGCACTAGAGCCAGCGCCAGGCAGCCCAGCCATGTCACGCATCGCATCGCATCCCCCCTTGAGACAATGTGCTTTTCTAGTTGATAGCGGGAACTATAGCAGAGGAGTGTTCGAGGGCGAGGCTGTCACCTCTGATTTACTTTGCGCGCATTCCGGGGTGAACGTATTGAGAACGAATACTGCCGTAAACGATGCAAGATTGGCCTTGAACGACTACACTAGTGATCTGTCCCGTTGTGTAGGAGTTCCTTATGGCCCCGCGCGCGTACTGGAAGGGCTTTTTGCGCCTTTCGCTTGTGTCTTGCCCCATCCAGCTTTTCCCCGCTACGAGCGAGCGCGAAAAGGTCAGTTTCAACCAGATCAACAAAGAGACGGGCAACCGTATCCGCTATCGCAAGGTCGATGAGGATACGGGCGAAGAGGTGCCGTCGGAGAACATCATCAAGGGCTATGAAGTTGCCAAGGGGCAATACATTGAGATCGACGAGGACGAGCTTGAAACAATTGCGCTCGAGAGCACGAAGACAATCGACATCGATGAATTTGTCCCAGCATCTGAAATTGACGACCTTTATAATATACGCCCTTACTACATCGCTCCCGATGGCAAGGTAGGGCAGGACGCGTTCGTCGTTATCCGGGATATCATCGAGAAAATGAATATGGTTGCGCTGGGCCGCGTCGTCCTGACCAGCCGCGAGCACATCATCGCCATGCAGCCGCGCGGCAAAGGGCTTATGGGAACGTTGTTGCGGTACCCTTATGAGGTCCGCGACGAAAAAGAATATTTCGACGACATTCCGAATTTGAAAATCAGCAAAGACATGATGGATTTGGCAAAGCACATTGTCGAAACCAAATCAGGACATTTCAAACCGGAAAATTTTGAGGACCATTACGAAGCGGCATTAAAGGAGCTCATCCAGAAGAAATCAAAAGGCATCAAGATCGAGGCTCCACAGGAACGCGCTCCTGCCAAGGTCATCAATCTCATGGACGCGTTGCGCCGAAGCGTGAATGAAGAACGCCAATCAGGCCGCAAGCAATCGACGAAGCGATCACGCAAACGGATCGAAGGTCAGAAAGAAATGTTGTTTTCAATATCCGGCAAGAGAGCGGGAAAAGAAGAGATGAGGAAGCCGGCAACGGCAGCCCGTCGGCGCAAGGCAGGCTGAACTGCTCGGTTCGGTGTGTACCTCTTGCTGCGGTTGCAATGTCGCTGATGAGCCGAAGCGGACGAGCAGCCTCTCTTAGCAGCGAATCATCGTCACGGTTTGATCTTTGCCGTCAGCCCCAGGGACCGTCACGCTCTGTGCCGGGCAGCCGGAGGGCGCAAATGTAACCCGTGGAGGAAGTGGTTCGGGAGGACTGGCAAAAAAACTTGGGGGATATCGGTGTGCCCAATCCCAAGGAACATCAAATTTGTATGTGTAATTGAAATCGCCGGCTATTGGCGCTGATATCGGCGGCGCGACCTCTAGCGGGGCATTTGATGGTCCCCAGAAAAACCCGCCGGCTCCTGGAAAGAAAGCGCCTACATTACGTCCGTCACGGTGAAGGTGCGATCGGTTGGTTGATGGATGGAAAGGCGAATGCGTCGCAGCGCCACCACGAGCTGCCGCCAATTGGCCGAAAGCCTGGCCGGAAACGAGCGTCAACGCTACACCGACAGACATTATGAAGGCCGCATACACTTTACACGTCATGGCACGTCCACCAATTCGCAACATCCCAATCCGCATACTAGGCTCGGCTTTTCGCACCCGCCAAGCACAAATCAAACATTAGTTAAGGCGTAAGCTTAATGGCTGGAAGGCTCGCACTGGTGCCCGCTCTCGGCTCTCAGAATCGCGCGGTAATGCCGAATACGGGCCCATACATGGTCATGTCATATTCATAGTGAGTCAGCCCGCTCCCTTGTGAATAGTCAACCTGCAAGGCCTTGTATCCGACCATGCCACTCCAGGTGACAGTCTTCGACCGGCAAAATTCGTAGTCCAGGGTCGCGAGCGCTTGCCACGAGGACTTGCTGCCGGCGCCGAAACCGCCGACATCGCCGCTCACGACGAGATTCCAGCCGGGAGCAAACTGGTGGCGCAACCGTACGCCGACCAAGGGATCAATCCAGCTAACGTCACCCGATGCCAGAAGTGTGCCGTTGCCGGTCCGGGTCAATCCGATGACATTCACTGTGCCGGATGCCGTCACCTCTGCGTCGGCATGCTGCCACCAGACGCGCCCACCGGCGTAAAGGTCGAGCGCGGTGCGTGAGCCGGGCGAGGTCAGACCACCCCAGTTCGCGATCTCATAAGCAGCGGCTGCCTCCGCAATGACCATTTTGATGGTCAGCCCGGCGGACGCACCGACACTGCCGCCGAGTTCGTCGGTGCCGCGCGACCGGTTTAAACTCGCACCCAGACCCAGCTTCATATAGGCGATGTCGGTAAACAGTCCGAGGCGGCCATTGCGTGCTTCACCAAAGGCCGCGACTTGAAACAGACCTTTTGGAAACTGCGTGTGATCGAGAATGTCGAAGAAACCGGCGTCGACGTCGGTCGTTATTCCCTTCACCGTTGCCGAGCCACTGAGTGACGTCGCCCAGACATATGGCGTGAGACTGAACGTCCAGCCTTGAATTACGGGTGGGGGCGTGATTGGCGCCTTGGTCGGCATGTCGGCCGCCATCGCTGCGCCTGAGACGCCAATCGTGATCGCGAATGATGCAATGATTCTGATCGTTCCACGCGCGCACCCAAAATGCATATCACCCCCGCCAGGCTTGCTTTTCCTTGTCGCCTTTTTAGTGCGTAACTTCCGCCATATCCAGATCACTCTATTTCATTTTACGGCGAGCTTATTGACGAACACGCAAATGTGCTTTCTGTCACCGCGCTCGTATGTGCGACGCTATTCATAGCCGATTGAAAGATCAACAAGATCACGCTGCCGATTGACCGGTCGGTGCTTTCGACCGAAGATGCCAGGTGGTTTGCGCAGCCGCAGCGCAAACGCGGATAGTGGCGCAGAACGAGCTGCCGGTAAGGAGCGTAAACATGACAAGACTTGCAATTCTGATTGTTGTGGCGGTAACAACTCTCTGCGGCCAACTTTTTGTCGCGATCGCGGACGACGTCCCCAAATATGACGTACGCAAGACTTGCAAGGCCGACGTGCAGGCCTATTCAACTGGGGGCAATGTCCAGGGCTGTTTGACGGATGAACAAAGCGCCCAGGCAACACTCGTGACCCAGTGGACGCAGTTCGCGCCAGACAGCAGGGCGAGGTGCTCAAAGATGGTGGGTGACATCGCCGGTTCACAAAGTTATGTCGAACTGTTGACCTGCCTGCAGATGGCGAAGGACGTAAAAACCTTGCCGAAGGAGTAAGAGTTCCGTGGCCGGGAACGAGGCCATGAGCATTGACGACCGGTCCTGGCTTCGCCAATTGCAGAAGCAGCACAGCGATCAGCTCTTGAGCGTGCTGACCGTTCTGCTGGTGGTGATGCTATTTGTTGTCTCGCCGTTTCAGGCTGTTGGGATCAAGATCTTCGATGCGTTCGGGGTGGTCGTTGGCTTGGTCATGATTGCCGGCGTGCTGATCATATCTGCAAGCCCGATGGCAACGGCTATTATGCTTGCTGGATTTTCACTGAATGTCATGGTCGTCACAGCGCGTCTGATCAAGCCGCTGCCTTATGACCTTTATCTTGCTGCGGCGGGGTGGCTCATCAGCGCATGCGTGCTCGGGTACGTCGTCGCCCGGAAGGTATTTAGTGCTGGCCGCGTCAACGTCCATCGTATAGTGGGAGCAGTTCTGCTTTATCTGTTGATTGCAATGGCGTTTGTGTCCCTGTTCATGATTGTCGGACTTTGGCTCCCGAATGCTTTCAACGGAATGGTTCTCGAAGACAATCAAAAGCTGTCGAGCAACTTGATCTATTTCAGCTTTGTCACACTAACCACTGTCGGCTATGGAGATATTGTGCCGATACATCCCGTTGCCCGCAGTCTGTGCAATCTCGAGTCGATTATTGGTCAACTTTATCCGGCGACATTGCTGGCGCGAATAGTTAGTTTGGAAATCGAGGCTCGACGTCAGTGAATATAATTGCGTGGAGTGCCGTCATGCGAAATGTACTTGCGGCGTTCGTCCTTTTGGTGGCGACGATTGTCGTCGTTACCCCGCTCCAGGCGCAGAATCCTTCATGGTGCGCTATCATGGACAATGACGGTAATCTGCAGTGCAATTATTTCACCGAGCAGCAATGCCTTCAGACGCTGAGCGGCATAGGAGGTCGATGTGTTCTCAATCCCGCTGGCAATGCGCCGCAATCGAATCTCTATCCGCCAACGTCTGAAAACGCGCAAGGCTTGTTGCAGTTGCAAATGCAAAATCCGGGTCCACCACCGGGTTTAGGCGCGGTTCCACCACCGCCGAACAACTGATCTCTTGTACAAGGCAGGAGTTTGATTATGCCGACTCGTCTCGTCATCATCGCATTCGCGTTGCTGGCCTCTGGCCCGGCGTTCGCGCAACAGCAAACCATTGTGGTGCCCGACAACTTGTTCACTCAGGCCGGGTTCGTCGTCAAATACGCGACGACGCCGGAAAAGGCAGCGATCCTGAAATCATTGCCGCCGGATAAGCTCGTAACACGAAGGAAGGATGGCCAGCTTTATTACGTTTATGCCGATGCCGCCGGCTGCAATTGCGCTTACGTGGGAACTCCGGAAGCCTATGCGGCGTACCGCAACTGGGCGAATGTTGGCCCGGGCGGCAACGGTGGTTCTCTAAACGCCATGGATGCAATCGATTCCGAACCCGGACCTGCTTACGTTCCGGACAATACACTCTATCCTAGCATGGGCAGCATTCTGCAGCCGGATTTCTAGGCAAGCCGGTACCTGAGCGTTGATGGCATCCAGCCGTTCACGAACGCGAAAAACGCTCACGATCCTCGCGGCCGTTATCGTCGCCTACGGGTTCACCGCCTACATCTTGCTCCCATTGGCGTGGACCCACTACGAGCACCAGAGGCGGCTCGCAGGACTGCCAATGATAACACGCACGGGTCAGGGTATTCCGGGCGATCCGATCAATGTGGGACTGGTCGGAACGAAAGAAGATGTTTTGTGCGCTATGCACGCGGCTGGCTGGTATCCCGCAGATCCCATTACATTCCGATCGAGCGTGGAGATCGTCGGCAGCGTGATCCTGCGCAGGCCTTACCGTGATGCGCCGGTGAGCCCGCTTTTTTATGAAGGGCGTCGAGAGGACCTCGCCTTCGAAAAGCCTGTTGGAAATAGCGCGGATCGGCGCAACCATGTCCGCTTTTGGGAAGTGCTCAAGGAAGGCCAAGAGGGCAGGCCGGTGTGGCTCGGTTCCGCGACATTCGATCGCGACGTGGGCTTGAGCCGCTACACAGGCCAGGTCACGCACCATATCGGAGCTGACATTGACGCGGAGCGCGACGGGCTGACCAACGACCTGAAGGAAGCAAAAGTCGTGCAGGCGATATATGAGGTGACCGGTGTCGGGCCGACGCTCATCGGCCGCAATGGCGAAGGCGATCGCTATTATACCGACGGCGAGATCAAGATTTCCCGTCTTGTCGCGGGCTGCAATACCAAAACGGAGACGACCGTTGAATTGGCTAACCCACCGATCGTCGATTTGAAAAATGAAACGTGGAAGGCTGTTGCCGGTATGCTGGAGTCTAGAACGTCCGAGTGATGGACTGCCGTCTACAACTCTTCACCGACCTGCCAATCTCGCTTGATGCTGCGTGATGGTGATGCCCGGTTCGTCGTCTGTGGCGCGACTTGCCATACGCCCTGGCACATGGTTGCGTTCACGCAAATGTCTCCCACGCTCCCGGCAGCAACCCAGCCGCCGCCGCCGGCCTGCCAATCCCTGCGAAAATCCCGTGCATTATTGGCTTGCCCGCGGCTGCCGAAGCCGGGCCCTTTGTGCCACACACCCGGCATGTTCGCCCATCTGTTTCCTTGACTGCCAAAACCGGGAACCGAATGCCATTGTCCTTGGGAAAACGAATTGTGATGCATGTTGTGCTGCCCGAAATTTTGCATTCCATGCGAATGTTGTCCCTTGAATGAAAAGTGACGCATCTGGCCGTGCATCTGTTGCGTGCCACCATGCATCGCCGATCCGTGCCAGCCTGAGCTCATGCCTCCGTGGCCACCTCTGCCACCGCCGCCCCCGCCGCGCGCCAACGCTTCGCTCGCAAAGTAGCCCGCGCCAAGAAGCGCGCCGGCTGCGAAAGCAAGAATGACTGTTCTGCGCATGCCAAAATCTCGACTGTGAATGACGCGATCCCTCGGGGACTTGTCTAGGAATATCTGTCCGAGGTCATTCCCGCTAAAATGTTAGCCGCGTGAAAGCATGCCACAACGAGCCTTGCGCGTTAACCTGAAGAATAAAGTTTAATTCCAGCCGTTGTCGCCAAAGCTGCGGCGGGCTTCGCCCGCCACTCGTGCATTTGCATCAGTCTGTGCCACAGTGGCCTGGTGGCCATCGGCAATACGCATGCTGACGGTTGAGTGCTCGATGAACTGGCGCCTCGGTTTTCTAAGGTTATGGGTGGCTTTTTCGGTGCTTTGGCTCGCAGGCTGCGGCGCCTGGGCACTCTTCCAATCGAATGGCAGCATTAGCGCCAGGTATCCCGTGACCGATCCCAATGGTTTGAAATTTGTTGTGACCGCCCCAGTCGGGACGGCCAAATCTGACATATTGCCGTTCATGCGAAACTCAGCGGCCGTAAAAAAGTGGCAGGCTGAGTGCAGCAACGAGCGCAGCGATTTGTGCAAACAAGAGATTCCAGTTCGAATGCCCGGTGTCCTTCTGAGCATTTTGCAGCTACTGATTTTCGCTGTTTGCGTACCGCTTCTTGTTCTTGTCCTCGGTCTCGCTTGCGGCTGGGTGGTCTCGGGTTTTCAGAAGCCCTTTACTCCGAAATCCTGAAAGACCAAGCCTGGCACTTGCCGCCGAGGCGTTTTCAATTTCTTCGCCGGCTATATTGGACCCAGGTCCAATATAGCCAGTTGGGTCGCCGTTCTAAAATCACGGCAAGTGGTGACGCGCTTGGCGATGGAGTACCTAGCAAGGCGCACGTGCCACTTCCACCCTGCATTTAAATGCCATCCAATCGGGGGAATCATGTCGCGAATTCTGACAACGTTCGTTCTCACGCTGGCCTTTGCAGTATCGGCATCTGCTCAGGCTCCTGGAAACTGGACTCAGGTTGGCATGCTCACATGCAAGCTCAATCCGAGCATAGGTTTCGTAATCGCCGGCCATCAGTCCATGGAATGTCGCTTTGTTCCGAATACGCCTGATCCACCGCAGGCTTACCAGGGCGCGCTTAATATGGTTGGCATCAATATTGGGATCAGTGCCGGCGGTGTTCTCGGATGGGCGGTGCTCGCGCCGACGAAAGGCATACCGGCCGGCGCGCTCGCCGGTGAATATGTCGGTGCATCCGGCGATCTCGGAATCGGCCTCGGCGCAGGCGCTAATGTTTTGATCGGCGGCTCTGCCCGCACTCTGGCGCTGCAACCCGTCTCCCTCGAAGGGTCGATCGCAGTCGACGTCGCGCTCGGAGTTTCATCGCTGAAGCTGCAACCGGCGTTTTGACACGCAAAACCTAAAGCCGGGAGAACTTCGTAAAATCGGAGATCGCCAATGCGATGCCTTGTTCATAGGCGCGCGGTTTTGACAGCGCTGCTTATGTCAGCCGCCAGCGCAGTAGCCCTTTCCAGATCTCCAGCGCTAGCACAGAGCGACCCGCTACCGTCATGGAACGACGGCAAGGCAAAGCAGTCAATTCTTGATTTCGTCAACGCAGTGACGCATGAGGGCGCGCCCAATTTTGTGCCCGCACCTGAGCGTATCGCTACTTTCGACAATGACGGCACGCTGTGGGTAGAACAGCCGATGTATACCCAACTTGCTTTTGCGCTTGATCGCGTGAAGGCGCTCGCGCCGATGCACCCTGAATGGAAACAGAAGCAGCCATTCAAGGCTGTTCTGGATGGCGACATGAAAGCACTTGCTGCGAGCGGCGAACGTGGGCTTGTGGAATTGGTGATGGCCACCCATGCGGGCATGACCATCGAAGAGTTCGAGCGTATTGTGAAGGAATGGCTGTCAACCGCGCGCCATCCAAGATTCAAACGGCCTTACACGGAGCTCGTCTACCAGCCTATGCTCGAATTACTGGCATACCTGCGCGCAAATGGCTTTAAGACCTTCATTGTGTCGGGTGGCGGCATCGAATTCATGCGGCCGTGGACCGAGCGGATTTACGGGGTGCCACCCGAACAAGTGGTGGGATCGAGCATCAAGACGCGTTTCCAGATGCGACGCGATATTCCGGAGCTGTTTCGTCTGGCGGAGATCAACTTCGTCGACGATGGCGCCGGCAAGCCTGTCGGCATTAACGAGCATATCGGCCGGCGTCCGATCGCGGCCTTTGGCAACTCGGACGGCGATCTTCAGATGCTGCAATGGGCAACGAAATCGGGCGGCCGGCGCTTTGGTCTGATCGTGCATCACACGGACGGCGATCGCGAATACGCCTATGACCGGGAATCCCACTTTGGCCATCTTGACAAGGCGCTTGATGCCGCGGCGCTGAACGACTGGATGGTGGTCAGCATGAAGGATGACTGGAAGCGTATTTTTGCCTTTAATTAGATGTCCGAGGCGCTCTTTAGAGGACCATTCATTTGGCACGATCCCGGTTCCGCCGGCGTCGACAACCGCAGGATCGGCCGGTCGCTGATGGCGGAGATCCGACGGCTCATTTGCCGGCGCAAGGATCGTGGTCCAAAAAGGTAATCTTCATCGTCGCCACCGCTGTGGCGCTTCTTGTGTGTTTTGGCGTCATATCCTGGCCATTGCTGTCCGGCCGCCGCGGCGAACCTCCCGCTGTGGCGACCTTCGTCGGCAGTGAGGTCTGCGCCGGTTGTCATCGTGCGGAGATGGATCTCTGGCGTACGTCACAGCACAAGCAGGCGATGGATCATGCGACGGAAAAATCCGTGCTCGGCGATTTCAACGATGCAAGCTTTGACTATTACGGTTTGCGCTCGCGCTTTTTTCGCAAAGATGGAAAATTCCTGGTCGAAACCGACGGGCCGGATGGCAAGCTGGCGACCTACCAGGTGAAATACACATTTGGCGTCGATCCGCTTCAACAGTACCTGATCGAATTTCCCGACGGTCGTGTGCAGGCACTCTCGATCGCCTGGGACAGCCGTCCGAAGGATAAAGGCGGGCAACGCTGGTTCCATCTCTATCCAAACGAAAATATCCGGCATGATGACGTGCTGCACTGGACCAAGCTCAATCAGAACTGGAATTTCATGTGCGCCGAGTGCCACTCGACCGGGGTACGCAAGAACTATGATGCGGTAAACGATCGCTACGCGACAGACTGGTCGGAGATCAGCGTTGGTTGCGAGGCTTGTCACGGGCAAGGCTCCAATCACGTTGCTTGGGCGCAAGCACAGCGAAGCTGGCTGCCATTCAACAGACGCGAAGATCGCAGCAAAGGCCTGCTTGCGCGTTTTGACGAACGCCAGGGAGTCATCTGGTCGCAAAATCCGCATAGCGGACAGCTACAACGTAACCTTCCGACCAATCTTCTGCGAACGGAGGTTGAAGTGTGCGGACGGTGTCACGCCCGCCGCAGCGAGATTTCCGAAGATTGGACACCCGGACGCTGGCTATCGGATACGCATGACATAGCATCTCCGCTTGCGAGAGATGTCTACTGGGCCGACGGCCAAATTCGCGATGTCGAGGAACCCTATAACTACGTTCCCTTCAAGCAGAGCAAGATGTTCGCGGCTGGTGTGACATGTAGCGACTGCCACAACCCTCACAGCGGCAAGCCAAACGTTGCCGGCAGCGGCGTTTGTCTCCAGTGTCATGCCCCGGAAACTTATGCGACCACCAAGCACAGCCATCATGAGAAAGCGAACGCCGAGCCGAATTGTATCTCGTGTCATATGCCAGCGCGCACCTACATGGTGGTCGATCCCCGGCACGATCACAGCATACGGGTTCCGCGGCCGGACTTGTCGGTGAAACTGGGCACGCCAAATGCGTGCAACTATTGTCATTCCGATAAATCGGCTCAGTGGGCAGCGGACACCATCGCGCGCTGGTTTGGACCCGATCGCAAGGGCTTCCAGACCTATGGGGATGCTTTTCGGGCAGCCTCATCCGGCGCCGCCGATGCCGGACAACTGCTCGCGACCGTGGCTGCGGATTTGAATACGCCCAATGTTGCGCGTGCGGCGGCTATGACGGAGTTGGCGTCACATGTTTCTCCGACGAATGCCGACCTGGTGCGCCGTGGCCTTTCCGATCCCGATCCAATGGTGCGAATAGGTGCGATGGAAATGCTTGCGAACATTCCCGCCGCGCAAATCTGGCCGCTAGTTGCCCCGCTCCTTTCAGATTCTGTGCGCGGCGTACGCACGCGCGCCGCCGCGCTTCTGGCCGAGATGCCGGCCGAACGTCAGCCGCCCGCCGACCGCGAACGCTATGAAAGCGCTGCGGCCGAGTTCATTGCCATACAGCGGCTCAATGCCGATCGGCCGGAAAATCGTTCAGCGCTTGCAATGTTTTATGCGCGGCGCGGCCTCGCGACGGACGCGGAAACGGAATACAAGGCTGCGCTGCGATTGAGCCCGCAATATATACCGGCAGCCATCAACCTCGCTGATCTTTATCGTGCAATGGGACGCGAGAGCGAGGGCGTCGCGGTGCTGCGCACGACCGTCGCCGCTGCGCCTGAGGATGCCGGGCTTCATCACGCGCTTGGCCTCGCGTTGGTCCGCCAGATGAAGCGCGACGAAGCGCTGCCTGAACTGCGCCGCGCCACCGAGCTAGCCCCCAATCAGCCTCAATATGCCTATGTGTATGGTGTCGCCCTCCATTCGGCAGGACGCACTGAAGATGCCATCACGGTCCTCAAGGACAATTTGGCCAAACACCCGGCAAACCGCAATTCATTGCTTGCGCTGGTCACCTTTTACCGCGATGCCGGAAATCCGGCGTCAGCTTTGGAATACGCTCAACGCCTGGTTCAGCTTGCGCCGGACGACAGGCAGATTTCGGAGCTGGTCGATAGCCTCAAACGACAAATCGAATCGCTGCCGCGACAATCACCTCCCTGAGTGCCGGCTCATGATTGTTCTTTTGTAGCCAGCATCGCAGGTTCCGTTGGGACGTTTTGTTGGTGAATGGCGGGTGGCGCATAAGCAAAAGCCCGGGCGGTTCGCCCGGGCTTTTAAATGGCGGATGATGTCGACCTACTTTGCCGGAACAACTTTCTGCCGCTGCTCGCCAAGCCTCTCGATGCCGAGGGTCACCACGTCGCCGGCTTTAAGAAAAACCGGCGTTGGCTTCATGCCGAGACCGACGCCGGGCGGCGTGCCCGTGATGATGATGTCGCCCGGCTCCATCACGAAGAACTGCGAGCAGTACCAAACGAGGTGTTCGCAGCCGAAGATCATGGTGCGCGTGTTGCCGCGCTGGCGTTTTTCGCCGTTGACGTCGAGCCACATGTCCAGATTCTGTGGATCCTTGATTTCGTCCTTGGTAACGAACCACGGGCCGATCGGCCCGAAGGTCTCACAACTTTTTCCCTTGTTCCACTGGCCGCCGCTTCGCTCGATCTGAAACACACGTTCGGATACGTCGTTGCCAAGGAAGTAGCCGGCGATGGCGTCCTTCGCCTTGTCCTGTGTGAGATAGCGCGCTCGCTTGCCGATGACGATGCCAAGTTCGACCTCCCAGTCGAGCTTGCCCGATTCACGCGGGATGAATGTGTCGTCGTTTGGCCCGCAAATACAGCTTGGTGCCTTATTGAAGATGATCGGTTCTTTCGGGATCGGCATACCTGCTTCCGCGGCGTGGTCGGAATAGTTGAGCCCGATCGCGATGAAATTGCGTACGTTGCCGATGCAGGGGCCGAGGCGCGGCCTGCCGGAAACCGGCTTCATCCGCTTGAGGTTTGCCTTTTTTATCTTCGCGAGGCCGCCCGAAGCGAGCATTTCGCCGTCGATGTCTTTCACGACGCGCGACAGATCGCGGATTTTGCCGTCGTCACCGATGATGCCGGGTTTCTCGCGGCCGGGCGCGCCGTAGCGGACAAGCTTCATAGAATGGTCTCCCGTGAGCGTTTTGTTTTTGAAGGTCGGAAAGGTCGGTCGGCGCATCATGCATGGCGGCGGGCAGGGGGCAACCCTCCTTTGCAGGAGGCATATCGACCGGCACGGGACCTAGAAGCGACCGAGATCAGGCCTTTCACCGTTTGCCCTCGGTGCATAGCGCGCGGTCTGCTAACGCAAGATTGGGCTGCCCAACACGAACTTGTCCGGCATGCCGTGGGCGTCAAATTCCACACACGCTGAATGAGGCTTACGGCGTGACGCAAGGGTAACGGGATAATTGTACCAAGCGGGCCCGCCGGCGAGGGCCGCAGGCAAAAGTCAAATCAGAATTTGCTGCAGTGCGGAATAATTTATGTGTCATTGCCGCAACACGCACGTTATTTCTGCTTAAGTTCGCGCCATTCCAATGGTTTTTGGGCTGGGCACTATTGTCGATTGCGTAACCTCCGGTCACGATGGCACTGAGCCGATTTGAGTGGGGGAGACAGATGTCACGTCGGTCTTGGGACGGCTATTTGCGCGCGGGCACCGCGCTCGGACTTCTGGTCATCGCATCAGCACAGGCCAACGCAGGCGGCTTCGCCGTCCGCGAGCAAAGCGTCTACGGGCAAGGCTCATCTTTTGCCGGCGTCGCCGCCGGCGGAGCGCTCTCGTCAATGTTCTGGAATCCGGCGACGATGACTCAATTCCAGGGCGTCGTCAGTGAAACGGACGTGTCCGGCCTCTTTCCGTCCTCAAGCAACACTCCGGTAGCCGGTACCTTGGTCTCGGCGGGATTTCCTGGCACGTCCAACGTCGCGAACGCCGCGGCGGTTCCCGCAGGCTATACGTCGTATCAATTGAGCCCGAGCCTTTGGCTCGGCATGTCCCTCAATGCACCGTTCGGTCTCTCCGTAAGCCCTCCTGATTTCTGGGCGGGCCGTGGCTACGCAGGCCAAACACTCCTCAAGACGTACAATGCGGCGCCGAGCATCGCTTGGCGAATCAATGACTGGATCAGCGTCGGTGCTGGCGTACAAATTCAATACGCAAAGGCCAGTCTCGAAAGGGGCATCGGTGGGACGCTCGGCCTGCAAGCCACCCTCGAGGGCAAAGGTTGGGCCTATGGTGCCACGGCTGGCGTGACTCTCACGCCGACGCCAACGACCACGATCGGCCTTGGCTGGCGGTCCGCGCTTAATCAAAAGATCGACGGCGCGCTGGTCGCGACATCTTCTCTGCCCGGTTCCACATTCGGCTCCGTCACCACCACGGTCGATTTGCCCGACATCGTCTCGCTCGGCATTCGCCAGGTGGTCGATCCGCGCTGGACACTCCTTGGTACGGTGGAATGGTCGAATTGGAGCCGTATCGGCACCGCAACTGTCAGTCAGTTGAATGGCCAGCCGGCAACAATTCTCAATGGCTTCGGCGGTGGCGCCGTGACCATTCCGTTCCAGTATCGTGACGGTTGGTTTTTTTCGGGTGGCGCCGAATATATTTGGAACGAGCGGCTGACCGTGCGTGGCGGCCTCGGGTATGAGATTTCGCCGATTACCGACCAGGTGCGGACACCACTTGTGCCGGATAATGACCGGTTCTGGGCTTCGGTTGGTGCAACCTGGCAGGTCATTAAAGGCGTGCACTTCGACGTCGCGTATTCGCACGTTTGGGTAAAGGATACGTCGGTCAATATTTCGGCAACGTCCGGCAACCCGTTTTACAACGGCGTTACTTATATCGGCAATGTTGACAACCACGTCGACATTCTGTCGGTGGCGCTCGTAATTCGCATGGACGACCTAGAGCCGACATTGAAGAGAGCCTACATGAAATAAGCCGCGATAGCGGGGCTGGGGGCAAGGCCGGCAGCGATGCCGGCCTTTTCGTGTTCAGAACGCGCCGTTGAAGGTGCCACCGTCGATCAGCAGGTTCTGTCCGGTGATATAGCCGGCATGCGAAGAGCACAGGAACGCACAGGCCGCGCCAAACTCGTCCGGATTGCCAAAACGTCTGGCTGGAATGGTGGCGATTCGGTCGGCGGCAATCTGAGTGACGCTCTTGCCCTTCTGCTCCGCGGTCTTGCTCAGGACTCCGCGCAAGCGGTCGGTGTCAAATGCGCCAGGCAATATGTTGTTGATGGTGACATTCTTGTCCGCAACCGTCCTCGCAACGCCGGCAAGGAACGCGGTCAAACCAGCGCGGGCGCCAGACGACAAGTCGAGACCGGCCAGCGGCATCTTCACCGAGCCGGATGTGATGTTGACAATGCGGCCAAACCGGCGCTCGCACATCGGATCGATCACTTTCTGGATCAGTTCGACCGCCACCACCATATTGGCGATAACGCCTTCGATCATCTGCTGGCGGGTGAGTTCGCGGAAATCCCGCATTGGCGGGCCGGCATTGTTATTGACCAGAATGTCCGGTTGTTGGCAGGCGGCGAGCAGCGCTTTCTGACCTTCGGCGGTTGCGACATCAGCGGCAACCGGGATCACCTTGACACCTGCGAGGCTTGAAAGCTCGGCTGCGGCGGCCTCCAGCTTCTTTGCGTCCCGCCCGTTAATCACCACTTCGCAGCCGGCTTCCGCCAGTGCGCGCGCGCAGGCTTTGCCCAACCCGCGACTCGATGCGCAAACAATGGCCTTGCGGCCGGCAATTCCAAGATTCATAGGGTCTCCCTTTTTGATGGTGCCAAGTGTCGGAGCCAGACGCCGGAGCGTCAAGCGACAAAGCTTCTGTCGCCGGACTGTCGCACAGGCTTGGTAGTCCCCCGGCGAACGAGCTAATTGATTCGCGAGGGACCATGTTGCGCGACCCCGACCGCCAGGTGATGGAAAAAGCCTATGCCCGCTGGGCGCCGATTTATGATGTGTTGTGCGGGCCCATCTTCGTCAATGGCCGACGTGCCGCCGCGCAAGCTGCGCGAGGTGTAGGCGGGCGAATTCTTGAAATTGGAGTCGGCACCGGTCTGTCATTCGACGACTACGATGCCACGACTGAAATCACCGGGATCGACATTTCCGAACCGATGATCGCGCGTGCGCATGAGCGGGTTAAAGACGGACGCTATCCGTTCGTCAAGGAACTGACGGTGATGGACGCACACGCGTTAGCCTATCCCGACACCTCGTTTGACTGCGTTGTCGGCCAATTCGTGATCACGCTTGTAGAAGATCCGGAACGCGTGCTGTCGGAGTGTGCGCGGGTTCTGCGGCCCGGTGGCCAAATCATTCTGGTTAATCATCTTTACTCCGAACGTGGCTTTGCCGCCGCAGTCGAACGCTTGCTGGCACAGAAGGCGCGCAAGCTCGGCCTGCGGCCGGAGTTTCCGTTCGGGCGTCTGGCGGCCTGGGCGCAAGCGCACGGCGGTGCCGAGCTGATCGAACGGCGCAGGGTCAAGCCGTTCGGGCTGTACACGCTGGTGCGGTTTCGCCGTGCCGAGACGCAAAGCGCTGCCGCCTGATTCCAAAAGTATGAAATAGGTAAACAGCGCTGTCATAAAAGTGAAAAGGGCAGCTGGTACATGTCGCGCATGATCGTTGTATCGGAGACCGCCGCATCGTGACGGACAACGCCACGCGACGATTTCGCGCGCTGTTCATCTCCGACGTCCATCTGGGTACGCGCGGCTGTCAGGCCGACAAGTTGCTCGATTTTCTTCGTAACCACGAAGCTGAAATGATCTATCTGGTCGGCGACATCGTCGACGGTTGGGCGTTGCGCTCGTCATGGTATTGGCCGCAAGTACACAACGACGTCGTGCAAAAGCTTTTGCGACAGGCCCGCAAGGGTGCGCGCCTGATCTATATCCCCGGAAACCACGACGAATTTCTGCGCGGTTATTACGGCACCCATTTCGGCGGCATCGAAGTCGTCGAAAACACCATTCATACGGGTGTCGATGGCCGCCGCTATCTCGTC
The DNA here is from genome assembly GCA_035626335.1 of Pseudolabrys sp. Classification (GTDB taxonomy): domain Bacteria; phylum Pseudomonadota; class Alphaproteobacteria; order Rhizobiales; family Xanthobacteraceae; genus Pseudolabrys. Next base: position 53,527 of record DASPNW010000011.1, read on the forward strand.
GTTCATGGCGACATTTTCGATCTGGTCGTGACGCAGGCGCGTTGGCTCGCGCTGCTGGGCGACAAAGCCTACGAATTCGCGCTCACCGCCAACCGTACGTTCAACGCGATCCGGCGCGTGCTCGGCGCACCATATTGGTCGCTATCAAAATGGGCCAAGCTCAAAGTCAAGAACGCGGTGAACTATATTGGTGCATTCGAGAAGGCGCTGGCAACCGAAGCCAGGCATCATCATGCCGACGGCGTCATCTGCGGTCACATTCATACGGCAGCGATGCACGACGACTACGGGCTTCGTTATATCAACTGCGGCGATTGGGTCGAAAGCTGCACGGCGGTAGCCGAAGGCCACGATGGCAAGTTCGAAATCATCACCTGGACATATACCGGTCACGATAGCGAGCCGGCCCTAGCAATGCCGCCGGCGGCGAAAGCGGCTTGAGTGCATGAAAATTCTGGTCGTCACCGACGCCTGGCATCCGCAGGTTAACGGCGTCGTACGCACCTTGGGCCATGTCGCCCGGGAGGCGCGTGCGCTCGGCGTTGAGGTGGAATTCCTAAGCCCCGATCAATTCTCGACTTTACCGATGCCGAGCTACCCGGAAATTCGGCTGGCGCTCGCCGGACCGGGCGGTATGGAACGGCGCCTTGAGTGTATCCGGCCTGATGCGATTCATGTCGCGACAGAAGGTCCGCTCGGGCATGCCATGCGCCGAATCTGCCTGCGACGGGATCTGCCTTTCACCACCAGCTTTCACACGCGCTTTCCCGACTATCTTGCAGAGCGATTGCCATTGCCTGAACACTGGACCAGAGAGGCGTCGTGGACGTGGCTCCGAAGGTTCCATGCTCCGGGCGCTGCCGTGCTGGCGGCAACACCGGCGCTTGTCTCCGAGCTCACCGTGCGTGGCTTCAAAAATGTGAAGCTGTGGTCGCGCGGCGTCGACGCCGAATTATTCAACCCTAATGCGAAAACGGATCTCGACTTGCCGCGGCCGATCTTTTTGACGGTCGGTCGGGTTGCGCCGGAAAAGAACCTTGAAGCTTTCCTGGAGCTTGATCTGCCGGGTACCAAGCTTGTCGTCGGAGATGGTCCGTTGCGCAACACACTTGTGCGCAAATTTCCGGATGCGGTGTTCCTTGGCCCGCAACGTAACGGCGCGCTGGCAGGAATCTATGCGGCAGCAGACGTCTTTGTGTTTCCCAGCCGCACCGATACTTTCGGACTCGTATTGCTCGAAGCGTTGGCGAGCGGTATCCCGATCGCGGCGTTCCCCGCGGCGGCACCGCGCGACGTCATCGGCGACACAAATGTCGGTGTGCTCGATGAGGATCTTCGCCGCGCGTGCCTCGGGGCATTGGAATGCCCAAGGGATGAGTGTCGCGACTTCGCGCTTGGCATGTCCTGGGCTGCCTGCGCGAGGACGTTCCTGGAGCATGTAACACGGGCAGCGAAGTCGAGGCGCAGACCGGTCGCCACACAGGACACTCCGCTCATGCATGCTTAGACGCCCGCTTCGGAGGTGACGCTGCGAACCCATGACAGCATCGTTTTCGGGCGCTACTCTTCGCTGCATGGGCGCAATCGACAATACCATTCTACCCACCGCGGCTGATATCGAGGCCGCTGCTAAACGGCTTGCCGGGATCGCCGTCCGGACGCCGCTGATCAGTGCGCCTGTGCTCGATGATGCAATCGGGGCACGCGTCTTTCTGAAGGCCGAAACCTTGCAACGTACCGGTTCGTTCAAATTCCGTGGCGCCTTCAACAAGATTTCGTCGATCCCGCCCGAACGGCGTGCCGCCGGTGTGGTGGCCTACTCCAGCGGCAATCATGCGCAAGGCGTGGCGGCGGCGGCGCGTCTACTTGAAATGCGCGCGACCATCGTGATGCCGGCCGATGCGCCAAAGGCCAAGCGTGAACGCACGCTAGCGCTCGGTGCCGAGGTGATTCCTTATGACCGCAACAGCGAAGATCGCGCCGCTATCGCCCGTAAAATCGTGACCGAACGAGGCGCCACACTGGTACCGCCCTACGACGACCCTCTGATCATCGCCGGGCAAGGCACGATTGGCGCCGAAATCGTTGATGAGCTCGCAGGGCTCTCTCTCAAGCCCGAAATCGTGGTCGTGGGCGCGTCGGGCGGCGGCCTCGCCGCCGGCATTTCAATCGGCGTGAAGGCGAGAGTGCCGTCGGCAAAATTCTACGTGGTTGAACCCGAAGGGTTCGACGATACGCTGCGCTCTTTCGCAAGCGGCAAGCGTGAGGCCAACGCGCGTATGAGCGGCACCATCTGCGATGCGCTGATGAGCAATACGCCTGGTGAATTGACCTTTCCGATCAACCGCGAGCTCATAGGGCAGGGCACCACTGTAAGCGACGTAGAAGTTGCGCGGGCCGTACGTTACGCTTTCAACGAACTAAAGCTGGTCGTTGAACCGGGCGGTGCTATTGGTCTGGCAGCCCTGCTTGCCGGCAAGCTCAGCGTCAGGGGCAAAGTTGTCGTCGGGATCTTGTCGGGCGGCAACGTCGATGTGGATATGTTCGCGCGTCTCACCGCGGCCTGATGGGGCCGGCTTTTTACGTGAACAAAGCAAGCCGCTCTTCCTCGCTCAACGCCATGATTGATGCCAATGGGCTTGTCGGCGCCAGCGCCCGCTTTGCTTCGGGAGGCTCTGATATCTTCGGTTCACTCGCGCGGGTGGTGGCCGGCTCCAAATCTATTGCAGGATGAGGGTCAGGTTCGCGCTGCGGTTCGACGAACGCGACCTCGACTATCATCTCTTCGCTGCGCACAAGTGCAATCGACGGGGGCTGTGCCGCGGCCGGCGATGGAATAGGCAATTCCGGCTGCTCTGGCAGCGGCACAACAATGAGATGCGTTCGTTCGCCCTCCTCACCGGGCGCGTCAGGTGCCTCGGACATCGGCGGTGGAAGCGGCTGGATCTGCGGCGCATTGTCGTCGCGGAGTGAGTTGAGAACATCCGCAATTCGACGCTCGACCAGCGCAATCAATTCCGCAAGCTTGCTCGCCTTTACCGCCAATATGCGGGTCTCAAGTTCGCACCGGGCCGCGACAATCTCGCCAAGAAGCTCGCGCAGTTGCTGCTTGATCGGCTCGGATGTCTGTGGCGTGGCATGCGTTGTGACCAAGGATTGCAGCCGGTCGATCGCGGCCAGCAATTGTTTGGTGTCGGCATTGCGGTTTCGTCGGGTGTATTCGGTAAGGAAGGCCCGGCCGCGCTCGCTTGCCGACAGCGCTTCGCAGAATGCCTGATAATCGCCTTCGTCTGATGCGCCGGACAACTGGTCCGTTCGGGCGGTTATTTCGTTTGGCATGTGCAATCCCTGCCGGTCCGTTTATCAATCATGCGGCTTGATTCGGCCAGTGAAGTTGCCCGGGTAAATGGTGTCTGGCTGAGAAAACGCAAGTTTCAATAACGGGTTACAGGGAGCCGGAGACAAGTTGATGCGGCCTGATTTGCGGATGTCCCTGGGCTTCGTACCGCGGCTGGCGGCGTTTTATGCCGCTCTGTTCATCCTGCCTGGCATTCAAATGCCGTTCTTCCCGGTCTGGCTTAAGGCAAAGGAGGTGGACGCGAAATTGATCGGCATCGTACTGGCGGTGCCGATGATCGCCCGGGTTCTAGCGATCCCGGTCATTACGCGGCAAGCCGACAAGCGCGATGTACGCGCTGTCTTGGTTGTTACGAGTCTTGCGACCGTCATCGGCTATACATTCGTTGGCCTATCCGGCGGCGCCGTTGCGATCTTGATCGCCTACGCACTGACGTCCCTGTTTTCCACACCACTGATGCCGCTTGCGGAAACCTATGCGCTCAAGGGACTCATGGCGCGCGGGCGCGTCTATGGGCCCGTGCGGTTGTGGGGGTCTTTCGCTTTCATACTCGGCAATTTCGCGGCAGGTTTTGCCGCTGATGCGATTCCTGCCCGCCACCTGATCTGGCTCATGGTCGCGGCAAGTGCCTTGGTGGCGATAGCAACGTGGACGCTGGCGCCACTCGCAGCAAGTACGATCGAACCGAGCGTGCAGGGAGCGTCGCACCAGAAGTCGCTACGCGATCCCGCATTTGTCGCAATAATTGTGGCCGCGAGCCTGATCCAGGCCAGCCATGCGGTGTTCTACGGGTTCTCGGCGGTGCAATGGCATGCTGCCGGTCTTGACGGCACCTTCATCGCCGCGTTGTGGGCGCTGGGCGTCGCAGCGGAGATCGTGCTGTTTGCACTGCAAGGACGGCTGCCGCCCATTTTCACGCCGCCGGTGCTGCTGTTGATCGGCGCTTCGGCGGGCGTATTGCGCTGGGCAGGTATGGCACTGGATCCGCCGGCGTTCATTTTGCCGTGGTTGCAATTACTGCATGCCTTGTCGTTCGGCGCGACCCACCTCGGCGCATTAATGTATCTTGCTCACCACGCGCCAAAGGGTCAGGCAGCAACCGCACAGGGCTATCTCGCGATTACAGCCGGTCTGGCAATGGCAGCCGCAATGGGAATTTCGGGGGTGCTGTACGAGGACTTCGGCAGCCGCGCCTACGCGGCGATGGCGCTAGTGGCGTTCGCTGGAGGCGCTTGCGGACTCGTAGCGCACGGGGCGCGGCGTGAGCCGACCCGCTGAGCGGGCCTGAGTCCGTACATCGCGATCGCAGCTGGCGACGATGCCGTCGAGTTCGGGACCCTGGAGGTAGATCATCTTGCGCGACAAACCACCATGCTGGTTAATCCAGCGTCGCACTGAAGCCGGGTAGATGCTCCAAAGGGCCTGCGTGCCAAGCGGGCTGGTTACCGGCCGTCCTTCGTGGTCGGGCATCCAGGCGGCGTGAAAGCCAAAGCGCGCGCGCTGCGTGGCACAGATGCGCTCGCGCGGGACCAAACCCAGCACCAGCGTACAAGCAGACAGACAATTTCCATCGACGATGACGTTTTCGCCTGACGATCGCAACGTGTTGAAAGCTTGCAGATACTGACCAATCTGCCCGCCGCGGTCTTCCGCGATACGCATGGTCGCAGACGCCGACGTCACGCTGAGCGCCGCTAGTACGGCGCCGAAAATCAGGCCCCGAATTCGCATATCCCCGTCCCGTTATCGTCGCCCTGTCGGCGGGCGGTGCGATCTTGATTCAAGTCTAAGCCAAGCGGGTGGCCGACGGGAAGCTTTCGTTGGGCAAAAATTTTGAGAGGGGCGAATCAAAGGGAGGCACATTTCATGAACGAAATCAGGTGCTCAGCGGAACTGCGGTTCCCTGCCTTGTGTACAGTTTCACCGCATTCAGGCGGAGGGAACGCAAGTTCCGCCGGTCGGCTTCAACCCCACAACGACGATGAGGCCGGATATATTAGGCTATCGGAGTAGCGCAGGCCGCCGGTACGATCCTTATCGAGCAGAAGCGGTCCATCGAGGTCGACGAAGCGCGCTTGTTGCGCAAGCAAGACGGCCGGTGCCATCGCCAGTGATGTGGCGACCATGCATCCCACCATGATCATGAAACCCTGGCGTTGTGCCTCTGCAACAAGGGCCAGCCCTTCGGTCAATCCGCCAGCTTTGTCGAGTTTTACGTTGACCGCGTCGTATTTTCCGGCGAGCGCTGCGAGCGACAGGCGGTCGTGGACGCTCTCGTCAGCGCAGATAGGAATGGGCCGCTGCATCTGGGCCAACGCCTGGTCATTCTCTTCCGGCAACGGCTGCTCAATCAAAACAACGCCGGCTTTGGCGCAGGCCGCAAAATTGGCCGCGAGGTTGCTTTCGTCCCAGCCCTCGTTGGCATCGACGATAAGCGTCGTGTCAGGTGCGGCGGTGCGCACGGCCGCAATACGCGCGGTATCGTCCTTGGCGCCAAGCTTGATCTTGAGCAGATCGCGATTAGCAGCTTTTTCGGCAGCTTTTGCCATCACCGACGGTGCATCAAGGGAGATTGTGTAGGCAGTCGTCACTGCGTGGGGGACGGGAAGACCGGCGATTTCATGGGCTGGCCGTCCACCGCGTTTTGCTTCGAGGTCCCAGAACGCGCAGTCGAGCGCGTTGCGGGCGGCGCCGGGCGGCATCGCAGTCTGCAGGGCGACCCGATCGAGTCCGGTGCCAAGCTGCGGTCGTATGGCGTTGATCTGCGCCATAACGCTCTCGATGCTTTCGCCATAACGACCATAAGGAACGCATTCGCCACGGCCGCGAGATGTGCCGTCGCTCAGTTCTGCAACTACGACGACCGCTTCGGTCTTGCTGCCGCGGCTAATGCCGAACGAACCCGCAATAGGCCATCGTTCGGTGGTAAGTGTGAGAGTTAGAGGGACTACCACTGAAAAATCCGAATGCCTGGCCATGGCGCCACGGTTCCATCCGCCGCCGCCATGTCAAGCCGACCTTTGCGATCAGTCGAACCGTCCGGCTGCGTGTGCCAGCATGGTATAGACCTTGCCGGTTTCCGAGGTGAGGTAGGTTCGTGCCACCACCTGGCCACGGTCATCTCGGGAAACCTCATCAAGCAGACGCTCAAATTCGCTGATGTAGCGATCGACCGTCTGTTTGAATTCGCGGTCTAATCGATATTTCTTGCGGATGTCGTCGAACGCCTGCTGACCCTGCAAGGTGTAAAGCCGACGAGTAAACACATTGCGTTCACCGCGCTTGTAGCGGTCCCACAGATCGGCGGCTGCATCGTGATCAATCATGCGTGCAATGTCGACCGATAACGAATCCAACGACTCGATCGAGTGTCGGGCAGACCTCTCGTCATTTATGCGCGTGGGTGGCGTTTCGCGCATGCTCTCGCGTGACGGCTCGCGCTGCGGCTCTCCCTCCTCGCGTGATGCTCGATTAAGCAAATCGGTGAGCCACCCGCGGCCGGGTAAAGTGGGGGTGGGGGTCGGCTGAGGTCCTTCGGCACCCCGGCGCAACGCCGGAGCAAAGTTGCCGGTCTCGGCGCGTTGTGCAGGCCGCGGTGGACTGTCGCTGCGCGAAGGAATTTCGTTGCGGGGCGCGGCTTCGCTGCGCGACGGGGGTTCGTTACGTGGAAGAGTTTCGGGGCGGCTGCCGACCACAGCAAGCTCCTCGCGTACGCGTCGCACGGGCTCGACAGCGTCGAGGTTGCGGCCGTGACGGGCGACAATACGGTTGAGTTCAGCCAGTGCCTCGATCTGGTCAACAATGACCCGGCGCATTTGCGCGGCGCTTTCTGCCGTTTCCTGCGGGAGTTCGAACACGCCCCGGCGCAGCTCGCTGCGCGTCGCTTCGAGTTCACGCTGCATTTCCGCAGCCATCTGCTTCATGCCCTGTACAGCTTCTGCGAAGCGGTCGGTGGCGTTGCGGAACAGCGTCTGGGTCTCGCCGGCACTCTGTTCGTAAATGCCGCGCATCGCCTCGGAAGCCCGTTGGCGCTCCTCCTCTGCATTCTCCCGGACACGTTCATATTGCTCGACGATCGCGCGTGTGCCCTCGGCACTTGCTTCTGATACAAGGCGTGCAACTTCGCGGGCTCGTGTCGACGCGGCTTCGAGCGACTCGTCGAGCAGACCCGAAAAGCGGCCAAGACGTTTCTCGAGATCCTCGGTGCGAATATCGAGGGTTGCCACAAGCGAATCGAGCTGCATGCGGCGCTCGTTGACGCTGTCCTCACTGTGCTGATTGCTCCGGGCGATAGCTTCGACGGCTTTGGCAAGGTCGCGTCCGTGAATATCGAACTGGCGCGCAAGCTGCCCGAGGTCGCCGATGACCTGGGTAGTGATATCGCGAAAATTGGCAATGTTCGTTTCCACGCGCCCGGTAGCGTCGCCGGTTGAGGCGGTGACGTCGTTCATGGCGGTAACAAACTCCGACACGCGCAGCATCAGCGTATTTTCCAGTGCGCCCATGTTTTCGTGCGCGCCGCTAAGCACTTCCTGCAACATGATGTTGGCTTCGCGCAACCGCTCGAACAAGGCGGTCGTATCGGCGCGGAGCATTGTGTGCGTTTCCAACATCTCCTTCACAGTCGACGTGGCTGTCTCCCGCGAATGCGCAATCGCCTTCAGCGTAACTTCGTTGAGGTCGTGCAAGGTACGGCCGACGGCGCTGGTGGCTGCTTCCCCCGCGCTATTGATCATGCGCGAGATCTCGGTGCTGTTGTCCATCATCGTCCGCGTAAAGGCGAAGCCTCTCTCATCGATCGCCTTGACTGCCTGGTCGGTGGCAAAGGTCACTTCACGAGTGAATTGCTGGCTCTTTTCGCTGAGAGCCGCGAGCACGCCGCCGCTCTTTTCGGACAGAACAGAGGTCATTTCGTTGCTGCGCCGGCTCACGGAGTTGGCGATCTCGTCAGCCTTTCCGACGAAATTGCGTGCAACCTCTTCGCTTACTCCGACAAGGGTGCGCTCCGCATCGCCTGCGCTGTTGCGAATCGCCTCGGTCGTGGAAAGGGCGAGCTGACCGAGCGAACGTTCGGCCTCAGCCGAGTTGACCTTGATGGCCTGACTGAGCTGCTCAAGCCGCGCGTTGAGCGCATCCGCCGCCGCTTTGCTGCGGGTTTCGATTTGGCTGGCAACGGTTTCGGCGCGGCCGACGAGTAATTCTTCGAAACGTCCGATCCGGCTATCGAGGTTGTTGGCCACTTCGAGGGCGCGCGCTCCCAGAGTCTGGTCAATCTCGCCGATCTTGACGCGAATTGCGTCTGCCACTTCGGTTCCACGCGAATTGATCGTGCCGGCGACCTCGCCGATACGCTGATCGAGCGCGCTCACGACCTCGCTTCCGCCTTCGGTGAGCGTCTTGGCGAGTTCAGAGACCCGCGAACCAAGCACCGCTTCAAATTGTGCGAGACGTTGTTCTAGCGTACCGGAGACTTCGCCGGTCCGGCCGGTCACGCGCTGGTCGAAGGTGTCTATGTAGTTGCGCAGGGCTTCCGCGACGTCTTGGGTCCGCTGGCCAAGCCGACCGACCAGTTCGCCGCCATAGTTCTTCACGGTATGGTCGAATTCGGTGATCTGGCGGGTAATCAGATTGCCAAGATTGCTTGAATCCCGCGATATTTTTTCGGTAATTTCGGTGCTGCCCTTCGTGAACATCTCCTCAAAGGCCTGTAGCCGCGCCGCCAGCATTTCTTTGACGACATCGCCTCGGCTGTTGAGCGCCGCAACCAGCGATTCTGCGCTCTCACGGAAGGTGTCAGCTACCGCGTTACTGCGGCCCGCAATGGTGTCTGTGATGCGCGCGCCGGTTTGCTCAAGCTTCGAGACCACGTCGCCGCCGCGCAAAGAGAGATCAAGGACGAGCGAATCTCCTGTCGAACGCAGCGTCGAGTTGACCTCGTCAGCGCGCGCGGCGATCGACTCGGCCAAGCGGGCGCTGCTGTCGGCGAGGGCGTCGGTAAATTGCTGCGAACGGGTCGCCATGGATTCAATTGTGACGGACGACTTCTGTGCGAAGCTTTGCGCCACTTGATCGAGGCGTGCACTCATCATCTGTTGCAGGCGATTCGCGAGTTCCGCGAACTCATCGTGCACATGTTCAGTCTTGAAGTTCAGACTGGCGGACAGGCGCTCGCTCGCCGATGAAATCGCCGTGGTAGACTGGTCGCTTGTCGTTTCCAATCGGTCAAGCAGCGTTGAGCCGCGTTCGCTCAAGGCGTCGATCATGGAATCGCCGGCGTGGCCAAGCGCCAAGGTTATATGCTCACCTTTTTCGGTGAGCGAGCGAGTGACGCGTTGCGCGACCTCGTTGACCTTATCCGCAACCAGATCTCCAACTGAGGTAATGTCATGTGCGAGATCGAGGTGGACACTGGCGATAGCATTGCGCACGTGCTCGGCTTGGTTGACCAGCGTTTCACGCTGATTGGTCAACTCGGTGAGCAGATCGCGAATGCGGACTTCGTTATCGTTGTAAGCGCGCTCAAGGGCGGAGACCTCATTGTGTACCAGCGCTTCCAGTTCAGCTGCGCGGGCAAGGGCCCTTTCGACACCGTCGCCCATAGCCGCGACTTCGCGGCGGATGGCCTGGCCGACGGTCACGATCGATTCGCGTGCCACTGTCTCGGGCTGCGCGAGACGCATCGCGACTTCGGCCATAGACTCGGCAACCAGGCGCATGTCCTGCGCGCGGTTGAACATATGAGCCAGAACGAAAAAGAAAATTACCGGTACGGCGATGGCAGCGACCAGCGCGACCATCGCGGCAAGGCCGACACCGGGCGTCGCGAAAGCTGAGCGTATTTCAGTGCTGTAGAGGGCGGCGAGGGCAATTCCCGCAGCGACCCAAATGAAACTGACGGCACCGGCCGCCATATAAGGAGTGCGTCCGGACCGGTGGCGCAGCGCTTGCAGGATCTGCCCGATGCCGGCGCGGTCATCATTGGCGGCCCGTCGCGGTGTGGTGTCGCCGGTCGGCCACGCGGCTTGTGGTGCCTCTTGGGGGAAAAGATCGGCGGTCTGGGATGTCGACGACGGGCTTACGGCGTCGGTCTCGGCGGCTGGCGGAAGGGACGCGTCGGTGGGCGTCTCGGGCGCGCGAACGTTCAGGGCCTCTTGGATTGCGGAAAGTGCCTCTTCTGTGGCGTCTTTTGGTTTCTGTGGACTCTTCGCCATATCGGTCGTCGCCCTGTCATGACGCCGGACATTTCGCCGCGGCCGGTACCGTAACGATAAAGCAAGGACCTGCCGCCAAAGCGGCATTACTACGGCCATTTTCCGGCCGCGAGCTCCCCGATCTATCGCCCAGCAATCATCCTATCGTCTTGGCAAAGCGAAAGAAACCACGCCGTTAAGGTCTTTTTCATCATCGTTAACTGTTTGCTAACCATAGCGAACATGGCTCCCGGCCAGGTCGACCGGCAATCATGGGCGCCGAATTGAGGCTGCGATTCCGCCGTCGGGCGCCGCCAGCGGGACAATGCGTTGTGATTACACCGCCTTAACCACCACTACGGTGGGCGGTCCCGCATTTACCTGGATTTGGTCCCGTTCGGGTCAAAGTCCCCGGCAACAAAAAGACATTGGGAGGTCGGGATGGTGCAAGCCGCGGTCGAGGTTTTAGAACCGGAAAGCGTGACTGCTGAAAGTGGCGCGATAGATCGCGTCCACCTTTCGCGCATCACCTTCAACGATCGCGGCTTGGAGCGCGAAGTGCTGCAGCTGTTTGATCGACAGGCCGAACTGCTGATGGGCCGTATACATAGAAGCGAGCCGGCCGCGGTTGCAACATTGGCCCATACGCTGAAGGGATCTGCAATTGGGATCGGTGCCCGACCGGTCGCGCGTGCCGCTGCCTCCGCCGAGTTGATCGCGAGCAACGGGCTGGGCGATTGCGAGCACGCGATCAGGCAGCTTGCCCAAGCGGTCGAGGAGGCGAGAGCACAGATTGCCGCTTTGTTGCGTTGAGATGACGGGGATGGCGTGTCGGAACGAATGACTATATAGAGGCGCGCGTCATCTGCGAGCCTGTCATCACCTGCACCCTTCAAAATGCCGAAGATCACCTATACCGACTCTAGCGGTATGGCCCGCACGGTCGAGGCCGAACTCGGTTCGACGGTCATGGAAACCGCGATCCGCAATAATATTCCCGGGATCGAGGCCGAATGCGGCGGCGCATGCGCATGCGCTACCTGCCATGTCTATGTAGACGAAGCCTGGCGCGAGAAAGTCGGCGGTCCTTCCCCGATGGAAGAGGACATGCTCGACTTTGGCTACGACGTGCGTCCGAACTCGCGGCTATCATGCCAGATCAAGGTGACCGAGGAACTGGATGGGTTGCTGGTGTCGACACCCGACAAGCAAGCCTAAAGGCCCTGTGATGGCGTTGGATATCAGGGCCGGAGCACCCGCCGCAGCCCCTGCCTACAGGGACGGCAAGTTAGGGCTTCATCCCTGCCGGTGCGACCAGTGACGATTTGAGCCCCATGTCATCCAACGCCTTGCGTACAAGGCCCGAGGCCTTCGCCTCCTCAATGAAGTCGCTCACGTAGCGGAGCGCAGCCGGGTTGCCCTTGGGCACGCAGACGGCTGTGCTGGAATTTAGAAACGCATCGTCGAGGATGCGGGAGCCGGCTATCTTGCCAACCAATCCCGACAAAGATTCGCGCGATAGCGCAATGGCCTCGATTTTGCCGTCGCGCATGGCTGCAACCGCTGCATCGACGCCGGCAAAATCGATGTGAGTTGCACTGGCGGTCGCTTTCTTGGCAGCGCGGAAGGTCGCGGTATTGGCAACGCCACCAATCCCTACGCCTTTGGCGTCTGCATCTTTCACGGATTGAATTTTTGAACCGGGTGCGACCAGAAAGGTACTCTGGAGGAGGTGATAGGCATTGCCGAAGTCGACGAACTTCTTGCGCTCATCGTCGACGGGCAAAAATGCTACATCCCAGCGGTTGGCGGAGGCCGAGTTTTGGATTTCACCTGAAGCCTGGTGCGGGAGAATCTCGAGAGGTACGCCGACCTTGGCAGCGAGTGCGCGGCCAAACGTAACAGCAACCCCGCGATAGGTGTCGCCGTCTTTGATGGCGAATTGCGCAGACGGGGACGGTGCAACGGCGATGGCAAGCCGCAGCTTTCCGGTGGGAGCAAGTTCTTTCAATACAGCTGCGTCGGTCATTGCATCGTCTCACTTTGCGGCGGGAGGCGCCACGCTAGCAGATTGATTGGCGCGTTTGACCGCATCGGCGACAAACCCGGAGGCCTTCACGTCCTCAACGAAGGCCCGCAGATATTCGGCACCGACGGTACGGCCTTTAGGTACGCCCATGGCTTGTTGGATTTCCATGAAGTGGCCATCCATCACTCGCACCTCCGGATGGTCCTTGGCATAGGCCACAAGTGGTTGCCGGACTCCGGCCGCGGCTTCGAGCTTGTCATTGACGAACATGTCGATCATTGCGCGGCCACCGCCGGCCGGCGCGCGAACCACGGTGGCGTTCTTGACGGTGCGAGTCAGAAAGAGGTCGTAGGCGGACTTGAGACCAACCGCGATACGCACGCCGGGACGATCAACGTCCTCGATCACCTTCAGGGGCGAATCCTTCGCCACCATGTATGTGCCCTCGATAATGACATAGGGCGCGCTGAACTCGATATCAGCCGCACGCGCCGGCTCGATCGCGACGAAAGCAATGTCCCATTCCCCGGTCCTGGCTGCGTCGAACACCTTGCCGGCGGCTGGATAGGTCACGAGCTCGACTGGCACGCCCAGCCGGCCACCGAGCTCGCGCGCAAGATCGGGCGTGATGCCCTTGGGTTCACCGGTGGTGGGGTCGGTCTGCGCGAGCACCGAATTGCCGAGGTTGATGGCCGCACGCAACTTTCCCGTGGGAGCGAGGTCCTTTGCGGCTGCCTCTTTCGTCGGCTCGGCAGGAAACGCTGGCGATAGACACCAAGTCAGGGCAATTGCCAGCAGCGCAATTCGCGATGATGCGGCCAAAAGACCTCCGAATGCGTTGGTTATGATTTCCATTGTGCAGCGATCGAGCTTAGGCGATGTGACGGCGTGATCCAAGCCAGCCGGCAAGCTGCAAGACCGCAACGATACTTGCGAAAACAGCAATCCAAACAAGTCGCGCGCCATAGCGATCGTGCGGGTTGGACAAAGTACTACAGATGAAGGCATTTGCGACAATTGCCAAGCCACACGTGGCGGAAAATTCGCCAACATCATGCATCTTCCTGCGGTAGGCGATGAGAACGAAAACTGGAAGCAGCGCCATCGCGATCAGCGCAATCGGATATTGCAATGTATTGATGACGGCAAAAGATATCTCGCCCTTTTGCTGGCGCGCCATGCTCATGAACGGTACCAACCGCGGGGTGTATTGCTCAATGATGCCGTAGGTATGCCAGACAGTGTTCACGACACCTTCGCCGGTGTGTACGGCGATCAGTTGTCTGATTGTTGCAGCGCTTGCAGTTTTGGCCTGGAGGTCAGGGTACTCAAGTAGACTGTTGACCACGATCGTCTGCATCTCGACACCCAGTCCATCGAAACGGCCGAGCTTGTCGAACAGTTGGCTGCCCCAGAACCAGACGTCAGCGTTGTCGGGAAGCTGATCTTTGTAGGGGCACAGGATTCGTTTCGGGTCGGGACAGTGATCGTCGAGATATTTCTTTACAATGCCGTCTTGCAGCATACGGCCAAACGACAGCGCAAATCCGCCCGGCGTCCAGACGAGTTGTTTCGCCACCACGAGGTTTGCCGCGAGCACAAACATGGCGCCGATCGCAAGCGCGAATACGCCGTTGCCGATCCGAGCGAGTGGCATGCGGCGCGGTTGGACAGCCCACAAAAGGACGGCAGCAAGGATCAACACCAAAAGCACGGCAATTGTCGCGGTGTGGGTTGCGGCGGAGACGGCGACGACCGCAATCAACGCAAAACGCTCGCGACGTGTCAGAATGTCGGGCCGCAACAGCAAGAGATACAGCGCGAGAACGCCAAGGCCGGCAAAAATATCGGTGAGGAGTATCGAGGTGAGCCAGGGCAGGGTGGAAATTAAGGTGAGTACGGCGACCACGAAGAGCAACAGCCAGGGACGTCCGCCCAAACCCTGCGCGCGCAACACCAGGGCGATCAGCCAGACCGCGAGCGCGGCTTGAACGGCGACAACCGGCCAAAACGCGGCCGGTGCTCCAACATTGAGCATCAGCCCGTAGGTTACTGTACGGCTTGGCACCAGCGTGCCCTCGTACCAGCGCGCCAGATAGCCGCCAGTATCGTACTGCAACAGCGGAAAGCCGTTCCAGATCGCGGGTGCCTGCAGCAGCAGCCAACTGGTAATGGCCGCGAAAGAATGCGGCTGAAAAGCCCTGTTTCGCCTGTACATTGAACTGACTTCCCCGCCCTCAAGCGCAGTGTTAACCGCTTGACGAGTGCCCCGAGTAGGGCGAATTGTCGCGCATGTTTGTCGCCTTCTTCACAGAGCTTAAAAATGCCGGCGTGCCGGTGACGCTGCGCGAATATCTGACGCTGATGGAGGCAATGGATGCCGACTTGGCATCGCGCCGGGTCGAAGACTTCTACTATTTGTCACGCGCAACTCTGGTGAAAGACGAGCGCAACCTCGACAAATTCGATCGCGTGTTCGGTCATGTGTTCAAGGGGCTGGAAAGGATCGACGCGATGAGCGAAGCAGATATTCCGGCCGAGTGGCTCAAAAGGCTTGCCGAAAAATATCTCACGGAGGATGAAAAGAAGCAGATCGAGGCTATGGGGGGTCTCGACAAATTGCTTGAAACGCTGCGCAAGCGTCTGGCTGAACAGAAAGGCCGTCATCAGGGCGGTTCAAAGTGGATCGGTACCGCCGGTACGTCTCCTTATGGCGCCTATGGATACAATCCAGAAGGAGTTCGCATCGGTCAGGATGCCAATCGCAGTTTTCGGGCGGTCAAAGTTTGGGACAAGCGGGAATTCAAGGACCTCGACGATGAGGTTGAGCTTGGCACGCGCAATATCAAACTTGCACTACGCCGCCTCCGAAAATTTGCACGCACTGGCGCACCCGAAGAACTCGATCTCGACGGCACAATTAAGGAGACTGCGCACAAGGGCTATCTCGACATTTTGATGCGCCCTGAACGGCATAATTCAGTAAAAGTCCTGCTGTTCTTCGATGTCGGCGGTTCGATGGACTGGCACATCAAGGCGACCGAAGAATTGTTCTCAGCCGCGCGTTCAGAATTCAGACATATGGAGTATTTCTACTTCCACAACTGCCTCTACGAGCGCGTGTGGAAGGAAAACCGCCGCCGTTTCCAGGCGACCACGCCGACTTGGGACGTGTTACACACCTATCCGCACGACTACAAAGTGATTTTCGTCGGCGATGCGTCCATGTCGCCATATGAGATCATGGCGCAGGGTGGTTCAGTCGAGCACTACAATGACGAGCCGGGCGGCCTTTGGCTCGAGCGCGTGACACGAACCTACGCTGCCAGCGTGTGGCTAAACCCGGTGGCGGAAAAGGAGTGGGGCTACACCCATTCAATTTCTATGGTGCATCAGCTGATGGGCGGGCGCATGTACCCGCTTACGCTTGATGGTCTCGATAGAGCGATGCGCGAGCTGGTACGGTAGCGCGCCTCTGTCGCTGTCTATTTTTCGCGGCCGGCGGGGATTTTGCCGATTACGCCAAAAGCTGGCGCCCTTCCTCTGTCAACGCTGTAGCGGTCTTATGCGCTCATCGGAAGCGAGCCGCATCCGACCGAGGCGAAGACCGCGGCAGCGCCGGGCGTGGATGCCCGGCGCTGTGGTAGTCCCCAACAAATCAGTTCTATGCAGCGTTTGCAGGGCGCAGCCGCGCAATGTCGTCGGGCGCAGGCTGCTGCTCGCGTTGCAGCGCCACTGCCTCACGCATAAGTCGGGCGAAATCCTTGCGCGCGGTTTCCAGCGCCCCTTCGACCACCGAACACTGCATTTGTTCGCGCCGTAGCGAGGCACTGAGTTCCTCGATCCGCTGCTCGGTTGTCTGTTTTTCGGCCGCGCGCGCCGTCTCCAGAGCGGCGATCTGCTCATTGAGCGCCGCGATGGTGTCCTCGGCGCGGGTGAGGGCAGCTTCCTTGGCGGTATAGGCACGAGTGAGAGCTGCACTGCGCTCCATAAGCGTGGCGCGCGCCTGATCGACTTCCTTGAATTGGGATTCCCGTTGAATCCGTTCCGTCTCGAGCTCGGCGACCCGTGCCTGCATAGCATCGCGCTCCAACGCAAGTTCGCCTGCGCGCCTATCGTAGGTACGAATCTCGTCGGCACGCGCGAGCAAATGTTCGCGCGCTTCACCCAAGAGCTTCTCGCTCGCACCGGCGCGAGCCTGTAAGGCTTCGAACCGCATACGCTGCGTCGTGAGTTCATGCTCATGCCGTTCGTTCGCTTCGTCGAGGGCGCTCACAAGCCGGGCTCGTTCGGTGCTCAGTTCGGCAAAATTACCTTCCACGTGCCGCAGCCGGCCTTGCGTTGCCGTGAGGCCGGCTTCGGCTTCGGCGAGTTTGCGCGAGACCCGAGCTGATTCGGCGCTGATTTTGTCGAGTGAAATCTGCTGGGCACGCTTCTCGTCCTCGATCATCAGCAGCCGCTGACGCGCGCCATTGAGTTCCGATTCAAGAGCCGCCAAACGTTTGTCGGCTGAGGATAATTTCTCATCGAGGCGGCGGTTCTCCTCGCGCAACGCCTTGCCTTCGCCAGTCTCCTGCGCCAGCCGCGCTTCCAAATCGACGATCTGCGCGCGTCGGGCGGCTATATCGATGGCGATTTCAGCCTTCGTGGCCTCAAGTGCGCGAAGGAGGTTCTGGGTGGTCGTGAGTTCCTGGCGGAGCGCCTGACATTCCCTCTCCGAAAAAGCCGCTTTCTTCTCGAGCTCGGCGACTTCATTGCGCAGCTTGCCATAGGCGGTGCGCGTGTTGCTGAGCACGGTCTGCAGGCTGATTTTCTCGGACCTCTCGGCCTCGAATGCGCGTAAAGCCTTGCTGACCGGGTCGACAAGTTTGCCGACGGCATTCTTGATCGTGTCGAGCTCGCCGATCTTGGCGTTAGCGTCGAGCAGCAAATTGCGCAGTGACTCGTTATCCCCGCCTAGCTGGGCACCCAGTGCGGAGAACAATTCCTCGTCGAGTTCGAGCGGATTTCCGGTCGGGTTAGCATTGCTCGGCGCTGGCTCGGACGGCTTGTCATAAAGTCCGGCCTTGCGGGCGAATAAGCCCCCGAATTTGCTCATTGCGTGATCCCCATAACGCCGATTCGCCCGGCCGAAGCGACGCCGAATCACTTGTTAACCGATCCTAACGGAAACTAAATTTTGGTGGGTAAATAAAGGGTTAACGACGGGCAAAATTTGACCAAAAGTTGCGCCGTTTCAGAGGCTTGGCTGGGCTCCGTACGTGCCGGACCAAGTCTTGGGAATTTCGGTCCGGGAGCGTGCGCATTGGCGCGCCGCGTTCAAAATTAGGATCGTCGATTGATGAACAGGCCCTCGCAAAGACGAAAGGTGAGTTCGGCACCGGCGCCTTGTGGTTCCAGGGTCGACTTCACTTCAGGCGTGACCTGCGCGAGCATCGCACGCAGCAACATCTGCATTGTCTCGTCGTGGCGGCTCGCCCAACTCTTAAATTCCATCTTCTTGTAGAGTTGCTCTTCATGCGCAATAGCGAAGCCGTGCGCTTTCAACGACGTCCGCCACTCATCCATGGTCCAGGCGCGCAGATGACTCGGATCGCGGAATCGTTCGAAGGCGTTGACGTAGTCCCCAACGCTGCCTTCCGGCACCACGTTGTCGACCACCGCAAACAGGCCATTTGGTCTGAGCACCCGATGGACCTCGGCAAGAAACTCGGGGATGGAGTCAAAATGGTGCGGTGCGATACGACAGGTCACGAGCTCGAAGCTCTCGTCTTCGAAGGGCAGCGCTTCGGCCTTCGCATACGCCGTGCGGATGTTGGCGTGACCGCGTTTTAGCGCCTCCCCCTTTACGAGATCGAGCATCTCCTGGGTGATGTCAGTCGCCCATATACGAGCGACATGTGGCGCGAACGCGTACGCTACGTGGCCCCCGCCGGTTGCAATATCAAGCGCGCGCCAATTCTTTTGCGGGGAGGTGAGGGAGACCAGACGTTCGAGGCTCTTGCCGAGTGCATGCGGCGTACTGGTCAGGTAACTGGACGCGGTCTTGCCGAACTGCTCCTGGACGAGGGTTTTATTCATAGTCGTTTCCAATCGATACCGGCGGACAGGAATGCATAGCGCGTCCTGCGTTTGCACGCGATAAGAACAAGTGAAGAGGCGATTATTTATCGCCGCCGCTCAGGTCGTCGTATCCATGACGGCTGCTATAAAAAACGAGTGCCATTAGGCCGCCGCCGACCAGAAGTGAGAACAGCACGCCTCCCGCTATGGCGACATAGCCGTAAAGTGGGATTGCCTCGACGCCGAGTCGGACCCAGGCCGCGACCGCGAACCACACAGACAACGCCAAAAGGGCAAGTAGCGGCACAACGACGAGAACGGTGCGCATCGCTTTTATATAAGGCGGCACACCATTTTTGTCATGGTTCTACGATTGGGAAAAACTCGGTATTTCCGCGCTCAGTGACAGTTTATTGGGACTACGCCTTTCCGCCCGCCTCGGAAAGTTCGGTATTTTTGGCCCTCTTGCCCCTGAGCGGTATTTCGTCGTTCGCCGCTTCGGCGGGCGGAACTGGCATATCGTCGAGCGGCGCCCCCCGTCGTAACGTCGACCGTAAGGCCGCGACTTCGCTTTGCAAACGAGAATTGTCCTTGCGCGCAGCTTCCAGTGCTCCTTCGACAACCGCGCGTTCCATTCGTTCGCGCTGGAGTGCAGAGCCGAGGTCTTCAACACGCTTTTCGATGTTGGTGCGGCTGATCTGAATGTCCGCTTCCAGGTGTCCGTTACGCTCGGTCAGTGCGGCGATCTTTTCTTCTACGCGCGCCAACGCTGTTTCGCGCACCTTTAGTGCCTTATTCAAAGCGTTGTTGCGCTCGGTTAGGGCGATACGAGCCTGCTCGTGGTCTTTGATCTGGCGTTCGCGCGTTTCGTGCTGTGCTTCAATTTGAGCGAGCCGTTTTTCCGAATTGTTGCGGGCGATCGTTGCTTCGACTGATTTGCGGTCGAACGCACGCACTTCTTCAGTACGAGCCAGAAGATTTTGCCGCGCCTCGGATAGCAGCCGCTCGGCGGTCGCGGCACGCGATTGAAGCCCGTCCAACCGCATGTTCAGGCTGCTACGCTCGGCCTGATGTTGTTCTTTGGCTTCGTCGAGTGCAGCGCCAAGCCGTCCGCGCTCGGCGTAAGCTTCCGCAAAGCTTGACTCAACTTTGCCAAGTTGGGCACGAGTTGCAGTCAAAGTATTCTCGCTTTCGGTCAGGCGGCGCGTCAGCCGCGCGGTTTCGTTTAGCGCCTGATCGATAGCGATTTGCAATGATCGTTTTTCATCTTCCAGGAGCGTCAGCTTCTCGCGTGCGGCAGCAAGTTCGCCTTCAAGTTCGCCGATGCGTTTTTCGGCGGCATCATATTGCTCTTGCAGGTTGCGACGCGCTTCGCCCAGTGCTCGGCGCTGGGCGGTTTCATGTGTCAACTGGCGGTCGAGCTCGGCAATCTGCGCACGGCGCGCGTTGAGCTCATCGGTGAGCTCAAGCCTAGCGCTTTCCAACGCGCGATTCGCTTCCCGCGACAGCTCAAGGTCTTCACGCAGCCGTCCCAAGTCAGCTTCAAGTATCGTCGCCTTTTTTTCGACCTGGTAGAATTCAGTACGCAGGGTCTCATAAGATGTGCGCGCCTCTCCGAGCATTCCCGACAGGCTCAATGTCTGGGATTTTTCCTGCTCCAGGGCGCGGAGGGTGCTATTGAAGGGCGTGACCAGCTTGTCGAAAGCTTCCTTGAGGTCGTCGAGTTCGCTGATCTTGCGGCCGGTGTCGGTCAGCAAGTTGCGCAGAACCTCGTTTTCCTCACCCATCCGCGAACCGACATCGGACAGGTTTTCGATCGAGATATGCTCGCCACCGTTGCCGTTTCCGTTCTGAGATCGCCCGACGAATTTGTCGACCCCGGCCGCGCCACTCTTTCGGCCAAAAAGATCCGACAACTTCGCCATGACGATGCCTCCCAACCCCGAGAACGCCTACGTACAGCCCCCGAACACCGCGCTTTGAGATACGTTATTATATCGCCTAGGCGATGGGAACACTGGCGGCTCCAGCCTGTGAGTATCCGACTGATAACTGTGCGAGATGCGCGAGCGGTCTGGATGTGAGCGAGGAGACACGTGATAGAGCCGCGTGCAGAAGTCGTAGAAAGACCCGTTACTTACGCCTACCGGCCGTCAGCATGGGGCGCGCTCCGCGAGTTCAGTCTATCGGATGATGGCATTGATTGGGTCGCCGGAGTCCGATCCGGTTGCGTTCCATACCGTGATATTCGTCATCTCCGCATGTCATATCGGCCTACGAGCATGCAGTCGCACCGCTTCATCACCGAACTCTGGGCAAAGGACGCGACCAAACTGCAGATTGCCTCGACCTCCTGGAAAAGCATGACTGAACAGCAACGGCTGGATCAGCCCTATTCGGCCTTTGTGCGGGAATTACACCGTCGCATTGCGGCGACGCCAACCCGCGTCCGCTTCGAGCGAGGCAGCAGTCCGCTCCTCTACTGGCCGAGTTTGCTCGTTTTTGTCGCAGTCGGGCTCGGACTTGCCGCGCTAGTCGTTCGGGCTTTGCAATTCGCTACCTATGGCGGCGCGGCGCTCGTCAGCGCCTTCCTTGTGCTGTTTCTCTGGCAGGGGGGGAATTTCATTCAGCGCAACAGGCCTGGAGTCTATTCCGCCAACGAGCTTCCGAAAGATGTCATGCCGCAGTTGCGGTGACGAAGTTTTGCTCTACTTCCGACTACTGACGCACGACGAGGACTGAGCATTTAGCGTAGCGCACCACATGTCCGGCATTTGAGCCGAGAAAGTATGTTCGCATTGCAGGTCGATGCGAGCTCATGACGATCAAGTCCGCGCCAAATGCTTTCGCTTCCTCAAGCACCTCGTGGTAGATGCCACCTTGGCGGACCGTTGCGGAAACATGCTCGGCATCAAGTCCACATTCGCGCGCAATTATGCCGAGCGCTTCCTCGGCCGATTTGCGCTGCTGCACATCGAAGTCGGGTGGCACGTATTCCGCGAGCATCACGGGCGTCATGGCAAGGACGTTCACCAGACGCACCGATCCGCCCGATGCACGTGCCATTCCGATCGCGGTGGCAATGGCCGGTTTAGCCAGGTCTGTATCGGCGAGATCGACCGGCACCAGGATCTTTTTGTACATGGCAGCGCCCCTCGTTTCGCTGAGGGGTCAATCATGACACGTTTTATGGGGCTCGTTGAGTGAGAGTTATCGTCTCAACTGGCCGCGCCAAGCGATCTGGGGGTCACGAAGCGTTCAAGCCGGCCGCAATGGGGGTGAAGCTTGCCCCAGTCGTCGAGAGCGAAATCAATGATAACAAGGCCCGATGTAGGCAGCTTTTCCCGCAATCGCTCACGCGCCTCGATATCGCCCGAGGCGATCAGAATGGCCGCAAGTTCGTGAAGGCCAGGATTGTGCCCGATCACAAGAAGTGTATGCGTGGCCGGGGCGGCCTCCCTGACGATGCTCAGGATCGTGTGTGCGGTCGCGTCGTAGAGACGCTCCTCCGCTGTCGCCGCGGGCGGATTGTGGAATGTAGAGGCGGCGAATTTCCATGTTTCCTGGGTGCGCGCGGCGGGAGATGTCATGACTCGGTCGGGAATCAGCGCGTGGGAAGACATATAACCGCCGACCTTGGCGGCCTCTTTACGTCCGCGTTCGTCCAGCTTGCGGGCACGGTCTTCCATGCCAGGTTCAGAGCGTTCGGCTTTGGCATGACGAAATAGCAAAAGTCGGCGCATGGTCGTACTACGGATGTCGTCGTTGCCACGGCCCAGTGTAACATGCGACCCGGATGTGCGCAGTGCTGGGACAGACTTGAGAGTGAGGCATGGAAGCGGGTTGGTACGAAGCTAACAGCGTTGCACGGCCAGATCGTCCGCGCTTGAATCTCGATCTCGATGTTGACGTCTGCATCATCGGTGCTGGACTTGCTGGTCTTACCGTCGCCCGCGAGGTAGCCCAGCGGGGATGGTCCGTAGCGGTGCTGGAGGCCGGTCAGGTCGCGTGGGCGGCTTCCGGCCGTAATCTGGGTTTCGTCCTCCCAGGCTATTCAGAAGACATCAAAAGTATCATCGAACGCATCGGTCTCGACCACGCCAAGCGGTTGTGGGCCCTGTCTGAGCAAGGGCTCGACTATGTGCGGCGTACGATTCTGGATACGCGAATGCCTGGCGTCGATTTGATCAACGGCTGGCTGCATTTATCGAAAACCGACAATTCCGGTGAACTGCGCAGCGAGGCTGAACGTATGCGTTGGATTGGCGCGGACGTTGAGTTTTGGTCGGAAGAACGCGTCCGCGACCAGTTTCATAGCCCGCGATACTTCGCAGCGGTTCATTATAAGCAAGCCTTTCACATAGACCCCTACAATTACGCGCTCGGCCTCGCCGCGCTCGCGGAGAAAGCGGGCGCGCGCATATTCGAGGACACACCAGCGGTTTCCCTCGATCCTGCCGGTGTTCGCAAGCGTGTCGTGACACCTGCAGGCCGCGTGCGCGCCGCGCACGTGGTGCTCGCCGGCAACATTCATCTCGGCGCACTTATGCCGCAACTTGCGGCGACTCTGTTGCCGGTCACGACATTTGTAATGGTGACGGAACCGATCGGAGAGATTTTGCACGAAGTGGTTCGCTACCGCGGCGCCGTCAGCGACACCAATCGCGCCGACAATCATTATCGAATTGTTGGCGGTGATCGTCTGCAATGGTCGGGGCGAATGCGGTCGTGGGACGCAAGTCCGGGCCTGATAGCGCGCGGACTGGTTAATGACATCCGGCGTACCTTTCCCCGCCTCGGCAAGGTATCCATCGCGCATTTATGGCGTGGGACGTTCGGGCGGACCGTTCATCGCATGCCGCAGATTGGTGAAATCGAGCGAGGTTTGTGGCTCGCGAGCGGGTTTGGCGGTCATGGTCTTAACAACACGGCAATTGCAGGTGAGCTCGTTGCACGCGGCATCGTGGATGGCGACCAAACGTGGCGCTTGTTCGCGCCCTACGAGTTGGTATGGGCGGGCGGTGTGCTCGGACGAGTTTTGGCGCAAGGCCTTTATTGGGGCACGCGGCCGGTGGAGCGTATCGAAGAGGAAGTTGCCCACTTTCGCGCGCGTTCAGGGGCGCGCAAGAAGGCAAGTCCTGCCGACCAGAAGAGTTCAATTTGATCGATATCGTGAATGCGCCAAACGACCTTCAACCTTGTGATCGTCGCGCGCGTGCCCGCCAGCTTCCGATTCAGACCGATAGCAGTTATTTCCCTTCGCGCCGCGTCATGAAAGCCAACCTCTCGAACAGGTGCACATCCTGTTCGTTCTTGATCAACGCGCCATGCAAAGGCGGAATGAGTTTCTTGGGGTCGCGTTCACGCAGGGTCTCAGGTCCGACGTCTTCCGCCATCAAGAGTTTGAGCCAATCCAGAAGTTCGGAGGTGGATGGCTTCTTCTTCATGCCCGGCACGTCACGAATTTCATAAAATAGTTTCAAGGCTTCCGCCACAAGTCTTTGTTTTATATCAGGAAAATGAACCTGAATTATCGCGCGCATGGTCTCTGTGTCAGGAAACCGGATGTAGTGAAAGAAACATCGGCGTAAGAACGCGTCCGGCAATTCCTTCTCGTTGTTCGACGTGATGACGACGATTGGGCGGCGGCGCGCCTTCACGGTTTCGCCGGTCTCGTAGACGAAGAACTCCATGCGATCGAGTTCCAGTAATAAATCGTTAGGAAATTCGATGTCGGCTTTGTCAATTTCGTCAATCAATAGTACCGGACGGTCATCAGCGACGAAGGCGTCCCATAGCTTGCCTCGCTTGATGTAGTTGCGGATGTCTTTGACCCGTTCATCGCCAAGCTGACTGTCGCGCAGGCGCGAGACTGCGTCGTATTCATAAAGCCCCTGAAGGGCCTTGGTGGTGGATTTGATGTGCCATTCGATAAGCGGCGCGCCGATCGCTTTGGCGATCTCCAGAGCCAGCACGGTCTTGCCGGTGCCCGGTTCGCCTTTGACCAGCAGAGGACGCTCGAGGGTAATAGCGGCGTTGACCGCGATTTTTAGGTCGTCGGTCGCTACATAGGCCTTGGTGCCGTCAAAACGCATGAAATTTCCCACCACTCTTTGATACTACAACCGCTCCGGGATTCCTTGGGTCAGTTTGTGAATGCGGTGCACGCTTGTTTGCACCTGCCTTGAGCCAACTGATTCTATTCTCGTGGTTTTTCCTTGGCTGATGCAACGCGCCAATTTCTGCATCACCCAAGCCGGTCCTAGTTACAAAATTGGCACTGATTAACAAAGTACGAGTTCATTCTAGCAAGTTAGAGAGGATTAACTTGTCTATGCAACTCTCCGTGCAGCCAGGGTCGGGCGTTCGTCACCCATTCGCGATGGGTGAGCCGGCAGAACAGATTTTGTCGCACAGGAGTGCGTTAGATGACTGTTATTTCATCCCTTACGCCCAATCAGATTGCCGGGCTTTCGACCACCGCCATCCAAGGCCTTTCCACTACCGATATTCAGTCTTTGGCCACGACGCAGGTCGCTGCACTCACGGCCACCCAAGTCAACGTATTGAATACAACCGATATTCAGGCCTTCTTCGCAACGCAGGTCGCGGCGCTTTCACCGACAATCATCAGTGCCCTGCTGACGCTGCAAATTCAGAACTTTACGAATACGCAAATCAGCGCCTTAACGGCGACACAAGTCAGCAAGTTGACCGCTGCGGAAGTCGGGGCGCTGACCTCGACCGAGTTGCAGAACCTGTCGACGACGCAGGCCGGCGCGCTCACCGCCACGCAGATCGGCAGCCTGAGCACGACCGTGCTCAACAACCTGTCGACGACGCAGATCGGGGCGCTGACCACCACGCAG
>DASPNW010000012.1:0-40333 GCA_035626335.1 Pseudolabrys sp.
ATAACGCCGCGGGCGAGACAGGCATATTGCTGAACGTCATATGGACCCGGCATTTCCGCCATCGCCATCAGCGGCTCGACCCCGCACGTTGTCGGGAAGCAGGAATAAGCGCCGACGTTGGACACGATGTCCGCTCTCAGCGCGAGCAATTTCGCATCCTTGTCGAAGGCGCCCTCAAGCGTGATGTATTGGTCGCGCGAATGAAATCCGGCGATCAGGTTTTCCCGCCGGTCCTCCGTCCACGCGACAGAGCTTTTGAGCTTTCGTGCGAGCCATACCAGGACGACGTATTCGCTCGCGAGCGACATTTTTTGCCCGAAACCGCCGCCAACATCGGGAGCGACCACGCGCAGGTCGGATTCCGGGAAGGCGAGAACGTCGCAAATTGCCGTGCGCGTCAGATGCGGCATCTGGGTGGTGCAGGTGAGGGTTACGCGCCCACTCGACGCATCAAAGGAGGCGTGGGCTCCACGCGGCTCCATCGGCGTCGCGTTCTGGCGGCGCGAGCGCGCCTCGACCTTGATGATTTTGTGCGCACGTTTCCATACCGAGTCGAAGTCCGCCGTCATCACTTTTCCTTCGAGGATGACATTGTCGGGAGCTTCGGTGTGCACTCGCGGTGCCCCGGCCTTAAGCGCCGCACGAGCGTCGGTCACGGACGGTGTCTCGTCGATCGAAAGCTCAACCTGATCGGCGATGTCTTCCGCTTTCTCTTCGCTTGCCGCGATAACGGCCGCGACCGGCTCGCCGGTGAAACGAACCACACCGTCGGCAAGCGCCGGCTGACCGACCGGCTTGTAGTTGAACTTGTGCAACATCGGCGTGATTTTCTTCACACCCTTGAGATCGGCGGCCGTAACGACCATCGCTCCCTTTGGAGCGCTGATGTTCGTAAGTTTCCCTGCGGCGACCGGACTGCGCACGAAGCGTACCCAATGAACGGCGGGGAGATCCGCGGTAAATCGCCCTTGGCCTGTGATGAGTGCCGGATCCTCCAGCCGCCGGATAGCGCGTCCGACCCAGGTCATGCCCGAGCCTCTGGTGCCATGCTTGCTCATTCGGCACCGATCATGCGCTTTGCTCCAGCGCGCGCCGCACCACCGCCCGTACGAGATCGCGCCGGTAATCGGCATTGGTCTGATGATCTTCCAGCGGATCGATGGCTTTCGCCGCGGCTTCGCCCGCGATGCGGAACACTGCATCGCCCGGCGTTTTATTGTTGAGCACTGCTTCCGCTTCCGCGATACGGCGCGGGAAAGATTCGGCACCACCGACACCAACGCGAGCGTCGACAATTTTGCCCGCATCAAGGCGATATGTGACGAGCGAGGCGGCCATGGCGAAATCGCCGGCGCGGCGATTGAATTCGTTGAAGCCGAATTTGGCATCCTGCGGAAGCAGCGGCAGCCGCGCTTCTGCAAGCAATTCATTCTCGGCCAATGCGGTGGACATGATGCCTGCAAAAAAGTCTTTTGCCGCAATCAGGCGTTCGCCGCGCGTGCTTTTGGCAACAAGCGTCGCGTCAAATGTCGCCGCGACCAGGCACCATTCCGACGCCGGATCGGCATGCGCGAGGCTTCCGCAAAAAGTGCCGCGCATACGGATTGGATAATGTGCAATGTGCCGCGCCACGACGCTGAGCAATTCGCCAAGCGGATTGTCGACCACGCGTTTGTGAAAGGCTGCGTGACGGACACGCGCGCCGATCGCCAGTATTTTTCCGTCGCTGGTTATCCGGTCGAGGCCGGCCACCTCGTTGATGTCCACGAGATGCGCTGGCTTGGCCAAGCGGAACGCCATGATCGGAACGAGGCTCTGCCCGCCGGCAAGAACGCGGCCATCCTGCGGCGCAACTTCGGCTAGAATCTTCAGTGCCTCATCAAGCGTCTTCGGCACATGACGGACGAAGGGCGCGGGTTTCATGCGGCATCCCGACTGCGGCGGAGCCAATTATTTGTATACAAACGATAAAGCGTGTGCCCGGTTTGTCAAACAGCGATTATTCGCGCCGTCAGGTACCCACTTTCAATTCGGACACCAGCGCGCGTAATGCAGCGACGGTCGATGGCGCCACGCTTTTTCCTGTGCGCGGATTTTCCGACGGGATGTTTTCGATGGTCATCGTGAAGCGCGCGGTGTCGGCGTCGACGCTGATCGTGTGAGTGTTTCGGGTGATATTGGGGTCGGCCCAGATTTCAAGCTGCGTGCGGTCGGGGCCGATGCCGGCGAGGCTCAAGGCCGCCGCCACGTTGA
This sequence comes from Pseudolabrys sp., assembly GCA_035626335.1. Lineage (GTDB taxonomy): Bacteria > Pseudomonadota > Alphaproteobacteria > Rhizobiales > Xanthobacteraceae > Pseudolabrys. The sequence continues at coordinate 2,254 of DASPNW010000012.1, forward strand.
CGTTGGTCGGAAATCCGCGTGCACCTTCACGTGCAGTGCCATCGAACACCTTCAACGGCTCTTTCAGCCCGCTCACCGAAATCTTGTGCTCGATCAGATAAGGCGCGCCCGCAAGTCCCGCCGGGGGCTTGCGTGTCACCATCTTGACCGAATGAATGGTGCCTTCGGCGGCGGCACGCACGGCGTCGAGACCGATAAGCGCCCCGGTTGGCACCAGGATACGCGCGCCATTAAGTCTGGCCCGTTCGATCAGATCGCCATTCTCGAGCAGTTGCGCGACCGAGAGCGGCATGAAGATACGGCCCTTGTCGATGGCGCTGATCGCGACGTCGCGAAACAAGGCTGGCGGCAGGCACTCAACGACGATGTCGCAGTCGTTTGCGAGCTCCGTCGCCTTGCGAACGGAGATACTGCCGCCAACTTGCGGCAGCGCGCGCTGCGCTTTTCCGACATCGCGCACGGCGACGGCTGCGAGCGACAGGCCGGGGATGCCGGCGATCAAACGTTTCGCGACCTCCAGTCCGACCGCGCCGAGCCCGGCAAGGCCGACACGCAACGGGGTGTGGTCCAATTTCGCCGTCATTTCTTGCGGCCGGTGAAATTCGGCCTGCGCTTTTCCATGAAGGCCCGCACGCCTTCGGCGTAGTCCGGTGTGAGGCTTGCCGCGCGCTGAAAATCCCGCTCGAGGTCGAGCTGGGCATCGAGCGTGTTTGTCGCGGATTTATTGAGCGCCTGTTTGATCAGCGCGAGGCCCTGCGTCGGCGCCATCGCGAAGTGCTCGCAGATCCGCGCCGCTTCGTGCATCAGGGTTTCATCGTCGACCGCGCGCCAGATCAAACCCCAGCTTGCCGCCTTTTCTGCCGACAAGTCCTGTGCCAACAGCGCGAGGCCGCGCGCACGCGCGTCGCCCACGAAGCGTGGCAAGAACCAGGTCCCGCCGGAATCGGGAACCAGGCCGACGCGGGCAAAGGACTGGATGAAGTTCGCCTTCAGGCTGGCGATCACGATGTCGCAGGCGAGAGCGATGTTGCAACCAGCGCCGGCGGCGATGCCGTTGACTGCCGCGACGACAGGAAAGGGGAGGCTGCGCAGTTTCCGCACCAGCGGATTGTAATGCGCCTCCAACGCGCCCCCGAGGACGACGGTCTCGCCCGGCTTGGCGATACGATCGCTCAAATCCTGGCCGGCGCAGAAAGCACGGCCCGCTCCGGTGATCATCAATGTGCGGCAGCTCTCGTCGGCCTCTGCATCGTTGATTGCTTTGCGCAGCGCCTGATGCATGGCCTCGTTGAAGGCATTGAGCTTGTCCGGCCGGTTCAACGTGATGACGCGGTAACCGGAACGCTGCTCGACAAGGATGGACGAGTCAGTCGTCATGACTTGTTGAGGAAGCGGTCCAAGGAGCCGATTTCCTCTTTTCCCCCTTCAAAATCCTCCGCGAGACGTTCGTAGAGGCGGGCGGCGGCGGCCAGCATTTCATGTTCGGCCCGCTCGTCGCCAACGAAAGACGCTATCTCGTCGAGTTCGGCCACCCAACGATAGGCCTTGGAATACATGGAAGGTACTTGGCTTGACAGATAGCGAAGAAGGTCGGGTCGGCTTTCGGCAAGTTCGGCCTTGAGCGCCTCGGCTGAACCGCCACGCGTTGCCGCCAGCATCATGGCGGCGCCTAGCGCCGTAACCCCCTTGGTGATGCCGGCGTAAGACATCTTTAACGCGGAGGCCGCGGTTAGCGGGCCCGCGAGAATGCGCACGATCAACCCATAATCGTTCAGTATCGCAAAGGTCTTGGCTGCCGGCCCGGATGCATAGATTTTTGTGTTGGCACTTCCCGGCTTTGGCGGCGGCCCGATGATACCGGCGCCGACGAAAGAACAGCCGGTTGTCGCGATCGCGTTGGCAATCTTCAGCATCGTCGGCGGGCTCACCGCATTGCATTCGACATAGATCGGCTTCTTGTTGGCGGCGGTGAGAACAGGCGAAAGGCGCCTGGCGAGCGCCAGCGCGTCGCCGGGTGGCACGATCGACATCAGGAAATCGGCTTCCGCGAGCGCGCGGTCTTCGACTGGCCGCATGCCGGCGTCGCGTGCGCGCTTCGCACTTGCTTCGCTGCGGCCGTTCAGCGAGGTCAGCACCGTGACCTTGTTTTCGGTCAGGCGCTGGCCGACGCCGGCGCCCATATTGCCCGGCGCGACGATGGCAACGGTCGGGGTCATGAGCCCGTCACCCCGCCGTCGAGATTGATGCTCTGGCCAGTGACAAAGGACGACGCCTCAGAGGCTAGGAACAAAACGGCGCCGACCAGATCTTCCGGAACTTCCGCGCGCGGCACGCACTGCATGGCGATGATACGTTCCTTTTGCGTTGGCGTAACGGTCTTGCGCTCGATCTCGGTGAAGGTCGCACCCGGCAAGATGGCGTTCACGGTAATCCCGTCGGGTCCAAGCTCGCGGGCCATCGACAGGCTCATGCCCGCGAGCGCCGCCTTCGTTGCGATATAATGCAGATAGTTCGGCCGCCCCAGCCGTACCGCACCGGATGCAACATTGATGATGCGACCCCATTTGGCACGACGCATGGCAGGAAGAACCGCGCGTGCGCAAAGAAATGGGCCGGTGAGATTGACCCGTAACACCCGCTCCCATTCGTCGAGGGGAATCTGATCGAATGGACGCATCTCCAGCGTGGAAAAAATGCCCGCGTTGTTGATCAGCACATCGATACGGCCGTATTCGTCTTCGACCACTTCAATCATTTCGTCGATCGAGGCTGGGTCCGAGACGTCGGTCGTGACAGCCAGGGCCTGGCCGCCGGCCGCCATGATTTCCTCGGATACCGCGGCCGCCTTTTTTTCATTCAATTCGGCGATGACGGAACGCGCGCCGGCCGTCGCGAAGGATTTCGCGAACACGCGGCCGATCCCTTGCCCGGCGCCGGTGACGACGACAACGCGATCCTTGAGGCCGGGAAACACGATGTCTTGCAGGCTGGCGCTCATGCCGCGCCCCGCTCCAGCTGCGGTAACTGTTCAAGTGCCGCACGCGCATCCCACGGCGTCCACCACGGCTTGAGACCGAGATCGTTTGCAACAATAGCGGCGGTGATGTAGCCCGCGCCTCCGGAAATCGCCCCGCCGGGATGCCCCGCCGAACCGGCGTTATACAAATTGGGAATCGGTGAACGGTAACCGAAGTGGTTGTACATCACCTGCTCGGCATTGAAGGCGCCCATGAAAATGTCGCCGCCCCGCATATTGATCATTTCCTGCACATATTCGCGGCCGGTATAGACATAGCGCCCGAGGATATTTTTGCTGGTCATGTTCGGGCAATAGCGCGCGAAGCATTCGACGATCTTGTCGGAGAACTCCTCCTTGAAGCTCTCGTAACTTTGTCGGCCAAGGTCGGGATCGAGCGGCATCACATGCCAGCAATAGGTCGTGTGTTTGCCGGGCGGCGCCTGCGTCGGATCGAGCAGACTGAGCGGTCCCGAGCCGAACTGAACCAGCTTCGGCACGCGGCCCGCCTGGACGTCCTGGTGCGCGGAGAACAGGTCTTCCATGGTCTCGGCGCCGATGCTCCATTTCAGCGAACGATTGATATTGGAATCGAATTTTTCCGCCTTGAACCGCGGGCTTTCGTTGAGTGCCAGATGCAGGCCGAAAAGGCTCCAGGCGGTGTACTGGAAGCCATCAAGTTTTCTCAGAAAGGCGGCGGGCAACTGCTCGCGTCCGATAAGCGTCTCGAAGGTCTGATGCACGTCGAGCGTGGACGCCACGAACTGTCTTGCGCGAACAACACGGCCGTCGGCGAGCTCAATTCCCGTTGCGCGGCCATTTTCGACGAGGATGCGGTCGATATTGACCTGCGGCTGGAAGGCGCCACCGGCGGCGATGAAGCTTTCCATCAACCCGCGCGCCAGGTTGAACGAACCGCCCTGGCAGAGCTGATAACCGCTCTCCAGATCGAAAGCACGGATCACCGAGCCCATCGGCGATGTTTTCGAAAGCGTATCCACCAGCCAGGTTCCGAACAGCGACACCTTGAACAGAAACAGAAGACGGACGTGTTCGTTCTCGAACAGTTCGCGCACGACATCGAGCGGCTGGCGGTTTGCGACCTCCAGAAATTCCCGGCCCAGTGCTGTTTGTGACAGCAGCGTTTCGCGCTCTTTCTGGGGCAAAGGCTCGGCATAACGCTCGGGCAGGAAAATCTCGGCGGTGATCTTTTCGGCTTTACGGTTCCACTCGCGGAAAGTCGCTGCATCTTTTTTGGAGAAACGCGCAATATTGACAAGCGATTCCTCGAGGTCGCGACCCAGCACCAGCGCAGAACCGTCGTGATGGGCCTGACCGAACTCGTAGCGCGGCGTGATGTAGGTGACGCGCTCGCTCAGGTTCAGGTCCTTGAACCATGGTGTCTCGCTGATATGGAAATGATTGATCGAATGCAGATTGTGATAGAAGCCCGGCAGCGTTACTTCGCGCGTGCACAGGCCTCCGCCGTAGGTCAGGCGTCTCTCAACCAAAAGGATTTTAAGTCCTGCGCGGGCGAGATAGCTGCCAAGGATCAGCCCGTGATGTCCGGCGCCGATGATGATGCCGTCATAGGTTTTTTGCAGCGCTTCGGTCACTGGTCCCTCACGATGGGTGGCGGAGGCGGCCCAAGACTGCGGGCACGGCCTTGGGCGGTCAATGGTCCCAACCGCATGGCCAATAAGCCCCAAATGCTTGCCATTTCGGCACGAGGCTCGCGCTGCGACCTTGGTGGCGGTGGACCTTTGACGGTCTGTCCCGCTAGATTAGCCGTCTGCAGATAAGGGCGAAAACAGCCCCGGGGAGGAACACCATGCGTCAAGCCTTATTGGCGGCCAGCGCCGCCATGCTGCTCGCTGTGAACCCAGCAGCGGCCCAGCAAAAATCCATCAAGATCGGCTTCATCAGCACCTTCAGCGGCCCCGTTGCCGTTATTGGCAACGATATGCGCAATTCGTTTGAACTTGCGCTGGACCACATGGGTCGCACGATGGGCGGCCTGCCGGTTGAGGTTATTTATGAGGATGACGGCTTCAAGCCGGAAGTGGGCAAGCAGAAAACCGACAAGCTGATCGAGGCCGACAAGGTCGATTTCATCGTCGGCTATATCTGGTCAAACGTGCTGCTTGCCTCGATGAAATCCGCCGTTGATTCCAAAACCTTCCTGATCACCTCGAACGCCGGTCCGCATCAGATCGCCGGCGAACAGTGTTCGCCCTACATCTTCTCGACCTCCTGGCAGAACGACCAGACGCCGCAGGCCATGGGCCACTACATGAACCAGAAAGGCGTGAAGACCGCCTTTTTGATTGGCCCGAACTACGCCGCAGGCAAGGACATGCTCGGTGGCGTGGCGTCCACGTTTAAAGGCAAGATTGTCGGACAAGAATTGACCAAGTGGCCCGACCAGCTCGACTTCTCCGCCGAACTTGCAAAAGCCAAGGCGGAAAAGCCGGATGCAATTTTCGTGTTTTATCCCGGCAAGGCGGGCGTGCAGTTCTTGAGCCAGTACGCACAGTCCGGTCTCAAGGGCCAGATTCCACTCTATACAGCGTTCACTATCGACGAGCTTTCATTGCCTTTGCAGAAGGATCTCGCGCTCGGTGTGCCCGGCGCGCAGGAGTGGGTGAACGATCTGCCGAACGACGCGAACAAGAAATTCGTTGCTGACTACATCAAGAAATATCCGGGACTGCGGCCGTCGTTTTACGGCGCCCAGACGTATGACGCGGCGAACCTGGTTGCATCGGCGGTGGCGGCGACCAAAGGGAACCTTTCCGACAAAGTGGCCGTGCAGAAGGCCCTGGAAAAGGCCGATTTCAAGTCGGTACGCGGAAAATTCCGATTCAACACCAACCACATCCCGATCCAGAACTTCTATTTGCAGGAGCCGGTGAAAGACCAAGACGGCAACTTCGTACTCAAGACGGCCGCAACGATCGTGGAAGACAACCAGGATCGTTTCGTCAATGAATGCCATATGAAGTGATCCTGCGCTGAAGCAGAACGGCGGCGGCGCATCGGCGCTGCCGCCGTTTGCTTATTGGCCGATGTTCGAATTCGCGATCGGGGCATCATGACGCTTTTCATCGAGCAATGTCTGAACGGTTTGCAGTTCGGTCTGCTGCTTTTTCTGCTCGCGGCCGGCCTGACGCTCGTCTTCGGCATCATGGATCTGGTGAACTTGGCGCACGGCTCGCTCTACATGATCGGCGCCTATTTTGCCGCCACGTTTGCCGCCTGGACCGGCAGTTTCGTGCTCGGCGCAGTGCTCGCGCTCGCTGCGACGCTATTGGTCGGGATGGCGGTGGAAGTGATCGCGATGCGGCGGCTTTACGGACGCGATCATCTTGATCATGTCCTTGCGACTTTCGGTCTTATTCTTTTTTTCGATGAACTGGTGCGGTTGATCTGGGGAGCGGGCGGCATGAGCCTGCCGTTGCCGTCGTGGCTCAACACTTCGGTCCGCGTTCTGCCGGGATTCGACTACTCGGCTTACAAACTTTCGATCATTGTCGTTTCGCTTTTCGTTGCGGCGTTTCTTTACTTCCTCGTCATGCGCACGCGCCTCGGCATGCTTATCCGCGCCGGCGCGTCGAACCGTGAAATGATCGGCGCGCTCGGCGTCAACATCAAGCTGTTGTTCACGATGGTGTTCGGTCTTGGCGCCGCGCTTGCGGGGCTGGCTGGATTGATGCAGGCGCCGATTTTGACGGTTCAGATTGGCATGGGCGAGAACATCCTTATCCTTGCCTTCGTCATCACGGTCATCGGCGGCATCGGCTCAATTCGTGGTGCGTTCCTCGCGGCCATTCTGGTCGGCTTCATCGATACGCTTGGCCGTGCCTATTTCACCGATCTGTTGCGGCTTGCTTTCACCAAGGAAACCGCGGCGACTGCGGCGCCGGCACTTTCCTCGATGCTGATCTATCTGCTGATGGCGATCGTCCTGGTGCTGCGGCCGGAAGGCCTCTTTCCGGCGAGCAGCAAATGATCCGCGCGCTCAACCTGCGGACGGTCGTTGGCATTGCGCTGCTTGTCGCTCTCGTCTTGCTGCCGGTTTATGTCGAGGCGACCGGCAGCCGTTTTCTGCTGACGCTGTTCACGCGTATCGTGATCCTCGCGATCGCCGCGGTGAGCCTCAACTTCATCCTGGGCTATGGCGGCATGATGAGCTTCGGCCATGCCGCCTATCTTGGCATCGGCGGCTATGCCGTCGGTATCCTGGCCTTTGAGGGGGTGACGTCAGGTTTCGTGCAATGGCCGGTGGCGCTTCTGGTCTCCGCGCTGTTTGCGTTGGTGACGGGCGCACTTAGCCTGCGCACGCGCGGCGTCTATTTCATCATGATCACCTTGGCGTTTGCCCAGATGACATATTACATCGTCGCGGGACTTGCCCGCTACGGTGGCGATGACGGGTTGACCATCCAGAAACGCAGCCAGTTCATCGCGCCGATCAATCTTTCCAACAAGGTCCAATTTTATTACATCTGCCTGGCGTTGCTGTGCGCATCGATTTATCTGATCTGGCGCATCGTCAACTCTCGTTTTGGATTGGCGCTGCAGGGCGCGCGCTCGAACGATACGCGCATGCGCGCGATCGGTTTTCCAACCTACCGCTACAAGCTGACCGGCTTCGTAATTGCCGGCACGCTATGCGGCCTCGCCGGTGCGTTGATCGCCAATCACACGGATTTCGTCAGCCCCGCGATGATGTATTGGACGCGTTCCGGCGATCTCATCATCATGGTCGTGCTTGGCGGGATGGGTTCCACCTTCGGTCCGTTGTTCGGTGCGGTGGCGCTGCTTGTGCTGGAAGAGGTACTGTCCGGCATCACCGAATATTGGCAGATCATTCTTGGGCCATTGCTGTTGCTGGTGGTGCTGTTTGCGCGCGGCGGCATAGACGGCTTGCTCGGCAAGGTGCGCCAAAAGGTGAAGCATGGCTGATTTGCTGCGAATCGAGAATCTGGCCAAGCGCTTCGGCGGCATTGTCGCCACCGACGATCTTGTCCTCAATATCGCCGATGGTGAACTGCATGCGGTCATCGGCCCCAATGGCGCCGGCAAGACCACGTTGATCGCGCAGCTGAGCGGACAGCTCGCGCCGGATTCCGGGCGCATCCATTTTGCAGGCAACGACATTACGGCGATGCCGATGTACGCGCGGAGCGCGCTCGGGCTGGCGCGATCGTTTCAGATCACCTCGCTGTTCCTCGATTTGAGCGTATTGGACAACGTGGCCCTGGCCGTGCAGGCGCACACCGGTCATTCGTTCCACTTCTGGCGCAATGCACGCCGCGAGCCGGAGCTGCGCGATCCCGCCCGTGCGGCGCTTGCGCGTGTCGGTTTAAGTGCGCGCGCCGATTTGCCGGCATCGGCGCTCAGCCATGGCGAACATCGCCAGCTCGAGCTCGCGATGGCGCTCGCGTCCGGGCCGCGCATGCTGTTGCTCGACGAGCCGATGGCCGGCCTCGGGCCGGAGGAGTCTGCGCGCATGGTGGCCACGCTGCGAGAGCTGAAAAAGGAGCTGACGATTCTGTTGGTCGAACACGACATGGAAGCGGTGTTTGCGCTCGCCGATCGGATTACGGTTCTGGTCTATGGACGCGTGATCGCCTCGGGGAAGCCCGGAGACATTCGCAATAATACGCAGGTGCGCGACGCCTATCTTGGCGAGCAAGAGGCCGTTCATGCCTGAACCCGTGTTGGCACTCGAAAACATCGAAACCTGCTACGGCCTCAGTCAGGTTCTGTTCGGCGTTTCGTTCGCTATCGCGCCGGGCGAGATGGTGACGCTGATGGGACGTAACGGCATGGGCAAAACCACCACCGTGCGCTCGATCATGGGCCTGACGGCGGCGCGCAGTGGCGCGATTCGCTTCCTGGGTGAGGAAATCCGCGGCCTGCCGTCGTATAAAGTTGCCCAACGCGGGGTTGGTCTGGTGCCGGAAGGCCGGCAGATTTTCCCGAACCTCTCGGTACGCGAAAATCTGCTGGCAACCGCGGTCAAGCGCAACGGCGAGGCCTGGACGCTTGCCACTGTCTACGATCTGTTCCCGCGCCTGGCCGAACGCAACGACAGCATGGGCAACCAGCTTTCGGGCGGCGAACAACAGATGTTGGCGATAGGCCGGGCGTTGATGACGAACCCCACGCTCCTTATCCTCGACGAGGCGACGGAAGGCCTGGCGCCGTTGATCCGCGCCGAAATCTGGCGCTGCCTTGCCAGGTTGAAGGAGTCGGGTCTTTCGATCTTGGTGATCGACAAGAACGTCGGCGCTCTTTTGCGCGTCGCCGACCGGCACTTCCTGATCGAACGCGGGCGCGTAGTGTGGAAGGGTTCGTCGCAGGAGCTCGCCGCGGCGCCCGACGTGCAACATCGGTATTTGGGCGTTTAGGGTGCGTTCACTGCCGTCGTCCCCGCTTTCGCGGGGATGACCGGACGAGCTGTTGAAAGAGTTGCCGTCCTCATGCTCAGAAGCTGCATCACTCCGCCGGCTGAAGCGGCGGGCCGCGGCGGCGCACAAAGGTAAAGGTTGTTCCACCCAATTTGCGGTGCAGCCGATCGAGCAGCAGGTAGATGACCGGCGTGGTGTAAAGCGTGAGCACCTGCGACACCAGCAGCCCGCCAATGATGGTGATGCCGAGCGGCCGGCGCAGCTCCGAGCCCGGGCCGATCGCGATCACAAGCGGAAGCGCGCCGAGCATGGCGGAGAGAGTCGTCATCAAAATAGGCCGGAACCGTTCGAGGCAGGCGTCATGAATCGCGCGCTGGGGCGAAAGCCCCAGCCGCCGCTCGCCGTCGAGCGCAAAATCCACCATCATGATGCCGTTCTTTTTCACAATTCCGATCAGCAGAATGATGCCAATGAAGGCGATCACCGAGAGTTCGGTGCCGGAGATCTGCAAGGCGAGCAGCGCGCCCAGCCCCGCCGAAGGCAGCGTCGAGATGATGGTCAATGGATGTGCCAGGCTTTCGTACAGGACGCCGAGCACGATATAGACCGCGATCAATGCCGCCAGCAGCAGCAGCGGCTGCGCCCCGACGGCTTGTTTGTAGGCCTGAATGTCGCCGGCGAAGTCCGCGTGGATCGTATCGGGGATGTGCATTTCGGCCACGGCCTGCTCGATCGCGGACGTGGCGTCTTCGATCGCGGTGTTGGGCGCGAGATTGTAGGTAATGGTCACCGAAGGAAACTGTCCCTGGTGGTTCACGACAAGCGGCGCGATGCCGCGATCCACCATCGTGACGGCCGATAACGGCACCTGCGTATCGTTGTTGCCGGCAACATAAACACGGGACAGGTCCGTCGGGTCGCGCCGATAGGCGTTATCGACTTCCAATACCACGCGGTACTGGTTGCGGGGCGCGTAGATCGTTGAAATCTGACGCTGCGAAAAGGCGTTGTTAAGCGCATTATCGATGTCCTGCACGCGCACTCCGAAGCGCGATGCGGCGGCGCGGTCGATGCTGACATTGGCCTGCAAGCCGCCCTGCTCACGATCGCTGGTGACATCGACGAGTCCGGGCAGCTCCTTCACGCGATCGATCACGCGCGGCACCCATTTCTGCAGTTCATCGATGTCGGCGCTCCACAGCGTGAATTGGTATTGCGAGTCACTTTGCCGGCCTCCGGCCCGCAGGTCCTGTGCCGGGAACATGAATACGCGGATGCCCGGAATCTGATTGAGCTTGTTGCGCATTCGCCCAATGACCTGCAGCGTCGTGAGATTGCCGCGCTCGTTGAGCGGTTTGAGACTGATATAAAGACGGCCGCGATTGACCGAGGCGTTGAACGGGTTCGCGCCGACCGAAGAGCCGAGACCGGCGACCGCCGGATCGGCGAGCACGACCTCCATTGCCTTCTGCTGCAGCTGCTTCATTGCCTCGAACGATATGTCGGTCGAAGCCTCGGTGCCGCCGAAGATCAGACCAGTATCGTCCTGCGGGAAGTAGCCCTTGGGCACCTTGATGTAGAGCCCAATCGTAAGTGCGATAGTTGCGGCGAATACGATCAGCATAAGTGCGCGATGACCGAGCGCGAATGTAAGCGTGCGGTCGTAGAAACGGATGAGGCGCGACAGCAGCCCCTCGACGCGGCGGTCAAGCCATGTGGCATCCCGGCTGGGCGGCTGCCGCACGAAATAGGCGCATATCATCGGCGTCACCGACAGCGACACCACGGTGGAGATGGCGATGGCGAAGGCCAGCGTCACCGAGAATTCGCGGAATAACCGCCCGACAATACCGCCCATGAACAGGAGCGGGATGAAGGCAGCGATCAACGAAACCGAAATCGACACGACGGTAAAGCCAATCTGCTTCGCGCCCTGCAAAGTGGCCCGCAGCGGCGATGCGCCCCGTTCGAGGTAACGGAATGCGTTCTCGATCATAACAATGGCGTCGTCGACAACGAACCCGACGCTGACGGCGAGCGCCATCAGCGACAGGTTGTCGATCGAAAAGCCGGCCATCCACATCGCTGCACAGGTGCCGGAGAGCGCGAGCGGCACCGTGATGCCGGCCGCGGCGGTCGGCGCAATCCTCCGCAGGAAGAGAAAGACGACGAGCATCACAAGCCCGATGGTGGCGGCGAGCGTTAGTTGCATGTCATGCACGCTGGCACGGATGGTCTGCGTGCGGTCGGTCAGCACCGAAATGTCGAGACCCGCCGGCACCCACTGCCGGAGTTCGGGAAGCAGCGCGTAAATTCGATCGACGGTGTCGATGACGTTGGCGCTGTTCTGCTTGGTGATGATGAGCAGGACCGAGGGGTCCCGATTGTACCAGCCCGCGGCGAGCGTATTGCGCACGCTGGGACGTATGGACGCGATATCCGACAGGCGGATCACGGTGCCATTCACCGTTTTCACCACAAGCGGGTCGTATTCGGTGGCGTCGCGCAGCTGATCGTTTATTCCGATCGTCGTCCCGCGCTTGTCGCCATCGAACGTGCCGAGCGGGCCGGCGGCGTTCGAGTTGGCGATCGCTGTGCGCACGTCCTCCATGGCCAGCCCCATTGCGGAGAGCCGTGCCGGATCGACACGCACGCGGATCGCCGGCTGTTCGGAGCCCGCCACTGTGACGTCGGCGACCCCATCCACTTGCGACAGTCGCTGCGCGATTATGCTGTCGGCCGCGTCGTAAATTGCGCTCGGCTGCATGGTTTTTGACGTGAGCGCCAGGATCAGGATCGGAGCCGCCGACGGGTTCGCCTTGCGGAATGTCGGGAGCTGCGGCATGTCGGTCGGCAGATCGCTGAGCGCGGCGTTGAGCGCCGCTTGCACGTCGCGCGCGGCACCCTCGATGCTGCGGCTCAGGTCGAACTGTACGGTGATGCGCGACTGGCCGAGCGAGGTGACCGACGTCAGCTCGGTGACGCCCGAGATCTCGCCCACGCGCCGTTCCAACGGAGCCGCAACGGTCGCAGCCATGATGTTGGGGTCGGCGCCGGGCAGACTCGCCGTAATATTGATTGTCGGAAATTCAACGGTCGGCAGGCTGGCGACGGGCAGAAAGAAATAGGCAACAACGCCAACCAGGAACAGCCCGATGGCCATCAGCGTGGTGCCGATCGGCCGCCGGATGAAGGGGGCGGAGAAATTCATGGCCGGCCCCGGGCGGGCCGCGCGATGCGGCGCGGCGCGGGCGGCGGGGCCGGCGCAAGCCGCGATCGCAGGCGCTCCATGTAAAGATAGATGACCGGCGTCGTGTATAGGGTCAGCAGTTGCGACAGCAAAAGGCCGCCAATAATCGTGATGCCGAGCGGATTGCGCAACTCCGAGCCCGTGCCGGCCTCGAGGGCCAGCGGAAGCGCGCCGAACAAGGCTGCCAGTGTCGTCATCATGATCGGCCGGAAGCGTAACAGGGCTGCCTGCACGATCGATTCTTCCGGCGAGAGGCCCTGGTGACGCTCGGCGTCGATCGCGAAGTCGATCATCAAGATCGCGTTCTTTTTAACGATGCCCATCAGCAGCACGATGCCGATCAGCGCGATCACTGACAGGTCGTAGCCGAACACCATCAGTGCGAGCAGGGCGCCGACGCCGGCCGAGGGCAGGGTGGATAGAATCGTGAGCGGGTGGATGAAGCTCTCGTAGAGCACGCCGAGCACAATGTAGATGGCAATGGCCGCTGCAAGAATGAGCCACGGTTCGCCGGCCAGCGATTTGGCGAATTCGGCGGCGTCACCGGAATAGCTGCCAGTGACCGATGTGGGCATGCCGATTTCCCGCTGCGTAGCGCGGATAAACGCGACGGCGTCGGAGAGCGCATAGCCCGGCGCAAGATCGAAACTTATGGTGACGGAAGGAAACTGCTCCTGGTGCGCGATAGCGAGCGGTGCCGAGGTTGGTATGAAGCGGGCAAAGGCGGACAGTGGTACCTGGGCCGTGCTGGTGACGGCGTTTGGCGTGGCGGTGGTGTTGGTGTTGGTCGTTCCGCTCGCGGTATTGGCGACGGTTGCGGCCGTGCCGGTCGACGTGCTGGCGCCGGTGACGTAAAGCTTCGTGAGTGCGTTGGGGTCCTGCTGATAGCGCGGCTGCGCTTCCAGAATGACGCGATACTGGTTCGCCTGCCCGTAGATTGTCGAAATCTGGCGCTGGCCGAACGCGTCGTTGAGCGTGTCGGTCACGCTTTGCATGGAAACGCCCAGCCGTCCGGCCTGTTCGCGGTCGACGTCGACCTGCACGCGCGGACCGCCCTCCTGCGCCTCCGACGCAACCTCCCGAAATACCGGGTCGCCGCGCAAAGCCCGCACTAGCTTGTCGGCCCATTCGATCAGTTCGTCGCGGTCGGTGGAAACCAAAGTGTATTGATATTGGGCGCGGCTCGCGCGGGTCGAAATCTGGATGTCCTGGGTAGCCTGGAAATAGACGGTCATGCCGGCAATGCCGGCGACCGCATTTTTGAGCCGCGCAACGATTTCATCGACGCGCGCGCGGCGATCGTCACGCGGCTTCAGCGTGATCGTAAGTCGACCGGCATTTGGCGTCGCGTTGAGCGGACTGACGCCGATGACGGATACAACGCCGGTTACGTCGGGGTCGCCGCGGATCGCGTCCTCCACCAGCTGCTGGCGCCGCTGCATTTCGGTGAATGAGACGTCAGTGCCGGCTTCCGTGACCGCAGTGATCAGGCCGGTGTCCTGTAGTGGCAAGAAGCCCTTCGGCACGACGACATAGAGCAATATAGTGGCGACCAACGTCGCCAAGGTGACGGCGAGGGTCTCTGGCTGGCGGTGCAGAACCCACTCGAGGCTTTGCCGGTAGAGTTCGACGGTGCGTTCGGTCAGCTCGTGGAAACGAGCGGTGAACGCGTTGGTGGCGCCGCCCGCGGACTCCTCGCGTGTATGCCGCAGCAATCGCGCGCACATCATCGGCGTCAGCGTCAGCGAGACGATCGCCGAAGCCACCACCGCGATCGTCAGGGTCAGCGCGAATTCGCGAAACATGCGGCCCACCAGGCCGGTCATGAACAGCAATGGGATGAACACCGCGATCAGCGACAGCGTGAGCGAAATCACGGTGAAGCCAATTTCACGGGCGCCGCGTAAGGCTGCTTCCAAGGCGTCTTCGCCGTCCTCCATGTGACGCACGATGTTCTCGATCATGACGATCGCATCGTCGACCACAAAGCCGGTGCCGATGGTGAGAGCCATCAACGACAGATTGTCGAGCGAGAAGCCGCAAAACCACATAACGCCAAACGTCGCGATCAGCGACAACGGCAGTGCCACGCCGGCAATGATCGTGGCGCGGATGGTCCGTAGGAAGATCAGCACGACCAGCACCACCAACGCGATGCTGAGCACCAGCGTGAACTGCACGTCGTGAATCGAGGCGCGAATGGTCGTGGTGCGGTCGTTGACGATGGTCAGTGTGGCACCCGCCGGCAATGCGCGGCGCAAGCGCGGCAACTCGGCATACACGCGCTGCACCGTCTCGATCACATTGGCGCCGGGCTGGCGCTGAACGTCGATCACGATCGAGGGCTTGCCCCGGTACCACGCCCCGACCTTGGTGTTCTCCAGCCCGTCGACGACGTCGGCGAGGTCGCTGATTTTAACCGGCGCACCGTTGCGGAAGGCAACGACGATGTCTTTGTAGGTTTGGACCGCGGTGATCTGGTCATTGGCAGCAATGGTGTAGGACTGATGCGTGCCATCGAGCGAGCCTTTTGGGCCAGCCACATTGGCGCCCACGATGGCCGTGCGTACATCCTCCAGCGCGAGGCCGTAGGCAGCAAGCCGCGACAGATCGGCCTGGATCCGGATCGCCGGCCGGATGCCGCCTTGCACCGAGACGTGCCCGACGCCGGTCACCTCGGAAAGCCGCGGCGCCATGATGGTGTCCGCCATGTCACTGAGCGCGCGCAGATCGATGGTTTCCGAAGTCAGCGCGAGCGTGATGATCGGCGCGTCGGCGGGATTCACCTTCGAATAGAGTGGAGGGTAAGGAAGGT
The DNA here is from genome assembly GCA_035626335.1 of Pseudolabrys sp. Taxonomy (GTDB): domain Bacteria; phylum Pseudomonadota; class Alphaproteobacteria; order Rhizobiales; family Xanthobacteraceae; genus Pseudolabrys. The sequence goes on from DASPNW010000012.1 coordinate 17,754, forward strand.
TGCGCGGCAGCGTGGAGCCGGCCGCATTGATTGCCGACTGCACGTCTTGCGCGGCCGCGTCGATGTCGCGGTTAAGATCGAACTGCAATGTTATCTGGCTGATGCCGAACGAACTCGACGACGTCATCGTCTGGAGCGCCGGGATCTGGCCGAATTGGCGCTCGAGCGGTGCCGTCACCAGTGCGGTAATGGTGTCCGGATTGGCGCCGGGAAGCTGCGTCGTGACCTGGATTGTCGGAAAATCGACCTGCGGCAGCGCGGAGACTGGCAGCCACCAATAACCAAGAAATCCACCTAGCATCACCGCGACGCCGAGCAGGGAGGTAGCGATCGGCCGGTGAATGAATGGCGATGATACGCTCATTGCTGCGAGTTCGGCCTCGTGTTGCTGCCGCCCCGCTGCTTGCGCTCACTTTTTGCGTCCGGACGCTGACCGCTGCGTGGCCGTTGCGCCGGCGTCGAATCGGCAGTTCCGATCGAAACCTTGCTGCCGTCCGTCAGCCGCACAAAACCGGTGGTGACCACGCGCTCGTTCGAGTCGACGCCGCTTTTGACCACCGTTTGAGTTTCATCCTGTTTCTGCACCACGATAGGCCGCACCGTCACCGTGTCGTCGTCCTTGACGACATAGACAAAGGTGCCATTCGGTCCGCGCTGCACCGCTCCGGTCGGAATCACGACCACTTGCTTGAGGGTGTCGATCAGCAGGCGAACATTGACAAACTGCCCGGGCCAAAGCTGCAAGTCGGCATTCGGGAATTCGGCCTTCAACTTCACGGTTCCGGTGGTCTGGTCGACCTGATTGTCCACGACCTTGAGTAAACCTCGATCGATCACGGCATCATCGTCTGAACGCAGGGCATCGACCGCGAGAGGGCCCTTGCCGAAAGCCGCATTCACCTGCGGCAAATCCTGTTGCGGCAGGTTGAACATCACCGAAATGGGCTTGAGCTGGGTGATCACCACAATGGCCGGCGCGCTGGCCGCGCGAACGATATTTCCTTCATCGACCTGACGTATGCCGGTGCGGCCATCGAGCGGGGCGGTGATGGTGGTGTAGCCGAGCATCGCCTGCGCGTTCTCGATTGCCGCCTGGTCGGCCTGCACGATTGCGGTGTTCTGCGCCACCAAAGCTCGCTGGGTATCGGCCTGCTGTTTGTTGATCGCATTGGTCGCCGCGAGCTTTTCATAACGCTCGAGATCGAGCTTGGAATTGGAAAGCTGCGCTTCGTCCTGTGCTTTCTTGGCGACCGCCTGGTCGAGTTGGGCCTGGTAGGTCACGGGATCAATTCGCGCCAGGATGTCGCCTTTCTTGACGTCCTGGCCTTCCTTGTAATTGACGCTGAGCAGCTTGCCGTCGACTTGCGGGCTGACCGTCACGGTATTGAGCGCCTTGATGGTGCCAACGGCGTCGAGATAGACCGGCACATCCGCGCGCGCGACGGTGGCCACGACCACGGGCACCGGACCCTCGGCGCCGAAACGATTTCCACGCCGCTGCTGCGAGCCCGGGCCGCCGAAGACGTAATAGAGCGCACCGATGACCACGAGCAGGACAGCGGCGATCGCAAGCGTGCGGCGTGTACTACCTCGCGCCTTCGCTAAAAGTTGCTTGGGAAACTCACCGTGCATCGGCGGTTTCTGCTGGCTTCGGCAGCCAGCCGCCTCCGAGGGCCTGATAGAGGCTGACAATCGCTTGCAGCCGGGCGAGCCGCGCCTGCGCCAACGCATCCTGGGCCTGGAACAGTGTCTGCTGAACCTGAAGCAAGGTGATGAGATTGACCGTGCCGGCGCGCAGCTGCTGATCGGAGAGGTCGAACGCGCGCTTTGAACTGGTGACCACTTTGCGCTGCAATTGCTCGGCCAGCGCCGTCTCGCGAATGGCGATGAGCGCCTTGTCGACGTCGGTGAATCCGGAGATGACAGTCTTTCTGTAGGTCTGCAGCAATTGATCTTGCACACCCTTCTGCAGGTCGAGATTGCCGAGAAGCTGGCCGCCATGGAAAATCGGCTGCGTCAGGCCGGCCGCCGCTGTGTAGATCACCGATTCCGGCCGCAGCAGCAGTTTGAGGATAGCGCTCTCGTAGCCGCCGTCGCCGGTGAGCGTGATGCTTGGCAGGAATTGCGCGCGCGCATTCTCAACATTGGCGTTGGCGGACGCGAGTTGCGCCTCCGCCTGGCGGATATCCGGGCGCTGCGCGATGAGTTCCGACGGCAAGCCCGGCGTCACGCGGGGAATTGCGATCGCATTCATGCTGCCACCGCGAATAACCACGCTCTCGAGCGGTCGCGCAATGAGCAGCGCGAGCACAGCCTTGCTCTGTTGCAGCGTTTGTTCCAGTGGCGGAATCGCCGCGCGTTGCGTGTCGACCAGGCTTTCCTGCTGAGCGACGTTGAGGTCGGAAGCGGTGCCAGCCGCGTATTGCTGCCGGATCAAAGTGAGAATTCGGTCGGCACTTGCGACGTTTTCGCGCGCGATACGCAGCCGATCCTGTGCGGCGAGCACCTGAAAATAGGCATTGGCGACGCTCACAACGGTCGTGAGCCCGACCACTTCGCGATTGTAGCGGCTGGCGACTGCGGTTTCCTCGGCGGCACGCACGAGGGAGCGATTTTTGCCCCAGAAGTCGATCTCGTAACTGGCGGCGAGCGTCGCCGACAGGTTGTGCTGGATGATTGCAACGCTCGCGCCCGACCGGGAAACGCTGAGGACGTTCGTGCTTCCGGTGGTCTTGGATTGCTGGGTTTGCTGGGCGCTGCCGTTGAGGTCGATTATCGGCAACAGGGCGGCGCCGGCGATGCGCGCCTGTGCGTCGGCCTGCACGATTTGCGCGACCGCGACGGCGATGTCGAGATTGCTGATGCGCGCCTCTTCGATGAGTTCGGTCAATTCGCGCGAACGAAATGAGTGCCACCAGTCGAGCGGCGGGAGCGCCGCTTCCGCCGCCGCTGGTTTGTGCGGGCCGGCGATGTAAGCGGGCGGAATATCAAGACCTGGCTCCGGCTTGTCGCCGGTCAGCAGGCAGCCCGCGAGGGGCACTGTTACGCATAAACTCTGCAACATGATCCAAAACGGGCGCACGCGCGCTTTCGTTCCCGCCTCCTTTGCCTTCCCAGCCCCTTGCATTCCAAAGACTTTCAAAACCCGGTCAAAGCGACTCGGTAGGCAATATTACTACCGTTTGTCGCTCGCGGGCTTGCGCCCGGGCGGCCAATTGGCAAGGGCCTGCCTGCCGGCCGGGGAGATATTCGCGGCAATTCCCGCAAAAACGCCCTGAATGGTCTGGTCGAAGGCCTGCCGGCCTGTCCGGGTCTTCGCCATCGCGGCCCGCAGGGCCTCGACGTCGAACGGCTCCTGCCGCAGGACCTCATGAATTTGGTCTTGCGCCGTGTGGTAAGAGGCTTGGGCGTCCTCGATTACCGTGCGGCTGGCGTTGATCCGGCTGCGAAGGATATCCGCGTCGGCCGGGGGCAGCGTGGCGGCGAGCCGATCCATGCGAACAAATACATTGCGATCCCAATAGGACGGCGCGGGGGCCCGCACCGCCATGGCGATCGCAACGCCAACGAAAAACAAGTTGAGCGCCAGCGAACCCAATAACAGCCAGCGCGAGGAGCCGCGGTCCATCGCAGGAACAGCTTGGGCGATGCTCATGGCCGTTCTCCCGTAAGTGTGTCGGGCTCGGAAACGATCGAGCCGATATCGCTGCTGCCGGCCGTGAAAGATGCGTCGAGCCGGTCGAATGGGCGATCCAGCCCGGCGATGCCGACGACAAAACCAAGCGCGGCGCAACAAGCGAGCGCCGCCATGCGCGGCCACGCCGGCGCGAACTCCCAATTGAGCAGCACGGCGGGCAGCCGCCACAGGGGCTGTTTCTGCCGCGGCAGCGGACTGCCCAGCCGCTTGAGCACGCGGTCGACGGCGGCCTCATCGGCCGGAGGCGCCTGCATTTGCCGTTTCAGTGCGGTTTCGAGAAAGCTCTCAAACTGCTCGTTCGTCATTTCAGTCATCCTTGTCGATCACGCCTTCCAGCGCGCGCCGCAAATTCTGCTTGCCGCGAACCAATAAGGTCTCGACCGCCGATACCGACGTGTCGAGAATTTCCGCTACCTGCGCGTTGCTCATGCCTTCACCGTAAGTGAGGACGATCGCGCTGCGCTGGCGCGCGGGAAGTTTTTCAACCGCCACGCTGAGCATACGCTCGCGTTCATCGCTCTCAGCCTTCTCGCCGGCGCCGGGTGCCGGGTCGACGATGTCGCCTGCGGCTTCCAGTTCGACCCATGGCGCGCGCCGCTTGCGGTCGAGACACAGATTGACGACCACGCGCGTGAGCCAGGTGCGGAACTGCGCCAATGGCTGCCAGCGCGGGGCGTGAGTCCAGACCCGTATGAAAGCCTCTTGCGCGACGTCCTCCGCTTCGGCTGCATTCCCGAGAATGCGGCGGGCGAGCCCGAGCATGGCCGGCAAATGACGGCGCGAAAGCAGCTGGAACGCCCGCTCGTCGCCATGCGCGACCCGGGCCATGAGCGCCTCGTCGCTGTCATCCATCGCAGTGAGGTGGTGGCTGCCATACGGAACGCCCGTCCATTCTAGTCCTCGACCTATCGGTTTAACGGGCGAAGTGTCCGAATCCTGTGCTCCCGGTATAGCGGGGAATCCGGGGAAAAGCCGGCGAAATTAAAGACTAACTCGTTGAATTATCGAGCCTTCGCAATCCGGCGCTGGGCTGCGAGCTCAAGCCCCTTCAACAGCCGGTAAACCGCTTTGCAATTCGGCACAGGCACTTTCAGCCGCTCGCCCTCGCGCACGATAAACCCGGTCAATTCGTCGATTTCCGTGGGCGCCCCACGCTCGATATCGAGTGCCATGGAACCCGCATGTTTGGACAAGAGGGCCTTTCCGGCGCGCACGTTCTCGACAAATTCCATGGGCGGGAAGGCAAACGTGCCGCCCAGGGCCCGCACGACCGCGGTGCATTCGGCCGCCATGTCATCGATCAGCGCGCGCATTTCGGGTGCGTCGTAACGGGCCGCGTTGTCGCCCATCATCAACGCGCCCACTGGATTCATCACGCAGTTGAACACGAATTTGGACCAGACCGCGCCCATCGGGTCGGCGATGATCTCGGTGTCCATGCCGCCTTTGCTGAGAAGTTTCGCGAGCGGACGCGCATCTTCGGCGGTGCCGCGCGCGGGCCCGAGCCAGGTTTTGCCTTCGATCAGGCCTTCGATGCAACCCGGCTCGACATAGCGGCCGGCGTGCATGGTGACGCCGCGGATGACAACCGCGTCGTGTTCGGACAGCAGTACTTCCGTATTGCCCATTCCGTTTTGCAACGTGACCAGCACTGGTTTGCCGGCGAGCACCGGGCGCAGGCGCGCCAAGGCCGCGCCGGTCATCTTGGATTTGACGAGGAAGATGACGGCATCGAACCGCGTGCCCTTGAGCGTACCCGGGTTGTCGGTGGCCTCGACGGTCGCCGTTCGTTGATTCGTGCCGATAACGCGCAGTCCTTGCGTGTTGATCGCCTTGACGTGCGCTGCGTTGGTGTCGAAAGCAAAGACCTTCGCGACGGATGACAGGGTGGCGGCGAACAACCCGCCGATGGCGCCGCAGCCGACGATGAGGATATTGGCCGACATGGATTTTACTTACCGGGCAAACGCCGCGATGGCCAGATTTTAGGAAACTGCGCGAGGATGAGGAAATGGTGCGGACACCACAGAATGTCCGCTTGTGACCCAACCGGGTGCCTGGACTTTAGCCCTTCGGAATATCGGCGCCTTTTGCCGGAGGCTTCAATAATTCGTTCCTTAGCTGTTCATAGCAAGCAGAGCGGTCCGCCAGATTTTCCACCGCACTGCACTTCTCAAAACTTGGGCTGCGCGCAAACCAGATGGCCGCGATGAAAAACGCTATGCAGAACAATATCAATGCAGAGTTGGTTCCGAACCGATCTGCCAACTCCTCTGGGGATTTTGGCCGCAGAGGATCTTGCGCGTCATTATCCAAAGTGGTGTCGAAATCCCATTCTGTACGCGTCATGGCATAGACCGATTTCAGTCAGGTTTTAAAAATCGCCGGCATCAAGATGCAAGATGCGACGCGGATAGCGCCTGGCGCCTTGGAGTCTGTGTGCCGTCGCATAGGAATTCGATTGGGAAATCGATGCGCCCTTGTAAGGATGTCATAAAGACGGTTTTCCTTCGGGCATTCGCGCAGTTCGGGCTCTTATGAGCTCTTTATGGCGGTTCTATTCTTTTCCAATCGAACCTTTATGGGCCTGCAATCACATAGTGGGCGCAAGAAAAAGCGAATACAGGAGAGTCCCATGCTCGACCAAGACAAGGTTGTCGTCTTATTTTTTTGTCTCGGACTGTCCGGCCTGTTTGCCGTCGTGTTCAATATGCAGATGGTGCTCGCGACACTTCGGCCGATCGTTCACTATCTGACCCGCGGCAAGTATGCCGCCGTGCGTTCGATCCGCCATCGGAGGAAAGCCCGGCACGCTTGATCCCGTATCTGCGTTCGTTGCGCAATATTTGAGAATGGCAACCCGTGTTCAGAATGCCCGGCTAGTGAGGGGACATTGGTAGCCGAACGACGATGCGCAAAACGATGATTGCCGCAAAAGCAGCCGAGAAAAGTCCAAACGCGAACAGAACGACTCGCGCGCGGTAACGGCGCGCGCTGCGGTATCCGCTGCGGGATTGAATCTGAACATCTGGCGATCCGTCAAATGGCGACTGCTTCGCAATCTTTGGCTTGGCATAAGGATGATCGATTGTGGTCATGTGGATCACCTTGCGCTTGCGCGAGAGGCCTCAGCGGGCGAGCGGAAGATCGTCGTCGTTTTTCGACGTGTGCAGGTAGCGATTGCGATAGAGCTCGGCTTCGATCATCGCTTTTTGCAAGCGCGCTTCGGCGATCGCTTCATAGACGTTGACGAGCAGCCGGCCGGCAGCCGTGAACATCCTCTGCAGGCGCCTGCCGAAGGCCGGGATGACGGCGGCCTGCGCGCCGTTCTTTTTTGCCGCATGGCCGGAAGTCTTGGACTTTTTCGAATTTGGGTATGTGACGAGCGACATGGCCCGCTCCTTTAAAATGTCCGGCCGAAGCCGTAACGCCTCGTGCACCGAAATGTGTGCAGCGCCGCATAGGAATTCGATTGGGAAATCAAAGGCCCGCTATAAGGGCGTCATAAAGGGCGAGATATTTCGCGCGGTATCCGCGACAATCTTTATTTCGTCTTGATCTTTCGCAATGGCGATTCACATCGCTTCTTTATCCTCCTCCACCTAATTGAAATTTCGCTCCATCGCATCCCGCGCTTTGAAAGGAGCGACAATGCTCGACCTCATTTTACTGGCACTCGCGCTTGGCTTTTTCGTGCTGTCGATCGGCTACGCCTACGCCTGCGATCGACTCTGAAGGGGGCTGCCATGATTTTCGATTATTCGCTCGCCGCCCTCGTGACCGCGGGACTGATGATCTACCTCGTCTACGCTTTGCTTAAGCCAGAGCGGTTCTGAAAGGGCGCGTCATGACCACCATCGGCTGGATTCAAATTCTGCTCTATTGCGCCATTATCGCGGCGATCACGCCCGTGCTCGGCGCATATATGACGCGCGTGTTCAATGGCGAGCGTACTTTTCTCACGCCAATTCTGCGGCCGGTCGAATTGGCGCTCTACCGCGTGGCTGGCGTCGAAGAGAAAAGCGAACAGGGCTGGCTCGCCTATACCGTCGGAATGTTGCTGTTCCACGTTGGCGGCTTTGCGATTCTCTATGCACTGATGCGTTTCCAGGCCGCGTTGCCATTCAACCCGGCGGACCAGTCGGCCGTGGCGCCGGATCTGTCGTTCAACACGGCGATCAGCTTCATCACCAATACCAACTGGCAGAACTACGGCGGCGAAGGCACGCTGTCTTATCTCGTCCAGATGCTGGGTCTCACTCATCAGAACTTTTTGTCGGCGGCGACCGGCATTGTGCTGGCGGTGGCGTTGATCCGCGGCTTCGCGCGAGCCTCAGCGAGGACAATCGGCAATTTCTGGGTCGATATCACCCGTTGCACCCTCTACATCCTTATCCCGATCTGCATTCCCTATGCGCTGTTTCTGGTGTGGCAAGGCATGCCGCAGACGCTTGGGCCTTATGTCGATGCGACGACGCTCGAAGGCGCCAAGCAGACCATCGCAGTCGGTCCGGTGGCCTCGCAGATCGCGATCAAGATGCTCGGCACCAATGGCGGCGGCTTCTTCAACGCCAATGCCGCGCATCCATTTGAAAACCCGACGGCGCTATCGAACTTCATCCAGATCATCTCGATCTTTGCGATTGGCGCTGCCCTGACAAACGTATTTGGCCGCATGGTCGGCAATCAACGCCAGGGCTGGGCGATTCTCGCGGTGATGGGCGTGCTGTTCATCGCCGGCGTCGCGCTCTGCTACTGGGCGGAATCGCACGGCAACGACATCTTGAATGCACTCGGGCTCTCCGGCGGCAATATGGAGGGCAAGGAAGTCCGCTTCGGCATTGCCGCCTCCGCATTGTTTGCCGTGATTACCACCGCAGCGTCATGCGGCGCGGTCAATGCCATGCACGATTCGTTTACGGCGCTGGGTGGCATGGTTCCGCTCATCAATATCCAGCTTGGCGAGATCATTGTCGGCGGCGTCGGCGCCGGCATGTACGGCATGCTGTTGTTTGTCATCATTTCGGTTTTCGTCGCCGGATTGATGGTCGGCCGCACGCCTGAATATGTCGGCAAGAAGATCGAGGCCAAGGAAGTCAAGATGGCCATGCTCGCCATCCTGGTGTTGCCGCTGATGTATCTCGGCTGGACCGCGGTCGCCGCGGTCAATCCGCAGGCGGTGTCCCAGCTCGGCAATGCCGGGCCGCACGGGTTCTCGGAGATGCTCTACCTGTACACATCGAGTACCGGCAATAACGGCTCCGCCTTCGCGGGCATTTCGGCCAACACATTGTTCTTTAACATCACGGGCGCCGTCGCGATGTTCGTCGGCCGCTTCTGGATGATTATTCCGACAATGGCGATTGCCGGCTCGCTGGCCGCGAAAAAGTCCGTGCCGCCCTCGCTCGGCACATTTCCGACCACCGGCGGACTTTTCGTCGGCTTGGTCGTCGGCGTGATCCTGATCGTCGGTGGCCTGACCTTCTTCCCCGCGCTCGCGCTCGGGCCGCTCGTCGAGCAGTTCGCGATGACCGCTGGCACCGTGTTCTGAACCGGATTCTTTCGGAGTTACGACTATGGAAACTTCCAAAATGCGCAAGCGAATGCCGGTGGCGACGCTGTTGGATCCTGCGATCGTGTTCCCGGCGATCGGCCAGGCGTTCATCAAGCTCAACCCGGCCACGCTGGTCAAGAATCCGGTGATGTTCGTACTCGAGATCGTCACCGCGCTGACCACCGTGATTCTGGTACGCGACCTTGTCACTGGCGGCGGCAGCCTTGCCTTCGAGTTCCAGATTGTCATCTGGCTTTGGTTTACCGTGCTATTTGCCAATTTCGCGGAAGCAGTCGCGGAAGGGCGCGGCAAGGCGCAGGCCGATACGCTGCGCAAAGCGCGCACCGAAACCCGCGCCAAGCGCATCCAATCCCCGAGCACCTATAAAAAGTTCGAGACCGTTGCCGCCGACAAGCTCAAGGCCGGCGATCTGGTCGTCTGCGAGGCCGGCGACGTCATTCCGGGCGACGGCGATGTGATCGAAGGTATCGCCTCGGTCAACGAGGCGGCCATTACCGGTGAATCGGCGCCGGTCATCCGGGAATCCGGCGGCGACCGCTCGGCGGTGACGGGCGGCACCACGGTCATTTCAGACCGCATCATTATCCGCATCACGTCGTCGCCCGGTTCGTCGTTCCTTGACCGCATGATCAAGCTGGTGGAGGGCGCGGAGCGGCAGAAGACGCCGAACGAAATCGCACTCAATATCCTGCTGGTCGGCCTGACCATCATCTTTGTGTTCGCGACAGCGACAATCCCCAGCTACGTGACCTATGCGGGCGGCGCGATTTCGGTGGTCGTGCTGGTGGCGCTGTTCGTGACCTTGATCCCGACAACGATTGGCGCGTTGCTCTCGGCCATCGGCATCGCCGGCATGGACCGCCTGGTGCGGTTCAACGTGCTGGCCATGTCCGGACGCGCCGTGGAAGCAGCTGGCGACGTCGATACCTTGCTGCTGGACAAGACCGGCACGGTCACTTTTGGCAACCGGCAGGCGACTGAAATCATCGTTGTGCCGGGCGTCACCGAACGCGAAGCGGCGGAAGCAGCCTTGCTTGCGAGCGACGCCGACGAGACAGCGGAAGGTCGCTCCATCATTGCGATGGTGCAGGAGAAGTACAACGTGCGTCGCCAGGCGGCGCCTGCCGAAGCAAGGTTTATCGAATTTTCAGCGACGACGCGATTGTCCGGTGTCGATATCGGCAAGCGCAGGCTGCGAAAGGGCGCTGTCGACTCCGTGCTGAAGTTTGCCCGCGAGCAGGGGGGGCAGACTGTTTCCGAACCGCAGGCGTTTCGTGCCGCGGTCGACAAAATTGCACGGACCGGCGGGACGCCGCTCGGGCTCGCCGATGGCGACCGGATTCTTGGTGTCATTCACCTCAAGGACGTTGTGAAGCCCGACGTGAAAGACCGCTTTGCCGCGCTGCGCCGGATGGGCATCAAGACGGTCATGATCACCGGCGACAATCCGGTGACCGCGGCCGCAATCGCTTCCGAAGCCGGCGTGGATGACTTCATCGCCCAGGCGACGCCCGAAGACAAGCTGCGCTACATTCGCGGCGAACAGTCGAACGGACGGCTGATCGCCATGTGCGGCGACGGCACGAACGACGCGCCGGCGTTGGCGCAGGCCGATGTCGGCGTCTGCATGCAAACCGGAACCCAGGCCGCACGCGAAGCCGGCAACATGGTCGATCTTGATTCCGATCCAACCAAGCTGATCGAGGTGGTGGAGATCGGCAAGCAATTGCTCATGACGCGCGGCGCGCTCACCACGTTCTCCATTGCCAACGACGTGGCCAAATATTTCGCCATTATCCCGGCGATGTTCGTGGCCTTCTATCCGCAATTGCAGGTGCTCAACATTATGAGGCTCGCTACGCCTCAGAGCGCAATCCTGTCGGCGATCATCTTTAATGCGCTCATCATTATCGCGCTGATTCCGTTGGCGCTGAAGGGCGTCAAATACCGTCCGATCGGCGCGGCCGCACTGCTGCGGCGCAATCTTTGGATCTACGGCGTGGGCGGCGTCATCATTCCGTTCGTCGGGATCAAGGCGATCGACCTCGCGGTCAATGCGCTGCATCTCGTCTAAGGAGAAGAGCCATGTTGAAAGAGATCCGTCCCGCCATCGTGCTCGTCATCGCGCTGACGTTGATAACCGGGCTCGTCTATCCGCTGGCGATAACGGGCATCGCGGAGACAATCTTCCCGCGCCAGGCGCAGGGCAGCCTGATCGAGAAAGATGGCAAAGTCATCGGCTCGGCCCTGATCGGCCAGGTCTTTGCCGACGACAAGTATTTCCATGGCCGCCCCTCGGCGACCAATGCGCCGGACCCCAAGGATTCCACGAAGACCGTCGACGCACCCTACAACGCGATCAATTCGATGGGGTCAAATCTGGGACCGACCAGCAAGGCCCTCGTCGAACGGGTCAAGGGAGACGTCGAGACTCTCAAGAAAGAGAACCCGTCGGCGTCTGTCCCAATTGACCTGGTGACCACCTCAGGCAGCGGCCTTGATCCCGACATCTCGCCGGAGGCCGCGCTGTTTCAGGTGCCGCGCGTCGCCAAAGCCCGAGGCCTGGCCGAAGGTCGCGTCCGTGCGCTTGTCGAGGGCCAGGTCGAAGGTCGCGTGCTCGGGCTGCTCGGCGAGCCTCGGGTTAACGTGCTCAAGCTCAACCTCGCACTGGACGGGCTGAAGTCGTAGATTGGCTCCTTCGAGGAGCCGGATGGCCGAAGTAGAAACCCAACGGGCTTCGCCTGATGCGCTGCTTGCGCTCGCCAAAAAAGAGGGGCGCGGGCATCTGAAGATATTTCTCGGCGCCGCGCCCGGCGTCGGCAAGACCTACGCCATGCTCACCGCCGCCCGCACCGAGAAATCGGGCGGGGGCGATGTTGTTGCCGGCCTGATCGAAACCCACGGCCGGCGCGAGACCGAGCAGTTGGTGGAAGGGTTCGCAGTCCTTCCCCGAAAGTCCATCGTCTACCGCAACCAGGTCATGAAAGAGTTTGACCTGGATGCCGCGTTGGCGCGGCGGCCGAAGCTCCTGCTCGTTGACGAATACGCCCACACCAACGTGCCCGGCAGCCGCCACCCAAAACGCTGGCAGGATATCGACGAACTTCTGGCGGCCGGTATCGATGTCTGGACCACGTTGAATATCCAGCATCTCGAAAGTCTCAACGACGTCGTCCAGAAAATAAGCAAGGTTCGTGTTCGCGAGACCGTGCCGGACACGGTATTCGATAAGGCGGACGAAGTGGTCCTGGTCGACTTTCCGCCTGATGAACTGCTCAAACGGCTGGCCGAGGGCAAGGTCTACGTGCAGGACACCGCCGCACGGGCGGTCGAGCACTTTTTCAAACCGCAAAACCTGACCGCGCTGCGCGAGCTTGCCCTGCGGCGCGCCGCCGAGCGCGTCGATGCTGCCTTGATCGAGCGCATGCAGGCGCAGGCGATCGAGGGTCCCTGGGCCGCCGGTGAACGCATTCTCGCCTGCATCGGTCCCGATCCCGTGTCTCCAACGGTCGTACGCACAGCGAAGCGGCTCGCCGACCTGATGGACGCGCCTTGGATTGCGGTCACCGTCGAGAGGCCGGGAACAAGCCTCGATGCCGCCGCGCGCCAAAGGCGGGACGACGCGATGAAGCTGGCCGAAAGCCTCGGCGCCGAAACACAGACGCTGACCGGTTCGGACCTGCCGGCCGAATTGCTGCGCTTTGCGAAGTTCGAGAATGCGACCCAGATCGTGATCGGGCGGGCCGGCGATAGTTTCTGGAGCGAGATATTTCATCGATCGCTTCCGCACGAACTGGTGCGGCGGACCAAGGACATCGCAATCCACGTGGTCACACACGAGTCCGAAGCGCGGGCAAGACCACGCTGGTTACGTTGGCCCGAAACTCTCGCGTTTGTGCCGTCGCATTTCCTTTATGCGACGCTGGCCGTTGCAGCCGCTCTCGGCGTGGGTGAAATCCTCACTGAAATCACGCCGATCCCCAACCTTTCGATCGTTTTCTTGTTGGCAGTCCTGGTGATTGCCATGAGTTTCGGGATCTGGCCTGCGATCTATACGTCAGTCCTGTCTTTCCTTGCCTACAATTTCTTCTTCATCCCTCCGATCTACACGTTCACGGTCGCTGAACCGTACGAATTGTTGGCGCTCGTTATTTTTCTGGTGGTTGCCGTTATCAGTTCGGCGTTGGCCGGCCGGGTGCGCGAGCAGGCGAGAATTTCCGCCAATCGTATGCGCGCGATGCGTCGGCTTTACGAATTTACCCGACGGCTGTCCGGCCTGGCGACTCTCGATGCCGTTGCGGAAGGCGCGGCGAGCGAAATCCACGCAAGCCTTGGCCGCTCTGTTGTCGTCCTGCTTGCGCAAGGCGATGATATTGCTCTTTCCGCGGCCTGGCCGCCGGAAGATTCCCTTGATCCCGCGGCCATGACGGCCGCGCGCTGGGCTTACAATCATGTCGAGCCGGCCGGCGCCGACACCGGTACGTTGCCCATTATTCCCTGGTATTTCGTGCCTTTGCGCGTTGGCGCGAAGACGCTGGGCGTGATCGGCGTTTCGAAGGAGAAAGATACTCCGCCAATCGACTCGGAAGCGCGCGCCTTGCTGGATACCCTGGTGGAGCAGACCGCCGCCGCGTTGGAGCGCGCGTCGCTCGCCCGCGAGATGGTGAGCGCGAAGACCGCGACGGAAACGGAACGCGTGCGCAACACGCTGCTGGCCTCGGTTTCGCACGATTTCCGTACGCCGCTGTCGTCGATCCTTGGTTCGGCCACCAGCCTCATCGATTACGGCGACAAACTAGCTGCAGGGGCGAAAAGGGATTTGCTCGAGCAGATCAAAAAGGAGGCCGAAGACCTCGATGAAATGGTGCGCAATCTTCTGGCGATCACGCGTATCGATGCTGGCGCGCTGGAACTGCGCCGCGATTGGATCGACCTGAGGGAAGTCGCGGAGCGCGTGGTCAGCGCCGCGCGACGGCACGGGGCGCGGCAGCAAATCGAGGTCAAGCTGCCTGCCGATCTTCCACTGGTGCGGGCCGACGCCACTTTGGCTGAACAGGCCATCGGAAATGTTGTTGCAAACGCAGTCGTGCATACGCCATCCGAAGCGCACGTTTTGCTGGATGCCAACGTTGCGCCGGACGGCGTTGCCTTGCGCGTTACCGATGATGGGCCGGGCATTCCACCGGACAGTCTTCCCCACATCTTCGGCAAGTTCGTCAAAGGCGGCGAGCCCGAAGCAACGGCCGCGGACGGCGGCAAAGGCACGGGCCTCGGCCTCGCAATCGCCAAGGGCATTATGGAAGCTCATGGCGGTTCGATTAAAGGAGAAAGCCCGGCCCAGAATGGCCGCGGCGCGCGTTTCGTCATGACATTCCCGCGCGAAGAGATGCCGGCATGAGTAGCAAATTTCGCGTCTTGGTAATTGATGACGAGGCGGCAATCCTCCGCTTTCTCAAGCCGGCGCTTGAAGCCAACAATTATGAAATGGCCAGCGCCGGAACGATCGCAGAAGGCATAAAACGCATCGCCGCCGAGACTCCGGACGTCGTCCTGCTCGATCTTGGGCTGCCCGATGGCGACGGCAAGGACGTCATCAGACGCGCGCGCGAATGGTCCGACCTCCCGATCATCGTGCTATCGGCGCGCGAGCGGGAAACCGAAAAGATCGAAGCGCTCGATCTCGGCGCCGATGACTACGTCAACAAACCATTTAACGTCGGGGAGCTGCTGGCGCGAATGCGAACGGCGTTGCGGCACCGGATGCAGCGCAAGGCGGAAATTCCGGTACTGCGCGCCGGCAATCTCGAAGTGGATGCGGTGCGCCATCGCGCAACCCGTGCAGGCGCCGAGCTCAAGCTCACCCCGAAGGAGTTTGAACTTTTATCGTTCCTGGCAAAGCATGCCGGGCGCGTGGTGACGCACCGGCAGATTCTCACCGCGGTGTGGGGCCCGGCGCATACCCAGGATACGCAATATTTGCGTGTCTATGTCGGCCAGCTGCGCCAGAAGGTCGAAGAGCACCCCGACGACCCGCGAATCATTCTGACGGAGCCGGGCATCGGCTACCGGATTGCGGAGAACTAGATCAACCGCGCGGCGCGACGTCGGCGAGCGCGAAACCTGCGATGCTTTTGTAGTTCTCCGACAGCGCGCGCAACTCGTCTTGCGTGATGTACTTGTCGAGATTGTCGAACGGCTTGTCGCCCACCAGTTCCTCGACCTTGATGTTGATGAAATCCGGCGGCTGTTCGCGATTGGTGCGCACGACCTTGGCAGCCGGTGCAACCCGTTCCGCTTCATAGGCTTTGAGCGCTTCGCGCGGATCAGGCTTTTTCCGCAGCAGGTCGGCGAGGGTACGGGCGTCGATCGCGGCCTGTGCCGCGCCATTTGAACCGCGCGGATACATCGGGTGCGCGGCGTCACCCGCGAGCGTGACGCGACCGAAGGTCCAGCGGTCGATCGGATCCTTGTCGACCATCGGATATTCGAGGATCTGGTCGGCGTCGCGGATCATCTGCGCTACGTCGAGCCATTCGAAACGCCAGCTTTCGTAGAGCGGAAAGAAATCGGCCAGATTTCCGGGTCTGTTCCAGTCGTTCTGCTCGGTGGTGTCGCGTTTGATCTCCGCCATCCAGTTGATCAGCTGACGGCCACCGCCGTCGACGTCATCGACAATCGGATAAATCACCATCTTTCCGGTGAGAATCGAGCCGACACGCATATAAGTGCGGCCGCCAAGGATCGGCCTGCGCCGCGTCACTCCGCGCCAGGTATTGATGCCGGAAAACGCGATCTTGTCGTCCGGATAGAATTGCTTGCGTAAAGCGGAATTAATGCCATCACAGGCGATGACCACATCGGCGCGCACGCTCTCGCGCCTTTTCCCGTTGCTGGTCTGCCTGAAATGCACGACCGCGCCGCGGTCATCCTGTTCGGCGCCAGTACATTCACAATCGGTCAATACCGCATCCGCGCCGAGCCGTTGCTGCACGGCTTGATAGAGAATGACGTGCAGATTGCCGCGATGGATGCCGACCTCCGGAAACGGATACCCGGCAAATTTGCCGCGCTCCTCGCGATAGATCAGTTGCCCGAAGCGGTTGAAAAAACGGCATTCGCGGTTCTCGATGCCGGCCTTGAGCAAGGCATCGCCCAGGCCAAGCGCAGTGAATTCGCGCATGGCATGCGGCAGCAAGGTGATGCCGACGCCAAGCGCTTTGATGTCGGGCGCGCGCTCATAGACGCGGCATGCAATGCCGCGCTCCCTGAGATTGAGGGCGAGCGACAGCCCGCAAATACCCCCGCCGACGATCGCTACGTCCATTCGGTCACATGCTCATTTACCGTCCGCGCTATAGCGGTTTGATTTCCACTTTCCGGAACTTGATTGCTCCGGCGCCGTGTTGCAACGCGACCGGACCTTCGTCGAACATGCCGTTGCGCAGTGTCGCAGTCATCTGGCCATTGAGCACGACCGTGATGTCGCGGCCCTTGGCGGTAACCTCGATGGTGTTCCACTTGCCGCCCGCCTTCGGCATCGGATTGATCTCGACATAGCGCGTAATTGCGCCGGTGCCGTAGCTCGGGTCAGGCCGCTGGTCGAAGATGTTGGCCTCGTAGCAGGTGCGGTCGGTGATCTTCTTCGGATCGAGACAACGGAAATAAATACCGCTGTTGGCGTCGTCGCTGGGCCAGAATTCGACGCGCACGACAAAATTCTTGTACGAATCCTTGCTCACCAGGTAGCCGGCGTCCTTGCCCGGCATCTTGTCGACGACGATCGCTCCATCTTCGACACGCCAGTTGGACTCGCCGACCTGGCTCCATCCGTCCAGGCTTTTGCCGTCGAACAAGGTTGTCCAGCCCGTATCCTGGCTCGCGGCCTCCCTTACGGCGAAGGCGGCGCCGAAGCCGACGAGGGCAAGAGCGATGGTCAGTCCCGAAATCGTTCGCATGGCCGTTCCTTCCCGATCCCGTTTGAATTTATTTGTTCGATTAGCCGCAAGAATGGACGAAATCGTCCAATCTCTGTCAACATGCGCCGACTTCACACGAAAAGGGAGGAAAACACTATGGACAAGGCACTCTATGACCGTGGAATGGCCATGCGCCGCAAGGTGCTCGGGGACGAATACGTCGACCGCGCCGTCGCCAATACCGACGACTTCAACCGCAAATTCCAGGATCTGCTCAACGAGTTCTGCTGGGGCGCGGTTTGGACTGACGAGGACCTCAAGCCGCGCGATCGCAGCCTGCTCAATCTTGGCATGATCGCTTGCCTCGGCCGGATGCATGAGTTCGAGGCGCATTTCCGCGGCGCGCTTCGAAACGGGCTCACCCCCAAGGAACTGTCGGCGGTCTTGCGGCAGGTCGCGATCTATTGCGGGTTCCCGGCAGCGGTCGATGCCCATCGGGTGGCCAAGCAGGTTCTGGCCGCGGAGGGCAAGAAAGCCTGAAACTGGGCGGCAAATTCACGTTAACGAGATAGTCGTATTCTGGTCTTGAATGTGCCTTCATCACGGGGCAATGAGGGCGTGATTTGGCGGCTGCTTCGTCGCCCAGGGTGGATAATGATCCGGATTTCGGCTGCTTTTCTGCTGACGCTGCCGGTCGCGGCGGCTTTTTCCGCTGCGCCGGCTTTCGCGCAGTTACCGCCGCCAGGCATCTATCAGGAGCGGCTGCCGCCCGTTATGGGCGGCTACGATGATGACGAAGATGGTCCGCCGCGTCCCGGACGCTTGTACACGCCGCGACGCGCTCTCCCTGATCCGGACGATGACGCGTCTCAGCCGCCGCCGCCGCGATTTTTCCGTACGCCCGACGGGCGTCCTGTTGGCTATGGGCATCAGCTTGATCCGCAACTGCCGCAGCAACAGCAACTGCAGCCGCCGCCGGCAGGGGCGCCCTCCCGCGCGAATAATGATCCGGACGCACTGCGTCCGCCGGCCGCCGTTGGCCCGGCCCCGCAGGGGCAGCCTCCGTCGACGATTGCGTCACTACCGCCAGAGGATCAACCGGAAACCGGCAAGCCGAAGGAACTGCCGCCCAATCTGAAAAAACAGCTGGTCGACTTTGGTACCAAGGAACCGGCGGGTACGATCATCATCGATACGCCGAACACATATCTTTACCTCGTGCTCGGTGGCGGCAAGGCTATGCGTTACGGCATTGGCGTCGGCCGCGAAGGCTTTACGTGGGCCGGCACCGAACGGATCAGCAGGATGTCGGAATGGCCGGACTGGCATCCGCCGTCCGAGATGATCGATCGGCAGCCTTATCTGCCGCGGTTCATGGCCGGCGGCCCGGGCAATCCGCTTGGCGCGCGCGCGCTCTACCTTGGCAAGACGCTGTATCGCATTCACGGCACCAATCAGCCTTCGACTATCGGTACCTTTGTATCGTCGGGTTGCATCCGTCTTATTAATGACGACATCGAGGATCTGTTTAGCCGCGTGCAGGTTGGCACGCGCGTCGTCGTATATCCGGGCAAGCCGCCCGAGCTCGCCAATATGGGGACGCAGCCTCCCGCAATTGGTCCGGCGCCAGCAGGGCCTCCAGTTCCCGCCGCACCTGTGAACGCCGGTGTTGCGCCGCGCAACAACAGCAGCGCAATCACATCCTCGCCCCTGCCGCCGGTACGCTAGACGCGCGGCACCCGTAGCGTCTCCCCGTTCGCTGAACTAACATGCCGGTCTGCCTTGTCCGCGGATCATCGCATGCGCGACCGGGCATATTGCCGGAGGCGGATATGGCGCGCGAGTTGTCTCGGACCCGATTGAATCGACGCAAGTTCATGGCGGGCGTTGCGCTCGCCGGCGCGGCGGGCACGCCCCTGGCCGTGCAAACTGCCAACGCAGCAGCCCCGGCGATCGAGCCACCCCCGCCACGGCCATCGGCGCTTCCGCCCAATGCGGCACTCGCAGCCGCGGAGACCGCGCCACCGCAAGAGATTACGCAGGTTGAAGGCGGCAGGCCCGGTTCCGACTTCATGGTCGACGTCATCAAGACGCTCGACATCAAATATCTCCCCAGCAATCCGGCTTCGAGCTTCCGCGCGCTGCATGAGTCGCTGATCGACTACGGCGGCAACAAGCAGCCGGAATTCCTGACCTGCATGCACGAAGAATCCGCCGTCGGCATGGCACACGGCTATTTTAAGATCGCAGGCAAGCCGCTGCTGACGCTTTGCCATGGCACCGTTGGCCTGCAACATGCGGCGATGGGCATTTACAACGCCTGGTGCGATCGCGTGCCGGTGATTGTCGTCGGCGGCAACGATATGGACGCCGCCCATCGCCCGCCGGGTGTGCCGACATTTCATTCGGCGCAAGACATCAACGCGCTGGTGCGCGACTTCACCAAGTGGGACGACACCCCCGTGTCGGCGCAGCATTTCGCGCAATCGTTCGTGCGCATGTACAAGATCGCGACCACGCCGCCTTACGGACCGGTGATGATGTCGCTGGACGCCGGCCTGCAGCAGGAGCCGATCCGCGACCTCGGCCAGAAACTTTATATCCCGCGTTTCGTGCCCAGTTCTCCGCCGCAGGGCGACAGCGGCGCGGTGAAGGAAGCCGCGCGGCTTCTCGTCAATGCCGAGCATCCGGTCATCGTGGTCGACCGCGCCGCGCGGACGCCGGATGGCATCAAGCTGCTCGTCGAGCTCGCCGATACTTTGCAGGCCGCTGTCGTCGATCAGGGCGGCCGGATGAATTTCCCGAAAACGCATTATCTCAATCGGCCGCCGAATGTAATCGGGCAGGCCGACGTCATCATCGGCATGGAGCTGTCGGACTTCTGGGGCGTCGTGAATGGCTTCGTCGACAATGGCAGTAACGGCATCGGGTTCAATGAAACCAAGATCAAGGCCGGCACCAAACTGATCAGTATCAGTTCGGTCGAACTCATCACCAAGTCGAATTACCAGGACTTCCAGCGTTTCCAGGTTGTCGACGTGTCGATGCCGGCCGACGCCGAAGCGACACTGCCGGCGCTCATCGAAGCCGTAAAGTCCGCCATTCCCAACGACCGCAAGGCCGCCATCGCCCAGCGCGGCGAGACCTTCCGCAAGGCTTATGCGAACGGCCGTGAGAACGTGAAGAAAGCTGCGGCGATCGCCTGGGACGCCTCGCCCATCAGCACCGCGCGTCTGGTGATGGAGACCTGGGCGCAGATCAAGGACCTCGATTGGTCGCTGGTCGCGTCCGAAGGAAACGTCAGCAACTGGCCGAACCGGCTGTGGCCGATGGAAAAGCATCATCACTGGCTTGGCCGGTCTGGGGGCTACGGTGTCGGCTATGGCGCGCCGGCCTCGGTCGGCGCGGCGTTGGCGAACCGCGATCTCGGCCGCTTCTCCGTGTCGATCCAGTCGGACGGCGATCTGATGTACGCGCCCGGCGTGTTGTGGACGGCGGCGCGGCACAAGATCCCGTTGCTGGCGGTGATGCACAACAACCGCGGCTATCATCAGGAAGTGATGCACGTGCAGCGGCTGGCGAATTTCCGCAACCGCGTGGCCTATCTCGGCAACGATCTGGCGCCGCTCGGCACGGGAATCCAAAACCCGGATATCGAATACCACAAGCTGGCCGAATCGATGGGCTGGTGGGCGAAAGGTCCGATCAAGGATCCGGCTGATCTTGCGCCCGCGATCAAGGAAGCTGTGGCGGTAGTCAAATCCGGCCAGCCGGCCTTGCTCAATGTCTGGACGCAGCCGCGATGAGGAACGCTTTTATTCTCATCGCCGCCGGCTTGGTTCTGGGAGGCGGCGCCGCGTTCGCAGCATCGGCAGAGAATGGCAAGAAGGCGTTTGTCGCTCACGGCTGTTGGCAATGTCACGGGTTCGAGGGGCAGGGCTCGGTCGCAACCAGCAACGGCACGGTGATCGCCCACACCCAGTTGCCGTTTGAAGCTTTCGAAACCTTCGTCCGCAGCACCAACCGCGCGATGCCGCCTTACCGGGAAGCCATTCTGTCGAAAGCCGACCTCACGGACATTTACGCGTACCTGCAGTCGGTGCCGAAGCCGCCGGCTGTAGCCAGCCTCCCGTTGCTGAATCCCTAGCGGTCGCGCCCTTCTGCGTTGACGCGGGCAAGCCGGGTGATCGCCTCGATCATTGCGCCAGGATCGGCCTGGCCCTTTCCGGCGATGTCGTGCGCGCTGCCATGTGCAACTGACGAAAACAAGATCGGCGAGCCGATTGAAAGTCCCGCGGTGCGGTTGAAGGCCTGCAGCTTGGCGGCGATGTGGCCCTGATCGTGCAGCATTACGATAAAGGCGTCGCAGCCCTTCTTGCGGAACATGGTATCGGCACCGAACGGGCCCGATGCGTCGATCCCATCGTCAGCCGTCTTGTGGATTGCCGGCTCGATGATTTCGATCTCCTCGCTGCCGAACATCCCTTCCTCGCCGGCGTGAGGATTGAGTCCACTGACAAAAATCTTTGGACGGGCAATGCCGAGCTTTTTCAGCGACGCGTCGGTAACCCGGATCACGCGTTCGATCCGCTCCCGCGTAATCAGCGCGACCGCCTCGCGCACGCTGACGTGCAGGGTCGCGTGGACAATGCGGGACTGGTCGAAGCAGATCATCAAATAGACATCGTTGACCGGTGTGCCGGTCTCACGCGCCACGAATGACGGATAGCCATCGAAGGCGATACCCGCCGCAGCAATCGAGCGCTCGGTCTGCGGCGCCGCCACCACAGCTTCGACTTCGCCGGCAAGTGCGGCCTTGATCGCCCGGCTTGCGCTGGCCAGCGAGGCGCGGCCGTAAGCGGCATCCACGGTGCCCAGGTTTACAGGCGCGTTGCTTCCAATGCGTGCATCAAGCAGGTTGACAGCCCCGTCGGTCCAGTCCGCGTCGGCAGCTTTACCGACCAGATGCAAGTCCGGCGAAAGCCCCGCACCGCGCGCGTGTTGTTCTACGGCGGCCGGGTCGCCGACCAGCAGCGGCCGGCACAGCTTGCGCACGCGCGCATCGAGCGCGGCCTTCAGCGCGATTTCAGGCCCGATCCCGGCAGGATCTCCCGTTGCAATGGCGATACGCGGCAAGAGCATGGCACTTGGCTTCCGTCAGCGGCGCGGCTGCTTATAATGGATGCCGGCACCGGTAAGAAATATAGCAAAGACCTGAGGAAACGTCGCCATGATGTCGCGTGAACAAAACGAACAGCTCTCCCGGGTCGGTCCGGGGACGCTGATGGGCAAACTGCTGCGCCGCTACTGGGCGCCTTTCCTGCTCGCATCGGAAATCCCCGAGCCGGATTGTCCGCCCGTGCGCGTGAAGCTGATGGGCGAGAGCCTCGTA
>DASPNW010000013.1:0-199740 GCA_035626335.1 Pseudolabrys sp.
GCTGACGGCGGACAAGCACGGTGTGCGAAATCCCCCGCAAAGCGCGGCCGATGCCGGAAGGAGAACGCCGTGATGGCGCGCCGGGAGGCGCCCGCGTTTCTCGAGAGGGAGCGCGGCACTCAAGAACAATGGTTGCGCCACTTGGCGCGCCATCCCCTCGCATTTGCGGGGGGTAAGAAAAGCGACCACGGCGTACCCGGCGCCGCAAAGAACACGGGTGATGACGCTTGCCTCGCGCGGACGTGCAGGCAATGGACCCTTACGAGGGCCGATTGCGCCGACAAGACGGGCCGCATAGCATGCCGGAAACCATGGCCATCAAAGGCCGGAACTCTTTCGAACTTTACGGATGTAACGAGTAAGGGAGGCGGCAATGCCGGGCACATATAAAATTCTGATCATGGGCGCGTCCTACGGGTCGCTGCTCGCCTCGAAGATCCTCTACGGCGGGCATTCCGTGCATCTGGTTTGCCTGCCGGCGGAAGCCGATCTCATCAACGCGGAAGGATTCCGCGTCCGCATGCCGATCAGGGGCCGCAAGGATCAAATCGAAATCGATTCGCGCAAGCTGCCGGGCAAGGTCAGCGCCGGCGGCGCGGCAGGCGTCAATCCAAAGGACTATGACCTGGTCGGCCTCGCGATGCAGGAACCGCAATACCGTTCGCCCGGCGTGCGCGAGCTGCTCGACGCGGTGGCAAAATCAAAAGTGCCGTGCATGTCGATCATGAACATGCCGCCGCTTCCTTACGTAAAGCGTATTCCGGGCCTCAACTACGATGCCCTCAAACCGGCCTACACCGACCCCAGTGTATGGGACAATTTCGAACCGGGCCTGCTGACACTGTGCAGTCCGGATCCGCAAGCGATCCGTCCGCCCGAGGAAAAGGTCAACGTGCTGCAAGTGACATTGCCGACCAATTTCAAAGTGGCCAAGTTCGACAACGAAATGTACACCGGCATTCTGCGGCGGCTGGAAAAAGATATTGATGCCGTTCGCTTCGACACGCCGGAAGGCAAAATCGAATTGCCGGTGAAATTGCGCGTGCACGATTCGATTTTCGTGCCGCTTGCCAAATGGTCTATGCTGCTGGCCGGCAACTATCGTTGCATTACCAAGGATGGCATGCGCACGGCGCAGGAAGCCGTGCATTCGAACATCGAGGAGTCGCGTTCGGTCTACAATTTCGTGTTCGATCTCTGCGTGAAGCTCGGCGCGGCGCCGAGCGACCTGGTGCCCTTCGAAAAATATGCTGCGGCGGCGCAAAGTCTCACACGTCCGGCCTCGGCCGCGCGCGCCTTGCAGAATGGCGCGCCCAACATCGAACGCGCCGACAAGCTGGTGCAGCTGATCGCCAAACAAAAGGGCCTCAGCAATCCGGTGATCGACGGGATCGTCGCGCTGGTCGATTCGCGCCTTGAGGCCAACCGCAAAAAAGCGGCTGCTGCCTAGGGTCGACGCAACTCCATTCGCACCGGGCAGGTTGTGGAAAACTACCCCGCCGGGCCGCATGGCCGGTCGTGTCGTGCGCCAAAGTATCGGCTGGCGGGCCAAAATTGTGACATTCACGCAACAGCCGGCAGCATTCTGACGAAAGAGGGCCGATTCGCCTAAAAAGGCGGCATTTGCTGCCGTTTTTAGCTTGCTGCGCCGGCGTGTCGCGGGTCTAAATTTACCGTAATGCACGGCAAATCGCGTACGGGTCGATCGCAGCCGGGGAATTCTACGGCTCTGTACGCGGAATGACGGGGCACAAGGGGATCGGCGGGAACTCTCGGACCGATCGGATTATAAGGGGCAGACTCTATGAAGAAAGTTGTGTGGTCGGTTGTCGCGGCGCTCGCAGTTTCGGCTGCCGCGCCCGCATTCGCGGCTGACATGCCGTCGAAGGCTCCCAAGGTAGCTCCGGCGCCTCCGCCGAGCCCATGGGACATCGCCTTCGGTTCGGCGATAATGAATGACTATATCTTCCGCGGCGTGACCCAATCCGGGCACAAGCCGTCGGTCGCGGCCTACTTCGAGCCGCGCTACAACATCAATTCGAACTGGCAGCTCTACGCCGGCCTCTCCGGCGAGAGCATCAAGTTCGCCAACAACGCGGCGGCCGAGATCGACTTCTACGGCGGCGTCCGCGCGACGTTCGGTCCTTGGGCCTTCGACGTCGGCTATTGGTACTACTACTACCCGGGCGGCAAGTGCTACGGCACCGGCCCAACGCAATCTCTTGATCTGGGCTGCGACCCGAACTTCATCTTCCCCAACGGCAATGCCGCGAAGTCGGTTGCAAGCTTCTACGAAATCTACGGCAAGATTGCCTACACCTGGACCGATTGGGTCTTCGGCGCGAATTTCTACTATTCGCCGAACTTCCTGAACACCGGCGCGAATGGCGAATATCTCTCCGGCACGATCAAGTTCACCGCGCCCGAGAAAATGGCGTTGGGTCCGTTCGGCTGGTACGTGTCGGGTGAACTGGGTCGTCAGTGGCTCGGCACCAGCGATGCCTTTTACGGCGCGTACACCACGGTATTTGTGCCGAACACCCCCTATGCCAACGGCATCCCTTACTCGGACTATACAACTTGGAACGTTGGCGTCGGTTTCACCTGGAAGGTGTTCACGCTCGATCTGCGTTATTACGACACCACCCTCAACAAGGGTGACTGCAATGCCTTCACCAGTGATCCAACTGCGACCGGCTTCAACAACGTGACTGCAATCAATACGGGCGGCGCTGGCTCCAGCTGGTGCGGCGCGACCTTCGTTGCCAAACTGTCTGCCGACCTCACTCTCGGCAGCCTGAAGTAAGTCTAACCTACGTCTGTCCCGGAATGGGCGGTGACCGTGCGATCGGTCGCCGCCCTTTCTCTTTGGCCGGCGTCCCGGACTTTGCTCAGCCGACCGGCGTGAGGCTCGCCTCGCGCACCGCGTAGTGATCGCCTTCGCGGCTGAACGCGAAGCGGCGTTTGTGAAATGCCGCCAGGGTCGCCCGATGGCCGATTGATACGATGGTGGCGTTGGCAAGTTTCCGGTCCAGCAATTGATAAAGCGCGGCCTCGGCCGGCTCGTCGAGCGAAGCGGTGGCCTCATCCAGGAACAGAAAGTCGGGCGCGTAGAGCAGCGCACGCGCAATTCCCAGCCGCTGCTGTTCGCCGAGCGACAGCATGCGGTTCCAATGCGCTTCTTCCTCGATGCGGGGGGCGAGCGCGGGCAATCCGACCAACTCGATCAACTCGGCGACCTTGCCGGCATCGAAGCTGCCAGGTTCGGCCGGATAGGCGACCGCGGCGGCAAGTGTCGCGATCGGAAAGTATGGCCGCTGCGGCAGGATCATAACCCGTGCGTTTTTCGGCACGGTGATTGTGCCCAGGCCAAATGGCCAGACTCCGGCAAGCGCGCGGAACAGCGTCGACTTGCCGGCGCCGGAAGGGCCGCTCACCAGCACGCGCTCGCCGAGTTTGATCGAAAGGTCGCTGGCGTTCACGAGCGGCATACCGTTGGGCAGCCGCACGGCGAGATCCTTGAAGCCGACGGCGCTCGCATCGCCCGGCTTAAGCGCGATAACGGGGGGTTTGGTCGCGGCTGCTTTCGCGACCGCAATCGATTCATCGAAGCCCGCGAGCCTTTCGATCACCGCTCGCCATTCGGCAAGCGACCGATAGGCGGTGACGAAGAATGAGAGCGCGCCTTGCACGCTGCCGAAGGCCGAGGCGGTCTGCATCAGGCCGCCAAGCTGGATCGCGCCGGCGAAGTAAGCGGGGCTCACAACGACAAAGGGGAAAACCGAGGATATCTGTCCGTAGCCGGCGGTCAGAAAGGTGAGCTTTTTCTGGCGCGACATGATCGCAAGCCAATTTCCCACGATATTGCCGAACCGGTGCAGCAACCGGTTGCGCTCGGTGTGTTCGCCGTCGAGCAGGGCGATCTGCTCGGAATTCTCGCGCACCCGCACAAGGTTGAACCGGAAGTCTGCTTCGTAACGTTGTTGCTGGAAATTGAGCGCGGTCAGGGCACGGCCGACCAGGTGGGTGAGAACGGTCCCGATGATCGCGTAAAACAGCGCCGCCCAGAACAGGTAGCCCGGAATTGCCCAAACTGTCCCGAAAAGGTGCAGGGGCGCGGTCCCAGACAGATTCCACAGGATCACCGCGAACGACCCGAGGGTCACGACTGAATTGAGCAGGCCGAGGCCAATCGGCAAAATGCCAACCCCTGTCGTGCCGGAATCGATGAATTCCTTGACGTCTTCGGCAATACGCTGGTCGGGGTTGTCGGCGGCGTCACCAAGCAATTGCATGCGGTAGTGGTTGGCACTCGTCAGCCAACGATCGAGATAGGTTTGCGTTAGCCAGCGCCGCCAGCGGATCTGCAGCCATTGATTGAGGTAGAGCTGGTAGACCGCGAGAAAAATATAAATAGTTGCGAGGACGCAGAAGTAACCCAGCTGGTAGATGAACGCCCCCCAGTCCTTGTCCTGCAGGGCGTTATAAAAAGTGTTGTTCCATGAATTGAGCAACACGTTGATGCCGACGATCGACAATTCGATCGCGACAACCGCCGCCAGCAGAATGCGCCCGGGCCAGCGATCTTCGGAATAGAAATAGGGGCTGGCAATTCGCCATGCGATGACGAGAGTCGAAGTTATGCCTCTCACGGGAGGTCTCCTATGAAACCGGAAAATCAGTGAAGTACATGAGGAGTACTTGATCGGCACTGGTCACGAATGGCCAATGCCGCGCGGAAATCGATCCGTTTTTTGCCGGATTTGCGCAGAAAAAGGGCATATCAAGGGCGTCCTTCGAGTGCGCCGCGCGGCCGCCAAATGCTGCCCAATGTTGCTTCCGACCGCTACAGCCCGTACCATTACGTTTAAGGGTTCGCCCGATCCAGGCCTAAAAGGCCAGGACGTGGAATAAGACCCGGCGAAAAATGTTCACGGGGTAGTGATCCAAGGGAGGGAAAACACGATGCCCAACAATAAACTGTCCGCGGCTTCAACACGCCGCAAGTTTCTGGCCGGCGCGACCGTCGCCGGCGCGGCCGTCGTTGCGCCGAATGTGGTCAAGGCGCAGGGCCCGATCAGCATGCGCTTCCAGAGCACGTGGCCATCGAAAGACATCTTCCACGAGTACGCTCAGGACTTTGGCAAGAGGGTCAACGACATGACCGGTGGCGACCTCAAAATCGAGGTGCTACCCGCCGGCGCCGTGGTGCCTGCATTCGGTCTGCTCGATGCAGTGTCGAAAGGCGTGCTGGATGGCGGTCACGGCGTGCTGGTCTATCACTACGGCAAGAACACCGCGCTCGCTCTGTGGGGTTCCGGCCCGGGCTACGCGATGGACGCCAATATGCTGCTCGCCTGGCACAAATACGGTGGCGGCAAGGCGCTGCTGGAAAAGATCTTTGCGACGATCGGAGCCGACGTCGTTTCGTTCCCCTACGCGCCGCTCTACTCGCAGCCGCTCGGCTGGTTCAAGAAGCCGATGCAAAACCCCGACGACTTCAAGGGTCTGAAATACCGCACCGTCGGCATTTCCATTGACCTGTTCACCGCCATGGGCGCGGCGGTCAACGCGCTTCCCGGCGGCGAAATCGTCGCGGCCATCGACCGCGGTCTGCTCGACGCGGCCGAGTTCAATAATGCGTCATCCGACCGCGCGCTCGGCTTCGCCGACGTGTCCAAGATCTGCATGCTGCAGAGCTATCATCAGAACTCCGAGCAACTCGAGATCAGCTTCAACAAGACGAAGTTCAAAGCACTGCCCCCGAAACTTCAGGCGACCATCGAAGGCGCCGTTGAAGCCTGCTCTCAGGACATGCAGTGGAAGGCGATCGATCGCAACTCGCAGGATTACATCACCCTGCAAACCCAGGACAAAGTGAAGTTCTACAGGACTCCTGATTCGATCCTGCGTAGGCAGCTCGATCTGTATGACGAGATCACCAAGAAGTACATCGAGAGCAATCCGCTCTTCAAGGAGATCATCGCCTCGCAGCTTGCATTCGCCAAACGGGCAACGCAGTGGGAGCAAGACTACATCACGCCACGGAAGATGGCCTTCGACCACTACTTCGGTCCTAACGCGAAATCGCCTATCTGACGGTACAATAAAACGGCAAAGCACCATTCCGCTGGGCGACGGGATGGTGCTTTGTTCTTGCTGAATCAGCTTCGTGCATACAGGGGATCTACAATCAATGAACGTGCAAAGCGTTCTTCATACCATCGACGGTATTAGCACGTGGGTTGGCAAGACCGCGGCTTGGCTCATCATCCTTCTCATGACGGTTGTCTGCGTCGAGGTGTTCAAGCGCTATATTTTGAACGCCCCGACGGCATGGATATTCGACGCCGACAACATGATGTACGGCTCGCTGTTCATGCTCTGCGGTGCCTACACGCTCGCGCAAAACGCCCATGTCCGCGGTGATTTTCTCTACAGTTCGATGCGGCCACGAATGCAGGCTACGCTCGACATCGCGCTCTACCTCATCTTCTTCATTCCGGGCATCGCTGCCCTGATCTTCGCGGGATCGTTCTATGCCGCGGATTCATGGCGCATCCTCGAGCATTCAAACGTCACCGCGAACGGCCCGCCGGTCTATCATTTCAAGACGGTCATCCCGATCGCCGGAGCGCTGGTCATGTTGCAGGGCATCGCCGAAATCGTGCGTTGCGTCGTCTGTCTGAAAACCGGCGAATGGCCGAGCCGGCTTGCTGACGTCGCCGAAACCGACGTGATCGAAGAGCAGCTCGCACATAGCGAATATGTCGACGAAGAATCGCGCAAGATCGCCATCGAACGCGCCAAGGAAATCGACGAAACCGCGCGCCAGCGCGGCATGGGCGGGGATCTCAACACATGAGCGACCCCGCACTCGGCCTTACGATGCTCGCTCTCATCGTGGTTGTCATCATGATGGGATTCCCGACGGCCTTCAC
Organism: Pseudolabrys sp.; assembly: GCA_035626335.1. GTDB lineage: Bacteria > Pseudomonadota > Alphaproteobacteria > Rhizobiales > Xanthobacteraceae > Pseudolabrys. Next base: position 6,942 of record DASPNW010000013.1, read on the forward strand.
GTTGATGGGCCTCGGAATGTTCTTTGGTTTTATTGCGTTCTACGATCCGACGCACTTCTTCACCGATAACAAGGTGTTCGAACTGATGGTCCAGCGCACCTACGGTGCGATGACCAATGACGTGCTCATCTCCATCCCGTTATTCGTGCTTATGGGTTACGTGATGGAGCGCGGCGCGCTGGTCGACAAGATGTTCTATTCGATCCAGCTCGCCTTCCGGAAAGTACCGGCATCCTTGGCGGTTGCGACACTGATCGTGTGCACATTCTGGGGAATAGCGAGCGGCCTGGTCGGCGCCGTGGTCGTGCTGATGGGCGTTATCGCGTTTAACCCCATGCTCAAGGCGGGATACGACGTAAAACTCGCGTCGGGTGTCATTACCGCCGGCGGCACGTTGGGCATTCTCATTCCACCGTCCGTCATGATCATCGTCTACGCGGCGGTCGCCGGGCAATCGGTCGTGAAGCTTTACGCGGCCGCGATGTTCCCCGGTTTCTTCCTGTCGTTCCTCTATCTCGTCTACATCATCGGCTGGGCGATGATTAATCCGAAGATCGCGCCGCCGCTGCCGGAGGAGCAGCAACGGGTGCCGGTGCCGGAGTGGATGCGCAAGTTTGAGGCGGCCTACGGACAGAATGTTTTCGTCGGGACATTGAAGGCGCTTTTGTCGCCGTCGCGCGCCCTGGCGATAGACACAGGCAAAGGGAAGGTGGGCTACGGGGCCCTTTTGACAAACCTGATCGCGTCGTTGGTTCCGTTCATGCTGGTTGCGGGCACGCTCTGGCTGACCTGGTGGTATGTCGTCATTCATCAGCAGGCGGCACCGGAAGCTGTGGTTACAGGCGTCCAACAGTTGGGCACGCCCGATCTGGCGAAAGGTCCGGCGACCGCCGCCGAGCTTGGGCCGCCGGAGGGATTCTATCTCTATTTCGGCATTATCGCGGCGATCTGCGCGCTTTGGCAGCTTCGCTATTACTGGAGGATCAATGCCGACCGTCTTGAGGTCATCAAGCTCTTGTCGACCTCGATCATGCCGCTCGGTATTCTCACCGTCGTCGTGCTTGCCGTTATCCTGTTCGGCATAACGACGGCAACCGAATCAGCCGGTGTCGGCGCGGCCGGAGCGTTCTTGCTGGCCATTCAGGCCCGGACGCTGGACTGGAAGCGCACCAAGGAAGCAGTGTTCCTGACCGCCAAGACCACGGCCATGGTGTGCTGGCTGTTCGTCGGCTCGGCCTTGTTCTCAGGGGTGTTCGCGATTCTCGGCGGTCAGGCGCTGGTCGAGAAATGGGTGCTGTCGCTCAACATGACGCCCATTCAGTTCATGATTCTCTCGCAGGCGATCATCTTCGTGCTCGGCTGGCCTCTGGAGTGGACCGAAATCATCGTCATATTCGTCCCGATCTTCCTGCCGCTGCTCAAGCACTTCAATATCGATCCGGTGCTGTGGGGCACGCTGGTGTTCGTGAATCTGCAGGCAGCGTTCCTGTCGCCGCCGGTCGCGATGTCGGCCTTCTATTTGAAGGGCGTTTCGCCATCGCATGTCACCCTCAACCAGATTTTCAACGGCATGATGCCGTACATGCTGATCGTGATCGTCTGCATGGTCATCATGTATTTCTGGCCGGGGATGACTTTGTGGCTGCCGAACTACCTCTATGGTGTCTGATGCGGTATCGGCCATCGACGAAACGCGCCGAGAATGATTTCATCGGCGCTTTCGGTCCCCGAGGACGTCCGCTTTGTCCGGCACTGACCTGACCGCGCTCACTGCGACCGAAGCCGCACCGGAAATCGCGCGCGGCGCGATTTCCGCCGAGGACTATATGGCCGCCTGTCTGGAGCGGATCGCGGCCGTTGAAAGCGAAGTTCGCGCCTTTGTCCATCTGGATCCGGACCGTGCGCTGGCACAGGCGCGCGCGCTTGATCGCATGAAGGCCGATGGCGAACGCATCGGGCCTCTCCACGGCATCCCCATCGGTATCAAGGATATCTTCGATACCGCCGACTACCCGACCGAATATGGCAGCCCGATTTTTGCCGGCCGCCGGCCGGATGCTGACGCCACCGCCGTTCGTAAGCTGCGCGAGGCGGGGGCCGTTATCATTGGAAAAACGGTGACGACCGAATTTGCCTATTTTCATCCGGGCAAGGCGCGAAATCCGCGTGACCTCAATCGAACGCCGGGCGGCTCGTCGTCCGGTTCCGCGGCTGTGGTGGCCGCCGGCATGGTGCCACTGGCAATCGGCTCGCAAACCAACGGTTCGGTTATCCGTCCGGCCGCTTTTTGCGGAGTATTTGCGGTCAAGCCCAGCCATGGCCTGATTTCGCGTGGCGGCGCCCTGATGCTTTCACGAAACCTCGACCATGTCGGCGCCTTCGCGCGCTCGATCGAAGACCTCGCGCTCATTCTCGATGTGCTCGTGGGCCAGGATTCCGCCGATCCCGATTCGCGGCCTTATGCTTCGCCAAGTTTCCGCGTCAGCGCGGCAGAGGTGCCACCGATTGCGCCAAGTTACGCTCTCGTGCGTACTCCGATGTGGGACAAGGCTGATGGGGACACGCGTAGTGCCATCGAAGACCTCGCCAAGGAATTAGGTGCGCGCGAGGTCGACTTGCCCGATGATTACCGCGCGGCCTGGGAGGCGCAACGCATCATCATGGCGACCGACATGGCGCACAATCTCGGCGCCTTTCTCGAGAGAGGCGGAGAGGCCAGCAAGCAATTCCGCGACCTGATCGCGGAAGGCCGCAAGGTCACGGCCGTACGATACCTGGCGGCGGTGCGAGATGCCCGTCGCTACGCCGACGGCATGATGGGTATTTTCGAACAGTTTGCGGACGCGATTATCACGCCGTCTGCCAGAGGGGTCGCTCCACTGGGTATCGAGGCGACCGGGGATCCCGTATTCTGCACGCTCTGGAGCCTGATCGGATTCCCATCGCTCAACCTGCCGCTTTTAGCGAATGACGCCGGTCTTCCAATTGGCGTGCAGTTGGTCGGAGCGCCCGGGCGCGACGAAAGACTGCTGCGCACCGGTCGCGCTCTCGTCCAGCAACTGACCGAGGCGTGATGACAGGGTTTACTCCGCTGCGTGGCTCCACAGCTGCGGTTCTGATATTCCTGATGTGCGGCCCGGGTATTACGGCCGAGCCGTTTCCGTTCGACCAGGAACTCCTGCTGGACGTCGCGCCGATGCGGCCGGGCAAGCGCATGCCCGCTGTCGTCGTCGAGCCAAACGGGAATGCGCGCATCGACCTGTGGTGCAGGACGGTGTCTGCGCGAATAGAAATTTCCGAGGCAAGCATCAAAATCGAGACCGGCCCATTGCCCGAGGGTCAACCCGAAATGATGAGCGCGGGGCAATGTACGCCCGAGCGCATGCAGGCCGACGAAGAACTGCTCACCGCCCTTGGCCAGATCACCGGGTGGCAACGGACGGGAGAGGGCATCGTGCTGGAAGGGGAGAAGTCACTTAAATTCCGGCCGAGCGATCACTGAAGTGGCAACCGGAAACGAAAAAGGCGCGGCCTCGGCCGCGCCTTTGGTTTTGTGATCGAAAGTGGCGTGGGCTAGAAGCCCATTCCACCACCCATGCCGCCGCCGGGCGGCATTGCCAGGGCCGGTTCCTTCGGAACCTCGGCGACCATCGCCTCGGTGGTCACTAGGAGACCGGCGACAGATCCCGCATCCTGCAAGGCAGTACGGACAACCTTCGCCGGATCGATAATGCCGGCGTCGACCATATCGATGTACTTTTCGGTCTGGGCGTCGAAGCCGTAGGTCTCTGACTTCTCGTCGGAAATCCTGCCGACCACGATGGAGCCTTCGACGCCGGCGTTCTCGGCAATTTGGCGGATCGGTGCTTCCAGCGCCTTCAATACGATGTTGATGCCAGCCTGCACGTCCGGGTTCTCATCGTGAATGCGGCCCACCGCCTTTTTGGCGCGGAGCAGCGCAACGCCGCCGCCGGGAACAATCCCTTCCTCAACCGCGGCGCGGGTGGCGTTAAGCGCATCCTCGACGCGATCTTTTTTCTCCTTCACCTCGATTTCCGTAGCGCCGCCGACCCGGATCACTGCGACACCGCCGGCGAGCTTCGCCAGCCGTTCCTGCAGCTTCTCCCGGTCGTAATCGGATGTGGTTTCTTCGATTTGCGCTTTGATCTGCTGCACGCGCGCCTCGATGTCAGGCTTCTTGCCGGCGCCGTGGACGATGGTGGTCTTTTCCTTCTCGATGATGACCTTCTTCGCGCGGCCAAGCATCGCCGTCGTTACGTTCTCGAGCTTGATGCCCAGGTCCTCGGAGATGAGCTGCCCGCCGGTGAGAATCGCAATATCCTCAAGCATGGCCTTGCGGCGGTCGCCGAAGCCGGGGGCCTTCACTGCGGCAACTTTCAAGCCGCCGCGCAGCTTGTTGACTACGAGTGTCGCAATTGCCTCGCCTTCGACATCCTCTGCGATTATGACAAGCGGCTTACCCGACTGCACCACCGCTTCCAGAACAGGAAGCATCGATTGCAAACCAGACAGCTTCTTCTCGTGCAGCAGGATGTAAGCATCCTCGAGCTCGGCCAACATCTTCTCGGCATTCGTGATGAAGTACGGCGAAATATAGCCGCGGTCGAACTGCATGCCCTCGACGATTTCGACTTCGGTCTCCAGCGCCTTGGCTTCCTCTACGGTGATCACGCCCTCGTTGCCGACTTTCTGCATCGCCTTCGCAATCATCTGACCGATATTGGCGTCGCCATTCGATGAGATGGTGCCAACCTGGGCGACTTCCGAAGACGAACCAACTTTCTTCGCACGCTTTTCGATGTCCTTCACCACGGCGGTGACGGCGATGTCGATGCCACGCTTGAGATCCATCGGGTTCATGCCAGCGGCAACGGATTTGGCACCTTCTTTGACGATAGACTGCGCCAGCACCGTAGCTGTGGTCGTACCGTCACCCGCAAGATCGTTTGTCTTCTGGGCAACTTCGCGCACCATTTGCGCGCCCATGTTTTCGAATTTGTCTTCCAGCTCGATTTCCTTCGCGACCGTCACACCGTCCTTGGTTATGCGCGGGGCGCCAAATGATTTATCGAGCACGACGTTGCGGCCCTTCGGACCGAGCGTCACCTTCACTGCGTTTGCAAGAATGTCGACGCCGCGCAACATACGATCGCGCGCGTCGCCGGAAAATTTTACGTCCTTGGCAGCCATTTCAAATTACTCCATCGAGTTTGTATGAGATGTCAGGCGATCACGCCCATGATGTCGGATTCCTTCATGATCAAGAGCTCTTCGCCCTCCAGCTTGACCTCGGTGCCCGACCATTTGCCAAACAGCACGCGGCTGCCCGGTTTAACGTCGATCGGGATCAACTTGCCGCTCTCGTCACGACCGCCAGGTCCGACTGCGATAACCTCGCCTTCCTGCGGCTTTTCCTTTGCGGTGTCGGGAATGATGATGCCGCCTTTGGTCTTCTCATCGGCATTGATGCGGCGCACGACCACGCGGTCGTGAAGAGGACGGAATTTGGTTTTGGCCATGGGCTTCCCTTATGCGCTAGTGCGCGTCTCGTTGAACAAAAAGTATCGATTTTTCAGCTATTTAGCACTCACGGCGAGGGAGTGCCAATCGCTGCACGGGAAATATTGCCTTAGGGCCGGGGTGTCAAGATAAGGGCTGCTAAAATCCTGGCCTGTCACTCTAAACCGTGCTTGCGCTGCTCGCTGATGCACTCCAAAGTCGCGGGGCTTACTTCCAAGGAGCTCGCCGGAAATGAGCCTTCCAAATCGTCGTGCACTGTCGACTGCAATCGTCCTGGGAATTTTGGCCCTTGGGATTTCCGGCTGCTCGACGGGGCCTAGTCTCGAACAGCCGGGCACGCCGTCAATGGGCCCAAGTTTGCCACCGGCTTTCCCGCCGCAGGACATCGTTGGACGCTGGGGGCTTGCCGCCTATCACAAGGATGAAGACCGCGCGCGCACTGAGGCTGCCGCAGCTGGGCAGTGCAAGCAGCCATACGTTATTGTGCTCGGCCCAAGCGGCGGTGTCATGATGCACCTCGCCGATGAGGCGACGCCAACCGAACTGCGCCTGAGAGGCGGACCGGGCGGCAAGACCTACATCGGTCCGGCTGACGGCGAACCGGGCGGTGCTCAGGACCGGGAGGTCGTGCAGTTTAACGGCCGCGTACTTATCCTCCGCTGGATGGACTCGGAAGTGCAAGGTCGCTACGGCACCATGGTTTATGTGCGTTGCGGAGGAGAGGGCGCCAAGCAAGCCGCGACCAAACCGAAACCGAAGCCGAGAACGGCACCGCCTCCGCCGAAACCTCAGTAACTGTCGCGCGCCGAGGCACGCATGAGCGCGACGTCGCTGGCGTGCTAAGGGAACAGGCATCATTGCCTGCGACGGCTGCTTCATGACTTTTTCCCGTGATTCCATCGAGGGTCCTTGGCGTGCCGTGCCGGTCCTCGGCGTCACGCAGATTATTTCTTGGGGCACGATCTTCTACACGCCGGTGTTGATCGTTCCGCTGATTGCGGCCGAACGCGGTTGGTCCATCTCCTTCGCCATGGGCGGGTTTTCGGTTGGTCTTTTGGTTGCCGGACTGGTCGCGCCCTATGTCGGCCGTTCGATCGATCGCTTTGGTGGGCATGTCGTGATGACAATCGGCTCCCTGATTGGGGCCCTTGGTCTTTTCCTGATCGTGTACGCTGTCCGGCCCGCCGCTTATTACGCCGTCTGGATGGTGCTTGGTGTCGCCATGGCGGCAAATCTTTATGATTCGGCATTCGCGACGCTTGGCCGCATATTTGGACTAGGCGCGCGCCGGCCGATCACAGCGCTCACTCTTGCCGGCGGCTTTGCGTCGACCGTGAGCTGGCCGGTCACTCATTCTCTGATCGAGAGAGTCGGCTGGAGCGGTACTTATATTGTTTACGCACTGGTCCTCGCGTGTGTCGCGGCGCCACTGCACGCCTTCGCCCTGCCGCGCAGTCGCTTTGAAGCCGATCCGCCCACGCAAAACGGGCAGGATGTACCGGTAAAGTCGCTGCCACCGCACGGCTTAATCTTCATACTCGTCGCCTCGGCATTCGCATCATATGCGTTCGTCCCTTCCGGTCTCTCAGCCCACCTGCTGGCGATCTTCACACGCACCGGCATCGATGCGGGGACGGTGGTCTGGATCGGTGCGTTATTTGGTCCGGCCCAGGTCGGCGCGCGACTCATCGAATTCACTTTTGGTCGCAATCTGCATCCGCTGTGGGTCGTACGTTTCGCGCTCAGCACGTTGTTGTGCGCATTCGTGATGCTGGCGTTTCTTGGCATATCAACCGCGACGGCGGCGGTATTTGCGCTGATGTTCGGCGGGGCTAACGGCCTTGTCACCATTACGCGAGGCGCTGTCCCGCTCGCGTTGTTTGGTGCCTCCGGCTATGGGCGTCTGATGGGCCGGCTTGCGGCTCCGTTCCTGCTGGTGCAAGCGGCCGCGCCACTGGTAATGGCGTTTGTCGTCGAATACGCGTCTGATCCGGCGGCCTTGGCCCTTGCCGCCGCCTTTGCGTCCATCGCGCTCGCTTGTTTTTTAGCGATCCGCCGGCCTAGTTAGGCAAACATCTCGTCGATGTCATGCTGGGTGGCGTGACCATCAGCTCCATCAAGTCGGGGGCCATTGATGAGTTCGGTTCCCGACGCGCGTTTACTTGCCTCAACGGGTTGCTCGCCAGGTCCGCTGTTGCGGTCGATCATGGCCAGGAGTTGTTCCTCGATCATGGCCAGCATCGAGATCACCTTACCGATCCTCTGGCCGGCGAGATCTTGAAAATTGCAAGCTTCATAGATGCGGACGACATGGTCCTGTACATCCTCCGCCAGACCATGGTGATAGTCGTTACTCAAGGCCGACGCGAGCGCGCGTGCGCAATCGTCAATGACCTCCGCCGACGCCAATATCTTCTGTGTGGCGGTCTCCATTCCCCCGACCGCGGCGCCGAGTTCGCCAGCCGCGCGGGTCATACGCCGCTCGCTGCCTTCGTTGATGAGCGTCGAAAGTTCACGCATGTTGCGAGCGATCGCAGAGTGAGCCGCCGCGAGGTTGTGCACTGCCACCGTTCGGGCTTCGGGTGGGGAATGTGATTCGCTTGCGCGATCTGGCTGGCCAGGGACATATTGCCCGGCGACACTCGTCTCGCTGCCGCGTCCGACCATTTGCTCGATACGAAATACTTTTCGCTGCACGCCTTAAGCCCCACGCGATATGGCCAATGGTCTTACCGGGGCCGCATTAACGCGGCGTTGCGGGCACACGGAAACCGCTCGTTTACCATGTCGCATCGTGCTTAACGGCGATTTACCAATCGGTGTGCGTTTGGCTATTTACTCCATGGAGCTCGAAAAATTTGCAAGGTGTGTCAATGCGGTGTTCGTTTGTGCTTGGGCTTGTTGCTATCACTTATTCCAGTATCGCGTTTGCACAGCCGACGCTCCGCACAGCTTCTGAAACTTCGTCAGTTGCTTCCACGCAATCGCAAATGCAGCCAAAGCCGGGCAGTCTTATCGAATTCGTGTTCGGCGATTCTGTGCAGCAACCTCAGCGCGAGTCGCAACAATGGTACGGGAGGCCCTCACATCAGGAGGATTACCGCGGCGAGCAGGTAGATCCATCGCCTTACGTCAACACATCGCTGCTCGACCCCATGCGAGGACAGCAGCGATCGGACAATCGCATAGACTCAAATTTGTTGCCGCAGCGGGTTGCTTACAATGGAACGGAATCCCCCGGCACCATAGTTGTTGATACGCCGAACCATTTTCTCTACCTCGTTGAACCCGACGGCAAGGCGATGCGGTACGGCATTGGCGTTGGTCGGCCCGGGTTCACCTGGTCGGGCGTGCACATGGTTTCGGGTAAGAAGGAATGGCCGGATTGGGTCCCGCCCGATGACATGATCAAGCGCCAGCCGTATCTGCCTCACTTTGTGGCCGGGGGTCCAAATAATCCACTCGGCGCCCGCGCGCTTTATCTTGGCTCGACGGTCTATCGCATACACGGTTCGAATGAGCCGTGGACGATCGGCCAAAACGTGTCGTCGGGCTGCATCCGCATGCGGAATGCGGACGTTATCGATCTGTACAATCGTGTGAAGGTCGGCACAAAAGTGGTGGTATTATAGCCGATTCAAGCGCTGTCGCCGCCGCCGAAATCTCCACCGAAATCGTTCCCAAAGTCATCGGCGGGGTCCGACAGATTGCCGCCGCCGTCGTCGTCGAAGAGACCAGCGGGCTGTGCATCCCCACGCGTACCGCTCCCGATATCATTGAAGCCCGCGTCACGCGCGAGATCGCTGCCGGCGGCGTTACCATCCCACGGTAAGCCGGCCGGCGGTATGGCGGCGAACGCGCTGCTGCCGTGGTGGCCGAACATCGAGCTTATCGAATTGAGCAGCAGAGCGCCGCCAATGACGCCGGCGGCCGACGCTGCAGCGGTGCCAAGGAACGAGCCCCCTGATGCTGGCGAAGCGGCCGCACCAAGACTACCGCCCCTGTTCCAGCGAAGATCGGGTTCGGTCGATGCGTTCGGACGCACGCCGGGGACAGATGCGCGACCGGTCAGCGCTTGGCGCATACTGTCGAGAAAGCCGCCGCTCGCCGGCTCGCCGGCTTCCTCGCCTGCGAGTTCGCGGATGCGGGCGTCGGCGCGCTTGAGCGCCTCATCTTGCACCAGCACCGTCTGGACGAGCGGATAGATGGCGTGTGGTGCACGGGCAAGTCCCTCCGCGATCGCGCGCTCGGCGGCGGGGTCGCGCGGAGCGGATTCGAGCCGCGTCAGGCGATCAAACAGGTCGTCGACCATCTGGCGTTCTAGCGGGGTCATGATGCCCTCCCGTGACCGTCGGCGCGTTTATTTAGGCTCCGCTACCGGTTTCGCCAGTGGGACGCGTCAGTGTGACGCCCTGTTGGGCCAAAACTTCCGGGAAAGCATTGGAATTGAAGAAGGAAAATTCGTATTCGCGCAGCGTCGTCAGCGAATCAAGCGCCTCAAGCTCGGCATCAACGAAACCAGGATGGCACATAATTAAGCCACCATCAGGCAGGCCCGGTAGGAAGCGCGCGAAAATCTTGGCGAAATTAGCCCTGGCGTTGAAAGCGTAGGTGCCTGCGAAGGCCGGATTGGTCGGAATCCCCAGGCGTTTCGCCTTACGGCGGAAGCCCACGCTTAAGATATCAAGCATTAGCCCCTTACGATCAGAAGCGCGCCGGCCAGGCCGTGAACGCCCGCACTGTCTCACCCAGGCGTGAGGTGCCCCACGCGCAGCGACTTGCAGAAACGCGTCCCGCACTTGGGGAAACAGATGCACATGCTGATGACCATCAAGGAAATCGGGCGGGCGGCCGAAGGCGTCAATAAACGTGCGCAGTTGCGCGGCGATTTCAACGATCAACGATTCTGACTGCAGACGCCGGGCAGCCGCTGCTCGCAACATTTTGTTGAGCGGCAGAAATCGACCCTCGCGCAAGGGCACGAAATCCACACTCGACGGTTTGAATGGCGCTGTGAGCGTTATGTGCAAGCCAAGAGCCGCGCGTTTTTTTTCTGAATTGAGCGCATCGAGCGCGGCGGCCTCTTTGTTGTCGAAATGCGGCGCTGTCACCATGACCGACGTCGCATTTATGCGTTCGCGCAAGGCCAGCTCGCGAATGCCTGCATTCACGCCCGGAGAAATTCCGTAGTCATCGGCACAAAGCCAAATACGGCGCAGTGCCGAGCGCATGATGCGCCGAACTACTCGGCCGCGCGAGATGCTACCGGCCGCGCCTTGGCCGATTCGCTCGCACGCTTCACGCTGTGCTCGGAGACGAAATAGACCGGCCGGCCCTTGATCTCAGACAGCATTTTGCCGACATATTCGCCCAATACGCCGATCAGGATGAGCTGTACCCCTCCGATCACCATGACGCTGACCACCAGCGAAGGATAGCCAGGCACATCTTTGCCATAGAGAAGCGTCTCCAGCACGATCCAGCTGCCGAAGAACAGCGCGGTCAGCGCCAGCAATATACCGAGCAGGCTGGCGACGCGCAGCGGCGCCACCGAGAACGACGTGAGGCCTTCAATGGAGAGTCCGATTAACCTACGTGCATTCCACGTTGTAGCGCCATGCTTCCGCTCCGCCGGCTCGTAGTCTACTCGAACCTGGCGAAAGCCGATCCAGCTCGACAGCCCCTTGAAGAAGCGGTTCCGTTCCGGCATCTGCCGCATTGCGTCGGCCGCGCGCGCCGACAACAAACGGAAATCGCCTGCATCTTCCGGAATTTTGTGACGCGCTCCCCAGTTAAGCAGTGTGTAGAACGTGCGAACGCCCGCTCGCCGCGGCCAAGACTCATTTGCGCGGTGGGCCTTAGCGGTGTAAACCACGTCATAACCATCGTCGAGCCAGCGCCCGACCAGCGTGTCGATCAAGTCGGGCGGATGCTGTCCATCACCGTCCATAAACAGCACGGCGCCTGGGCGAGCGTGGTCGAGACCGGCGAGCAAGGCAGCTTCCTTACCGAAATTCCGCGACAGCGTGACGATCTGGATGTCGAGCGGTATGGCAGGCAAGGATTTAGCCACATCATTAGTCCCGTCGGTGCTGCCGTCGTCGACGTAAACGACCTCTAGCTTTAATCCGCGCTTGACCTCCAGGTAACGCGCAACCTCGGCGATGCGTTCGTGCAAGCCGGGCAGCCCTTTCGCTTCGTTGAATAAAGGCACGACGATCGACAGCGTCTGCGCGGACGATGTTCGTGTACGTGCGCCTGCTTTGGTCGGTTTCACCGCCATCTGGTCAACCTGCCGCCCCCCGTTTTCCGGCGATCTATACCGCACCGGAACGTCGCTGTCGCGCTCGGCCTACCGGGGCATTGTTTGCCGTGCTAATCGAAAGCGGACGATGACCCCGGCGCCCCTTCAAAGCATCTTTGACCGTCTCGTCGTGGCTTGGCACGAGCGTGCCCTTGCGCTCAAGGCTGCGAGTTTTGCGCTGGTCGGCATTGTCAATACGGCCATCGATTTCAGCGTTTTTTGGACAGCTGCCAACTACCTGCGCTGGCCGTTAGTGCTAGCCAATGTGGTGGCGTGGCTTATGGCGGTGACCTGCTCCTATGTGATGAACTCCTTCATCACGTTCGGTCCGGAATCCGGACGCATTTTGCGTTGGCGGGACTATGCGGGCTTCGCCGCCTCGGGCGTTGCCGGAATGGTTTCAAGTACAGCGGTTCTCGTCGCGCTGTCGTACCTCATGCCGATACTGTTTGCCAAAGTCGTGTCGATCTTGGTGAGCTTCGTCGTCAACTTCTCCCTGTCGCATTTCGTCGTATTCCGTCGGCCACGCGGCGACGCCAACTGATTTCTTTCCGCGCGGCGAACTTGAGCCTGACCATGCAGCACGATGAAAACTTGACCGCCAAGCGTCCGAATTTCGTCACTCACCTCGAATGTGCGATGACTGGCGAACGCCACGAGGCCGATCAGGTGCACAACCTGTCGAGGGCGGGCAAACCGCTGCTGGTGCGTTACGATCTCGAGGGCGTTCGCAAGGCACTGAAAAAAGAAGCCCTTTCGGCGCGAGCGCCCGATCTGTGGCGCTATCGCGAATTGCTGCCGGTTCGCAAAGCGGAGGACATCGTCAGCCTGGGAGAGGCGGTGACGCCGATTGTGCGAATGGCGCGCCTGTCCGCCAGGCTTGGCGGCGGCGACATTCTCGTGAAGGACGAAGGCCGATTGCCGACAGGTTCGTTCAAGGCGCGCGGACTGGTCATGGCGGTTTCAATGGCCAAAGCACTTGGCATCAAACACATGGCGATGCCAACGAACGGCAACGCTGGTGCCGCGCTCGCCGCTTATGCGTCGCGTGCCGGCATCAAAACCACTATTTTTTGTCCAGAGGATACCCCGGAGGTGAACGTCAGCGAGATCGCGCTGCAGGGCGCGATGGTCTACCGCGTCAACGGCTTGATCGACGACTGCGGCAAGATCGTCGGCGAAGGAAAGGTGAGGGTCGGCTGGTTCGATACGTCTACCCTGAAGGAGCCTTATCGGATCGAAGGCAAGAAAACGATGGGACTTGAGCTCGCCGAGCAACTTGGATGGCAAGTGCCGGACGTAATCTTTTATCCGACCGGCGGGGGCACCGGATTGATCGGTATGTGGAAGGCTTTTGCGGAACTGGAGGCAATTGGCTTCATTGGCAGGAAACGCCCGCGTATGGTCGCGGTGCAAGCCGCCGGCTGCGCGCCCATGGTGAAAGCGTTCGAGACGGGCCAGGACCATGCGCCTCGCTGGGAAAACGCTCACACGATCGCCTCCGGCATTCGCGTACCGCAGGCAATCGGTGACTTTCTTATTTTGCGTGCCGTGCGCGAGAGCGGAGGCTTTGCGATCGCGGTATCTGACGAGGCAATCACTGCCGCGCTTGATGAAATGGCGCGCGAAGAGGGCTTCCTGATGTGCCCCGAAGGTGCGGCGACTTATGCAGCGTACAAGCAGAGCCTCGCCGACGGACGCGTGAAGCGCACTGAACGGGTCGTGCTGTTTAACTGCGCCAGCGGCTTGAAATATCCATTGCCACCGGTGCGTCGCACGCTCGACCGGCACCAGCCAATCGACTTTGCAAGTCTCTAGAGGCCTGCTTCGAGCTTCGCATAAAGCGGATTGTCGCGCGAAAATACATAACCGAGCTCGGCAACAGCGACCGCTTCGGCGCCGTTCTCGCGCAGGAAGTTCGTGAGCGCGTAGACTTCGTCTGGCGGGCAATGCAGCGTCAGTACACCCGATCCGCTTGGGCCGCCGAATGGCGTTTCGATATTGAATTTCCGCTTGGCGTTTTCGACCAACATATCTGTGCTTGCGGCGAATCGCGCGCGGACCTCGCGGAAGGCCCGTGCACGTGCCTGTGCTGCCACCCTGTCAAGGATCGCGCGGGCGAGATCACGTTCATCCTTGCCCCAGGTTGCGCCACGCGCCGCTACAAGGTTTGCCTGCGAGCGCAGGATGGTGCCGTCCTCGACAACTTTCAGGCCGTTGGCGGCGAGTGTCGTGCCGGTGGTGGTGATATCGACAATCATCTCGGCGGTGCCGGCAGCGGGTGCACCTTCAGTCGCGCCCGAGCTCTCGACGATGCGATAATCAACGATGCCGTGTGAGGAGAAAAAATCGCGCGTCAGATTGATGTATTTGGTTGCCACGCGCATCTTTCGATCGTGATGCTGACGAAACGACGTTGTGACGTCGTCTATATCCGACATCGTGCGCACGTCTATCCAGGCTTGCGGCACCGCAACCACGACATTGGCAAAACCGAAACCCAATCCTTCGATGAGGACGACGCGTCTGTCTGCTTCGGGGATCATCTCGCGAACCAGATCTTCACCCGTGACGCCGAGATGCACGGCACCGATCGCAAGTTGGCCGGTGATTTCCGATGCCGACAAATAGGCGACCTCGACCCCGTCCAGGCCGGCGATGGCACCACGATAGTCGCGCGCCCCGCGCGGTTTTATAAGCGTCAGACCCGCACGCGCGAAGAAAGCTTCCGCGTTTTCCTGCAGGCGGCCTTTGGCCGGAACGGCGAGTACCAAAGGTTCGCTCACAGGCCGCCTCCGTACACTGAGAGCCGCTCGATCCAAACCGCAAAACCAACCGCTGGAATGGCGTTGGCCGCACCAAGCCGCGTGAGCAACTCGTCGTAACGACCGCCGGCGACCAGGGGATCGCCGGTCCGCTTCGGATCTGTCAGTTCAAAAACAAGGCCCGTGTAGTAATCGAAGCCACGGCCGAATGCGGTGGAGAAACGCACACGTTTCACGTCGATACCGCGGGCTTCAAGAAAGCCGGTGCGGCTCTCGAACTGGTCCAGGGCCGGCGCGAGTGCGGGCGTCATTTTGGCTTCACGCGCCAGTGCCCGCAACGCGGCTGCACCTTCATCGGGATTGCCCTGGATGGAAAGGAAGCGCTCGATCAATCCGCGCACCTCGCGTGGTAACCTGGCACTCGCGCCGAGCGCGGATTGTTCGAGGAAGCGGTCCGCGATCTCGCCGACCGAACGCCCGCCGACTGCGTTGATGCCCGCGATCGACAACAGGTCCGTGACCAGCGCATGCGCCCCCTTCGGATCGGAGCCGGCAAGAGCAGCCAAAACGCCCTGATATTCGGGACGCGCATTGTTGCCGCCGAGCACAAGCCGATCGAGATCCTGCGCGAGATTTGTCTTGCGGTTGAAATCCTTGATCAGCCGGCGTTTCCAGGCCGGCGGCAGGTCGAGACCGGCAATGAGGCTGGCGAACAACGCGACATCACCGATTTGTATATCGGGTGCGGAGACGCCGTAGTGCGCCGTCGCTTCGAGGCCAAGCGACATCATCTCGGCGTCGGCTGCTGCTTTGTCGGCGCGGCCGAACGATTCAATGCCCGCCTGCAGAAATTCGGCAGCGGCATCACTGCGGTGACGGAAAACCGGACCGAGATAACAGTAGTTCGCCGTCCTTCCCGAGACAGGCGAAGCGAGATAGTCGCACGACACGGGAATTGTCAGATCCGGACGAAGGCACAACTCGTCGCCGTCCGGCGCCGTGGTCAGATACATGCGCCGGCGGATGTCTTCGCCGGACAGATCAAGGAAAGGCTCCGCCGGCTGCAAAATCGCGGGCGCGACGCGAACGTAACCGGCGCGCTCATAGGAGGCGACCAGCGTCTCCGCCCGTGCGTCGGGTTCCTGCCTTCGCGTCGTCACGTTAGCGTCCATTGCGGTTTCAAGAACATTCAAGTCCAGGGTTTGCGGGCCGGCCTTTAGCATGGTGGGCTTAAGGATTCGACGATGTTTGACCGCTGGGCTTAACGGCCAACGCCGTCAAATGTTTGTTGTCGTTAATAAATTTCCAGCATTAGACGTCGCAGCGAGCCCGTACACCTTCGGCCAGGGCCCAACTTATCATGTGTCCCAGAACGGGTAAGGGAATCTCAATACAACCGGCGTTGACTGGCTCCGGAGACGAACCCAATGAGCAAGCCGGTCCCGCGCGCGGTCGTTGAGGCCTTCTATTACGCCCTGTCGATCCGAGACATGGACACACTTGCGACGTTCCTCGACGACGAGGTGGTGTGGACCATCAGTGGCCCGGTCGACATTCTCCCGTTCTGCGGTCAGCGTGTCGGCAAGGACGTCGTGATGAAATTACTGGGGCGCGACATTCCGACTTTGTTATCAAGCCGGCGTTTCGTCGCAAGAACCATGTTGGTGGATGGCGATCGCGCTGCGGTGCTCGGCAAGTTGACCGCGACCAAACGTGATGGCGGCCGCGCCATCAGCTATCGCATCGCGCATTTCATTCAGTTCCGCGACGAAAAAGTCATCGATTACGTCTCGATCATCGACAGTTTCGATGCCGTCGAGCAGATGCTTGGCTACAGCCTTGACGTGTATGATGGCTATCGCGTGGACGGTAACATCGTCACTGTCTGACGGTTTGCGGCGCTCAATAGCTAGCCCTGCGCGGTCACCGCCACTTCCACCGTCATTCCCAGAAAATCGGCACTGCCGCCGATATAGCTTCCGGAAATTGGAATGGCTTGCGATGGATCGCGGGTGACCGCTACGCGGATCAGATTTTCGCCCGCAATCAACACGTCAGTCGGGTCGTATTCGATCCAGCCGGCGCCCGGCAGATAGACTTCCGCCCAGGCGTGGGTTGCAGCGACAGCCTGCGTGGCGTCGCCGCGATCGAGGGCGGGGTCGTAGAGATAGCCGCTGACGAAACGCGCGCCAAAACCAAGATAGCGCGCTGCCTCGATGAAGACCATGGCGAAGTCACGGCAAGCGCCAGCCTTCTTCTCGAGCGTTTCCGCCGGCGATTGCGTTCCGGACTCGTGACGCTCGGCGTAAACGATAACGGGCTTCAGGGCAGCGTTCATGTTGGTGAGGAGATCGAGCGTGCGCATCGGACGCGTCGTCACAAAACTGTCGGCCCAGCGCGCCAGGACTCCGTTGGGGTCGGGATAGTGTTGCTCCAGCAGGCGGCCCAGATCGACGCGGTCGCTGCTCGAGTAGATGAAAGGATAAAGTTCGGCGTCCGGCGCGATGGGAAATTGCAAGCCCTCGAGTGCAAAGCGCTCGATTTTGAGCGTGCTCGTGATGGCAAGCGTCGCGCCAGGTGTCTGAAAATCAACCAACGCGACCGAGTTGCCAAATACGTCGTGCATCCAGCGGACGCTGCCGGGGGGCGATAGCGTGAGCTCGGCGCCGACCAAGCGCAGATCGTGGGAGTCGCGCGGGCGAAGCATCAGCCGGTGCTGGCCGAAGCTCACCGGCCGTGCATAACGGTAGTTCGTGGCGTGGCGTACCGTCAGAAGCCGCATTGTTCCACCGCCCTCGGGGGCATCAAGCGAGATGCAAGGGACGCGCCAACATCGCGTGCCTCAGGCCAACTTGTGCCGCGTAAGCAGTTTCCGCACGGCATCGACAAGCCCGTCTTCCTTGACCGCAAGTTGCGCCTCGGTCTGTTTCTTCAGGTAGTCCTCGCGTTCCTTTGACAGGCCAGCCAGTTCGGCGCCGACGATCAAGTCCTTGATGGTGACTTCGTTTCGCGCTTTCTCGTCGCCGCCCTGAATGATGGCGCAGGGCGAGCCGCGCTTGTCCGCATATTTAAGCTGGGTTCCGATATTGTTCTTCGGATTTCCGAGATAAAGCTCGGCACGGATATTTGCGGCGCGCAGGGCCGACACCATGCGCTGATAGTCGGCAACGCGCTCGCGGTCGAACACGGTTACCAGCACAGGACCTGGCGCAGGTTTTTCGCTGATCTTGCCAAGATGGGTGAGGGCGGCTTGCAGCCGCGAGACGCCGATGGAAAAGCCGGTCGCCGGCACAGGCTCACCTCGGAATCGTGAGACCAGCCCATCATAGCGTCCGCCACCGCCGACCGAGCCAAAGCGTACAGGGCGACCTTTGTCGTCCTTGATCTCGAAGGTGAGCTCAACTTCGTAGACGGGGCCGGTGTAATATTCGAGGCCGCGCACGACAGAGGGATCAATACGAACACGACCGTCGTCGTATCCGGCCACGGCTATAATTTTCTTTATTTCCGCCAGCTCCGCCACGCCAGCCTTACCAATTTCGCTTCCTTCAATAGCAGTTTCGAAATTTGCGATCGTCACTTCGTTCGAGCCTGTTGTGCTTATTGATCCGGAACCAGCCTCACCCCAGCCGGTGAAATTTATAATTCGCGTAATCGCGACGTCGGACAGACCGGCCCCTTTTGTAAAATCGCCGCTCTCATCCTTGCGGCCTGATCCCAAAAGCTGTTCCACCGCTTGGGCACCTAATCGATCCAATTTATCGATCGCTCTAAGCGCAACTAGCCATTGAGCATCATTCACAATTTTCGCTGACTCCTTAATCCCATCCAGCACTTTGCGGTTATTCACCTTCACCACATAACTTCCACGGGGAATTCCGAGCGCCTCCATCGTGTCCGCGGCGAGCATGCACATCTCGGCATCGGCTGCCATCGAAGCGGCGCCGACCGTGTCCGCGTCAAATTGCATGAACTGGCGATAGCGGCCTGGGCCAGGCTTTTCGTTGCGGAAAACCCAGCCATAGCGGTACGAGCGATAGGGCAGTGCAAGATTCTGAAAATTCTCCGCCACGTAACGCGCGAGCGGCGCGGTCAGGTCGTAACGCAGCGAAAGCCACTGCTCATCGTCGTCCTGAAACGAGAATACGCCTTCGTTCGGCCGGTCCTGGTCAGGCAGGAACTTGCCGAGCGCGTCGGTATATTCAATTGCCGGTGTCTCAACCGGCTCGAAACCGTAGCGCTCGAATACCACACGAATTGCTTCGACCATGTGACGCGTAGCCGCGATCTCGGCCGGCCCGCGGTCGGCAAGGCCGCGCGGCAGACGGGCTTTGAGCTTGGTCGGCTTGGCCATCGGTGAGTCGCGAAAAATGACGGTCGCGGCGTGGTAGCAGCCGTTTCCCGCTTTGTCATTATCGCCGAAAGCAGATAATCCAATGGCTGGATAGCGTCAGGAAGCGAGGCATCAGATGGCTTTGGCAGCGTCGTCAGTCCCCAACGACCTCGAACCTTATTGGATGCCATTCACGGCCAATCGGGCCTTCAAAAAGCGGCCGCGGCTGATTGTTGGCGCCAAGGATATGCACTATATCGCAAGCGACGGTCGCAAGCTGATCGACGGTTCGGCGGGCTTATGGTGCACCAATGCCGGGCATAATCGCGAGCCCATCGTCGCGGCAATCCAGCGCGAAGCCGCGACGCTCGACTACGCCCCGGCCTTCCAGTTCAGCCATCCAAAGGCGTTCGAGCTTGCAAACCGGATCGCCGCATTGGCGCCGGGCGACCTCGACCACGTGTTCTTTTGCAATTCTGGCTCGGAGGCGGTTGATACCGCGCTTAAGATCGCGCTGGCCTATCACAATGTACGGGGGAATGCCTCGCGCGTGCGGTTGATCGGACGCGAACGCGGCTATCATGGCGTCGGCTTCGGCGGCATTGCGGTAGGTGGCATTGTTAACAACCGTAAGCAATTCGGCGCGCTGTTTGCCGGCGTCGATCATCTGCCGACGACTTACAATCGCGAGAAGCAAGCCTTCAGCATTGGCGAGCCGGAATGGGGTGCGCATCTCGCTGATGACCTCGATCGCCTCGTTGCTTTGCACGATGCGTCAACGATCGCGGCGGTGATCGTTGAGCCGGTAGCCGCTTCCACTGGCGTGCTGGCGCCGCCCAAAGGTTATCTCGAACGATTGCGCGCGATCTGCGACAAGCACGGAATTCTTTTAATCTTCGACGAGGTGATCACCGGTTACGGCCGCCTGGGCTACGCGTTTGCCGCTGAACGCTATGGCGTCATTCCCGACATGATCACCTTTGCTAAAGGCATCACATCAGGCGCGGTGCCGATGGGCGGTGTACTTGTGCGCAAGGGCATCTACGACGCTTTCATGAAGGGCCCCGAGCACGTCATTGAATTGTTCCACGGCTATACCTACTCGGCCCACCCGCTGGCCTGCGCGGCCGGCCTTGCCACGCTCGATCTTTACCGCGGCGAGGGCCTTTTCGAGCGTGTGCGCAAACTGGAGATGCCTTGGGCGAAGGCAGCGATGGGACTCAAGGGTCTTCCGAATGTGCTCGATATCCGGCCGGTAGGGCTGACCGTCGGTATTGACCTTGCCAGCAAGCCCGACGCGGTCGGCAAGCGCGGCATGGAGGCTCTCGAATTGGGCTTCTTCGAGCACGATGTCATGTTCCGCTGCGTCGGCGATACACTCGCGCTCAGCCCACCGCTGATTTTAAGTGAAAGTCAGATCGGCGAGATATTCGACAAGCTCGCGCACATCATCAAAGCGGTGGCTTGAGCGGCCCGGCGGCAAATGACGGTCTCGGGTAGAGAATTGCCCAGCCAATTTGAACGCTCGAATCACCACGCAGATAGTGCAACAGGAATGGCGGCTGCACTGCCGCGTCCGCCGCAACGGATCGTAGTCCGGGGGGCACAGCGGTCAAATCGCCGGCCGTCCAGACCACCACCGCGCCTTTCGTCCGAAGGTCGGCGAGATCGATCCACGGCGCCCGGTCAGGCTTGCCGTCTATCAGCACGCGTGGATGATCAGGTGCGTAGTGCGCAACATTTCCGCCGTCCCACATGCTGCCGATCACGTAGCTGATCGGCCGCCCTGTGGCGGCACGATAGCGTTGCGACAGTTCGCGACCTAATTCGTTGCCCGGAAAGAAGACCGCCCGATAACGGTGATCGGAGTTCGGAAGTACGGCGTAGTTCAGGATGAAAGCGAGCGCGAGGCACCCGAAAACGGCGGCCCAGATCTTCAATACGCGGGCAATGCGCAATTCATCGTATGCCTTCGCCGCCAACACCAACCAGACGCCGAAAAAGAGCCACAGCGGGTAGCCCCACATGGCGACGGTGCCGCGGCCGGTGATCGCCGACAACGCCAGCACGGTCGCGACCGGTCCAAAAGCGAGCCAGGTCACCATGCGGTGGTCGAACGCGTCAGCGACAGGCTTAATCTCGTTGCCGCCACGCCGGCGTGGAATAAATAGGGGCAAAGCGATCAATAATGACGGTACAAGGAAAAAGGCCTGGCCGATGCCGAACTGCAGCGGGTGCCAGATGTGGTCAATCAAACCGCGCGATAGGACGGCGCGGTGCTCGGCGTAGGTGAAAGGCAGGAAGTCGTTCTGCACGAGCCAAACTAGATGCGGCGCCATTGTGACAAGCGCCACGGCAATGGCGATGTAAGGCCCTGGCGTTATGAGGGCCTTACGCGCATCGCGATCGAGCAAAATGAACAGCGCGAGTGGTACAGCCAGGACAACCACGAAGTACTTGGCCCAAAGCGATAGGCCAATCGCCACCCCGAGCAGGAGCCAATGTCCGATCCATCCGCCGCGCAGCGCACGATGGTAGGCAAATCCGGCAAGAGCCCAGAACGGCAGCTGGATGACATCGTGGTTAAATTTCGCCGATGTGTAATTGAGATAGTGCAGGCCATCGACAATCAGCACGGCTGCCAGGGCGCCGAGCGCCCCAGCGAGGGGCCGTGCGGTCAGCCAGACCAGCCACAGGCCTGCCACGACTGCGATTTGCGCCAGCAAGTAGTATGCGAAATCGTGGCCGATCAGCCGATATGCGATTTCGACCAACCACCAGGGCAGCGGCGGCAGCTTGTCGTAGCCGAGTTGCCACTCACGGCCGTAGGTCAGCGCCTCGATCAGATCGAGCGGCAAATTGGCGTAAAGCAGGGTCGGAAGGACCGTCCACACCAGGGCGTGGATGAACAAGACGGCCGCCAAAGCCTGCGCCGGAGCCGCGGCGATCCTGGCCTGGAGAGAAAAACGGCGGGACGCCGGCATCGGCTTAGCGGTCCACAACGACTTCAAGTTCCTGCGAATAACAGGCGATTTCGCGCTACCATAGCAGGACTTCGAGTTGCATGGAGGCACGGCCTCATGAACATTGGTATCCAACCAGACGAATCGGGCCGTCTTGGCGGTGTTGCTCGGATACCCGCCGACGGTACAGGATAAACCGCATGCGTCGCATCAGCGCTATCTTTATTGCGGTCTGCGTCGTGCTCATCGCCGGCTCAATCGGGGCGGTGCTTTATCTTGGCTTCGGCGTCGATGCCAGCACGTCGGCGATTGTGGCACTGGCCTCGCTGACCGCCATGGCCCTATTCAATACCGTCAGCAGTCGCCTGCGCGATCGTACCGATCTGGGCGATCAAATCGCCGACCTGTCGCGCGGCACGGCCGATCTCGCGCGCCAGGTTGCGGAAATCTCGCGCCGGCTAAACGCGGCGGAAATCAAGATAGCCTCGCCGGCATTTCGGGCGCGCGCAGCGACCGATCCGTTGGCTACGGAAATCGGAGAGCTTGGTGGTCTGGTGAAGCAGATCGCCGAAACGGTTGCCTCGCACGCGATGGCTTTGCAGAAGCAGGGTGTTCTATCAGGCCGCGGCGTAACCAGTCCGCCAAAGCCTGAAGCAGTTCGGCCGATTGAAGTGCCACCGGTGATCAGTGAGGAGATAGCGACCAGCGGCATAGAGCGTTTCCGTGCCTTATCGCGCGAAAGTATCGCTGACCTGATTTCAAGGGCCATCGACGCAAACCGCATTGATCTTTATCTGCAACCCGTCGTCACGCTTCCGCAACGTAAGGTGCGCTATTACGAGGCTATGTCGCGTCTACGTACTGAAGACGGTGACGTCATCCCGGCTGTCGACTTTTTGGACATCGCCGAAAGCATCGGCCTGATGCCGAAGATCGACAATATCGCAGTGTTCCGCTGTGTACAGGTGACTCGGCGTCTTCTCCTGAAGAGCCGTGATGTTGGGCTGTTTTGCAATCTCAGCGCTGCCACGCTCACTGACGCACTGATGTTCCGGCAATTCCTGGACTTCATGGATGCCAATCGCGCGCTTGCATCGTCGCTGATGTTCGAGTTTACGCATGAAGCCTATCGCAACTTCGGGCCGATCGAGCACGAATGCCTGGCGGCGCTTGCCCAGCGCGGCTTCCGCTTTTCCATGGATCATGTCAACGACCTGCATATAGACGCAAATGAGCTGGCTGACCGCTCGTTCCGTTTCTTCAAGGTCCCGGCAAAGCTCCTATTCAACAGGGTTGCTGCCACCCAGAACGATATCGACCCCGAAGATCTGGCCGACCTGTTGGCGCGTTCCGGAATCGACCTGATCGCCGAGCGGATAGAAACCGAAACGGCGGTGGTCGATCTGCTCGACTATGACGTGCGCTTCGGACAGGGCTTCCTGTTTTCGCCGCCGCGGCCGGTTCGCGCCGAGGCGCTCCAGGGTACGGCAGCGACAGAAACTGCAAGGTCAGCGATTGATGAGGGTCCAGGCGCCTTATTGGCAGCCAGCTGACGCATTCCTTTTCATCATGGATGCGATACTTTCGCCTCGTCATTGTGGGTTCGCTCATTCTGCCCAATGACCGAGAAAGCCTGTCATGAGTTCTGCCTCACCACCCCTGATCCCGAAGTTCTCGTCCCTCGCGCCCCACTACGACGTGGTGCTGTCCGATATCTGGGGCGTCATTCACAACGGGATGGCCGCCCATGCGCATGCGTGCGACGCGCTGATGCGGATGCGGGCGCGTCGGGGTGTTGTGATTTTGGTTACTAATGCGCCGCGTCCGAGTGATGTTGTCGCACGTCAACTTGAACGCCTGCATGTTCCACGCGAGACCTATGATGCCATCGTCTCCTCGGGCGACGTAACTCGGAGCGTGATTGATGAGCGACGCGGCCAAACGCTCTATCACCTTGGTCCCGAGCGCGACCGTTCGATATTCAGCGGGCTCAATGTCCAGTTTGCCCCACCCGAAACGGCCGACTATGTCGTGTGCTCGGGCCTGGAAGACGATGAAACCGAGACACCGGACGATTATCGCACACGGCTTGAATCCATGCTGGCGCGTAGATTGTTCATGGTCTGCGGAAATCCGGATGTAGTGGTCGAGCGCGGGTCAACGCTCGTCTATTGTGCGGGCGCAATCGCCGATCTCTATGCGACCATGGGAGGCGAGGTGCTTTACGCCGGCAAACCCTGCCGGCCGATCTATGACATGGCTCTGGCAAAGGCCGCATCGGCGGCGGGTCGCGAGATCGCGCTCAGCCGAGTGCTTGCGGTCGGCGACTCTGTGCGTACGGATTTGAAAGGCGCCCGTACTGCCGGGGTCGATTTTCTGTTCGTCACGTCCGGTATTCATGCCGAAGAGCTGGGCAGCCGCGAGCAGCCCGACAGCGCCGCGCTCGCAGCCACGTTCGCCGCCGCGGGCGGCATGCCAAAAGCCGTGATGCGGGAGTTGAGGTGGTAGTGCCTAGGCCGCGGGAGCAGGAACTTCGACCTCGCCAAATACGGCGTCGATCTTATTTTTCAAAGTCTGCGCGTTGAATGGCTTGACGATGTAGTTCGACACGCCTGCCTTTTTCGCCGCTATCACGTTCTCGGTCTTCGATTCCGCTGTGACCATGATGAAAGGAATTTCGGCCAGCGAAGGGTCAGAGCGCATTTCTTGCAACAAGGCAAAGCCGGTCATCGGCTCCATGTTCCAATCGGAAATGACCAGGCCGTAGTCGCGCCGGCGCAATTTTGCGAGTGCTGTCGAGCCGTCGTTAGCCTCATCGACCTGCTCGAAACCGAGCTGCTTGAGCAGGTTGTGCATGATGCGAATCATCGTGTTGTAGTCGTCCACGACGAGAACAGGCTTGGTCAGATCGACAGCCATCGCTCATCGCCCGCAACGGGCTCCCCCCACAAAGGTGGCGATAAATACCAGTGCCCCTTGAATAACCCGTTAATTTGAAAGTTTGTTAACGGCGCGGTAACCGTAGCTGCGAGCCAGATATTTCCCGCCAAAGGCTATGTGCAGGTCCATGACCGCAATGCGCCGTATCCGTTTGAGCACCCGATGAGCAGCCCCCTATCGGCAAAACACTTCCATGTCGCGCGTGGCGGCGCGCAGGGCATTGATAGTGGCCCGCTTGCCGGCGCCGTAGTGGCGATTGGCAATTTTGACGGCGTCCATCGCGGTCATCGCGCCGTGATCGGGGCGGCGCGCGACAGCGCACGCTCGCTTGGGCGCAAGGCGGCGGCGCTGACTTTTACACCGCATCCGAGATTGTTCCTGCGGCCGCAAGATGCATTATTCCGGCTTTCCAGCGATCGCGACAAGCTGCGCCTTTTGGCTGCGACCGGTCTGGACGGCGCCATCGTCATGAATTTCGATGCCGCGCTTGCAACGACCTCGGCTGAAGATTTTGTCGGCAAGATTCTTGTAGGTTCCCTCGGAATTGGCGGCGCGGCCATCGGCTTCGATTTTCATTTCGGAAAAAACCGCGCCGGCTCGCCAACCTTCCTGGCCGAGCAGGGGGCACGGCTCGGCTTCGCTGTCGACATCGCGCCACCGCTCGAAGATGAAGGGCGGCCAGTTTCCTCCGGCGCGGTGCGCGCAGCACTTGCGGCCGGAAGGGTCGTAGAGGCGGCGGAACTTCTGGGAGGGCCTTGGTTCGTTTCGGGCGAGGTCATTCACGGCGACAAGCGCGGCCGCGAGCTCGGTTTCCCGACGGCCAACCTCAAGCTTAGTCCATCCTGCGGACTCAAGCACGGTATCTATGCAATACGCGCTGACATCGCGGGCATGCGCCGTGACGGTGTGGCGAGCTTCGGCCGCCGTCCAATGTTTGACGACGGTGCGCCGCTTCTCGAAGTGTTTTTGTTCGATTTTGATGGCGACCTTTACGGGCAGGCGATCGATGTCGCCTTCATCGGCTGGATCCGCCATGAGCAGAAATTCGAATCGATTGAGACGCTCAAACGCCACATGGCGGCTGACGCCGTCCATGCCCGCGATACGCTCAAACGCGCGGGGAACGCGTTTCCCGCGCTGGGTGACATTTAACCGATCAGCCTGTTACATAGCCGCCATGTCGAAGCCCGAGCGCGATTATTCCGAGACGCTGTTTCTCCCGCAGACGGAATTTCCCATGCGCGCCGGGCTGCCGCAACGCGAACCGGAGATTCTCGCGCGCTGGGAAAAGGGCAACCTCTACAAGCAGCTGCGCTCGGCGGCGAAAGGCCGCGATAAATTCATCCTGCACGACGGCCCGCCCTATGCGAACGGCAACATCCATATCGGGCACGCGCTGAACAAGATCCTTAAGGACGTCGTCACGCGTAGCCAGCAGATGCTCGGCTTCGATTCCAATTATGTGCCGGGCTGGGACTGCCACGGGCTGCCAATCGAATGGAAGATCGAGGAAGAAAACTATCGCTCCAAGAACAAGGCGAAGCCGAACCTGTCAGATCCTGCCGCAATGGTCGCTTTCCGGCAGGAATGTCGCGCTTACGCCGAACACTGGCTCAATGTGCAGCGCGAGGAGTTTAAACGGCTCGGTGTCGAGGGCGACTGGGCGCATCCCTATACGACGATGGATTTCTTTGCCGAGGCGCAGATCACACGCGAGCTGATGAAATTCGCCGTCAACGGCACTTTGTACCGCGGCTCCAAGCCGGTGATGTGGAGCGTAGTAGAGAAGACCGCGCTGGCTGAAGCGGAGGTCGAATACGAGGACTATACCAGCGATCAGGTCTGGGTAAAATTTCCCGTCGCGGACGTTGCGCTGGATGGCAGCAATAAAAACGACGTCGCTGTCGCTTTCGATCTGGTTGGCAATGCGTCTGTCGTGATCTGGACAACGACGCCCTGGACCATACCAGGCAATCGCGCGATCAGCTTTTCGCCGAAGATTTCCTACGGTCTGTACAAGATCGTTGGGGCACCTGCCGACAACTGGGCAAAAAACGGCGATCTTCTTATTCTTGCCGATAAACTGGCCGAAGCCGTTTTCAAACAAGCTCGCGTAACAGCATTTGAAAGAGTGAGGGCCATTGGAACCGGTGTGCTTGCGGGCATGACTTGCGATCATCCCCTGAAGACCATGGGCGGTTACGATTTTCCCGTGCCTTTGCTCGCCGGCGAACACGTTACCGACGAAGATGGAACCGGCTTCGTGCACACCGCACCGGGGCATGGACGCGATGACTTCGAGATTTGGATAGCGAGCAGGCGTGAATTGGAACGCCGAGGTGTCAACCCGGCGATTCCTTATACGGTCGATGAGAACGGCGCCTTTACCGAGCAGGCGCCCGGTTTCACCGGCAGGCGAGTCATCAACGACAACGGTGAGAAGGGCGATGCCAATGAGGCGGTGATCAAGGCTCTGATCGAGGCGGGCATGATTATCGCGCGCGGCCGCCTGAAGCACCAATACCCACACAGCTGGCGTTCGAAGAAGCCGATTATCTTCCGTAACACTCCGCAGTGGTTCATCGCGATGGATAAGGACATCGCAAAGAAAGGCGACACGCTGCGCCACCGGGCGCTGTCGGCCATCAAAGTCACGCGCTGGGTGCCGGAGCAGGGCGAGAACCGTATCACCGGCATGATCGAGAGCCGGCCCGACTGGGTGATTTCGCGTCAGCGAGCCTGGGGGGTGCCGATCGCGGTATTCATCAAGGAAAAGCCGGATGGCTCGGTCGATATCCTGCGAGATCCGGACGTCGAGCTGCGCATCGTGCAGGCGTTCGAAAAAGAGGGCGCTGACGCCTGGTATAAGCCGGGTGCGCGCGAACGTTTCCTTGGCAAGCTCGCGAACGATTCTTGGAAGAAAGTCGACGATATTCTCGATGTCTGGTTCGACTCCGGATCTACGCACGCCTTCGTGCTCGAAGACCCGGTGCATTTTCCGACACTCGCCGGCGTCAAGCGCAAGGTGGATGGTGGCAAAGACACGGTGATGTACCTCGAGGGTAGCGATCAGCATCGAGGCTGGTTCCATTCATCGCTTTTGGAAAGTTGCGGTACGCGCGGGCGGGCGCCTTTCGACGTCGTGTTGACCCACGGCTTTGTGCTCGACGAGGACGGCCGCAAGATGTCGAAGTCTCTGGGTAATGTCACCGCGCCGCAGGACGTGATCAAACAATCCGGCGCCGATATCCTCCGCATGTGGGTTTGTGCGTCGGACTATGCTGACGATCTTCGTATCGGCCCAGAAATCCTCAAGACAACGGTCGAGACCTATCGCAAACTGCGCAATACGGTGCGATGGATGCTTGGCAGTCTCGCGCATTTCCGCGAGGAGGATCGCGTCAAGCTTGATAAGATGCCGGAGCTGGAACGCCTGATGCTGCACCGGCTGTCCGAGCTCGATGCGCTCGTGCGCAAGGCTTATGAGGACTTTGACTACAAACGAATTTTTGCGGCATTGTCGAGCTTTATGACTGCGGACCTGTCTGCGTTCTATTTCGACATCCGCAAGGACACGCTCTATTGTGATCCGTTTTCCTCGGTGAAACGCAAGGCCTGTCTTACGGTGCTTGACCACTTGTTCCGGTGCACCGCGACCTGGCTTGCACCCATGCTTTGTTTTACGGCGGAAGAGTCTTGGCTGTCGCGTTATGGCGACGCTGCACGATCCGTGCATCTCGAAATCTTCCCTGAAGTGCCGGACACCTGGCGCGATGACAAACTGGCCGAGAAATGGCGCAAGATTCGCACTGTGCGCCGCGTGGTCACCGGCGCGCTGGAAATAGAGCGCGCGCAAAAGCGCATCGGTTCCTCGCTCGAGGCGCACCCCATCGTGCATGTGTCGAACGCAGAGCTTTTTGAGTCGGTTGTCGATTGCGATCTCGCCGAAGTGTGCATCACGTCTGCAGCGACACTTGTGCAGGACGAAGGACCTGCGAGCGCGTTTCGTCTTCCGGACGTTGCGGGCGTGGCGGTCGTGCCCAATCTCGCCGAAGGCAAAAAATGCGCGCGCTCGTGGAAAATCCTCACCACTATCGGCGCCGATCCCGAATATCCGGACGTCTCGCCTCGTGACGCGCAGGCGCTCCGCGAGTGGGAAGCCATGCGCAAGGCGGCGGAGTAGTCAGTGTCCTATCTTGCCGGTCCGCAAACGCGCTTCGGGCTTGTTGTTGCGGCAATCGCGTGCATCCTCGACCAGGCACTCAAAGTCTATCTCCTGCGCGTGTTTGATCTCGCGGCCAACGGGCCAGTACGAATTGGCCCGTTCATCGACATCATTCTCGCTCGGAATACGGGCATCAGCTACGGCCTGTTCCAATCCCAAGGACCGCTCGGCCAATGGGTCTTGCTTGCCTTCAAGGCGGGCGCGGTACTACTGCTGTTAATCTGGCTTGCCCATGCAAAGGACCGACTCACCGCACTATCGCTTGGTCTGATCGTCGGGGGGGCCGTCGGCAACGCCATAGACCGTTTGGCCTACGGCTGGGTTGCCGATTTCGTCTTTTTTCACATTTCCACATCGAATTGGCAGTTCAACTGGTATGTTTTTAACCTGGCCGATGTAGCTATCGTTGCCGGAGTTATTGGCCTGTTGTATGAGTCTCTGTCAGCGGACCGCGCCGCAAAAGCGCCCTGATCCGCCGCAAGAGTCGGGACAATTCAAGGATTCCAAGGTCCGTTTCCGGATGAACACGATACGTAGGAACGTCTTCGGCGCGAGCGCCGCCTTTGGCCTGGCGCTCGGCATGGTTGCCGCCCTGTGCCCCGCTCCCGCGCGGGCGCAGGACGACGACGTCCCCGTCGATCAGAAGTTCTTACGCGGTATCATGGAAGGGCTTGGTTTCAAGCGCGACGGCGAGGCGACGATTAACTACCAGGAACGCGCGCCACTCGTGCTGCCATCCAACCGCGAATTGCCGCCGCCCGAGAAGGGCGACGCCATCACGGCCAACAATCCGGCTTGGCCGAAGGATCCGGATGTCGCTCGCCGTAAGGCGGCCGCGGCCGCAGAGAGGGATCGCAACATCAGCGATGAGCGTGAGCGCGAACAGAACCCACTGCGTCCGGATCAAATTGCGCCTGGAAGCCGCTCGCAGGCCAAGAAAAAGCAGGCGCAGAAGGATGACGGCTATGACTCACCGGCTTCCGGGTTCGGTAGCCAATTGCTTCCATCACAGCTGGGCAGCAGCACGGGCAGTGTGTTCAGCTCGATGTTCGGCGGCAAAAAAGAAGAAACGGCAAAATTTACGGGCGAACCGCCGCGCGCCTCGCTGACTGATCCTCCGCCGGGCTATCAAACACCGTCGCCGGACCAGCCCTACGGTCTGGGCAAAGCGGTGGCCCCGAAAGCAGCCGACAATTACACCACACGCGGTGAACTATCTCGATAAGGGTGGCGACCGTCGACCCAGCTTAGTTGCGTGGCTGGGCGCGTAACCCGAAGCTCGTGCTGCGGCACGACCGCAACATATCCAGGACCAACATCGTGCTCGCCAAGAAAAATTTTATGATCGTCGCGCTCGCCAGCGCGCTCGCCTCTTCTTCGCTCGCTGCCGAGCAAGGTGGCCCCGAAATCGCCGATTTCACGCTTGGCAACGGGTTAGAGCTGGTGGTCATCCCCGACCGGCGTGCGCCGGTGGTCACGCATATGATCTGGTACAGGGTCGGTGCCGCCGATGAGACGCCGGGCAAGTCCGGGCTGGCGCATTTTCTTGAACATCTGATGTTCAAGGGCACCGCCAAGAATCCAGCCGGAAAATTCTCGCAGGTCGTTGCGCGTATCGGCGGCCAGGAGAATGCCTTCACCGCGCAAGACTACACCGGCTATTACCAGCGCGTGCCAAGCGAACAGCTTAAGACGGTCATGGAGTTCGAGGCCGACCGCATGACTGGCCTGCAGCTCACCGATGAGGTCGTTCTGCCCGAACGCAATGTCATTCTCGAGGAGCAGAACCAGCGGATCGGTAACAATCCACGCGCACGACTCGGCGAGCAAGTTGACGCCGCGCTTTATCTCAACCACCCCTATGGGAAGCCTGTGATCGGCTGGCGTCACGAAATGGAGGAGCTCTCGCGTGACGATGCAATCGGATTCTACCGCCGCTTCTATGCGCCCAATAACGCAGTGGTCGTGATCGCCGGCGACGTCGATCCGGCGAAGGCGCGAGCGCTGGCGGAAGAGACCTATGGCAAGGTGCCGCGTCACGGTGCCATGGCGCCGCGCATACGGGCAAAGGAGCCACCGCCTGTGGCGGTGCGTTCGCTCA
This sequence comes from Pseudolabrys sp., assembly GCA_035626335.1. GTDB lineage: Bacteria > Pseudomonadota > Alphaproteobacteria > Rhizobiales > Xanthobacteraceae > Pseudolabrys. The sequence continues at coordinate 38,114 of DASPNW010000013.1, forward strand.
CACTTGCCGATCCGCGAGTCGAGATGCCGACTTTGCAACGGGAATATCTGGTGCCCTCGTTCGCAACGGGCAAACGCGGCGAGTCCGAAGCGCTCGAAGTGCTCGCCCATATTCTCGGGAACGGCTCCAACAGCCGGCTCTATCGTTCGCTTGCTATCGACAAGCAGGTCGCCGTCGTGGCCGACGCCTGGTACGAGTCAAGCGCGTTGGATATGTCGAAATTCGGCATTCAGGGCTCACCGCGACCGGGCGTCACGCTGCCGCAACTCGAAACGGAAATCGATGCGGTCATCGCCCAATTGATCGACAAGGGTGTCACGGAAGAAGAGCTGGAACGCGCAAAGACCCGGCTTATTGCGGATGCTGTTTATGCCCAGGACAACCAGGCCAGCATGGCTCGCTGGTATGGCACTGCCCTGACCACGGGCGGATCCGTCAACGATGTCCGGCGTTGGCCGGATAGGATCCGCGCCGTCACCGCTGATCAGGTGCGGGATGCTGCCCGGCAATGGCTCGAAAAGCGGCGCTCGGTCACCGGCTATCTGATTAAGGATGTCAGCCCGCAGGTGGAGAAGCGATCATGATCCGGCTCATTGTATCGGTTCTCTACGTCGTCGCCGCGCTGATCTCTGGCGGAGGTGCCGCCTCGGCGATGACGATTGAGAAGATCGTCAGCCCCTCCGGCATCGAGGCCTGGCTCGTCCGCGAAAAGGCCATACCTTTGGTGACGCTCAATTATGCGTTCCATGGTGGCGCCACCCAGGACGAGACCGACAAGTCCGGCACAGCCAATCTCGCTGCCGACATGCTTGATGAGGGCGCCGGCGATCTCGATAGCAAGACCTTCCATGAGCGTATGGAAAATCACGCCATCGAACTCGGCTTCCAAGTGGGCCGCGACTATTTTCACGGCTCGCTGCGGACGCTAAGTGAGCACCGCGACGAAGCTTTCGACCTGCTCCGCCTGGCCCTCTCGAACCCTCGTTTCGACGGCGACGCGCTCGAGCGCGTGCGGGGCCAAGAGCTAGCCACGTTGCAGCGCGACACCACCAATCCCAACGACCTCTCCAGCCGTCGCTGGTGGCAGACCGCATTTCCCGACCATCCCTACGGTCGCGAAACCAAAGGCACGCTTGAGACAGTGCCGCGCATCACAGCCGACGATCTGCGCAATTATGTGCGTCGAGCGTTCGCGCGCAACGAGCTAAAAATTTCGATTGTAGGCGACATCGATGCCAAGACGGCAGGCATGCTGATCGATCGTGCATTCGGTGGCTTGCCGGCAAAAAATGATCTCAAGCCAGTGGCGAACGCGTCACCGAGCGGGCTCGGTAGGCGCATCGTCATCAATGTGGACGTACCGCAGGCCGTTGTCACCTTCGGCGGGCAAGGCATTGCGCGGAATGACCCCGATTTTATGGCGGCCTACATCGTCAATCACATCCTGGGCGGCGGTAGTTTCTCTTCACGCCTCTACAGGGAAGTGCGCGAAAAGCGCGGACTAGCGTACGGCGTGTCCGATAGTCTCGTCTGGTTCCGGAGCGCTGCGGTCGTGCTCGGCGGGACTGCCACTCGCGCTGATCGAACGGCCGATGCACTCGCGGTGATCGAGCACGAGATCAAACGTATGGCGGCCGAGGGGCCGACGGCCGATGAGCTTGCAGCCGCGAAATCGTTCCTCAAGGGCTCCTATGCGCTTACACTCGATACGTCAGGCAAGATTGCGGTGCAGCTGAACCAGATTCAGATCGACAATCTCGGCATCGACTACATTCAGCGTCGCGATAATCTGATCGACGCCGTGACCATCGAGGATGCGAGGCGGGTGGCTCGCCGTCTTTACGGGGGCGGCATGCTGGTCACCGTCGCTGGGCGGCCGAAGGGATTAACCTCGAGTGAAACCACGGAATAGCGGCCGTACTGTTTTTTGCCGTTGCGCCTCCTGCGCGATTCTAGGCAAATACCGGCATGGGCATCGTCCAATCGATAGACAATGCGCGTGATGAACGCATCGGGCCGCACGGGGTCAGCGCCGACGCGCTGAAATCTGCGCTGGCACGGTCAGAAAAGGCGCTGGATTGGGTGCGTGCCCGCCATGCCGACCGTAGCCTGCCGTTGCTGCGTTTGCCGGAAACCCATAGCGATCTGGAATCGATTCGGGATAAAGCTCGCCAGCTTGCGGACAGGGCAACCGATATTGTTATCCTCGGCACGGGCGGCTCCAGCCTAGGCGGCCAGACCCTGGCGCAGCTTGCGGGCTTCGCCGTTCCGGGCGTTGGTGCACTGCGCGCACCCCCGCAGCTGCATTTCATCGACAATCTCGATCCCGACAGCTTTGGAACTCTGCTAGCCAGGCTTCCGCATGCGACGACGCGATTCGTCGCCATCTCCAAGTCCGGAGGAACGGCGGAAACATTGATGCAGACCATTGCCGCCCTGTCGGCGGTGAAAGCCCGGGGATTGCAGACGCGCATTCCCGATATTTTCCTGGGAATCAGCGAGCCGCCCAAAGCCGGCAAGGCGAATGGCTTGCGCGATGTCCTCGAAAAATATCGTGTGCCCGTGCTTGACCACGATATTGGCGTCGGCGGCCGCTACTCTGCGCTCACAAATGTCGGCCTGCTTCCGGCTGCGATGCTGGGCCTCGACATAGCCGCCGTACGCGAAGGCGCCAGTTTGGCACTGGCACCAGTTCTGGCAAAGAAGGCACCACCGCAGGTGCCTGCCGCGGTCGGTGCCGCACTATCGGTCGCGCTCGCGGAGAGCAAGGGCAAATCGGTCAGTGTACTGATGGCGTATTGCGACCGCCTTCAGCGTTTCACGCATTGGTATGTGCAGCTTTGGGCCGAAAGCCTCGGCAAAGACGGAAAGGGCACCACGCCGCTGGCGGCGCTCGGACCCGTCGATCAACACAGCCAGCTTCAGTTGTTCATTGGAGGGCCGCGCGACAAGCTGTTCACGGTCATCGCGGTTGATGGCGCCGGACTGGGGCCGCGGATCGACGGGGAGCTTGCAAAAATTGCGGGCGAAGCAGGATTCGCCGGCAAAACCATCGGCGATCTTGTGGCGGCGGAGGGTCGCGCCACGGCCGAGACACTGGCGAAAAACGGCTGTCCGGTCCGGACGATCCAGGTCGGCAGGCTCGATGAGGAAAGCCTAGGCGAACTCATGATGCACTTCATGCTGGAGACAATCATCGCCGCGCATCTCCTTGGCATCGATGCATTCGACCAGCCCGCGGTGGAACAAGGCAAGGTGCTTGCAAAGAAATATCTGACGTCCTGACGCAAGTTGCTAGGTCATGATCCGCATCACTGACGCCATTTCCATCGATGAATCCGAGCTTTCGGAGTCGTTCGTGCGCGCCTCCGGGCCGGGCGGTCAGAATGTCAACAAGGTGTCGTCGGCGGTGCAACTTCGTTTCGACGTACGCGGGTCGCCGTCATTGCCGAACGACATTGCCCTGCGGCTAATGCGGCTTGCCGGCAAACGACTGACCAAGGATGGTGTGATCGTGATCATCGCCCAGCAGCACCGCACCCAGGAACGCAACCGCCAAGACGCGCGCGACCGCTTGTTCGGGCTGATCCGTCAGGCCGCGGTAAAGCCCACGCCGCGCCGGCCCACAAAAGTCCCGAAGGCGCAGCGGCGGGAGAGGCTGGAAGGGAAAAAACACCGCTCCACGATCAAGCGCCTGCGCAGCGGCAAAGGCTGGGACTAATCCCTTCGTCCGGGGACGACAAACAAGAATAACGGGTAAAGCGTGTGGCTCCTGTCTCGCGGCGCGCGCGGCGCGCCGGTAAAGTCGGAGGTCACTTCGAATCAGGCGTGTCCATCATGCCCGTCCGTCAGTTGTCCGAGGCCATCGTAAATCGTATCGCCGCCGGCGAGGTGGTCGAGCGACCCGCGAGTGTCGTGAAGGAGCTTGTCGAGAATGCTCTCGACGCCGGTGCTCATCGTATCGACGTCCTTACCGACGGCGGAGGCCGCCGGCTGATCCGGGTCACTGATGACGGCGAGGGTATGACCCGGGCCGATCTCGAACTCGCGATCGAGCGTCACGCGACATCGAAGCTCGACGGCGATGACCTGATGTCGATCCGTACGCTAGGATTCCGCGGTGAGGCACTCCCCTCCATCGGCGCAGTGGCCCGGCTAATCATCACCACGCGCCACGCCAGCGAGCCGCACGCCTGGAGCATCAATGTCGATGCGGGAATAAGGTCGGCCGTGAAGCCCGCAGCGCTTGCGGAAGGAACGACTATCGAGGTGCGTGATCTGTTCTATGCGACACCCGCGCGATTGAAGTTTTTGAAAACCGATCGCAGTGAGGCGGAAGCCGTGCGCGAGGTCGTGCGGCGGCTGGCCATGAGCCGGCCCGACGTTTCCTTCACGCTCGCAGGCGAGGAGCGCGCGCCGGTGACCTGGGGCGCGGCCGAAGGTGATCAGATCACGCGACTTGGTGACCTGCTCGGCACGGACTTTCGCGCCAATGCCATGGCGATTGATGCTTCGCGTGACGGTGTGCATGTGAGTGGATTTGCCGGGCTACCGACTTTGTCCCGCGCAAATTCGCTTGGGCAATATCTTTTCGTCAATGGGCGGCCTGTACGCGACAAACTTTTGTACGGTTCGGTGCGCGCGGCCTACGCCGACTATCTCCCGCGTGATCGGCATCCGTTGCTCGCCTTGTTTGTGACGCTTGATGCGCGAGAAGTGGACGTCAACGTGCACCCGGCTAAGACCGAGGTGCGTTTTCGCGACGGTGCGCTGGTGCGTGGGCTGATCGTGCATGCCCTGAAAGATGCCTTGGCGCGCGAAGGCCAACGTGCGTCGACGACCGGCGGCAGCGCGACCGTCGCGACATTTCGTCCGGCCGCCACCCCTCGCCGCGGTGCGTACGACTGGCGACGATCTCCGGCACGCCCGGCTGGCCTTGCACCGATGCGCAGCGCCGTCGCTGGCTTTGCTGAAGCTGCGCAGGTTGCCTTTGAGGTCGGCGAACCGGCGGCCGATGCGGCGGTTGCGAGTTTTGAGCCCACGGCCGATCAAATCGACCGGCCACTGGGCGCCGCGCGTGCGCAAGTGCACGAGACGTACATCGTGGCGCAGACACGCGACGGGCTCGTGATCGTCGATCAGCACGCTGCGCACGAGCGCATCGTCTACGAACGCATAAAAGCGGCAATCGAAAAATCCGCCATTGCGCGGCAGATTTTGCTTATCCCCGAGGTCGTGGAGCTCGATGAGACTGACGCTGCACGACTGGCTTCGCGCGCGGACGAACTCGCACGGTTTGGCCTCGTCATCGAGACCTTTGGTCCAGGTGCGGTCGCGGTGCGGGAAACTCCCTCTTTGCTGGGCGAGGTCGACGTGAGGGGGTTGATCGGCGATCTCGCCGAGCATATGGCGGAATGGGACGATTCACTGCCGCTGGAACGGCGTCTCCTGCACGTGTCGGGGACGATGGCGTGCCACGGCTCGGTTCGCGCCGGACGAAGGCTCAAGCCCGATGAAATGAACGCGCTCCTGCGCGAGATGGAAGCGGTGCCCAATTCCGGTCAATGCAACCACGGCCGCCCGACTTACGTGGAATTGAAACTCACCGATATTGAACGACTCTTCGGGCGGCGATGATCTAGCTCAGCCGCATTATGACGAACTCGGTATCGTCGTAGCGGCGCCGTTCCAATTCGAAAAATCCTTCGGGGGCCTTGAAGACAGCGTCGGCTGCTTCCTCAACCACAATCAGTGCACCTGGCTTGAGCCATCCGCCCTCGCGCATGGAGACGAGCGCTTTTTCGGCCAAGCCTTTGCCGTAAGGCGGATCGAGGAACGCCAGCGAAAATGGCTCAAGTGGATGCGCCGGGCCAAGCTTGCTTGCATCACGCCGGAAAATTCGTGTCACACCACCGAGGCCGAGCGTCTCAATGTTGTCGCGCAGCAATGCGCGCGCCTCCACACCGTCGTCCACAAACAGCGCGTAAGCTGCGCCGCGGGATATGGCTTCAATGCCGAGCGCACCGGTGCCGGCAAAGAGGTCGAGCACGCGCGCGCCGGTGATCGGGTCGGCATAGGAATGCGCGAGAATATTGAACAATGCTTCGCGAAGCCGGTCGGTTGTGGGACGCACGGTGTCCGTTTTTGGGCCCGCAAGCGGCCGCGAGCGAAGCCTGCCGCCGACGACTCGCATTAGCGCGGCCTCGGATGTTTAGGCCGCGGCCCACCCGATCGATTGCGGCGACGCTGCTTTCCGCTCCCGTGTTTATGGCGAGATTCGCGCGGTTCACCTGCCGCCGCGTCTTTATGGCTATGAGAGGGCCTATGCGCTTCCTCGTTAGCCAACGGCGCGGCAAAATCGGCACCAGCTTCAGCAACAATTTGCTTGCCGAGGCTTGCCCGCAAATCCGCCGTCTCAATTTCCTTCACCGCGCCATCGTCAAGATCACCCAGTTCGAACGGGCCAAATGCGACGCGGATCAGCCGGTTCACTCTTAGCCCAAGCGATTCAAGAACCTTGCGTATTTCGCGGTTCTTGCCCTCTCGGATTCCAAATGTGAGCCAGACATTAGCCCCCTGTTCCCGATCGAGTGTCGCCTCGATCGGTCCGTAGTGGATTCCGCCGAGCGTGACGCCGCCACGCAGACGGTCGAGCGCTTCTTGTTGCACTCGACCGTGCGCGCGCACACGGTATCGGCGCAACCAACCGGTCGCCGGCAATTCCAATACCCGTGCTAGTCCTCCATCGTTGGTGAGCAGCAACAGCCCTTCGGTATTGATGTCGAGCCTGCCAACGCTGATCAGCCGTGGCAGACCCCTTGGCAAGGCACGGAAAATTGTGTCGCGCCCCTCAGGGTCGGAGTGGGTCGTCACCAGTCCGCGCGGCTTGTGGTAGAGGAAAAGACGCGTGCGTTCGCGCGCCCGCAGCGGGGCGCCATCGACCTCGATTCGATCCGATCGCATGACGTTCAGCGCGGGCGAAGAAATGACCGTCCCGTTGACTGACACGCGTCCCGCCGCGATCCAGGTCTCGGCTTCACGCCGGGAGGCAAGTCCGGCGCGCGCGATCACCTTGGCGATGCGCTCGCCGGGAACGTGAGGATGGCTCTTGTCGGACATGCACGAAGCCGCAATAAGGTTGCGGCCTGATAGCAGAGAACGAGGTGAGTGACGAGCGTGGCATCATTTATGCAGATCGCCCTCAAGGAGGCCCGTGCCGCCGGAGCGCGCGGCGAAGTGCCGGTCGGCTGCGCAATCGTGCGGGAGGGCACGGTGGTCGCGCGAGCCGGCAATGGCACCATTGCTGACCACGATCCAACCGCGCATGCCGAACTCTTGGCCATTCGCGCGGCGGCGACAGCGCTTGGCAGCGAACGGCTCACAGAATGCGATCTTTATGTAACGCTGGAGCCGTGCGCGATGTGCACGGCGGCGATTTCTTTTGCACGCATCCGGCGGCTTTACTTTGGGGCTGCCGATCCGAAAGGCGGCGCTGTGGAAAACGGCGTGCGGTTTTTTGCGGCGCCCACGTGCCACCATCGGCCCGAAGTCTACGGTGGAATCAGTGAAGGCGAGTGCGCGGCGCTGCTGAAGGATTTCTTCCAGGGGCGGCGTTAATCAACTGGTTGCAAGCTACGCCGTCCTGTCCACCAACTTGCCCATTCCGGGCGGAGGGGGAGCCTGCCTGACAATTGGCGCGGTCACATCGTCGCGCTCGTTGGCCTGCTGTTGCGGTGTCGACTTCGGCGGAGTTCCGGTTTTCGGCATGATGACCTGCCAATATCGCTAACGGCCATTCAGTCCCGATTTCGGCGAAAGATTAGGGTAGAGGTCTCAATTTTATGCGCCGGGACGCCGCGAAATCCGATCCTGTCATGAAAGGATTCGTTGACCGTCTTAAGACAGGTCAGGCCTGACGCGCGAATTCCCAGGCCTTATCGGCCAGCGGCCGGATCATTTCGGCTTTGGCGGGGGCGAATTCCGATGTCGCGGTACCATCCCGCACGCGGCCGATGATCCCCTGCAATATGGCGGCGATGCGAAAGAAGTTATAGGCGAGATAAACTGGCAGCGCCGGTCGCGGGTCGAGGCCGGTGCGCGCAACGTAAGCATCGACGTAGTCGCCCATGGATGGAATCCCGAGCGCCCGCAAATCGTGCCCAACGAGAGATGCAGTACCAGCCGCACTATCGGAATGGGGCATATGCCACGCCATGAGGTGATAGCTGAAATCGGCGAGGGGGTCACCGAGCGTGGACAATTCCCAGTCGAGCACCGCGATAATCTCCGGTCGATCGTGTGCAATGATGAGATTGTCCAGCCGGTAATCGCCATGCACCAGCCGCGCCGGCGCTCCCGCAGGAATGTGCTTCGGCAGCCAGTCGATCAGCCGTTCCATGGCCTCGATCTTTTCAGTTTCGGACGCCCGATACTGCTTCGACCAGCGCTCGACTTGACGGGTGACATAGTTTTCGGCCCTGCCGAAGTCACCAAGACCGATCCGCGCGGGATCGAAATTGTGCAGCCGCGCGATAGTGGTGTTCATGGATCCATAAACCGCTGAGCGCTCTTCTGCCGTGGATTGTGGCATCTGCGGTTCCCAAAAAACGCGGCCATCGACAAACCCCATGACGTAAAAGGGAGTGCCGGCAATGGATTCGTCCGCGCAATAGGCGAGAGCCTCGGCGACGGGAAAGCCTTGTCCATACAGCGCCCCGATCACGCGATATTCGCGATCAACCGCATGCGCCGATGGCAGTAACTTGCCGGGCGGTTTGCGGCGCAGCACGTAACGCCGAGCCGGTGTTTCCAGCAAATAGGTCGGGTTCGACTGGCCACCTTTGAACTGTTTGACGACGAGTGGCCCGGTGAAACCCGCGATGGTCGCGGTGAGATAGTGTTCGAGACGGGGAGTATCGAGGCTTAGCGTCGGCGCAGCATCCTTGGTGCCCGAAAACATGTGCTGGCGATCGATTGATGTCATCGCCGCAACGTGTTCACTTGCGCGTATTAAATGCGATCGGTGTGTCGGCGTAGAGCATGTATTGCTGCGACTTTGGTTTGGCCCTGTCTTCCTCGTTGACATACTGAATCGAACTTTTGCCGGCAAGTTCGCGCGGGAGGATCATCACGCGAATGAAGCGGCTGGGTCTGTCGGAGGCTGCCTGCGCGAACACCGGGTCTGGTCCCGACTCATACCAGGCGCCACCCGGGCCGAATGAGGTCGAACGGTCGTGGGTGTCGATACGTATACCGCCTTCAATCAAACAGCGAATGCCGGGGCCTTGATGACGATGCAGAAAGGCGCAGCCGCCGGGCGGAAAGGCGACGCTGTCACCACGCATCAGCAGTTCGCCTTTCGGCAGCGTCTCAAGAAAGGCGGTCAGCTTTTCGCGTGTGATCATGCCGGGAGAGTTGGCCATGGCACTCCCGTGATCACCGCGTGCGAGTTCCCATCGCCAGAACGTGACTCCGGTTGCGCCCGGCTTTACCGCGATTGCCGTCTCGCCTTGCCAGGCCTTGCCCTCATTTAGCGTTTCGTCGCCGATTGCAGCAGAACCGTGCACGACAAAGATAAAGCGCGGCAGCGGTGGCAATTGGAACGCTGCATTTTCGGCACTCGAGAGCACGTCCTCGTAAAGCCGCAATACCGGATGCATGCAATAACTCCTGGAAATGCCAGACTACTTATCCCGTTCTATCGCGCGCCAGCCGATATCGCGGCGGCAGAAGCCATCGGGCCAACGGATGCAGTCTACCGCTGCATAGGCGCGGTTTTGCGCCTCGCGCACGGTCTTTCCCCGTGCGCAGACATTGAGAACGCGCCCGCCATTAGCAAGAATCTTTGCGCCATCGGCCTTGGTGCCCGCATGGAAAATCTGTACGCCTTCGATCTGCGCTGCCGTGTCAAGACCTTCAATGACTGAACCCTTGCGGTAGTTTCCCGGATAGCCTTTCGCGGCCATAACGACTGTAAGCGCTGCGTCCGGATACCATCGCAAATCAAAATTCCTGAGTTGACCGTCGCGCGCCGCCAACAGCGCGGGCACGAGGTCCGACATCATGCGCAGCATCAATACCTGACACTCCGGATCGCCGAAGCGGACGTTGTATTCAATCAGCTGCGGGCCTTCCTTGGTGATCATCAATCCGGCAAAAAGGACGCCCTTATATGGGGCGCCGGCGCGTTTAAGCGCGCTCACGGTCGGGTGAATGATCTCGTTCATTACGCGTTGATTCATGTCCTCGGTCATGATGGGTGCTGGAGAGTAGGCGCCCATCCCGCCTGTATTCGGACCCTTATCGCCGTCTCCGACACGCTTGTGATCCTGCGCCGACGCGAGCGCGATTGCCGTCTCGCCGTCGCAAAGCGCGAAGAACGAAGCCTCTTCGCCGATCAGACAATCCTCGATCACGATTTCCCAGGCCGGCGCGCCGAGCCCGCCGCCAAACATCATGTCGATGGCCGCTTCAGCTTCTTGAACCGTTTCGGCGACCACCACGCCCTTGCCGGCCGCAAGTCCGTCAGCTTTCACGACGATGGGCGCGCCTTTCTTGTGCGCATAGTCTTTCGCCGCTGCCGCCCCCTTGAAACGTTGGTAGGCAGCGGTCGGGATATTGTTGGCCTTGCAAAGGTCCTTTGTGAAACCCTTGGAGCCTTCCAGTCGCGCGGCCCATTTGGTTGGGCCGAACGCTTTGATACCCGCGGCTTCCAGGTCATCGACAATGCCGGCGCAAAGCGGCACCTCGGGCCCGACGACAACGAGATCAATTTTTTTATCCTTGGCAAATGCGACGACGGCCTTGTGGTCGCCGATATCAAGCGCCGCGCATTCGGCTTCCTGCGCAATGCCTGCATTGCCTGGCGCGCAATAGAGCTTGTCGGTAAGCGGGCTGGCCGCCATCTTCCAGGCCAGCGCATGCTCGCGTCCGCCGGAACCGAGGATGAGAATGTTCATGGGGACGCGGGCGGCCTTTAGGGAGTGGTCACGGTTTGGTGTAGCATGGCGTCTCGTCCTCGCAAGAGATTCGATCCTTATGGCAGAGCCTGCCCTGAATAATGCTGCGGAATGGACCGTCTCCGAGCTTTCGGCGGCGCTCAAACGCACGGTCGAGGACGCCTACGGTTACGTCCGCGTGCGTGGCGAGATCTCCGGCTTCAAGGGCGCGCATTCGTCGGGCCATGTCTATTTCGCTCTCAAGGACGAAAACGCACGTCTCGAAGCCGTGATCTGGAAAGGCACCTACGGCCGGATGCGCGTTAAGCCCGAGGAAGGGCTCGAAGTGGTCGCCACCGGCAGGTTGACGACATATCCCGGTCGCTCGAATTATCAAATAGTCATCGACAGTCTTGCGCCCGCGGGCATCGGCGCGTTGATGAAGCTCCTTGAAGACCGCAAGAAAAAGCTTGCCGCAGAAGGCCTGTTTGACGAGGCGCGCAAACAGCTCTTGCCGTTCCTGCCGAGCGTGATCGGCGTTATCACTTCGCCGACCGGTGCGGTCATCCGCGACATCCTCCATCGGCTAGAGGATCGTTTTCCGCGCCGGGTATTGGTGTGGCCAGTCCGAGTGCAGGGTGAAACATCGGCGACAGAAGTTGCCAGTGCAATCCACGGCTTTAACGCGTTGCCCGAGCACGGTCTGTTACCGCGACCCGATTTGATCATCGTCGCGCGGGGCGGCGGTCCCCTCGAAGACCTTTGGTCTTTCAACGAGGAAATTGTGGTGCGGGCGGCGGCCGGGAGCATGATCACGCTCATTTCCGCGGTCGGCCACGAGACCGATGTGACGCTGATCGATTTTGCCGCCGATCGACGCGCGCCAACGCCGACCGCCGCCGCCGAAATGGCAGTGCCGGTTCGCGCCGAACTGATGTCGACGGTCGCCGATCTCGGCGCACGCAAGCTCGCTTGTTGGGGACGAAACCTCGAACGCAATCGCAAGGAACTCCGTCTGCTGACGCGTGCGTTGCCGGCGCTCGATGACCTGCTGGCAGTGCCGCGTCAGCGGCTTGATGCCTGTGCTGGCCGTTTGCCGCGCGCGCTTCGCGCCAATGCGCAAATTCACCACACACAATTGACGCGCGCGGCATCGCGACTGTCACCTCGGCTACTGTCGTACCGTATTGAGCGGTGCAAGGAACAGACTGCGGGATTGGGTGGCCGCGTGCAGCGTGGGTTCCGAATTTTCCGTGATCGACGTATTCAAAGGCTGCGCAGCGCCGGTCAACTGCTGGCGGCTTATTCCTATCGCGGCGTACTTGCGCGAGGATTTACTCTCGTCCGGGACAGCGAGGGGCGCCCGCTTCGCTCGGCCGCCGCCGTCGGCGCCGGCACGCGGCTCGATATCGAGTTTGCCGATGGCCGTGTGGGAGCCACTGCCAACGGCAATCTTGCCGCTCAGCCGTCCGACAAGCCTAAACCGCGCGGTGGACACAAAGGTGGTGGATCCGGCGGGCAGGGCAGCCTGTTCGGCTCATAAACCTTATGCGAGGGTTTCGCTGACACGTACGAACCATTATGTTTGATTAGATGCCAGATCCGGGAATGGAGGCCGCTATTGCTCAATCGCTATGATCGCTCCCCGCCGATGAATGGCGAGGCGGAGGTAAAATACCTTGACGGCGATTTCCGCGTCGTGCGGCCGGGCGCGTTCGTGCGTTGCGCGGTGAGCGGTGTGCCAATCCCGCTTGAGGAACTGAAGTATTGGAACGTCGATTTGCAGGAGGCCTACGCCACGCCAGAGGCCGTCTTGCAGCGATATCGCGACCCTCACGCTTTGAAGAAATGACCGGTTAGTGCCCGAGCCTTGACGTCAAAAGGCGTCGCAATTCGCTAATGTCATCGACCACCATCGTCACCGGTAGCGCATGCGCTCGTGCGGCGAGTGCCTCGAGCAACTGCTCGCCTGCCATGCGTGCCCGATCTTTTTCCGTAGTCAGGAGTACAAGGCCGTTGTGTTCGGCCTGCATGATCAGTTCCGCGGCTTCTTCCGCCGTATAGCGATGATGGTCGCCGAATGACTGACGCTCTGTCACGTTAATTCCTGCCTCGACGGCGGCTGTGAAAAATTTCTGTGGATCGCCGATACCCGCGAAAGCCAAAACACTGCGTCCTTTGATAGCGGCGATTCCTCCAGGGTCCGGCGTGAGACGGCCGTCGAATACCGGAAGGCCACCAGCGCGGGCCTGCATGATGACATCGTCCGCGCCGGCGCCTTCTCCGACCACCAGTAGTGCGTCCGTTTGCGCAATTTGTGCGGCCAAGGGCGCGCGCAGGGGTCCCGCGGGAAATATGCACCCGTTTCCGACACCACGCCGTGCATCGATCACGGCCAGCGTGAAATCCTTCATCAAAGAGGAATTCTGCAAGCCATCGTCCAGAATGATAAGGCCGGCACCTTGTGCCCGCGCAAATGCCGCCCCGGTGATACGATCGCGCGCGACAACCGTTGGCGCGACACGCGCGAGCAGGAGCGCCTCGTCGCCGACATGAGCGGCTATGTCTGTATCGGCATTCACAAGCTTGGGGCCGGCGACAGTCCCGCCATAGCCTCGGGTAAGACAGAACGGGCGTCGGCCGGCGTCCGCGAATATTTGCGCAAGCATCAGCACGGTGGGGGTCTTGCCTGCGCCTCCCAGTGTAAAATTTCCCACGCACAGAACTGGAACTCCGGCGCGCGCGCCTTTGCTCGCCATTCGTCTCGCCGCGATCGCGCCATAGCCGAACCCCAGTGGGGCGAGCAGGCCTGCGGTGAAGCCCGCCTTTCGCCACCAGAAGGCGGGCTCACGCATGTCGGGTCCGTTGATGTAATTGAAGCTGCATCAAATAAGGATCGAGCGATGCCAATGTACGATCGAGCGCGCCCCCCAGATTTTCCGTCACGACGCGGCCTGCTTCGCCGACGCGAGCACAGGCATCGGGGTCGGTAAGCCAGGCGGCAAGGTGTGCCGTTAATCGGTTGACGTCTTCGACCGGCTCGGCGCCATGCGCATTGTCGAGCGCATTATAGATCTCCGCAAAATTCCAGACATGAGGACCGTGCAGGATTGCGGTCCGCAGTTTGGCCGGCTCGATCGGGTTCTGCCCGCCATGCTTTACCAGTGAGCCGCCGACAAAAACTGCGGATGCCAGCCGATAAATCACACCGAGTTCACCAACCGTGTCCGCGACATAAATCTGGGTTGTCCGATTGGGCAATTCGCCGCGCGAGCGCAGTGCTGCGGCCAAGCCGGCGCGCGCTGCGATTTCAGCCACGCTGGGGCCGCGCTCCGGATGGCGCGGTGCAATGAGAGTCAGCAGGCCAGGAAAATTTTTGTGCAGGCGAGCATGGGCCTCGATGACCACCTCCTCTTCGCCAGCATGGGTGGAGGCAGCCGCGATCAAGGGCCGGCCGGCGATTGAATTTTGCAGGGTTGCAAGCGCCGCCGGATCAGCGGGCGGTGGGGGCACGTCAAGCTTGAGGTTGCCTGTCGTGGTGACATTTGACGCACCAAGTTCGCTGAGGCGTGCGGCATCTGATGAGGTGCCCGCCAGACAGAGGTCAACACGCTGGAGCAGGGCGGCGATCGAATTCGGCAAGCGACGCCAGCGATCGAATGAATTCTCGGACAGTCGGGCGTTGACGAGAACCATTGGTATGCCGCGCATCGCCGACTCGATCATCATGTTGGGCCAAAGCTCGGATTCGACGAACAATGCGAGATCCGGCTGCCAATGATCGAGAAAGCGACGGACAAAACGTGGAATATCGAGTGGAATGAATTGGTGGATGACCTCGCGGGGAAGACGCTGTTCCGCTAGCCCGCCCGACGTGACCGTGCCGGTTGTTACCAAAATGCTGATGCCGCGCGCACGGATGCGATCGATCAGCGGTAGCACGCTGGCAAGCTCTCCAACGCTGGCCCCATGCAACCAGACAAGAGGGCCCTCAGGCCGTGCGATACGATTTTCACCGCGGCGCTCGGGCAGCCGCTGCCGGTGTTCCTTTCCGCGCTTTAGACGCCGCGCCAGCAGAATAGGGGTGAATGGTCCCACCGCCGCGGATAGGAGCCGATACATTCGCAAACCGGCCGGCAGCCTGTCGCTCAAGGCTCGCTACTCCCGGTTCCGTCGGCGATCTCGTACGCACGTGCAGTGACCCGGTTGAGTTCGCTTTCGACCAGTTTTCTCGCCGTTTCGAGTCTTTCAGGGTCGGCGTCCTGCGGCACACAAATCGCATCGCTTGCCACAATTGCCATTCGGCTGAACGGCAAGTTGATGGCGGAGTGATCCCAATTGTCGAGTTCGATTCGCCGCCTGGAAGCAATCGCGACGGCGTAGATCGGCCGCCCGGAAAGCTGCGCAAGCTTTACGACGCCAAGGCCAGCGACGCGCGCAACTTTGGGAACATCGGCGGTCATTGCGATATTGTAGCCTTCATTGAGGGCGTTGAGCATCTCGGTAAAGGCGGCGGCGCCGCCCTTGCGCTGAAATTCCCCGTTGTGCGCGCCGGAGCCGCGGATGGTCCCGATATTCAGCCGCTCCGCGGCACGCGCGTTGATCTCGCCATCGCGGTGACGCGAGATCAGCACCTTGGTGCGATGACGCGGATCGTCGCGTTTGATGAAAGGTGCCATGAAGTGTTGACCGTGCCACATCGCCACGATTGCCGGGATCTCCACCGATTCATAGATGCCCGAGGGCTCAAGAGTGGTCCGGCTGGTGCGCCATACCAGCCGCAGATATGCAGCGGCCACTGCGCCGGCGGATTCCTGGAAGGCAGACGACGTAGCGATACGCTTGAACGACAGCATTGTCATCTAGCTTACCGATCTGCCCGCGGGTTCGGGATCGAGCAGACGGTGCAGGTGGACGATGAAATAGCGTATGTGGGCGTTGTCGACGGTTTTTTGCGCCTTGGCCTTCCAGGCGACATAGGCGCTCGCGTAGTTCGGAAAGACACCGACAATATCAATTTTGTCGAGATCCTTGAACTCGCTGCTGCCGAGCTCGGTCAGTTCTCCGCCGAGGACGAGATGCAGCAGTTGTTTTTTAGTGTTGGACGATTCTGTCGACATGAGTCGATCCCCTGGGTCGATGTCCCCGGCGGCAGCACGCACTCTGGGATGTCAGTTCTACGCGAATTCGGTTTTGCCGTCGCGCACGAGCTCAATCAACGCACTGTGTCGCGCAAAGCCAGCGGCTATTAGCGCGCCGTGCGCGGATTGCGGCTCGTTATACCTTAGCGGCCGGCCGACGAAATCGGTAAGCACCCCGCCGGCTTCGTGCACCAAAAGGTCGGCCGCTGCAAGGTCCCAGTCATGGCTGCCACCAGACGCGAGCACGGCATCAAGTGTTCCTTGCGCGACACGTGCAATTCGTAGCGCGAGCGAATGCACTTTCGGCTGAATCAATATTTCCGGCGTGAGGCCAGAGAGACGGTCGAGATAACGCTTGGGCCCGGCGAGCCTAGCGCCGTTAAGCGAATCGCCAGGGTTCGCCCTGATTGGTGTGCCGTTGAGGGTGGCGCCGCCGTCCTGCGAAACAAGAAACATCTCATCGGTCACTGGCGCATAGAGTGCGGCGACTAGCGGCCGGCCAGATTGGATCAACGCGACTGAGATAGTCCAGTCAGAACGGCCGGAAACATAGGCGCGCGTGCCGTCGATCGGATCGACAATCCAGGCGAGCGGCCCGGCACGGCCGGAAGTTGAAGGCTCGGATTCTTCGGAGATCCAGGCCGCGGCGGGCGCAAGTACCAGCAGCCGCTCGCGCAACAGTTCGTTGACTGCGATGTCCCCTTCTGTCACCGGCGAGCGGTCGGTTCCTTTGGTCCATTGTTTGAGCGGCCCGCGTGCGGTTGCGCGAGCGAGTTCACCGGCCTCGCGCATTGGTGCTTCGAGCGCACCACGCAATGCGCTGGCGTCACTGGCCAGCAACGGTCAGGCCCTCAACGCGCAACGTCGGCGCGTTGGTCCCGTAACGGAATTCGAGATCGTTGGCCGGTGTGACCGTCCGGAACATATCAAGCAAATGCCCCGCTATCGTAACCTCGCTCACAGGATACGTGCGCTTGCCATTCTCGATCCAGAAGCCCGAGGCGCCGCGGCTGTAATCTCCAGTCACCATGTTCGCGCCCACGCCGATCAGATCGGTGACGTAAAATCCATCGGCGATATCTGCGATAAGGTCGTCCGGACTTAGCCGGCCCGGTTCCAAATGCAAATTGCTCGGCCCCGGTGATGTCATTGACGAACCGGCGCGCTGGGCGTTGCCGGTTGTCACAAGACCGAGTTCGCGCGCGGTCGTGCTATCCAGCAGCCACGAGCGAAGAAAGCCGCCCTCGACCAAGGCGAGCCTCTTGCAGGCGACACCTTCGCCATCGAAGGGGTGCGAACGCAGACCGCGCTTGCGCAGCGGATCGTCGATAACGTGAATGCCGTCAGCGAACAGCTTCGCGCCCATCTTGTCTCGCAGGAAACTGGTTTTGCGCGCTACGGATGCGCCATTGGCGGCGCTGGCGAGATGCGAGACCAACGAGCCAGCGGAGCGTTGGTCGAATACGACCGGCACCTTACGTGTCGAAACCTTACGCGGATTGACTCGCGCGACTGCACGTTCGGCCGCACTGCGCCCGATTACTTCCGGGCGGGTCAAGTCCGCCGCGTGCCGTACCGAGGAATAGTCGTAGTCGCGTTCCATGCCGGTTCCGTCGCCGGCAATGGCGGTCATCGACAAACCGTGGTTCGACCCAACATAGGTACCGCGAAATCCTTGGCTCGTGACCAGCACCATCCCCCCGATTCCAGCCGAGGCGGAGGCGCCGCCTGATTTACTGACTCCTTTGACCGCAAGGGCTGCCTGCTCGGCAGTTCGCGCGCGCGCCTCGAGTTCGCCTACCGTCGGCAACTCCGGGTCGATCAGATCGAGATCGGGAAAATCTCGCGCAAGCAGATGTGAGTCGGCGAGACCGGCGAATTCGTCCTCGGGCGTCGCTCGCGCCATGGCGACGGCCCGCTCTGCCAAGGTGGCCGCGCTGTCGTCGGCAAGGTCATTGGTGGACACCATAGCCTGCCGGCGGCCGATCAACACGCGCAAGCCCAGATCGTCGCCCTCGGCGCGTTCCGATTCCTCAACCCGTCCGTCGCGGACTTCGACGCCCAACGACATGGTGCGCAATGCGACAGCGTCTGCGGCGTCTGCCCCGGCTGCGCGCGCGGCTTTGACCAGCCGCTCCGCGCGGTCTGTCAAAGGAGAGAGGTCAAGGGGCGAAGAGGCGGGGGCGAGCATAGGTTAGCTTTCACATGGGCGCGACCACGACGCAGTTCAACCGTCGAACCCGACAATTTGCACAGTCGCGGCAATACCTCGTCAATCATGGTTCGCAACGGGGCGTCAATCATCTGCCGCAAAGCCCTCGCGGCTACGACCGGTTAACCCAGAACATTAAGCGGATTCGGATGCGTTTCTGCCATGTTTGGCCTGCGACCCACCACAAAAAGTTGGGCGCGGGAGAGTTTCGAGGCGTCAAATGCGAAGTGGCGGATGCGCCGGGTCGGGCCGCGCCCTGCGGCTCGACCCCTTTGCCTTGCCGGTGCGGTTTTCCGCAAGCGACCCATCTGCCGACGGGCGGGTGCGTGAGATCGAACTCCATCGCGAACGCGTGGTTTTGCGGCGTTCAGTATCCGGCATGCGTATGGCCCTTAACATGCCGGTTGCTGCATACGACGGCGTATCGCTGCGCCTGGTGCCGGACCAATGCGGGCTGGAGGACGTGCTGGCAGTCGTGCTCAAGCACTGTGATCCTGCACTGACTTTGCCACTGTTTGTGACGTCGCAACCGGACGAGGCGCTGGCCGAATGGCGGGCCTGGAGTCAGGTGCTCGGTGTGCCCCTCTTACTGGCTGAGCAGACGACCGCCTCGAAGATCGCGAATGCGCAGTTGGGCGAACTGAACGTCGAACGTCCGCGTCCTCGCCGGCGTCGCCGGAGCGCGTTGAAATTCCGGCGTCCCTCAATTCTTCTGCGGCGCGCACGCGGCAAGATGACCGGGAGAACACCTGTGCATCGCGGCGAGCGCGAGATTATCGCACGAAATTAACTCGGTGCGTGCTTCCGAAGGCGACTTACCTGCATCTTTGGAGTTTGATTGAGCCGCCGTTCTGCATGTTCATTTCGATATGGTCTGCGTCGATCTTCCGCAGTCCGTAGGTGATGTGACCACCACTGATCTGCCCGGTGGAGAATTCATCGACTATTCGATAACTCGACGGTCCGTCTGACGTGACCGACTGATTCCGAAATGCCGGCACAGCGCCTTCACTGTCGGTGCGCTGGTTACCGATGAATTCAATGACACGCTTGCCGGCGCAGTCGATTGCACCTTGTTCGGTGCTGGAACTTTGTCCCCATCTGCCTTGAACCGGATAGACCTGAGCCTGCACCGGCGCAGCGACAACGGTCAGCAACAACGCGGACATAAGAATCTTGCGCATGTCCGAAGACTCGCATCACCGGCAGCAAAATCAAGTGCTACGGTTGTGGGTGCGTAACGGGTTCAGTGCAACGACCGGCAGCAATTTGCGATCATTTTGCGCCATATCCGCCGGCTGTTGGCGTTTGAATGATGATGGCCTCGCTCTCATCGATGACGGTCGCGTCGCACCCTTCCAAGTGCTCCATCTGGCCGTTCCTGCGCCTCGCCCAGTTTTCGCCGACTTGACCAGCTTCGCCGCCTGCGAGCCCAAACGGTCGTACACGCCGGTGGCCGGAGAGAACAGTGCATTCCATTTTTTCGAGGAAGCGTATGGTACGACGAATTCCATCGCCAGCGTGCCATTGGCCGCGACCGCCGGAGCCCGTACGGACATGGAAGTCCTCAAGCAGTACGGGATAACGGAATTCCAGCACCTCCGGGTCGGTGAGGCGCGTATTTGTCATATGAGTATGGACAGCGTCCGTGCCATTGAAACCGGGGCCGGCGGGTGAGCCGGAACAAATGGTTTCGTAGTACTGATAGCGCGCATTGCCGAAGTTTAGATTGTTCATCGTGCCTTGAGCCGCGGCAAGTGCTCCGAGCGCGCCGAACAGGCAATTGGTCACTGCCTGCGATGTCTCTACGTTGCCGGCGACAACGGCAGCGGGAAACTCCGGCGACAGCATCGAGCGTTTTGGGATGACAATATTGATTGGCCTCAGGCACCCGGCGTTCATGGGGATATCATCATCGACCATCACGCGGAAGACATAGAGGACCGCGGCACGCGTGACCGGTTCAGGTGCATTGAAATTCGTCGGCTGCTGTTCGCTCGTGCCGGTGAAATCAACCGTCGCCTCGCGTCTGGCCTTGTCCACCGTGATCTTCACCTTGATGAGGGTGCCTTGGTCCATTTCGTAGCTGAATTCCGAATCGTGCAGCCTGTCGATCACACGACGCACGCTTTCGGCCGCGTTGTCCTGCACGTGCTGCATGTAGGCTTTCACCACAGGCAGGGTGAAATGCGTGACCATCTTGCGAAGCTCTGCCACGCCCTTTTCATTTGCGGCAATCTGGGCCTTGATGTCGTTGATATTTTGAACCGGGTTGCGCGCCGGGTATTTCGCCCCGGTGAGCGCCGCATTCAATTCTTTCTCACGGAAGCGGCCGCGATCGACCAGCTTGAAATTGTCAAATAGGACACCTTCCTGTTCGATTGTCGTAGCATTCGGCGACATCGATCCGGGCGAGATGCCGCCGACATCCGCGTGGTGTCCACGCGAGGCCACCCAGAACAAAATCGTTTTCCTTCGCTCGTCGAATACCGGCGTGCAAACGGTGATGTCCGGCAAGTGGGTGCCGCCGTTATACGGCGCGTTGATCGCGTACACATCGCCAGGTTTGATCTTGCCGGCATTGTCGCGAATGATTGTTTCCACCGAACGGTCCATCGAGCCGAGATGCACCGGCATATGCGGCGCGTTGGCAACCAGTGTACCGTCGTGGGCAAATACCGCGCAGGAAAAGTCGAGCCGTTCCTTGATGTTCACCGAATAGGCCGTGTTCTGGAGAGACACGCCCATCTGTTCGGCAATTGACATGAAAAGATTGTTGAAAACTTCCAGCATGATCGGGTCGGCATGGGTGCCGATGGCGTGCGTCCGCCTGAGCTTTTTGGCGCGCGTGAGCAGCAAGTGATTTTTGGCAGTAAGTTCAGCCTGCCAGCCCGACTCGACCACGATGGTCTGGTGTGGCTCGATGATGATGGCGGCGCCATTGACCCGCGCTCCGGGCTTGAGTTGGTCACGGGTATAGACATCGGCCTTGTGCCATACACCGCCGGAAAGGAATCGCGTTCGTAGCGCCGGTTTTGGCAATGCGGTGTGCGACCGCCTCGCCGGCTTCTCGCCGAATTTGGCGCCGCCACCGACTGCCTCGACCGACACAGCTTCGACGACCATCTGTTTTGCGCGGTCGATGAAGCCGAAACGGGCCCTATGCACCTTCTCGAATGCGCGCTTCATTGCGGGCAGACTGCCGGCTGCAACCACCAAGGCGGTGTCGGTGCCCGCATAGCGAATATGCGCGCGGACATACACCTTGATCTTGTGCGCCGCCACTCCTTGGCCGGCGACTTCGGCCTTCGTTTCCTTGCCCAGTTTGCTACCGAGCCGGTTGATGGCATTCAACGCGTTATTGCCAAACGGTAGCTCGATGGCCTGTTCGCGCGTTGCGCGTATGTCGGCCAGCCCCATGCCGTAAGCGGACAGCAGCGAAGAAAACGGATGCATGAGCACGCGGGTCATACCCAGCGCGTCAGCAACCAAACATGCATGCTGGCCGCCGGCGCCGCCGAAGCAATTCAGCGCATAGCGAGTGATGTCATAGCCGCGTTGCACGGAAATCTTCTTGATCGCATTGGCCATGTTCTCGACCGCGATCTTGATAAATCCGTCGGCGACCTCTTCAGGTTTAAGACCACCGACTTGCTGCGCCAGGTCGGTGAATGCGTTGCGCACGGCATGTGCATCGAGAGGGAGATTTTGCGAAGGGCCGAAAATCTGCGGGAAGAATTCTGGAATGAGCTTGCCGACCATGACGTTGGCGTCGGTGACAGCCAACGGGCCGTCGCGACGGTAGCATTTTGGCCCTGGATTGGCACCGGCGGAGTCGGGTCCCACGCGGAACCGCGCGCCATCGAAATGCAAGATCGAGCCGCCACCGGCAGCGACCGTATGAATGAGCATCATGGGTGCGCGCATGCGCACGCCGGCAACCTCGGTTTCGAAGGCACGTTCGTATTCGCCGTCAAAATGGGAAACGTCGGTTGACGTGCCGCCCATGTCGAAGCCGATGAGGTGATCGAACCCGGCCTGTCGTCCAGTTTCCGCCATGCCAACAACTCCGCCAGCAGGGCCGGACAGGATGGCATCTTTTCCCTGGAATAATTCGGCGGCTGTCAGCCCGCCGGACGACATCATGAACATCAACTGCGCAGCGGATCGTCTTGCATCGATATCCCTGTCCACCTCAGCTACATAGCGGCGCAGGATCGGGGACAAATAGGCATCCACCACTGTGGTGTCGCCTCGGCCGACGAGCTTGATCAGTGGCGACACTTCGTGACTGACGGATACCTGCGCGAAGCCCATTTCCCGCGCGATCGCAGCAACGGCTTTTTCGTGCTTGGGAAAGCGATAGGCGTGCATGAACACGATTGCGACCGCTTTGATGCCGGCGGCTTTGGCTGTCTCCAGGTCGGCACGCACGCCCGCGAGGTCCGGCTCCCGCTCAACGATGCCGTCGGCGCGCACGCGCTCGTCGACCTCCGCGACGCGCTCATACAGCATGTCGGGCTTGATGATTTGGCGGGCGAAAATCTTTGGGCGCGCCTGATAGCCGATCTTGAGCGCGTCGCGGAATCCCTTGGTGATCAGCAAAAGCTCCCGCTCGCCCTTGCGCTCAAGGAGCGCGTTGGTCGCGACCGTGGTGCCCATTTTGACTGCGCCCACGCGACCCGGCGGGATTGCTTCGCCGGATCTCAATCCGAGCAAATCGCGAATGCCTTGCACGGCGGCATCGGGGTAGGCTTCCGGGTTTTCGGACAGCAGCTTGTGCGCTACCAGCGTGCCGTCCGGCCGCCGTCCAATCACGTCGGTGAAGGTACCCCCACGGTCGATCCAGAAGTCCCAGAGTTGTAGTGGCTTTTTTCTTGGCATGGCGCTGAACGTGAAAAGACAGCTGCACTATGTCCGGGCTGTCGGGGACAAAACAAGTGCTTAGCGCGGGTCAGGCAAAATACCCGCGACCTTATGGAGCCATTTGCCAAGGGATCGGACGCGGCCATGACGGTCATTTGATTTTTCGGCCACCACAGCAATAGAGACGCTCAATATCAAGCGTGTCGACCCGATCTTGCGAGGTCAACGCTCTTTGCATGCCGGCCTGGATTGGCGCTTCGGTTGCCGTCGACATGCTCGGCGTGAAATTGCGGCGCTATACGCATCGTAACCGTCGCTTATGTCCAATTTACTCTAACTGTGACGCCTGAGGCCAAAACTCCGAACAAATTTGACGCTTACAGCCATCTGCTTTTTCTGGACGCAGGTTTCGCTGGCGTCTAGATGCCTCGCGCCAATTACCCAAAACATTCCGAAGTGAGAGCTGGATTCGATGCACCGAATATTGAGTGCGCTTTGTCTTTGGCTTGCCTGCGTGCCAGCCGGCAGCGCCACCGCACAAGAGTTTCCGTCAAAACCCGTGATGTTTATCGTGCCTTTCAGCGCCGGTGGTCCTGCCGACGTCATCGCGCGCATCGTCGCGCACGGCATGAGCAAAGTTCTCAATCAACAATTCGTTGTTGAGAACACGAGCGGCGCTGGCGGCACGATCGGTACAGCCAAGGTCGCGGCAGCAACGCCCGATGGCTATTCATTGCTGGTGATGCACGTCACCCATGCCGCCAATGTCGCGTTCTATCCAAATTTGCGATACGATCCCGTGAAAGACTTCGAGCCAATAGGGCTGGTGGCAGAGTCGCCGATGGCCTTGGTCGCTCGAAAGGATTTCCCCGCAAAAAATTTCGAAGAGCTCATAGGCTATCTGAGAACCAACGGGAAAAAAATAACTTACGGTTTTGCCGGCATTGGTTCGGCCTCGCATTTATGCAGTCTGCTTCTTTTCCATGCGACCGAGACCACGGTCGAGGGCGTGCCCTATAAGGGCACCGCTCCCGCCCTCAATGATCTCATGGGCGGTCACGTCGACATCATGTGCGATCAGACGATCAACGTTTTACAACCGGCGTCGACCGGCCTGATCAAAGCGTACGCCGCCACGACGCCGCAGCGTCTCAAGGTTGCGCCCGATCTGCCGACCGTCTCGGAATCCGGATTGCCAGGCTTCCAGATGGTGGTCTGGTACGGAATGTATGCGCCGAAGGGCACACCCAAGCCAGTCATTGATAAACTTTCGGCCGCGCTGCGGCAGGCTTTACAGGACTCCGAGGTGAAAGACCGGTTGGCGCAATCGGGCGCCGAAACCGTCGCGCCCGAGCGGGCGCGGCCCGAAGCGCTACGCGCACATCTCAGCGCCGAGATCGAAAGATGGGTGCCGATCATCAGGAAAGCGGGAGTGCAGGGGCAGTAGAAATTGGTGGGGGCCCGGCGGTTTTGCCGCCGAGCCCCCTTACAACGTATCAGCCGGCCTGTAAGCCGGGTTTTGTATGGCCTGCGGCGCGAACCGCAGACGTGACGGCCATTCCTCTTGCACGCCGGTTGCCCGGCGCATCAAGCAACCTACCCGAATGACTGGTCCGGACGGACCTGAGGCTTGCGCCCCGACGTCATTCCTATTCGGTCTTGCTCCCGGTGGGGTTTGCCGTGCCGTTCCCGTTGCCGGAAACGCGGTGCGCTCTTACCGCACCGTTTCACCCTTGCCGCGGCCATACGCAACGCGCCGAGGCGGTCTCATCTCTGTGGCACTATCCTTGGGGTTTGACCCCCGCCGGACGTTATCCGGCACCGTTCGTCCATGGAGCCCGGACTTTCCTCTCCGGCCACCTTTCGGTATTGGCGCGGAGCGGCCGTCCGGCCGACTGACGGGATAGGAATGGAGATCGTAGGCGCCGTCGTCAAGGCTTGTTACTGGACAACCTTAAGAAACCGCGAGGGGCGCCGGCCGCGTCTCAATCAATGCGCGCAACGTCAGCAGGGTGGAGGGGTCGGCGGTACCATCGACGCGCGCCTGCCGAAAATGACGCTGAAATGCCACAACCGTGTCGCGCGTTAGTTCATCATACGTACCGCTTTCCTTTAGACCATATCCGTATAAGCGTAGGGTGCGTTGGAGACGCGTGACCGAATCGCCGCGGTCACCAGGCTTGAGACCGGCACCTTCGAGATCGAGCGGCGCGGCCCGGACCCAGTGCCCGACGCCGGATTCGTTCAACAGGCCCCATGGAAATTTTTCGCCGGGATCCTGTTTCCGGGCAGGCGCCACATCAGAATGGGCGAGTATGCGGTCGGCGCTGATCGGTCCGCGCCGCGTAATGATCGATTTGCACATTGAGATGACTGCTGCAATCTGGCGCAACGGAAAATCTTTATATCCGAATTCATGCCCGGGATTGACGATCTCGATGCCGATAGAACGTGAATTGATGTCGGTCTCTCCCGCCCACGACGATTCGCCCGCATGCCAGGCGCGTTTTTCCTCTGGGACGCATTGAATGATGCGACCGTCTTCGAATACCAGGTAATGACATGAAACCTTGCTTGCAGGTGTCGTCAGTCGGTTCAATGCGGCCTCGCCGGTCTGCATCCCGGTGTAGTGCAGCAGGATCATGTCGGGCAGTCGGCCGTCCTTGCGCTCGTCGAAATTGGGCGAGGGCGCTATGTCGGCGACAATGAAAGAATCCGGCGAAAATGCTGACATGGGCCGGACAAAACCGGTGGTGGAAGCGGGGCGGGCATAATTCACCGCGTGCGAAAAAAAGCAAGACTTGTCAAAAATGTAAATGCGGCCCGAGCGCTGCCGGGCCGCATACCTGTTGCTTGCCAGTCTTGCCGTCAATCTTACTGACGGCCGGCAGGCGGGCTGCCTGACGGTTTCATACCGCCGCCCATCGAGGTAGCTGAGCCGGTTGTGCTCGGACGCGGTGGCTCGTAGCGCGCAAAAGTTTGCGCGTTCTGGAGTTCGTCCTTTGTCGCGGCGAGCTTGAGTTTATCGGCCGAGCCGTTCTGGCCGGGAACGACATCAAAAGACTTGGGCGCAAGTGCAACTTCCTTTGAGCCAACGCCAAGGAAGCCGCCCACGCTGATTACGAAGGCTTCGACCTTACCACTTTTGTCGAAGAGAATATCGCTGACATCGCCGATCTTCTGATTGTCAACACCAAGGACATCGGTACCCTTGAACTTCGAGGCCAACCATTGATCAGGTTTCTGTGACGATATGAAACTCGCCTTGTCCGATCCCTGCGCTCGCACGGCCTGCGCCGGAGCGGAAGAACCCGGCGTAATCGGCGATTGTGCCAACGCCGCCGTTGCGACGACAGCGAGTGCTGCGGACAGCATCAGTTTTTTGATCATTTGTTTCCTCCTCTAATTAGGTTCCTTGACCACAACGCATAGCCGTGGTCGCCGTTCCCCGTTTTGCAGGGAACCGACTCCGATTTTGAAATTCGGAACCCGGCTACGCCTGCGCCTCGTCGGCTCCGTTCGCAGGGACCGCAATGTGTTCGCCGGGCGGGCGCACGACAGTCACTGTACAGGGCGCTTCGGCGACGACTCGCGCTGATACGCTGCCGAGATATCGGCGCAGTTTCGAGCTTCCGCGTGCTCCAATCACGATGTGGTCGACGCGGTTATTTCGGGCGTAGTCGATGAGTTGTCCCGCCGGATCTGTTGATTCGAACACGTGATAGGTGATTTGTCCGGGCTCTATCGGAATGGCTCTCGCCCAGTGTTTGAGCTCGGCTAGGCGGCCGAGATGCGGATTTCGCCCTTGAGCGTCTTCAAGTTTATCGAGTGCGAGACGTGCCACTTTCAGTACGCTGACACAGGCAAGCCGTGCATTGGGCTCGGTCGCAAGAACTCGATGTACGGCAAGTGCGAGCGCGGGGTTCGGCGGTTCATGCCCGGGCTCGAGGTCGATTGCCGCCAGCACAATCGGTGCGTTGCCGAGGTGGCTGGCCAATGCAAGAGCCCGCTTTCGTACGGGTTTGCGGGTCTGCCGCAGCCACCGCCAGGCGACGGCGAAAATGCCGTCGCGCCGCGTCCGTCCGGCGCGATTTGTGAGATTGACCTGACTGGAGTGCTGCAGATCGAAGGCGAGCTGGGCAGCCGTGGCATAGCGCGCCTCGGGGTCGACTTCCAGGCAGCGTAGGATGATTTCCTGCAGCCATGGTGGGACTGCGGCGTTGAGAGCCCGCGGCGGCGTCGGATGCTGCCACAATCGTCGCCGCCAGCTGTTGGCAGTCTGTGGCTCGCCGAACGGACGCTCTCCAGTCGCCAAAAAATAGAGAATGACTCCAAGTGCAAAAAGGTCGCTGCGCGGATCGCTTCGTTCACCGAGCACCTGCTCGGGTGCGATATATGCACCGGTTCCAACTGGGCCTTCTGCTTCTTCCTGCACCAGATCGGGCAGCTGATCGTGTCGCGACAGCCCAAAGTCGATCAGGACGGCGTTGTCATTCCCCCGCAAGATTACGTTGCTCGGCTTGAGGTCTAGATGGATGACATGCTGGCGGTGAATGTCGTGCAGGGCGAAAGCAATCTTCGCGCCGATGTCGGCTACCAGATCCGGCGGTAGTGGTGTTTTCTCCAGCAGCGCTTTCACAGAGGTGCCTGGGATCAATTCCATAACGATATAAGGCTGCTCGAAATCGCCTCCTGCGACGAAGCGTGGTACGTGCGGGCCAGACAGCCGCGGCAGTATCATCTGCTCGACTTCGTAACCGATGATCGTTATTGGACTTTCGCCGGCTCGCAACAGCGGGATCTTCATCAGCATCGGAAGATCGGTGCCGTCGCGCGTGACGCGCCAGAAGCTCGCCATGCCACCGGTTTGTAGCGGCTCGACGAGATGAAATCCGTCAACGAATTGCCCGGCTTCAAGTTTGTTGGGATCCATGGTGTCAGGCCCCCTCGATCAAACGATCGGCCAAGATGCGCGGCAGGCCCGCTTCGCGCACTTTGCGTGCGGCGGTCACGGTGTCGTAAGGCACTCGTACGT
This sequence comes from Pseudolabrys sp., assembly GCA_035626335.1. Classification (GTDB taxonomy): domain Bacteria; phylum Pseudomonadota; class Alphaproteobacteria; order Rhizobiales; family Xanthobacteraceae; genus Pseudolabrys. The sequence continues at coordinate 66,305 of DASPNW010000013.1, forward strand.
AGATCAGCGCGTTCCGTTCGATATCAAGCGCACCATAACAGGCAGCTGGATTGTAATCGCGCGGCTGGCCGATGGAGCCGATCACTGCAACCCACCGCCGGTGCGCGAGCAGGGGGATTTCCACCGCCTGCACCGGTTGGAACCCTGCGACCTTTCCGGTTGGCGATACGTGGAAGAGTTCCGGCACATGCACATGACCGCAGAATGTTGCATGCGCCCGTGTCGCCATGAGACTACGTGATGCGCTAACGGTATCCGTAATGTATTCCCAACGGTCGGGTGCGTAAGCACTGGCGTGGACGAACAATCTGTTTTTGTCTTCGAAAGTCAGCGGCAACTGTGCGAGGAATTCGGTCTGCGTTGCGTCGAGCTTCGTGCACGTCCAGTCAATTGCCTCAGCCGCGACCGAATTCATCCCGGCCGTGCCACTGAAAATGGCGGCATCGTGGTTGCCGAGCAGGGCAACCGCACCGGCTTCGACCTCGCGCATGACCGTGTCCACTGCAAATGCGGGATCTGCGCCGTAACCGACGTAGTCGCCGAGAAAGATGAACCGACCGATGCCGGCGCGGCGCGCGTGATCGAGGCTTGCCTCGAGCGCTTCGCGATTGGCGTGAATGTCGCTGAACAGCCCAATCCACATGGCTTCACCCAAGGCCGCGGTCCGTCTGGATCAACGTTTCTTTAAGTTTAGCCGCCGTTAATGGCGTTGACCTGCCGCAACCACGCGCTCTCGGGAGGGTTCGGGCCGATTTCTTGACGGCCATATAATCCCATGATATCCCACAATTTCCCAGTGCGGAACATTACCCTGTTTGGTGAGGGCCGGCTTCAAGATCCGGCCTCCCCACGCATCTTTAGAGACTGCGTCCAGGGCGTTCCTTGTTGCGTCCAGTCGGTTTGGGGTGGGGGGTATGAACCGCTTCGTGGGAAATTTCACGCTGCGGCTCGACTCCAAGGGACGCGTCTCGATCCCTGGTCCGTTTCGCTCCGTGCTGCGTCGCGACGGCTTCCAGGGTCTTTATTGCTATCCGGCGATGGATCGCCCCGCGGTCGACGCCGGTGGAAGCGCGCTAATGGTGGAGATCGACGCCTTGATCGGGCGGTATGTCCCGTTTTCAGACCAGCGCGAACGGTTGGCGCTGGCGTTGTATGGGACCAGCGAGACACTAAAGATCGACGGCGAGGGGCGGGTGGTTTTGAGCGAAAGCCTCAAGCGTCATGCCGACATTTCCGAAACGGTTGTATTTGTTGGTCTTGGCCACAAGTTTCAGATCTGGGAGCCAAGTCGCTTTCACGGCGAGTTCGTGGAGGCCACCGAGAAGGTGCGCGCGCTCAAAGGAGAGCTGAGTTCCCAGGTGAGGGCGCTGAAAGCGCCAGGAGCACGGGAATGACGGCGGGCGGCGGCGGCTCAGCTGTCGCTGGCGGACTGGCCCCCCACATTCCCGTGCTCGTCCACCCCGCTGTCGAGTTTCTCAACGTGCGTGATGGTGGCGTCTACATCGACGGCACCTTTGGTGCCGGCGGCTATTCGCGCGCCATCCTCGCGGCCGCCGACTGCAAGGTGATCGGCATCGACCGCGATCAGAACGCCATCGCGCTTGGCGCCGACCTTGTCGAGGCGGCGCATGGACATCTGACACTGACCGAGGATCGCTTTTCCAATCTTGACTCGATCGCGCGTGAGGCGGGTTATGACGTTATTGACGGCGTGACGCTCGACCTCGGTGTCTCGTCCATGCAGCTCGACACCGCAGAGCGCGGCTTTTCGTTCCGCCTCGACGGACCACTCGATCTGCGCATGAGCGGCGAGGGCGGCAGCGCCGCCGATGTGGTCAACAAGGCCAGCGAAGGCGGTCTCGCCGATATCATCTTTACGCTCGGTGAGGAGCGATATTCGAGGTCAGTCGCGCGCGCCATTCTCAAAGCACGTGCGAGCGCACCGATTGAGACAACCCGCCAACTCGCAGAGACCATTGCTTCGGTCGTACGTTCACGTCCCGGTGATATTCACCCGGCGACGCGCACTTTCCAGGCGCTGCGTATCTTCGTGAACGACGAACTCGGTGAGCTGGCCAGAGCGCTTGAGGCCGCCGAGCGTATCCTCAAGCCCGGTGGGCGGCTCGTCGTGGTGTCATTCCATTCGCTCGAGGATCGTATCGTTAAGGCGTTCCTCGCCGACCGAGGCGAGAGTCGTCGCGGGTCACGTCACGCCCCGGAGGTCAAGCGTGAGGCGCCGACCTTCCGGACGATCACAAAGCGGCCCGTGGCCGCGGGTGACGAAGAGATTGCCCGCAACCCGCGCGCACGTTCGGCCAAGTTGCGCGCCGCCGAGCGCACCGTAGCTCCGGCCCGTGCCGGTGTGCCGCAAGGCCCGTTTAGCCGGCTCCCCTCGCTCGCCGACGTGCTGAGGGGCCGGTAACCCATGCGCCTCCTCAATATTCTCGTGATCGGCGCCCTCATCCTCGCGGCGTCTTTTGTCTACAAAATCAAGTTCGATTCGACCCTCCAGGCGGAGCGGGTGGCCAAATTGCGGAGCGAATTGCGCCGCGAGCGCAACGCCATTGCCGTTCTGCGCGCCGAATGGGCAAAGCTCGATACGCCCGGCCGCATACAAGGACTGGCCGACCGTCATCTGGCCCTTCAGCCGATAAAGTCAAACCAATTCGACAATCTCGAGCAGCTTCCCGAGCGCCCGCCGGCCGTCGTTCCATCAGCTGGCAACGATCCGATCGGCGCCATGCTCGCGCCAACACCTGATACCACCGGCAGTGTGCCGTCGGTCGCACCGCGATGACAACGATCGCGACAAAACGAAATCTGGAAAGCCGATGGCAACGCGTCCTGCGTTCGCTGCTCTATGGCCACGATGTTGATCGTAACATTAAGGCCAAGGCACGGCTCGGCCTCGCGATTGTTGCATTTGCCGGGATCTTTTTTGCAATCGCACTTCGCCTGGTGATGTTCGCGGCGGTAGGTGAGGGTCACGGTGGCCGCCGCAGCATCACACAAGATGCGGTCGCTACCGCCCGCCCCGACATTCTCGATCGTGGCGGCGAAATTCTCGCCACCGACATTAAGACACCGTCACTCTTCGCCGAACCGCGCAAGATCATCGATGTGGATGAAGCGGTAGAGTTGCTCACCGCGGTGCTTCCTGATCTTGACGCAAACGAGGTTCGAGAGCGCCTTTCCTCGAAGCGCGGCTTCGTCTGGCTCAAGCGTGAGATCACGCCAGATCAGCAACAGCAAATTCATCGGCTTGGAATTCCGGGAGTGGGCTTCCTGACCGAGAACAAGCGCATCTATCCCAATGGCGCGGTCGTCTCGCACGAGATCGGCCACGTGAATATCGACAACCAGGGTATCGCCGGCATCGAAAAGTGGCTGGATGGTCAAGGCCTCGCTGCTTTGCATATGGCAGGGCTCGCTACGGATCAGTTGCAGCGGCCGGTCAATCTTGCAGTCGACCTTCGCGTACAATATGCGTTGCGAGAAGAGCTCATCGCCGCGCGTGAGAAATATAAAGCCAAGGCTTCCGCCGGTGTAATCGCTGACGTCAATACCGGTGAGATCGTTGCGATGGTCTCGGAGCCGGACTTTGATCCGAATAATCCGCGCGAAGCCAACGACCCGAACAGACTTAATCGGCTGACCACCGGCGTCTACGAAATGGGTTCTACGTTCAAAGCGCTGACATTGGCGATGGCGCTCGATAGCGGTCGAATTTCTCTTTCGTCTTCTTTCGACGCGCGTCTGCCGCTGCGTTACGGGAAGTTTGAGATTCACGATTTCCACGCGCAAAAGCGCGTATTGTCGGTCCCCGAAATCTTCACGTATTCTTCAAACATCGGCACCGCGCGAATGGCGCTTGCGCTCGGCGTCGAATACCACAAGGCGTTTCTGAAGAAGCTCGGCCAGCTAGATCGACTCCGGACCGAGTTGCCGGAAAGTGCGGAGCCGTTGGTCCCCAGGCATTGGGCCGAACTCAATACCGTCACGATTGCCTTCGGCCATGGGCTATCGGTGGCTCCGCTCCAGGCAGTGATGGGGATTTCCGCGTTGGTCAATGGCGGGAAGATGATCCCGCCGACCTTCCTCAAGCGTGACCAGGCAGAAGCGGATCGTCTTGCCGTGCGGGTCATCAGACCCGAAACAGCTGAAAAAATGCGCTATTTGATGCGCTTAAACGTGGAAAAAGGCACCGCGACGCGCGCCAATGTCCCCGGCTATTACGTCGGCGGCAAAACCGGTACCTCCGAGAAAGTGGTGGGCGGCCGCTACTCTAAGACCAAAGTCTTGACGAGTTTCACCGCCATATTGCCAGCCGACAAGCCGCGCTATCTGTTGCTGATCATGCTGGATGAACCGCAGGGTCTCCCGGAGACCAATGGCTTCACAACCTCGGGCTGGAACGCAGTGCCTGTTGGCGCTCAAGTCATTGAGCGCGTGGCCCCGCTGCTCGACATTCCGCCGCGCTTTGATCTACCTAAGGCGGACCAGATGCTGCTGGTGAGCGCGAAGGATACGCGGTGAGGCTCCGCGAGCTTCTGCCGGAGGCGGCGATCGACTCGCGTCTGGGCGCGATCGAGGCTACAGGTGTCGCCGTCGACAGCCGCAAAACGAAATCGGGCTTTCTGTTCATCGCCGTCGCGGGGGACAAGGCGAATGGCGCGCATTTCGCCGAGCAAGCCGTCGCTGCCGGCGCTGTCGCTGTCGCCGCCGAACAGCGTCCCGAGGGATTGCCCGACGCCACTGCATTTATTCGCGTGGAAAACTCGCGGCGCGCACTCGCTCTGGCAGCGGCGAAAGTCTTTCCGCGCCAGCCGCAAACAATCGCAGCCGTCACCGGCACGAGTGGGAAAACGTCTGTCGCTGCGTTCGCCCGGCAGATCTGGAGCGTCCTTGGGTATCAGGCGGCGAGTATTGGTACAGTCGGTGTGGTGTCGCCAAAGGGCGAGCGATACGGTTCGCTGACCACGCCCGACCCGATCGAACTTCACCATACGTTGGATCAACTGGCAGGCGAAGGCGTCACCCATCTCGCACTCGAAGCGTCCTCGCACGGGCTTGATCAGCATCGATTGGATGGTGTGCGCATCGCGGCCGGTGCCTTCACCAACCTCTCTCGCGATCACCTCGATTATCATCCGACCATCGAAGCCTATTTCGCCGCGAAGCTTCGCCTGTTCGAGAATTTGATCGCGCCTGGCGGTGCGGCGGTCGTTGGCATTGATGATTGCTATGCGGGTCAGGTGATACGGGCGGCGAAGGCGCGCGGCCTGAGGATCATCTCGGTTGGTGAGCGGGGCGGCGATATCAAATTCACCGACGGGTCCCTGGATGGCTTCGCACAAATAGTTACCATTGCTCATGACGGTCGCACCTACAAAATCAAGTTACCGCTTGTCGGCGCTTTTCAGGTGCAGAATGCAGGCGTAGCGGCCGGGCTTGCGATAGCGACCGGCGCCGAGCCGGCTCGCGTATTCGCCGCATTGGAGAAGCTCGCCGGCGCCAAAGGCAGGCTCGAACTTGCCGGAACGCACAATGGCGCACCCATTTTCATCGATTATGCCCACAAGCCGGACGCGCTCAAGAAGGCGCTTGAAAGTCTGCGGCCCTATGCGAGGGGCAAGCTCTTCGTCGTACTCGGTGCGGGTGGCGACCGGGATTCCGGCAAGCGTCCAATCATGGGCCGGATCGCGGCAGAAAATGCAGATCGAGTCATTGTTACGGACGACAACCCTCGCAGCGAGAATCCGGCGACAATCCGCGCCGCAATTCTGGCCAACGCGCCCGGCGCTGTCGAAATTAGCGATCGCGCGGAAGCAATCAGACGGACGATCGCGGAACTTACGGCCGGAGACGTCCTGCTGATTGCCGGCAAGGGTCATGAGACCGGCCAGATTATTGGCGATCGCGTTGTCCCATTCTCGGATCACGAGGCAGTCTCTGCAGCTTTGCAGGGAAACGTAGCATGAGTGTACTCTGGACCCTCGACGCGATGGCGACAGCAATGCATGCTGAGCGGTCCGGCCCTGTGCCCGCGGACGTCAATGGAATTTCCATCGATAGTCGCACATTGGGAAAAGGTGATGCGTTCTTCGCCGTCAGGGGTGAGAACCGTGACGGTCATGACTTTGTCGATAGTGCACTAAAGGGCGGCTCTCGCCTTGCGGTTGTCGCGCGCGATCACAGTGATCGTTTTGCCGGTGCGCCGCTGCTCATCGTGGACGACGTGCTCGAGGCTCTTCGGGATCTTGCGCGGGCCGCCCGCGCCCGCATGCAAGCCCGCGTCATCGCCGTCACGGGGTCGGTTGGAAAGACTGGAACGAAAGAAGCCCTGCGTTTGGCGCTCTCCACTGACGGCGAAACCCATGCGTCTATTGCTTCTTATAACAATCATTGGGGAGTTCCGCTGTCACTTGCACGATGTCCAGCGGGCGCAAAATATGCCGTTTTCGAAATCGGCATGAACCATGCTGGCGAAATCACTCCCCTCACAAAGCTCGTACGCCCGCACGTCGCCATTATTACGGGCATTGAGCCCGTGCACCTTGAATATTTCGGCTCGTTGGAAAAGATCGCGGACGCCAAGGCGGAAATCTTTACAGGTGTCGAGACAGGCGGTGCCGCAGTGCTCAATCGGGATAACGCGCAATTTTCGCGGCTCGTTGCGGCGGCCAAGGCAGCACACATCGAGCGCCTGGTCTCGTTCGGCGAACACAAGGACGCTGACGCATGCGTCCTTCGCCTTTCATTGCAGGCCGATTCTTCGACCGTTGAGGCGCGCATTCTGGGCCAGACAGTCGCCTATAAGCTCGGCGCTCCGGGCCGGCATCTTGTTCTCAACTCACTTGCTGTGCTGACCGCGGTTTCGCTTGTCGGGGCAGATCTTGCCCTAGCGGCGCTTGCGCTCAACAATCTCAGGCCTGCCAGCGGGCGCGGCACGCGAACCGTGCTGGCTGTTCCTGGCGGAAGCGCGCTATTGATTGACGAAAGTTACAATGCAAATCCGGCCTCCATGGGGGCCGCAATTGCACTTCTCGGCCAGGCCCCGGTCGGTAAGCAGGGCCGTCGTATTGCGGTGCTCGGCGATATGCTTGAGTTGGGCCCAACGGGCGCGAAATTGCACGGCGCGCTCGCCGAAACGATTGAGGCCGCCAATATCGACGTTGTTTTTTGTTCGGGACCGCTGATGCATGCTTTGTGGGAGGCCCTTCCCTCGCGCGTCCGGGGCGGCTATTCCGAGACGGCGGCTGGGCTCGAGCCAATGGTTGTGAGCGCCATCCGAGCGGGCGACGCGGTGATGGTGAAGGGTTCGCTTGGTTCGAAAATGGGCCCGATCGTCAGGGCACTGGAACGGCAATTCCCCAAGCAGGCGGCACTCAATCAGTTGCCTGCGCAGGGGTGACATTCAGGGTTCGACCCAATGTTCTACTGGCTGACCGACCTTTCCGACAAAGTCTCTTTTTTCAACGTCTTTCGCTACATCACCTTTCGGACTGGCGGCGCCATCGTCACAGCCCTGGTGTTTGTCTTTCTGTTTGGCGGACCGATCATTGATCGGTTGCGCATGAGGCAGGGCAAAGGTCAGCCCATTCGAGACGACGGCCCGAGTTCGCACCTGGTGACCAAGAAGGGCACGCCGACGATGGGCGGCCTGATGATCTTGTCAGGATTGCTGGTATCGACGCTTCTTTGGGCAAACCCCAAGAGTCCTTACGTGTGGGTGGTACTCGGGGTGACGCTCGCGTTCGGACTGATCGGTTTCTACGACGATTATCTGAAGATTACCAAACAGACACACGCCGGAATCGCCGCGCAGACCCGGTTGATCATCGAGGCTGTGGTCGCGGTCGCGGCGTGCACCGCCCTGATGCAACTCGGCCGTGGTCCGATCGCGACCTCGTTAGTGTTCCCATTCTTCAAGGAGCTGGTGTTCAATATCGGGTGGGCCTTTGTTCTGCTCGGCGCCTTCGTCATTGTTGCGGCGGGAAACGCCGTCAACCTGACTGACGGGCTCGATGGCCTGGCAATCGTTCCGGTAATGATCGCGGCGGCGAGTTTCGGGCTTATTTCCTATCTCGCGGGCAACGCGCTCTTTGCCGAATATCTGCAAATTCATTACGTCCCCGGTACCGGCGAGCTCGCGGTGTTGTGTGGCGCGGTGATTGGCGCGGGTCTCGGCTTTCTTTGGTTCAATGCGCCACCGGCCTCGATCTTCATGGGTGACACCGGCTCTTTGTCGCTTGGCGGAATGCTTGGTACCGTGGCGGTCGCCATCAAGCACGAGATCGTGCTTGCCATCGTCGGTGGCCTCTTTGTGTTGGAGGCAGTCTCGGTGATCGTGCAGGTCGTTTCGTTCAAGCTCACGGGCAAGCGCGTCTTCAAGATGGCACCGATCCACCATCACTATGAGCAGCTCGGCTGGACAGAGCCGCAGATTGTCATCCGGTTCTGGATCGTGGCGGTGGTACTGGCGCTCGCCGGGCTGGCGACGCTGAAGTTGAGATAATCCTTGATCCCGGTCACCACGTTTGCGGGAAAACGTGTCGCCGTCTTTGGCCTCGGGGGCTCCGGCCTGTCGGCCGCAAGCGCGCTGAAGTTGGGTGGAGCCGAAATCATTGCCTTCGACGATGACGAAAAGAAGATCGCGGAAGCGCAGGCGGCTGGCCTGAAGATACAAGATTTCCGAGAAATCGAATGGTCGAAGGTGGCCGCTCTGGTATTGACACCCGGCGTTCCACTAACGCATCCCGCACCACATTGGGCGGCGGCGCTTGCCAACAAAACGAGTGTCGAGGTTATCGGCGACATCGAATTGTTCTGTCGTGAACGCGCGAAATCCGGACCCGGCTGCCCTCTCGTTGCGATCACCGGCACGAACGGGAAATCGACCACCACCGCACTCACTGCGCACCTGCTCAAGAGTGGCGGCCGCGACACGCAGATGGGCGGTAATATCGGAGTGCCAACACTGGCGCTTGAACCTTTCGGGCCCGGCCGTACTTATGTTCTTGAGGTTTCGTCGTATCAGATCGACCTCGCGCCTTCACTTAGGCCTACGGTCGGTATCCTGCTCAATGTCTCGGAAGATCATCTCGATCGTCACGGCAGTATCGGAAATTACGCCGCCCTCAAGGAACGTCTTCCCGCAAGCGTCGAGGACGGTGGTACGGCTGTAATCGACGTCGATGATGTTTACACGCGTGCGGCTGCTGAGCGTATTGCGCGCGCTGGAAAGAACGTCATTCGCGTTTCCGTCGTCGCCCCCTTACGCGAGGGTTACTACACGGATGGCAGTCGCATCGTTCGCGCGGTCAATGACAGGGCGCAAGTAGTGGCGGATCTGTCGGGGGTCGGATCGTTGCGCGGCGTGCACAACGCGCAGAATGCGGCATGCGCAGTCGCGACCTGTATTTCACTTGGCGTCGATCTGGGTGCAATCCAAAAAGGGCTCAAAAGCTTTCCAGGCCTTGCCCACCGTATGCAACCAGTCGGGCGTAGGGGTCGTATTCTGTTCGTCAATGACTCGAAGGCAACCAATGCCGCTTCGGCGGCCAAAGCGCTGGCGAGTTTCCAGGAGATCTTTTGGATCGCCGGCGGCAAGCCGAAAACCGGTGGGATTACCAGCCTCACCCCGTTCTTTTCGCGGATCCGTAAAGCCTACCTGATTGGCGAAGCCGCCAAGGAATTTGCTCGGACGCTGGACGGCCAGGTGCCTTTCGAGATCAACGGCATCTTGTCGGCGGCGATCGAGGCGGCAACCCGCGACGCGGAAGCCTCGGGCCTGAAGGAGCCGGTTGTACTGCTATCTCCCGCCTGCGCCTCATTTGACCAGTACCCGAATTTCGAGATTCGTGGAAAAGCCTTCACCGACATAGTGCAGGCAATCCCCGGTGTGACCGCGACCGTTAATGCTTCCTAAACCGCCAGCCGTCAGCTTGGGCCAGACGGGGAATTCGGATGCTTTCGCGCGCACAACGTACGCCCTTCGGCGAATGGTGGTGGACTGTCGACCGGCTGACGCTTGCCGCCATCGGCGCACTGATATTGGCCGGTGTGGTTCTGTCTCTGGCCGCGAGCCCGCCAGTCGCTGCCCGTCTGGGCCTTGATCCGTTCTATTTCGTCAACCGGCACATTCTTTATGTGCTGCCTGCCGTTGCGGTCATGCTGGGCGTGTCATTTCTCAACCCGCGCCAGATTCGCCGCCTGTCGTTGATCGTATTCGCGGTGAGTCTGATTATGGTGGCGGCGACGCCGTATTTCGGTCCAGAGATCAAGGGTGCCCGGCGCTGGTTGGTGTTGTCGGGGATCAATATCCAGCCCTCCGAATTTCTTAAGCCAGCCCTGGTGATCATTGTCGCTTGGTTGTTTGGTGAATCGGCCAGGCGCCCCGACATGCCCGCGAACACATTTTCTCTGGCGCTGTTGGTAATGGTCATCGCGCTGCTGGTCATGCAGCCCGACTTCGGCCAGACAATGCTAATCGCACTCGTGTGGAGCGCGTTGTTCTTTATGGCCGGTATGCGGCTGGTCTGGGTGGCAGGGATTGGTGGCCTCGCCGGTGTTGGACTTCTGAGTGCCTATTACACGGTGCCACATGTCGCTCGTCGTATTCAGCGTTTCCTCGACCCCGGGTCTGGTGACACTTTCAATATCGACGTCGCGACCGAAAGTTTTATGCGCGGCGGGTGGTTCGGCAAGGGCCCCGGCGAGGGGACTGTGAAACGCCTTCTCCCGGAAAGTCACACCGACTTTGTGTTCGCGGTGGCGGCGGAAGAATTTGGTATTGCGCTCTGCCTCGCGCTGGTCGTGCTTTTTGCCTTCATTGTGGTCCGCATGTTGATCCGTGCCATGCGCAACGACGATCCTTTCACGCGTTTCGCCGCAGCCGGGCTTACGATTCTCTTTGCCACCCAATCGGCGATCAACATGGCGGTGAACTTGCATCTCATTCCGGCCAAAGGCATGACGCTACCCTTCATCTCCTACGGTGGCTCTTCAATGATATCGGTCGCCTACGCAATGGGTATGCTGCTGGCATTAACCCGCGAACAGCCTCGGGCGGCGATGATTTCGCCGGATCTCGCGATGGCCAGGAGCGCAGTCTGATGGCCGCGAGCGGCGCGCCGCTCGTCCTGCTGGCGGCTGGCGGAACCGGCGGTCATTTGTTTCCGGCCGAGTCACTGGCCATCGTTCTCGAAAAGCGCGGTATAGCCGTCGAGCTTGCTACTGACCACCGCGCCGCGCACTTCAAGTTCCCCGCGCGCGCCGTGCATCTCATTCCGAGCGCGACTTTGCGCGGCCGCGATCCGATATCGCTGGCGCGCACTGTCACGCTACTTACACTCGGCACCGCCAAGGCTTGGTCGCTCTTCGGCCGCATCGAACCCGGTGCGGTGGTTGGCTTCGGCGGGTATCCGACCGTGCCACCGCTTCTTGCGGCAAGTTGGCGCGGCATCCCCACTGTGTTGCATGAGCAGAACGGCGTTATGGGGCGTGCCAACAGACTGTTGGGCTCTCGTGTCACCGCGATCGCCACCGGATTCCGAACGCTCAAGAATTTCAATCGACATTGGCAGAGCAAAATAACATTCACCGGCAACCCAATACGCCCACAAGTGGTCGCGGCCGCGACGACTCCTTATGCTTCGTTCGCCGGAGGTAAGCTTCGTCTCCTTGTTTTTGGCGGCAGTCAGGGTGCTCACGTCATGGCAGAGATCGTGCCCGCGGCCATCGAAATACTGGATAGCGATCTGCGAGCCCGGCTGTCGATTGTTCAGCAAGTGCGGGCCGAAGACGCCGATATGGTCCGCGCAGTCTACGCACGGTTTGGTGTTGAATCTGAAACTGCGCCGTTCTTCTCCGATCTTCCCGCGCGGATGGCGGCGGCGCACCTAGTGATTTCCCGTTCTGGTGCCTCAACGGTAGCCGAGCTTTCGGCGATTGGTCGACCAGCCATACTGGTTCCCCTCCCGCACGCGTTGGATCAGGACCAGCTGGTAAATGCCGGCGTGCTGGATGCCGCGGGCGGAGCCATTCGTATCGAGCAGCGCGACTTCACGCCCGAACGATTGGCGGCCGAAATCACAACTCTTTCGAACGATCCGACACGTCTTACGACTATGGCGCAGGTGGCCAAATCAGCGGGCACCACCGATGCGGCCGAACGGCTGGCTGACCTTGTGTTGAAAGTCGCGCAAAACTAGAGATTACTTCTGTAGGCGGCCATGTTTCGGCCTTGCACCTCCTGCAAGACATGGCCTGTGCGTGCGTCGGCGCGCATAGGAAGGGCTAAGGGCGACCTTTATGAAGCTGCCGCGCGACATCGGCCCGGTGCATTTCGTCGGCATCGGCGGCATCGGCATGAGCGGCATTGCCGAGGTGCTGGCCAATCTTGGTTATAGTGTGACGGGTTCGGATATTTCCGAAGGCGCCAACGTCAAGCGCCTGCGAGACAAGGGCGTCAAAGTTGCGATCGGCCACAAGGCTGAAAATATCGACGGAGCCGATGTGGTGGTCGTCTCTTCTGCGATCAAACGTGACAATCCTGAGCTTGTCGCCGCGCGCTCCAAACGTTTGCCGGTCGTGCGGCGCGCCGAGATGCTCGCCGAATTGATGCGGCTCAAAAGCTGCGTCGCGATCGCGGGTACGCATGGCAAGACAACCACAACTTCACTTGTTGCTTCATTGCTCGATGCCGGTGGTCTTGATCCGACGGTAATCAACGGCGGCATTATCAACGCGTACGGCACCAACGCGCGGCTCGGGGCAGGCGACTGGATGGTGGTTGAGGCTGATGAATCCGACGGTACGTTTTTAAAGCTGCCTGCTGATATCGCCATTGTCACAAACATCGATCCTGAGCATCTCGACCATTTCCATACCTTTGAGGCCGTGCAGGACGCGTTCCGCGCTTTCGTCGAGAATGTACCGTTCTACGGCTTCGCGGTCATGTGCACAGACCACCCCGTGGTTCAAACTCTGGTCGGCAAGCTGGAAGATCGCCGGATCCTGACATACGGCGAAAATCCGCAGGCCGACGTGCGGATTGCCGATCTCGATCACCTCAACGGCCAGTCGCGTTTCTCCGTCCTCTTTCGCGATCGCGGGCGCAAAGTTTCGCACACGATCGACAAGCTCACTTTGCCAATGCCGGGCCGGCACAATGCGCTCAATGCGACAGCAGCGGTCGCGGTCGCGCACGCGCTTGGGCTCAAGTCCGATTCAATCCGCAATGCGCTTGCAAGTTTTGGTGGAGTCAAACGGCGCTTTACGCGGGTCGGTGAGTGGAACGCGGTGGTGGTCGTTGACGATTATGCTCATCACCCAGTCGAGATCGCGGCCGTGCTGCGCGCCGCGCGTGAAAGCGGCAACGGAAAGGTTATCGCGGTGATGCAGCCGCATCGCTATACCCGGCTACACGACCTATTCGAGCAGTTCTGTACGTGCTTCAACGACGCGAACATGGTGATTGTGGCGCCGGTCTATCCGGCCGGTGAGCAGCCTATTCCGGGGGCCGACCGGGACGCTCTTGTGAGCGGGTTGCGGGCACATGGCCACAAACAGGTGATCCCGCTGGAGGGGCCTGAGCATCTGGCACCGCTGATAAAAAGCCTAGCCAAGCCCGGCGACTACGTGGTCTGCCTCGGCGCCGGCTCCATCACCCAATGGGCGTACGCGCTACCGGCGGAATTAAACGCGCTATGAGCTTTCCCGACATCGTGCCTGAACTGAAAGCCAGAACGCCAGAGTTGCGCGGTCGGCTGCTGGCTAATCAGTCTCTCGGAGAATTCACCTGGTTTCGCGTCGGGGGACCGGCGCAAGCTTTCTTCATGCCTGAAGACGAAAATGACCTGGCGTATTTTTTGGGCAATTTGCCTTCTGAGATTTCTGTCGGCGTCATCGGCGCCGGTTCAAATCTGATTGTGCGTGATGGTGGCGTCCCGGGAGTCGTGGTCCGGCTCGGGCGCGGGTTCAATGATGTGAAAATCGACGATCATCGTGTCACTGCGGGCACGGCGATGCTCGACGTGATGGTCGCGCGGGCTGCGCAGGCGGCCGGTTTAGCCGGGCTCGCCTTTCTAAGCGGCATTCCCGGAACTATCGGCGGCGCCTTGCGCATGAATGGGGGCGCCTACGGTGGCGAAACCAAAGACATTCTGATCGAGGCGCGCGGCGTCGACCGGCAGGGCAACGTTTGCAACTTCGGCATTAGTGATATGGGCTTTTCATATCGCCATTGTCGCGTGCCGGACGATGTGATCTTCACGGCCGCGACCTTTCAGGCGCGTGCCGGGCAACCCGAGGCGATTGCAGCCGAGATGGCCGAGATCAAGAAAAAACGCGAGGCGAGTCAACCGCGCAATCGCACCGGTGGTTCTACTTTCAAGAATCCGCCCGGCCATAGCGCCTGGAAGCTCGTGGATGATGCCGGCTGCCGTGGGCTCACCATTGGCGGAGCGCAGGTGTCCGAACTCCACAGCAATTTCCTTATCAATCTCGGCGGCGCCAGCGCGGCCGATATCGAGACACTGGGCGAAACCGTGCGACAACGGGTCAAGACAAATTCCGGCGTCGACCTCGAATGGGAAATCAAGCGTGTCGGAGTTGCGGGGCCGCAAGGTTGAAAAGGCATGCCGCAAACCCGGTGGTCCATGCTTGCGCTGTTGTTCCTAGCGCGGACGGCCATGGGCCTGCAGTTTCAGACCGTCGGTTCAGTGGGGCCGATCCTGGTCGACGCGCTGGCAATAGAATACATCACGGTCGGAACGTTGATCGGGCTGTATCTTCTGCCAGGCGTATTTGTTGCATTGCCAGGTGGCCTGCTCGGTGAGCGCTTCGGAGCAAAGCGCGTTGTGGTCGCGGGTCTGGTCATGATGGCCGCCGGCGGAGCGATCATGGGAACGAGCGCCTCGTTCCCGGCACTGGCAAGCGGTCGCCTGCTCAGTGGCACCGGTGCGGTGCTGATGAACGTACTGCTGACGAAGATGGTGGCCGACTGGTTTGCCGGCCGCGAAACGGCGACGGCTATGGCTATTCTTGTGACCAGCTGGCCGGTTGGCATCGCGTTCGGACTGGTCGGTTTCGTTCCGATTGCGACATTGTTCGGTTGGCCAGCGGTCATGGTTTTGGCCGCCCTGGTGAGTCTGGCATGCCTGTTGGCCATCGTTGGGCTCTATCGCGATCCGCCGGATATAGCGGTGCCGGCGCGGCCGCGTTTCGAAATAAAGCTGTCGTCGCGCGAATGGTTTTTAGTGTCGGTCGCCGGGCTGGTCTGGGCGACCTACAATGTCGGCTATATCCTGCTCGTCAGTTTTTTGCCCGGACACCTCGTCAAGTACGGTTTCGACCTGAGCGGAGCTAATGCGCTGGTCAGCTGGTTGGGGTGGAGCCTTATAGCCCTTGTGCCAGTTGGTGGATTTCTGGCGGACCGGCTAGGTCGGCCTGACCTGATTATGGCATCCGGCTTTGTTATCGCCGGGCTCGCGGCCGTGGTGCTCGCCAGCGGCGCCTCGCCCGCGATTTCGATCTTTGTCATAGTCGCTTTAACGGTCGGGTTGCCGGCGGGTCCGATAATGACATTGCCGGCCGCTGCTACCGGTCAGCAAAACCGTGCGACGGGAATGGGTATCTACTTCACTTGGTACTACGCACTGATGGCGGGCTTCCCAGCGCTCGCCGGTTTTGCGCGCGACGTGACCAGTAACTCCGGCACTCCCATACTATTTGCGGGGATGATGATGACGGCTGCCCTCGTCGGCCTAGCGGCATTTCGTTTGCTCACGCATTCTTGGGCTGCACGGGTGTCGGAGGTTCGGCGTCAATGAAGCACGTTGCGGTCTTGATGGGCGGCTGGTCGGCCGAGCGCGAGATTTCCTTGCGTTCGGGAAAAGCCTGTGCCGATGCGCTCGATCGCAAGGGTTATCGCGTGAGCCGTGTCGACGTCGATCGCGAAGTTGCCGCGACGCTACGCACGCTCAACCCTGACGTGGCTCTTAATGTGCTGCACGGACGGCCTGGCGAGGACGGCACCTTGCAGGGCATGCTCGAAATTCTCGGCATCCCCTACAGCCATTCAGGCGTGCTTGCGTCCGCACTGGCAATGCAAAAGGACCTGGCCAAGACAGTGCTCAAGTCGGCGCAGGTGCCGGTGCCGGAAGGTGTGGTGGCGACTCGCGCGCAGGCCGCGAAACGCCATTTGTTGCCGCCGCCTTATGTCATCAAACCCGTAGCGGAAGGCTCCAGCGTCGGCGTGTTTATCGTGCGCGGAGATCACAAACATCCGCCGCAAGAACTGACGCGTGCCGACTGGGTCTTCGGCGAGCGGGTGTTGGTTGAGCCGTATATCCCCGGCAAGGAACTGACTTGCGCGGTGATCGGGGACAGAGCGCTTGACGTGATCGAAATTGTGCCAACCGTGAAATTCTACGATTACGAAGCGAAATATGCGCCCGGCGGATCCAAGCACCTGCTGCCGGCGCCAATCGCCGATGGTGTCTACGGGGAAGTCCGGCGGTTCGCACTCGCCGCACATCGCGCACTCGGTTGCCGGGGCGTTACGCGTGCAGATTTCCGTTACGACGACAGCCGGTCCGGTGCCGAAGGTCTGGTCTGCTTGGAGGTAAACACCCAGCCGGGCATGACCGAGACCTCCCTGGTACCGGAGATGGCGCTGCACGCCGGCATCGCATTCGACGATCTGGTACGCTGGATGGTGGAGGATGCATCGCTCGAGCGATGAAAGTCCTGAAATCCTTCAAATTTTACTAATCATTTACCAATAAGCCTGAAGACTAGGCCCCGGCGGCGTAGCGCGCGCTTGGCTATCGCGAAGTCGCGCGTGCGGCACCGCTGTTCGGCGGCCTCCGGGGGACGGGGATGTCTCTTCTGAAGCCGGGTATTGGGCACAACATGTAAAGCAGGTTGCGATGGAAGGCCGAGTACGTCTCGCTCAATCGCCCAGGCCGAAACGACGTTTATCGTATCGCTGGCGCTGGCCGAGACTCGTGCGCCGGTGGGGCGGACTGCTAGTCAATCTGAAAGTGCCGCGGGGCGCGGGCTCATCGGCTGCCGCCATTCTGCTGCTTGCGAGCGTCAGCTACGGCGCCGTCAAAGGTGGCCACGTCCCCCAAATTGTCGAGAACCTGCAGGATTTCTGTGACGCGGCCGCCAATAGGGCTGGCTTCCGGATATCCGAAGTGGCCCTCGACGGCGAACACGAAATTGGCCGTGATGAAATTCTGGTGCTTGCTGGCATCACTGATCGATCGTCGCTGTTGTTTCTTGACGCTGCTCGGACGCGCACACGCTTGCTCACTAATCCGTGGATCGCTGACGCCACAGTCCTCAAATTGTATCCCGATCGTTTGCGTATCGAGATCAAGGAACGTCGACCTTCTGCGCTTTGGCAAAAGGATGGCCGCGTCGTCCTGATCGCGGCGGATGGCACCGTTCTCGAGACGGCTGTGCCGTCCCGGTTCAACGCCTTGCCGCTCGTCGTTGGCAAGGGGGCCGAGCAAAACGCCCAGAATTTCCTCGCGCTTGTTGCGCGATATCCTGCGATCGCGCAGGTCAATGAAGCGTCGGTTCTTGTGGCGGAGCGGCGTTGGAATTTGCACTTAAAGAGTGGCGTCGAGATTCTGCTGCCGGAAAGCGAACCCGAGCAGGCACTGCGAGTTCTTCTCGATCTCGATCGCAGCGACAAGCTGCTGTCGCGGGATATCGCGGCGGTCGATCTAAGGCTGTCGGACCGTGTCACGGTGCGCCAGTCCGATAGCGCCGCCGCCGCGCGCGAGCAGGCCCTTCGCGACGCTGACAAAGCGAAGAAGGGCAAAGCGAGCAAAGGAGGCGAAGCATGACCGTGCTCCGCTTCGGTCTCGCCCCGAAGATGAAGCCGGTGTCGCCGAAGCGCGCCGCCGTCGTTGCTGGTCTCGATGTTGGCACCAGCAAGGTCGTCTGCCTGATCGCGCGGCTCGAACCGCAAGCGCCACAGGACGTCCTGCGACGGCGCAGCCACGGCGTACGCCTGCTGGCCTTTGCCCATACTGCGGCAAGCGGGATGAAGGCAGGCTCCGTGGTCGATCTGGTCGAGGCCGAGCAGACGGTTCGTCAGGCGATCGACATTGCCGAGGCCATGGCGGGGGTGCAACTCGAATCCGTCGTCGCGTCGATGTCGGGTGGCCGCCTCGGCAGCGAACGTTTCATTGCGAATATCGATCTCGCCGGCCGCGCAGTGACTGAAGCCGATATCGGTCGGGTGCTCGCTGCCGCGAACCGGCATTCGGTACGAGACGGACGCGCCGTCCTCCATTCCCTTCCCATTGGGTATGCCGTTGACGCTGCAACCGGTATCCGCGAACCGCGCGGAATGCTTGGTCATAGCCTTGGCGTCGATATGCACATGGTCACCGCTGACGTGGCGACGGTGCGAAACCTGATGCTCACGGTCGAGCGCAGCCATCTGTCCGTCGAGGCGATGGTGTCCTCGCCCTATGTGGCGGGACTCGCGGCCCTGGCCGACGATGAGGCGGATCTGGGGGTGGCTACAGTCGATATGGGCGCTGGAACAACCACTTTGGCGGTCTTTTCCGGCGGCAAGTTCGTTCACGCCGACGGTTTTGCGCTCGGCGGCAACCACGTGACGATGGATATCGCCCGCGGTCTCAATACTGGAGTGGCCGACGCTGAGCGAATCAAAGCGATTTATGGCAGTGTTTTGGCCGGGGGTTCGGATGAACGCGACATGATTACGGTACCGCCGGTCGAGGACGACGAGCGCGAGCCGCCGCAATTCGTCTCGCGTGCTTCGCTCGTGCAGATCATCCGGCCGCGCATCGAGGAGATTCTGGAAATGGTGCGCGACCGTCTGGCCGCTTCGCCGTTTGCAGCGGAGCCACGGGGACGCGTGGTGCTTACCGGCGGTGCGAGCCAGCTTACTGGCTTGGCCGATCTTGCCGCTCGCATCTTGCGGCGTCCCGTAAGAATTGGTCGCCCGCTTGGCTTGGCTGGGCTACCCGAGGCGGCCAAGGGGCCAGCCTTCGCGGTGGCCGCGGGCCTGCTGATCTATCCACAGGCGGCACATCTTGAACACTTCGAACCGCGGCGTACGCGGCAATTGATGACAGGGACAGGCGGTTACATGGCACGGGTCGGACGATGGCTGCGCGAAAGTTTCTGACCCTTCATCAACGGAACCCAGCATCGACCGGTGGCGGACCGGTCCAGTTCGGCGGCGTGCAAATGCGTTGGCGCCCAGGGCGCAACGCGGGGCCTGCTGCCCGCGCAATCACGAGGCAAACATGACCATCAACCTGACGATCCCCGATATTCGGGAAATGAAACCTCGCATTACCGTATTCGGTGTCGGCGGCGCCGGCGGCAATGCGGTGAATAACATGATCGCGGCCGGCCTTCAGGGCGTCGATTTCGTCGTCGCCAACACGGACGCGCAGGCGCTGACTATGTCCAAGGCCGAGCGCATCATCCAGATGGGCACTCAGGTCACCGAAGGTCTCGGTGCCGGTTCGCAGCCCGAGGTGGGGCGAGCTGCGGCGGAGGAGGCAATCGACGAAATCCGCGATCATCTGACTGGCGCGCACATGGTGTTCGTGACCGCGGGAATGGGCGGCGGCACCGGTACCGGCGCGGCACCGATCATCGCGAAGGTCGCGCGAGAGCTCGGCATTCTTACCGTCGGCGTGGTGACCAAGCCCTTCCACTTCGAGGGCCAGCGCCGCATGCGCTTTGCCGAAGCGGGCATCATCGAGCTGCAAAAGGTGGTGGATACACTGCTGATCATCCCGAACCAGAATCTGTTCCGGGTGGCCAACGAGAAAACCACTTTCGCCGATGCCTTCGCCATGGCCGACCAGGTGCTCTACTCGGGTGTCGCTTGCATTACAGACCTGATGGTCAAGGAGGGGTTGATCAATCTCGACTTCGCCGATGTGCGCGCGGTCATGCGCGAGATGGGCAAGGCGATGATGGGTACTGGCGAGGCGTCAGGCGAGAAACGGGCTCTCACGGCTGCGGAAGCCGCGATCTCCAATCCGCTGATCGACGACGCGTCGATGAAGGGGGCTAAGGGCCTGCTCATTTCGATCACAGGCGGGAAGGACCTTACGCTTTACGAGGTCGACGAGGCCGCTACCCGTATCCGGGAAGAGGTGGATCAGGAGGCCAACATCATCGTCGGTGCCACTTTCGACGAAAGTCTGGAGGGCATCATCCGAGTCTCGGTTGTGGCGACCGGCATCGACAACACGGGCGTGACTCGCCATGCGCAGCCCGCGGAGAGCGCGCTTAGAGAGCTTGCTGGCAAGATCCGCAACGATAGCCGCCGTATGGCCGACCGCGTTGAGCGCGCGCCGGCAACGGTACACGCAGCGCCTTCCGTTGAATCGGCCGCCCATGCTGCGGTCGCGGCTGCGATTCTACCGCCAACGGCGATTGAGGAAGTGTCTATTCGGCCGATGCCCATCAAGCCGTCCCTCTTCGAGCCGGCGCAAAACGAGGCGCCCATAGCGGAACCGCAGATGCCCGCGGCCTTCATTCCGCCGGCGCCTGAACGCCTCTCGCGTACACCACGGATGCCACGTATCGATGAATTGCCGCTGCCCGCCCAAAACGAGATTCGGGCGCAACGCGGCGAGATCGAAGATGACCATCCTGAAAAGCGCCGTATGACGCTGATGCAGCGGCTTGCGTCGGTCGGCCTTGGGCGAAAGGCAGAGGCGGAATCGACGTCACCCATGCCGCGTCCCGTGCGGCCTGCACCGCAATTCGAGCGTCCGCCACAACGCCCGACCGCCCGCCACCCCGAGGGGCGGCCTGCCGAACCTGTATCGGAATATGCCCGGCGGGCGGCCCCACAGGGTCTCGACCCCCACGGACGGTCCGCGCCTGTGCATAATTCAGCAGAGGACGACCAGCTCGATATTCCGGCTTTCCTTCGCCGTCAGGCCAACTGACCGTCGATCAAAATGCGAGCGGCCCTGCTTTCGGTATCGGGAGCGGGGCCGCTTGCTGACCAGGTCCTGCATAACTCATTGAGAGGAATCGGCTTTTTAGGTTGAGATGTGGCGATGGAGAGCGATCATTCGAATCCTGCGACGGCGGTACGCTTGCGATCGGTCGAATATGGAAACGGGCCAATTGGTCAGGCTGCAATTACGGCAGAAAAGAGTAACAGTCGGTAAGAAAGCGTGAGTTGGAGACAACCTGGTTAATGGCCTAAGTTTCGGCGTGAAAGGGACTTTTTGAGTCCTTGGGGATCGCCGCCCAGCTGGACGGGGCGGCTTCGACTGAAGGCGAAAATATGGCCCCGCGAGGGCCTGGGGAAATGGGGCCGCACGGCTTTAACACAAGCCTGCGGAAGTTGGGGTAGATGAAGGGCGCTAAGCAGACAACGCTACGCCACCAGGTCGCCGTTTCCGGCATTGGCGTGCATTCTGGCTTACCGGTTACGCTCACGCTGCATCCCGCTGACGATGACAGCGGCATTGTTTTTCAACGTATCGCGCGCGACGGTTCCATTGAACGCGAGATCCGCGCCGACGTGCGCGCGGTTACCGCGACTGAATTTGCAACCGTGCTTGGCGATGCCAAGGGACCGCTTTGCTCGACCGCCGAGCATCTGCTGGCCGCCCTGCGCGGGCTTTACGTCGACAACGTCGTGGTCGAGATTGACGGGCCGGAAGTGCCCATCATGGATGGCAGTGCCGCCGCATTCGTCGACGCGATCGATCAAGCCGGCCTTACAGCGCGCGCTCTGCCGCGCCGTTATATCGAAGTGATCAAGCCGGTATCAGTGGGAAAGGATGGTGCCTATGGCGAGCTGCGGCCTTACCAGCACGGCTTCCGGGTCGAAGCTGAAATTGATTTCGATCATCCACTGATCGGCCAGCAGGCGCTTTCACTCGACATTGAGCCCGACACGTTCCGCCGCGAAATTGCGCGTGCGCGCACGTTCGGCTTCATGCGCGATGTGGCCAAGTTGTGGAGCGCCGGGTACGCGCTCGGTGCCTCATTCGAAAATACGCTCGTCGTGAGCGAAGATCGCGTGCTCAATTCCGATGGTTTGCGCTTCGCGGATGAGTTTGTCCGCCACAAAGTGCTGGATGCTATCGGCGACCTGGCGCTCGCAGGCCACCCGCTGCTCGCTGCATACAAGACCGTGCGCGGCGGCCACAAGCTCAATCATGCCGTTCTGTCCGCGCTGATGGCCGATCAGAAGGCTTGGCGGGTGGTTGAATCGGCTGAACCCGCCCGCCGCCCGCGCGGCCGCGCCGATGTCATTACTGGTTTGGTGGCCCCGGCATATGGGCCGGAAGTGTCCTAAAAACCTCCGGATTTTGCCTTAACCGCCGCCTTAATCCGGGCCGAATGTGACGGCTTAGTCGCATGGCGAAATCGGTAGTTTTCGGATAGATCGGCGCCGATAGTCGTGCAGTTTGAAGGCTTTTGCCAAGCATGAACGTGCCGCGGAATTCAGTGTGCTGGAATCGCCTCGCGCGTGCGCTGGCCGTCGGTGTACTCGCGGGTAGCCTCGGTGCATGCAGCAGCTTCGATTTTTTCGGCAAGAAAGAGGATACGCCTCCCGACGAGCCCGCCGATCGGCTCTACAATGAGGGACTCTATCTCCTCAACGCCAAGAAAGATCCCCGGGAAGCGGTCAAAAAGTTCGAGGAGGTTGATCGCCAGCATCCATACTCTGAGTGGGCACGCAAATCCCTCATCATGTCTGCGTATGCGTATTACCAGGGCGGCGAATATGATGACTGCATCAATTCGGCAAAGCGCTACATCACGCTGCACCCTGGCGGCGCGGATGCCGCCTATGCGCAATTCCTGATTGGCTCCTCTTATTTCGACGAGATCCCCGATATCACGCGCGATCAGGCACGGACCGAAAAGGCGCTCGCTGCCCTTGACGAGGTCATACGGAAATACCCGGGCAGCGAATACGCGAACAGTGCCAAACAGAAAATAGAAGTTGCCCGCGACCAGCTTGCCGGCAAGGAAATGGAAATTGGCCGTTACTATCTGAAGAAGAAGGACTACACCGGCGCCATTAACCGCTTCAAAGTCGTCGTCACCAAATACCAGACGACACGACACGTCGAAGAGGCGTTGATGCGGTTGACGGAATCCTATATGGCGCTGGGTATCGTCGATGAGGCGCAAACTGCGGCGGCCGTTCTCGGGCACAATTTCCCGGACAGCACTTGGTACAAGCATGCTTACGCGCTGGTGAAGACCGGTGGCGTCGAGCCCTCCGAGAACAAGGGTTCCTGGATCAGCAAAGCATTCAAGACTGCCGGACTGGGGTGACCCCTTGTGCTTCCCCGCGAAAGCAAGGCACCACTGCGCGGACGAATCTTGTGAAAATCTGCCATTGCGGTGGTTACTGGATCATCCGCTTTCGCGGATGATGACGGCCTGAGGACAGGCGACATGCTTTCCCGACTTTCGATCCGCGACATCGTTCTGATCGACCGGCTCGACATCGATTTTGCCGATGGCTTGGCTGCGCTCACCGGCGAGACCGGTGCCGGCAAGTCGATCTTGCTTGACGCTTTTGCGTTGGCTCTGGGGGGCCGCGGCGACCAATCGCTGGTGCGGCAAGGCCTGGAACAGGGCCAGGTGACGGCCGTGTTCGACGTGGCGCGCGACCATCCCGCGCGCGCGCTTCTCGCCGCTGACGATATTCCAGCGGAGGACGAACTGATCCTTCGCCGCGTGCAGCTCGCGGATGGGCGCACTCGCGCGTTTGTCAACGACCAGCCCGTAAGCGTTCAGGTGCTCAAACAGGTTGGCAGTGCGCTGGTTGAGATCCACGGCCAGCACGACGAGCGGGCATTGGTCGATGCGGCCACCCATCGCCGGCTGCTTGACGCTTTTGGCGGGCTCGAAGGCCAGGCAGCAAAGGTCGCAGCGCTGTGGGAGGCGCGACGGCGAGCGCAGGCGGCGGCAGAGGCTCATCGCGCCGAAGTCGAGCGCGCCAAGCGCGAAGGCGATTGGCTGCGTCATGCAGTCGACGAACTCAACAAGCTTGCGCCGCAATCCGGCGAGGAGACCGCTCTTGCCACCCGGCGGACCACGATGATGCAGGCGGAGAAGGTGGCAGAAGACTTGCGCGAAGCCCACGAGGTGATCGCCGGAGCTGGCTCCAGTGTACCGACGCTAGCCGGCGTGATCCGCAGGCTGGAACGACGCGCGACGCAGGCGCCTGGCCTTGTCGAGCCGACAGTGAAGTCCCTGGATGCGGCATTAACAGCACTGGACGAAACCCGCAGCCATCTTGAAGCAGCGTTGCGTGCTGCCGATTTCGATCCGGCCGAACTTGAGCGCATCGAGGAACGGCTGTTCGGGCTGCGAGCCGCCGGTCGTAAATACAATATTCCGGTGGATGAACTTGCGGCGATGGCACAAAAGTACAATGCCGACATAGCACTGATCGATGCCGGCGAGCACAAACTCAAGACGCTCGAGGCCGCCGCGGCGCAGGCGGAGGATGCCTTTCGTGCCGCGGCGCAGGCTCTCTCGCAAGCGCGCGGTAAAGCCGCCGCCGCGCTCGACAAGGCCGTCAATGGCGAGCTCAAGCCGCTCAAGCTGGAGCGGGCGAAGTTCTCGACCCAGATTGATAGTGACCCCGCCGCTGCAGGTCCAAACGGCGTCGACCGCGCCGAGTTCTGGGTACAGACCAATCCGGGCACCCGGCCGGGACCGCTGATGAAGGTCGCGTCCGGCGGCGAGCTGGCGCGGTTTCTATTGGCGCTGAAAGTGGTGCTGGCCGATCGGGGCTCGGCGCCGACACTTGTGTTTGACGAAATAGACACTGGCGTTGGCGGTGCCGTCGCTGATGCCATCGGCGTGCGCCTCGCCAGGCTCGCGCGCGGTGTGCAGGTGTTGGCTGTCACGCACGCGCCGCAGGTGGCGGCGCGCGCGGACCGCCACTATCTCATTGCGAAAGACGCGCTGGAGAAGGGAAGACGGGTGGCTACCCGCGTGACCGAACTGGCATCAGAGCGCCGCCGCGAAGAGATCGCCCGTATGCTCGCTGGTGCGGAAATTACCAATGAAGCCCGCGCTGCTGCAGACCGGCTGATCAAGGCGGCAAGTTGATATAGTGCACGGATGGCGAGCCACGACGCGTCTAAGATCAAGCCGACGGACCTCACCGAGGCGCAGGCCAAGGCCGAATTGAAACGGTTGGCTGGCGAAATCGCGTCGCACGACAAGCGCTACTATCAACAAGACGCCCCGACTGTAACGGACGCCGAATATGATGCCTTGCGGCAGCGCAATGCTGCGATCGAGGCACGCTTTGCCGAATTGATTCGCGCGGATTCGCCGTCGCGACGTGTGGGAGCGGCGCCCGCCGGAAGGTTCAAGAAAGTCAGGCACGCAGTGCCGATGCTTTCTCTCGAAAACGCGTTCGCCGAACAGGATGTCGTCGATTTCGTTGCGCGCATCCGCCGCTTCCTGAAACTGGACGAGGACGAGAGAATCGATTTCAGCGCAGAACCGAAGATCGATGGTCTCTCGATGTCGCTGCGCTATGAGAATGGAGAGCTGGTCACGGCCGCGACACGCGGTGACGGTGCCGAAGGCGAAGACGTCACCGCCAATATACGAACGCTCAAGGATGTGCCGCAAAAGCTGAAAGGCAGAAACGTGCCGTCAGTGTGCGAAGTTCGCGGCGAAGTCTACATGACGAAGAGTGCCTTCCTTGCGCTCAACGAGCGTCAAAAGGCATCGGATGGGCAGATCTTCGCCAACCCGCGCAATTCGGCAGCTGGCTCATTACGGCAGAAAGATCCCACGATTACAGCCTCACGTCCGCTCGGTTTCTTTGCTTATTCCTCGGGGGAAATGAGCGAAATGCCGGCTGACACGCAGTTCGGCATGATCAAATGGTATGAATCCTCGGGCTTTAAAACAAATCCCCTGACAAAGCTTTGCCGGTCGACCGAAGAGCTCATCGCGTTCCATCGCAAGATCGAGGAAGGTCGCGCCAAACTCGACTACGATATCGACGGTGTCGTCTACAAAGTCGATCGCATCGACTGGCAGGAACGGCTCGGCTTCGTCTCGCGCACCCCGCGCTGGGCGATCGCGCATAAATTTCTCGCCGAGCGAGCGACCACGGTCGTGCGCGGTGTGCTGATTACAGTCGGTCGCACTGGTGCGCTCACTCCGACAGCGCAGCTCGAGCCTGTCGGAGTCGGCGGCGTCATCGTGCAGAACGTTACGCTGCACAACGAGGACTATATCAAGGGTTTCGACGGCGATGGCGAACCTTTGCGCGAAGGCCGTGACATCCGGATTGGGGATACCGTCATCATCCAGCGCGCCGGTGACGTGATTCCGCAGATTGTGGATGTGGTGATCGACAAGCGCCCGAAGGATGCCAAGCCATACCATTTTCCGAGGAAATGCCCGTGCTATCTGCACACCGACATTGTGCGCGAGGAGACTGCGACCGGGGAGGAGGGCGCGCGGGCGCGCTGTACCGGCGAATTCGCCTGCCCGTTCCAGAAAATCGAGCACCTCAAACTGTTCTGCTCACGCCGCGCATTTGATATCGAAGGTCTGGGCGAAAAACAGATCGAGTTGTTTTTCGAGAAGGAGTGGATCAAGGAGCCAGCAGATATTTTCACTTTGGCGGCCCGTAACAAGAAGATCAAACTTGAAGAAGAAGAAGGCTACGGCGAGACGTCGGTGCGCAATCTGTTCGACGCCATCGCGCAGCGGCGCGAGATATCGCTCGACCGCTTTGTCTATGCCCTCGGAATCCGGCACGTCGGCGAAACGACCGCATTGGCGCTTGCGCGTGGCTACGGCTCCTGGAA
This sequence comes from Pseudolabrys sp., assembly GCA_035626335.1. Classification (GTDB taxonomy): domain Bacteria; phylum Pseudomonadota; class Alphaproteobacteria; order Rhizobiales; family Xanthobacteraceae; genus Pseudolabrys. The sequence goes on from DASPNW010000013.1 coordinate 93,169, forward strand.
GGCGTTCCATGATGCGGGGCTCAAGGTTGCCAGAGGCGACGCGGAGACGATCGCCGAAATGGATGCGCTCGATCAGATCGGCGATACCGTGATCCAGGCCGTCGCCGCTTATTTCGGTGAAAGCCACAACAGGGGCATTGTCGAACGCCTCACCAAAGAAGTGAAGATTCTCGATGCCGAAAAGCCGAAAATAGATACGGCTGTCGCTGGCAAGACGGTGGTATTTACCGGTGCGCTGGAAAAAATGACCCGCGAGGAGGCGAAAGCTCAAGCCGAGCGGCTGGGCGCAAAAGCTGCGGGATCGGTGTCGAAGAAAACCGACTATGTGGTTGCCGGTCCAGGTGCGGGTTCCAAGCTTGCCGACGCGAAGAAGCTCGGTGTTAAAGTGTTGACCGAAGACGAGTGGCTAGCGCTTATCTCATAGTCACTTTAACGGCTTTGTTGCCGCAGCCAGCCAATTGCGCGTCGGCGGATCGACGAGTGGCCCGAGGACTTCGTGTACCCGCTCGTGATAGCTGTCGAGCCAGGCGCGTTCTTTGGACGTGAGCATTCGGATATCGATCAGCCGCCGGTCGATCGGCGCCAGTGTCAAGGTCTCGAAAGCGTTCAGCGGCTTTTCAGCGCCCACCGGTTCCGGCGCGGCGATCACGAGCACCAGATTCTCGACGCGGATACCGTAGGCAGCAGTTTTGTAGTAGCCGGGCTCATTGGAAAGGATCATGCCGCGGCGAAGCGCCACGGCGCCGAGCTTTGATATGCGCGCCGGGCCCTCGTGCACCGAAAGATAGCTCCCAACGCCGTGCCCCGTGCCGTGATCGAAATCAAGACCAGCCTGCCAAAGTGCGGTTCGCGCCAGTGGGTCGAGCTGCGCGCCGCTGGTGTTCTCGGGAAAGACGGCGGTGGCAATCGCGATATGCCCTTTGAGCACGCGCGTGAAGCGGTCACGCATCTCCTCGGTCGGCGTGCCCACAACGACGGTCCGGGTGATGTCGGTGGTCCCGTCTTCGTATTGCGCGCCGGAATCGATCAAAAACAACTCGTTCCTGCCGACGCGCCGGTTCGAAGTACGGGTGACGCGATAGTGCACGATCGCGCCATTCGGTCCCGCACCGGCAATCGTTGGGAACGAGATATCTTTCAGCAACCCGGTGTCGCGGCGGAAGCTTTCCAGCGCCGCAACAGCATCAATCTCTGTTAGCTTGCCCGCTGGTGCTTCTTTGTCGAACCAGGCCAGAAAGCGTGTGACCGCGACACCATCGCGTTTGTGAGCGGCGCGACTGCCGACGATCTCGGCGTGGTTCTTTGTCGCTTTCAACAATGCAATCGGATCGACGCCGCGCTGTGGCTTGCCGCCATGGGCGATAAGCAGGCGGGTGAATGCGTCGGCGGCGCTCGCTTGATCGAGCCGCACGATCTTGTCTTTGAGCTTACCGAGATCGCCGGCAAGGTCGTCCGGCGCGCGCACGTCGGTGAATCCTTCCAGCGCCCGGCGGACATTGTTGCTGAGCTTGGCAGCGTCGACATAGAGCGCTGGCCGACCTTCCCGGGGAAGCAAAGCAAAGGCAAGGGCAAGGGGCGTGTGCGCTACGTCCCCGCCGCGTATGTTGAACGCCCAAGCCACATTCTGCGGGTCCGACACCAGTAGCGTATCTGCGCGCAATTTGCCCAGCTCCGCGCGGATGCGCTTGACCTTGTCGGGCGCCGCTTCGCCGGCAAGCTTGATGTCCCGCAAGCTTACCATGGCTGCGGGTGACGCCGGCCGGTCACGCCATTGGATGTCAATGGGATTGCTATCGACGGCCACCAATTCGGCGCCTGCCGTGACACAAGCCTTGCTGAGCTTTTCGACTTGCTCGCTGGTTTGCAGCCACGGGTCGTAGCCAAGCCTCGCGCCATTTTTGAGATTTTGCTCGAGCCATTGGTCGGGCGGGTGCTCTACCAGGTGCTCGATCGAGAAGATCTTGCTATCGACTTGGGTGCTTGCTTGTACCGTGTAGCGGCCGTCGACGAAAAGCGCGGCACGATCATCCAGCACCACTGCCGTGCCTGCCGAACCTGAAAAGCCCGTGAGCCAGGCCAGCCGTTCTTCGCTCGCCGGCAAATATTCGTTCTGCTGCCGGTCGGCACGCGGCACAATAAGTCCGTTGAGCCCGCGCCGTTGGAGTTCGGCACGCAATTCGGCGACACGGGCGGCGCTTTGCGCTCGGTCACTCGATTCGTCGAAAGACTGTAAGCGGGCCTCGAACATAGATCGACTCTAGCGCCCCACGCAGGTTCAGCAATGCAGGCATGCACAGAGCGCTGCACGTGACATGGGCATGCATCCGGCCGAACTTGGCAAAAAATTTTGCAGCGCTGGCGGTTAATTCGGCAATGAATCGACTGTCTGACTCAATTTTGTGCGTCGCACCAATCCACCTTAGTGATGTCACCCATCTCCACCAGTGATTAACGACTTCATACCGGATTTACAGGGCATGTATGCATTCACACCAATGGTCTGAGTAGCATTGGAGACTACATTGCACTGCAGCAGACAGAAGCAAAGTCACAGTGTTTGCCGATGCTTCGATTTTGAGAAGGAGACACACAATGGTTGCTGTCACTTATGGGGTTACCCGCGTTCCCGCCACCAAAGCAGCCGGGCGCGCGAAAACCGCCGCGCAACGAAAAAATTTGCTGACCCGTTTTATGGATGCGTTGGTGGAGTCGCGTCTCCAGCAGGTTCATCGCGAAATCGCAAAACATGCGCATTTGTTGCCCCGTACGTTTGATGAACAAGTTAGGCAGCTAGTGAAGACGAGTAACGAGTAAATGCTCGGCTGGTAGCAGCCCTTCACCAGCGAAGTCGCCCCGGCTGTCCCCGCCCGGGGCGGCTTTGTTTTTGGCCTCGTTCGGACGGCCGATGCATCACCAGCGTAACCCAGCCTTCGAGCAGGATACGCCGTTCGAGGACGAGACCCTGGGCACGGTAGATCGCAACAACAGCATTGGCATGGGCGGGCAAAAGGCCGGATAGCACGATGCGGGCACCGCGACCGGCAAGCTTACGGAGCGGCACGGCCAACCTGATCAATGGCGCGAGCAGGATATTTGCAAAGATCAATTGGTACGGCGCATGCGCGACGATGATTTGTGCACTGGCACCAGCAGCGCGTGAGGATGCAATCAATGGCGCGACGTGGTTGATCCTTGCATTCCTCCGTGCAGAACGCACGGCGACAATGTCGATATCACTGGCGATAACGCGCGCCCGCAGCAATCGAGCCGATCCGATGGCCAGCACACCGGTGCCGGTGCCGACATCGAGCACGCGCTTCGTCCACCCCCGCTTTGCCAGATCTACGAGTACGAGCAGGCAGCCGCGAGTCGTGCCGTGATGACCGGTCCCGAAGGCGAGAGCTGCTTCGATCTCAATTGCGACATCGTTAGGCCTTACCCGCGCGCGGTCGTGCGCGCCGTGAACGATGAAACGGCCGGCGCGTACCGGCTGCAGGCCGGCAAGGCTTCGGGCAACCCAATCAGCGGGTGCGACCGGTTCAATTCTGAGCGCTTCCGCGGCCGCTTCGCCGGCTGCAAGGCTGACCAGCCCGCGCAACGCCACCACGTCGGGAGCGTTACTAAAATGGACTGCGACGCGCCATTGTCCGTCATTGCCTTCGAATGCCGCGCACGCCGTGTTCTCGGTATCGAGACTTTCGGCGAGATAGTCCGCCAGCCGTCTGGCGGTCGTTTCGTCGCAGGCGAGACTGGCGACAGTCGTGGGGGTATTCATTGAGCAAGTTTGCCCTTCGCGTCCCGCCGCGCAATGGCTATCCATACCCTCGTGACCGTGGCGAGGAAGCGCTCGGCGTTGCGCATCAGGACTAGCGTCGGTCGCGCATCGGTTTAATGGCGCTTGAAATACTGGATGGCCCGTTCGTGCTGCTGGGCGGCCGTTTTGGTCGAGAACGTACCGAGGTTACGGCGCTTGCCGGTGCGGGGGTTTTTCTTGCGCGAATACAGCCGATATTTGCCGTTGGCGAGCTTGCGGATCATCGCCAAGCCGCGCTCGGTTTACCACCCGAATGGGTAGAAGCCTCTGCTGTAATAGCGACGTTCATAATAGGGTTGCTGACGGTAGTAGTAAGAACGCGCGCTGTTGTCGTACCAACCACGTCCCTGGCGGCGTTGCGGCGACGCGTCGGAGGAGTCGTCATCGCTGGTGTAATTACGCACATAATCGCGGCTGGCATCGCGGTCGCGGCGCACGATCGCATCGTCGCTTCGCGGAGCGTCGCCGATGAGACGCACGCGGGTGTTGGAAACGCCCTCTTCCTTCACGAGCGCAAACAGCGTGGCTGCGTTCTGCGTTGAAAGCCTGACGCACCCGTGTGATGCCGCACGGCCAAGGTTGCGCGCTTCGAAGGTGCCATGAATGGCGTGGCCGATCTTTGTGAAGAAAATCGAGTGCGGCATCGGCGCGTCATCCCACTCGCGCGAGTAGTGGTCGCGCTCCATGCGGAACGGCTGGAAGTCGCCAGATGGTGTTGCGTAGCCGGCGCGACCGGTTGACACCGGCCACGTATAACGATCCTCACCGTTGACCGTGACGGTCATTTTCTGCGTGGACTTGTCGATGATGATCATCACATTGGCGCGCGCCGGGTGAGCGAAAATGAAAGCGGCGAGCGCTGCGACGACGGGTAGCGCGAGACGGTGGAGACGCATGTACAAATACTCCAGCCCGGCTTGAAGTTTCAGCCTAGCACGCTCGCAAGCGCTGAATAGAGCGATCACGCACTTTTCATGAGGGCGGAGGGACCGCGGTATTATCGGATGCAGCCGCGGCAGTCGCACTATTCTTGAGTCTACGGTGGGCAAGAACAAAAGCGTAACGCCGCCAACGGAGTCCCGTTTGGCGGCGCCAAGGCTGGTTGCTGTCCGAAGCCGGCGCCGTTCAGGAGCCGGCAGGGATGTGGGCCCGCCGCCTATTTCAATTGATCGGCGATTTTGTCGACGCCTGCTTTTGCGCAGACTTCATCTTTGTCGCCGCCCGGCGCACCCGATACGCCGGCTGCTCCGATGACCTGATCGCCCACTTTGATGGGGAGTGCGCCCTGAATGGCAACCACGTTGGCAAGGTGAACGAGGCCGAGTGTCGGGTCGTTCTTTACCCGGGTGACGATTTCGCCTGACGGCACCCGGAAGGTGCGTGCTGTGTAGGCCTTACGGAAACTGTTCTCGATCGTGTGCGGACCGGTATTGTCCCCGCGAATCTGGACAATGATCTCGCCATTGCGGCCGACGATCGTCGATGACACTGCAAAACCATTTGTTTTGCAGGTGGCGATCGCGGTCGTAGCGATGGTGACGGCCATTTCGGCTGGGATATCCTTGTGCTCAAGCAGTTGTGCAAAAGCAGGCGGAATGAGAGCCCCGGTGAAAAGAACGGCGGCGGCGAATTTGAACGACGACATGACGTTTCCCCTTATCTGGCGGCTCTCGTCTCTCGTAAGGACAGCCGCACTTCATCAAGTGTAACGACGGTACGGCGCCCTGCGTCCGTCATTTTTTTCGCCGGAGGGGGAATAAGCGAAGACGTTATTGGGGCTGCCAGATTGCACGCAGCTCAGCTTTCTCGCTGCGGTGCCCTGGCACCACCGCACTGCGGCAATGCGTGTAAAATCAATGGTTTCTGCGGGTGATGTTCTCGCTGATTTTCGACGGCCGCCTGCGAAACAAGCTTCAAACGACTTGCCTCAACTTTATGCGCAAAAAATACGTTGACCGTATGTCGCGTGAGGACAAATATTTCTCATTAGTTGACGTCCCAATCCATAAAATCCATACATGACGTCACAAATTTATCGGAGGGAACGATGAAGCGAATTCTCCTTGCAGCTTTGATTACCACGTTTGCTGTCGGCTCGGCGTTGGCTCAGTCCTGCGAAACCAAAGCAGTGGGCAAGGATGGCAAGGCGCTTTCGGGCGCCGCCAAAACCAGCTTCGTCAAGAAATGCAAGACGGACGCCTGCGAAACAAAGGCGGTCGGTAAGGACGGCAAGCCGCTCGCCGGCGCGGCGAAGAACAGCTTCATGGCCAAGTGTGAGAAGGACGCGTAACCCGCTTTAACGGCGCGACGCCAGGAGTTGAATATGCGTACCATCATCGTCATTAGCTCAGCAATAATTGGCGCGTCACTTCTGTCCCTTCCTGTTGTCGCCCAACAAAAAACCGCCAAGGCCTGCACGGCGGAGTGGCGGGCCAACAAGGATGCCAATCAAGCCAAGGGAATAACGCTGAAGGACTATGTCGCGCAGTGCCGTGCGGCGGCTGCGACGACGCCTGCTCCGGCAGCCGAGAAAAAAGCCGAGAAAAAAACCGGCGAGAAAAAAGCAAAGAAAACCGCAGAGCCCGCGGCGCCTGCTGCTCCGGCCGCAGGTGGACAGAAAACGGCCAAGGCGTGCCGCGACGAGTGGCGAGCCAACAAGGCTGACAATCAGGCGAAGGGAGTCACAGAGAAAGCTTACGTAGCACAGTGCCGTTCGGGTGGAACGGTCGCGGCGCCCGCGGCGCCAGCGCCGGCTCCTGCGCCCGCGCCGACTCAAACGACGACGACACCTGCGCCGGCTCCTGCTGCGCCACCGCCCGCCACCACGGCGGCCCGGCCGGCTGCCACAACGCCGACAGGTGCAAACCAGTACGCCACTGAAGGGCAGGCCAGATTGCGATGCCTGACTGGCACCGTTGTCTGGGCCAATCTCAATTCAAAAATTTATCACTTCAATGGCTACAAGGATTACGGCAACACAAAATCCGGCGCGTATATGTGCGAGACCGATGCGACAGGTCAGGGAATGCGCGCCTCGAAAACCGAGAAGCATCCCTGAGCGTTTGTCGCCTGCGCTCTGGAGGTTGGCATGGGACTCTGGGATCAACTTAGCCCTTCGCTGAAGGCCGCGCTTGGTTCGGTTGCCGCCGCCGAAGGTCCGGCATTGATCTCGGCCCTGTTGGCGAAGACGAATCTCGGTGGCCTGCAAGGCGTTGCTAATCAGCTTCAGCAGGCCGGATTGGGAGACCAAGTCAAATCCTGGCTCAGCAACGGCCCCAATATGAAGATTACGCCCGATCAAATCCGGGCCGCGTTGGGAAATGAGCAGGTCAGGCAGATCGCGCAGCAATACGGCGTGCCGGTCGACGAGGTGCTGAAACTGCTTGCCGACCATCTCCCCGCCGCGGTCGATCAGGCCAGCCCGAACGGGAAGATTCAGCACAGCTAAAGGGCTTTGCCCGGCGAGACGGCTGGCCCTTTTTCTGCGCGGGCGGCGTCCCCACATGCCTGTCAGCATCAGGGAGATACCGCCGCAATGACGGAACCGCTTGTCGTTATTATTCCCCATCGTCTCGGCAAGGACGAGGCACTGCGCCGTATCAAGGATGGGCTTGGCCGCGCCAGGACCGAATTCGCCTGGCTGCTGTCCGTGCAAGAAGAGGTTTGGAGCGGCGATCGTCTGACGTTCCGGGTGTCGGCGCTCGGCCAGAATGCCTCGGGCTTCATCGATGTCTATGAGGCGGCCGTGCGGCTTGAAGTCACGCTGCCATGGCTGCTCGCGCGCTTCGCCCACGCCGTGCAGCGCGTGATCGGGCAGAAGGGCACCCTGATGCTGGAAAAGAAGTGACCCGGACGCGGACGTCCGCGTCCTAGTTGCCCAATTCCAGCACCCAGTAGCGGCGGCCATTGCCACCATCCGCCGAAGCGATGCCATAGCTGGTGACGTCCCGCCGCAACATGTTGGCGCGGTGACGGCCTGATCGCGCCCACATGCGGATCACGCAGTCTTCCGTCGCGCATCCGAATGCGACATTTTCCGCCGCCGTGCCGGATGTCATCTGCGCGCGCTGGCGAAAACCGGAATGGTCGAGCCGTTGACGCCCGGCGAGGCTTTGCGCGTGACTATAGGCGGCGGCGCCAAGCGTACCGCTCGCAGATAATGGCGGAAGGCCGTTCTGCGCCCTGAACGAATTGAGATCGAGCGCAAGCGCCGGCGCTGCGAACAGCATGCAGGCAATGCCCGCGACGGCGGCCAAAACGAAACGGCGTTTCGTCAGCATACGACAGCGCTCGGGCGGCGGTGCTTTGTCAGCGGATATTATCGGCGCCTGTGCGGCGGCGACCACCAGCACGCGTAGGAAATGTAATCGCCGTATTCACGATGGATGCTTGTGATGTACGCGTATTTATTGAAGCGACCGCAATTGCCCTGCGCGATATCCAGCGCGCTTTGCTCGGCTTCCGGCGACCACGGAATAATGCCGCCGACGTCATTTCCCGTTGCGCCGTAAACACCGACGCACGAGGTGAGGGCCAAGCCGAGCACCGTCAAAAGCACCGCTTGCCGTCTCATAACGTCCCCCTCCAGCCCCGGTATCGTCTGTCCGACACCGATTCAATCGAATCCCGAGACTTTAACAAGCCCCATTGCCGGGCGCACGCCAGATAAATCGAGTGAGGGCGATGGAAAGACCTTGACCGTGTCGTCGGGGCGCAAGTCCCGCCCGGGCAAGCAGTCACCGCTCGCGCACGCTCGTGGCGAATGAAACCCCCGGCCAAACGCCCCGGCTCGTGCCTGCCGGCGAGGTTCCCGGCCGGGCCCACCGCCGAAGAATCGCTGCAGAATGGGCAGAAACTCTATTTTCGAGCAAGATCAATAACTTTGGCCAGCGAGAGAGCAATTTCAGAGGACTTCTGCTAAAAAGTATTTTGGGGGGCGCCTTAAAGGTATTCCGCGCCGGGTATGTAATGGTGTCGCCTTCGCATCCTACTGATTTGTTGTCGGATCTGCCGGAGCAGCTGGCGGCTGGGCTTCTCGCCAACGCCAAACCAGTCAAGCTGTCGGCCGACGAAATCCTGTTTCTGGCCGGCGATCCCGGTGACGGGTGCTACCGGCTCAATGAGGGCCTGCTCAAGGTGAGCATGGCGTCGCCGACGGGCGCCGAGCGGATTCTCGCGATTTTGGGTCCTGGATCGATCGTCGGCGACATGGCGATGATCGACGGACGCCCGCGATCGGCTTCGGTCACCGCGCTGCGCGACTGCAAACTGAGCTTCGTCAGCCGCACCTCGTTCGAGGCGGTCGCCAACAAGAACCCCGACATCTACAAGCACCTTCTCAGCCTGCTGGCCGCGCGTTTGCGCGACACGGACCAGGTGGTCGCCGCCGGAACGTTTCTGCCGGTCAAGGGCCGCGTGGCCCGCGCGCTGCTCGATCTGGCCAAGGCCTTCGGCAACGACGTCGGCGGCGGCCGCGTCGTGATCCGGCAGAAATTGAGTCAAAGCGACGTCGCCGCCATGGCCGGCATAGCGCGCGAAAATGTCAGCCGGATTCTCAATGAGTGGATGCGCCTGAAATTGGTCACCCGCCTGTCGGGTTACTACTGCATCGAGAGCAGGCCGAAGCTTGAAAAAGAGCTCAAGCTCTAGGTTTTTTATCCATGTCGGACGACGTTATCGGCTTTAGCTTTCTCACCGAATCCAGCATCCCCGTGTGGTACCTCAAACCGGGTGAAACGATTTTCAAGGAAGGCGAAATAGCCAAGGAGCTTTATGTCATCCAGAGCGGGCAGGTTGAAATCATGCTGGGCAACCGTCTGCTGGCGACGCTCGAGACCAATGACATTTTCGGCGAGATGGCGTTGATCGACTCTGCGTTGCGCAGCGCCACGGCTGTCGCCAAAACCGACGTCGCGCTGGTCCCGGTTTCGAAGAAGGATTTCCTGACTCTGGTCAGCCGCGCGCCGACTTTTGCGCTCGATGTTATGGGCATGCTCGCGCGCCGGTTGCGGGCTGCCAATAGCGCGATTTGACGGGCCTTTTCGGCGGTCGTCGGAAAACAGCATTTATGTGATGCGGGTCACATCGGTGAGGAGCCCGTCGCCCTAGTGTCCTGACTGCAGGGAGCACGTTGCTTCCGCGTCATTCAGGGCCAACGGACATGCGCAAGACCATCATCCTCGCCATCGCCACCGCGTTCCTCGCGGGCGCATCAGTGGTGACCGGCCTGGCCCGGACGTTCCACAGCCCCAACGATACGTTTTCGGCTCGTCCAGTGGTTCACCCCCTTACCACCGGAAGCCTGACGGCCAGCGTAGTCCCCAGCACCTGACCGTCTTTCGGCCTGCCCCTTCCCCGGGGGCAGGCCCTGGATTTCTGAACTGAACCTCCAAAACTCAAGCGGCCCTCACGGGCCGCTTTTTTCTTGCTTTGCGTTTGACCGCGGCAAAATGCGCGCTTTTGTGACCCGGGTCACAGGAACCGATCCCGCTCCCGTCTAGTTTTAGTTCTGCCGGGGCCGAAATGCTCCTGCGGCACCGGGGGAACCCCCGGGCAAAAATAAAGGGAGCTCCGTCATGATCCGTACCGCCATCATTTCCGTTACGGCGTCGTTCGTTGTCTTCGGCGTGTGGACCGCGAACCTGGTCAGCTATGATCCGGCCAAGGACCTCAATCCGCTGGCACCGCTCGACACCACCGTCGACTGGAAGTAGCCTCCGGCGCACCTGATCGGCATGTCGGGTCTTTCCGGCCCGCGTTTGATTTGCAGGGAACAACCCGGGTAATTTTCAAAATCGATTGCTCATTCACGATGGTTCAGCGTGGCGGTAGACACACCTGCGATCGTTGACCCTCGCGCCGCGAGCGCGACGAGCGAATCGGGGATTCTGACGTGGTTGCGCGGTATCGGCGTGCGCCAGGTCCGGCTTGTCACCGGGCTTGTGATGTTCGCATACATCTTCACGCATTTCTTCAATCACGCACTCGGCAACATCTCCTACGCGACGATGGAAGCGTGGTTGCGGTTTCACGTCTGGTGGTGGCGAATTCCGGTCGTCAACGACACGCTCTATGCCGCGGCGTGCATTCATTTTTCGCTCGGCCTTTGGGCGCTCTATCAACGCCGGCACTTTCGCTACACGACAATTGAAATCACGCAACTCCTGCTCGGCCTGAGCATTCCGCTTTGGCTCGCCAGCCATTTTGGCGCCGTGCGGCTGACCGGCGCGTTGTACGGGCTTGCGCCGCCGAACTACGCATCACCGCTGTTCGCCTATTGGGTCTCGCGGCCGCACATGATCGCGGTGCAGTTCATCCTGCTGACGATTGCATGGACGCACGCGTGCATCGGACTCTATTTCTGGCTGCGGCTGAAATCGTTCTTCAGCTGGGCGGGGCCCATCCTTCTCGCTATTGCGGTGCTGATGCCGCCGCTCGCGATGATCGGCGCGCATCACGGCGCACACGAGGTTGTTGACCTCGCCGAAGATGCTGACTGGCGCAAGGAAAATCTGCGGGGGACGCCCGCCGCGCAACGCAGGGTCATCGATTCCATTACGCTCTTTTATTTTCCGATCGGCTATGCCGCCGCCATCGCGCTGGTTTTTGCCGCGCGCGGCGCACGAACGCTGCGCGAGCGCCGCCGTGGACTGTTCACGATCACCTATCCCGATCGCGAGGTGCGCGTGCCGAAGGGGCTGAGCATTCTCGAGGCCAGCCTGCGCTATAAAATCCCGCATGCCAGCGTCTGCGGCGGCCGCGCGCGTTGCTCGACCTGCCGCGTCCGCGTCGTGAGCGACCGGTCCGTGCTGCCGCCGCCGTCGGGGCGCGAGGCGTTTGTGCTCGATCGCATCGGCGTTTCGGCAAACCCGTCGATCCGCCTTGCTTGCCAGCTGCGGCCGCAATCGGATGTGTCCGTCATTCCGCTTTTGCCGCCGACCATGAACGCCGATCTGCTACGCAAGGGCCGCCGCATGAATATCGGCAAGGAGCGCTACATCGTCAGCATGTTCGTCGACATGCGCGGTTCGACCAGGCTCGCCGAGGCAAGGTTGCCGTTCGACGTTGTGTTTCTCATCAATCGATTCCTCGGCGCCTGTTCGCAGGCGGCGCTTGATGCTGGCGGTCAGCCGAACCAGTTTGTCGGCGACGGCGTTCTCGCGCTGTTCGGGATCGATGTCGACGCAAAGACCGCTTGTCTCCAGGCCCTGCGTGCGGCTGCGAATGTCGCGGCCAATGTGGACCACATGAACCGTCAGCTGGCCTCCGATCTGCCGGAGCCGATCCAGTACGGCCTCGGCGTTCATGGTGGCGAGGTCATCATCGGCGACATCGGCTTCCGGGATCACACCGTGTTCACGGCGCTCGGCGATCCCGTCAACGTGGCGGCGCGCCTGCAGGACATGACGAAGACGCTCGATTGCAAGGCGATCGTTTCGGAAGAGGTTTTTGTGACCGCGGGCATCGCGCCTGACCCGCTCGCACGCGCGGAGATTGCAATTCGTGGCCGCGAAGAACCGATGATCGTGCGGACCGCGGCGGACCCGCGCGAATTTGCAAGTTTGCTCGAGAGGGCAGGCGCCCACAGCCCCGCGGAAGCCGCCATGGCCAATGCCTAGTCGCGATCTCGCCTCTGGCGTGGTCGCCATCATCCCCTTGTGCGTCAATGCGTCCCTAGCCCCCCGGCACGCGGCTTGCTTCGGTCATGGTTTGGGGGCGAAGACATGGATGCAAGAACACCCGCTGGGTCGGGTTTCCGCGGCGACGACCTTGCCAGGCCGCCGCTGTCGCGCTTTCTGCAACGCTGTCATGTCGAAATTGTCGCTGACCGTAGCGGGGCCGTGGCCGACTACATTCCCGAGCTCGCCAAGGCCAATCCCGATCATTTCGGCGTCAGCGTCGCCACCACCGATGGCTTTATCTACGAAGTCGGCGATAGCGCCGTTCCCTTCACGATACAGTCGATTTCAAAGGCTTTTGTTTTCGCGCTGGCGCTTGAGATGGTTGGCGCGGAGCGTGTCGAAGCCCTCATCGGTGTCGAGCCGAGCGGCGAGGCCTTCAACTCGATCCGTCTGCGCGCGGATAACCGCCCGTTCAACCCGATGGTCAACGCGGGCGCCATTGCCTGCTCGGGCCTCATTCATGGCGCGGAGGGCCGCCGTGCGTTCGACCGCATCCTCGATACTCTGGGCCAATTTGCCGGCCGCGCACTCGGCGTCGACGAGGCCGTGTTTGCCTCGGAGCGCGCAACCGGTGATCGCAACCGGGCTATTGCCTATCTTTTACGCAACTATGGCGTTGTAAGCGGCGATGTCGATGCCGTGCTGGACGTGTATTTCCGCCAGTGTTCGGTGCAGGTGACCGCGCGCGACATTGCCGTGATGGCCGCCACCTTGGCCAACCGCGGGCGAAATCCTCTCACCGGCGAGCAAGTCGTCAGTCCCTATGCCGTTGCGCGCACTCTGTCCGTCATGACGAGCTCGGGCATGTATGACTACGCCGGCGAATGGATCTATCGGGTCGGCCTGCCGGCAAAGAGCGGCGTCGGCGGCGGTATCGTCGCGGCGCTTCCGTCGCAACTTGGCCTGGGAACCTACTCGCCATGCCTCGACAGTCACGGCAACAGCGTACGAGGGCTGAAAGTATGCGTGGCTTTGTCCTCGCATTTCGATCTGCACATCTTCAATCGCAGCGGCAATGTGAGAAATGGCATCGTCGCCGACTATAATATCGGCGGCGTTTCGTCGCGCCGTAATCGCCAGCCGCACGAGCAGCAAATTCTCGACGAGCATCGCGAGGATTGCCACGTCTATGAGCTGACCGGAGCGCTCACCTTCGCCGCCATCGAATATCTGTCGCGCCGGCTTGTCGAAAGGCGGCCGTATTTTCAGTTTGTCATTCTCGACCTCCATCGCGTTCCGACGATCACCAAGGCGGCCGGCCTCCTGCTCGCCGAAAGTCTGGGCGAACTGGGCGCCGTCAACACGACCGTGATCTTCTGCGGCATCCAGCCGCAACTGTCGCTGGGCGCCGCGATGAACAAGATGCTTGAGCCGCCATCGAAGCTGCGAAAATTTGCGATGCTCGATGAAGCGATCGAATGGGCCGAGGACCAGGTCATCTATCGTTATGGTGGCTACGGCCGGCTGCATGATCCGACCACGCTGCCCGAGCAGCAGTTGCTCGGAGGCTTGACCGAGCGCGAGATCGAGGCGCTCGCGACGCTCATGCAGCCCCGGACATACCAGGCCGGCCAGCGCATCATCGGCGCCGGGGAACCGGCATCGTCGGTGTTTTTCCTGCAAAGCGGCATGGTCAGCGTCAAGGTGCCGAACGGCGCGCGACTGGCCACGCTTGTCGCGGGCATGGTGTTTGGCGAAATGGCGTTGCTCGAAGATCAGCGGTCCGCCGATGTCTGGGCGGACACGCTGGTCCAATGCCTTGAACTGCCGCTCGATGCCTATGCCGCATTTCGCGAGAAACATCCGCAGATCGGCGAGCGCATCATACGCAATCTCGCCGTGCTCTTGGCCAAGCGGCTGATCCTGGCCAACACGAAGATCGATTTGCTCACGTCGTCTTGAGAGATCGTCGGCCGCTGCAGTCTTACATCCCCGCCGCTTTGTGTTTCAGCGTGGGCACTTCGCGGCCAATCAACTCGGCATAGTTCTCGATGGGAAAGGGCCGGCCGGTGAGATAACCCTGCACCTCGTCGCAGCCTTCCTGCCTGAGGAATGAAAGCTGGGTTTCCGTCTCGACGCCCTCGGCGAGGACCGGGATACTCAGGCTGTGGCCGAGCGTGATGATAGCGCGAACGATCGCCATGGAATTGTGATTGTGTTCGAGATCGCCGATGAAGGCGCGGTCGATCTTGATTTTTTCGAACGGGAATGCGTGCAGGTACGACAGCGACGAGAATCCCGACCCGAAATCATCGAGCGCGATGTGGATGCCGAGCGTTTTGAGCTTGCGCAGGATCGAGACCGCGCGCGCAAAATCATCGATCAAGACGCCTTCCGTGATCTCCAGTTCGAGCCGGTCGGGCTTCAGGCCGGTCTCGAGCAGGATCGAATGGACCAGGCTCGGCAGGTCGCCGTGGTGGAACTGGACGGGCGAGATGTTGACCGCGACCTTGAGCGGCTTCGGCCAGGTTGCCGCCTCGCGGCAGGCTTCGCGCAGGATTCGCTCGCCAAGCGTGATGATGAAACTGCTCTGCTCCGCGATCGGGATAAAAGTATCGGGCGGAACCATGCCGCGCTTGGCGCAGTCCCAGCGCGCCAGCGCTTCGAAGCCGACGACTTTGCCGAACGCAATTGTTTTCTGCGGCTGGTAATGCAGCAGCAGGTCGCCCTGGTCGAGCGCCGTCTGCAGATCGGTCTGGATTTCCCGCCGTTCCCGCAGGCGCAAGCCGAGTTTCTCCTCGAAGAACCGCAATGAGCCGCGCACCTCGGATTTCGCCTGATAGAGCGCGGCGTCCGCGTTGGCGATCAGCGTTTTCACGTCGGAGCCGTCGGCGGGGAACATCGCGACGCCGATGCTCAGGCCGACCTGCAACTGGTGACCATCGATCTCGAAATTGTCCTTGAACGCGTCGAGCATGCGCTCGCCGGTTTCTCTCGCGGCCTCCTCCGGATCCTCGCTCGCCAGCACGGCGATGAACTCGTCGCCGCCGATACGCGCGAGATAGGCTCCCTTGGCGGCCGTTTGCAGCCGGCGGGCCGCCTCGCGCAGGAGATCGTCACCGACCAGATGTCCGTAGACGTCGTTTGCCTCCTTGAAGCGGTCGAGATCGAGGCACATGACGACGAATTGTTCCCCATCTCCGGCCGATCGTCCGAGCGTGACGGCCAGGTAGTCGAGCAACGAGGCGCGATTGGGCAGCCCGGTCAGCGAATCATTGTGCGCCAGATACCAGATGTCTTGTTCCGCGCGCCGGCGCTCGGTGACGTCGTCAAGAACGGTCAGGATGTACTGCGGCCGGCCGTTATCGTCCCTGATGGCGGTCTTTTTTGCCGTCACCCGGCGCGGCCCTTTGTATTCCGTGGGTATTTCGTGTTCCGGGGTATGCACGATCCGGTCCGACAGGATCGTCTCTTCGTCGGAGCGCACGATCATGTCGGCGCGCCAGTGCGGAAATATCTCGTGCGCGGTCTTTCCGATGAGTTCCTTGCGGGAAGCGCCGGTCAGTTCTTCGTAGGCCCGGTTGAACAGTGTAAACCGGTTTCCGCGCGTGCCCGTTCCCGACCCGGCGAGGTCTCTCACAACGATCGGGAGCGGGACATGCTCGATGACGGCATCGAGGAATATCTTTGTCCTGCGCAGCTCGCCTTCCGCGTATTTGATCTTTGTGATGTCGTGCACGACGGCCAGGCGTGCGTCGTGCCCTTCATAGGTCAGCGCCTTGGAATGCACCGCAACGTCGATCGTCGTTCCGTCGGCTTTCAGGTGCTGCCCGGTATTTTCGGTGAACTGGTCCTCCGGCAGGGAAAGGAGGAACGATGCGAATTGCCCGCGGTCTTGGGGAGGCCGCAGCTCGGGCGCGCTCATCGACATGAATTTCGCGCGGCTGTATCCGTAGTGCGCGATGGCGGCCTCGTTGACGGCAAGGAAACGCAGGGTTTTCCGGTCGGTGACCCACATCGGGACCGGACTTCCTTCAAACAGAAGCCTGAACGACTCTTCCCGGCGCCTTGCCTCCGTGACGTCCTCGTGAGTCGACACCCAGCCGCCATTTGCCAGCGGCCGATGCACTACCGCGATGTAACGCCCATCGCGCAACCGGTTGATGGTTTGGTATGGCTGGTTGTTGGTTACTTCATTGATGCGGGTTTTGAGGTAAGTAACGTTGTCCTTCGGCGCATTACCCTTGGCAACGTTATGCTCAAGAATTGCCAGGAACGGCGTGCCCGGCTCGGTGAGCTCTTTGCCCAGCTCGTAGATATCGGCGTATTGCTTGTTGCAGATGATCAGGCGCCGCGACGCATCGAACATGCACAGGCCCTGTGAAATATTTTCGAGCGCCGCGTTGATCTGCTGATCCTGCTGACGGATGGCGTTTTCTGCCTCGACCTTCTCGGTAATGTCCTCGTGCGTTGCCACCCAGCCGCCGTCCGGCATCGGCTGATTCACGATCTGGATGATACGGCCGGAAGGGGTCGGAACGTTCTGTTTCGTCAGCGTCCGCTTGGCGATCTGATTCAGCAATTTGGCGTAGTATTCGTCCGGATCGCCGCCGAACGAGCCGCATTCCTTCCGGTGCTTGAGCAGGTCCAGGAGCGACAATCCCGGCTTTACGACGTCTCGCGATATTCCGTAGATTTCGAGAAACCGCGAATTGCAGACGACAAGCTTCGATGATGCGTCGAACATCACCAGACCTTGCGACATATTGTTCAGGGCGACGTCAAACCGCAGGCTTTGCTGGCGGAGCTCTTCGGCCCTGTTCCGCTCGGCGCGCGCCTGCACCAGCGCCTGGTAGTTGCGCAGCAAATACGTGAACAGCAGGGCGAAGGCGGCGACAAGGACGATGATTAACGCCGCGCCGACGGCAATGTAGGTTGCCGTCCTTTTCCAGCCGGCAAGCACCGCGGCCGCAGATTTCGTCGCCGTGACCACAATCGGGAAATTATTGACCCGGCGGGCGGCAACCATGCGCACGACGCCGTCGATCACGCCGGCGCTCATCCCGACCCCGTGATCCGCATTGGCCGTAAGCTTCAGGGCGACCGCGGTCGGAAACCTGCGGCCGAGGTCGGCGTCGTTTTGCGGAAAACGGGCGAGCAATGCGCCGTCATTCCGGAACAGGGCAAAGCTGCTGTCTGTGTCGGAACTGATGTCGCTGAAATAGGTCTGCAGATACTGCAGCTCGAAAGCGGTCGAGATGACCCCGAGGAATTCTCCGCTCGGGCTGGAGACCTTGCGGACGAGATTCATCACCCAGCTTCCGGTGGCGCGGTTGCGGACCGGCGGGCTCAGGATGGGAGTCGACGCCGGGCCAAGCCTGGCGGCGTTGAAGTAGTCCCGGTCGGCGATGTTGATGTTGTCGGGAAGAGGCCATTGGCGCGAATAATTGATCAATTTGCCGCCGGCATTGTAGACGATGAGGGCGCCGACGTAGGGGATGCCGGCGGCCTTGTCGCGCAATTTCGAATGGACATCGTAACGGCTGAGCTGGCTGTCGAAGGTTTTCCTGCTGATGCCGGGCAGGCGCGCGATGTCTTCGCTGAATTCCTTTTGCAGGACCTCCATCGCGGTAAAGGTCTGCTCGATCTGCTTTGCGATGATGAGCGAGGCGTTGCTCAGCGATTTCTCATTTTCGGAAATGACCCGATTGCGCAGATTGTAGATGATGAAGCCGGCGCTGCTCAGCGTGATGATCGCGAGCGTCACGGCGCAGACGGCGATCAGGCGTTCCGGATTGTAAAATTTCGATTGTGACGCCGACGTGCCGGATGCACGAGCGAATTTCGCCGACAACAATCTGGAAAGCCGCCCTGGCATGAAACTATGTCGTGGTTATGCAAATACCGCTCGGATACATCGAGCGGTTGTACTGGATAAGATTTAATCATCGGCTCTTGTTGATGGTTAACAGCCGCCTTCGGGATATCGGAAAAGATTTGTTATTTCAGCCGGAACGGCGGTGAATGCACGCGCCGATGCAAGGCGAACGTCAGCTCAGGATTCCGACGGCGCGGGATGCCACAAGCGCGATGGTCGCGAGCGATATGGCGGATTCCGCCATCATCAGCAGCTTGGCCCTGACGGTCAGCGGAAACGTGTCGGCGGGCGAAAAGGCCGTGGCGTTCGTGAATGCCAGGAACACGTAATCGATAAAGCCGGGAGACCAGTCGGGGTAGAGCGCTCCCTCGCCGGTCTGCTGTTGTTGCGTGAATAAAAAGTCCTTTCCCTTGTCGGGCCGGAATCCCTTTGCGGCCGGGCCGCCGCGATCCAGTGCCCAGAACCACAATGCGAAGATGATGACATTCGTCACCCAAATATTGACCGCATCGAGCAGCAGCGTGCGGCCGCTGCCGGCATGCCCCGCGAGGATAGCGATGATCAGCCGGATCAGCGCGCCGAGGTTCATCAGCGTCACGATGGCCGTCAACGCGATCGCCAGCCGGCGGACCAGCACCCTGTCGCGGCCGACAATATTCCATTGCTCGTCGGTCGATGCGCTGCGCGCCCGCCGTTGTGTCCAGGCGGTCGCGATCGACAGGGGAATGAGAAGTGCGAGCTCGAGGGCCGGCGCCAGCCAGCGCGGCCCGATCATCAGGTCGTTCACGATGGCGATTTGTAACGCGACAATGACCAGAACGGCGCCGCGAGCCAGCCAGAAATCAAAAGCGCGGTCGGCGATTTGTTTGTGGGTCTGGGCCATGGGGGCTAGTGCTTCCGCGCGTCGACGCGGTAGCCGACGATGGTGGTCTCGCCCAGTGCCTTGGCCGCCTCCAGGCGGTGCAGACCCTCGACCAGCACGAAACGCGCGCCGTCCGCGCGCACCAGGATGGGCGTCTGCTGGCCTTCGGTGAGCATGCTCTGCGCGATAGCGTCGACGCGTTTCAGATCGAGCGTTTTGCGGCGCGCGGTCGGCACGTAGATATTGGCGACCGGGAAGATCTCACGTTTCATCATGGCGGGGGACCAGATTTTGTACCGATACCATCGTCTCATACCGCACAGACTTTGGGCATGCTGAAACACGCGAAAGTGTACTGGGCCGTCGTTGTGGCTCGTCGGTCGCATGATAACAATCAAACTCTGCAATATCGTCAACGCAGAGCGATTTTCTTGCCATGTCAGCAGTCGCGGGTTCCTTTGGTCTTTTGCCAGAATTTCGGCGAGCCACGCACACCGTGACGTCCAATCCCGGGGTCGTCTGCGACATCAAAGAGGACTAGCCATGAAGCGCAAGGGTAAGCTCACGACTGCGACAGTCACGGTGGTGCTTGCCGTCCTCGGCGGCGCGGCCGTCTACGCGCAGGACAAGTACGCACTGAAATCGCCGGACGGGATCGCGTTTTCCGACTTCAAGGGATACGAGGATTGGGCTGTGGTCTCTTCGGCGCGGACCGACGAAGTGCTCAAGGTGATTGTCGCCAATGCGGCCATGATCAACGCGTTCAAGGCCGGCGTGCCGGGCAATGGTCACCCTTTCCCTGACGGTGCCATGATCGCGAAGCTTCAATGGAAGCCGAAAAAAAGCACAGAGGCTCCCTTCGCCGTGGATGTGCCAGACGTATTCACCCAGGCTTTCGTCATGGAAAAGGACAGCAAGAAATTTCCGAAAAGCGGCGGATGGGGGTACGCGCTGTTCAACTACGACGCCGCATCCGACAATTTCGCGGCGGATCCCAGCCCTTCGGATTGCGGACACACGTGCCATGTGGCCGTGAAGGCGAAGGACTACATCTTCCACCCGTACCAGAAGCGCTAAAGAGCCGCGCCGGCGACGCCGTGCACGGACAGCAATCGCTGAACAGCGTCGATTGCCGAATTAAGGAGATTTTCCGATGGAGACGATCAGAATGTTCGAAGAAATCGATCATCAGCGGCGGCGTTTTTTCGGGACCGCGGCCATGACCGTCGCCGCCGCGCAATTCGGGATGATGGGTTCCGCGGCGGCGCAGCCTACCCGGAAAAATCTGCCAGCGATTAAGCCGGGCACGCACACCTCTTTCGCGCCGATCAAACAGATCGACGCCGGCGTGCTCAACGTCGGCTATGCCGAAGCCGGCCCCGCCGACGGGCCTCCCGTCATTCTTCTGCACGGCTGGCCCTACGACATTTACAGCTTTGTCGATGTCGCGCCTTTGCTGGCGTCGGCGGACTATCGGGTGATCGTCCCGTTCGTGCGCGGCTATGGCACGACACGGTTTCTTTCAAACGACACGTTTCGCAACGGCCAGCCGCTCGCGGTCGCTGCCGATGTCGTTGCCTTGATGGATGCTCTCAAAATCAACAAGGCGATCCTCGCCGGTTTTGATTGGGGAGCGAGGTCGGCGAATATCGTCGCGGCGCTCTGGCCGGAGCGCTGCAAGGCCATGGTGTCGGTGAGCGGTTATCTGATCGGCAGCCAGGAAGCCGGCAAGATGCCGTTGCCGCCGAATGCCGAGCTGCAGTGGTGGTACCAGTTTTATTTTGCCACGGAGCGCGGCCGCGCCGGTTACGACAAATACCGGCACGACTTTTCCAAGCTCATCTGGCAAATCGCTTCCCCGAAATGGAACTTCGACGACGCCACCTTCGATCGCAGCGCCGCTGCCTTCGACAATCCGGATCACGTCGCCATCGTCGTCCATAATTATCGCTGGCGGCTCGGACTGGCTGAAGGCGAACCGAAATATGACGACATGGAAAAGCGGCTTGCCGAATTCCCGGTGATCACCGTGCCCACGATCACCCTTGAGGGCGACGCCAATGGTGCTCCGCACCCGGAGCCCAGCGCCTATGCCAAGAAGTTCACTGGCAAGTATGTGCACCGGCTGATCAAGGGCGGCATCGGGCACAACTTGCCGCAGGAAGCTCCGCTGGCCTTTGCAGAAGCCGTGGTCGAGGTATCCGCCGCCGCCGGTTAGCGGCGGATACCGGCATTTCCCGATTTCGTGGCCTCTGTCCCGTCCCGACACCTCACGAAGGTATGAGAAGGTATGAACTAAATGACGATTGACGAATAACGAATTTTATCATTAGTTAGTCGTCAGGCTGGCAATGGAGGCCACAAATGTCGCGCCTGACGAATTTATCAAAGAATTACAACGTGTTACCGATTTTGCTGGCATTGGGGTTGGCCGCCTGCGAGCCAACAACCGCCCAGCAGCCGGCCCCCGCGAGGCCGGTTTTGGTGGCCACGGTCCATTATCAGGCCCCGGTCGCCGACCGTAGTTTTGTCGGCACCATCCGGCCGCGGATCGAGAGCGACCTCGGCTTCCGGGTCGCCGGCAAGGTTTCGAAGCGGCTGGTCGAAGTCGGCGCCCATGTCGAGGCCGGCCAAGCTTTGGCGACGCTGGACGAAGTCGACCTCAATCTGCAGGCGGAACAGGCAGAGGCCGAACTCAGCGCCGCGAAGGGCGTGCTTGCCCAGGCCGGCGCGACGGAAACCCGTACCAAGGACCTGCGGTCGAAAGGCTGGTCCACCGATGCGCAGCTCGATCAGGCCAAGGCAGCGGCGGACGAGGCGCGGGCGCGGCTCAACCGTGCCGAACGATCGGTCGAGCTGACGAAAAACAGCCTGTCCTACGCGACGCTCGTCGCCGACGCGCCCGGTGTCGTGACAGCAACGTTGATCGAGCCCGGCCAGGTCGTTGCGTCGGGCCAGGTTGCCATCCGCGTCGCGCGGCTCGCCGAAAAAGAGGTCGTGGTGGCGATCCCGGAAACGCTGCTGACGCGCGCAAGGTCGGGCGAGGCGCGAGTCTCGATGTGGTCGGAACAAGACAAGCAAAAACAATATTCCGCCAAGCTCCGCGAACTTGCGCCCTCGGCCGATCCGGCGACGCGGACCTATCTCGCCAAGTTCTCGATGCCGGATGCCGGCAACGACGTGCAGCTCGGTATGACGGCCACGCTGGTCCTGTCCGATTCCGCCGGCGAGCGTGTCGCGCGTCTTCCTCTTTCATCCTTGCTCGACCAGGGCAGCGGACCGTCGCTCTACGTCGTCGACAGCAAGACCGGTTCGATCACTCTCAAGCCCGTCACCGTGAAGTCTTTCGAGCGCAACGACGTGCTGATCAGTGACGGAGTGGCGGAGGGCGCGGACGTCGTCGCGCTCGGCGTGCAGAAACTCGACCCCGCCGAGAAGGTCAGGGTCGTCTCGTCGTTGTCGTTCTGATTGGAAGGAACAAGCCATGCGTCGTTTCAATCTTTCAGCATGGGCGGTTGCGCATCCCGCCTTGATCCTGTTCCTGATCGTGATGTTCGGGGCGGGGGGCCTGCTTTCCTACCGGAGCCTCGGACGCGCCGAAGATCCATCGTTCACGATCAAGGTGGCCGTGGTCACCGCCATGTGGCCGGGCGCAACCGCCGCCGACATGCAGGCGCAGGTCGCCGATCCGATCGAGAAGAAGCTGCAGGAGCTGCCTTATTTCGACAAGGTGACGACCTACACCAAGCCGGCATTCACCGCGATGCAGGTTGCCTTCAAGGACAACACGCCGGCGCGCGAGGTGCCGGAGCTGTTTTATCAGCTGCGCAAGAAAATCAGCGACATCAAGGACGATCTCCCCGCCGGCCTGACCGGCCCTTCGGTCAACGACGAATACGGCGACGTTGACTCGATCCTCTACATGCTTACCGGGCAGGGTGCCGACTATGCCCAGATGAAAAAGGTGGCGGAAGCGCTGCGCCAGCGCCTGCTGAAGGTGAAGAACGTCACCAAGGTCAATCTCTACGGCACGCAGGACGAGAAGATCTACGTCGAGTTTTCCAATGCCAAGCTGGCGACGCTTGGCATCACCACCGAGCAGATTTTCCAGTCGCTGGCGCGGCAGAACGCGGTGGTGCCGGCGGGCGTCGTGGAGTCCACGGCGCAGCGCGTGCCGCTGCGTGTCACGGGTGCTCTCGATGGCGCCAAGGCCGTCGCCGAAACGCCGGTCGAGGCGAACGGGCGCGTGTTCCGCCTCGGCGATATCGCGACCGTGAGCCATGGCTTCGTCGATCCGCCCGATTTTCAGGTGCGGCAGGAAGGCAAGGCGGCCATCGGCATCGGCGTCGTGATGGCGAAAGGCGCCAACATCCTCGAGCTTGGCCCCGCGGTTGGCGCCGCGACGGCCGAGCTGATGGCGGCGGTGCCGCAAGGCTTCGATCTCGAACAGATCGCCGACCAGCCCGCCGTCGTCGACCGTGCGGTCAGCGAATTCGTCCATTCCTTCATCGAGGCGCTGGCGATCGTGTTGTTCGTCAGCTTCCTGGCGCTTGGCTGGCGCACCGGCGTGGTCGTCGCGCTATCCGTGCCGCTGGTCCTCGGCATCGTGTTCATCGTCATGAATGCCATGGGCCTCGACCTGCACCGGATCACGCTCGGCGCGTTGATCATCGCGCTCGGCCTGCTGGTCGACGATGCGATCATCGCCGTCGAGATGATGGTCGTAAAAATGGAGCAGGGCTGGGACCGCATCCGCGCGGCATCGTTTGCGTGGGAATCGACCGCGTTCCCCATGTTGACGGGGACGCTGGTGACGGCGGCCGGCTTCCTGCCCATCGGCTTTGCCAATTCCTCGGTCGGCGAATATGCCGGCGGCATCTTCTGGGTCGTGGCGATCGCGCTGGTCGCCTCGTGGGTCGTGGCCGTCATGTTCACCCCGTATATCGGCGTGAAACTGCTCGGCAACCTCAAGCGCAGCGGCCCCCGGCACGACCCCCATGCGATCTACGAGACCCGTATTTATCGCGCGCTCCGCCGCGTGATCGAGTGGTGCGTCGAGCGCCGCATCACCGTGGTGCTGGCGACGGTCGGCATCTTTGTCCTCTCGATCGTCGGATTCGGCCACGTGCAGCAGCAATTCTTCCCGCTGTCGGAGCGGCCGGAACTCTTCTTCCAGCTGCGCCTGCCGGAAGGCACGGCGTTCGGCACGACGCTCGAGTCGGTCAAGAAAGCCGAATCTTTGCTCAAGGATGATCGGGATATTGCGACCTACACCGCCTATGTCGGCCGCGGCTCGCCGCGCTTCTGGCTCGGGCTCAACCCGCAACTGCCCAACGAATCGTTTGCCGAGATCGTCATCGTGTCGAAGGATGTCGAGGCGCGCGAGCGCATCAAGGCGCGGCTCGAGAAGGCGGTCGCTGACGGCGCGCTGTCGGAAGCGCGCGTCCGCGTGGACCGGTTCAATTTCGGGCCGCCGGTCGGATTCCCCGTGCAGTTCCGCGTCATCGGCCCCGACACGAAGAAAGTGCGCGATATCGCCTACCAGGTGCGCGACGTGATGCGCGCGGACCGCCAGCTGATCGATCCGCATCTCGACTGGAACGAGCAATCGCCGTACCTCAAGCTCGTCGTCGATCAGGATCGTGTGCGGGCCCTCGGGATGACGCCGCAGGATATCTCGAAATCGCTGAGCATGCTGCTCTCCGGCGTCACGATCACCACGGTGCGCGACGGAATCGAGAAGGTTGCGGTCGTGGGGCGCGCCGTTCCCGCGGAGCGTCTGGATCTCGCGCACATCGGCGACCTGTCGATCTATTCGCGCAACGGCGTTGCCGTCCCGCTGTCGCAGATCGCGCGGGTCGAATATTCGCACGAGGAGCCGATCCTCTGGCGCATCAACCGCGACATGTCGATCACGGTGCGCGGCGACGTCGTTGACGGCGTGCAGCCGCCGGATGTCACCAATGCCATCTGGCCGAAGCTGAAGCCCATCCGCGACAGCCTCGGGGCCGGCTACCGGATCGAGATCGGCGGCGCCATCGAGGAATCCGAGAAGGGCAATGCGTCGATCTTCGCGCTGTTTCCGGTGATGATCGCCGCCATGCTCACCTTGCTGATGATCCAGCTGCAGAGCATTTCCCGGCTTGTCCTGGTCTTTCTTACGGCCCCGCTCGGCATCATCGGCGCTTCGCTCGGCCTCAACATTGCCGGCAAGCCGTTCGGCTTTGTCGCGCTGCTCGGTTTGATCGCGCTCGCCGGCATGATCATGCGCAACGCGGTGATTCTCGTCGACCAGATCGAATCGGATGTCACCCACGGGATGACCCGCCGCGAGGCGATCGTCGAGGCAACCGTGCGGCGGGCGCGGCCCGTCATTCTGACGGCCATGGCCGCGATTCTCGCCATGATTCCCCTGTCGCGCTCGGCGTTCTGGGGCCCGATGGCGATCACCATCATGGGCGGCCTGTTCGTGGCAACGTTTTTGACGCTGCTGTTCCTGCCCAGCCTCTATGCGTTGTGGTATCGTAAGCGCCTCGGCGAGCATGGCGCCGGCGACCCCGCCGGAGTGCCGGCCGCCCCGGCGGACATGCACCCCTCCGCCGCTACCCCGTTGCCCGCCGCGGCCAGATGAGGACGACTTGAAAGACCTTTAAATGAGCGATGTCACCGACCATACCGAAACGGACGTGCGAGCGAGAATCCTCGTCACGGCGGAACGGCTGTTTCGCGAAATCGGCTATCAGAAAACGACCGTGGCCGACATCGCCAAGGTTCTGCAGATGAGTCCGGCGAACGTCTACCGGTTCTTCGATTCCAAAAAGTCGATCAATGCCGGCGTCGCCTGCCGCCTGATGGGGGAGGTCGAGGAGGCGGCGAAGGCAATCGTGGCCAAGCGAGGGAGCGCCGCCGGGCGCCTCCGCGAGCTGCTGGTGACGGTGCACCGGATGAATTCCGACCGCTATGTCGCCGATTCAAAGATGCACGAAATGGTCGCGGTCGCGATGGAGGAGAACTGGGATGTCTGCAAGGCGCACATGCAGGGCATCATCGAGGAAATCGGCAAGGTCATCGCATCGGGCGTTGCGTCGGATGAATTCCATGTGTCCGATGTCGGCGTTGCCGCCAATTGCATCTGCGCGTCGATGGTCAAGTTTTTCCACCCGCTGCTGATTGCCGAAACGGCCGGCAAGCCCGGCCCGACGCTCGACCAGATGATCGACTTCGTCATCGCGGCCCTGAAGGGGTCGAAGTAGCGCCTCGCGCCGTCTAGCCGCCGGCGCCCACAGCCCGCGCGCGCTGCGGCGACAGGCGATACGCCATGCGGGCATGGCCCGCGCAATAGGACATCGCATCGGCCGTCGCATTGCCGCAGAATTTGGTTTCGGCGGTGCCCGCGCCGGCGATGGGCCAGCGGCAGTTGCGCGGCGCGAGATTGAGCAGCGAGCACGGCTCCAGGCTCACGACATTGTCGGCGACGGGCTCCGATGCGAACAGCGCTTTCAGCACCAGCCGTTGGGTGAGGACCTGCGGCCGCCGCATCGAGCCGCCGCCGCGCGGCCGCGGCGCGGCAGGGCTGCGCCCGCGCGACAGGCCGAGGCGGTTCATCTTGCCGATCACCGCGTTGCGCGAGACGCCGATCTCGCCGGCGATCTGCGCGCAGGAAAGGCCGGCCTCGAAGCAGGTCCGCAGCCGGGCCAGGCGCTCCATGGTCCAGGTCTTTTGAAAAGAAGCCTTGCGAAAGGAGGCCTCGGGAAAAGAGGTTTTGGGCAGGTCGTCGCTGGCTATTCCGGTATCGGTCATGGTGGCCTCGTGACCGGTTGATGCGGCCGGACTGGGCCGCCGGCAGGACGAGGTCACCCGCGGAACGCTGCTGACAGGGCGAATTCCCTCGCCGAATCAAGCCTTCCATGATTCGATTCGCGTCACAAGGGTTATAATGCCATAATAATCGGGTTGTAATTAGTGAGGTTCAATCCGATGGCGCGACCAGAAAACCGCTCGGAAGCGCGAGCCCTCAGCCTGACGCTGCCAATCGAGACATTCAATTATCTCGCTTTGCTTGCGACGCTGGGGAAGCTTGGCCGCACCGAAAACGAAGTGGCCACGCACATTCTCGTGCGCGAGGCTTACGCGATGTACGAGCGCCGCTTCCACGAGCAGCGCGTTCCGCCCGCCGACATTGAGTGAGGCGCTGGATTCGCGCATAGCATCAGTCGCGCATTCGTAACGGCCAGATCGTTACTTGCTCCAGTGGCCCTCGACCCATTCCCAATGCGCTCTGCCGTAGTCGTATCGCCAATGGGCCTTAATCCACTTCGTTTTCCCCAGAGGGGGAAGTGTTTTCATATTTTGCATTCGGTCGAGAGGCTTGAGTGGGCGTAATGGTCGAAGCGGTCGGATCTTTTTCATTCGTCTCTCCTTTATTTTGGCCTGCGGCCTGCCCCGTTGTGCGCCGGACGGGAGATTGTGTAGCCCTGGCCTGGCCTGGGGGTAGGCGGAAGCGGCTCGCCGCGTACCGCTGTGCGCTCCTTGCCGGTGTGTCCGCCGCGCTCACCGCGGATTTCGTATTCACCTGATCTGGGTGCCGGCTGACCCGGCCTCAAAATTCTTGCCATTATTCAAGTCCTTATATTGCGGGTCGTCCACCATGGCCGACCTTATCGTCAGATATATCTTACGATTGCAAGGCCGTCAAGTGTCGTGGTACAAGGACGTCAGAAACATCGTACGGGGTGGCCGCGTTGACTCGTGGCCACCCCGTCGGACTCCAGCAAAAGAGGATGGGAAAACATGAGCATCGGCTCAGAATTGAAAAAACTACGGATCAAGAAGAAAGAGTCGTTGCAAGACGTTGCAGATGCGGTCAAAGCGTCGAAAGCTCACATTTGGGATATCGAACGCGGCGCAAGCAGAAATCCGACTATGGATTTGTTGGATCGACTAGCGACGCACTTCGGAGTGTCAGTTTCTTACTTGGTGGGCGAAGAGCCACCGAAGGCGATGTACAACGAGTTGGTGGCTCTCTATCGCGATTTAAAAGATTTGAGCGCTTCTGACCGAAGCACAATTAGAGACTTGGCAAAACGACTTGGCGAAAAAAATTCCGATAAGTAGCCATGCTCGTCTCCCGCATTGACCTCGATGGGAAAGGTGCCGGCTCTCCGGAAGGGCTCGTTTCGAGAATCCTAAAGGCGGAGCCGTCGCTTTCAATTCCAATTCCGATCGAACAGTTATGCCGGCAGCTTGACATCTCTTCAATCGAATATGGAACGCTAGATGGTCTTGAAGGAGGTCTCATAACAAACCCAGAACGCGAATCCGGAATCATCTTGGTGAACAAAACCAGCCATTGGTTTCGACAGCGTTTCACTATTGGCCATGAATTGGGACATTTTCTGATCCCAACCCACATACCGGGACCAGACAATCGCTTTCTTTGCTCTCAAGCAGACATGCTTTTGCAGCATGCGAACGAGCGAGACAAACGTGCCCGCATGGAAGTTGAGGCAAATCGATTTTCGTCGCTAATTCTTATTCCTCCCCCTATTCTTCGTCCAAAGCTGAAGGGCGATCCGAATCTTAAGCAATTGACAGAGCTAGCGTTGGAATTCGAAGTCAGCAAAGAAGCGATGGCGCGCGCCTATTCGTCATATCATCATCAAGTGCTTGCTTTTGTTGTGACTCAAAATGAGATCGTGCGACGGGTATATAAGCATCTAAAATTTCCTTACGTTTCAATTGATATTGGCAGAACAGTATCCAATCGGTCTCTAGTTTCGCGTAGCGCGTCTATCGGACGCGGCGTCACGGAAATTACCGAATGCCTACCCGATCTTTGGATTAACGTAGAACGCGGTAAGACTGCGCCGAAACTCTACGAGCAAGTTATGAGACAGCGAGATAATTTTGCGATGACGATGCTTTGGCTAGAAGTTGAGGACGATGAAGAGGATTTTGACAGAGAAGAAAATTTAACATCGGCGCAGCGGTATAAAGATCGCATGGATCGGTTCTCTCGTTGACGCGGCCAAAATCGTGCAAACCTACCCTCCGATGCAATCCGCGTTTTACCGGCGCTTCTTTTTCAGACGCACGCCCGCAGAGTCACCATTGGTGAATTCAATGCCGGCCTTTTCCAGCGCGGAGACGATCTTTTTCTGCGTCCCGTCGCGGCCGCCGAGTTGGCCGTCCTCTGCCTCCAGGCGGGCAATAGTCGGAAGTGAAACGCCTGACGCTTCGGCAAGCTCATCTTGCGTCCAGCCCAGCAATTCGCGCGCCGCTTTAATTTGACGAATTGATATTTTTTCTATTGACACGAATCTGGCCTCTAATTAATAATAAAAATATCGAAGTTACAATCACGGGGCAATACCATGCCGCGCACACGCCGTGCGTCGGGTAAGCGCCGGCGCACGAAGCTGCATGAGCTTATCTGGCAAATGGAAACGCCGCTCGCCGAGGCCATCGACCTTGTCGAGGCGCTGCGCCTGATGGGCAGCGGCCTGAACGAACACGGCTGCGACGACGGGAGTGCTGTCCTGCGCGTCGTGGACGCCACGCGGGAGCGGCTGCAAAATGTGGAAGAGGCGTGGAGCGGGCTGGTCCGGGCGCAGGGCCGGTTGCGGTGAGGGCCGCCCACTCACGTCTTGTCGACGAAGGAATCCACCACGCGCTTTTCGCCCGCCTTGTCGAAGGCGATGGTGAGCTTGTTGCCGTCCACGACCACCACGTTGCCGTTGCCGAATTTCTGGTGGAACACGCGCTCGCCCACCGCGAACGATGACACCGTGCCGGTGGATTTGGCGATCAGCTCGCCTTCGATGGTCAGCGGCGTCTTGCGCCGGCGCGTGGCGCCAGCCCGTCCGCCTTTTCCCGCCGCCTTCTCCCTGAGGGGAGGGATGTCCTCCGCATCGGCATCGTCGTCGAACACGCCATCCGGCACGTAACGCGGCTGGCCGTCGTCGGAGAAACCGCCCTTGCCCTTGCGCGCCTGCGCGCGCTGCCAGCCGGGCGTGGTGTAGCTGGAGCCGAAGGAATTCATCTCGTCGAAACGCGAGGCGCCATAGCCGGACATGCCGAAGCCGCCGGCGCCTCCCGCGGCCTCCTTCACCTCCACATGCGCCTCCGGCAGCTCGTCGAGAAACCGCGAGGGCACCGTCGAGGTCCACAGGCCGTGGATGCGGCGGTTGGTGGCGAAATAGATCTTGGCAAGCTTGCGCGCGCGCGTGAGGCCGACATGCGCGAGGCGGCGCTCTTCCTCCAGCCCCGCGCGGCCGCTTTCGTCGAGCGAACGCTGATGCGGGAACAGGCCTTCCTCCCAGCCGGGCAGGAACACGCAATCGAATTCGAGACCCTTGGCCGAATGCAGCGTCATGATGTTGACGGCCTGCTCGGCCTCGGCGCCCTCGCGGTCCATCACCAGCGAGATGTGCTCGAGGAAGCCCTGCAGGTTCTCGAACTCCTCCATGGAGCGCACAAGTTCCTTGAGGTTTTCCAGCCGGCCGGCGGCGTCGGCGGAGCGGTCCTTCTGCCACATGTCGGTGTAGCCGGATTCATCGAGCACGATCTCGGCCAGCTCGGTGTGCGGCATCGAATCTTTTCTCGCGCGCCAGCGTTCGAAGGCGGCCATCAGGTCGCGCAGCGCCAGGCGCGGTTTCGGCTTCATCTCGTCGGTGGCGGAGAGGGCGGCGGCGGCTTCGGTGAGCGGGATGCGTTTCTTGCGCGCGTAATCGTGCAGCATCTGCAGCGTGGCATCGCCGAGGCCGCGCTTGGGCACGTTGACGATGCGCTCGAAGGCGAGATCGTCCGCCGGCTGCGCGATCACGCGCAGATAGGCCAGCGCGTCGCGGATCTCCATGCGCTCGTAGAAGCGCGGGCCGCCGATCACGCGATAGGGCAGGCCAAGCTGGATGAAGCGGTCTTCGAATTCGCGCATCTGGAACGAGGCGCGCACCAGGATGGCGATCTCGTCGAGCGGGTGATCCTCGCCGCGCTCGCGCGCCTCGCGCTGGAGCTGCTCGATTTCCTCGCCGATGGCGCGGGCTTCCTCCTCGCTGTCCCATGCGCCGGTGACCTGCACTTTTTCGCCCAGCTCGTCCTCGGTGCGCAGCGTCTTGCCGAGACGCCCTTTGTTGTGCGCGATGAGATGCGAGGCGGCGGCGAGGATGTGCCCGGTGCTGCGGTAGTTGCGTTCGAGGCGGATGACCTTGGCGCCGGGAAAATCGTGGTCGAAGCGCAGGATGTTGTCGACCTCCGCGCCGCGCCAGCCGTAGATCGACTGGTCGTCATCGCCCACGCAGCAGATGTTTTTCGGGTGGCGCTGCTGATTTGAGATTTGCGGATTGGTGAGAGGCAAACTCGGCCGTACTCCCTCTCCCCCACCGAACTCGGGTTCACCCGAGTTCGGCACATTAGATTGACCGAAGTCGGAAACATCCGACTTCGGTACGGGAGAGGCGACTGTGGCGCTGGGAGAGGCACTCGCTCCACTCGTCTGCGCCAGCAGCTTCAGCCACAGATATTGCGCGACGTTCGTGTCCTGGTATTCGTCCACCAGGATGAACTTGAACCGCTCCTGGAACGAGCGAAGGACATCCGCGTTCTGCCGGAACAGCCGGATGTTCTCCAGCAGCAGGTCGCCGAAGTCGGCGGCGTTGAGCGTCTTCAGCCGCTCCTGATAGGCGATGTAAAGCTTCTTGCCCTTGCCGTTGGCGAAGCTCGCGGCTTCGCCGGAGGGCACCTGCTCGGGCGTGAGCCCGCGGTTCTTCCAGCCGTCGATCAGCCCGGCGAGCATGCGCGCCGGCCAGCGCTTGTCGTCGAGCTTCTCGGCCTCCAGGATCATCTTGATCAGCCGGATCTGGTCGTCGACGTCGAGGATCGTGAAATTGTTCTTCAGGCCGACCAGCTCGGCGTGCCGCCGCAGCACCTTGACCCCGATCGAGTGGAAGGTGCCGAGCCACGGCATGCCCTCGACGATCTGCCCGACCATCTCGCCGACGCGGTCCTTCATCTCGCGCGCGGCCTTGTTGGTGAAGGTGACGGCGAGGATTTCGGCGGGGCGGGCGCGGCCGAGGTTGAGGATGTGCGCGATGCGCGTGGTGAGCACGCGCGTCTTGCCGGTCCCCGCGCCGGCGAGCACCAGCACCGGGCCGTCGAGCGTTTCCACCGCCTCGCGCTGCTCCGGGTTGAGATCGGCCAGGTAGGGTGCGCCGCGCGCACCCAGCGCGCGCGCGGCAATGCCGCCCGCGAGGGGTTGCGGGCTCAATGGAGCAGGGTCGTTACGCGGGTCGTTCCGTCTGGGCTCGGCCATGTTGTCCGGTAAAGGGCGGCTGTTGCCGCCGGATGATTCTTCAATAGCAAAGATGGCACCCGCAGGTGCCATTTTCGAGGCCGGCCGCGGCCTTGCCGGCCTCTCCGCACAGTTTTGGGCCATTGGCGCATGATCTTTTCCGAAAACCGGTTCCCACGTTTCGGGATCATGCGCTAGCCTGATTTTTCCAAGGTATTTCAAGCAACTTAAGGGGGTACACCCGTGCGATTGAAGGACAAGGTGGCACTGGTCACCGGCGGCGGCCGCGGTATCGGCCGCGATATCGTTCTGGCTTATGCGCGCGAGGGCGCGCACGTCGTCGTCAACGACGTCGATCCCGCCACCGCCGAGGCCACCGCGAAGGACGCCGGGGCGCTCGGCAGCAAGAGCCTTCCCGTCGTCGCCGATGTCGCCAAATCCGCCGACATCGTCCGGCTCGTCGACACCATCATCAAGGAACGCGGGCGCATCGACATTGTCGTCAACAACGCGATGAAGATCGTGCCGGGAAAACTCGAAGCGCTGCCGGAGGCGTCGTGGGACACCACGATGAATATCGGCCTCAAGGGCGCGTTTCTGGTGAGCCAGGCGGCCGCCAAACACATGATCGCGCAGAAGTCGGGCGTCATCGTCAATATCGCGTCGATCGCCGGGCTGTTTCCCTATAACTGGGCGGGCGCCTACAGCGTGGTGAAGGCCGGCCTGATCATGCTGACAAAACTGCAGGCGATGGAATGGGCGCCCTACGGCATCCGCGCCAACGCGATCACCCCCGGCTATATCCGCACGCCCGGCACCGAGGCGATGTATGCCGATCCGGAAATCTACGAAGGGCGCCGCAAGGGCGTGCCGATGGGCCGCGTCGGCTCGGGCGAGGACATCGCCGGGCCTGCGGTTTTTCTCGCCTGCGATGAGTCGCGCTACACGACGGGCAGCGTCCTCGGCGCCGACGGCGGCCAGGCCGTCGGCTATTTCCTCACCGTGCCGGGGCGACGATTCTCCGGCGGGAGGATCGACTAGTCTCGCGCATGCGCGTGCGGCAATTCCCGAGGTATCATTGAACACCCAAGTCATCATCGTCGGCGCCGGTCCGGTCGGGCTTACGCTCGCCATCGATCTCGGCCGCCGCGGCGTGCGTTGCATCCTGCTCGAGCAAAAGGACGCGCCGCAATTCCTGCCCAAGATGGAGCGGTGCAACGCCCGCACCATGGAAATTTACCGGCGCATGGGCATCGCGCAGAAAATCCGCGATGCCGGTTTCCCGCGCGACACGCCCATGGACGTGTTCATCGTCACGTCATTGGTCGAGCCGCCGCTTTTGCATCTGCCTTATCCGTCGGTGGCGCAGGCACAGGCGGAAATTGCCGCCTGCACCGACGGCTCGATGCCGCTCGAGCCCTATCAGCTGATCTCGCAATACACGCTCGAACCGCTGCTCAAGGCGATCGCGGAGACGCTGCCAAGCGTGGATGTGCGCTACGGCTGCGAATTCATCTCGTTCGAGCAGGACGACGGCGGCGTGCGCGCGCAGGTCAGGCAAGGTGCCACGACAACGGAACTCGGCGCGCAATATCTCGCCGGCTGCGATGGCGGATCGAGCAATGTGCGCCGCCAGCTCGGCATCAAGTTGCAGGGCGAGGCCAATCTGCTGCAATTGCGCCAGGCTTTGTATCGCTGCGATGACCTGTTCGAGCGCATCCCGATCGGCAAGGGGCGCCATTATCACATCGCCGATGCGCATTCGACCTTCCTGATCGTGCAGGATTCGACTCGTCACTTCACGCTGCATTCGGTTGTCGACAGCGACGACGAAATGAAGACCATGTTCGAGCGGACAGTCGCCATGCCGGTGAAATACGAAATGCTGTCCTGCGCGCCGTGGCGGCAAAACCTGCTGCTGGCCGATGGCTACGGAGAAGGGCGCGTGTTCCTCGCGGGTGATGCGGTGCATCTGGTCATTCCGACGGGCGGCCTCGGCATGAACAGCGGTGTCGGCGATGCCGTCGACCTGTCGTGGAAGCTTGCCGCCACGCTGCAAGGTTGGGGCGGGCCGCGCCTGCTCTCGTCCTACGGGATCGAACGCCGGCAGATCGGGGCGCGCAATGTCGAAGCCTCGCGTCATGCCTCGCGCGGTCGGCGTGCCTGGCGGGCGGCCTGGCAGCCCAACATCCGCGACAAGACAGCGGAAGGCGCCGCGACGCGCGCCAATCTCGCGCGCATCGCGGACGTCGAGCAGCGCAAGAGCAACGAGATGATCGGGGCCGAACTTGGCTATCGTTACGAGGATTCCCCGATCGTCTGGCCGGAAGCGGGCGAGGCGCCCGAACCGAATTTCATGAAATATGAGCCGACAAGCTGGCCCGGTGCGCGGCTGCCGCACGTATGGCTCTCCGGCGGCGCGGCGCTGCATGACCGCATCGGTGATGGCTACACGCTGCTGCGCCTGGCGGGCGCGCGCGCGGACACCGCGGTGCTGGCGCACGCTTTCGCATCCTATGGGGCGCCATTCGCCGTTCTCGATATCGACGACGATCGTCCGCGCGATGCCTACCGCTACGATCTGCTGCTGCTGCGGCCGGACCTGCATGTGGTCTGGCGCGGCAACCAGCTGCCGGACCCGGCAAGGCTGGCTGCCCTCGCGACGGGACATTGAGTATTAGTCATCCAATGGCGGACCAACCCGGGAAGAACGCATGCCAAAAAAACTGAGCCTGACCCTCGCCTGTGGCGACTACGAAATCATGCGTCCGCTGCTCAAGGGCGATGTGGAGATCGACGGCGTCGATCTCACCGCCCTGACCGACATGGATTCGGCGACGCGCCATTGGCGCTTCCTCAACAGCGGCGAATTCGACGTGGCGGAGCTTTCAGCGTCGTCCTATCTCGCGGCGCGCGACAACGATTTGCCGTTCCGCGCAATCCCGGTATTCCTGCATCGCCGTTTCCGGCATGGCTTCATGTTCATCAACACAAGCAAGGGCATAACCAAACCCGCCGACCTGCGCGGCCGCAAGGTCGGCGTGAAGACGATGATGACCACGGCCGTGCTGTGGATGCGCGGCACGCTCCAGCATGAATATGGCGTGCCGCTGAACAGCATCGAATGGGTGGCGGAGATCGAAGATGACGTCAAAGTCGCGCTGCCGCCGGACATCAAATATTCCTGCCTGCCGGACGACAAATCGGTCGAAAGCATGCTGGCCGAAGGCGAACTCGACGCCGTGTTTCATTCCGACCTAATCAAACCGTTTGTCGCCGGGGATCGGCGCGTGGCGCGTCTGTTTCCCGACCACAAGGCGGAGGAGGTGGCCTATTTCAAGCACACCGGCATTTTCCCGATCATGCATGTTCTCGGCATCCGCAAATCGCTGGCGGACGAGCATCCATGGCTCGCCGTCAACCTGTTCCGCGCCTTCAATGAATCGAAGGCCGCCGCGATGAAACGCATGGCGAACCCGCGCATCGTTCCGCTCGCCTGGTATCGCGATGCCTGGGAAGAGCAGGAACGCATTCTCGGCTCCGATCCGTGGGAATACGGGCTCACGGAGAAAAACCGCAAAGTGCTCGAGACGCTTGTTGGCTATTCGCACGAGCAGGGTCTGATCAAGAAGCGGCCCGCGCTGGACCAGCTTTTTCTCGGCGTCGACACCGGCCGCAAGCGTGGCGGCGAATTCCGGATCTAGAAAATACGCTATGATTGCGCGCGAATACCGAAGGCCGTAGCTTTCGAGACAAACAAAAAATACGAGGAGGATTCATCCGTGCACATGAAATCATTCACGCTTGCCATTGCCGCCATCGTTCTCGGTCTCACGAGCGCCAACGCGCAGGAAAAAGTCTGGAAGCATGGCATCCTCGAAGCCAAAAGCGACGCAGGCTTCATCGCCATGGTCGACAAAGGCGGTTTTGCCGCCAAGCGCGGGCTGAAAATCGAGCTGCTGCAGATCAAGGCCGGCGCGACGCTGATGAAGGCGTTGATCTCCGGCGAGATCGACAGCGTCGACATGGGCGCGGCGGAATCGATCGTCGCCGGCGTGCGCGGCACCGGCGTCAAGATTGTCGGCTGTACCTGGCCGGGCGTACCCCAGGTGGTGCTGGCCAAGGCGGACATCAAAACGCTGGCCGACCTCAAGGGAAAAACGGTTGCCATTTCCTCGCCCGGGTCGTTGCCGGATCTGCTGTTCCGGGGAATGCTGGACGCCGCCAATGTCCCGTTCGCGGACGTGAAACTGGCGACGCAGGGCGCCGATCTCGACCGCTACAAGTCGCTGGTCGCCGGCATCACCGATGCCGCGGTGGTCTCCAACGAGTTCGAGGCCGTCATGCCGCCCAATATCAAGGTGCTGGCCAAGGGCGGCAGCGCGGTGCCGAAATTCATCCGGTTGTGTCTGGCCACCAGCAGCAAGGTGCTGGCCGAACGCCGTGACGATCTTGTGAAATTTATCGCGGCGGAAATGGATGCCTACAAGTTCGCCGCGACCCACCGTGACGAGACCGTCAAGGTCGCGCATGAAATGACCAACGCCAAGCCCGACGACAAGCGGGCCGAGTTCATCTCCGATCAGGCGATCCGCGACAAACAGATCGACCCGACGCTGGCGATACCGGCCGGCCGCATCGACTGGATGCAGGAACTGTTCGTCAAAGCCGGCGTCATTCCGAAGGCGGCACCGACGGCGTCGCTGATCGACACCAGCGTGCGCGACGACGCGGCCAAAATCGCCGGGAAATAGTTTGTGACTTGGCTTTGTTAATCCTTTCCCGGCATTGCGATGCGGCGGCCCGCGGCTTCCGGCCGCGGTAATTGCGCATGCGCGGCCATCATGCGCGCAAAGGTGTGCATGATGGAGGCCGGGAACGGCGCCACCTTCTTCGTTGTCATGTCGACGTGCAGCGTCATGTTTTCCGACGTCGCCGATACCCAGCCCTCGGTGGCATGGAAGAGCTGCTCGAAATAATGCATCCGCTTGGCATCGTAGCCGAGCAACTGGAACGTCACCCGCACCGGATCGCCTTCCTTGAGTTCGCGCAAGTAGCGCACATGGACCTCGGCGGTGAATGTCGAATGCTTGTGGTTCTTCAGATAGTCGGCGCCGACGCCGAGGAGTTCGTAGACCTCGTCCACCGCGCGGTCGAACAGCACATTGTAATAGGCCATGTTGAGATGGCCGTTGTAGTCGATCCATTGCGGCTCGACCCGCATCAGCGACGATACGAAAGGCGCGAAGAAGACCGGGTCTAGTTCGGTGCGATCGAGCATGTCAGATCGGCTCTATCATGCGCTGATCGGATAAACCGCCTTTTCGCCGCTCAAGACGCGCGCAACGTCGCTCGCGCATTTGACCTGCAACTCGCTGAGCGCTTCGATCGAATAGAAGGCCGTATGCGGAGAGACGATGACATTGTCGCGGCCGAGCAACGGTGAATCCTTGGCCAGCGGTTCGGCTGTCACCACGTCGAGCCCGGCACCGCCGACCTGGCCGGAATCGAGCGCCGCGATCAGCGCCGGCTCGTCGATCAGCGGCCCGCGCGCGGTGTTCACGATGTAGGCGCCCTTTTTCATCTTGGCGAAGGCGGTGGCGTTCATCATGCCGCGCGTCGCCGGCAACAGCGGTGCGTGCACGGACACATAATCCGATGTCTTGAGCAGCGTATCGAAGTCGACGCCTTCGACCCCGGCGGCCCGGAAGACCTCCGGCTTGGCGTAAGGATCGTAGGCGATCACCTTGATGCCGAATGCCTGCGCCTTGGGTGCGACCAGCCGTGGAATATGGCCGAAACCGACAAGACCGAGCACCGTGCCTTCGATGCGGCGGATCGGCACCACCGCAGGCATTTCCCACCGGCCGCTCTGCACCAGTTTGTTGGAGAGCGGAATCTTCCTGATCAGCGCAAGCAGGAGCGCCATGGCGTGGTCGGAGACTTCGCGAATGCAGTAGTCCGGCACGTAGTTGACCGCGATGCCCTTTTCCTTTGCGGTGACCAGATCGATGTTATCGACGCCGAGACCGAAACGGCCGATCGCCTTGCAGCGCGTGAATTGCGTGAGCACCTCGCGCGTGAGCTTTGCGTAGGTCACAAGAACCGCGTCGGCGTCCCTGGCCACCGCAACGATGTCGTCGGCGTTGACGCTTTTCGACATGCGGTAGGTCGGATTGAGGCGCGCCAATGCCTCCTTGGCCGGATCGAGCGAGGGAAAAACACTATCGGTCACAGCAATGACAGGGCCGGCCATTTTCGCACTCCGCATGATTGAAAACGCCGCGAAAACTACGACAGCGGGGCCCGCACGTCCATCGCGTAAGCCTGCGGCCACCCGCGATTTCAATGGGTTAGAGCAATTAACTAAAAATTAAGGACGTCCGCCCGCGGCCGCTTCCTTGCACTATCCTGACAAAAAAATACGGAGGCATGGCGATGCTCGGCAAAATAGCGCGAGGGACGTACGTGGTCGTTCTCACGGCGATGGTCGTCGCCTGGGTCGTTTCGCTCGGCAAGGAGGTCCCGGCCGAGCCGCAATCAACGCCGCAAATCCTGTACATGCATACCTGACACGCCTGTTTCCGCGCGTGTGTCAGTGCGGACTTACTCCGCAAGAAAAGCTTCGACTTCCAGAAAGAATTTCTCCCAGGCCGGTTCGCCTGCCAGCAGCACGTGATTGTCGCTCTCCAAAGTGACAAAACGGGCGTCCGGGATTGAGGCGGCCAGCGATCGGCCCTGCTCCAGCGGAACGACATTGTCGTGGCGCGCGTGCAATACCAGCGTCGGTACTTTCACCTTGGGCACCAGGTGCAGCGCGTCGATCTCGTCGCACGCGTTGCGAATGCGCGCGGCATTTTCCGCCGTTGTCGTTATTCTTTGCAGGTCGGCAAACCATTTGATCTGTTCGGGTGATCCGTTGGGAAGGAATACCGAACTGAAAGCCCGCATGAACGCCGACTGCTCGTCACCCCAGCCGTGATGCAAGAGCGACAGGAAGACCCGCGCCTTGTCGGCCTCCTCGGTCGAACCGCGTCTGTTGCGGCCCTGGGAATAGCCGCCATACAGGATCAGTTTTGTCACCCGCTCGGGATGGCTGACCGCATAGGCGATTGCGATGGCGGCGCCCTGCGAAATACCGAGAATTGCAAACCGCGGGATCTTGGCCGCTTCGACGACCGATTCAAAATCCTGTACGAAGCCCTCGAACGAGATGTCCGGTGCGTTGCGGTCCGAGAGGCCATTGCCGCGGTTGTCGTAGCGGATGAGACGGTTTTTTTCCGCAAGGCGCTGAAGCAGCGGCGACCAGACCGGGCTTTCCCAATCGTGTTCAAGGTGAGTGAGCCAATTGGCGGCTTTGACAAGCGGCGGCCCGCTTCCGACTTCGGCGTAGGCGATGTTGACGTTGTCGGGGGATCGGCAGAATGAAATCTCCTGCTTGTGGGCGAATGCCGGCAAGCGGCCGGGTGCTTTCGGCGTTGTTTGCCCCTGCTGAACATCGCCGACGAAACGAAAGCCCTTGCGCGCGAATGTGCGGATAAACCGCTGCGCCTGACCGCTGTCGCCGATAGCCTTGCGCGCGGCATTGATGCGGCTATCGAGCGTCGAATCCGACACGATCCGGCCGCGCCAGACCGACGCAATGAGGTCATCCTTGCTGACGACGCGATCCCGGTTTTCGATGAGATAGAGCAGCAGATCGAAGACTTGCGGCTCCACCGCAATGGCTTTCTGACCCCGCCGCAGTTCGCGCAGGTCGGTGTCGAGGACGCAATCGTCGAAAGCGATCTGCAATGTCGTTCTGTTTGCCGGTTAATTCCACAGGGGCTCGAGTTCCGCCGCAGTCTTCTTGCCAAAAAATCGCTGGACTTCGTCAAGGCTGATAGCCGGCCGGATGCGGCGAGCCTCGGCCAGGGCGACGCGCGCTTCTCCCTTGCGGTCGAGCTTGGTGAGGACCCATGCGACGACAATACGCGCCGTGTACAAACGGCCATCGCGCCGTGCCGCCGCCGACCCTTCCGCCAGCGCGTCCTCGTAGCGGCCGGCGCGGCCGAGCGCGTAGGCGAGAATCATGCTCCAGAACGTCAACCGAAAGTCCTTGGGGCTCGATCGCATGCCGAATTTCATGCTGCGGATGCCTTCGTCAAAGCGGCCGGAACGAACGAGCGCGGCGCCAAGGGCGACGTGCGCCTGCGCGTTGCTTGGGTCGAGCTCAAGCGCACGGCGCAGCAAATCCACGCCGCGTTCGTGGTCGCCGATATCCGCAAAGGCGCAGCCGGCGAAGCCGAGAACGTCGGAGGCGTTCGGGTCCATGGCGACCGCGCGTTCCGCTTCCTCGCGCGCCTGATTCATCGTTGCGGTAACATCCTGCACGAGCGAAAGATTGGCGCCAAAGGCGCTGAGCAGCGCCAGCAGCGCGCGCGCCAGGGCAAAATTTGAGTCGATCGCAATCGCCTGACGCAGCCCGGTGAACGCCTCGGTGACCGAATCCTCGCTCCAGCCACGCACGGCAATAGCGCCCGCGGCCTGACGGAAATGCGACCAGGCGTCGACGTTGTCGATTCTTTGCCGTTGAATGATCGAGAGGTCGGCCTTGGTCAAAGCCGGCTCCAGTTCGGTCATGATCCGTCGGGCGATTTCGTCCTGCAGCTCAAGCGTGTCGCCGCGCTCGACGTCGTAGCGGCCCGCCCACAGCTGGTTGCCGCTTTCGGCTTCGATGAGTTGCACCGTGACGCGCACCCGCTCCGCCGAATCGCGCGCGCTGCCCGTGACCACGTAACGAACGCCCAACTCTGCGCCGATCTGCCGGATTTCGGTTGCCCGCCGCGCATAAACAAATGACGACGCGCGGGCGATCACGAAAAATCCCGGCACGCGCGCGAGCTGCGCGATGATGTCCTCGGCGAGGCCGGTGGCGATCAGTTCGAGCGCGCGGTCGTCCGACAGATTGTCGAACGGCAAGACGGCTATGGACGGCCGATCGGCGACAAGCGGGGGAAGGGGCTCGAGACCGTGCGCGTTGTTCGGCGCCCGCGTTTCCGCGGGTTCGCTGCGCGGTTTCTCCTGCACCTCGCCGACAAACCGGATGCCCTTGCGGGCGGACGTTCTGATCAGGCATTGATTTTTGCCGCTGTCGCCGACCGCCCTGCGCGCGGCATTGATGCGGCTATCGAGGGTCGAATCCGACACGATCCGGCCCTGCCAGACCGTGGCAATAAGGTCATCCTTGCTGACGACGCGATCCCGGTTTTCGATGAGATAGAGCAACAGGTCGAAGACCTGCGGCTCGATCGCGACCATCGAGCCACCCGTGCGCAATTCGCGGCGCTCCTTATCGAGCGCGAAATTCTCGAATAAAAACAGCACGTTAGTTGCCCCGCAACTATCGGCGCCATGATAATGGGCAAGCCGTCTAAAGCGAAATCAAGGTTTCCTCAAGGACAAATCAAGCGTGGCTCAAAGCCTTTGATGCTGGCAAGGCGCATCCATGCGGCTGAAAATCGCATGGAGTATGCAATGCATATCGAACCTGCCCGGCGGCGAAGCA
The DNA here is from genome assembly GCA_035626335.1 of Pseudolabrys sp. Taxonomy (GTDB): domain Bacteria; phylum Pseudomonadota; class Alphaproteobacteria; order Rhizobiales; family Xanthobacteraceae; genus Pseudolabrys. The sequence goes on from DASPNW010000013.1 coordinate 135,179, forward strand.
ACGGGACCATCGACATCGACAGCTACCGCCAGGAAGCGCGCATGTTGCGCGAGCAGACCCGGACGGAATTCTTCAAAGCCGCGGGCCGCGCCGCCCGGCCGCTGATCGGCATCGTGGCGATCATCGCCATTTACTTCTCGACCATGCATCTGTTGTTTCCGGGGCCGGCGGCAGCGGAGGTTCCCGAGGCGATCGCCGCCCGCGGCGAAGTTCTGGTCACTACGGTTCACGCGGTCGGCGCGCAGGTCTACGAGTGCAAGCCGGATTCCACCGGCAATCTGGTCTGGCAGTTTCGCGAACCGATTGCGACGCTGTTCATCGGCGGGAAGACGGTAGGACGGCACTTCGCGGGCCCCGGCTGGGAAATGACCGATGGCAGCGCGGTGAGCGGAAAGGTTGCCGGCCAGGCCCCCGGCGTCAGTACGGATGACATTCCGCTACTCAAGCTCGACGCCGTGTCGTGGCGCGGCATGGGGCAGCTCAGCAAGATCACCACCATTCAGAGACTCAACACCCGGGGCGGTGTCGTTCGCGCCGCGTGCAATTCGGCCGGCACGTTTATCAGCGCGCCATATTCGGCCGACTACGCGTTCTACAGAAAAGCGGCTGATCCGCTTGAATCGCATTGAACTTGATGGAGAGTGTCATGGGCAGACTCGTCGGATTTCTTTACGGTCTCGTGGCCTATCTCGTTTTCTTCGTCACCATTCTCTACGCCATCGGATTCGTCAGCGGCCTGTTCGCGCCGAAGACGCTTAATAACGGAACGGCTGGAGATCCGATTGAAGCAATTATCGTCAATCTGCTGCTGATGTCGCTGTTCGCCGTGCAGCATAGCGTCATGGCGCGGCCGCAGTTCAAGAAATGGTGGATGCAATTCGTACCGCAGCCAGTCGAGCGCAGCACTTACGTGCTGTTTGCAAGTCTCGCGCTGCTTCTGTTGTTCTGGCAATGGCGACCGATGCCGGCCGTGGTGTGGCAAGTAAGCAATCCGCAAATCGCCGGCGCGCTCTTGACGCTGGGGTTGATCGGCTGGGTCGTGGTCTTCACCAGCACGTTCCTGATCAATCACTTCGAACTGTTCGGCTTGCATCAGGTTGCCAACAATCTCGCGGGCAAGCCGATGCCGGCCATGCACTTCCGGACCCCGCTTCTCTATAACCTGGTCCGGCACCCGATTTATCTCGGGTTTCTCATCGCCTTCTGGTCAACGCCGGTGATGACGGCCGGGCACCTGTTGTTTGCCGCGGTGACGACGGCCTACATCTTTGTCGGCATCGCGCTCGAGGAGCACGACCTGATCGCGCTGTTCGGCGATGAATATCGCCGCTACCGGCAGCGCGTGGCGATGATCGTGCCTTTCGTCGGCAGGTCCTAGGTGAGACATCTTACGTGAGGCGCGGCCGGCGCGTGGCGGTGTAGCCAATAACGGCGGTTGTCCCCGCAACCCCGTCATCGCCGGCCTCGTTTCATTCCACGTCGGTCCTCTGCTAACGTCCGCCACGGACCAGCAGGGGACTATTTTAATGGCCGTGGCGCATATCGCTGCCGGCAAGACCAGCCGGAACCCGGCGGCGATCAGGAAGGCGGTGACCGAGCTCACTGCCGCCTTTGGCAATCGGGTCGTGACGTCGCAGGCCGTGCGCGAGCAGCACGGCAACACCGTGACCTGGATTGCCAATCAGCCACCCGACGCCGTCGTCTATCCGCAAAGCACGGAAGAAGTGCAGCAAATCGTGCGAATTTGCGCCGCGCATGATGTTGCCATCATTCCGTTCGGCGTCGGATCATCGCTGGAAGGGCAGGTCAACGCGCCGGCCGGCGGCGTGTCGGTCGATTTTCGCGACATGAACAAGGTTGTGGCCGTGCACGCCGAGGATCTCGACTGCATCGTCGAGCCCGGCGTCACCCGCAAGGCGCTCAACGAGCAACTGCGCGACAGCGGTCTGTTTTTTCCGATCGATCCCGGCGCCGACGCCTCGCTCGGCGGTATGGCGGCGACGCGCTGTTCCGGAACCAATGCCGTGCGCTACGGCACCATGAAGGACAACGTGATTGCGCTGAAGGTGGTAATGGCGAACGGAGAGGTGATCGACACCGCCCGGCGGGCCAAGAAAACTTCGGCCGGCTACGACCTCACCCGGCTCATGGTGGGGGCGGAAGGCACGCTTGGCATTATCACGCAATTGACGTTACGGCTGTCCGGCATTCCGGAAGCGATTTCCGGGGGCACCTGTCCGTTTCCGTCGGTGGAGGCGTGCTGCAATACCGCCATCCAGACGATCCAGTCGGGAATTCCGGTGGCGCGCATCGAATTGCTCGACGCGTTGCAGGTGCGGGCGTGCAACCTGCATTCCGGTTTGGGTCTTCCGGAGACGCCGATGCTGTTTTTGGAATTCCATGGCACCGAGGCCTCGGTCGCCGAGCAATCGACGCGTTTTGGCGAGATTGCCGCCGAATTCGGCGGCGGGCCCTTCACCTGGACCACCCGTGCGGAAGAACGCACGCGCCTCTGGGAGGCGCGCCACCATGCCGCGCTGTCGAATTTTGCGCTGCGGCCGGGTGCGGCGATGATCCCCACCGACGTGTGCGTGCCGATCTCGCGGCTCGCCGAATGCGTCACGGAGACGCAGCGCGATATTGCGGAAAGCCGCATACTGGCGCCGATTGTCGGTCACGTCGGCGATGGTAATTTCCATCTGACTTTGTTGATCGACATGGATGACGCCGACGAGGTCGGACGCGCAAAGGCACTTTCCGAGCGACTCGTGGCGCGCGCGCTCGCCATGGACGGCACCTGCACCGGTGAGCACGGCGTAGGACAGGGCAAAATGAAATACCTGGTGGCCGAACATGGGGCTGCGGCACTTGCCGCGATGGCTTCGATCAAGCGAGCACTCGATCCGCAAGACATCATGAATCCCGGCAAAATCGTCGCACTGAGCTGATGATTGGCGCGCCTCGATGAAACCGACGCGACATAGATTCGCCGCCATAATTCGCAAAAATGGCCTAGATTTCATAATGCCTGGCTGAGGCGGCCCGGATGCAGGTCCGGTGCCGGAATTGCCGTTGCAAACCACCCTGCTTGGACTGGCAATTGCGGTCATCCTGGCGCTTGTCACGGCGCTGGTGGGACCGCTTCTGATTGATTGGGGCAGTCACCGCGCATTATTCGAAGCGGAAGCCAGCCGCCTCATCGGGGTCAATGTGCGCGTGGCCGGCGCTATCGACGCGCGCCTGTTGCCGTCGCCGCGCCTTACGCTGCACGACATAGCAATCGGCGATGGCCGCGACGCGATCCGCGCCCGCCTGCTCGGCGTTGAATTCGCGCTCGGTTCATTGATGCGCGGCGAATGGCGGGCTGCCGAAATGCGTCTTGTCGTCCCCCAGATCGGCCTCGGATTGGATGCGGCCGGCCGCGCTCGCGCTCCAAATCTCGCGATCGCTTTCAAGCCCGATGAATTGTCGGTGGACCGGCTGAGCATCGAGGACGGCTCGATCATACTCACCAACGAAGCCAACGGCGCGAGCGTCACGCTTGAACGCGTGAGGTTCAGCGGCGAAGCGCGTTCGCTCGTCGGCCCCGTGAAAGGGGAGGGAGCGGCCACCGTCGCCGGGCAGGTTTATCCTTATCGTGTCACGCTTGGCCGTCTGAGCGATGAGGGTTCGCTCAAGCTGCACATCAATGTTGATCCGGTGGATCGCCCGCTGAGTATCGAAACCGACGGGACATTGAGTTTCGTTGCGGGTGAACCGAGGTTTGATGGAGTGGTGAATCTGTCGCGTCCGGTCGGTATCGGCCCGCGCGATGCAGCTCAGAAGGCTGTTCAGGATTTGAGCCAGCCGTGGCGCTTCGGCGGGAAGATCAAGGCAACCGGACAATCGGCGCTGATGGAGAACGCCGAATTCCAGTACGGCTCGGAGGAGCAAGGTCTCAAACTTACGGGCATCGCCGATTTCAAATTTGGAGCGCGCCCGCGCCTGAACGGCGTTTTGTCCGGACGGCAAATCGACCTGGATCGTGCCGTCTCCGGCACCGGCGTCGGCCGGCAGCCACCAGCCAGCGCAATTCGCAAGCTTATCGAACTGGGGGCCGCCGCGTTTCGACCGGTGCTGCCGGTTCAGGTCGGTGTTGGCGTCGACCAAATCACGCTCGGCGGAAACAGTGTGCAGAATTTGCGCGGAGATATCAGCAGCAACGGCGACGGATGGGATCTCGACCGGCTTGAGGCTCGCTTGCCCGGGATGACTCAAGTGCGCCTGAGCGGCCATCTCGACGTCAGGGCAGACGGGGTCAGTTTTACCGGGCCCGCCGAGATCGATGCGTCGGATCCGAAGCTTCTGGCGGCCTGGCTTGAGGGACGCAGCGACACAACACAAGACGAATTGCGGCCCATGAGCATGCGCGGCGACCTGACGCTCGCAGACGACAAAATTGCCGTGGAGAGCCTCAGCGCGGAGTTCGACCGCAAGCCACTCACGGGCCGTTTTGCGTATTTCCTTCCATCCGGCCAGCGGCCGGCCCGGCTCGATGCCGAAATCAAGGCCCCGCAAATAGACTTCGATGCCGCGCGCGAATTTGGCAAGGCACTGCTTGCCGGCTCCACGCTGGAGCGTCCGCGCGAAATGAGTCTCGTGGCCGACATTGGTCGCGCCACGTTCCGCGGCATCGATGCGCGCGATGCACAGGCGCGCATTCGTGTCGACGCCAATGGCTTGCAGATAGACCGTCTGTCGGCCGGCGATCTTGCCGGTGGCAAGTTTGCCGCGAGCGGGCGCGTTGAAACCGGCGGGCACGCGCCACGCGGAGCGCTCTCTCTTGATTTCGAGGGTAACGAGGCCGCCATAGCGGCTCTATCCGCGAAGTTCGCTCCGAAAAAAGGCCGCTCCGTGCTGAGCATGCTCGATCGCACCGGACGGGCAAAGCTGCACGCCACGCTCGATGTCAGCGGGGATGACCGATCGCCGGTCAGCACGGCGCAATTGGCCCTTGCCGGCGATATCGATGTTCTGCGCATCGACGCGCGCGCACGGCTGCAAGGCGATTGGAACACGTTTTCCGCGACCGATGTTCGGATCGATGGAACGTTGGACGCGCCGCAAAGCCCGGCTTTGGTCAAACTTATGGCGCTCGAAGGCATCGTGGCGGCCCGAAATGGTCCGGGCCAGCTGAAGGTGCAGTTGGCCGGACCGGTCGATGGCGACATGACGTTCGACATGCGCCTGGCCGCAGATGGCGTGTCGGCGCAAGCGAACGGACGCGGGCGGTTTTTGGCGGAACGCGATGTCAGAGCCACGGGAACGGTGCAGATCACCGAAGCCGATCTGCGGCCATTGCGCCCGGTGGCGGGCGCCGGTCCTTTGCCGGCGCGGATGACAGCGCGTGTCGCGGCCGCGGGTGGGACCACGACATTCGACGATGTCGACGCGACGATCTCCGGATCCCGTATTCGCGGACGCGTCGCGATCGGCGATGCTTTCCCGCGTCGAATCGAAGGCGCGCTCGAAGTCGATGCCGCCGAAATTCCGGCATTGATTGCCCTTGGCATCGGCCTGCCGCCGCAAGCCGCCGCGACGGGGGCAGCGTGGAATTGGTCGAGCGAGCCATTCGGCACGGGCCTGCTGGGCAAGCTGACGGGCAAGGTCGCACTCAAAATCGAACGTGCCGATTTGCTGCCGCAGCTGGCCGCGCGTCAGGTCAACGCCACGCTACGTTTCGGAACGGATGAATTGGCTTTGGACGATGCCAGCGGCGGTCTCGCCGGTGGACGGATTGCCGGCGGAGTGACTCTTCGCAGCGCGCAGGACGGCTTGACCGCGCGCGCCAGGATATCGCTGACCGGGGCCGATGCGGCGGGACTGTGGCCGCCGGCGGCGCGAACACCCGTCACAGGATCACTCGGTTTGACGGCGGAGGTGGACGGCACCGGGCTTAGTCCTGTTGCCCTCATTGGCTCGCTCAAAGGCAGCGGAAAAATCACGCTTGCCAATGGCCAGATTGCCGGCCTCGATCCACGTGTGTTCGATGCGGTTACGCGCGCGGTCGATCAGGGCCTGGTGATCGAGCCTAACCGTATTTCCGACTTGGTGGGCAAATCGCTCGATGGTGGCCGGCTGTCGGTAAAGCGGGCGGAATCGGTCATCAACATCAGCTCTGGCCAGGTCCGCCTCGGCGAAGTCTTGGTTGAGAGCAAAGAGGCAACGCTGTCCGCGGCCGGCACGCTCGACCTGACCGACGGATCTATCGGTGCACGGCTCGCATTGTCGGGCTCGACCGTTGCCGCCGGCGCGCAGCCAAAAATTTTCGTGGCGTTGAAGGGGCCATTGACCGCGCCGACGCGCAGCATCGACGTCGCAGCGCTCACCGGGTGGCTCACGTTGCGTGCCGTCGATAATCAGACCAAGCGGCTGCGGTCGATCGAGAATGTGCCCTCGCAACCCCGTGGGCGGGCGACCCCCAACACCAAGCAGGCACCGGCATTGCCGGCACCCATTGATATCAGGCCGGCGCCCGCGCCTCGAAGCGCGGGATCGCCTGCTCCGTCAATCCGCTCGCAGAACTGAGTGAACGACGCGCGGGCTTTGGATTTCGCGAGCGTCATCGTGTGCGATGCGTTCCTCGCCGTTCTGGACACGATAGTGGTCGAGAACAAAAAGGCGTATCGCGGATGACAAGTTGCCGTGACGGCGATCGGTATCGATAGATGCCACCAAATCCGACAGGGTCATTTCTCTGCCGTTCGCTATTTCCTTCAACCCTCTCCAGAATGCATCTTCGAGACTGACGCTTGTCTTATGGCCTGCAATCACAATCGAACGTTTGACTACCGGAGATTTCATCGCTGGTCCCCTATTTCGACCCGATGCCGATCGAGGTCGCGGCCGGCTTTGGCTTGGCGTGCGGCTTCAATCTTTCGGACTTGTTTGGGCTGACCAAAGGCAAGACGATTAGCGTGGGCACTTTGATTGTGCCGCTGCCGATTTTCCCGCCTTCGAACGGTCCGAAGATTGATCACTTCAGCCATTCCGTCGCCCCTCGATGGTAACGGGTTACGTTTCAGCTCGGCGCTCACGTAGGCGTAACCATTGCTGTCAAATACGCCGACACGTTGGCGGAAAGGTGCCTTTCCGACGGAGTTCACAACATCACTGCTGATACTGTGTCGCTGATTGGTGGCGTAATTCAATACACGGTTGGTTGATTACAAAAGTCGAATAAATGATCGGTGTCGAATATGAGTAGAAACGAGGAATGTAATTGGCGAGGTACCATGGAACTTACAAATGTATATTTAGACGTTGAATGTTTTATACTGTCGAAGACATGAAACCACCGCTCGCGAAACTCTAGGGAAAGTTTTTAGAGTTAAGAAATTTGACGTCCGACTTCCGTAGAATAGTAGCCGGATACGTACAAATCTTTCTCGGTAATACATTGCGGCCGTCGAAGGACAGCCACGTCCGATATCAGATTTTGCTGCGTAAGCTCGCCCCGTCGCGCCGATTTTTTACCGACAACGACGTACCTTGATACCGGGCGTGCCCGACAGCGCAGCGCAATTATCGCGGACGAATCATTTTTTCCGGTCGAACTAATCGATCGAATTCTTTTTCGCTGACAAATCCGAGCCGGACCGCTTCTTCGCGAAGCGTCGTACCGTTCGCGTGCGCCGCCTTCGCCACTTGTGCGGCTTTGTCGTAGCCGATTTTCGGCGCAAGCGCGGTCACCAACATGAGCGAGCGCTGCATGAGCTCGCGGATGCGCGGTTTGTTGGCCTGGATACCATCGACACAATTGTCGGCAAATGAATTTACGGCGTCGCCCAGCAGCCGGATCGACTCCAACATGCAATAGGCGAGCAAAGGCTTGTAAACGTTGAGCTCAAAATGGCCCTGGCTGCCGGCGACCGTCATGGTCGTTTGGTTGCCGAATACCAGGCAGCAGACCATGGTCAGGGCTTCGCTCTGGGTCGGATTGGTCTTACCCGGCATGATCGAGGAGCCGAGTTCGTTGCTCGGCAGGATTAGCTCGCCAAGTCCCGAGCGCGGGCCCGAACCGAGCAGACGGATGTCGTTTGCGATCTTGAATAACGCGGTGGCCGTGGAATTGATGGCGCCATGCACGAACACATAGGCGTCATGGCCGGCCATGTGTTCGAATTTGTTGGGCGCGCTCACGAATGGGAGTCTCGTCAGCCTGGCAATGCGCCGAGCCACGGCGGCCGCAAATTGCGGTTTGGAATTGATCCCGGTGCCGACGGCGGTGCCGCCCTGCGCGAGGGGATAAAGCTCGCGCTGCGCCAGGGCGAGCCGTGCGGCCGCGGATTTTACTTGTGCCGCATAGCCGGAAAATTCCTGCCCGAGCGTGATCGGAGTTGCATCCATCGTGTGGGTGCGGCCGATCTTGATGATCCGGGCAAACTTCTTTGCCTTCCTGTCGAGAGCCTTGTGAAGGTGAAGGAGGGCAGGTTTCAGATGCCGCTCGATCTCGGTCGCAGCGGCGATGTGCATTGCAGTCGGAATCGAGTCATTGGACGACTGACTCATATTGACGTGATCGTTCGGATGCACGGGCGATTTCGCGCCGAGCTCGCCACCGAGTTTCAGATTGGCGACATTCGCAATGACCTCGTTGACGTTCATGTTGGTCTGCGTGCCGGATCCGGTCTGCCACACGAGCAGCGGAAAATGTCCGTCGAGCTTCCCGTCGGCGATGTCCTGGGCGACCGCAACAATGGCTGCGGCACGTTTGCGGTCGAGCGAGCCAAGCGCTCGATTGACCTCGGCGGAGGCGCGCTTGATCACTCCGAGCGCCCGCACGATCGCGATCGGCATTCGCTCTGTGCCGATGCGGAAATTTTGCAACGAGCGCTGTGTTTGCGCGCCCCAAAGCTTGTCAGCGGGAATCGCCAACGGCCCAAAGGGGTCGCTTTCGATGCGGGTCTTTGCGGATTTTTTGCGCGCCCTGGACATGGAATTTTTCACACGCCGCCAAAACCGGATGGTTTCAGATCAAGGCTACGCCGAGCGACATCAGAGACAAGCCCGGCCGCGGCCGGGCAGGGCAGAATTATTTCTTGCGAAATCGATCAAGTCGCACCACCTCGCCGCCGCCATCCGCGGGCTTCTCCGGTTTCTCGCGCTTGGCTGCCGGAGCCGGTGGTCGAGCGGGTGCCGCTGGCTGGGCGACGGCAGTAGCTGGCGGAGCCGGCGGCAGCCGCTTCTTCCTGTTGGGTGCGACCGGCTCCTGCACGTTGGCGGGCGCCGGCCGCTCCTCGCCTTCAACGACCTCTTCGAATTGCAGACCGAATTGCACCGACGGATCGAAGAAGCCGTTGATGGCCTCAAACGGCACCGTGAGCGTTTCCGGCACGCCGCCGAACGACAGCCCGACTTCAAATTGCTCTTCGCCGACTTTCAGATCCCAAAACTGGTGCTGCAGGATAATCGTCATTTCCTCGGGGTACTGCGCGCGCAAGCGATCCGACAGCTGCACACCCTCGGCGTTTGTGTCGAACGAAATATAAAAATGATGGTCGCCCGGCAGGCCTTTTTTGGCGGTATCCACCAGCACATTGCGCACCACGCCGCGCAGTGCCTGTTGGGTCAGAAGGTCGTAGCGAATCTGGTCGGCCATGATTGTCGGGTCTTTGGTGAATCGGGCAATGGTACCGCGACGCACGCGGTCCGCGCTATCCCCGCGCGGGCCATGCACAGGCTGCTGTCATATTTGGGGGCCCCTGGCTCGCAAGAGGAAGTGGAGGCTTCTGTTGCCAGGTGCCTCCGGACCCCGCCTGACGGAGCTTAACCCGTCAGGGCTTTAGATCGGTCTTTCAAACCGCTTACGCGGCCTGAGCAACCGGAGCATAGTTGTCGTTTGCAACTATGAAGTGGCCCGATAACGGCGGAACCATGCCGAGCAAAAGTCCGCCCTTTACGCCCTCGTCGATCCTATTTCGCCCCCGCCGAAACCTGTGCTCGCCGGGCTTGGGTGGAGGCGCCGGGTACTGCCCCCGGGTCCGATGGGTTTATTACGACGGCCGTTTATCGCCATAGCCGGGTTGCCCCGGCACCAGGAATATAAGCGTTGAAGGTTACCGAAGAAAGAGCAGGTCAGTTGTCCACGAAAACAGGCGCTTAATCAGAGCCGAGGCGGTGTCGTATCGGAGTAGCCATACGGATAAGGACCAGGAAACTCCCCGATCGGTACGACATGGGTGACGACGCTGCCGAACCCATCACCGGGTAGCCAGGCGTGCAGATGCAAAGCCGGGGGTTCAATCCTGTAGACCTCCGGCCAGCGTGGCGCGAATTCGAGTTTCACCGCCTGTTCGCCGGCCGGGCAAATGGTGGCCGAAACGCCGGCGAACACAGTTTGCACGGCGCGATGAACGTGTCCGGCCGCCACCAGCAGCGCGCGCGGATGCCGCTTGATCAGCGCGGCCAATGCGTCGGCGTTGCGCAACCGGATTGCATCCGTGTAAACGATGCCAGTATTGAACGGCGGATGGTGCAAAAACAACAACGCCGGTCGCGTCGCCGATGCCGTCAGCGCGCCGTCGAGCCACGCCAGGGTTGCTGCATCGAGTTCGCCATGCGCCGCGCCCGCTACCGTGGAATCAATCAGCAGGACATCGATTTCGCCGACGGAGCGTACGGCATTGAGAGGACTTTCCCCCGTGCCATACGATGGATCGGGCAGGGCGCGACGCATGGGCGTCCGCCGGTCGTGATTGCCGGGGATTGCCGCGAACGGCATTTGCAAATCACCAAGGAGCTTCGATGCACGTTCATATTCTTCCGGCAGCGCCGAATTGGCGATGTCGCCGGAAATCACCACGAGGTCCGGCGGCGGCGACATTCGATTGATCATGTCGACCGCGCGCGTGAGTGCGGCCGCTGTATCGACGCGGCCATAGGCCAGCGTGCCGGCCGGCGTTATGTGCAAGTCCGAGATTTGAGCGATCAGAACAGGGCGCGCGGCCAAAGGGCGGCCTCCAATATCGGCTTAACCGCGCGCGGTTATGCCATGCCATAGTAAATATTGTTTACTGCCCCGAACTTAAGAAAGCGCGCGAATGGCAGATCTCAAGATTCTCAGCACCCACGCGATCCAGGATGTTTTGCACGAGCTTGGGCCTGCATTTGAGCACGCAAGCGGTGCGAGTCTCACGATCGATTACGATCCGGCCAATGCGCTCAAGCGCAGGATCGACGAGGGTGAAGCGTTCGATATAGCGATTGTCACGCGGCCGGCGATCGATGCGCTATCGACGCAGGGCAAAATCCGCCGCGAGACCTGCACCGACATCGGTCGATCCGGGCTCGGTGTCGCGGCGCGCAAAGGTGGACCTCCCGTTGACGTTTCGACCGTCGATGCATTCAGGAAGGCGTTGCTCGCGGCCGGGTCGGTCGCTCGTTCAAAGGAGGGCACCAGCGGTTCGTATTTTGAAACGCTGCTCACCCGCCTCGGCATCGCCGAAGCCATGCGCGGGAAAATCGTTTTGGGCGGGAGCGGGCGCATTGCGGAATTGGTCGTGCGAGGACAGGCGGACTTGGCCGTGCAGCAAATTCCCGAACTGCTGCCGGTCACCGGCGCGGACTTTGCCGGACCACTACCGGATGAGCTCCAGCTCTATACGGTGTTTTCCGCGGGTGTCGCCGCCGCGTGCAAGGCCGGGGATGTCGCCGTTGCCTTCATTGATTCACTGACGACGCCGGCCGCGGCTGCGGTTTTCAAAGCGAAAGGACTTGAGTCGGTTCCACGCTGAATGGCGTATGCTCTCTGCCTTTGTGCGATCTTGGCGTGATTTGGCGCGATATTGGCGCGGGAGGATGACATGCGGCCGTTCGAGGGGATCCGGGTTATCGATGCCACTCACGTTCTGGCGGGCCCGTTCGCAACCTATCAATTGGCCGTGCTCGGCGCCGAGGTCATCAAGGTCGAGCACCCTGACGATCCCGACCAGAGCCGTGTGAGCGGCACCGACAAGGAACTCAATCGTCGCAACATGGGCACGGCCTTCCTGACCCAGGCGTCCAACAAGCGTTCGCTCACGCTCGACCTCAAACAGGAGAAGGATCGCGAGATCCTGAAGAAACTGGTCGGTACGGCCGACGTGTTTGTCGAGAATTATCGGCCGGGGGCATTCGAGACGCTCGGCCTGGGTTACGCAGCGCTCGCCGCGATCAATCCGCGTTTGATCTATGCTTCGTTTTCGGCGTTCGGGCAAAAAGGTCCGCGCGGCCCGCAGACCGCTTACGACCACGTGATCCAGGCCACGTCCGGCATCATGGCCATGACCGGAACGCCGGAAGTCAATCCGGTGAAGTTCGGTTCACCGGCGGTCGACTACGCCACCGGGATGACCGGTGCGTTTGCCGTGTCGGCAGCCTTGTTACAGCGCGAGCGCACCGGCAAGGGTCAATATATCGACATGGCCATGCTTGATGTTGCCTTTATCCTCATGAGCTCGCATCTCGCGGGCTATCTGCGGAACCGCGCGCATCCCCAGCCGAACGGCAATCGCAATCCACACGCAACCAACAGCGCTTACCAGGCCAAGGACGGACTGGTGATGCTTGGCGCGAGTAATTTGCGCCAGCAGCGCCGGCTTTGGACGCTGCTCGATCGCCCCGACATGATCAAAAAGACCAATGAGGAGCGCGAAGCCGATCGCGAGCGCGAAGCGGCGCTATTGAGCGAGATCATGCGCACGCGTACCGCGCACGAATGGGAAGTTTTCCTGCAAGCCCGCCACGTGCCGGCCGCGCGCGTACGCACGATGGCGGAGGCGGTCGCCGATCCGCAACTCCAGTCGCGCGGCGTTATTCACCGTCACGCGACCGGCAACGGCATTGATGGCGCCTTCGGCGTGCCGCTCGCGGCTTTTACGTTCGCGCACGGTGGTCCGCGTATCGATACGCCGCCGCCCGAGCTCGGCCAGCACAACGCGGAGATTTTCCGCGAACTCGGGGTGCGCGGAGATTAGCGCGCTACTTCTCGGCCGCGCCGGACTTTTTGACGAGCGCCGACCACTTGGTTTCTTCGCGGTCGATATCTGCGGCATATTCATCCGGGCTCATGGGCAGCGGCTCGGCGCCTTCGGTCGCGATGTGGCCGCTAACCTTGGGATCGTCGAGTGCCGCGCGCAGCGCCGCGTTGAGCTTGTCGACAATGGGGCGCGGCGTGCCGGCCGGCGCGATGATCCCGTAGTGGAGCACGGCCTCGAAGCCGGGCAGTCCTTGCTCGGCGACCGTCGGCACCTCGGGAAACGACGCGGAGCGTTTGAGGCCCGTGACGCCGAGGGCGCGCAGCTTGTGGTCCTTCACAAGGCCGACTGCCGGCGGCAACGACGAGAAATAGATCTGCACATGGCCGCCAAGCAGGTCGGTCAGCGCCGGCCCGGTGCCTTTGTATGGAATATGAGTGAGATCGATGCCGGCGGTGTCGGCGAACAGTACGGTGCCGAGATGAATGCCGCTGCCGGGGCCGGCCGAGGCGTAATTGAGTTTGCCCGGCTGGGCTTTGGCGAGCGCGATCAGCTCCTGCACGTTGCGCGCGGCGAGCGACGGGTTCACCAGGATAATGAGTGGGCTTGTGGCGATCAGGCCAACCGGCGCGAAGTCCTTGCGCGGGTCGTATCCGACATTGGGATAGAGGGTGGGATCGATGGCCAGCGTGCCTGTGCCGCCGAGCCCGAGCGTATAGCCATCGGGGGCGGCCTTGGCGACCTGGCGGGTGCCGACTGCGCCGCCGGCGCCGCCGCGGTTTTCGATCACCACTGGTTGACCGAGCGACTTCCCCATGGGTTCGGCGACGGCGCGCGCCAGGACGTCGTTGCCGCCGCCGGGCGCGTAGGGGACGATCAGCGTGATGGGGCGGTCGGGGTAGACGGACGGCGGGGATTGCGCATGGGCCCATCGCGGCCATGCCGCCGCCCCGCCCATAAGCATGATCATGATGAAGAAGTATCGCCGCCGCATGGCGTCGATCATTGGCGCTCCGCGGTTGCAGCGCAAGGGTGGTTTGCACATCGTCGGCTGGTCGCCGTCTCTGCGGCGTTGTAATTCTACCGCGCATGTCCGCCGCCGCGCCATCGCCGTCGCCCACGGTTATCCGTCCCACGCTGTCTGAACTATTCCGCGCATTTGCCGTCGTTTCGGTCTCAGGCTTTGGTGGTGCGTTGCCCTGGGCGCGGCGAAAGATTGTCGAGCAAAATCACTGGATGACCCCGGAAGAGTTCAACGAGGCCTTCGCGCTTTCGCAATTCCTTCCCGGACCCAACGTCGTGAACTTCTCGGTTGTGTTTGGCTCCCGCTTCGGCGGCGTGGCGGGCGCCGCCGTAGCGCTCGCCGGCCTGATGGGTCCGCCTCTGATCATTGTCACCATATTGGCAATGCTCTATGCGCGATTCGGTGACCTGGAGATGCTCGGTCGCATTCTGATTGGCATCACTGCCGCTGCGGTTGGGCTGCTGATCGCCGTCGTCGCCAAAATGGCGGCACCCTTGTTCCGCACACGTTGGGATTGGGCACCACTGATAGCGATCGCTGCTTTCATTGGCGTTGCCATCATGCAATGGCCGTTGCCGCTGGTTTTCGTGGTGCTCGCACCCATCAGCGTTGCGTGCGCGTGGGTGACGCGATGAAGGACAACCAGCTGCTTTCGCTGTTCGGTTATTTTGCGCTGCTGTCACTGTTTGCGGTTGGCGGCGCCAACGCGGCGATTCCGGAAATGCATCGCATCGCGGTTGAAGTGATGCACTGGATGAGTGATCGCCAGTTTGCGGACAGCTTCGCGATCGCGCAGGTTTCTCCGGGACCGAACATCATCATCGTGACGCTCATCGGGTATCACGTCGCCGGCCTGCCGGGTGCCGCGGTGGCGACGATCGCAATGTGCGGTCCGAGTTGTATTGTGGCGTTTCTGGTCGCGCGCACCTGGGACCGTTTCAAGGAGGCGCGCTGGCGCATCGCGATTCAGGCCGGGCTTGTTCCGGTGTCGCTTGGATTGATCGCGGCCAGCGCCTTCGTTTTGGCGCGCAGCGCCGATCACAATATCTATGCCGCCATAATTACTGGCCTGACCGCGCTGGTTGGCTTTGCCACCCGCATCAATCCGCTGTGGGTTTTCGCTCTCAGCGGTTTGCTGGGCCTCACCGGCTGGTTGTAATGGAGCACCGCCCAACATCTGTGCTTCCGGGCCGGGCATTTCGTGTGCTAGGGATCATTCGAGGGGTTCGACTAAAAGCGTACAACTAAGAACCAAGAATAAAGAATAGGGAGGATGACGGATGTCCGAGGGGGTCAGGACCCCCCCGAACGGGGGTGGGTTTCGTTTCAAGGTGCGTGGTCCGCGCGATTTCTACGGCGGATTGGCCCTTATCGCATTGGCGATTGTCGCTATTTGGACCTCGGGCGATCTTCCGGGCACGCACGGCTTTGCTTTCGGGCCCGGCACCGCGCCTCGTCTGTTTGCAGGACTGCTGGCGGCTGTCGGCGCACTGGTGGCGCTCTCCGGTCTTCTTGTCGACGGTCCACCGCTCGAAAGCTACGCGATCCGCGGTCCGGCGTGGGTGATCCTGGCGATCCTCGCCTTCGCTGGCATGATCCGCGGCGTCAGCTTGGGACCGGTGACCATACCGCCTCTCGGGCTCGTGCCGTCGACCTTCGCTGCATTCATGATTTCTATCTTTGGTTCCACCGAAATGCGCTGGCTGGAAAGCCTGATCGCTGCCGTGGTGATGACGGCATTCTGCGTCGCTCTATTCGTTTATCTGCTGCAGCTCCCGTTCCAGCTGTGGCCATGGATCTGAGCAGGAAGCGATCATGAGTGAACTTCTTGCAAACCTCGCGCTTGGCTTCTCTGTCGCGGCGAGTCCTTACAACATCGGCTTCTGTCTGCTCGGCGCATTGGTCGGCACCCTGGTCGGCGTGTTGCCCGGCATCGGGACTGTAGCGACGGTCGCCATGCTGCTGCCGATCACATTCGGGCTGCCTCCGGTCGGCGCATTGATCATGCTCGCCGGCATCTACTACGGCGCCCAATACGGCGGCTCGACGACCTCCGTCCTGGTCAACATTCCGGGCGAGGCCACCTCCGTAATCACGTGTCTCGACGGTCACCAGATGGCGCGGCAGGGCCGCGCCGGTGCGGCGCTTTCGATCGCAGCCATCGGCTCGTTTTTCGCCGGCTGCGTCTCGACCGTGCTGGTCGCTGCACTTGGCGTGCCGCTGACATCGATCGCTCTGCTTTTCGGTCCGGCGGAATATTTCTCGCTGATGTTGTTGGGCCTGATCTTCGCGGTGGTGCTGGCGAAAGGCTCAGTGCTCAAGTCGATCGCCATGGTCGTCACGGGCCTGTTGTTATCGATGGTTGGTTCCGATCTGGAAACAGGGGCGGGTCGAATGACCTTCGATATCGCCGAACTTTCCGACGGGATCGGGTTCACCAACGTCGCGATGGGCTTGTTCGGTTTTGCAGAGATCATCCGCAACCTCGAAATGTCGCAGGAAAGCCGCGACATCGTGAAGGGCAAGATCAAGGGATTGATGCCGACCCGGCAGGACCTGATCGATTCGTCGGGCGCGATCGCGCGCGGCACCATCCTCGGCTCGCTCCTGGGGATTCTGCCTGGCGGCGGTGCGGTGGTGGCTTCGTTTGCGGCCTATACCTTTGAAAAACGCATTTCGAAACATCCCGAGCGCTTTGGTCGCGGCGCCATCGAAGGCGTGGCGGCGCCCGAAAGCGCCAACAATGCGGCGGCGCAAACATCGTTTATTCCGCTGCTCACGCTGGGCATTCCGCCCAACGCGGTGATGGCGCTGATGGTTGGCGCCATGACAATTCACGGTATCGTGCCGGGTCCGCAGGTCATGACCAAGCAGCCGGAGTTGTTCTGGGGCATGATCGCCTCGATGTGGCTCGGCAACTTGATGCTCGTCGTCATCAATCTGCCGCTCGTCGGCGTGTGGGTTACACTGCTGCGCGTGCCGTACCGGTTGCTCTATCCGTCGATCATCGTCTTCTGTTGCATCGGCATTTACTCCATCAATAACTCACCGACCGACGTCGTCATCGCCGCAGTCTTCGGTCTGTTCGGCTATTGGCTGAACAAACACGACTTCGAGCCGGCACCTCTCGTGCTCGCCTTCGTGCTCGGCCCGCTCATGGAGGAGAACCTCCGCCGTGCGATGTTGATTGCGCGCGGTGATGCCAGCGTGTTCCTCACCCGGCCGATTTCAGCCGGGCTGATCGCCATTGCTGTCGGGCTGCTTGTGATTGCGGCCTTGCCGATGATCCGCAGGCGGCGCGAGGAAGTATTCGTCGAGTGATATTCTCCGGACGCGCCTTTGGATGAGCAGGTCATTCAGCCGGCGAAGACCCGGCTGACGGCTAACAATCCGGCCAGGAGCATCACCAGCTGAACCGAGAAAGCGGTGATGTTGCCATCCCATTTCGCCGCAATGATCGGGATTGGCGCCTTGAAAGGCTGATATCCGTTCTTGTCGTAGGCGGCACCACCGTAAATGGGCATGGCGATCAATGCGGCGAAGAACGCGATGTAAACGATGCCGCCCATGAGCGCCACGAGATATAGTCGCTCGACAGCAAGAGGCCCCGGCCACCAGATCAGCCCGAACGCCATCAGACCGAAGCCGACATAGCTCGAGATTTGCCAGACCACATGGAACCGCGCGTGTGGCGTCCATGCCGGATTGGTCGCGTGCGTCTTGTTAAAGTCGGCGACGACCGTGAGGAGGGCCCAACCGGCGGTCATCACGGTGAAAAGAATGCGGGCGACAAGAATGTAGTCGATGTACATGGTATCCCCCAAGGCGACATCATATGTAACACGTTGCGGGTGCGGACTGTCCAAAAATGGCCGGCATTTGGAACGTTGAAAAGCGCCTGCCAGCGCTTGCCGCCTGCGGTAAGCTTCCGCACCGTTCTGAGTCGTGAACTCACAGGCCGTTGATGCGCCAATATCTGGACTTGATGGAACTTGTCCTCAACCGGGGTGCGGAGAAGCATGACCGCACCGGCACCGGGACACTGTCGGTGTTCGGCCATCAGATGCGCTTTGCGCTCGATGCGGGCTTTCCCCTGCTCACGACGAAGAAACTGCATCTGAAATCGATCATATACGAGCTGCTCTGGTTCCTGGCCGGAGACACCAACGTCAAATACCTGCAGGACCATGGCGTGCGCATCTGGGACGAGTGGGCGGACGAGCGCGGCGATCTCGGCCCCGTCTACGGCCAGCAGTGGCGCTCGTGGCCCGCGCAGGACGGCAAGACCATCGACCAGATCGGCAATGTGATCGCGATGATCAAACGCAATCCCGATTCACGTCGCCTGATCGTCACCGCTTGGAACCCGGCTGACGTCGAAAAAATGGCGCTCCCGCCCTGCCACTGTCTGTTCCAGTTCTACGTCGCCGAAGGCAAGCTCTCATGCCAGCTCTATCAGCGCTCGGCCGATATTTTTCTCGGCGTGCCGTTCAACATTGCGTCCTATGCCCTGCTTACGATGATGGTGGCGCAGGTATCCGGCTACAAGCCTGGCGACTTCATTCACACCTTCGGCGATGCTCATCTCTATCTCAATCACCTCGAACAGACGCGCCTACAATTATCGCGGACACCGCGGCGTTTGCCGGTGATGCGCCTCAACCCGGCCGTGAAGGACATATTCGCATTTCGATATGAGGACTTCGCGATCGAGAATTACGATTCGCATCCACACATAAAAGCCGCGGTGGCCGTATAGCCATCCGCCAAAAAGCGGTATTCTTGTTGTTGCCGTTTGTAGGCATCGCGCTAAGACGATTTTAAGTGGAACTTCGGCCCGCCAAATCGGATTTTCTCGTACATGTTTCGGCGTCGCGTGGTCGGCCCCGTTAGGGAAATATCAGAACAATCGTCTTAAACAGAAGTGATCGTGCGTCCAAAACCAAGCCGTGCCTTTTCACCTGTCTCTCTTTTGATTGTTCAATGTCGATGCGCACTTGCAAAAACGTCCACGCGAGTTTCGTTTGCCCGAAAGCTTTTGGCTGCGAGATGGCACTATGAAAATCGTTCTGGTCGCGGCAATTGGAGATAATTCGGTTATAGGGCGCGACGGTCAGCTGCCATGGCGTCTCAAATCCGACCTGCAGCACTTCAAGAAGGTGACACTCAATCGTCCGGTGATCATGGGCCGCAAGACCCATGAATCCATCGGGAGGTCGCTCCCGGAACGCACGAATATCGTGCTCACACGCGATCTGGGCCTGATTGCACGAGGTGCAGTATTAGCCACCAGCCTGGATGCAGCGCTCAGTTACGCCCGTGCCGATGCGGCCAAGCGCGGAGTCGACGAAATAATGGTGATCGGTGGGGGTGACATTTTCAACGCGACCATGCCGATGGCCGACCGGCTGGAAATCACCCATGTGCATGCTTCCCCGGATGGCGATGCGCTGTTCCCGCCTATTGATCCGGAGGTATGGCAGGAAATATCGCGCGAGGATCACTTTAGCGGCCCGGACGATGATGCCGACTTTACTCTGGTTACATATGTAAAGCGCTGAAATGCCGATAAAACGCGGCATGAGAGCGCGTTGTAACGGGGCTTGGCGTCCCCTATAACCCCACCCAACTAAGGTCAGCCGGGCAAAAGAGCCGGCGCGGGAGATATTGACGCAAATGCCGTGGACCAATCAGGGCGGCGGTGGGCCGTGGGGCTCTGGTGGCAAAGGGCCTTGGGGCTCGGGGCCACAATCGCCGGGGCCGACGCCTCCGGATCTGGAAGAAATCCTGCGCCGCGGCCAGGATAAATTGCGGCGCGTGCTGCCGGGCGGCAATCTCGGCGGTCGTGGTTTCGCGCTCCTTCTTCTTGGCGCGCTTGCGCTATGGGGATTTTCCGGATTTTTCCGGGTTGAGCCCGACGAACTGGGTGTCGTCCTGCGCTTCGGCAGGGAAGTGCGCGAGGTCCAGCCGGGGTTGAACTATCATTTGCCGTATCCGATTGAGACTGTGCTCACGCCCAAGGCGCTGCGCGTTAACAAAATCGACATCGGCATGCGTGTCGTTGACGATGTCCGGCGCGGCGGCACGACCGTCCGCGACGTGCCGGAGGAAAGCCTGATGCTCACCGGCGACGAGAATATCGTCGACGTTGACTTCTCGGTGCTGTGGAAGGTGAAACCGACGGGCGTCGGCGATTTTCTGTTCAACATCCAGAACCCGGAAGGCACGGTGAAGGCTGTGGCGGAAAGCGCCATGCGTGAGGTGATCGGCCGTTCGGAGATTCAACCGATTCTCACCGGTGCGCGGCAGACCACCGAGACGGCCGTGCAGGACCTGATGCAGAAAACGCTCGACCACTACGGCGCTGGCGTCATCGTGCAGCAGGTACAGCTGCAAAAGGTCGATCCGCCGGCGCAGGTCATCGATGCTTTTCGCGATGTGCAGGCGGCGCGCGCCGATCTTGAGCGCGCGGTCAATGAAGCCCAGACCTATGCCAACCGGGTGGTCCCCGAGGCGCGCGGACGCGTGGCGCAGATTACGCAGGCTGCGGAAGCCTATCGTCAACAGACGGTGGCCGAAGCGACGGGTCAGACATCGCGCTTCCTGAGAATTTACGAGCAATACAAGAAGGCGCCGAACGTTACGCGCGAGCGCATGTACCTCGAAACGATGGAACGCGTGCTCGGCGGCACCGACAAGATCATACTGGATTCCGGTGCCGGCGGCAGCAGCGTGGTGCCTTATCTGCCGCTCAATGAGCTGACGCGCCCGCCGCAAACGCGCAACCAGTCACAGTCGGGAGGTCGGCCATGAGGCTGAATTTCCTGGGTGGCATCGTTGCCGTCTTTTTGGTTGCGGCGCTGATCGTCGGCTACTCGTCACTGTTCACAGTGTATCAAACACAGCAAGCGTTGGTGCTTCGGCTCGGCAGCCCATTGTCGCCGATTACGGAACCGGGCTTGCACGTGAAGGCGCCGTTCATCGACTCGGTTGTGTATATTGACAAGCGCATTCTTGATCTGGAAGCGCCGCCGCAGGAAGTGATCGCTTCCGACCAGAAGCGCCTTGTCGTGGACGCCTTTGCGCGTTACCGCATTCAGGACCCGCTGCGCTTCTATCAGACGCTGGGTTCAATCGCCGGCGCCAATTCGCAGCTTTCGGTCCTGCTCAATTCAGCGCTGCGTCGCGTTCTGGGCGAGGTGACGTTCAGTCACGTCGTGCGTGACCAGCGGGCCGAGCTGATGGCTCGTATTCGCGAACTGGTCGATCACGAGGCGACAAGCTATGGCGTCCAGGTGGTCGATGTCCGCATCCGGCGTGCCGACCTGCCGGAACAGAACAGCCAGGCCGTCTATCAACGCATGCAGACCGAGCGGCAGCGCGAGGCTGCGGAATTCCGTGCTCAAGGCGCACAACGTGCCCAGGAAATTCGTTCCCGCGCCGATCGTGAAGTAACGGTGCTGGTCGCAGAGGCGACCTCCAAGTCGGAGCAGATTCGTGGCGAAGGCGACGCAACCCGCAATCAGATTTTTGCCGAAGCTTTCAACCAGGATCCCGACTTCTTCGCGTTTTACCGCTCGATGCAGGCCTACGAGCACGGCTTGAAGCAAAATGATACCCGGATGGTGCTCAAACCCGACTCAAGCTTCTTCCGCTATTTCGCCGACCCGTCGGGCAAAATGCCAGCGCCGCCGCCGGCCTCGCAAACGCCGACCCGCTAGCGAACGCGGACCGGTATGTCGGACTTCCTGGCCGCGCTCGGTTTGGTCTTTGTCATCGAGGGGTTGATTTTCGCGGCCTTTCCGGAAGCGGCCAAGAGGGCGATGACCACGGTCCTTGAAACCCCGGATGCCTCGCTGCGGCTGATCGGGATCGGATCGGCGATTATCGGTCTGATTTTGGTGTGGCTAGTTCGAGCATGACGTGGGAAACCGGGCCTCGCATGGTATTAATTTGCAGTGCCCTTGAATCGCCTCGAAGTCGGGGCCACTCTCATTGAAATCTCACCCCCAGGAGACTTGACGCCCATGGGCGCACCCTTCTTCCGCTTGACGAACTCCGTCGTCCGTTCTGGCCAGGCCATTTTCATAGCGGCCGCCGTCGCCTTGCCGGTCCTGACCACGCATGCCGCAGCCCGCGGCCCCGAAGGAATAGCGGATGTGGCGGAGCAGGTCATAGACGCGGTCGTCAACGTGTCGACCAAGCAATCAGTCGATATGCGAAACGGCGCCATGCCGCAATTGCCGCCCGGCTCTCCATTTGAGGAATTTTTTGAGGAGTTCTTCAAAAACAGACGCGGACAGAACGGCCAGCCCGGCCAAAACAACCCGGGCGGCGATAGCCAGGCGCCAATGCCGCGTCGTGTCAATTCACTTGGTTCCGGATTTATTATCGATGCCACCGGTCTGGTTGTGACGAACAATCACGTCATCGCCGATGCCGACGAAGTGAACGTTATTCTCAACGATGGCAGTACGTTGAAAGCCGAGGTCGTCGGTCGCGACCAGAAGACCGATCTTGCGCTGCTCAAGGTCAAGCCGACGAAACCACTCAAGGCAATAAAATTTGGTGATAGCGACAAATTGCGGCTCGGCGAATGGGTGATCGCAATCGGCAATCCGTTCAGTCTGGGTGGAACAGTGACAGCCGGTATCGTTTCCGCGCGCAATCGCGACATCCAGTCAGGGCCCTATGATAACTACATTCAGACGGACGCCGCCATCAATCGCGGCAATTCGGGCGGACCTTTGTTCAATCTCAATGGCGAAGTCATCGGAGTAAACACGGCGATCATTTCTCCGTCCGGCGGTTCAATCGGCATCGGTTTCGCCGTCCCGTCGAAAACGGTTGTGCCCGTGATCGATCAGCTGCGCGAGTTCAAGGAAGTGCGCCGCGGTTGGCTCGGAGTGCGGATTCAACAGGTGAGTGATGAAATCGCCGAGAGCCTCAGCGTCAAGCCGGCGCGCGGTGCGCTGGTGGCGGGCATAGACGAAAAGGGCCCTGCCAAGCCCGCCGGTATAGAGCCGGGTGATGTCATCGTCAGGTTCGATGGCAAGGACGTCAAGGAAATGCGCGATCTGCCCAAGATCGTCGCGGACACGCCGGTTGGCAAAGATGTCGAAGTTGTCGTCATCCGCAAGGGCAAGGAAGAAAAAGTGACGGTCAAACTCGGCCGGCTGGAGGACGAGAAGCAGGCCGCGCTCAACAACAAGCAGGATACGACGCCTGATGCCAAACCGGTCGTCAAAAAGGCGCTCGGCCTCGATCTCGCCAATCTCACCGATGAGCTGCGCAAAAAACACAACATCAAGGACAAGGTAAAAGGTGTCCTGATTACCGGCGTCGACGCCAACTCACCGGCGGCCGAGAAACGGCTCGTTCCGGGCATGGTTATCGCCGAAGTCCAGCAGCAGCCGGTGGCGAACGCCACAGAACTTCAGCAGCGTATCGACAAGCTCAAGAAAGACGGCAAGAAGGCCGCTGTGCTGCTTGTGGTAACTCCGGATGGCGATCCGAGCTTCGTTGCATTGAGCCTGCAATAGAAGCACTTTGCGATGCCGTGGTCGGCGCATATTCGCGCCGGTCGGTTTATTAGTCGAGCACGTGATTGACCATGCCGTCCGCGAGCTTGGGCTCGAACCATGTGGACTTCGGCGGCATGATGCCGCCGGCATCGGCCACCGCCATCAAATCGCGCATCTGGGTGGGATAGAGCGCGAAAGCGAGCGCCATCTCGCCCGAGTTGACCCGCTTCTCGAGTCCTTCCAGGCCGCGGGCGCCGCCGATGAAATCAATGCGCTTGTCGGTGCGCGGATCTTTGATGCCAAGCAGCGGCTCAATCACATTCCGTGTAAGCAGGGTGATCGGCAGCCGACCGATCGGGTCGTTCGGAACAAGGTCGGGGCGTATGGAAAGCTTGTACCAGCGACCGTCAAGATACATCCCGAATTCGTGAGATGACGACGGCCGTACGGGCTGATCGGACGCGGCGACCGTAAAATTTTTGCGCAACTCGGCTATTAATTGCTCCGGGCTGTGGCCATTGAGATCTTTCACGACACGATTGTAGTCGAGGATCGTCATCTCGTGCTCGGGGAAGATCACTGACAGGAAGTAACGGTGCGAGCCGTCTCCTTTACGGGCAGCGGCGACGCGCGCAGCTGCCGCGGAACGGTGATGGCCGTCGGCGATGTAGATTGCCGGCAGCGCTTCAAAGGCGAGGGTGAGGTCGTTGATCGTTGCGTCGTCGCTCACCCTCCAGAGCTGATGGCGGACGCCGTCATCAGCGGTAACGTCAACCTCGGGCTTGCCGGCCGCCGCCCGCGCCAACATCGCATCAATCGCCGGTGCGCTCGGATAGCCGCTCATCACCGGGCCGGTCTGGGAATTGACGGCCTCGATTTGGCGGACACGGTCATCTTCTTTCAACGGCGTCGTCAGCTCGTGCTTGCGAATACGGCTGTTCGCATAGTCTTCCAGCGATGCCGCCGCCGCGATGCCTGTCTGCGTGCGACCACGCCAGGTGAGCCGGTAAATGTAGTAGGAAGGCTTGGGGTCGCGTATCAGAACGCCATCGCTGACCATGCGCCTGAGGTTCTCCGCGGCCTTGGCGTAGACGGCCTTGTCGTATGGATCGGTGGCCGGATCGAGATCGATCTCAGGCTTGGAGATGTGCAAAAAACTCCACGGTTTGCCTTTGGCGCGTTCGCGCGCCTCCGCGCTCGAGAGCACATCGTAGGGGGGCGCCAGCACCTCGGCGGCGCGTCCAGGCGCGGGCCGCAAGGCGCGGAAGGGCCGAATAAGCGTCAAAGTTCGCCTCCGTAACGCCGGTGAGTTCTTGGTCCGCAGGTGCTATCACGACCGCAACAAGGGCGGCACTATGACAATGGTCAAGGCGGTGCTTATTGCAGGGCCGACCGCGAGCGGCAAGTCGGCGCTGGCGCTCGAGCTCGCCGAGCAGCTCGGCGGCGTCGTTGTCAATGCTGATTCGATGCAGGTATATCGCGACCTGCGCATCATCACTGCCCGTCCGATTCCCGAAGAGGAAATGCGGGTGCCGCACCGGCTTTATGGGTTTGTCGATGCGGCGGAGAATTATTCGGTCGGACGCTGGTGCCGGGACGCCAAAGAGGCGCTCAAAGAAATAACCGCGCAGGGCCGCGTTCCAATACTTGCGGGCGGGACTGGCCTCTATTTCAAGGCGCTGACGGCAGGACTCGCGGCTGTGCCGGCAATCCCCGCAGATATTCGCACCGAGGTCCGAAGCCGGCTGCAGCGCGAAGGCGCGCCTGCGCTGCATGCGGAACTCGCGCGGTTCGATCCGGCAACCGCGCAACGCGTGACAATCAACGACCGCTCGCGCATTTCGCGCGCGCTCGAGGTTGTGCTGACAACCGGCCGCGCACTTTCGGACTGGCACGCCGAAGGTCTGCCGTCGATCATCGATCCAAAATACGCGGCGAAAGTTTTCATTACGTGCGAGCGCAAGGAGCTCGTCCATCGCATTGAGACGCGGTTTGCTACGATGCTGAAAGCGGGTGCGCTGGAAGAGGTGCGTCGGCTTGCCGATCGTCGGCTCGATCCGGCACTGCCGGCGATGAAGGCGCACGGGGTGCCGTGGCTGATCCGCTATCTTAACGGCGGGATTTCGCTCGACGAAGCCGGGGCGGGCGCGATTATGGACACCCGCCGGTACGCCAAGCGTCAGTTGACCTGGTTTCGCAATCAGATGAGAGATTGGCCCTGGGAAACGGCCAAAACGGCCGCGGCGGCGCTCAAAAACCAGTTTTCCGAGCTCAAATAGCGCATTTTTCTGCTTGACCAGGCGTTCCTGCCCCTCTATAACCCCGCGCAATGAAAGTTCAGGCGAGAACCATGTCGCGCAATATTATTTCCGTAGTATCGGTTCGGGCGCCCGGGCGGTCCTGACGAAGGGCCACAGGGAGCGTCCGGACATGGCCCGTTTCGGGCCTTTTTTATTTTTGTCGGCGATGATGAGACGACGAAGGGGAATGACATGACACGCGAAATGACCGGCGCCGAGATGGTGATTCAGGCTCTTGCCGACCAGAACGTCGAGCATGTGTTTGGCTATCCCGGCGGCGCGGTGCTGCCGATTTACGACGCCATCTTCTCGCAGAACCAGGTGCGCCACATCCTGGTTCGCCACGAACAAGGGGCGGTGCATGCGGCGGAAGGCTACGCGCGCTCGACCGGCAAGGTTGGCTGCGTGCTGGTCACGTCGGGCCCCGGCGCAACCAACGCGGTCACCGGACTGACCGACGCGCTTTGCGATTCAATCCCCATCGTCTGCATCACCGGCCAGGTGCCCACGCACCTGATCGGCAATGATGCGTTCCAGGAGTGTGACACCGTCGGGATCACCCGGCCGTGCACGAAGTACAACTACCTGGTCAAGCGCATCGAAGACCTGCCACGCGTTCTGCACGAAGCCTTTCACATTGCATCGAGCGGTCGGCCGGGTCCGGTGGTCGTCGACGTGCCGAAGGACATCCAGTTCGCCAAAGGTGTCTATTCCCGGCCGAAGGATTTTCCGCATACCGGCTACAAGCCCAAGCTCAAGGGCGACATGGACAAGATCAAGCAGGCGGTCGACCTGATGGCGCATGCCAAACGGCCGCTCTTCTACACCGGCGGCGGAGTCGTCAATTCCGGTAAAGCCGCCTGCGATCTGTTGCGCGAGTTCGTCAAGCTCACCGGCTACCCGATCACTTCAACGCTGATGGGGCTCGGTGCGTTTCCCGCCGCCGACCCGAAGTGGATCGGCATGCTCGGCATGCACGGAACGCTCGAAGCCAATATGGCGATGCACGATTGCGACGTGATGATCTGCATCGGTGCGCGCTTCGATGATCGCATCACGGGCCGACTCGACGCGTTTTCTCCGGGTTCCAAGAAGATTCACGTCGACATCGATCCGTCATCGATCAACAAGAACGTCAAAGTGGATGTGCCGATCATCGGCGACTGCGCGCACGTACTTGAGGACATGATCCGCTTGTGGCGCACCGGCGCAATTCACCCTGACAAGAAGTCCCTGCAAGCTTGGTGGGCGCAGATCGACAGATGGCGCGCGCGCAAGTCGCTCGCCTATCGCTCTTCGAGCGAAGTGATCAAGCCGCAATACGCTATCCAGCGCCTTTATGAGCTGACCAAGGACAAGGATGTCTACATAACCACCGAGGTCGGCCAGCATCAGATGTGGGCGGCGCAGTTTTATGGCTTCCAGGAACCAAACCGATGGATGACGTCGGGCGGTCTTGGGACGATGGGCTACGGCCTGCCGGCCTCGGTTGGTGTGCAGCTCGCGCATCCCAAGTCATTGGTGATCGACATTGCCGGGGAGGCGTCGGTACTGATGACCATGCAGGAACTCTCGACCGCGGTGCAATATCGGCTGCCGATCAAGATCTTTATCCTGAACAACAATTATATGGGCATGGTGCGGCAGTGGCAGGAATTGCTGCACGGCGGACGCTATGCCGAAAGCTACAGCGAAGCGCTGCCGGATTTTGTCAAGTTGGCCGAGGCCTATCACGCACACGGCATCCGCTGCCAGAAGCCGGCGGATCTCGATCGCGCGATAAAGGAAATGATCGCGGTCGACAAGCCGGTGCTGTTCGACTGCGTGGTCGACCCGAAGGAGAACTGTTTCCCGATGATCCCGTCCGGGCGTGCGCATAATGAGATGCTGCTCGGTGACGCCGGCGTCAGCGCGGAAGAGGCCATCACCGAGGAAGGCAAGGTGATGGTGTGATGAATGCTCCCTCGACAACCCACTATCCCGCAGCGCCGACGGCGCAAAAAGCGGAAACCCATACACTCTCGGTGCTGGTCGACAACGAGCCGGGCGTGCTGGCCCGCGTCATCGGCCTCTTCGCTGGTCGCGGCTACAATATCGAATCGCTGACCGTGTCGGAAACCGAGCACCGGCAGCATCTCTCACTGATCACGATCGTTACCACGGGCACGCCGATGGTGATCGAGCAGATCAAGAACCAGCTTGATCGACTGGTTCCCGTGCATCACGTTGTAGACATGACGCTCGCCGGCAACGCCATCGAGCGGGAGCTCGCCATGGTCAAGGTCAAAGGCAAGGGCGAAAACCGAGTCGAGGCGCTCCGGCTGGCGGATGCTTTTCGGGCGCGGGTGATCGACGCGACCACCGAAAGTTTCGTGTTTGAGATCACCGGCGCGAGCGACAAGATCGAGCAGTTCATCAGCCTGATGCTGCCGCTCGGCCTCATTGAGGTTTCGCGCACCGGTATCGCAGCCATCATGCGCGGGCCGGAAGGCATGTAGACGATGGGTCTGACCATTCTGGCGATCCCGCTCATCATCCTGGGAGTGTTCATCAAGCCCTATTCGCAGGAAAACTCGCGCTGCATCGGCGTCGCCGGCGCGCGCCCCTATTGCTTTGAGCAGGGCTCGAATCTGCCCGAGGTGATCAAATACGGTAGTGCGCTGTCCGGCTTCGCGCTGCTCTATGTCGGCAGGCTACAGATCAAACGTCGGCGCGACGGGAAGTAAACGGAAGGCGCCGGAAGGACTTGCTCCAACGGTAGGAGCGACCTAGAAGCACCCGCAGGGGAGCCTGCTCTGGATTGCCAACGACCATTGGCCGAACGAGGGACCAAGTATCATGCGTGTTTACTACGATCGCGATGCCGACCTGAACCTGATCAAAGGCAAGAAGGTCGCTATCATCGGATATGGCAGCCAGGGCCACGCCCATGCGCTCAATTTGCGCGATAGCGGCGTCAAAGAGGTCGCGGTGGCGCTACGCAAGACCTCGGCGGGCGTGAAGAAGGCCGAGACTGAAAAATTCAAGGTCATGGAAGTCGCCGAGGCAGCCAAGTGGGCCGACGTCATGATGATGCTGACGCCCGACGAGCTGCAGGGCGACATCTATCGCGACCACCTCGCCAAGAACATGAAGGACGGTGCGGCATTGATGTTCGCGCACGGACTCAACGTGCACTTCAACCTGATCGAGCCGCGGGCCGATCTCGACGTGCTGATGATTGCTCCCAAGGGGCCTGGCCATACCGTACGTTCGGAATACCAGCGCGGCGCCGGAGTGCCGTGTCTCGTCGCGATCCATAAGGATGCCTCGGGCAACGCCCATGATCTTGGCCTGTCTTACGCGTCAGCGATAGGCGGCGGCCGCGCTGGCATCATCGAGACGACATTCAAGGAAGAATGTGAAACGGATCTGTTCGGCGAACAGACCGTTCTTTGCGGCGGTCTCGTGGAGCTGATGAAGGCCGGTTACGAGACGCTGGTCGAGGCCGGGTATGCGCCGGAAATGGCCTATTTCGAATGCGTGCACGAGGTGAAGCTTATCGTCGATCTTATCTACGAGGGCGGCATCGCCAACATGAACTACTCGGTGTCGAACACCGCTGAATACGGCGAATACGTTTCCGGTCCGCGTGTGATCACGCCGGAGGTGAAAGCCGAAATGAAGCGTGTGCTCGCGGATATCCAGTCCGGTCGATTCACCAAGGATTGGATGCTGGAGAACAAGGTCAATCAGACCTCATTCAAGGCGACGCGTGCAAAGCTCGCAGAGCATCCGATCGAGCAGGTGGGCGCCAAGTTGCGCGACATGATGCCGTGGATCAAGCAGCGCGCCTTAGTGGACCGCAGCAAGAATTAGGGCGCGTACTTTAATGAGCATGTCCTCTTTGAACCCAAAGCGGACATCACATGGCGGCTAGACCTGCGCTGCGGTGACCGGCCGGAATTTAACCAGGGCGATTAGTCCGATCAGAATAAAGATCGCCAGCACGACGGCCTGTGTAATCGCGAAAGGCGGCTCAGACTGCGTCGGGGCCAACGCATTCAGGGCGGAAACCTTCATGAAACTCTGCGCGACCAGAACAAAGACGTTTAAATAGAGCGATAGGATCGCGGTGAACACGTAGATCCGCCGCCACGCGCCTGCCAAACGCTCCTTGTATAAAGCAAACAGCGCAATCGCCAGTATCACGCAAGCCACGATACCGACACCCAAAGCTGGCGTGAAGCCATGGATGGGAAACAGGAACCCCGTCACGCTGGTCAACGCCGTCGTGAAAAGAAACAGTGCGGTCGTACCGGGTAATTTATTCGAAGCGAACATCCCGCCCACGACAATTAGCCCACTGCCGATCGCGATCAAAGTAATAATAACATGCAAGAGCGTAAAAGCTCCGACCGACATCCCTAGGATCATGGAGCGCCCTCCGTTGTTGGCCTATTCCCCTACCGCGAAACTGTTTGCCGCGACACGGTCTGTTATAGACTACCCGCCCGTCAATAAAAATTCAGAAGCCGCGCGGGCAACATGGCTGAAAGCCCGTTACCGGGCAAAGACGGACGATGCATTTGGATATCTGAAGCCCTTGGAGGTAATCGCAGAAAAAGCGATGCTCGTGTGCCGTTTAATCGGAGATGAAAAATGCTCACCGCCTTTTGTTCGTGTATAAAGCTTTTCCTTTCCGTGGCCTCACTGGCGACTGCGGTGACACTGCTGAACGTGATGCCTGTTCATGCTGCCATCAAGCCGTGGCCGTCCGCTTTTCATGACCAGCAAATGGCGGTCAGTGGCGGCACCCAATACGTCCGTGTCGGCGGTCACGGACCCGCGGTCTTGTTGCTCCACGGGTTTGGCGACACCGGCGACATGTGGATTCCGCTGGCTGAGATTTTGGTAAAAGACCACACCGTCATCGTCCCTGACTTGCGCGGCATGGGCCTGTCATCGCATCAGGATGGCGGGTACGAAAAAACCGCTCAGGCGCGGGACCTCGCCGGTATTCTGGACAAGCTGGGAGTTCAGGATGTTGCACTCGTTACCCACGACATTGGTAATATGGTCGGCTACGCTCTCGTGGCGCTGTACCCGGCGAGGGTGACTAAATGGGTCGTGATGGATGCGCCGCTTCCTGGGATCGGCCATTGGGACGAGCAGCTCAAGAACCCCAAAGTCTGGCACTTCAATTTCCGCGGCCCTGATGTGGAACGCCTTGTAGCGGGACGCGAACGCATCTTGCTTGATCGTTTTTACAATGAACTGTCTGCAACCCCGGCCAGTATCGACGAGCAGATCCGCGACCATTACGCCGCGTTATA
Source organism: Pseudolabrys sp. (assembly GCA_035626335.1). Taxonomy (GTDB): domain Bacteria; phylum Pseudomonadota; class Alphaproteobacteria; order Rhizobiales; family Xanthobacteraceae; genus Pseudolabrys. The sequence goes on from DASPNW010000013.1 coordinate 166,337, forward strand.
CGCCCGGCCTGGCGCAATTCACGATGCGTTCAGTGGGCAATTTGCGGCGTTTGCGCAGGATGCGATCGACAATCAGAAGCTGGTTGCACAGGGCAAGCTGACACTTCCGGTGCTCGCGATCGGCGGCGATCATTCATACGGCGCCAACTTGGCAACGGAAATCGGCTTTGCCGCATCCAATGTTCGCAGCGCGGTTATCAACAATTCGGGCCACTGGATCATGGAGGAACAGCCACAACAGGCTATCGGCCTCATCATCCCGTTCCTGGAAGAAAAAAAATAGGAGTGCCCAATACCATCTCTGCTTTGGGTCAAAAGCAGAGGTTTTGCTATTTCCTTGGAATGTCCGCTCCTACCCCAAAAGCGGATACGTCGCATTGATCCTATTACATGTCGTTTTTGACCAAGATGTGGGTGACGAAGCTATCTAAATGTGTGGCGTCAACGAGGGGACGACGCCTTGAAAAAACCGCCAGCCGGCATCGTCGAATTGGTGATCATCACCACGATTTTAACCGCCTTGTGGTGCGCCGCCGCCACGTCTCACAGCAGCGAAGTTCTTACGTCAGATCGGCCGTGGGTTGTGGATTGAATGTCGGTCTAGGCAGATAACGCGCGCAGTCACCCGCTCGCTTTGGAATCGGGCCAAGGCGTTTTTTGAAATTACCTCTCCTTGAGTCGTTCGTAGGACGGGTAGCGTGGCTCCCACATCTTGGCATGCACTGCGGCGGCGATCGCCTGATCTGACATAGGACGGACGAGGCCCTCGGCTCGCGCCTGTTTGCCGACCGCGACCGCAACATTGAAAGTGAGATCACGGATGTGGCGTAACGGTGGAAGTAGGTTGGCTCGCCGATCGCCAATGGCGGGGCTTTTCGCCGCGACCGCATGAGCGGCAGCGAGGAACATGCCGTCCGATATCCGCTTCGAACCTGTCGCTATCGCGCCAAGCCCTATGCCGGGATAAACGAAGGCATTGTTTGTCTGGTCGGAGTGGAAAATTTTGCCGTTGCGTTTCAACGGCGGAAATGGGCTACCCGTGCCAATAACGGCACGGCCCTCGGTCCAGCTTTCAAGGTCTGCCGGTGTCGCTTCGCTACGATCAGTAGGATTCGAGAGCGGGAAAATAATTGGCTGGCGCACATGGGACGCCATTTCGCCTATGATTGCTTCGGTGAAGGCTTTCGGCTGTCCTGAAGTTCCTATCAAAGTAGTCGGACGCGCATTGCGTATCACGTCGCCAAGGCCGATGCAGTTTCGCGTTTCAAGCTTCCAGTCGCAAAGGCGATCACGCGGCTGGGCAAACGGCACTTGAAAAGATTGCAATCCCGCAGCGCCCTCAACCAGCAACCCGTCTCGGTCCACCAGATAGAACTGGCGACGCGCTTGCGCCTCGCTCAAACCGGCATCAATCATAGCGCGTGCGAGAAGGGCGCTAATGCCACACCCCGCAGAGCCTGCGCCGAATACGGCCACGCGTTGGTCGGTAAGGGGAACACCGGTGACATTTATTGCGCTGAGCAATGTTCCAACTGCGATAGCGGCTGTTCCCTGAATGTCGTCGTTGAACGTGCACAATTGATCACGGTATTTGGAAAGAAGCCGGTTGGCGTTACCGATTGCGAAATCCTCCCAATGCAAAAGCACTTGCGGCCATCGCTCTCGGACGGCATCGACAAAGTTTTCGACAAAGTCGTCATATTCAGGCCCTCGCACCCGGCTGTGCTGCCAGCCGATATAGAGTGGATCGGCAAGGTGCTTCTCATTGTCAGTGCCTACGTCCAGGATGATCGGGAGTGTTGTCGCGGGATGCAGACCGGCGCAAGCGGTGTACAGCGACAGTTTTCCAATTGGAATCCCCATTCCCCCAGCCCCCTGATCGCCGAGGCCGAGAATACGTTCGCCATCACTGACGACGATGACCTCAACGCTATCGTACCGGGGATGGCCGATGATTCGGCGTATGTCCTGCTTGTGCGGTATACTTAAAAATAATCCGCGCGGCTTACGGAAAATGTGGCTGAATTGCTGGCAGCCCAGCCCGACCGTCGGCGTGTAGACGATCGGCATCATCTCTTCGATATTGCGCGTTAACAGCGCATAGAACAGGATTTCGTTAGAATCCTGCAAGCCTCGCAGAAACGTATATCTTTGTATATCGGTATGAAGACTGCGAAAGGCCTCGAGACGGCGCTCCACCTGAGAGTCGAGTTGTGCGACATGCGGAGGCAAAAGCCCATGCAAGCCGAACTCGTCTCGTTCGCCTTCGGTGAAGGCTGTGCCCTTGTTGAGCAGCGGATCATTCAGCAGTTCATAGCCGCTCAATGAAGTTTGGACTCTGTATAGAGTTTCATCAGTCATCGTTTTAAGGCCCGTAAAATTAGGCCCGCATGTTGCTGAGTTATGCCGCGCTCGCTCGGTCCCTTAGATTTTGTCCCAGGCTCAACCAGCTCACCATAAGGCCGATATCGAACGTAATCACTATTTAAGCAGCAGCATACTGAGGCGCACTCCTTCGGAAACTCGGAGATAGCTATCAATTGAATCCCGTTCAGGGCACAATCTGGGGAGCCTTGATTTAAAGTGTGCACCAGGAGTTGCAATGACCAAAACGCCTCGTCCGTGGTACACCGTTCTCTACATACAAGTTTTGATAGCGATTGCTGTTGGCATTTTGATTGGCCATTTCTGGCCCGATCTCGGCAAAGCTTTTAAGCCGCTTGGTGACGGCTTTATTTCTCTCGTCAAGATGATGATCGCGCCGGTTATCTTCTGCACGGTCGTGCACGGCATTGGCTCGATGCGTGACCTCAAGAAAGTCGGACGCGTGGGTGTCAAAACATTGTTCTATTTCGAAGCGGTTTCGACGCTTGCGCTGGCCATAGGGCTAATCGTCGGAGAGTTATTGCAGCCCGGCAAGGGCTTCAACATCGATGTGGCAAGCCTGGACCCAAAGTCAGTGGCGAGCTACGTCACCAAAGCCAAAGAAGAAGGCTTAGTTGCTCACCTGTTGGCGATCATTCCGGACACGTTCATGGGCGCTTTTGCCAAAGGCGACCTTTTGCAAGTTCTGTTGATATCGATCCTGTCGGGTTTCGCGATTTCACGCCTGGGTGAGTTGGGCGAGAAAATTAACGGAGTCATCAACGCGATGGCTCAAATTTTTTTCGGTGTAATCCGCATTATCGTTCGAGCGGCGCCACTGGGCGCGTTTGGTGCAATGGCATTCACCGTTGGCGCCTATGGTGTTGCTTCCCTCGTGAACCTCCTCGAACTGATTGCTACGTTCTATCTTACGAGCGTGCTGTTTGTGCTGCTCGTACTTGGCAGCATCGCGCGCCTCGCTGGCTTCTCCATCCTGCGTTTTATCGCCTACATCAAGGACGAGCTCCTCATCGTACTCGGCACCTCGTCGTCCGAAACAGTCCTCCCCCACATGATCCAGAAGATGGAGCACCTTGGCGCCTCGAAGTCTGTGGTCGGGTTGGTGATCCCGACGGGCTACAGTTTCAATCTCGACGGCACCAACATCTATATGACGCTAGCAACGCTATTTCTGGCGCAGGCCACTAATACGTCCCTGACGTTTGGGCAGCTTCTTGGCATTCTGGCCATTGCCATGATCACTTCAAAGGGCGCCTCTGGCGTGACCGGGGCGGGATTCGTCACGCTCGCAGCCACACTCGCCATTGTGCCTGACATACCGATTCAGTCGCTGGCCATATTGCTCGGGGTCGACAAGTTTATGAGCGAATGTCGAGCGTTGACCAATCTCGTCGGTAACGGTGTCGCAACAGTGGTCATCAGTCGATGGGAGGGCGAGCTCGATGCAGATAAACTGCATGAGACCATGGCCCATCCGATCACGGTCGGGGAAGACCTTGAAGCATTACCGGCGTGAATTTTAAGGGGGGCCGCTTCCTGTGCATTAACGGCCAAGTCAAAAGCTGAAGTCGCAGCATGTCCGCTTTGGGCCAATAGCGGCAACGGTCAGCACAACAGAAAGACCGTCTCGTCGGCGACCCCTTCGAATTTCTATCTCTGAGCTACGGTGAGTAGCGGGGATTCTGGCGATAGACCTTACACAGGCTTAGATTCTCCTTTCTTGCGTCGGTATGTTGGTGTGGCATTTTCGCCGGAAACGCGTCTTGCCGCAAGCACAGATTTCACGGTTCAGGCTAACCGAACCGACGAATCGGCCCTGTGCCTGGTGCGAGGGCCCGATGTGTGTCGTACAAATTAAGCCAGCAAAAACCTATGAGTGTGCGCTGTGCGGAAACACGATCAAGGAACCGCCCGGGCCAGACAGGGGCAATGAGCAGATACAAAGGCCGCACGAAAGCAAAATTCACTGAATGAGATTTTCGCCCGGGGGCGGACAATCGCCTTGTTATGCTGACGGCGACTTTGGAAATGGATAACCGCAGAAGCAGCAGACCAAGACCGCTGTCTTAATTTGTTCTGCGCACTGCGGACAGGCTTTTTCCTTTACGCGACGGGCGCGCAATCGAGATGCCCAAGACCAAAATGAAAAGGACAACAACCCAATGCTAAAGGCTCAATGACCCCATGTTTCACCTCCCGCAGCGCGCGCAGTATTCAACGTACAATGGAGGGTGGCTTCACCGCGATGTCCGCGGTGCGAGGCCGGCGGCGCGCAACTATCACCCGCCGGTATCTTTTCGTCCCGTGACCGAGCCCGCTCGAAGGAAACCGCGAATGACCCATCATGACTTGGCGCTTGCCCTAGACCTGCTGCCGACGAGTTTCTCTACATGTTTTGCAAATGCTTCGGGAAACCGTTCGGCGCTTCGAGGGAGCGGGCGCTTGCTATCCCAAAGTACTGCCAAATTGAGCTGCATCGGACAGTTCAGAGCAACAAGGGGGCACGCGCGAAGCCGGGCCCTCGCACTCGTGAACGTACCAGGGACAACAGCAACGCCTTGATGGGCCTCCGCTAAATCAGCCAGCGTGTGTGGGGCGGCGCTCTCGAACACGACATTCGGCCTGATATGAGCAAGTCGACATGCTGCGTCAAATGTCGCCCGCGTTGCGAATCCCGGTTCAAGCAACAACAGTGGTACGCCATCGAGACTCCGAACATCGACAATTCCACGCCGATCGAGGTGGTAGCGCTTACTGAATAATGCCAATAACGGAACGGGTGGAAGTGGCTGCCTGGCGAACCGCAGTTCTTGGCCGAGGGTGATTGTTATGGCGAAGTGAAGGTCCCCGCGCTCCACCATGGCCAGTTGATCCGCCGCTCTTGCCTCCACGAGTCTGACACGGATGTCGGGAGCCTGCTTTTGATAGCTCTGCAAGAAGGAGGGAAAGAACCTCGCAATAGTTTGCGGTGCGCCGCCAACTCTCAGAATCCCGGTCTTCCCCTGGCCCAGCGATCGTGCATTTTCAAATACTGCACCGGCATATCCCAACAGACCGTGACAGTGTTGCAGGAACTCCTTCCCTTCGGCAGTCAATAAAAGGCGGCGGCCCACGAGATCGAAAAGTCTGAGCCCGAGTTCCTCCTGCAGTGCCTTCATCTGTCGAGACAGCGCCGGCTGTGTGATCCGTAGTTCATCTGCAGCTTTCGCGACACTGCCATGTTGCGCAATCACCGCAAAAGTTCGCACATGCTTCAGATTCATCATGGGACCAATAATGCCTAAATTGCATCGAGTTATCAATTATTATGCATTGGCGTCCTTATAAGCACGATACTATTGGTTAGTCGTGCCTCGACATCCAGGGCAACACAAGCGCCGCGGGTGCCCCGGCCCAACTTGTTTGGAAGGCTACCCGCAATCGCCCAGCCGGCCACCAAAGAGGATACACGATGTTTGATCTTGACCAATTCGTCGCTGATTGCCGCTCTGGACACGCGGCCGACCGTTCATCCAAGACCATAAGTGAAATCGTAAAACGGGCGGTCTCCGATCCTTCCGGCCTGCTCAAGGCGATCGGCTGGCCGGATCGCGCCGGCATCAAAGAACTCTACTCTTCGCCCGACTTGAGCATTCTGAATGTCGTCTGGGCGCCGCGCATGATGATCATGCCGCACAACCACCGTATGTGGGCGGTCATTGGCGTCTATGGCGGGCGCGAGGATAACATCTTCTGGCGTCGTATCGCGGCGGCTGGAGACCGGCAGCTTGAAGCCGCTGGCGCTCGCTCGCTGAGTGTGAAAGACGCGCAACCACTCGGCGAAGACATTATCCATTCGGTCAGCAACCCGACGTCCAAATTCACCGCTGCGATTCATGTATACGGCGGCGATTTCTTTGCTGCGCGACGCAGTGAATGGGACCCCGAGACACTTTCTGAGCAGGCCTCCAACGGTGAGAGAGCCCGTCAGGTCTTCGAGGAGGCCAACCGGCACTACGCCGCAATACTGAACTGATTCGAGTTTCGCCGGGCGGGTGGTTTGCGCGTCAGCTTCGCAGTTCATCGCAACCAGGAGGAAGAAGATGAAGGTCCTTGCGATCGCCTCTCTAGCTATACCGGTCATCTTAGCATCGGCCATCGCTCAGCAGCCGGGCATTAAGCGTACAGTGATCCGATCCATCGATTTCCCGCCGGGCTACACAACCGTCACCGCCATTGTGGAGGTCGGGGCCGGCAGTTGCTCGGGCCGCCACACGCACCCAGGAATCGATAGCGGTTTTGTCATCAATGGCGATTTTGTTCTTAAAGTCGAAGGCAAGCCTGATGAGACGTTCGCGGCGGGAGAATCGTTTCAGACCTTGCCGCAGATACCTCATGACGGCTGCTCGGTATCGGGCGCCAAACTGATCGACACTTGGGTGATTGAGCGAGGCAAGCCGCTCGCATCCCCGGCGCCGTAGCTGCGCACGAGCCGTAAGCGGACATTTGCACCGAAAAAAGTCATTCTGCTTTACTCCCCCCGAAAGCAGACATGAGCGGTGCAAGAGACGATGTCCACAGAGGGCCAACAGCAGACATCGTAGCCAGAAGCGGAGATATGCAGTGCACACCAACCGATGTCCGCTTTGCCCTCGAAAGCGGACGCTTGCGGCGCAACTAGCAATATCTGCTTTGGGCCAATATCGGACATCATAGTTGTTGCTCCAACAAATATGGCCCCGCTTTCGCGGGGCCAAAGTCGGGTAGGTAGACGAACTCAAGTGAGGTAGAGCTGCGCGAACCGTGTTGAAACGAATCGTGCGACCCAAAAGCCGAATAGTCCAACTGTTAGAGAGGACTAATCTGCGAGTATACCTTGTCAGCTTATCCGTCGGCGATGCTATTTAACGCGCGTTAAATCGCTCAACGGAACAATAAAAACCATGTGCCGCTTATGCCCAAAAATAAATTACCAGCGCGTAACGGTTCGCAGGCCGTTAGTCGTACTCCCTTCGACTACCGTATTGAGGACGTTATTGAACCGATGAGAATCTGTCCTTTTCGCTGTCCGTTTTGGGCCAAGAGCGGACATCAACAAATTGAGTGAAAAATTAAAAGCAAGGGAGGCGAAGTACCCAGCGAAGAGCTATGGACTTCGAGACGCCCGTTCTAACACTCGACAGTCGCCAGATTTTTCTGCGGGACATTCAAGTAATTCAATCGCTTCGTGATGGTTAAATAGACTTTCGTAGTGAGCATTAGTGCAGCGCATTAATCTGGTTTGTCAATTGCAACGTTTCTACTAACCTACCGCTGGCACCAAAATAAAAATGAAAGTAGAGGGAGGACATAAATGCACGAACCTAAATTCTTGGCTCGGGTAAACCGCCGTACCCTAATCAAGTCGACAGCATTAGCATGCGTCGCGCAGGTCGCATCGCCGTTCATTATTAAGGCGCTCGGTGACGAACCAATCAAAATCGGTCTTGATAACCCGCTGACGGGCACCTTTGCGGCGGTCGGCAAGAATGAATTGATCGGTTGCCAGCTGGCGGTTGAACAGATCAATGCCAAAGGTGGAATTCTCGGCCGCAAGGTCGATCTTCTAGTCGAAGACTCGACCAGCGGTGAAGCCGCCGTCGCCGTGCAAAAGGCAAATAAGCTGATTGAGCGCGACAAGGTCGACTTCCTGCTCGGCAACATCAATTCGGCACTCGCGCAAGCCATGGCCAACGTCAGTTTCGAGAAGAAGGTGTTTCATATCGTGCCCGGCGGCCACACCGACTCGGTCACCGGTACGCAGTGCCATTGGAACGTGTTTCGTGTTTGCAACACCACGCGCATGGAAACCAATTCGGTGTCGCAGTTGCTGCTCAAAAGCTATGGCAAGAAATGGTACTTCATCACTACCGATTACGCGTTCGGCCGCAGCTTGCAGGCAGGCTTCGAGGCGAGCCTGAAGAAGGCCGAAGGCACCGAGCTTGGCGCCGACTATACGCCGCTCGGCACCACCGACTTCTCCGCCAACCTGATCAAGGCGCAGTCGACCAATCCTGACGCGCTCATTCTGTTGCTCGCCGGAGACGACATGGTGAACTGCCTCAAGCAGGCGGTGCAGTTCGGCATCGACAAGAAGACGCATATCGCCGGCGCCCAGCAAGAACTGGAAGTAAATCTAGCATTGCCGCCGCAAGCGCTGCTCGGCGACTGGTGCTTCGAGTGGTATTGGAAACAGCCGGGCGTGCCGCATGTCGAGCAGTTCGTCGCCGACATCCGCAAGAAGAGTGGCGGCCACGTTCCGACCGCGCGTACCTGGTTCGGCTATGCCGCAGCTTGGACCTGCAAGCTCGCGGCAGAGAAGGCCAAGTCGCTCGAGGCGATCAAGCTCGCCAAGGCGATGCAGGGCCTAGTTCTGCCGCCGGAAGTTGCCTTGATGCCGAACAACCCATTTTATCGTGAGGGCGACAACCAACTGATGCCGACGCTGTTCGTCGGCCATTCGCAGCCCGCGCCGGCGGGCGGTGACAAGGAAGACCTCTTTAACGTCACGCAACTGGTGAAGGGCACTGACGCCGCGTTGTCGGTGCAGGAGACCGGCTGCAAGATGGCGTGGCCAAGCTGATCAGATTGAAAGGTCGGGCGTCGCGGTTGATTCCGCGGCGCCCGACCTTTTTTGCCATTAGGCGAATAACGTCGGTCCGTGTGCAACCCGGGCCGCTCGCAATGGTAACGAGCCAGCTTGTATAGGATGATGCTGGGCGTTTTTGGGGGAACCTAAAGAGAGATGGCAACGCTCCTGTTTTTCAACGTGTTCAACGGGCTCATAATTGGCGCTTTCTATGCGCTGATGGCGCTAGGCCTTTCGCTCATCATGAACCTGTCCGGCGTGATCAATTTTGCGCATGGCGGCTTCCTGGCGATCGGTGCCTACCTAGCGTATATGCTGATTCCCTATATCGGCTTTTGGGGCGCGCTGATTGTGTCGCCGATATTGACCGCGGGGATCGGTCTTGCGGTCGAGCGTGTCTTGATCCGTCGGCTCTACGGCCGCGATCCGCTCTACAGTCTCCTGCTCACCTTTGGTCTCGCCTTCATTATCGAAGACGCCACGCGCTTGATTTGGGGCGCGCAGGGCCTGCAATACCAGATCCCGTCTTGGCTGCAGAGCCCGCTCAGCAGCTCACTATTCTTCCTCACCGGCTACCGCGTCTTCATGGTTGGCATGGCCGCTGCCATCGTTGCCGGGCTGTTTTTTATCCTCAACTATACCCGGCTCGGCCTGCGCATCCGTGCCGGGACGCTCGATCTCGAAACCGTTTCGGTACTTGGCGTCAATGTGCGCGTCCTGCGCAACGTCAATTTCGGTCTCGGCATCTACATGGCCGGCCTTGCCGGCGTTCTCGCCGCCGGCATGCTCGGCCTGCAGCCGACCATCGGTGACTCCCTGATTATGCCGAGCTTCATCTCGATCATCATCGGCGGCCTCGGCAGTCTGCCCGGTACGTTGCTCGGCGGCCTTCTCATAGGCGTTGCCTCGGGGATCACCACGGTGTTCCTGCCGCAGGCGAGCGAAGCCGTCATCTACGTGATGATGGCTGCCGTATTGCTGGTGCGGCCGCGCGGGTTGTTTGGTGAAGAGGGGCGATTCTGATGGTTAATCTTAACGCCCGCACCGGCGACGCCATCGTTTGGCTGCTACTGCTCACCGCCCCATTCTGGCTACCGTTGACCGGCGGCTATGTCGAACTAGGCACTGAAATACTAGTTTACGCGCTTGCGGCCATGGCGCTGAATTTCCTGCTTGGCTACACCGGCGTGTTGTCGTTCGGCCACGCCGCCTATTTCGGTCTCGGTGCCTACGGTACCGCCGTGATCATGAAATATGTCTATGAAAGCACGCCAGTAGCGATGGCTTTCGGGGTCATGCTCGGCACCGCGGCTGCGGCGATTATCGGGCCGCTGATCGTTCGCCTACGCGGGGTTTATTTCGCCATGTGCACCATCGCCTTCGGCCAGGTGTTCTATTTCATCGCTTTCCAGTGGCGCGATTTCACAGGCGGTGACGACGGCCTGTCGGCCTGGCACCGTGAGCCGCTGCATTTCGGCTTTGCCACTCTCGACATTCTTAACAATAGCAAGGCGCTCTATTTCTTCACGCTCACGGTCTTTGCGGTTGCTGTTGGCATCATGGCGTTCCTACTCCGCTCACCGTTTGGCCGCACACTTCTGGCGATCCGCGAGAACGAGCGGCGCGCCCGCTTTCTCGGCATTCCGGTTGATCGTCACATCTGGATGTCCTGGGTCGTTTCCTGCGCCTTCGTGAGCCTCGCCGGCGTGATGTACGCGCTGCTTAACGACTTCGTCGATCCGCGTGCATTGCGCTGGGACCAGTCTGGAAATTTCGTCATCATGGCGGTGCTTGGCGGCATGCGCAGCTTCTGGGGCCCTTTGCTCGGCGCCGCAATTTTCATCGTGTTGCGCGATTACGTATCGAGCCACACGGAGAACTGGATGTCATTTGTCGGATTGATCTTCGTCGTCGTGGTCATGTTTTTCCCGCGTGGTCTTCTCGGAATGGTCCGTCGTAGGCTGACGTCGTGAGCCTCCTTAGGGTTGAGAACGTATCCAAGCATTTCGGCAGCCTCATCGCTGTCGACAACATATCAATGATGGTCGAGCCAGGCGAATTGCGCGCCGTAATCGGGCCGAATGGCGCTGGCAAAACCACGTTCTTCAATATGATCAGCGGCTTTCTCACGCAGACCTCTGGCAATATCATTTTCGACGGCGAGGATATCTCCAAACTGCTCCCGGCCAGGCGCGTCTGGCGCGGCATCGCCCGCACATTCCAGATCACCGAGGTGTTTCCCGAACTGTCTGTGAGCGAGAACCTACGTATCGCGGTCGAGGTGGCCAGTGGCTATCGCACTCGCATCTGGCAGACCGCGGATGCCGACGATGAGGTCAAAGCCCGGGTCGTCGATCTGCTGCAAATGGGTGGGCTGAGCGAGGACGCGGACCGGCTGGTGGGCGAGCTGTCGCACGGCGATCAGCGTGCTACCGAAATCATGATGGCCCTCGCCCTCAAGCCGCGGCTGCTACTGCTAGACGAGCCGACGGCGGGCATGGGCGATCAGGAAACCTATGATGTCACCCAACTGATCCGGAGATTGCACCGGGACGAGAAACTGACGATCGTGCTGATTGAGCACGATATGCGCGTGGTCTTCCACCTCGCGGACCGCATCATGGTCTTGGCGGAAGGCAAGATGCTGGCTGAAGGCACCCCAAAGGACATCGCCGCCAACGACGCGGTGCAGGCCGCTTACCTCGGGAAGGCTGCGGCATGAACAACGTCATCCTTCAGGCGGAAAACCTGCATACCTTCTATGGCAAGAGCCACATCTTGCATGGTGTGAGCCTTGAGGTGTGCCAGGGCGAGATTGTCACGCTGCTCGGGCGTAACGGCGCCGGAAAGACGACGACCTTGCGCAGCCTCATGGGTCTCACGCATGCGCGTGAGGGCGCGGTGCGCATCTTCGGCCATGCCACCACCGACTGGGCGCCGTATCGCATCGCAAGCCTGGGCGTGGGCTACGTGCCGGAAGGCCGCCGTATCTTTCCGAACTTGACGGTGGAAGAAAACCTCAAGGTTCCTGTTGATCGGCCGGGCCCGTGGACCGTTCCGCGCGTCTATGAGCTGTTTCCGCGGTTGGCGCAGCGCAAAAGCAATAAGGGCCGGCAGCTTTCGGGCGGCGAACAGGAAATGCTGGCCATCGCGCGTGCGCTGCTATTGAACCCGAAGCTGCTGCTTCTCGATGAGCCGAGCCAGGGCCTCGCGCCCCTCATCGTCCAGGAAGTCTTCAGGGTCGTCACCTCCGCACGTCAGGAAGGGATTTCGGTGCTGCTCGTCGAGCAGAACGTCCGCGCCGCAGTCGAAATCGCCGACCGCGCCTACGTCCTCGACGACGGCAAGGGGGTCTATTCCGGGGCCGCTGCCGAATTCGCCAAGGATGAAGAACGAGTGCGCGCGTTAGCCGGCGCCAGCGCGGAGGAATGGACGACTACCCACACCCAGCAATAGTTCTATGTCCGCTTTACCCCCAATATCGACCGCGAAAGTGGACTTCCGTAACCCGTCATTTCCGCTCTTAGTCCAAAAGCGGACACGTGCGATTCAACTAAGGATGTCCGCTGAGGGCCATGGCCGACGTTCTGGTAATCCAGCACATATCGGCGGCTAGGCGCCTATTGGTCTTTAGGCCCTGACCCGCGGCGGAGTACGACGAGTTAGGGCGATTTCGGCGGCTACAAGTAGTACAACGCCAATGCCGATCAATGCATTGGTCCGCATAGCGGACACAGCAGTCGCATCATACCCGACTACCCATGGTGAAATTGCAACCCAGAGGCCAACTACCAAGCTGACCCACTCCGGCCACTCTGCCAGAATAACGATTGCAGAAATCGACGCGAGGCCAAGCACGGCTCCGCTAATCACCGCGTTTGCGCTCGGTATGGCGGCTGATGTGAAGCCGAAGATCCAGGGCGCCAAGATCAGAATCGATGCGAGTGCGAATTCGACAACGACAATCATCGTTTTCTGTCTAGCGCCCGCTAGCAATGTACGACGCGAGGGATTGGGGAACAGAGATTCTAAATCTGATGTTCGCTTTGGTTCGGGGTGCGGTGTTGACATCGGGCTGGCTTTCGTCAGCGCCCTGTACGCGCAACGCGCCAGCTGGCTGGAGGTTCCTAAGTCGCCAAATGAACCCGAGACGCCCGGCGCGCTAGCGATCGAGAATGAACGTCAATGGGTCCAAAAGCAGGCATTTGCAGCGCACCAACCCATGTCCGCTACGGGTCAAAAGCGGACATCGCGCTATTCGATCACTTCGTCTGCCTGGGCGAGTAATGCGGTGGGCATTGAAATACCAAGTGCCTTTGCGGTTTTAAGATTGATCACCAGTTCGTACTTGGCGGGGGCCTGCACTGGCAGGTCGGCCGGCTTCGTTCCCTTGAGAATGCGATCAACGTATTCCGACGCGCGGCGAAACTGGTCGACACGGTTCGGACCATAGGAGATCAGACCACCTTCGGTGACATTGAAACGAAATCCGTAAACTGCGGGCAGCTTATAGTTGGCCGCAAGAGTGATTATCTTGTTCTGATAAACTGATACCGACGCGCTCGGTGTCACTATCAAGCCGCAATTCGGATAGTGAGCGATACTTGCAACAGCGCGCTCGATCTCAGCAGCATCGCGTGTATCGATAGGGTTTAACTCTACAGCGAGTGATGGCGCAACAGATTGAATGGCGGCGAATTCACCGATCCCTGCGCGATTGGTGGCGTCCCTGAGAACGGCTGCTCGGGACAATTTGGGGACAATTTGCTTGAGGAGTTCAAGCCATTTTCCGCTGAAACTATACTCGAACAACATAAAGCCGGTCGTGTTGCCGCCCGGACGAGATAAGCTATCGACAAGGCCGCCGCCTACTGGGTCGGACACGCGTACAAACACAATTGGCACGTCGCGAGTGGCACGTTGCAGCGCCGCTACACTTGGGGTGCCGCTCGCAAGGATGACTTCGGGCTTAAGTGCGATCAGTTCCGCGGCGTATTTGCGATCAAGATCTTCGTTGTTCTCGCCCCAGCGGACGTCGATTTGCAAATCATGGCCAATCTCCCAGCCTGATTGTCGCAAGACTTGACGAAACGCTGCCAAGCCGGCCTGCCCCTCTTTATCGCCGGCGGCTGTATTCATGAGCACTGCGATACGCCGCACCCGCTCGGGTTGCTGCGCATGAGCGAGGATTGGCCATGCGGCCGTGCCGCCAAAAAGTGCAATGAACTCGCGCCGTTTCACGCGCCCCCCCGAGCTTCAAGACAGGCCATGGTATCGGATGAAGGAGTAACGTTGGAAGGGGCGTGTCCGCTAAGGGCCAATAGCGGACACAACTGCTTGGAGGCTTGCCGATTCAACGATCGCTGCGGCGCGACTATTTAGCTTGTAATGTCAACCTAGATCCTCACCGACACAAACTCATGATTATACGGCGAGAAATGGATCTTTGTTTTTGAGCGTCCGAAATTCCCCGCGCCGCGGCAACCGCACCAAGCACGTTGTTAAGAAGTTTGCCGGGCTGCACGGCCCTAACCACGCCGTCCACAATTTCGTGAGCACCAACCTCGATCGTGTTCTTGGGATCCTGGAGAAAGTCGTTGAGCCCCTGCACAAACATCTGGGCATCTGTCGCCAATTTTTCGTCCTGGCTCTCGTTTTGAATTTGAGGCACAGAGTTTCTCTTCTTTATTGAAGATACTGGCAACCCCATCAGCTCACCAAGCTTCTGTTGAACCTCGTCCGATGACAAGATGAATGAGTGGTGCAAAATACCTTGCACCGTTATGCGGTTATCGTGGGGACATGCAGCGTCGTGGGTTGACCATGCCGCGAGAACCTGATCGCCCGGTCCGAGCTCGTCCTTCTTAATCGGTGACGCATCTCGCCTTGGATCGAAATCGGGCTTAATAAGCTCCCAAATTGTGCCGCAGATTGTTTGTTTGAGCGGCTCCGGGCCGTTGCCTCCCTGAACACCTCGAATATTAAAATACTTTTTCGCCAATTCGTCCGGCAGTTTCTCCACGAGCTCCTGACAAACCGCCCGCCCATTTTCGAGCTCCTTAAGGCTAAAACCAAGCAGACCCGTCGAATAGCGAAACCGTCCATCGGGGCCTGGCTGGGGCAAATTGTAGGGGTCGGCGTCGTCCTTGCTCGGATAGTCTTTAACCTTGAAAAGATCGTCTTCGACAAAGTGTTCTCGGTTCGCATCGAAGACAGCTTTCTCGAGCCAATTCAATGTGTAACTCGCGGGTAGCGAGCCGAGTGTTTTGATGATGTCAATTTTGTCTTCCCCCAGGTGGTTGAGTAGCGGCTCTCCTTCAAACCATCGATGAATTTGTCCGCCGGTACCATAAAATGGTGATGCCACCGTGATCGCTCTGTTCATTCCATCCAGCAGAGGTCCTCCACCAAGTAAGATCAATTTGACGATCATTCCCCCAAAACTGTGGCCTATGAGTGTAAAGTTCTTCAGCGGGCCCGCATTGCCCAACCGTTGGTTTAAGCGAGGCAAAAATTTATTTAGGAAAAACGTGACGGTATCACTAAGAGGCTGTCGCCAATCCCAGCCAAAAACAAACAGATCGATATTGTTAGCTTCACACCAATCGGAAAAGTCATCGTACGGTGTAAGTCCCATAAGTTCGATGCAGCCGTCGGCGATAATTATTCGATCGTCTACATCGTGGTAAAATCCATCTTCTCCCTTGTGCAACTTGAGCTTGAGAGCGTTCAGCTCCGGGTGACCAAAAGTCCACAAGCTGAGCCAGACTTCCTGATCTTTGAAGTCGAGCGGCTCTGAGCTGTTTGCGTTGAAGGGCGTTGTTGCTCGCAACAGCTTGGATGCCATACCACCGGGGAAGAAAATGATGGTCTGGCGATTCTCGGTCGCCGCTTTGATGAATGTATCAACCGACTTCTTGTCGAGAAGGACACGAAGTTGCTCCTCTTCCCTGGCATCACGATAATTCATACCAGCCTCCCGCAAACGGTCATGTCCCGCTTTACCCCCGAAAACGACATTCGTCAGCCGCGTGCGGCCCTTCGCCCACCAAGCGGGATGCTTGCTCGGGTCGCGCATAATCTTGGTGAGCAGCGTCACATAAGCTAGATAATTTCTTTGATACCCACCTGGTTACCATCGCGCCCGCGTCATTTATTCTTTCGCTGCGATTTCGTGAGCTGCATATGTAGCCACCGACAGGGTAGTCTTTGCCGGGCTATTGGCTGCTCGCATGCCTGCATGGTCTCGACAGTATGAACCCGCAAGAGTTTCAGAGATTCTATCCCCTTTTCATTGATTGGCTTCACGCCACACTGGTGGCGCATGCAGCGATGGCGCGGACCGTCGCCTCCTGCGCGTTTCCGCGCTTGCCGCACTATTTTGCCGCAGGCACTCTAGAGTCGGCGAAGGTCGTCTATGTCGATCAATTGCCAATTCCGCCACTGACTTCCTGGGGACTGACGCGCTTTGCTGAATTTGAGGGCCGCAACTTCGATGGCATCGCATATCTGGGGACCTTTTTCCTGAGGCAGCCTCAATCAGGAAATGAGGCGATTCATTTCCATGAACTTATTCACATAGTTCAGTGGCGGATTCTGGGGCCCGAAGACTTTCTACGCTTATATGCCGATAGCTGGGAGCGGTTTGGGTATCGGCAAAGTCCATTGGAAGAGATGGCATACGACGCAGAATTGGCATTCACGACTTCAAACGTTTCCTTCGACGCAGAGAAGATGGTGGCGGAGAAGTTGCGATTATGGAAACGCACACGCGTGGCTAATGGATAAGTTGCAGCTGTATCGAGCGACCGAACACTGGTACCGAACCTAGTCGCAGACGCCTATCAGGCCCAAATTCTGCTTGTGGTCATTGCAATGCAAAAGGTCACGTCTGTTTTGCTCCCAACAGCGACATCGATTGCGTTTTTCGACATGTCCGCTTTGGGCCATTAACGTCCGATTTGCGTCTCGACGCACCGCAGCAAAGTTCGCTTCGCTATTCGATGAGGCCGGCGGCGGCGTACGTGATATGAGATAGGGCGAGCGTGCTTAATTGTCGCGGTGCCGACCCGTGGGCGCAAACCCACTAAGTGACGATTAGCTACGAGATAAGTGCAGCTGACGATTCGCTCCGGGTCAGCAAAGGAAACGCGAACGAGCCCAGCCGCTCGATTAATAGCCGCGTAGTGAGCTAGATTATGGTCCATGCTGAACGAGCGGGCTCTGACCTTCAATGCGTACCACTTATGCGGGCCAGGACGGGGCTCACGAGAGGAACTCGATGAACACAGTCAAAGACGTTCTGGGCCAGAAGAGTCGCACCCTGATCCATGTTCGTTCCGGCGACATGGTCGTCGAAGCCTTGCGCCAGATGCGCGACAACCGGGTTCGGTCGGTGCTGGTCATCGACGACGACGTACTGGTCGGTATCGTGACCCAGGGTGACTGCGCCATAAAAGTGCTGCTGCCTGGGCTCGATGCGAAGCAGACTCTGGTGAGCCAAGTGATGACGGGCGACCCGGTGACGGTCAAACCGGACGACCAACTGGAAGGCTGCATGGCAATGATGTCTGCGCGCGGCTTTCGTCATCTACCAGTGCTGGACGCGGGCAAGGTCGTGGGCGTGATCTCGATCGGAGACATCGTCAAGGACATCATCCGAAATTTGGAGCACAACGTGGGCGATCTGATTGGCTACATCATGACTGACGGCCCCGGGGGCTGACAGACGAATCGCGGTGCTGTCGCCGGCGTCCGGGAGGGAAAACGGAGGGACACCGTTAACGGGCCACCCTCCAGTTGCCGAGGAGACTGCATCGTACCGGCGGCGCACTTATGCTCGGGGCAATCCGGCAATCTCCAGTCCGTCGCCGAGCCGAGACATAAAGGCCGGAGTGAACGGCCACGCTTGTCTGGCTTCGGTAACTGTCAAGTCGGGATCATTGCGCATCAGGTGGCGGCCCATCCGGCGCGCCTCCGCTCTTGCCCCAGTCAGGGCTATTGCCGCAACCGCAATTCTCTGTGCCCAATAAGATTCGGGGTAGGTCTCCACACCGCTTTGAACCCAGCGCGCCGCGCGATCGTAACGCTCGTCAACAAAATGAGCGCATCCCATTCCGATGAAAGTGATGTGCCGCAAGGGTTCAAAGGGCATCAGATGAAGCGCGGTCCTTAGTTCACGGATCGCACCGTCACTATCTCCCAAGTAGGCCGACATCCATCCGCGCCGTATCCATGCGTACGCCAGCCATGGATCAAACGCTAATGCCCGTTCAAGCAGCTTGTCCGCCTCCTCGAGACGATGCAGAAGAACAAGAGCACCGCTGCTGAGCGTCAATGTCAGTGCATCGTCCGGGGCAAGATCGTATGCCTCCTGCGCAAGCCCATATGCTCGATCGCGATCAGCATGGGGAGTCGAGCCGAAATTATGAGCCACACGCTGTGCCCAACACCAGCCGGCGACCGCTTTGGCTAGGCCGTAGCTCGGAGCCAGCTCCTGGGGACGGCCCAACTCTTCGAGAGCCGCGTTGCATTGTTTCCGTTCCACTGCGAAGGCGAACGGCAGGGCTTTTAATGTTAGCCGGATTGCCTCATCGACGTCTTCGTCAACTTTATTGGTCGGCGAGCGTCTGGTTCGATTGATGGTCGCCGACGGAAGCTCTCCGAAAACGGCGCGATACTGGGCCGCAAAGCGGCCGAGCTGACTGAAGCCGTTGGCAAATGCAACGTCGGTAACAGTGGTCCGTGGTCCCGAGTGGACCAATTCATGATGCGCACGCGCGAGCCGCATGCGTCGGGCCCAGCTGAGCGGTGTAGTGCCCAGAAACACCTTGAAGTGCGTCTCAAGCGTCCGCGGACGAGTGCCCGCGACCTGAGCAAGCTGTTCAAGCCGGATTGGCTCGGACAGATGGCCACGAAGCCATCTCAGGGCGCGCACCAGGCCCGACGGCAATGCCGGAGAAAATTCTGAAGTGTCCGTGGTGTAGTGATCGGGACCGGACCGGGAAATCGGATCGGAGAGCGACATCGTTTTTATGCCTCAGCAAAGGCCTGTCGCACCCACCCTCACGCTAGTCCTTTTTCGGCGATTTTTGAATATTAAAGCGGAGACCGAATAGCCAATCTGCGGTGATTATCACTACCTCGCTGCACTCGATCTCCGTTTACGACGGCAGTTTCGCAAGGCGAGGAAATGCAAATGATACACTATTCATTCGGTTTCAGACGGGGGCTTTTGGTGTGGGTGGCCGCTATATGGACGCTTTCGCCTTCATTGTCGCTCGCATCGGAACCGAAATTTGAAGTCACGTCGGTAGTCGAGAAGAAAATTCCACAATTGCCGCCGGGGCCATTATTCTGGCGCGTCGATAACTTCCCTACACTCGCGGATGCACAGGCTGCCGCAGGCCCAACCGGCCTTGCGGCCGAAGTCGCAGGCAAGGTTTGGCTCTTCACGCTTGGTCCGAAGGGTAGATCGTCGCTAGGGGGCAGCGCGGTTGCGGAGATTGGACCAGTGCCTCCCATCTCCGCACCTGAGTACCTGCTGCGCATCAACAGTTCTGGCGGACCGCCGGGAGCCAAGACACCAGTCCATATGCATCCGGGGTCCGAGACGTTCTATGTATTGAGCGGCGAGCTAAGCCAAAAGTCCCCACACGGCGTAAGCCCTCTCAGGGCCGGGCAGTTCATGCCCGGACACGGACCCGGAATGCCAATGGAGATCTCCAGTAGTGGCACCACCGATCTGCGTGCTTTGGTGATGTTTGTTGTGGACGCCACCAAGCCGTTCTCGATTCCGGCCACCCTGCCTGGCGCTGTTGCCCAAACAGACCTAGTTGGGGTCTGGAGCCTCCAATCCGATGTCACCGTCACCTCCGACGGGCGCAAGCTTTGGCCGTTTGGCCCAAATCCGAAAGGCATCGCGATATTCGACGGCACCGGTCACTTCGCGATCGTCACCTCGCGCCCCGATCTTCCGAAATTCGCCTCCGACAACCGGATGCAGGGCACGGCCGAGGAAAACGAAGCAATCGTGCGTGGGAGCATCGCTTTCTTTGGAACCTACTCCGTGAAAGACGACGTCATTGTCCAGCACATCGAAGGCGGAACATGGCCGAGCTGGGTCGGAACCGATCAGAATCGGACCATCACGTCTTTTGCGAATGATGAACAGACCTGGACAACTATTCCGTCCTTCGGCGGGAAAAGTGAACTTCGATGGAGGCGTGTAAACTGAGCACCTCATGTTCTCAGCAGCACTTCTTCAAAAATAAGTTCAGCGGCGCGTATGTCCGGCACACGCCCTAGTCGCGCTTTTTCGCAATTTCGTCGGCGAGCCATCGTGCGACTGAATCGGGCGTGTCGCTGCCATTCGATGCACGAGCATTTGCCGCGCGCATCGTTGCTACGTCTATTGTACCGATCAGCGGCTTTAACGCTGCGATCAGCTCGGAATCGTTCGCGCGTTTGGGTGAAATCAGCAAAATTGCATCGTATGGCGGAATTGCGTGACTGTCGTCGCTCAGCACGACGAGATCATATGTCGGGATTTGGCCGTCACTTGTGTATGCCGCGATCACATCGACTTCGCCGTCAGCAACGGCTTTGTACATGAATTCCGGCTGCATCTGCCGTTGGCGCCGAAAATTCAGACCGTAAATTTTGCGCAGCGCCATCCATTCGGGACGCGCAAAGATTTCATAGTCGCCGGCAACCGTAAGGTCGCGGGCGTGGCCCGCAAGATCGGCAATCGAGCGGATATTCAACGCTTCCGCCCTTTTGCGCGTCATCGCCAAAGCGTAGGCGTTCTCGAAACCAAGCGACCCGAGCATCTGGATGCCGTGTGTCTTTTGCAGCCATTGAGATAGCGTGTCGAGCAGCTGTTCGCGCGGCACAACATCTTGGCGCTGCATGCGATTTGTCCAAAGCGTTCCGGAATAGTCGACCGCGACGTCAACCTCACTTGATGCGAGCGCATCGAAGAGCACGTTGGAGCCCAGCCCCGGCCGGCGTGAAGCCGTAAGTCCGGACGCTTCGAGACGCTGCTGGACTAGCGCGGCAAGGATATATTGTTCGGTAAAGGTCTTGGCGCCGACCAGAAAATTCGAGTGCGGTCGTGCGAGGCCGGGAAGAAAAGCGGCGCAAATCAGAGCGACAAGACCGAGTGCACCAAGGGTCGTTCGGACGCCACTGCGGCGAGTCACCCCTGCTTGCACCAGCGCCAGCAACTGATCGACTGCGAGTGCGAGTAGCGCGGCCGCGACGCAGCCGAATATGACAAAGACCCAGTTTTGTGTCTGTAAGCCGGTGAAAATATAGTTGCCGAGACTTGTTTGTCCGATCGGCGTCGCCAGTGTAGCGGTGCCTATCACCCAGACGGCCGATGTCCGGATACCGGCCATGATGACCGGCAGCGCCAGGGGCAATTCGATGTCCTGCAACAAGCGCCATGGCCCCACACCGACAACGCGTGCTGCTTCGCTCAGGCGTTTATCGACACCGTTGAGGCCGGTTACCGTGTTCCGAAGCACGGGCAGCATCGAATAAAGCGCGAGCGCAAGTACAGAGGGGAGGAAGCCAAGGGCGGAGAAGCCTTTGCCGAATGTGCGTTCGGACAAGGCGGCGAGCGCCAGAAGCAGGGGATAAAAGAGCGCCAGCAAAGCCAGGCCGGGGATCGTCTGCACAATGCCGGCCATTGCAAGCAATGCGCCGCGCAGAAAAGGCCGGCGTCTCGAGGCGATGGCGACCGGAAGGCTGATACCAAGTCCGAGGGCAAGCGCCGTGAGGCTTACCAGCACGTGGCTGCCGAGATAATCCGGCAATCGCGCCCATGCGTCGGCGAGGCGGGAGTCAAAGAGCATCAACGCAATGATGACACGGGCGGCTGACGCGCGGAACCGGCCATTCGTGGGCCGCCCGGGTCATCCCTTTGGTTAACATAAGATAAATCCGGGTCCCGGCCCCGCTGCATCTTGCAATGACAGGTTGATTACAGTCTTATGACGGCAGGCCATGCGCTGGGGGATGAGTGGGGATCGCAGCCGGGCAGGGCCGTCCTATAGGCCATGTTGTCCGTAGCGTCCGCTCTGCTTAGTCGTCTTGCGCCCGCCGAAATGATCTCCCGGCGCGACGCATTCGCGCTCGCCATCATGGCCGTCCTGCACTTGGCCGCGCTCGTTGTGATGACTGCGACCGAGCTCGACCTCTCCACCAAGGCAACTTTCTTATTCGCCTGGGCGCTGCTGAATTTCTTCTGGCTGGCCTTGTTGAGACGACCCGCAATTGCCGGGCTGCTGTCGCTTGCGATGATCGTCACGCTTATTCTTCTGTCGGAGTTCAAGTACGACAAGTTGATGATGACGATAAATTTCGTCGACCTGATGATCATCGATCCCGACACGTCAGCGTTTCTCTTTACGATCATGCCGCGCCTGCGCGGCCCAATTCTGTTTGGTTTTGTGATCGCGATTCCTTTGTGCATCCTCTTGTGGCGGATCGACCCTTTTCGCGTACGCAGGCGCACGAGTGCACTCGGCGGCACGTTTTGTCTGGGCGGCCTCGTGGCTCTGTCGGTGGCCTATCCCGCCGACTTTTATGGGGAGTTTTTCAACCGCGACCATGTGTCAAAATTCGCGCGTTCGGGTGTGGCGGCGGTCTATGAATTTGCGACTCACGGGCTGCTGGAATCGGATGCGGCCGTCTCGGATCGGCTGAAAGTACCCGCGGCGACATGCAGCCCCGGCGGAAAGCTTCCGCACATTATCCTGCTGCATGACGAATCAAGTTTTGACATCACCGCTGCGCCCGGCATGAAGGTTCCATCCGGGTACCACCGCCACTTCCGGTCCTTCGATGGCGTGTCGCGCAAAATGGTTGTGGAAGGCGCAGGCGGTCCCAGCTGGTTTACCGAATATAATGTGCTGACCGGCCTGTCCGCGCGTTCCTATGGTCGCTTCGCAACGTCGGTGACACGTATTGCGTCCGGCCATGTCGCGCGTGGTCTGCCGAATGCGCTTAGCCGCTGCGGTTATAAAACCTTTAGCCTCTACCCGTTCTATGGCGCGTTTCTTGGTTCGCGCGGTTTCCAGACTAGTGCAGGCGTTGAGCGTTATCTCGACATGAAGGACCTAGGCGCGCGGGGACTTGAGCCGGACAGCTTCTATTTCGATCAGGCGACGAACATCATCGCACGCGAAGGCCGGCAAGGCCCGCTGTTTCTTTTCGTCTATACCGCCGCAAATCATTTCCCGTGGGATTTCAGCTACCGTCCGGAGCTGACGCCGGGCTGGCGCGGCCTCGGCAATGCTCCCAATATCGATGAATATATCCGGCGACAAACATTGAGCGCGCACGACTATTCCGCGCTGCTCGAACGCCTTAAGCGCGACTTTCCGAACGAATCCTTTCTGATTGTGCGTTTTGGCGATCACCAACCAGAATTCGCCTATCGCATTATAGATCCCACTCTTAGCGAAGCTGCGCTCGCGCGACACCTGGAGGGCTTCGATCCGCGCTACTACACCAGCTACTACGCGATCGACACCGTGAATTTCAAACCCGCCGACCTATCCTCGGCGCTTAATACGCTCGATGCGCCCTACTTGCCGCTTTTGGTACAGGAAGCGGCGGGGGTGCCGCTCGATCCGTCCTTCGTCGAGCAAAAGAACATTCTGAAGCGTTGCCACGGCCTGTTCTACAGGTGCGCCGACGGTGCAGAGGCGCGCCGGTTTAATCGGCTGCTGATCGACGCCGGTCTGATCAAGGGCCTTTGACGTGGTGGGCTTTGCTGGGCCCAACTTGCCGGATAGCTTGCCATCCAAGAAATAACGGGAGGGAACGCATGGCGGACAATGCCGCCGTGGCCGCGACCAAAATTCGAGGTATGCCCGCGTCGGCTGCGGCAGTTGCCCTCGACGAGGTGGTTGTCGCCTTTCGTCTCGCGCGGGGCGGTGTCTATACGGCAGTGGAGCGCGCAACGCTTCATGTCGCCGACGGGGAATTCGTTGCTATCGTCGGGCCGACCGGTTGCGGCAAATCAACGCTGCTGAATGTTACCGCCGGATTGCTCACACCGGGCGCCGGCGGCGTCAATATTTTCGGAGAGCCGCTGGCCGCGATCAACCGCCAGGCGGGATACCTGTTCCAGGCCGATGCCTTGTTCCCCTGGAAAACAGCAGTCGAAAACGTTGCCATCGGCCTCGAAACGACGGGTACATCGACCCGCGATGCGCGTGCGCACGCGCAAGCCTGGCTCAAACGCGTGGGCCTCGACGCGTTCGCCGACCGCTATCCGCATATGCTGTCCGGAGGACAGCGCAAGCGTATCGGTCTGGCGCAAGTGCTCATCTGCGATCCGAAAATCCTCCTGATGGACGAACCGTTCGGTCCGCTCGACGCGCAGACACGGCAGATCATGGGTAACCTGTTGCTTGATCTGTGGACAGCCGATCGCAAGGCTGTGCTCTTCGTAACCCATGATCTCGAAGAGGCGATTGCGCTATCGGATCGGGTGGTGATTATGTCTGCGGGACCCGCGGCACGCATCATTGGCGATTGGCGAGTTCCGCTAACGCGCCCGCGCGACATATCTGAGGTCAAGCTCGACCCGGTATTTCACGAGCTGCATCGGGAAATCTGGCACAGGCTTAAAGCAGAAGTGATCAAGGGCTATGCCCAAAGCCAGGGAGCCTGATGCCACAGGAATTAAATTGCGCTAGCATTGTTGATGATACTGACAACCAAGAAACAACACGGAGGAAATGCAATGTTTGGAATACGTCAAATGCTCGCGGCTTTCGCGGCTACTTTGCTGCTTGCCGCGACCGCTCAAGCGCAGGGGGTGTTCACGATCACCTCGTCATCTTTCAAGGATGGCACCTTGCTGGCAAAGAAAAACGCCGGCGCCAACAAGGCCAACCCGAACTGTGTCGGCGAGAATGTGTCGCCGCCGCTTGCCTGGACAAATGTGCCGGCTGGTACCACCAGCTTTGCTTTGGTGATGACCGATCCCGAAGGCCGTGGCACTGGCGTCGATCATTGGATCGCATACGGCATCCCGGCCTCCGTCACCTCATTTGCCGAAGGCGAGACCAGCAAACCGTCTGACAAATATGTCGGTGGCATCGGCACGGCCAAACAGAGCATCTATATGGGCCCCTGCACCCCGCCAGGATCGCCACATCACTACACCTTTGTCCTGATCGCGACGGATCTCGATCCGAAAGCGTTGCCGCCCGGCCTCACCAAGCTGGAACTCTTCGACAAACTCAACGGCCATGTGAAGGGTTCGACCGGCATCATCGGGCTGTTCAAGAATCCGCTTTAACGCCTGGGCAACCGGGAGGAGCTTGATCGCCATGTCACGCATCAATCTCCTCCTGTTGCAGGTGCTGGTGGCGGTCATGAGCGTGGCGCTGTGGTACGCGCTCACAACCTATCCGGTCTTCGGCAAACTCCTGCTGCCGCCGTTCTTTTTTTCCAATCCTGTCGACGTCGCCAAGCAGATTGCGACCTGGTTTGCGACCGGCGTGATCTGGAAACACCTTTGGGTAACTTTGGTCGAGTCGGTCCTCGCCTTTGTCATCGGTTCGATCGGCGGCGTACTGGTCGGTTTCTGGTTTGCGCGCCAGCCGCGGACCGCTGCGGTATTCGATCCTTATGTGAAGATGGCCAATGCCTTGCCCCGCGTCGTGCTCGCGCCGATCTTCACGCTCTGGCTTGGCCTCGGTATCTGGTCGAAGGTCGCGCTCGGCGTCACGCTCGTGTTCTTTATTGTGTTTTTCAATGTCTATCAGGGCGTCAAGGAAGTAAGCCCCACGGTGCTCGCGAATGCGCGCATGCTCGGAATGAGCGAACGCCAGCTGATGCGCCACGTCTATTGGCCGTCGGCACTGTCTTGGATGTTTTCTTCGCTGCACGTATCGGTCGGGTTTGCGGTCGTCGGAGCGGTTGTGGGCGAATATTTGGGCGCCGCCGCCGGGCTCGGCTATCTGATTCAGCAGGCCGAGGGTGTGTTCGATGTCGCGGGTGTTTTTGCGGGCATGTTCGTGCTCGCGGCGTTCGTCATCACAATTGATCTCGTCGTCAGCGCGATCGAGAAGCGGCTCCTGGTCTGGCGGCCGGTAGCCGCCGACAGCAGGCCCTAGGCATCCGAAGGCGGCTGGCTTATCGTCAAC
This sequence comes from Pseudolabrys sp., assembly GCA_035626335.1. Lineage (GTDB taxonomy): Bacteria > Pseudomonadota > Alphaproteobacteria > Rhizobiales > Xanthobacteraceae > Pseudolabrys. Next base: position 192,503 of record DASPNW010000013.1, read on the forward strand.
CCCAAATTGGCCTCTCGGAAGGGCCTTACAAATATAAGGGAGGAAATCATGTCGGTGTTTCGGCGGTGTGCCGCGACGCTCGTCTTGCTTGTGTTTTCGAGTGGCCTTGCGCTCGCGCAATCCAAGATTACGCTCGCCGTCGGCGGCGGATCGTGCCTGTGTTACCTGCCCACGATGCTGGCGCAGGCGCTGGGGGAATATGAGAAGGCCGGCGTCAACGTCGAGGTTGTCGATTTCAAGGGCGGCTCGGAATCACTGAAGGCCGTCATCGGCGGCAGCGCCGATGTCGTGTCGGGCTATTTCGATCACTGCGTCAATCTCGCAGCCAAGGGCCAGCACTTGCAATCTTTCGTCGTATACGATCGCTACCCCGGCTTCGCACTGGTGGTGTCGCCCAAGCACGCATCGGAAATCAATTCGATCAAGGATCTCGCCAACAAGAAGGTCGGCGTGAGCGCGCCCGGCTCTTCCACCGATTTCTTCCTGAAATATATGTTGAGCAAGAACGGTGTCGATCCGAATTCCGTCGGTGTGATCGGCGTGGGTCTCGGAGCCACTGCGGTTGCCGCGATGGAGCAGGGAACGATCGATGCCGCGATCATGCTCGACCCCGCAGTGACCGTGCTGCAAGGTCAGGACAAGACCCTCAAGATTCTGAGCGACACCCGCAGCCAGAAGGATACGCTTGCCGTGTTCGGCGGCGAGTATCCGGGCGGCGCGCTCTACACAAAGGCGGAATGGATCGCCACGCACGAGAAGGAAGTGCAGGGCATGACCAACGCCATCCTTGCCGCCCTGAAATGGATCCACTCGCACACGCCGGAAGAAATTGCCGACAAGATGCCGGAAAACCTGGTCGGCAAGGATAAGGCGCTCTACGTTGCTGCACTCAAGAATACGCTGCCGATGTATTCCGAGACCGGCCGCATGGATCCGAAGGGCGCCGCGGCGGTGCTGGCGGTCTTCAGTCAATCGTCGCCCGACGTTGCCAAGGCCAATATCGATCTGTCGAAGACCTACACCAACGCGTTCATTGACGCCGCGAACAAGAAAACCGGAATGAAGTAAATCCGGCGGGATGCCCGGTTAAAAACGACGGCGGGGAAAGTTCCCCGCCGTTTCTGTTATCGTCGAGACCATGAACCTCCTGTCCATACAGTCGCACGTTGCCTACGGCCATGTCGGCAATTCAGCCGCAGTGTTTCCACTGCAACGCCTCGGTGTGGAAGTCTGGCCTGTCCATACTGTTCAGTTTTCCAATCATACCGGTTACGGAGGCTGGACCGGCCGCGTATTTGATGCGGGAATGATTCGTGAAGTGATGACGGGAATCGAGCGGCGGGGCGTGCTCTCAGAGTGCGATGGTGTTCTGTCCGGCTATATGGGCTCGGCCGAAATTGGCGACGCTATTCTCGAAGCGGTCAGGACGATCAAACATGCCAACCCGGCGGCCAAATATTGCTGCGACCCTGTGATCGGCGACGTCGGTCGCGGCATTTTCGTGCGCGAAGGCATTCCGGAATTCATGAAAAGCAAGGCAGTGAGGGCAGCCGATATCATAACGCCCAATCATTTCGAACTCGACTATCTAAGCCAACGCTCAAGTAAGACGCTGCGTCAGGTGTACGACGCGGTGAGCGCCGTGCACGATCAAGGGCCGCGCGCCGTCCTGGTCACCTCGCTCCACACCGATGAGACGCCTGAAAACGCGATCGACTTGTTGGCCTCGGATGAGGGTGGTTGTTTCATGGTGCGCACGCCAAAGCTCCCGTTGTCGGTCAACGGCGCAGGGGATGCCATAGCGGCGTTATTTTTCGTGCACTATCTGGGTAGTCATAAGATCAATGAGGCGCTTTCACGCGCTGCCTCCAGTGTGTTCGGTATCCTGGCAAAAACAATGGAGGCCGGCGCGCGTGAAATCCAGCTCGTCGCGGCGCAAGATGAAATCGTGAATCCGAGCCGTTTGTTCGAAGCGAAGACGCTTGCACCATGAGCGAAGCGCCATCGATATTTCATGTCGATCGATTGGACCTTTCCCTTGTGCCGAAGGCGTGGGCCTTCGCCGACGAACGGCGGTCGGAGATCGATGCATTCTTTTTGGCTCTGCGGCGCAAGAAGCCAGCGATCTGGAATGGCCGTGTCCTGTTGATGCATCGCCATTCGGTGACGGGCGGTATTTTTCGGGGCGAATATCTGGAAACCGACTATGCGAGTTTTGCCGCCTGGTGTCACTGGGACCGGCCTCCGGCGAAAGTGCATGACTGCTTCAGCGCGGCGGCAATTTTGACGGCAGACAATGCATTCCTGCTTGGAGTCATGGGCCAGAGCACGTTCAATTCCGGAAAAATCTATTTTCCCTGTGGAACGCCGGATACCGATGACGTTGTCGGAGACACAGTCGATCTCGAGAAGAGTGTCGGACGCGAACTGAGTGAAGAGACCGGCCTCGATATAACCGAGTTTGTCGCTGAGCCGGGTTGGACGACGGTCGTCGACGGTTCGCTGATTGTGCAGATCAAGGTTCTGCGCGCAAAAGAGCACGCGTCTGTTTTGCGCGAACGGATTTTGAAGCACCTGGCATCCGAACAGAATCCGGAGCTTGGGGATATTCATATCGTTCGTACGCGCGCCGATTTCGCTCCTGCGATGCCGCGCTTCGCCACTGCGTTCCTCGTGTCACGGCTCGGCAAAAAATAGAATGTGGAGACGCAACGGCCGCCTTGATGCAGGAACTGCGCACGCTTGGCGTCGATTTTCCGAAGATTGAGGGCAAGGCGCTCAAGGAATTGCAAGAAGCGGGCAAAGCACTGAAGGACGACAAGCAGTAAGCGCTAGGGCTACCAGATCCGTGGAATCAGGCGAAAGCGGATGGCGCGGCAGTACGCCTCGTAGCCCGGCAGGTTCCGTTTCAGAAAGCGCTCCTCGTCGAGCAGCCGCCAAATCAGCGCAGCGACAGTCGGAATCAGCATCAGAAAGGTCCAGTACGAACCAAGCGCGGATGGCGTGCAGATAAGGAACAGAAGCGCCCCGGCGTAAAAGGGATGTCTTACGATGGCATAGAGACCGGTCGACACTACCGGCTGATCCGGCTCGACTCTGACCGTCGATGCCGCATAGCTGTTCTGCTTGAGCACCACGAAAAAGATGCCGAAGCTGAGTGCGACACCGGCATTTGCCGCCAAGACGAGCCACAGCGGCACCGCAGACCAATGCCAACGGTAGTCGAAACCGGGAAGGGCAAGCAGCATCACAAAACTCAGCAAAGTGTAAGTCATGATGATTTTTTGCATGGGCTCCTGCTCTGCGGCAGGTCCGACGTGCATACGACGCTCGACCAGCTTGGGATCGTGCTCCAAAAAATAAATGCTTATCAGGATGGTGGCCGTAATGAATATGAACCCATAGAGCCACCCTTGCCAGAAACGCAGCGAGCCGGCCGGGCCAAACAGCACCACGGCAAACGCGAGCGCGGATATGGCGGATCTGACCCAGGCCCGGCGGTCGAATGCGTTCACGCTGGTGGCCATCTCTCCTCCATCGCGCGATGTGGCAGCGGTTCTGACCTAATCCGCTGCGCGCTTGATTTGTCCGGCCGCTTTCCGTTACAAGCGTGCCGCTTGCGGTTAACGCGGACTTTACCCGAATCCGCCAGGTTGGGCCGACGATACGAGGGAAAGCCATGTCGATGCGGCAGACAATCTGCGCGATCGAGCGGACGGCGCGACATGCCGGATCCGCGGCCGCCCTCATTCCGGGCTCGCTCCTTCTCCTTATCCGCCCCTGAGGGCCGTCTGGGCAATTCGCCTGGGCACTCGGGGGATCTGACGGAGAACCCATAGAGCGCCCTCAGCGGCGCATCCTACGACGAGAAGGAAATTTCCGATGAATTCCAAGACTCAGTCCGAGAAGGACCGCGTTGTCATATTCGACACAACCTTGCGGGACGGCGAGCAATGTCCCGGCGCGACCATGACGCACGAAGAAAAGCTTGAGGTGGCCGAGCTGCTCGACGACATGGGCGTGGACATCATCGAGGCCGGCTTTCCGATCGCCTCCGAAGGCGACTTTGCCGCAGTACGCGAGATAGCTCAGCGTTCGAAGAAAGCCGTTATCTGCGGGCTCTCGCGTGCAGCTTTCAAGGATATCGATCGTTGCGCCGAAGCGATCAAACCGGCCAAGCGCAAGCGCATCCACACGTTCATTTCCACCTCACCGGTGCATATGAAATACAAGCTCCAGAAGGAGCAACACGAAGTATATGAGATGGTGATCGGGCAGGTTACGCGCGCGCGCGGACATACCGACGACGTCGAATGGTCCGCCGAGGACGCCACCCGCACCGAGCACGACTTCCTTTGCCGCTGCGTTGAGGCGGCGATCAATGCCGGGGCCACGACGATCAATATCCCCGACACCGTCGGCTACACGGTGCCCGAAGAATATTTTGCGCTCATTGAAATGTTGCGCACGCGGGTTCCCAATGCAGACAAGGCGCGTTTCTCGACACACTGCCATAATGATCTTGGCATGGCGGTGGCTAATTCACTCGAAGGGGTAAAAGCCGGCGCACGGCAGATCGAATGTACCATCAATGGCATCGGCGAGCGTGCGGGCAATGCGGCGCTCGAGGAAGTCGTTATGGCGATGAAGGTGCGCAACGATGTGCTGCCGTTTCACTGCGGTATCGATGCAACGATGCTCACGCGCGCCTCCAAATTGGTCGCGGCGGCGACATCGTTCCCGGTGCAATACAACAAGGCGATTGTCGGACGAAACGCATTCGCGCACGAGAGCGGCATCCACCAGGACGGCATGCTCAAGAATGCCCAGACCTATGAAATCATGACGCCAGAGTCTGTTGGCGTGAAACAGACCTCACTGGTGATGGGCAAGCATTCGGGACGCCATGCTTTCATCCACAAACTGCAGGATCTGGGCTACGAACTTGCCGGCAATCAGCTGGAGGACGCTTTTGTTCGCTTCAAGGCGCTTGCCGATCGCAAGAAGCAGATCTACGACGAAGACATCGAGGCGCTTGTCGACGAGGAAATTGCCCACGCTCACGACCGCATCAAGGTGCTGTCATTGACCGTGATTGCCGGCACCATGGGCCCGCAGACTGCGACACTGACGCTGGATATCGACGGCGAGCATGTGACCACGCAGTCGACCGGCAACGGTCCGGTCGATGCGATCTTCAAGGCAATTCGTACACTCGTGCCACATGAGGCGACGCTCGAGCTCTATCAGGTGCACGCGGTAACCGGCGGCACCGATGCCCAGGCGGAAGTGTCCGTTAGGCTCTCCGAGAGTGGACGCTCTTTCACCGCCAAAGGCGCTGATCCCGATACTTTGGTGGCGTCGGCCAAGGCCTATCTTGGCGCCCTCAATAAGTTGACCAGCAAACGCGGCAAAACCGCATCGGTCGAGGGGCGTATTCATTCGACCGATGTTGGCTAAAGCCCTCCACATTAAGATTAAAAATGATAATGCCGCGCCCAAATAGGACGCGGCATTATCTTTTCTGGTACAAATTTGGGCTTGCAGCCCAATAAATCACATTTTGTCCGCATTTCGTACGCTTTGAGGGCCAAATTCCCGGCTACTGGCCCCTCAAATACCCATACAACGCGGGGACTTCCGGAATGAAAATGATTTTATGCGCGGGCGTGTTCGCGCTCGCGACCATCGGCTTGTTGTCGGCTGGCGTTCCAACAGACGCTGCGGAAATCAATGCGCACGCGGATCAGGCGACGGCTGCAATCAACATTGCGCGTATCAAGAGCGTACTCAAACTCACGCCGGCGCAAGAGCCTTATTGGGCTCCGGTCGAATCGGCGTTGCGCGATCTTGAACGCCGGCAGGCCCCCGCTGAGTCAACCGGTCTCGTGCACCGCGTCAGTCATCGGGTCGTGTCGGTCGTGCTCAATAGCGCCGCCGTGCAGCGGCTCGCGGTCGCGGCGCGTCCGCTGATCGCGATGCTCGATGCCGAGCAGATGCGCGCTGCGCATGGTCTGGCGCAGGAGATGGGCCTGGGCCCGGTGGTCGCTGCGTTGCGGTGAGGGGAGGCGGCGGTTCGCCGCACCATCTTCCATTGATCGTTGGGCCGTGCGGTCCGCAACTGGTCTACTTGCCGGAGACCCGGTTTAGTGCCACCTTAATCGGCAGAAAAACAAGGTAAAAGCCGGTTTCGACGATCAATTGGAGGAATACGCCCCATGCGCAAGTGGATTCTCGCGGCGGCTGCGGCCGCCATTTTCGTAGCCCCTGTTGCCGCAATGGCGCAGGCGCCGATCGTGATCAAATTCAGTCACGTGGTGGCGCCAAATACGCCGAAGGGCAAAGGCGCCGACAAGTTCAAGGAACTTGCCGAGAAATACACCAACGGCAAGGTGAAGGTTGAGGTCTATCCAAACTCCACCCTCTACAAGGACAAGGAAGAGCTGGAAGCTTTGCAGCTTGGCGCGGTGCAGATGCTGGCGCCTTCGAATTCGAAGTTTGGCCCGATCGGCATCAAGGACTTCGAAGTGTTCGACCTGCCGTTCCTGCTGCCGAACTTGACGGCGCTGCGCAAGGTCACCGACGGCCCGATCGGCAAGCGTATGCTCAACTTGCTCGACTCCAAAGGCATGGTTGGCCTCGCGTATTGGGATAACGGCTTCAAGGAAATGAGTGCCAACAAGCCGCTGCATATGCCCGACGATTATAAGGGCCTAAAATTCCGTATTCAGTCATCGAAGGTGCTGGAAGCGCAGTTCCGCCTGTTAGGTGCCATTCCGCAGGTCATGGCGTTCTCCGAAGTCTATCAGGCGCTGCAGACAGGCGTTGTGGACGGACAGGAAAACACGCCGTCGAACATCTACACGCAGAAATTCTATGAAGTACAGAAGTATACGGCGCTGACCAACCACGGTTATATCGGTTACGTGGTCGTCGTGAACAAGAAGTTCTGGGACGGTCTGCCCGCCGACATTCGTGGCCAGCTTGAAAAGGCCATGGCGGATGCGACGGCCTTTGCTAACGGACAATCGGCCAAAGAGAATGAGGAAGCGCTCGAGGCGATCAAGAAGGCCGGCACGACGCAATTCATCATTCCGACTGCGGCGGAGAACGCCCAGATGAAGGCTGCCATGGAGCCGATCTATAAGGACATGGCGGCGCGCGTCAGTCAGAAGCTGATCGACGAAGTGGCCGCGGCAGCCGGTAGCGGCGCCGGTCACTGAGCGAACGAGATGCGC
>DASPNW010000014.1:0-12123 GCA_035626335.1 Pseudolabrys sp.
TTTTCACCTCTGGTTATGTTTCCAATCAAACTGGAATTTCGACAATCGCACGGCTGATACCAGATTGTCTCATCCTGTCGGACGCGTTCAACCATAATTCGATAATTGAAGGAGTTCGGCAGGCCGGCTGCAAGAAACATATTTTTCGACACAACGACTTGGCGCATCTTGAATCGCTGCTTAGAGATGCCGGGAATAGGCCAAAATTAATCGTTTTCGAAAGCATCTATTCCATGGATGCCGACATCGCCCCGATCGCCGCCATCTGTGAACTGGCCGAACAATATAGCGCGCTGACCTATCTCGATGAGGTACATGCCGTCGGCATGTATGGCAGCCGTGGCGGTGGCGTCGCCGAAAGCGATGGCGTAATGGCCCGCGTCGATATCATTGAAGGCACGTTGGGCAAGGCATTTGGCTGCCTCGGTGGCTATATCGCGGCGAGTGCCAAAATCTGCGACGTTGTGCGTTCATATGCGCCCGGTTTTATTTTCACTACCGCGCTTCCACCTGCTATTTGCGCCGCGGCTTGTGCTTCGATCCGTCACCTGAAGAATTCACAATGGGAACGCGACCGGCATCAAAAAACTGTTGCACGGACTAAGGCAGTGTTAACTGCTGCGGGCCTGCCGGTCATGTCGAGCGTTACGCATATCGTACCCATCGCGATCGGCGACCCGGAAAAGTGCAAAGCCGCGAGCGATTTGCTGCTCGAGCGGCATGACATATACATTCAGCCCATTAATTTTCCGACTGTGCCAAAAGGCACAGAGCGGCTGCGTATCACGCCGTCGCCCTACCACAATAATTCGCTCATCGACATGCTTGCCGTCGCGATGATTGATGTGTGGCAGCAACTCGATATGCCGCTTTGCCGAGCGCTTGTGGCAGAATGAGCGATCGCAATAGGGCCAAAAGGCGGCATCGCACATTGGCTTCGAATACGAAGCTATTTCGGCGTGCGAAAATATAACGCTTCCGGCGTGCGGACGTTTCGCGTGTAGAAATCAGCCGCGGCGAGCGATACCGCAAATACCGTGAATATCAGAGCGATACCTATTACGATGACGGCAGTTTCTGTTGGCATGGTTACTCGTCTTTCTTTGGAATCGGGGCGAACGTGATAGTCAGATCGCATTGCTGACAACGGTGGACAACGCCGTCTTCAAGTTTGGTCGCCTGCATCGCAATGCGGCAGATGGGACACAATTTTGGTGGCGTAGAACGTCGTTCCATGGTCTTAAAATGCCACGAGGCCCGATGCGCGCTTTTGATCCAAGTCAGAATGATGCGAACATATCCGCGCTGGTTGCCGGAAATAGATACCGTCTAACAATTCCGAATGCCCGCCTGTAACTGCGGACATTGCGTGCGGTAAGAGTGCGGCGCGAATATTCCTCAACCGCGTCCGGTACTAGGGTTCAATGGCCCCTTACGTTCGCGCAATAAACCTTCGGGAATCCATTCGTGAGCGCCAACACAGCCGAGCGGAACCTCAAGGGATGGGCTTCGCGCAACAGTTCTGATGTCAGGCTTTTGGTTTATGCTCACGAATTCTATGCACAGACCAATGATTACATAAACAAAGAAAATAAAAGGACCGACGACTAGGCAGACTGTAGAAGCATTAAAAAACCAGTCAGCCACCGAACTCGCGTGCGCAAGACTCGATATTACGAGCCCGACGACGCCGACCATAGTGACTCCTGTTGCAATTATTGGAAAGAACATGCCTCTATTGGTCCTATAACCCTTTATCAATTACTGGCTTCATGACGGAGCCATTCGATCTCATTTCTCAGGTACGACTGGCGTCGTCTAAGATCAGCGAACGTGACACTACCACTTGATTTGTTGATCACATCAATCAGAGCCTGGTCGACCTCGTCTTCGAGCTGTTCAAGGTCAGCAATGTTTGCTGGTTTTTCCATGATATTCTCCAATGATACGTTCAACCGGCTCGCTTGAGGTCAGGTGATTCGAGTTGCAATTCAAAAAAGATATCGGCGTTCGGGCAAAAGGTCGGGGCAAAAACTACGGACTTGGGTTTGCTGTCGAGCCATTCGCGGCAAGCCTGCGCGGACAAGCAGGCTTCGCATTGGCGAAATGCGGTCGCGTAGCTTAAGCTTAAGCGAGGGACCACGCCGCCTCCCGGCTCAATACCGAGGCGCCCCATCATTTCGCAGATATAGGTTCTTTGGCTCTCGCAGGTCACAGGCGCAGCCATGATAGCTACTCCCTTAATTCACCCGGCCGAGACACATTAGAGTAAGAATCGAAAGCGTTTTTTGATTCAAATCAAAATCCGAAGTGGCGCTTCACTGTGCCTACGGTTTGCGGAGCCGATCTCGTAACTGCCGGCGGCACTGCCGTTCAATGCCGGTCTTGGCCGTCTTTTTCGAGCAATCCGAGTGCACGACGCAACGCCTGCGCCGCCGCCTTGCGCTCATCGCCGGACATGCGTTCGACTTCGAGTTCGAGCCGTAAATGCGCGGTGCCGGCTTGTTCCGGACCTTGATTCAGCCCCAGCACCGCATATGTTGCGACCGGCTCCGCAATGCCTTTGACCTGCACGTGGCCGCGTTCCTCACAGCGTACATTTTCCTTCACGAGTGCGTAGGTCTCGAATGAGATCAGCACCCCTCCGGACGGGGCTTCATGCTCCAGCCGCGACGCAAGGTTCACCGTGCCGCCGACCATCGTGTAGTCCATGCGGTCATCGCTGCCAAAATTACCGACCGTGCAATAGCCGGTGTGAATACCGATTCGGCAACGCAGTGGCGTCGCGATTCCGTTCCTGCTCCATTCATGCGCCAGTTCACCCACCCGCTTTTGCATGGCGATCGCCATCTGAACGCAGGCTAGCGCATCCTCCTTCACGCCGAGCGTCGCCGGATCACCGAAGAACATGACAATGGCGTCCCCGACATATTTGTCGATTGTGGCGCCATATTGCAGTGCAATTTTCGACATTTCGGTCAGGTAGTGATTGAGAAGCTGGGTGAGGTCTTCAGATTCCATCTTGTCGGTAATCTCGGTGAATCCGACAAGGTCGGAAAAGCAAACCGTCAGCTTCTTGCGCTTGCTGACAATCTTGACGTCCTGCTGGCCGGTGAAGATCGAATCGTAGACCTGCGGTGCCAGGTATTTTGCAAGCTTGGACGACAGCGCGGCCAAGGCACTGGATTTCTCGGTAAGATCTTGCTCGCGTTGCTTGAGTTCGGTGATATCGGAATAGACCGAGACAGTGCCCCCGTCTTCAGTGCGGCGCTCGCTGACCATCAGCCAGCGGCCATTGCCTCGCTGTTGTACTTGCGGCTCGCCCGGATTGCGGTGCTGTCGCAGCCGTTCCGCAATCCATTCCTCAACGCGGCCTTCCGCATCCTTGATGTAACCGCGCTCGGCGGCCCGGCGGATGATGCTTTCAAAGGTCGTACCGGCGCTCAGATCGATGTCCAGGCCCGGATAGAGCAGGTTGCGATAGCATGAGTTGCAGATCACAAGCTGATCCTCTCCATCATAGCAGACGAAACCTTCAGAAATGCTCTCGATTGCCTCAGCGAGTCGCCGTTCGCTGCGCAGGCGGGCCTGTTCGGCACGACGCAGCGGCGTAATGTCATAAAGCCAATAAAGCCGCTTGCCTCCTGCAACCGCGACGTGGCCGCCCTGATAAACGACCTGGACATACGAGATCAATAGATTGAGCAACTCGCCGTTCTTGGTCTTCCAGATCACTTCCTCGTTCAGCAGCTGGCCGCCACGCGTGCGCAGCAGATCGACTACGCGCGCCCGGTGATCAAGGTCGTGCCAGAACCGTTTGGTGTCGAACAATTCGAGTTCTTCTTTCGCGTAGCCCGTCAATTCGCGCAGGCGCCAATTGTGGAACAGGAGTCGTCCGTCCTCGTCGACAACGCTGACAGCAGCTGGGCTATAGTCGAGAATTTCGCGAAGCTGACGCTCCTGCTCGACGACTTGAGCCTCGTGGGTCGTCAATGCGGTGATGTCGTAAACCCACAGCACACGTTTGCCCCCAACAAAGCTGACGTGTCCTCCCTGGTAGGCAACCTGCACATAGGACAGGAGAAGATGAACCAGCGTGCCTTTCCTGGTCCGCCAGATCACCTTTTCATTCAGAATCTGGCCGCCGCGCTCACGTAATTGATTGATGAGCCGCGTGCGCTGGTCGAGGTCATGCCAATGCATCCGCGTGTCGCAAAGATCGAGCTCATCTTTGCTGTAGCCCAGAATCTCGCGTAGCCGGGCGTTGTGATATAGCAACCGGCCATCCTCATCCATGACGAGCAGCGCCGCGGGACATAACTCCAATATTTCGCGGAATTGACGCTCGTGCTCGGCGGCCTCGACTCCAAGAGCGATGCCGCCACCCGTTGCCGCCGATTGTTCTGCTCTCATGTCAGAAGACATTCTTGCCGCCCGGGGAAAACTAACATCGAACCTTGCAAAGTTCGAGGCCCACATTTTGGGGCAAAAGGCCGGGCATTAATCGGTGCGCAATGGCGGGTGGCGCCCGTACGATAGGATTGTATTTCAACGAAGTTCGCGCGCACGCAAGCCAGTGATTTTTCAGCAGCGCGACAGCCGCGGATTATGACTCTTGGCTTTTCCGTCGAACCCGGACGGGTTGTGTCGGCCCACATAGGCACTAAACTCACTTCAATACTCACTTGGGGCAAGCCTGGCCTGCCCCAAAAGGGAGGGTCTAATGCGCCTCATTATACCGGCAATTTTTCTGCCTCTTGCAGTTGCACTGCCGGCACTGGGGCAACAATCCGCCCCGCCCGCGATTCCCGTGGGCACCGTCGTCGCAGAAAAAAAATCAATCACACCGTCACTTGAATTTGTCGGTCGCGTCGACGCGGTCAACCGGGTCGAAATCAAGGCGCGCATAACAGGATTTCTTGAAGAGGTTGTTTTTACGGAAGGTGGCGCAGTTAAAGATGGCGCACAGCTGTATCGCATCGAAAGAGGATTGTTCGAAGCCGCCGTCAAGCAGGCGGAAGGGGCACTTGAGCGTGCCAAGTCGGCAAAAGTGCTGACGGAAATTCAACTCAAGCGGGCCGAAGACCTGCTTAAAACCAATTCGGGCACTGTCGTGGCGCGGGATCAGGCATTGGCGTCAGATGAGCAGGCCAACGGATCTGTTCTCGAAGCCCAGGCAAACCTGCAAACCGCGCAGATTAATCTCGGCTACACGGACATTACGTCGCCTATCTCGGGGAAGATTGGCCGCACCAGCATTACAAAGGGCAACGTCGTCAGTCCCAGCACAGGCACGCTGACGACAATTGTGAGCCAGGATCCAATGTATGTGACATTCCCTGTCAGCCAGCGCGATTTCCTGCGTGCGCAGCAAACTGGCCGGGGGCCCGACGTAAAAAGCCTGAAGGTCAAACTCCGTTATTCGGACGGCACATTCTATGACCAGGTTGGCGACATGAACTTCGTCGATGTCATTGTTGATCGCGCGACCGACACGATCACAGCGCGTGCGACGGTGCCGAACCCGAAGGCCGGTCTCATTGACGGCCAACTGATGACAGTGGTGGTCGAACCCGACAGGCCCGAGCAAAGAATCGTGATCCCGCAATCCGCTCTGCTCGCGGATCAGGCCGGCGTCTATGTGTTCGTGGTGGATGACGGGAAGGCGGCGATAAGGCGCGTCAAACCAGGAGGCCCCAGCGGCACGGGCATCGTGATCGAATCGGGCCTCACGGGAGGAGAATTGGTCGTCGTTGAGGGTTTACAAAGCATTCGGCCAGGCGCTGCCGTACGCGCCAGCCCAGTGACTCCGGCGGGTTGATCGGAGCAAATCGGTGCTGTCATCCGTTTTCGTTGATCGGCCGCGGCTTGCGATCGTCATCGCCATCGTGACGACGATCGCTGGCGCGTTGGCGCTGCTGTCAATCCCGATCGCGCAATACCCGGATATCGTTCCGCCGCAGGTTTCCGTTACCGCAGTCTATCCCGGCGCTTCCGGCGCCGTTGTCGACGCGACCGTTGCGCAGCCTATCGAGGCCCAGGTCGTTGGCGTCGACAAGGCGATTTATATGAAGAGCATCAGCGGCGACGACGGAAGCTATTCGCTCGTTGTGTCTTTTGAACTTGGCACCAATCCGGATATCAATGCCGTCAACGTCAACAATCGGGTTCAAATAGCCCTCTCGAGCCTGCCGCCGGAAGTGCAGCGCCAGGGCATTACGGTCAAGAAAAAATCATCGGCGTTGCTCGGCGTTATTGCGCTTTATTCGCCCAAGCATACGCATGATCCGCTGTTTCTATCGAATTACGTCACCATCAATCTTCTTGACCAGATCAAGAGCACTCCCGGCGTGGGCGACGCAAATCTCTGGGGGCCGCAAGATTATTCCATGCGCGCCTGGGTGCGGACTGATCGGCTGACGGGTCTCAACCTGACGACGGGCGACATTATCAGCGCGATTCAGTCGCAAAATATTCAGGCCGCGGTTGGACGCATCGGCGCCCGACCAATATCAGACGAGCAACAACTCCAGCTCAATATCCAGACAAAAGGCCGACTCAGTACAGTTCCAGACTTCGAAAACATCGTCATTCGCACCAACCCTGATGGTTCGGTGTTACGGCTTCGTGATGTTGCCCGGATCGATTTGGGCGCGGCGAATCTCGATCGGGAGACCCGGCTCAATGGAGGGCCCGCGGCGGCGATCGCGATTTATCAGACGCCCGGTGCCAATGCCATCGAAACGCTGAAAGCGGTTCGCGGGCGTATCGAGGAGTTGCAAAGGAACTTCCCTGACGATCTGGCCTGGAAGATTACGTACGATCCGACAGTCTTCGTTAAAGACACGATTCATGAGGTGCAAAAGACGCTCGTTGAAGCCTTCATCCTTGTGGTGATCGTTGTTTTCCTTTTCCTCGGCAGCGTGCGCGCCACTCTCATTCCGACATTGGCCGTGCCGGTGAGCCTTATCGGCACATTCATCGCGCTCTTGGCCGTCGGTTATTCCGCCAATTCCGTGTCTCTGTTGGCCATCGTGCTGGCCATCGGAATTGTTGTCGACGACGCCATCGTTGTCGTCGAAAACGTCGAAAGGGTTATGGAAGAACATCCCGAGCTTTCGCCAGCAGAGGCGACCAAGAAGGCCATGGGAGAAATCACCGCCCCTATCATTGCGATCACGCTGGTGCTGCTTTCGGTGTTCGTGCCGGTTGCGTTCATACCCGGCATTTCCGGCGAACTGTTCCGGCAATTCGCGGTAACGGTTGCGGTTTCGATGTTTCTCTCGGCGATCAACGCGCTAACGCTTTCTCCCGCGCTCTGCGGCGTTCTGCTGCGGCCTCATCATGGGCCACGCCGCGGCATCATGGGAAAGATAATGGGTTCGATCGATTATGTCCGCGACCGCTACGGCGCTGTCGTGGCACGACTCGTTCGAATATCGATCATCGGCCTTGTGTTGGTCGGCATCAGCGGTGTTGGAATCGTCGGGCTGTCGAAAATTACACCGACAGGATTTTTGCCGGAGGACGATCAGGGCGCTTTCTTCGTTGTCGTTCAAATGCCAGGAGGCGCCGCCGTTGCCCGCACGACTGACGTCATCGAGCAGGCTGAAGCCATCTTGCGCGAGGAAAAGGCGGTGGAGGATATCACCTCCGTCGTCGGTTTGAATTTTATCGATAACTTTTCTCAGCCGAATGCCGGTTTCCAGGTTGTCACGCTCAAGCCGTTTGAAGAACGCAAAGACCGTGCATTGGGTGTCCGCGAAGTAATGGCCAGACTCAATGCGAAGTTTCGTCAAATCCAAAGCGGCATGGTTACGCCGCTCGCGCCACCGCCGATCCTCGGCCTTGGTACGGGAGGGGGCTTTACATACGTGCTGCAGGATCTTCGTGGTGGCGATCCAAAGGACTTGGCGCAGGCCTTGCGCGGTCTCATCGTTGCGGCAAACGAAAATCCGCAATTAAGTCGCGTATTCTCCACTTACTCGGCGACAAATCCATCGATCTTCCTGGATATAAATCGCGACAAGGTGCAAATTCTGGGTGTCTCCTTGAGCTCGGTGTTTCAGGCCTTGCAGGCCTCGCTCGGCGGCTACTTTGTCAACAACATGAATTTGTTCGGCCGAACCTGGCAGGTTCAGGTTCAGGCGGAAGCCAGCGATCGCGCAAGAATTGACGATATTTATCGCATCAACGTCCGAAGCGCCGACGGCAAAATGATCCCAATGCGTAGCCTGGCGGAAGCACGGGTCGTTGTCGGACCGCCCGGGCTGATCCGTTACAACAATCGGCGGGCCGTGACTATTCAAGGTGGCCCGGCAACCGGCATTTCGTCCGGCCAGGCGCTGAAAGCGATGGAAGAGGTCGCCGCCCATACTTTGCCACAGGGCTACGCCGGAGAATGGACTGACACCGCGTTTCAGGAAAAACGCGCCGAGGGCAAGACCGCTATCATTCTCGGCTTTGCCATCCTGTTTGCGTACCTTTTTCTTGTCGGTCTTTACGAAAGCTGGACGATACCAGTGCCCGTTCTGTTATCGGTTGCAGTCGGCATCCTCGGCTCCTTTGCTGCAGTTGTCATCGGCGGACTCACACTCGACCTTTACGGACAAATCGGCATGGTGGTGCTGATCGGCCTCGCAGCGAAAAATGGAATTCTAATTGTCGAATTCGCGAAGGAGCAGAGGGAAAAAGGCGTTCCCTTGCTGGAAGCTGCGGCCGAAGGCGCGCGACTGAGGTTCCGGCCGGTAATGATGACATCGTTTGCGTTTATCCTCGGCCTCTTGCCGCTTGTTATAGCGACCGGCGCATCGGAGCTCGCGCGGAGAAACGTCGGCACGCCGGTATTCGGCGGCATGATTTTCGCGTCATTTATCGGAATTTTTGCGATACCGCCGCTGTACGTCATGTTCCAGGCCATCCGCGAAAGACTGCGACCGGGAGCACGGCCAGCGACCGAACGCGCTGAAGATGTTCGTCGCGAATCCGCTCCAAAAAATCACTAAGAGCGAAGATAAAAAAAGCGCGCACCGTGGTGCGCGCGACGGCGTTAAATCATTTATTTTTTTATTTCTTCGCGCCGGCGCGGCGAATGCTCTTGATGGGTAGCGCCGGCCGTCCCGATTTCTCAGCGATTTCCCGATCCTGCTCTTCTATGAAACCGCGCGCGGGGGCGTCTTTATCGATGCCGCCGAGCAATTCAGCGGGGACACGACGGTTGGAGCGTTGTGAACCGTCCTCATAGACCACGTCGAAAAAGACGTATTCGCCCTTTGGATTGGTACCCGGCTTCTTTGGCATAGCGGTCCTTTATCAAAAAAGATGCCAGCGCTCACGCCCCGGCGGCATTGTCACACCAAAACTCAGATGGCCTGAAGGTTGGCAGCAGCGGATTTGCCGCTACGCCGCCCAGGCGGTCTATTGAGCCGCCATTTCGTCGACCGCTGTTTTCACGCGGGCGCGAATCTTGTCATCGCGATACTTGCGTGCCAGCGCGGCTTCGCCACCGCTTGTCGCATGATAAAGATCAAGTACGTCGAATTCGTCCGGCTTCGGCGGTGCAATCGCCAGATCGCTGTAGGACCAACGATCGCTTGCCGCCAGGCTTTCCTTAAGCATCTTCTTGGTGCTTCTGTACACGCGCAAATAGCCCCACGCTTTCATCGCAGTCTGCCAAATATAGCGCGGATAAAACGAGATGCGCCCTTCAAGCGGCATGCCATACCGCCGGTCGCGGCGGAATTTACGGCGCAGTGCGCCACCTTCGAGTGGATGCACGCCCTCGTACAGGATCATCAGATAGAACCACAGGATTGTGGACAGAGTCGTACCGGGCCGTCCGATCGGATTGGCGCAGGTGCGGCGGAGGATCGTGCGGATGTGCTCCGGTGTGTAAAACGCTTCCCAGGCTGCACGATAGGCCTCTTCCCAGTCCGCATCCGACATCGTGCCGTGATGCGAAACTCGGTGGTTGAGGTCATATTTATTCATGTCGGCGTCCATCCAGACCTGTTTGGTCCAGAGGTTTTTGTGGTCTTCCGAGCCCGGCAGCGGCGTCAGGAAGAAAAATTCGAGAATATCGAGCGGCAATTCGCGTTTGATGATCTCGATATCGCGCGCGATCGATTCCTTGGTATCGGCGGGAAACCCAAGGATATAGCCGGCATAAGTTATGGCGCCGTGGTTGCGCCACATCTGGAGCATCTCGCGGTATTCCGTGATCTTGTTCTGCCGCTTATTTGCGGCGATGAGATTATCGGGATTGATATTCTCCAACCCAATAAAGACTCGGCGTACACCCGCCTTGGTCGCTTTCTCGATGAAATTCGGGATCTTGTGGCAGAGCGTATCGACCTGGATGGTGAAGCCAATATTCATGCCTTCGCCGACCCGCAACTGGATCATGCGGTCGAACAAGGGTTCCCAGTCGCGATTGCGTGCGAAATTATCGTCAGTGATGAAAAACCTCTTGATTCCCTGGGCGACATTCTCGCGAATAATTTTTTCGAGATCGTCAGCGGAGCGAATGCGGCTCTTCTTTCCTTGAACATTGATGATTGTGCAAAAAGAGCATTGATAGGGACAGCCGCGGCCGAGATCGATGCTCGACAACGAACCTGATGTGCGCGAGACGTGCTTGCGGGGCAGGAATGGCGGCGGCTCTCCCGCCAACGTGGGTAAATCCTTCATGTGATTATAGATCGGCTCCAGCTGGCCGTTCCACGCGTCGCGTAGAACCGAATCGAGTCGTCCCTCTTCGGCTTCGCCGGCAAAAAAAGAAATGCCGATATCGCGCGCCGCGCTGATATCCGGCGGCAGTTCAGGCAACATCGCGATACAGCCCGATATATGAAATCCGCCGATGCAGACCGGCAGGTCGGCCGAAATGAATTGCCGTGCGAGATCGACCGCACGCGGAAACTGGTTTGACTGAACCCCGACAAGCCCAATGAGCGCACGCCCGCCCGCTCGTTTAATCGTGCGAATGATTTGGTCCGGCCGCACCCGACGATTGGTCTCGTCAAAGGTGTGGAGGCGAATCTCGACGCCGGGGCCGAGCACTTCGCGCCGAGCCGCATCCTCGGCAAGCGCGTTCAGACAAGCCAACGTGTTGGACGGAATTGCGGACCGAAGCCACGTGATTGGATAGCCGTCGTCATCGTAATGCGTCGGCTTTATCATCACGAAATGGAAGACCGCGGGATCAGTGACGTCGGGTTGCTTCGACATACTCTCTACCAAAACGCCCATCCCTGGTCGCAAGAAGCGACCGTTTGCGGCACGTTGCGCCGGATCGGCGAACAAGTCGAATAGTACATACTAATCGACGTACATGCCGTGCAAAGCCACAGGCCAATGGCCACTTTTCTCAAGCCTTTGACTGGGCGGCGTTATTTGGTTGCGGGGGTAGGATTTGAACCTACGACCTTCAGGTTATGAGCCTGACGAGCTACCGGGCTGCTCCACCCCGCGTCAAAATGTTAAGCGCGGGGCAAGGCCCGCGCCGTTCGGGGGCTATGTAGCAACGGCGCATGCCGATGGGAAGGGTGAAAAGTGTTGGTTTTCATCCACATGTCCCCATGCAGTGGCGCCGGTCGCGGAGGCACACCGCAATGCGCATTTGAAATCGGCAGCGCGACTGCTGGCCGCCTTTTCGCGGAGAAACCGCGCAATTCCCGGACGCAGCAAAAAAGGAAAGGCCGCCAGTGACGGCGGCCTTTCTGAAATCGAACATCGTGTCGAGGAGAAGCAACGTCCTTGGCAGGCCTGGCAGCGACCTACTCTTCCAAGCCTTGAGGCTTAGTACCATCGGCGCAGGAAAGTTTAACGGCCGAGTTCGGGATGGGATCGGGTTCAGTCTCTCCGCAAATACCACCAGGCCGGCCAAGGACGATGAAGCAAGATTTGGTCCGTCTATATCAGTGCTCGCCAAACGCCTCCCGAGGGAAAGCGAATGGGCATTGGAAATGAGAGCAATCAAGACAATCGAGCTATTAGTACCGGTAAGCTCAACGCGTTACCGCGCTTACACACCCGGCCTATCAACGTGGTGGTCTACCACGGCTCTCAAGGGAGAACTCGTTTCGAGGTGGGTTTCTCGCTTAGATGCCTTCAGCGATTATC
>DASPNW010000015.1:0-7102 GCA_035626335.1 Pseudolabrys sp.
GCCTCCTACACGCTGCTGGCCTCGGTCGGGCGGCTGTCGCCGCAGATACTCGGGCTGCGGGTGCCGGTCTATGATTCCAACGTGCACTACCAGCAGGTGCGCGACACCTGGGCTGGCGTGCGCACCCCGGACGGGCGCTGATTCGAATCACGCAGCGATTTCGGCCTCTTGTGTCCACAGTTCATTGCGCGGCCGCGACTTTCCATCTGCCAAACAGGTACTCCATTATCGTATAAACGATGTACGACAGCGATTCGCGCCGGCGATGCATGAGCTATCGCCGCGCGGAACGTAGGGAGTGTGTCGGGATTATTGGGGAATGACGCAAACGGCGAAGGCGCAAGAGCCGTCGATGGAGGAAATCCTTGCCTCCATTCGACGCATCATTGCCGACGACGACGCCAGCAAACCCGCCAAGGCGTCCGAGGCCGCCGCGCCGCCGCCGAAACAGCCGGCCGCAGCGACCGCTCCCAGCCGTCCGGCACCGCCCGCGCAGCCGTCAAAACCGGCAGCACCGCCGCCAGCCGCGCCCAAACCGGCCGCAGCTGCGCCCGCACCGGCAGCAGTGGCCAATAGCCAGGATGATATTGACGCGATGCTGGCGGAACTCGATGGGCCGCCCAAGGCGACAGCAAAGCCGATGACAACCCAACCCGCCCAGACCGCCGTCCAGCCCGCCGCCGAAGTGCTCGACCTGACCGAGTCGATGGAAAGCGCGGGAACGCCGTCGCCGGGACCCGCGCCAAGTTTCCGGACCATCGACGGCACCTCCGATGTTGTATTCAGCAACAAACCCGAGCCGCAGCCCCTGCAGGATCGGGGGCTGATTTCAAACCAGACCATTGCGGCGGTCGACAGCGCATTCAACACGCTCGCGCATACGGTGCTCGGGCAGAACGCGCGCACACTTGAGGATCTGGTCAAGGAAATGCTGAGACCGATGCTCAAGTCGTGGCTCGACGACAATCTGCCGAGCCTGGTGGAGCGCATCGTGCGCGCGGAAATCGAACGCGTCTCACGCGGCCGGCCCTAGCTCCTCTTGCCTTGTGAGTGGCGCGCACAGTCAGTACGCGCGAGCTTGACGGCTTGGAGACGTAAGTTGAATTAAATGCCCGCATCGCGTCGTTGTTTGAGCATTCGCGCAAACCACAGACTGAGCGCGAGCAAGCCGCCAGCCGCGATGACGAACACCGGCACCGCGGTGTAGCGGTCGAAGATCATTCCATTGATCGCAACGCCAGCCGTTTGCCCGAAATAGAGCGCGGACGAAAAAATCGCGACCGCGGTGCCACGCGCGTCCGGCGTCATTTGCGTGGCATTGGTCTGCAACGTGTTGTGCAGCATGTAATAGCCAAGCCCGATACCGGTGATGGCGAGGGGCGCGACATAAGCATGAGGCGCAAACGCAATCGTCACATAGGCGAGCGCGAGCAACGCGCCGCCGCCGATGACGAGTCCGATCTGGCCGAGCCGGTTCACCAGCCGGCGCACCGACAGGCTGTAGATCAGTCCGCCGATTGCGAACGCACCGACAAACAGGCCGACGACGGCGAAATTGACGCCGAAGCGCAAATGCAGATCGGCGCCGACATAGGCAAAGGCACCGAACATCAAGGCGGCCTCGACAAAGCCGAGCAAAATGACAGTGCGCGCCCAGGGCGCGCGAAGCACCGTGGCGTAGTCGATGATGAAGCCGCGCGAACGCGTCGCGGTGGCGTGACCGGCGTGCGTGATCGGATTGCGGAAAAACTCGATCAGCATCGCAATGGTCGCGATTGCGAAAAGCGCGGCGAGAAAAAAGAACACACGGCGCCATCCGAAAAAGTCGCCAAGGACGCCTCCGGCGGCCTGGCCAAATAACTGGCCGAGGATTTGTCCGGACAGGAAAGTGCCGAGCACCAGTTGGCGACGTTCGTAAGGGATCACGTCGCCGAGAAAGGCCATGGCGAGCGGAATGATCCAGCCTGCCGATAGCCCGCAGGCGAGCCGCGCCGCCACCAGTGCCGGCAGCGAACTGGCGAGACCGCACAGCAGCACCAGCACGGTCGATACCGCCGAGGCGGCAATGACGCAGGCATATTTGCCGAAGCGATCGCCGACCGGACCGATAATGAGCTGCACCGAGCCGTGCGCCAGCGCATAGGCGGTGACCACAATGGAAGCTGCGCCGACGCTGACGCCGAAATCGGCGGATATCTGCGGCAAGAGCGAATCCGACACCCGCACCATCGATTGGCTCGCGAAGGAAGCAACCGCCAGCAGCGTGATGGCGCTGGTGGCGCTGCCGCGTGACGGACGAGGGGGGCTGTGCAAAGTTGACTCCGGCGGGGTCGGCGGGCTTTCTACCGCGCGAGTGATTTCAAGCAATCAGCGATGATCGATAAGACCTACCAGCCTTCGGACGTCGAGGGCCGCATCTACCGGACTTGGGAGCAGGCAGGGGCCTTTCGCGCCGGCCGGCCCGAGCGCGCCGGCGCGAAGCCTTACTCTATCGTCATTCCGCCGCCGAACGTGACCGGCTCATTGCATATGGGCCATGCGCTCAACAACGCGCTGCAGGACATACTGTGCCGTTTCGAGCGCATGCGCGGCAAGGACGTGCTTTGGCAGCCGGGAACCGACCATGCCGGCATCGCGACACAGATGGTGGTCGAGCGGCAGCTGATGGAACGGCAGGAGAAGGGCCGCCGCGAGATGGGGCGCGCAGCCTTCCTCGCGCGCGTGTGGGAGTGGAAAGCCGAAAGCGGCGGCACCATTGTCAATCAGTTGAAGCGCCTCGGCGCCTCGTGCGACTGGTCGCGCGAGCGCTTCACGATGGACGAAGGGCTATCGCGTGCCGTTGTTAAAGTTTTTGTAGAGCTTTATGGCTCGGGGCTCATCTACAAGGACAAGCGGCTGGTCAATTGGGACCCGAAGCTGCTCACCGCCATTTCCGATCTGGAGGTGATCCAGGTCGAGACCAGAGGTCATCTTTGGTATCTGCGCTATCCGATCGAAGGGAAGACCTTCGATTCGAACGACCCCTCGACGTTCATCGTCGTGGCGACGACGCGGCCGGAGACCATGCTGGGCGATACGGCGATCGCCGTGCATCCGGACGATGAGCGCTACAAGAAACTGGTCGGGAAAAATGTCGTCCTGCCCCTGGTCGGGCGCAAGATTTCGATCATCGCCGATGACTATTCCGACCCGGAAAAGGGAAGCGGCGCGGTGAAGGTCACGCCGGCGCACGACTTCAATGATTTCGAGGTCGGCAAACGGCATAACCTGCCGCAAATCAATATCTTCAGCGTTGAAGCGAAACTTCAACTAAAGGACAACGCCGACTTCGTTACGGGGGTATCGGCGTCGGCGGATCTCGACGCGACACTGGCCATGCACGGCACTGACCGTTTTGCCGCGCGCAAGGCCATTCTTGCGCGGCTGGAGGAAAAAGGACTGGTCGAAAAGACCGAGCCGCAGTCGCACGTCGTTCCCCATGGTGACCGCTCCAACGTCGTCATCGAGCCATACCTCACGGATCAGTGGTATGTGAACGCCAAAGAACTGGCAAAGCCCGCCATCGCCGCGGTGCGCGCGGGCAAAACCAAATTTGTCCCCAAAAACTGGGAGAAGACCTATTTCGATTGGATGGAGAAAATCCAGCCCTGGTGCATCTCGCGGCAACTCTGGTGGGGTCATCAAATTCCGGCCTGGTATGGGCCCGGCGGCAAAGTGTTTGTCGCGTTGACGGAAGCCGATGCACAGAGTGATGCGGACAAGCACTACGGCAAGAAGACCGCAATCAAGCGCGACGAAGATGTGCTCGACACCTGGTTTTCCTCCGCGCTGTGGCCGTTCTCGACGCTCGGCTGGCCGGACAAAACGCCGGAGCTTGCGCGCTTCTATCCCACGTCAACGCTGGTGACCGGCTTCGACATCATCTTCTTCTGGGTCGCGCGCATGATGATGATGGGCCTTCACTTTATGCAGAAGGAGCGCCCCGGCGCTCCGTTGGATCAAGTCGTTCCGTTTCACGACGTCTACATCCATCGCCTCGTGCGCGATGCCGCGGGCGCCAAGATGTCGAAGTCGAAAGGCAACGTCGTTGATCCACTAGGCGTCATCGACGAATACGGCGCCGACGCGCTGCGCTTCACGCTGGCGCGCAACGTGGCCCCCGGCCACGACATCCGGCTCGGTCCGCAGGACGTCGAGAACAACCGCAATTTCGCAACCAAATTGTGGAACGCCGCGCGCTTTGTGGAATTCAATGGGGCTTTGCGCGTCGAGGGTTTCGATCCGAAATCGGCGAAACAAACACTCAACCGCTGGATCGCGCACGAGACGGCGAAGGCGGTGTCGGAAATCACTGCAGCGATCGCGGACTACAAATTCAGCGAGGCCGCGGGCGCCGCCTATCGCTTCGTGTGGAACGTCTATTGCGATTGGTACGTCGAGCTCTCGAAGCCGCTGCTGACGGGCCCCGACGGTGCGGCCAAGGACGAGACCCGCGCGATGGCGGCCTGGGCGCTCGATGAAATCCTCAAGCTGTTGCATCCCTTCATGCCCTTCATCACCGAGGAATTATGGGCGGTGACGGCGGAGCAGGGGCCGAAGCGCTCCAATCTGCTGGCCGTCAGTGACTGGCCGAAGCTTGACGGTCTCGCCGACGACAAGGCCGAGGCGGAGATCGGATGGGTGATCGATTTGGTCACCGCCATTCGGTCCGTGCGCGCCGAAATGAGTATTACCGCCGCGATCCCGCTTGTGCTCGCGGGATCCTCGGCGGAGAGCAAAGCGCGCGCCGAGCGTTGGGCGGAATTCATCAAACGCCTCGCCCGTGTGTCTGAGATATCCTCTGCGCCCGTTGCGCCTCAGGGCTCGGTGCAACTGCTCGTGCGCGGCGAGCTGGCGGCGTTGCCGCTGAAGGGTGTGATCGATCTTGCCGCCGAGCGCGCGCGGCTTGCAAAGGAAATGCAGAAGGCAGACTCCGACATTGCCCGCGTCGACGCCAAGCTCGGGAATGCGAATTTTGTCGCGCGCGCGCCGGAAGAGGTCGTCGAAGAAGAAAAGGAAAAGCGCGAGGAGGCGGTCGCGCGCAAGGCCAAGATTGCCGAAGCGCTGGAGCGGCTCAAGGGGGCGGGGTAGGGGATCGAGCGTGTCCCGGGCGCAGCGCAGCACGAAGTGGTGCGCTGCAGAACCGGGACCGTGATAAGAGTGTGTCTGTGGCGGTCCCGGATCAGCGGTGCACCGCTGCGCTTTCGCTTCGCGCTGCACCGCATCCGGGACACAGGGCTGCATGACCATCGACCCGAACAACCGTCCCGGTGGTCCGATGCTGGTCCTCACCGCCAAGAGCGCCAACAAGATTCAGTGGTTCGATGCCGGCACGCTCGCGCATCTCGCCGACCTCGATATGCCGGCTTCGACGCACGAGCTGATCCGCTCACCCGACGGTGGCAAGGTCTATGCGTCAGTCTATGGCGGCGGCATTTTCGGCAAAAACAAGGATCCCGACCGCCGCATCGCGGTGATCGACCTGGCTGCGAAAGCGCTCGAACGGACCATCGATGTTGGCGTCAATATCGCGCCGCACAGCGTCATGATGGATGCGCACGGCACGCTTTGGTCCACCGGAGAACTGGGCAATGCCGTTCTGGCAATCGATCCGGCGACGAACAAGGTCGATCGTATCGATATTGGCGGCTCGCCGCACTGGATTGCGGTCAGCCATGCGGCCGGAAAGTTGTTTGCGTCATTCAAGACGAAAGAAGCGGTGGCTGTGCTCGACACCGCCTCGCGCAAGGTACTCGCCACCATTGCCATCCCGCACGGCGCCGAGGGTATTGCGGTGACACCGGACGGGGAGACGCTCTTTGTCTGCGCGCACTGGAAGGGCGTCGTGCACGTGTTCGATGTGCGCACGCACGCATTGCGCAAAACCATTGCGATCGAAGGCGCACCGGGCGAGGCCAACCAGTTGCGGCGCGTGCGGGTTTCGCCGGACGGCAGATACGTGTGCGCCTCATCGCACGTCGACGGTTTTGCCGCGATCTATGATGCCTCGACGCTGAAACAGACTGGTGGCTTCGCCACGCCAAAGGCGCCCATGGGCTTTGGCTTTGCCGCCGACGGCAGGCACGCATTTCTGTGCTGTCATGATGCCGCGGTGACGCTCGAATTCGACATGGCATCGGCTCGCATTACACGCCAATTCCCGACCGCCGCCGGATGCGAGTTTGTGATTTCGTATTGACTGAATTCGTGCCGCGCTAATTAAACGGCTTGCTCAAATACTTCGACCCTTTCAGCCCGTAGCGCCAGGGTTTACTCACCGCCTTGGTGATTCCGATGCGCGGGCCCGTCAATATTCCAGGCGTTGATTGACGCGGGTGCAGCTCGAACGGCGGGCGATCAAGCGCCAGCCCATTGTGCTTGTGGGTGACGCCCAGCGCCTCGCACAATTTGCCCGGCCCGGAGCAGAGTGCGCGTTCCTCGCGCAGGCCGCGCCGCCGTCGCATGGCCGCCAGACCTTGCGTTGGTTCCAGCGCGCGAATGAGGACCGCACTGGCGCTGCCTTCCCGTTCGCAAACGAAGTTCAGGCACCAGTGGATGCCGTAAGATCGGTACACATAGACGTAACCGGCCGGGCCGAACATCACCGCATTGCGTTCGGTGCGTCCGATATAGGAATGCGCGGCCGGTTCGCTGTGATGGTAGGCCTCGAGTTCGACAATTATGCCGCCGACGCCATCGACGAGCAGTGTTGCGCCGATGAGTTCGGGCGCCACCTCAAGCACCGAGCGGTCGAAAAATGAGCGGCGAAGGCGAGGGGGCATTATTCGTACAGGCGGGGACACCGGGGCTGCCCAAGTTCTGCACTAGTTATCGAGTGCCGCAAGGCCCGGCGGTGACAAGCGAGAGGCCGTAGCACGCGTGACGCTTGCGCGGGGCACGCGCAGGAAAATGATCCACAACGGTCTTGACTTTATTCCTATAGGGTGATATTCCTATATGCGTCCTGCTCGATTGAGGGCGTCATCTAGAGGCGTCTTGATGGTGGAGCAGGATACGGCGCCCGCGGGCGTGCCTCGCAAAGCACGCACCCGGGCGGCATCGG
>DASPNW010000016.1:0-51423 GCA_035626335.1 Pseudolabrys sp.
GTTGATCGTCACCTTCGGGCGATACCCCGACAAGGCCTGCGGCACGCCTTCATCGGTTGCCCGCACCGACGCGCGCTGCGCGTTCAACGACGGATTGTTCTGGTAGGCCAGCACCAACGCCCCTTCCAGCGTGTCGGCGCAAGCAAACGGCGGCGCAAATGCAAACGCGACGCCAACGATGGCCCCCGTTGCTGGCCATTTTAGCTTTAGAGCCCCCAACATCCGATACCGCACCCCGCCAGCATTGGAACAATAGCCAGAATATTCCTGTAATGCCAATATTTGGCGATAAACAGACAAAAAGGTGAGTTTTCTCTCAACGGCGCGGCAACTGAGACCATTCGCTCAATCGGGTGGTACGATTATCCGGGCCATTATTTAGTCTCGAGGACGAAAACGCCATTCCAGTCGGGGGGCGGGGGGTTTTGTTCGAACATGCGAATGCGCTCTGCGTAAAGATCGAACAAATGGTCCAGACCAAAGCCGTCATCGACCTCACGGCAGCGGTCGATTGAAACCGCTGCGCCCGCAAAATCCTGTCTGCGAAAGCACGCAAGCATCTCCTCTACGTTACGGTGCAGCTTACTAAATCGGTCGCTGCTCGCGACATCCGCGCGACCGAGAACCGTGAAAACAGATTCCGGTTCGGTCTTGCCCTTCACCGTAATGCAGTCGAGCTCCAATACGGCAAACTTGTCGCGAAGACCCGATGCCGTCTTTGAACCGAGAATAATGGGGACGCCATAGTTCTTTGACTGGCCTTCCAGTCGCGAAGCCAGATTGACCGGATCTCCCAGTACCGAATAGTTAAACCGCAGGTCGGATCCCATATTTCCAACGACGCATTTCCCGGTATTGATGCCCACGCCGACCTTGATCGGGATGAACCGTTGGCCTGTTTCGGTCGACTCCTGTTCGCGCTGGCGATTGAGCGTCTCAACGCGATCAAGCATTTCGAGGGCTGCCTCGCACGCATTGGACTCGTGATCGGCATCGTTCAGCGGCGCGTTCCAGAACGCCATGACCGCGTCACCCATGTATTTGTCGATCGTGCCCTTGCGCTCGATGATCGCATTGGTCAATGGGGTGAGAAAGCTGTTCATCAACGCGGTCAAGCCCTGCGGGTCATCCTTGTAGAGTTCGGAAATGGTTGTGAACCCGCGTACGTCGCTAAAAAGGATACTCATCTCGCGCTCTTCCCCACCGAGCACAAGCTTGTCCGGCGACTGCGCAAGTTGCTCGACCAGCGCGGGCGAGAGGTATTGGCCAAAGGCGGAACGAATGCGACGGCGCTGCGCCTGCTCGCTGATATAGTTGCTGAAGACCAATGTGAGATAGACAAGCGCGCTCGACAATAACGGATACGTAAAGTCAAACAGCAATCGATCTTGTACATAGAAGTACCACGACGCGCCCACAGTCAGGGCGATTATGGCAGCGCCAAAAACGAGCAGCAGGGTCGGGCTTAAAATTGGTGCCAACCATATGATGGCTATCCCAAGCAAAAACGCCGCGCAGAGTTCAACACCGATCGCATAATTGGGCGAAGACAGCACAGAGTTGGTGAGGACACTTTCAAGTACCTGCGCGTGCACTTCGACGCCCGGCATGACCGGGTCGATCGGAGTGGTCTTAGAATCGAGCAGGCCGACGGCCGACGTCCCGATCAGCACGAGCCTGCGAGACACGCGCTCTGCAGGAATCTGGCTTTCGAGCACATCGGCGGCGGACACAAAGCGTGCCTGATCATGAGGCGCGAAATGGATCCAAAGCTGACCGTTGCGGTCTGTCGGTATTACAAAGCCGGGCACCGATGCGTTTTGGATGCCGGCGTGATCGGAACGAATCAAGACCGTGTTGCTTCCGCTCACTACCCGCAGCATCTCCAGGGTGAGTGACGGCATGACCGTGCCCTGCGCCTGCATCACGATCGGCACGCGCCGCACAATGCCGTCGCGTTCGGCGCGGATGGTGAACAAGCCGCGTCCGCTGGCGGCCTGTTCAAGCAGCGGCACGTTACGCAACAGTCCCGGAAAATTCAGCAGATATCGGCGCGGGTCGCCACCTATTGCCGCAAGTCCAACCGGCGGCTGGGTCCCCTCCGGTTGCGCCACCGCGAACGGCAGACCTGACTCGCCAAGAACGATCCGAGATTTACGCATCGCGTCGGCGAGCACCGTGTCATTGCTTGGTAGCGCACGCAATTTCGCGCGCGTGGCCTCGTCCAGATCGCGAAACGCGTCGGCTGCAACATTCGGTGACATCCTGTCCGGCTCGGCGAACACGATGTCGAAAGCGATCACGAGCGCGCCCATTTGGGTCAGACGCGTGATAAGATCGGCGACGCGCGTGCGTGGCCAGGGCCACTGGCCGACAGCCTTAAGACTCTTTTCGTCTATATCGACAATGACGACTGGCCGTTCCGTCGCTTCGCGCGGGTGTAGGACCTGGAAAAGGTCGAAGACGCGAACACGAAGCTCCTGAATCGGCTGCGGGTCGGTAACGCGCAGGGCGGCGAGCGCAACCAACAACAACAGAGCAAGGCCGCGCGCGAGTCCGAAACGTCGCGCCCATCGCGAAAGCCATGTCATCGGAGATCGCCCGCCAGCGGGCGAAGCGACGAGCCTGTCATTTTTCTCGGAACGCCCGCATGAATTGATCTTGCAAGGGCTTGATCAAATACGACATCACGGTGCGCTCGCCGGTTTGCACAAAGGCCTCGACTGGCATCCCGGGGATAAGCTTGACATCACCCAGCCGGGCAATTTCGTCTTTCGTCATTGCGATGCGGGTGGTGTAATAATTTTGGCCTGTACGCTGATCCGTTGTGGTGTCAGCGGAAATCCGGGTCACGGAACCATTGATTTCCGGCGTAGTGCGCAGATTAAAAGCCGAAAAGCGCAACACCGCCGATTGGCCCACCTGCACTTGATCGATGTCGTGCGGATTGACCTTGGCCTCAACCATTAGATTGTCGGATTCCGGAACGATCAGCATGATTGTGTCGCCCGCCGGGATCACTCCACCAACCGTGTGCACTTTTGACTCCAGCACAATGCCATCCTGCGGAGCGCGGATGTCAATTCGCTTAAGTTGGTCTTCGGCGGCCACTTTGCGTTCGACGTATTCGCCGAATTTTGCGTCGACCTCGCGCATGTCCTTGGCGACTTCGCTGCTGAGATCCTGGTCGATCTGAATAACTTGAAGCTCCGTCTCCGTAATCTTGCCCTTGGCCTGGGCGACGGAGGCCACCAGTTGCCCGCGCTCGCCTTCGAGCCGGGCGCCGTCGCGCTCAAGCGCGGTGAGACGAGTAATCTGCACCAGGTTGTTTTTCCAAAGTTCGCGCACGCCTTCGAGTTCCTTGCCGATCAGAGTTATCTCGCGCGCTTTTGCCTCCTGCTGGGCGGTTAGGCCTTGGATCTCGTCTTGCAGCTGCGTGATGCGCTGTTTCAGCTGCGCTTTCTGACCGAGCCGCGCCGAGCGACGCAGCTCAAACAGCTTGCTTTCATTGGCAAGCGCGGTGGCGACAGACGGCTCGCTGGCGTGGGCCATCAATAGCCGCGGGAAGGTGATCGAATTCGCGCCGTCGCGTTCCGCCTCGAGGCGCGCCTTGCGCGCCGCCAGTTCATCGAGCCCTTTGGTAACAATGGCCAAATTGGCGCGCGTAACCGTATCGTCGAGCTGGACAAGAATGTCGCCGGCCTTCACACGGTCGCCATCCTGCACATTGAGTTTGCCGACGACGCCGCCGGTGGGATGCTGGACTTTCTTAACGTTCGAATCGACAACGACAGAACCTTGCGCGATGAGTGCGCCGGCAATTTGCGTGGTTGCCGCCCATCCCCCGACGCCGAAAGCGAGCAAGAGCACGATCAGGCCGCCTGTAAGCAGGTGACGAGAGATGGAGTCGCGCGAGCTGCCCGGCGGGGCAACGGGCATTCGCTCCCTGAGCCATTTCTCAACGCGTTCAATTAGGGCCGAAATTTGCAGGGTTTTCATGCGCCCGCACTCCCGCTCTCTGGCACAACCTTGAGCGGCCGCGGCATGGAAAGCGGCCGTTGCAGCACCTTAGACAAGACCTCGTCTTTCGGGCCGATCGCTTGGGCCCTGCCTTGATTCATCACCAGTAGCCGATCGACCCCGGCAATCGCACTCGGCCTGTGCGCGACAACAACGACAATCCCCTTACGCTCACGTATGCCAAGAATAGCGCGTGTTAGCGCTTCTTCACCTTCGGAATCCAGATTTGAATTGGGCTCATCGAGCACGACCAGGAACGGATCACGATAAACAGCGCGAGCGAGCGCAATACGCTGCGCCTGGCCAGCCGACAACGCGGAGCCTTGCTCGCCAATCGGTGTATCATACCCTGAAGGAAGCCGAACGATCAGATCGTGCACGCCAACCGCTTTTGCCGCAGCGATGACAGCTTCGTTATCCGCCCCAGGTTCAAAGCGCGCAATATTCTCTGCAACCGTGCCGGCCAAAAGCTCTACGTCTTGCGGCAGATAACCGACGTGACGGCCAAGCTCATCCGGCGACCATTGGTCGAGCGCCGCGCCATCGAGACGCACACTGCCACGCACCGGCCGCCAGACGCCGACCAGCAGCCGTACAAGAGAAGATTTGCCGGAGCCGCTCGGCCCGATGATGCCGAGTCCTTGTCCAGCTTCGAGCTCGAGGCTGATATCCTGAACAATTATTTTAGGAACGCCGGGTGGTGACGTACTGACATTCTCGACTGTCAGCCGCTGGACCGGCGCCTGCAATTGCATCGGCGGCGACTGAACAGGAGATATCGTCAGCAGCTTGTTCAACCGTTCCCAGCTCTGACGTGCCGCAACGAAGCCCTTCCAATTTGCAATGGCTAGGTCGACGGGCGCTAAAGCGCGTGCACTAAGAATTGACGCCGCAATGATAATGCCTGCGCTGGCTTCCTGGTGGATTACCAGATACGCGCCGACCGCAAGCACCAAGGACTGCAGCATCATCCGCAGCACTTTGGAAATTGCGCCGAGACCCCCGCCAAGATCGCTCGCTTCCCGTTGACTGTGCATGTACTGACGGTTGGCCTCGCTCCATCGTCCGGCGATGCGGCTGGCCATTCCCATGGCGACCAGCGCCTCGGCATTGCGGCGACTGGCCTCCGCGAGACTATTGCGCATGACGGCGGCCTCGGTCGCTGCTTTGGCGGGCGCGCGCATGAGGATCTCGGTCAGCAAGGTCAGCACAATAAGAATGATAGCGCCGCCTAACGCGGTGAAACCGATGAGCGGATGGAATGCAAAGCAAATCGCGAGATAGAGCGGAATCCAGGGCAGGTCGAAGAGCGCGACAGGGCCGAGCCCGGAGAGATAGGAGCGGACGGCGTCGAGGTCGCGCAAAGGCTGAGTGCCATCACCGCGAGCACCGACCCGCAGAGGCAATCGCATCAGAGCATCATAGACGCGACCGCTAAGCGTCTCATCAAGCGCGCCGCCAATACGCACCAGGATGCGTCCGCGTATTGCGTCGAGAACCCCCAAGGCGCCGAACAGCGTTGCGGCCAAGACCAACAGGCCGACCAGTGTCGGCATGCTGCGGCTGGGCAGCACACGATCATAAATCTCCAGCATGAACATAGCGCCCGTGAGCATCAGGATGTTGCTCATACCGCTGATCAGGGCGGTGCCGTAGAAGGCGCCGCGGCACGCGGCAAGCGCTTCCGCGAGTTCCGAACGAACCGGAGAATGTTTTCTATTCGATTGGCTACGCAGCATCGATTGCCACCTGGGGATACGCCGAACTTCGCCGCCTTTTGGGAAATATGCCACAAAAGCTGTTTTTTGTCGCCGCTGGACGCCGAGGCAAAGTTAACACCGGCGCGCGCCTAGTCCCCACGGCAAAAATTAAGGATGAATGCCACTCGCCGGCCCCGCGGGGGCACCAATTTATGCGTGGTGGAGGATATCCGAGCCGGCGAGATTGATATTCGTTCCGGTTAGATGGATTTCCATATCCACATGGTTCGCCGTTGCAGTCGTATTGACGTAAAGGATTGTTTGATTATGCGCGTTGTCGACAAACCAGCTGATGCTGTTTGCGGCCACGGTGTTGGCCGCGCCAACTTGCCCTTGCACAATCGTGGCGCCGGCGATGGCTGAAAGGTCGATATGGTCCGCATTGTGAGTAAAGTCGGTTATCACATCGAAGTTTCCGGCGCCCGGTGGCGAATCCGTGATTGATTTGAAGACAAATGTGTCATTGCCGGCGCCGCCGATCAGGATATCAGACCCGGCACCCCCCGTGAGTGTATCGTTGCCACCATTGCCAATCAGGATATCGTTGCCCTGACCGCCATTGAGCGTATCGGCGTTGTTAGTGCCGTTCAGAACTTGATTTGTTGGCGGCACGGGAGCGGGATTGATCTTTATCGTTAGCGAACTTCCCGCGGTGTCTCCGTCACCGTCGACGACGGTGTAGTTAAACACTTCTGTCGTTGCTGGCGCGCTGGCCGACGGTGTGTAGGTGTATTGGCCGACGTTCGCCCCCTGCATATCGAACGCGATATTGCCGCCGGCATTGGTGTTCACCGTCAGTATGCCGTTGACTGTATCAAACGGGGCAGCCTGATGGTCAGGCCCCCCCGAAACACTGATGCTACTTCCATTGAGCGTGTAGGTGGTTCCATTCACGGTCAGAGACTGGAAATGACCGCCATCGGCGCCGAAATTGGCGCCGACGGCACCGTCGACCAAGTTACCGCTCACCGGTGATGCGTTTACGGTGGAGACTAATGTATTGATGAGCTGGCTCAGGTCCGTGACCACCACGCCATTAGTATTGGTCCCAGCACCTCTGCCGTCGAATGCAATTGGATTCAATGCGGACTGGCTGGCAGCCGAACCCATCCCTAACGCGAAGGAGTCGATGTGGTTGGGATCGAGGAAGCTGTTCGTCCAGTAGGCTTCTTCGCTCGGCTGAATGCCAACCTGATTGAGCGTGCCGGGAATTTGCGGCCAATCTTGACTTGTTGTCGGCTCACCGTCGGACAGGAAATACGCCACATTCTGTACGCCGGAAGTGGCAAGTTTACCGGGGGAGTTAAACGCCGTCATATCTGTGAGCAGTGCTGCGTCGTAATTGGTATTGCCGCCGGCCGATAAGCCAAGAATCGTACTTATCAACGCCGCCTTTGCGGCTGGATCGCTCAGATCGATCCAGCCGCCGGAGGCGTTGGTAGCGCTGCTGCTGAAGGTGACAAGTTCGACCTTCGTTTGTCCAAGCGAATCATATTGCTGTATCAAAGTCAGGAGCGCTTGCTTTGCCAGATCAAGCTTCGTGAGCGTCCCCACGCCCGACGATTCACTCATGCTTCCCGAAAGATCGAGGGTGAGGAGTAGATTGGTGTCCGGCAAATTTGTTTGACCAGAATTGCTGGCGGGAGTTGTTGTCGGCACATCGTCCTTGACGTTGATGGTGATGCTGCCGTTGACCGTGTTGCCGAAGGCATCGAGCGCGGTATAGCTGAAGTTCTCGACGCCATCGATCGTCGTGCCGTCATTGGCGGCCGGGGTGTTGGTGAAGGGGCTCGTCAGCGTATAGACGTATGAGCCATTCGCATTCAGCTGGAACACTCCGTGGGCCGTGGTCAGGCTCTGCGCCGTGTAGCTCGTTGCTCCCGCTACCGCCAGCTGCCCCGTCACCGTCTCCGCGGTCGAACTCGGGTTCGAGCCCGTCACCGTGCCAGCTGCAAGATCGGCCCCGTCCTTCGTGAGGTCGAGCGCCGCCTCGTCCACCGTCTTGGTCTGATTGTCCGCAACCAGCGTCACATTCGCCAGGTTGATCGTCAGTGTCGTCGTCGACAGATCGCCGTCGCCGTCCTTGATCGTGTAGACGAACACGTCCGTTGTGTCCGACGAGATGTCGTTCGCAAACGACTGGTAGGTGTAACTGCCGTTCGCACTCAAATGCAGCGTGCCGTGCAGACCCGCAATCGGAGCCCCGATGCTGCCCGCGTTCACAATCGCGCTGGTCGTGTCGCCGCCCGCCGCGCGAACCCCGGCAATCGAATCGCCATCCGCCCCCGCAACGTCGTTCGACAAAACGCCAGATGCTGCGACCGTCAGCGACCTGCCTTCCGTCACGTTGCCGCTGTCAGCAACCGCCGTCGGCACGTCGTCGATGATAATCACCGACGCGGACCCCGTCGCCGTGTCACCGTCCGTGTCTGTCGCGACTGCCTGGATGCCGGTCACCGAGATCGAGCCTGATCCCGGAGCATGCGGAAAATTGTCGGTTAAAGTCGCCGTGATTGTTGGCGACACGACGTTGCCGCCGGCGTTCCCCGTAGTCGCTCCGCTTATCGATAGAATGATCCCGAGCGGATCACTCGCCGATGTTCCAATATGGCCCTCCAGCTGACCAGAACCGTTGATCATCCAGAAGAAATTCGTGCCTGCGGCCGCGCCGGAGACGCTGGGCGGACTGCTCAAGCTAAACGCAACGCCTATGATATTGTCCGACCCGGTCGTGAAGGTCAGGGCGTTACTTTGCGCCGTCTCCTCCGGCGATGATGGATTCGAGCCCGTCACCAGGCCTGGCAGAATATCCGCCCCGGTTGCGTTCGTATCGAGTGCGGCTTCGTTAACGGTCAGCGAGGCGGTGCCGCTCTCTGTCGGACCCGCCCCGTCAAAAACCGTGATCGACAGCGTCGACTGTACCGGCGCGATGCCGTCTGTGACCGTGTAGGTAAAAACATCCTGCACGCCCGTCGGATTATCGATGTTTTCATTGGGTTGGTAATTGTACGACCCGTCCGCTCCAATCGTTAGCGTGCCATAAAGTCCCTGAACCACCGCTCCATTCGCTGAGGTAGTTCCGGGCGTAACCGCTACGTTGGTTACGCCCTGGATGCTGCTGATTGACAGCGTCGTCTGGCTATCGACGTCAGTGTCGGCGGCGTCTGAGAATGCACCCGACGGCGCGCCGCCATGCGTAATCGTCTGCAGCACGTTGCCTGTTGCCTCGGAGGCCGCTTCCACTGCCCAATTCGTGTCCGCATGCGCAACCGGCGCCTCATTGGTGCCGGTAATGGTGACAAGGACGGTTTGCGTGACCTTGCCGCCGTGGTTGTCGTCAACCTCGATCGTATAGGTCTCGGTAATGCTCTGGCCTTGCCCCAGGAACTCAACGGCGTCATCCGCGACTGTGAAATGCCAAGTCACCAAACCGCCGGTGCCGGCACCAGTGGTGTCGCTGTCAACAGCCGGACCCGCAGAGAGCGTGCCAAGCTGGCCGCCGCTGTAGGTCGACGACACAAACGTTGCATTCGTCGTGTGCGTATCGGTGAGATCAACATCGCCGAACGACACTGTGCCGGTAGTGCTCAGATTCCCAGCGACAACGTCCACATCCTCAGTCACTGCACCATCGGTATGCGCCACGATTGCAGGGTCGTCGTTGGTGCCGGTGATGGTGATAGTAATCGGCTGGGTAACGACGCCGCCATTGTGGTCGTTGACCGTGGCCATGTAGGTCAGCGTCAGCTTCTCGCCTTCAGCCAGGAAGTCGAGGGCATTGTCGGCGACGCTGTAGGTCCAGCTCGCCGAGCCGTTGTCGGTGTTGCCGGCCGCCGGGACAATGGCGAGCGCTGTCTCCAGTGCGCTCTGCTCGGCCGGGGTCAGCACCAGCGGTGTCACACCGTCGGCGGCAAGATAGCTATAGTGGTCAAATGGTGCCGTGACCGTCGGCCTGTCGCTGAGGTCGACGTCGGTGAAGCTGATCGTGCCGCCCACCGAATCCGCCGTCGCGTTGGCGGTTCCGGGCAATTCCGAGAACGCATTGCTGGTTGCCGTCGTGATCACCGGCAAGTCATTGGTGCCGGTAATGGTGACAGTAACCGGCTGGGTAACAACGCCGCCGTTTTGGTCATCGACCGTCGCCATGTAGGTCAGCGTCAGCGTCTCGCCTTGGGCCAGGAAGTCGAGGGCATTGTCGGCGACGCTGTAGGTCCAGTTCGCGGAGCCGTTATCGGTATTGCCGGCGGCCGGGACAATGGCGAGCGCCGTTTCCACCGCGCTCTGCTGGGCCGGGGTCAGCGTCAGCGCCGTGACGCCATCGGCAGCAAGATAGCTATAGTGATCAAATGGCGCCGTGACTGTCGGCCTGTCACTGAGGTCGACGTCGGTGAAGCTGATCGTGCCGCCCACCGAGTCCGTTGCCGCATTGTTGGTCCCCGGCAACTCTGAAAACGCGTTGCTCGTCGCCGTCGTGATCACCGGGCTATCGTCGGTGCCAATGATGGTGACAGTGATCGGCTGGGTGACAACGCCGCCATTTTGGTCATCGACCGTGGCCATATAGGTCAATGTCAGCTTCTCGCCCTTGGCCAGGAAGTCGAGGGCGTTGTCGGCGACGCTGTAGGTCCAGCTCGCCGAGCCGTTGTCGGTGTTGCCGGCGGCCGGGACAATGGCGAGCGCCGTCTCCACTGCGCTCTGCTGGGCCGGGGTCAGCGT
Source organism: Pseudolabrys sp. (assembly GCA_035626335.1). Taxonomy (GTDB): domain Bacteria; phylum Pseudomonadota; class Alphaproteobacteria; order Rhizobiales; family Xanthobacteraceae; genus Pseudolabrys. The sequence continues at coordinate 10,497 of DASPNW010000016.1, forward strand.
CAGAGCCGTCACGCCGTTGGCGGCAAGATAGCTATAGTGGTCAAACGGTGCTGTGACCGTCGGCCGGTCGTTGAGGTTGACGTCGGTGAAACTGATCGTTCCGCCCACCGAATCCGTTGCCGCGTTGTTGGTTCCCGGCAATTCTGAGAACGCATTGCTGGTCGCCGTCGTGATCACCGGTGCCGCGTTGACTCCGAGCACTGTGATCGTCAACGTCGTCTGCGCCGTCGTCGTGCCGTCCGTTTCGGTATAGGTGAAGGGGTTATCGACCAGCGGTTGGCCGCTGCTGAGTGCCTGCACTGCCGGGTTGCTGTCGTCCACCACATAATTGTAGGAGCCATCTGACCCGATCGTCAGCGTGCCGTAGAGTCCATGGATCACCGTGCCGTTCGTCGCGTTAGTCCCCGCCGCCACCGGCAGATTCTCGGTTGCGTCCTGGATCGCGATGACCGTCAGCGTCCCAGTGCCGACGATGACGTCGTTGCTCAGCACGTTGCCAGCGGCGGAGGTGTCCGGCTTCGCAATGACGTTGTTCAAGTCAGGCGTCGGCGTCGGCGGGGGCGCCGGCGGCGGCGGAATGAAATCTCCCGCAGAACTTGCAGAACCGCTCGCGCCCCCGCTCGGAGGTGGTGGCGGTGGTGGCGGCGGCGGCGGTGTGAAATTGATCGGCAGCGGCGTAAATTCCGGAGGAGTTGGCGGAGGGGTACCTGATCCGCCATTTCCGAACCCCGCCGGTCCTTGTCCGGCGACGAACGTGCGAAGCACATCTTGCTGGTCATTTTGGTATTGCAGCATTTGCGAGAGGCTGTTGGTGACGCGGCTCTCGCTGATCGAGCTTCCAATCGGGCGCAGGACGATTGTTTCGCCTGGGTCATCGACAAAGATTGTCCGAGGCGGAAACGTTTTGAGGTCCAGCTGAACAACACCGTAATCGCCCGCGAGATCTTTGAAGTTTATGTGGCCGTCATCCAGGAATGAGACCTCAGAGTCCCCGGCCTGACTTTGCTCCATTGCGGCGAAAAACAGTGAGGCAAGCGAAAGCATGCCAATCCCGCCAGCGCCGGCGCGGCCTCGGACGCGCGCAAAAGGCGTATCGATGCTGAGACGACCGGTTTTCGCCATTTCGCCGGCGATGAAAGCGAACGTTCCGTTGCTGATGTCAAAAAGAGCCGAAGGCGATACGGCGTCGGCGACAAACTCTTCGAGCACCATGCGGGCGCTGTCGGACAAATTGAATACAGAACCGTCAATAAACCGAATGCCGACCTTGCCGCCGGATGCGGTTTCGATGACGTCACCTTGGCAGACCAGATCGCCAAGCTTGATTTGAACCGGGTTGTGGCCCGACCGTGTAAGCTTGCACGACCCGGTGACTGTCTCGATTTTGCCAATACTCGGCGCTGGCTTAATAACAAAGCCAGTTGTGCTCGCATCGGGCATAGCGCGACGTTGACCGGACACTAGCCCCGCCTCTCCGTATCCAGCGCCGGGCTTGGGCAGTATTCTTGCTCTGTTTCGCTGCCAGCGCTCAAATTGTTTTCTATTTAAACTATCGCCCCGATTACAATTTAAATCAACGGCTCCGCAATCCGTAGGTTCAAATTAATGGTTTATTTTGAAGGTTTTATGCTGGTTTTAGAGTTCCATGAAACTCCCGCCCCCGTAATGGTTGAACCTTCTAAAGAGTGCGCCCAAAAGATGAAGCTAAAGCTCATTATAAATAGGCTGGGCTTATTGCTGCGCCACGGCAATACTGTTAATTATATCAAGGGGCACCCCCCTTGAGAGGGTAGGACGATGCGCGCGCATATGATTGCCGTCTTCGTAGCGGGAGCCGTTTTGTCGGCCGCTTTAGCCGAACCGGCACTAACGCAGAGCGACGTCTCGGTAAAGCCTATCGGCAAGGTGGTCAGTGCGACGGGCGCGGTCACAATCGAGCACGTCAACGCGGTGGTTCTCCAGGCAGCGCTCAGTAATCAACCCGGCCAAGCAAGAATTGGTGACCCCATTTATCTCGGCGATGTGCTGGCGACCGGCGCCGATAGTCGCGTCGGCGTAACATTTGCCGATGGGACCGCGTTCGATCTGTCCAGCAATGCCCGCATGGCAATGACCGAGTTTGTTTATGATCCCAACGGCAAGTCAAACTCGAGTCTGATGAGCCTGACCAAAGGGACATTCACGTTCGTTGCAGGGAAAATTGCAAAGAGCGGCGACATGAAAGTCGATACTCCCGTCGCCACCATGGGTATTCGAGGAACGACACCACGCGTTGAGATATCAGATGATGGCACTGTCAAGTTCTCCACCCTCATCGAAGAGGGCAAGGATAAGGTCATGCAGCGCTTTGGCAACGGCAGTGCCAGACCGGCAGCGTCCTCGGGCCCGGGCGTCATAGAAGAGCGTACGAAACCCAATCTCGATATCTGCCGAGGGTGCTGACATTCTGGGTCAAGCTGTTATTGGTGTAATCGATGCCAACACAGCCTATCTCACAACAGCAATCTCAACGGCATTGTCACTGCGAGAAAAAGCCAGCTCGCGTCTTCAGCCTTTCCATTGCGCGATCTCTTACGGTTTCGGTGCTGAGCCGAAGCGTGGGCACACTCGCCGGTGCGGCACTCGTATCAATGCTGGGCCTGCCTCTGGTAGACGCGTGGGCGGCCACGCCAGAGGCGACAGAACTCAAAGGCAAGCTGAAAAATGTGGAGTTGTGTAACGGCGTCGACCGCAGTTCGGTGGAGCCGCAGATCACAGGTTGCACAGCGCTCATTGAGTCTGGAAAAGAAACAACTTTGGTTTTGGCGATTGCCTACAACAATCGAGGCAATGCCTATGCCGCGAAAGGCAATTATGATCTCGCCATAAGCGACTATGATATGGCGATTAAAAACCATCCGGACTTCTCGAAGCCATTCAACAACCGCGGCGTAGCTTTTCTGAAAAAGGGCGACGTCGACCGTGCGATCAAGGATTTCGACGAAGCGATCAGGCTTACCCCCGCCTACGCCAGAGCTTTTGCCAACCGTGCTGAAGCAAATCAAAAACGGCACGATTTTCAAAATGCGTCGCGCGACTATGATGATGCAATTCGTCTTCAGCCAGACCTGGACGAGGTATGGAATGGGCGCTGCTGGACCCGGGCCGTCCTTGGCCAGCTGCAGCCGGCACTGGCGGACTGCAACAAGGCGCTTCTCATACAGCCCAATGATGCCACGACCTTCGACTCTCGCGGGCTGATCTACCTGAAATTGGGTCAGCTCGATGCCGCCATTCAGGATTACAATTCGGCGCTGCGTGCCGCACCGAAAATGGCGAGTGCGCTTTACGGGCGTGGGCTTGCGCGGATCAAAAAAGGCGATACCGCTGGCGGCAATGCCGATCTCGAGGCCGCAAAGAAACTCGAGACCAAGATCGCCGAGGACTTTACGACATACGGCGTACGCTGACCTCAACGCGTGGGCAGCGGCCGCCTTTCAGCGACAATCAATCAATTAACTTTTGGGTAACCGCACGCGTTCCCTGGATCGGGGTTATTTGGACCGTATTTTCCTGCCCGTCATATCGGCACTCGCCACTTTTCAGAATCCATTCACCCCAACGCGGAATAAGGCGACATCACACGCGGATCTTAAACTCGACAGCAAAAGTTTGAGTGCAGAACGCCCGGTAAATTGCCGGACATGGGATCGGAAAAATCCGACCGACATGCCGGGAACAGGGGCGTTCGGTCATGTCTGCTTTCGTCCGGATGGGGCGTATTATTTTTTTGGTCGCGGTTTGTTGCGCTGCAGCCTTCACCGATATGCGTTCAAGCCAATCGGCATCGGCGCCCGAACCGAACGGAAATAATGGGCCCGGCGCGCAGGCCGCATCCGACAACAAATCTGGCGATTTTTCTGTCCCGCAGCTCGGCACGTTTGCCACCGATTTGCTTGCGCGCGGCAAGGACGCTTTGCCAACGGGCAGGCCGGACAACTCATCATCAATGACCGCCAGCGAAATGTCTTCCAAATGGATCGAGCTGCAATCCCGAATCCGTGCCGACGAGGCCGCCGTGGTAGCCTGCCGGTCGGATCAAACCACATGCTCTCAGGCCGCGCGCCGTTTCCTGTCTATTGTTGATCTCGTTCGCAAGCAGGAAGGCCGCGTCCGATTGGGATGGTTGAACCGCGCTGTCAACATGACGATCAGGCCGGTGAGTGATTGGGCGCAGTACGGGTTGGCAGATTTCTGGGCGTCGCCCCTTCAAACGCTAGCCAGTGAAGCTGGTGACTGCGAAGATTATGCAATCGTAAAATACGTCGTGCTTCGCGAATTGAGTATCCTGCCGGAGGATCTCCGGCTGATGATCGTGCAAGACGACAAACGCGAGGTGGGCCACGCGGTGGTCGCCGTCCGGTACGAACAACACTGGCTCATTCTGGACAATCGCACGATGGCGATCCTCAACGCCGAGGACGTGCACCACTACCGGCCGTTGTTTGCCCTCGATCAGCAGGGCACCCACACCATTACGACCGCGGCCCTCGATCAAATCACAGATCGATAATCTGGCCTTCCCGTGCCGCAATTGTACCGGCGCGGGCGTCATTGGCCTCGGCGGCAAGTGTATCCATGAAATCGTCGTCATGCGACGGGTCATGGTGAAACAGACAGAGGTGCTTGACGTCGGCTTCGTTGGCCATGTGAACGCCGCGCATCCACGTTGAGTGACCCCAGCCTGCTTTGGATGAAATTTCAGTTTCGGTGAACGTTGCATCATAGACTGCGAGATCGGCCCGGCGCGCAAGCGAGATCATTTCAGCGTCGCGTTTGCCGGGGAAACCTTCGGTGTCGCACAGCAATGCGAACACGCGGCCACCATATTCGAGACGATAACCGTTCGTGCCGTCCGGATGGTCGAGCAGCGCGGTTCGCAGAACGACATCTTCATGCGGCCGCAGAACCTCGCCTGACTTAAAGTCGCGGAAATCTATCTTTGCCTTGAAAATCTCCATCGGCACAGGAAACCATGGAGAGCTCATGAGCTTTCGCATGACGTGTTCGATGCTGCTCGACGGCGCGAGGTTTCCCGCCCAGACGCGAACCCGATAGTCCTCGCGAAAAAATGGTGCAAAGAACGGCAAGCCGGAAACATGATCGAGATGGCAATGCGTTATGAAAATATCGACGTCACGAATTTTATGGTCCTTGAGAAGCTCTATGCCGAGTGACCGCAATCCAGTCCCGGCATCGAAGATAAGAACACGCTCGTCACAACGTACCTCAATGCAAGGCGTGTTGCCGCCATAGCGCATCGTCGCCGGGCCGGGACAGGGAATGCTTCCTCGGACTCCCCAGAACCGGACCCGCATAGAAGTCTTTGCCATCCAATACGCCTGAAAATTTGTCCCGCACTTTCTATTTGGAATAAATGACAATGTCGAGCATGTACGCAAAAGCTATTTCTGTCAGGAAAAGGCTTACAAATTCAATCTCTATACGGTGCAAATAAGCTAATCCGCTCGAACATGAGAGCGGGTTTTCTCGGCTGCCGTCTCAACTCAAAAAATTCACGCCTCTGCACGAAGCGCGATTGGTCAACGCCTCAAATCAATTCAGTCAGAGATCAGAAGCTGCGGTTGGCGGGGCATACGCTGCCGTAAGCGACAGACGATGCGACAAACGATAAAAATTATCGAACCGCGTGCTGTAATTAGCTTTACCTAGAACGAACACGGTCTATTTTGACACGCACGCAATGCGCGCAATGCGCAGGGAAACCTTGCGAGCACGAGTGGACAGAGCAAAAAGTCGAGAATGAAATCCCATGACCGTTCAACTGGGCCTGATTAAGAAAGATCCGAGCACCGTCGCGTTACAAACGACATGTGCAATCTGTTCGGGCTTCGAAATGAATGTCTGCCAGTCGACGTTGCAAGCCGAATGGGCGATCTCCGGGACAAAACCAATTCCGATTCAACAATCAACACATATCGCGCCCGCCCGGCGAATCATTTGCCGCGACGGTGATTTGCATGACGCGGTGCCGGTTATCTGCGATGGGTGGGCAGCCTCGATCGCCACGTTATCCGACAGCAGCCGGCAGATTCTGTCGATCCTTTTGCCTGGCGACATCGTCTCCACGGCCCTCCTCTTTGATTCTCGCGGGCAATATCTGGTCGAGGCGATTACTGACGTTCGCTATCGCATTTTTAGGCGCAGCGAACTAAAGCCAGCGTTGTTCAAGCGACCCGATCTCCTGGAAAATCTGTCGAAAGCGTGGATAGAAGAGAAGTCACGGGCAGACCAGCTGATTGTGGATCTTGGGCGCCGCACGGCAGACGAGCGGATCGCTCGACTGATCTTGAATCTGGTTGAACGACTAGCCAAACGTGGCATGGCGCGCGGCGAGCCTATCGAGATGGATTTTCCATTGCGCCAGCGCCATATCGCGGATGCAACCGGGCTCACGTCCGTGCACGTCAGCAAGGTACTCAGCGAATTTCGTCGCGGTGGCTTGATCAAGCTACGCGAACGGTCGTTGACAATTCTCGACTTGGGCGGCTTCCGGCGCGTTGCCAATATGCGCTGACGCTGTTCCTGGCGAGTTCAGCGTCGCGTCCGCGTTGCAATCACCTGCTGTGCCGCGGCGACACCAGTCATCCAGCCGCCGTGCGCAGTTGAGAAGTCGGCAGGAGAACAAGCTTCGCCGGCAAAGAACAGACGTTCATCAACAGCAGTTGCCAATGTTTTGCGGCACTCCACCATGCCCGGACGCGCATAAGAATATGAGCCGCGCGCAAACGGATCGCTGCCCCATCGATGGATATGAATCGGCTCTACTCTCTTGGCAAAGGCACCGCCGAATAGTCGGGTCAGTTCAGATACCGCAAAATCGAAAAAGGCGCTCGCTCCCGCTGCTTCAAGTTCGGCGGCGAGCCCTCCGCCGAAATATGCCTCGATTTGCGGACGGCCGAACGGTCTGAAGTGGTACGTCGCTGTAGCGGTCCGATCAATTGTGCCGAACACCCGGCTATCGCTTTCAAACTCTTCTGCATTCGCAAGCGACAGGAACAGTTTATCGGCAAGACCGAGCGGCAAACCACGTGCGGCTTCCACCTTATCCGCGAGGACCGGTGCGAACAACGCTTCGTTTTCTGCCATGACCGCGGTCGGGATGGTGACGATCGCCTGATCCGCCGCAATGACGCCTCGCGCCGTTTTGATATTCAAGCGTTTGCCGCTGTGGTCGATTTGCAGCACTGGACAATCCAGTGCGACCGCCAAATTGGCGGCACAGGCGGCGATCGTGGTGCCATAGCCCTCAACCACGCGCCAATTCACACCTGTGTCGTCGTAGTTGTCAAAATCGCGAGCCGAAACATGCTCAAGTTCGGCGCCGCTGATGTAAGTGGCGACTGCATTGATCAGATTATTCCAACGGCATCCCGGCGCCAGTAGTGACGCCGCCGGAACATCTGGTTCTTTCTGCGCCCGCTCGCTTATCCGCGCGAAAAGCTGTTCTTGCGCCTCGATGAACTCCCGCTGACCACCTTCAGGAAATCCATTGGGCAGCGAACGGCGTCTCCAGGGTGGCGGCGTCCTGTCAATTGTGCGCCCTTGCTCCTCGGCAACTGCCACCCATGGATTGCGGTCAGCTGAATGCAGCCAGCCGCAGCCCAGATCCAGCGCAGATCGCTCCGGTCCAGAGACTGTCCAAGCGCGGCCGCCGAGTCGAGGACGTGCCTCGACGATCAGAGATCTGACCCCGGCTTCATGCAGGCGCCGCGCCGCCGCGATGCCCGCCGCGCCTCCACCGATGACTACGGTTTCGAATTCACTATTCGCCATTTCTGCAATTCTGCCTCAGAAACTCGGTGGCAATTCATATAATGTCGGGTTGAAGGAAAGCGACTGTCGCTCAACGGTGCATGCTCCAGAGGCGCGCAAACTCTCAGGCTAAGGAGATGTCTAATGCCGGATCTCACCTCATTCATCCAGGCCGCGCTTTCCGCACGCTTTGGCGAAAAGCTGGAAGTCGATCCCCGCTTGCCCGGGCTGGATGAAATTGCCCGTATTGCCGCGCACCGCGTGCATCGCCGATATCTTGACCGCGACGTCCCGCCTGACCTGATGCGGCTGCTGTGCGCGTGTGCCCTGTCGGCACCATCCAAGAGCGATCTTCAGCAAGCGGATATTCTCGTCGTTCGGGACAGAAACAAGATTAACGCAATTACGGATCTCCTTAGCGAAATGCCGTGGATTCGGCAGGCACCTATATTTCTTGTGTTCCTTGCAAACGGGCGCCGTCTTCCAAGAATTTCTCAAATGCGCGGCAAGCCGTTTCCCAATGACCATCTCGATCTGTTTTTCAACGCAACAGTCGACGCCGCCATCGTCTTGACCACGATGTTGCGTGCGGCTGAGGCAATTGGTCTGGGCTGCTGCCCGATCAGCGTGATCCGCGATCATGCTGCGACGATCAGTGAAATGTTTGCATTGCCGGAAAAGGTCATCCCAATTGCAGGCATGTGTATTGGGTGGCCGGCGGAGGAGGGCGGAATTACACCGCGACTGTCGCTTGGAACGACGGTGCATGAAGACGTTTATAGGGGGGATGATCTTTCCAAGATCGATGCCTATGACCATCGGCGCGCAACAACGTGGCCGTATCGCAATCAACGAGAGGCTCAACGTTTCGGACGTTCTGAATTCTATGGCTGGTCGGAAGACAAGGCGCGACAATATGCGGTGCCACTACGCGCCGATTTTGGTGCTTTTGTCCGCGCCAAGGGATTTCATCTTGATTGAACACGCCTCTCAGGTCTTGCGGACACGAAAACGAAGCACGCCATCCGATTCGCTCTTTTCCTCCAGCGTGTCTCCGGTTTGGCGCAACAGGTTCGGTATATCGATCGCGGTGAGCGGATCGGTACACTCTGCTACAATCAAGTCTCCGGGCCTCAACATCGACAATTTCTTGCGCACGCGAAGGGCCGGCAATGGGCACTTCAGACCGCGAAGGTTCATTACCGTTTCGGTCATGCGCTGAGTGGCACCATTGACAGTCGTTTATCCGTGGCTGGGATATAAGCCTCTTCAATTCCGAGTTCCTTACGCACGATGTTTGTGCCGCGCGTGAGGGCCACCATTTTGTAGAATGCGTGCATTCGGCTCATCGCCTGGCGGCCAAAGCCGCAATCACTTGTAAGGATGAGCCGTTCTGGTTCAATATATTTAAGCGCCTTGCGTATGAGATCGGCCACCTCTTCCGGCCGTTCGATCTGCAGGGTGCGATGGCTAACGACACCGAGCGCGATTTTCTTGTTTTTCGAAATCATCTTGCCGACGTGTTCGAGATCCATGCCACGGTTAAATGCGCCTTCCACCGTAAGCACGTCGACATCGAGCTGGTCGAGGTAGGGGAGCGCCGCCTTGTAGGATTGGTCCGTGCTCGCCACTCGCTGCGCCGCCGGGCTGCCCCAGCAGGTGTGACACCACACCTCGCATTTGTTACGCAATCCCTCTACCTCGACGTTAAACGCTTTGACCCATTGTTCCGGCTTGATGGACTGTTTTGGATCGGCGATGACCTGGTGGATCGCCGGTTCCTCGATCTGGACAAGAGGCGCGCCGGCATCCGAGAGCGCGTGATACTCGCTATTCAATGCAGCTGACAGGTCCATCAGCAAGTCGAGCCGGTTCTTGTAGTGTTCATTCGTAAGCATCAACGCCAGGATCTGCGCCGAGATCGACCCGATCTTCACCGGTCTGTCTGTCATGGGCGCGATCGCCTTGTAGGCGCGGTCAAGCTGCAACGTCGTCCCGCCGATCCTGCCGGTCACCGGCGGCGTCATACGCGTCTCGATGACTTCCCACATCAAATCGCCGGGCCCTTTGTCGGCCATGAAGCCGGCAGGTGGCACTTCAACGCGTGGGGCACCGATGCCGGCGACGCGTTCGGTGACGTAGCTCACCCAGGCACGCCCGGCGACGTCGTCATCGAGGCGGGTATCGCCGTCCACAAAAATGTCGATACCCGCGCGGTGCTGTGCTGCTACATGGCAAGCCAGACAATCGAAATGTTGCTCGCGGTAGGCGAGCCGGGAAAATCCTTGCGACAGCGGAATGCCGCGAAGGTTCTCGGTATACCAACTGGGGCGGGGCAGCGCCCCAGTGGTCGTGGTGAGAAGAGCCTTGTCCTTTGTGGTCGTAAACACGCCTACCTCTCCAATTTCGCCAATAGAAAGCTTCGCTGCATCCGCCATTTTGTTGAGCTAAACTCAAGTCTCTGAGTGCAAGAAGGTCAAGCGCGGCAAATGGCGGCATCCGAAGCAATACAAAAAATCTCACGGCTGACACCACTCGCCGACGTGCTTTTGATGATCGACGCGGAAGTGAAGGCGGTCACCCAGCGCACGGTCGACGTCTTCGCGGCCGTGGGGCGAGTGCTTGCCGCGGACGCAATGGCGCCGGCGCGCCCCGCGTCGGCGCTGGCGTTGCAGGACGGTTGGGCGCTGAGTTCCGACGAGACTCTGGGTGCCGGAAATTATGCACCGTCACTGCTCGTGCGCACGCCCTCACGTATCGAGGCGGGGCAGGTACTCCCGGCTGGTACCGACAGCGTTGCGCCAATCGACACGGTGAAGGTTGCCGGAGGCCTTGCTGAAGCGCTCATCCCGATTAACCCGGGCGACGGTGTATTGCAGGCGGGCGGCGATAGCGATCCGGCAATTCCATTGCGGCGGGCCGGCGAGCGGTTGCGAATCACTGATCTCGCGGCATTTTCAGCCGCCGGAATTGTGCGCATCACCGTGCGCGAGCCGCGTATTCGCGTTCTGCCGGTGCGTGGGAGCGGCATCATCAACGCCGCCGCCCGGTTGGTGACGGAAGATATTGAACGCCGAGGCGCGGCGTCGCGGCTGGACAACAGCGGGCGGGGTCTTGGTGTCGCGATGGCCGCTGAAAGCGCGGATGCGATCGTCGCAATCGGTGGAACGGGTAGTGGACGCAACGATAACAGCGTTCAGACACTAGCGCGCGAGGGGCAACTTGCGATCCACGGAATAGGGCTGACGCCGGGTGAAACCGGCGCGCTTGGTTTTGTCGGGACGAGGCCGGTATTGCTTCTGCCGGGGCGGCTCGACGCGGCGCTCAGTGTCTGGCTCATGGTTGGACGGCGTCTGCTTGATCGGCTTGCGGCGGCGAAAAGCAGTGAAAACGAGCCGTCAGAAATCTTGCCGCTCGCCCGCAAGGTCAGTTCGACTGTGGGTCTGACCGAAATCGTGCCGGTGAGACGAAACTCCGGTGAGGCCGAGCCGCTGGCAACGAAATATCTTCCTATATCGTCGCTTGCCCGATCGGATGGATGGATTCTCGTACCGGCCGACAGCGAAGGATATTCCGCCGGGACACCGGTGCCGGTAAGGCCGTGGCCATGAGTTTCGCAAAATGAGCAATACCCGAAAGCTTCGGCCGGGCGAAGAAAGCGATTTGATCGCGCGCGTACGTGCTGCTGCGCGTCAGGAGCAATTCCTTGAAGTTGTGTCGGCGGAAGAAGCGCGCGTGCGTTTCGAGCGGCATCTCGATCTCACCCCGCTTGCAGGCGAATCGGTAACGCTTGCCGAGTCGCGCACGCGTGTTCTCGCCACAGATGTGATTGCTGCGGTCGACGCACCCCCTTTCGACCGTTCAAATGTTGATGGCTTTGCCGTGCGGGCGGCGGATACCTGGGGTGCCAGCGATGGCAATCCAAGAATCTTCACGCTCAATGACGAGGTCATCGTCTGCGGTCATGAGCCCAAAGTTACCATTTTGGCAGGGACCTGCTCCGCGATAGCGACAGGCGGGGTTATCCCGCGTGGTGCCGACGCGGTGGTGATGATCGAGCAGACAGAACTGATCGAGGGCGGCACACCACGCATCGAACTGCGTCGTACTGCGACACCTGGGCAATTTGTCTCATTTGCCGGCTCCGATATTGCGCGGGGCGAGACGCTGTTACGGCGTGGCACGCGCATTGGCGCGCGCGAAATCGGCATGCTGGCTGCGTGCGGACTGGACCGGATAGATGTCGTGCGAAAGCCCAAGGTCGCGGTGCTCTCGACCGGCGACGAGTTGATCGAGCCGGGCGAGCCGCTCAGGCCGGCGGGCGTTTATGACAGCAACGGTGCGATTATCGCGGCAGCGGTGGCTGAGGCGGGCGGCGAACCAATCTTGTCGGGGGTCTATCCTGACGATGCGATGATCCTGGAAAAAGCGACGCGTGATGCGCTCGCCGCAAGCGATATGGTGGTCCTTTCTGGTGGTACTTCGAAAGGCACAGGCGATCTGTCGCATCGTGTTGTATCCAAGTTGGGGAAACCCGGCATTCTTGTGCACGGCGTCGCACTCAAGCCTGGCAAGCCACTCTGCCTCGGTGTTGTTGACGGAAAGCCGATTGTGGTGCTCCCGGGCTTTCCCACATCGGCAATCTTCACATTTTACGCCTTCGTAGCGCCGGTGCTCCGCGCTCGCGCCGGCTTGCCGCCTGAGACGGCAGAGACGATCACTGCGCGGGTGCCGGTGCGCGTCGCTTCGGAGCTCGGCCGCAAGGAATTCGTACTGGTGTCGCTGGTCGAAGGCGAAGAAGGCGCCGTTGCGTTTCCTACAGCCAAGGGCTCCGGCGCGGTGACTAGCTTCTCGCAGGCCGACGGTTTTTTCGAAGTCGACGCACTCGCGTCGGCACTCGACGCCGGCAGCGACGCGCAAGTGACATTGATCGGCACAGCGGCGCGCGTGCCTGATTTGGTAATCATGGGCAGTCATGACGTGGCGCTCGATGTGGTGGTAGGGGAGCTCGCCGGCCGTGGTTTCTCCGCCCGGACCTTGGCCGTCGGCAGCCTCGGCGGCGTCGCGGCGGCATCCCGCGGCGAATGCGATGTAGCCCCAGTTCATCTGATCGATCCGGCGAGCGGCCAATATAATGTGCATCTGGTGACGCCGGGCCTGAGTCTGGCTCGAGGCTGGCGGCGGATGCAGGGCATATTGTTCCGGTCCGGTGATGCGCGATTTGAAGGCCGCAGCGCACGCGAGGCGCTGAAAATCGTGCTGACCGATTCATCCGCCGTCATGGTCAACCGCAACGCGGGCTCCGGCACGCGCGTACTTACGGACAAATTGCTCGATGGCGCGCGGCCTCCCGGCTATCCCAATCAGCCGAAGTCCCACAACGCGGTTGCGGCAGCCATCGCGCAGGGTCGCGCCGATTGGGGTCTCGCCATTGAACCAGTGGCAAAGCTCTATGGTCTCGGCTTCCTGCCAGTTTCGGCGGAGCATTACGACTTTCTCATTGTAGACAAACGGCGCAAGCGTCCTGGCGTGCAAGCATTTCTTGCCGCGCTACAGGAAGAAAACGTACGCAAAAATATCCGTGCGCTTGGCATGGAGCCGTGAACCGTAGGCCGCGTCGGTCAGGGCTTTTGTGGAAAGGCTACGCCTTTACAACAACGCGGGCTTCCCCTGCTTCGATAGCGCCGATAATTTTCGCGGCGAGACAGCCGGCTGTCACAATAGTTTCCAACACGTCTTCTGCGCGATCCGGTGCGCAGGCAATAAGAAGTCCACCGGATGTTTGCGGGTCGCACAGGAGCTGTAGTTGCCAATCTAAGATATTCTTCGGAAGCACAATACTGCTATCGTAACTCTTCCAGTTCCGGCCCGATGCACCCGTAACAAATCCATTTTGAGTTAGCGTCGCTGCTTCTTTCAGAAAGGGAAGCGCCGAGAAATTGATCGTTACCGTTTTATGCGATCCTCGCGCAACTTCCAGGGCATGACCGAGCAGACCAAAGCCGGTTACGTCGGTCATCGCATGCACGGCGATATCCTTGGCGAGTTTTGCGCCAACGCGATTAAGTAAAGTCGTACTCGCCATAAATTCATCGTAGGCATTGCGCGACAATGCGCCTTTCTTGAAAGCGGCCGAATAAATTCCGACTCCGAGCGCTTTGGTAAGGATTAATTTGTCGCCAGCCTTGGCGCTGCTGTTACGTCGAATATCGGATTTTGCCGCGGTGCCGATAACAGCGAGACCGTAGATCGGCTCGGGCGAATCGATGGAATGACCTCCGGCGACCGGAATGCCTGCAGCGTCGCATATTGAAGCGCCGCCTTCGAGAATTTTCCGCACCATCTCGGCGGGGATTTTGTCGACCGGCATGCCGAGAATGGCCAGTGCCATGATCGGCATGCCGCCCATCGCGTAAACATCCGAGATCGCGTTCGTCGCGGCAATGCGGCCGAAGTCATGCGGATCGTCGACCATCGGCATAAAAAAATCGGTGGTTGCGATAACGCAGGTGCCGTTGTCGAGTTCCCAGACTGCGGCATCGTCACCGGTTTCGACGCCGACCAGCAATTTCTTGTAAGGCGTCGCGGCTGGATGGCTGGAGAGCAATTGTTGCAGCACTGAGGGCGCCAGCTTGCAGCCACATCCGCCGCCATGGGACAGATGGCTCAAGCGAATTTGCTGCACAATATTCATCTTGCCTGCTCCGTTATATTGCGACCCGTTGGGGCGTGGTCTGCCGCAAGGCACGCCAAGCGGCAGCCAGGTGGGCGGCCGCGGCGTCAGCATCCTCCGGTGTGCTTGCGCGTCCAAGCGACAGCCGAACCGTGCCGAGCGCCTTTTCGCGTGAAATGCCAAGTGCAAGCAATATCGCCGACGGCTCTTCGCTGTCGGCGTGACATGCGGAGCCGTTCGAGGCGAGTACACCCGGACACACGGCCAGGAGCTGCCGTCCTGAAACTCCGGGAAACAAAACGTTGAGTGTATTCGGCAGACGTTCAGTCGGATGCCCAACCAATACAATCCCGGGAATGGCTCGCTCGAGTTCGGCGAATAGGTGCCTGGCAAGCGAGGCCATGTGTTGTGGGGCCCTGTCGAGCGCCGCCGCCGCAAGTCTGCAGGCTTCGCCCAATCCGACAATATAAGCGACATTTTCCGTGCCGGCGCGGTTGCCACGCTCCTGACCGGCGCCCACTAGCAAAGGCGGAAGTCTTACGCCACGCCGAACGTAAAGCGCGCCAATTCCCTTTGGCGCGTACAACTTGTGGCCGGCGATGGAAAGCAAGTCGACGCCGAGTTCGTTGACGCGAACCGGCATCTTGCCGACCGACTGCGCGGCGTCGGCGTGGACAAGCGCACCGGCACTGTGTGCATGCCGAGCGGTGTCGCCGACTGGCTGTAACGTGCCGATTTCGTTCTGTGCATGAATGATTGTCACCAGAGCCGTGTCAGCACTGATAGCATCCTTCATTGCGGCGAGGTCGACGCGGCCGTCAGCCTTCGCTGCAACCCGGCGGATCCGGTGTCCGTTGCGCTCGAGCAGCGAGCAACACGCTTCGGTAGCGGGATGTTCGATGTTCGTTGTGACAACCGCTGGCCGATCGCGCCTCGTGGTCGCCGCGCCGCGAATTGCCATATTGCTCGCTTCGGTTCCACCGCCCGTAAAGACAATTTCGTCGACGCTTGCGCCGATAAGCGCCGCGACTTGGCTGCGAGCGGTATCGACCGCCAAATGTGCCCGTTGGCCAAGCATATGCGCCGATGAGGGGTTGCCAAATTCCTCGCGTAAAAAAGGCAACATCGCGTCCAGCACTTCCGGCGCAACCGGCGTCGTCGCGTTGAAGTCGAGATATACAGGCTGCATGTGTCTAGCTTTGGTTGGCGACGATCAATGCCGCTTCACGATCTTGAAGATATAAAGCTCGCGTTTCTGTTCTTGAACACTCAGTGTGTGGCCAGTCTGGTTGCAGAAATGCGGCACATCGATCGCGGTCAGCGGATCGGTGCATTGAAGAACCAGCATGCCACCAACTGGAATGTTGCGCAGCGCCTTCTTTGCACGCAATACTGGCTGCGGGCAGCGCAACCCGCGCAGGTCAAGCACAATCACGGTCGTTTGGTCGCGCGCCATTGATCGCGTCAGCATAGCAGCAAGCGTGCGGCGATCACGCCATGCAAAAGCACGCGAGATTCTCCGCCGTTGACGGCGTGGAGACTGAAACGACCTGACCCGATGACTGCGGCTACTCTGGCGTCTTGGAGGGCGCGAAACGCTTCGGCGGTCCTTTCAGATCCTCGCCGGTCGCCGTGAGCGGCTGGCCTGCGGCTGCCTTGGCGTCGGCGTCGCTGCTTTCTTGTCCCGTCGTTTGTTGGGTGGCACTTGTCGAGCCGCCGATTTCGGGATGACCACCCGTCCACCCCGTGGAGCCCTTGTTCTGAGGTTCTGTGCCGCCGCCGCCCGAACTGTTTTGCCCAAACGCCACCGGCGCGGCGGCCAGGGCGATAAATGTGACAAGAATGGTAATGCGCATTGCGAGCTCCCATGCAGGATTTGACGGGCAACTCGCAATGGGTTCCCGAGGTTCCGGCTTTGGGCGGGAGCCAGGGCTGCAAGCGCTGCCGACGCAGCGCCTGCACTATGTCGCAACCGGCCATCACGCCGAAGTCAGTTCCTTCGACACGATGGTATATTTGAAATTGTCAGGATCGAGACAATCGAGCCGCGCCGGGCCGCATTCAGCCTGCGGATACATCAAGAAGCCAAGCTTGGGTCCCTTCGATCCAGGTAATGCGACATCATGCGCGAAGTTATAGGCAAGCCAATTGCCTTCCCATGCACCGAAAAGCGTCTTCCGCGCGTCGACGACTTTTGGATTGTCGATTGGCAGAGTGCCCGGCGGCTCCTCTAGCACGACCTTGCGTACATCGGCCGGGTCGGTGGCGATCCAGCCATGCCCGGCGACGAAGGTCTCCGCACGGCAGTGCTGGGCTTTCGTTATGATTTCAGAGTTGGCGCCAAGGCTTCTGTAACCGAACTTCGACGGCGCGACCCGGATACCGTAGACGTCGCGTGCAGGAATGCCGGCCGCGCGAACAAGCCCCACATACAAGGCGTTCAAGTCCGCGCATTTGCCGCCGAGATTGCCTGTCTTCAGCATCGAGGCAATATCGCCGATCCCGCAGCCGCGCACTTTGCCGTCACGAAATGTGTTCGCGACGATCCACTCATAGATTGCGCTGACCTTTTCGACATCCGTTTTGACATCGGCGACAATCTTGTCGGAAGTTTCCTTGACGATTCCGTCAACAGGAATCAATTCGCTTCCTTCGGTATAAAATCTATGGTCGGCCGCAGACAGCGGTTTCGCATTGCCTGGTTTCGTCAGATCGACTGCTCGATCGCGGGTTGAAATCTTGCTGATGACTTCAATGGCGGGCTTGGCCTCATCGCTTGCCCATTCAACGTGGACCAATTCCGATCCGTATTTTGGATCGCGCACGAGTTCGGCCTTGCCGTTGCTGGTCCAATCGCTGCCGAGTGATTTAAACCAATCCGCCTCGTTGACGGCGGGAACCGGCACCCAAGCTTGCGTTTTGCCTTCCGGCTTGGCGATTTCGAGCCTGGTGACGATCTGGAACGTGCGCCACGGACCAGGCTGCGGGTTGAAATCGCCCGCGGCGGAAGCCCACCGCGGCAGGGCCGCGGCCAATGGAATAACAGCACTGCCTTTAAGAACTATGCGTCGATCGAACTTCATGTCTGACTCCTCCTAGGTATGGGCCGATGGTTTCTTGTATTGCATCGAATTTTTGCGCGGGGATCACGATCGAAATTTCTTCGGTTAATGTCCGCGGATCGATTGTGTCCCACGCGTAGTCCGTTTCAATCAGCAGTTTCGGTTTAAGCCCGGCGTCGAGCACGATGCTCGTCGGCAAAGTCGATACGTGCCATGATCTGGCGGTGACGCGATCACGATCGAGCAGCACCGGGATGCTCAGCGGCATGGACTGAAGAAACCGCCGCACGCGTCCGTCGGGTTCGGCGACCGAGATCGCGAGAACCTTGATTTCACTGCCGCTGCGCTCGCTCAACCGATCTAGGGCTGGCAGCTCCTCGCGGCAGGGTTCGCACCAGGTCGCGAAGAAATGCACGATGGTGATGGAGCCGCGACGGGAATCGAGCGCGATGGTCCGGCCATCGGTATCGGGCAGGGTGAAATGTGGGGGGGGCTGCTTGGCCGTCCAGCGCTGGAGTTCGGCCGCGTTAGACTGGGCCACGAACAAAAGTGCGGTCGTAACGGCGATAGATGCCGCTTGAATCAGCGCTATTGGGAGGGTCGTCGCCAATGTGCCCCGAACCTCGGGAGCCACTCGATTTCTCACCCATCAACTCTGCGCCAGACGAAGACGCTTATCAATATTCTGGCGACGCAAATTTAATCTTGCGCAATATTCCTCTGAAATGCTCAAAAAATATGTTTTGGAACATAATGCCGCATAGTGGTGCGATGGTGCCGCGCAGAATCGAAAAGTCACTGATTATTCAATCAAAACGAAGTTTTTGGTGCGGCGCACAAGAATGCCGATGACGACCAAGTTGTTTGACACTGGACTAGTTCAAAAATAGCCTTAGGCCATGCGCGAAAATCGCGCGTGGCGGACGTTATCGGAGGGTGACGTCCGGGCCCGAAGCGTCCCCCGTCGGGGGCAAACGCTCTCAAAGGAGGGCAATCAATGAACATGGAGCTCTCGCGGCGCCAATTTATGAAGGGCGCCAGCGTGGGTATTGCCGGTACAACGCTCGGTGCGCTCGGCTTCGGAGATATTGAAGAAGCCTTGGCCACTTCCATTCGTCCATGGAAGCTCGCGAGCCTGACCGAGACCCGCAATACCTGCACATATTGCTCAGTCGCCTGCGGCATCATCATGTATTCGAAGGGCGATCTGAAGAAGGGCGAGAAAGCCGAGATCGTTCACATCGAAGGCGATCCGGACCATCCGACCAACCGCGGCACGCTCTGTCCAAAAGGCGCGGCCTTGCTAGACATGGTCAATTCGCGGACGCGCACTCTTTATCCGCAAATCCGCAAGGCGGGTTCGGACAAGTTCGAGCGCGTGTCCTGGGACGTCGCGCTCGACCGTATTGCGCGGCTGATGAAGGATGACCGTGATAAAAACTTTACCGCCAAGAACGGCGACGGTGTCACAGTGAACCGTTGGCTAACCACCGGGTTCCTGGCGGCCTCCGCGACAACCAACGAAACGGCGTGGTGCACCTACAAGGTTGTGCGCAGCGCCGGAATGCTGGCGTTCGATAACCAAGCAAGAGTTTGACACGGACCGACGGTGGCCAGTTTGGCCCCAACATTCGGTCGCGGTGCAATGACGAATTCGTGGACTGATATCAAGAACACGGATCTCGTCGTTATCATGGGTGGCAATGCCGCCGAGGCGCACCCGTGCGGATTCAAATGGGTCACGGAGGCGAAAGCCAACCGTGGCGCCAAGCTGATCGTCGTCGACCCACGCTTCACACGCTCTGCTTCGGTTGCCGACCTTTACGCTCCGATCCGGCAGGGCACCGATATCGCCTTCCTTTACGGCGTAATGAATTATTGCATCTCCAACGACAAGGTGCAGTGGGACTACGTGAAGGCGTTCACCAACGCGCCCTATGTAGTTAAAGATGGCTTCGATTACAAAGACGGCTTGTTCACCGGCTATGACGAAGCGCGCCGTGACTACAATAGGTCGACCTGGGATTACGAGCTCGGGCCGGACGGCTATGTCGTTTCCGATATGGATAACCCGCGTTCGGTCTGGAACCTGCTCAAGAAGCATATCGCCGTCTATACGCCGGAGATGGTCGAACGAATCTGCGGCACGCCGAAGGACAAGTTCCTGAAGGTGGCGCAGTGGATCGCCGAATGCTCGGCGAAAGACAAGACGATGACCTCGATGTATGCGCTCGGCTGGACGCAGCATTCGAAGGGCTCGCAGAACATTCGCACGATGGCGATGTTGCAGCTCATACTTGGTAACATTGGTACGCGCGGCGGCGGCATGAACGCCCTACGCGGTCACTCCAATATCCAAGGGCTGACCGACATCGGGCTGATGTCGAACCTGATCCCCGGCTATCTGACGATCCCGACGGAAAAGGAGCCGACCTTAGACGCCTACATGTCGACCCGCGGCTTCAAGCCGCTGCGGCCGAACCAGATGAGTTACTGGCAAAACTACAAGAAGTTCTTTGTCAGCTTCCAGAAGTCGATGTGGGGATCGGCGGCGACTGCCGAAAACAGCTTCGGCTATGACTGGCTGCCCAAGCTCGACGTGCCAGCCTACGACGTTTTGCGCGCTTTCGAGCTGATGCACCAAGGCAAGATGAACGGGTACTTCTGCCAGGGCTTCAATCCTCTGCTGTCGTTCCCAAATCGCAGAAAGATCACAGCAGCGCTTTCCAAGCTTAAATATCTCGTCGTCATGGACCCGTTGCAAACAGAGACGGCGCGGTTCTGGGAAAATCACGGTGAATATAACGACGTCGATTCCTCGAAGATCCAAACCGAGGTCATCGAGCTGCCAACCACTTGCTTTGCCGAGGACGAAGGCTCGTTGACGAACTCCGGCCGCTGGCTGCAATGGCACTGGGCCGGCGCATCGCATCCGGCCGAAGGCAAGGGCGACGCCTGGATCATGGCGCAAATCTATCTGCGGCTGAAAGCGCTCTACGAGAAGGAAGGCGGCCCGGTTCCCGAACCGATCACCAATCTCGACTGGCGGTACAAGAAACCAGGCGATCCAACAGCGGAGGAGCTCGCCAAAGAGCTCAACGGTTACGCCACAGAAGATATAACGGACCCGAACGACGCGACAAAGGTGACGCTGGCAAAGGGAAAGCAAGTCGTCTCCTTCGCCGCGCTTCGTGATGACGGAAAGACCGCCTGCGGCTGCTGGATCTATTCCGGCTGCTTCAACGAGGCGGGCAATAATATGGCCCGCCGGGATACGAGCGATCCGGATTCGACCGGCGCCTATTCCAAATGGGCGTGGTCATGGCCGGTCAACCGCCGAATTCTCTACAATCGTGCGTCGGCGGACTTGAATGGCCAGCCTTGGGATCCGACCCGCAAACTGCTCTGGTGGGATGGTGCTAAATGGACTGGTTACGACATTCCCGACATCGCACCAACCGCGAAGCCGGCCGATGTGCAACCCTTCATCATGAATCCGGAGGGCACTGCGCGTCTCTTCACCCGTGGTTTGATGCGTGACGGGCCGTTCCCGGTTCACTACGAGCCGTTCGAATCGCCGATCGCCAATCCGTTGGCGCCGAAGGTTCGCGGCAATCCGGTCGCCCGAGTGTTCAAGGGCGACATGGAGCAGTTCGGCGAGGCAAAGGAGTTCCCGTACGCGGCGACCTCCTACCGGCTCACCGAGCACTTCCATTTCTGGACCAAGCATCAGCATAACAATGCGGTGGTGCAGCCGGAATTCTTCGTGGAAGTCAGCGAACAGCTGGCCAACGAGAAGAATATCAAGTCCGGTGGCTGGGTCCGCGTCTGGTCGAAACGTGGTTCGGTCAAGGCCAAGGCGGTCGTGACCAAACGTATCACGCCGCTCACCTGCGACGGCAAAACCGTCCACATCGTCGGCATTCCCTTGCATTGGGGTTTCATGGGCGAAGCGAGAAAGGGCTTTGGCCCGAATTCACTTACGCCCTATGTCGGTGACGCCAACATCGAGACGCCTGAGTACAAGGCGTTCCTGGTCGATATCGAGCCCATTTCCGGGCCGGTGGCATAAGGGAGGGAACGATGGCGAACTTCGAATACGTTCTTCCCCCTGCGCCGACTGCGAACGTCAAGACGACGTACGGCCAGGAAGATCTGGTGCGGCGCTCCGCATCGAATATACCTCCGCCTTCACGACAGCTCACGCCGGTGGCCAAGCTCATCGACGTGTCGAAATGCATCGGCTGCAAGGCATGCCAGGTTGCATGCCTTGAGTGGAACGACATGCATCAGGAGATCGGGTTCAATCACGGTGTGTACGACAACCCGCTCGACCTGACGCCCGAGAGTTTCACGGTCATGCGCTTCACCGAGTGGGTGAACCCGGAAAGCAAGAACCTCGAATGGCTGATCCGGAAGGATGGCTGCATGCATTGTGCCGATCCGGGCTGCCTGAAAGCATGCCCCGCGCCGGGCGCCATCGTGCAGTACTCCAATGGCATTGTGGATTTTGATCACGACAAGTGCATTGGCTGCGGCTATTGCATAAAAGGATGTCCGTTCAACATCCCGCGCATCTCGCAGGTCGATAACAAGGCCTATAAGTGCACGCTGTGTTCCGATCGTGTCGCGGTTGGCCAAGGCCCTGCTTGCGCCAAGTCCTGCCCGACGCACGCCATTGTGTTCGGCACCAAGGAGGAAATGAAGCAGCACGCCGAGGCTCGCATCAAGGACCTCAAAGCGCGCGGCTTTGCGAATGCCGGACTTTATGATCCGCCGGGAGTCGGCGGTACGCACGTGATGTACGTGTTGCATCACGCCGATCAACCGCAAATCTACGCCAATCTACCGAAGGACCCGCGGATCAGCCCGGTCGTCGAATTGTGGAAGGGCGTGACCAAATATGCGGGCTTGGCGGCGATGGGAGCTTTCGCGGCAATCGGCTTCTTGCATCACGTTGTGACTGGCGCCAACCGCGTTTCGCCCGAAGACGAGGAAAATGCCAAGCGACTGGCCGGAGGACATAGATGACCGCGTATGACGTCGAGTCAGGCGATCAGGTCCATCCGGGCAATCCGGTCACTGTAGATCGCTATACCGGAGGCGCGCGGATCAATCACTGGATCACGGCAACGTGCCTGGTGCTCCTCGCGATCTCCGGGCTGGCGTTGTTCCATCCTAGTCTTTTCTTCCTCACCGGTTTGTTCGGCGGCGGGCAGTGGACACGTGCGATCCATCCCTGGCTCGGCGTGATCCTCTTCTTCAGCTTTGCTGGACTGTTCATTCGGTTCTGGAGAGCAAACCTGTGGAAGGCCGAAGACGATACATGGATGGCACGACTGCGCGATGTCTTGACCGGACATGAAGAACGGCTGCCTGAGGTTGGCAAATACAACGCGGGCCAGAAGGTAGTGTTCTGGTCCATGTCGGTCCTTATCATCACGCTGATTTGCAGCGGTGTGCTGATTTGGGACCAATATTTCGCCGAATATTCGTCAGTCGAAACTAAGCGCTTCGCCGTGTTGATCCATTCACTGGCGGCGGTGACGATCATCTGTGTCTGGATCGTGCACGTTTATGCGGCAATCTGGGTCCGCGGCACCATCGGCGCAATGACACGCGGTCGAGTTACAGGCGGCTGGGCCTGGCGGCACCATCGCAAATGGTTGCGCGAGTTGGTCGGTAAGCGCTAACGTAACGCAAATAAGGCGGCGCTCGGTAGAATGGGCGCCGCCGCCAGTAGCCACGTGACCCGGAGGGTTCGTGAATTATGAGTACCGTCGGCGCCCCTCGGCATGATCCAGTCCCGATCGGGGAAATTGCCGAGCCGCCATTTGTCAAACTCCCTGATCCACTGACTTTATTTGCCGTCCGGGCGAAGCGCCTGCGCGACCTCGCCGAAGGGCATGCGCTCGCGCGCTATCTGAACTTTCTTGCCGCGTTGAACGATATCCAACATCGTTTGCAAGGCGGGCTCGCGGAGCCCGACATGCCGGCCGAGGATGCTCTCAAGCGCGCGCGCGAATTCGGCATGCCACCGCTCGACCGTGGCCGATTCACCGCGGACTCCGCATTCGACGCGACGATCGAGCGGCTGTTCACGCTCGCGACGGGTATCGAGATGCCGGAACAGGCGCGCGCTGCGCTCGTGCGGGCGCAGGCCGCTGACGAGGCTGCACGAGGTGCCATGGCACGCGCGGTGCTCACCGACTCGATTCCTGTTGACCAGCTCGCGGACCATGTGTTCGTGGCGGCGGCGTTGCAGGTGCATTTCACCCGCCAGGCCGCGCGACTCGACGGCAAAAGCTTGGTGCCGGTCGGCGACGGCGTTTGTCCCGGCTGCGGTGGTCCGCCCGTCGCATCCCTGGTGGTGGGCTGGGCTGGCGCGCACAACACGCGTTTCTGTGCCTGTTCGTTGTGCGCGACCCAATGGAACTATGTGCGCATCAAATGCACGCTGTGCGGCTCAACCAAGGACATCAGCTACAAGCAAATCGAGGGCGCCAGCGACGAGGTGCGGGCCGAGGTTTGCGAGGGCTGCCGCGGTTACGTCAAGATTCTTCAGCAGATTCAGAACCCCGCGCTCGATCCCGTTGCCGACGATGTTGCAAGCATCGCGCTCGATCTTCTGGTCCGCGAGCTCGGTTATCGGCGCGGCGCCATCAATCCATTCATGCTGGGTTATTGAAGGCAAATGGCGAAACCTGCCGCTGCATTTTTGAGGAAGCTTCCTTCGGTTGACGAGGTCATGCGCGATGAGGCTCTCGCGCCGGCCAGAGACCGATTCGGGCGTACCGCGGTCGTTGCCATGATCCGCCGTGTGCTGGCGCAGGCGCGTGCGGCCCGTGAATTTTCAGCCGAAGACAGTTTTGTAGGTAGAGTTACGGCAATGCTTGAAGCAGAAGCGCAGCCAAAACTGCGTCCAGTCTACAATTTAACCGGCACTGTGCTGCATACCAATCTTGGCCGCGCGCTTATTGCAGAGGCCGCAATTGAAGCTGCGGCAATTGCGATGCGTAACGCGGTGGCGCTCGAATTCAATCTAGGCGACGGCCGTCGTGGGGAACGCGACGAACTGGTGCGCGAGTTGCTGTGCGATCTCACCGGCGCCGAGGATGCGACTATCGTCAACAACAATGCCGCCGCAGTCTTGCTTGTCCTTAATACGCTCTCGCGCGGACGAGAGACAATCGTGTCACGCGGCGAGTTGATTGAAATCGGCGGCGCCTTTCGTATGCCGGAAATCATGAGCCGTGCCGGCGCCAAGCTGGTCGAGGTCGGCACGACCAATCGAACGCACAAGAAGGATTATGTTGGCGCGCTAGGTCCAAAGACCGGACTCATCCTCAAAGTGCACACGTCAAACTATCGAATCGAGGGATTTACAAAGGAGGTCGGCGCGCGCGAGCTCGCGGTTCTTGCGCATGGGCATAAAGTACCTTTGGTAAACGATCTTGGCTCTGGCACGTTGATTGATCTCGCTCGGTTTGGTCTTGCACACGAACCAACGGTCGCAGAAGCGATTTCGGAGGGTGCGGATCTCGTCACGTTTTCAGGCGACAAACTGCTTGGCGGGCCGCAGACAGGTTTCATCGTTGGCCGCAGGGCAATCATAGAAAAGCTCAACAAGAACCCGATGAAACGCGCGCTGCGCGTGGACAAGATCAGGCTGGCCGCATTGGAAGCGACACTGCGCCTCTATCGCGATCCCGATCGTCTCGCGCAAGCTCTACCTACTTTCCGTCTACTGGCGAGACCGATCGACGAGATGAAGGAAACCGCCCAACGCGTTTTGCCCACACTCGAAGCGAAATTCGGCACAGGTTTTACGATCAAGACTGTGCCGTGCACCAGTCAGGTCGGTTCTGGCTCGTTGCCGGTCGAAGCTTTGCCGAGCCTTGGCATCGCGATCACTCCGGCCGTCTCACGCGGCGGCGGACGTCGCCTGACCGTGGCGGCGGCAGCGCTCCGTGAATTGCCCGTGCCGGTGATTGGTCGCATCGAAAACGGGGCCGTGTTGCTGGACATGCGCTGTTTGGTCGATGCCGACGGATTTATCGCCAATGTCGCCAGGTTGACGCTTCCGGAGGCTTCCGATGCGTTGGCCTAGTTCGCGGGCAAAAAAGCCATCGGATGACGTATCGGTGGGCGAACGCATGGCGGCCGCATACGAAGCGGCGAGCCGCGGCGACTATACGGCGGCGCTCGAGATGTGGACGCCGCTTGCGCATGCCGGCGTGTCCCGCGCCCAAGCTAATATCGGCGCCTGTTTTTCCGAAGGCCTTGGCGTTGAACGAGATGCCAAGCTTGCGGAGCGTTGGCTCTCACTGGCCGCCGAAGGTGGCGACGCCGTCGGTCAACGCAACCTGGCGACCCTTTACTTCAAGGGAGAGGGTGTAGAACAAGATAACGCCCGTGCGGCCGCTCTCTACCGCAAGGCCGCCGAACAGGGCGATGCCCAAGCGCAGGACATGTTGAGCTGGATGCTTCTGGAGGGCGATGGAATCACCGTCGACAATGTTGAGTCTCGTCGTTGGGCGCTGGCGGCGGCCGAACAGAATGTGGCTGCCGCAATGACGCGGCTTGGCATGATCTTTCACAACGCGTTGGGCGTCGAGCGGGACGCGACAAAAGCAGCGGTCTGGTGGCGGCGCGCCGCGGCTCGTGGCGACGCCGATGGTCAGGCCATGCTGGGCGCCGTTTATCATCTGGGCGCCGGCGTTGGGCGAGACCCGCTGACCGCGCTCATGTGGCTCACGCGGGCCCGCGCCGGCGGAAGTCCACTCGCGGCGCGGTTCTTCAATGTAGTCCGCTCTGGGCTTTCCCCGGCTGAAATCGCTGAGGCCGAACGCCGAGCTGCATTGCCTTTGGAACCGGCAGCATGATTATCGGTACTGCGGGACACATCGATCATGGCAAGACCTCACTGGTGCGGGCGCTCACCGGCGTCGATACCGACCGCCTCAAGGAAGAGAAAGCGCGCGGTATTTCGATCGACCTCGGCTTTGCATATCTGCCCGCGCCGCAAGGTGCGATCCTGGGTTTCATCGACGTGCCGGGCCACGAAAAATTCGTGCACAACATGCTGGCGGGTGCGACCGGCATCGATTTTGTACTTCTGGTGATTGCGGCCGATGATGGTGTGATGCCACAGACGCGCGAGCATCTCGCTATCGTCGATTTGCTCGGAATCGAGCGTGGCATTGTCGCTCTGTCCAAATCCGACCTGGCGGAACCATCTCAAAATGCAAGGGTGGCTGACGACATCAGGCAAACCTTGAGCACGACCAAATTGATGCACGCTGATATCGTGCCAGTCTCCACCGTGTCGGGCGAAGGCGTCGACGAACTGCGAAGGCGGTTGTTTGATACCGCGCAAACGGTTCGTGCGCACAGCACGCATGGCCGGTTTCGTCTTGCGGTCGACCGCTCGTTTACGCTCGCCGGCACCGGGACGGTGGTGACGGGGACAGTGTTGTCAGGGAAGGTGTCTGTGGGCGATCGGGTGATGATATCCCCGGCCGGCTTGGTAGCGCGCGTACGATCGATTCACGCGCAAGATCGGCCGACCGAATTCGGGCAGGCCGGCGAACGTTGTGCACTTAATCTTGCAGGCGAAGGGATAACCAAGGATGCAATCACACGCGGGGAGATGATCATCAACCCGGACTTGCATGCACCGACCGAGCGGATCGATGCAAGTTTCAAGTTGTTGTCGACCGAGACAAAATCGGTTCACCAATGGATGCCCGCGCGCTTGCATCATGCCGCGACCGAGGTCGGGGCGCGAATTGTCTTGCTTGGCGATTCTCCGATTCCGCCCGGCGGCGAAGCACCTGTCCAGCTTGTACTTGACCATCCGATTGCTGCCGCGGCCGGCGACCGGTTCGTTCTGCGTGATACAACTGCTCAGCGGACAATTGGCGGTGGCAAATTCCTCGATCTGCGTGCACCTGCGCGAAAACGGCGAACGCCCGAACGGCTCGCGCAGCTTGCCGCACATGGTCTTGCTGACCCGCAAGCTGCGCTCACGGCGCTTTTGGATCGTCCACCACACTATGTTGATCTGTCAGCATTTGCGCGCGATCGTGTAGTTGGAGACGACGAGATCGCGTCGCTTGCGACACGCTGCGACGCTCTTGCGCTCGCGACCGCAGGCGGGACGCTGATCTTGTCGGCAGCGAACTGGCTGAACCTCAAGCGGGCGCTTCTGGCCATCCTTGAAAAGTTTCATGCGGCGCATCCGGATCTCCCCGGTATCGGCGTTGAGGCGCTGCGTCTGCAGCTGCTGCCGCGCTTGCCGGCTCCTGGGTTTATCTCTTTTCTTCAACAGCTTAGCGAAAGCCGCGTTATTGCCTTGGACGGCGCCTGGGTCCGTCTCGCAAGCCACTCGGTTCGGCTGACGGCGGAAGACGAAAAGCTCTGGGGCAAGATCCAACCGTTGCTATCGGGCGATGCAAGGTTTCGTCCGCCGCGCGTTCGTGACATCGCGGGGCTGCTTTCCGCCCGCGAACCAGACGTCCGTCGGCTGCTCAAATTGCTCGGCCGCATTGGCAAGGTCGATGAAGTCGCACATGACCACTTCTTTTTGCGTGCGACCGTTGCCGAAATGGTCGAGATTATGATCGAGAGCTCGACAAAAGTGCCAGACGGCCAATTCAGTGCTGCGCAATTTCGCGATCGCGTCGACAACGGCCGCAAAGTCGCCATCCAGATTCTGGAGTTCTTTGATCGGCATGGCGTTACGCTACGCCGCGGCGACTTGCGTCGGATCAATAAGCACCGGCTCGATCTGTTTCGTCGCGAGAAAAAAACGATGGAGACAGACAAGAACGTCACAGGAAGAGAATCGTCCCCGGTGGGGCGTCCGGACTTCAAATCCGGGAGGGGCCGCGAGCCGGTCCTTGGTGGGTTCGACTCCCTCTCTCTTCCGCCACGTCCCACGAGTGCGCGATGAGTCCCGCTTCGTCCTTCCTCAACGCATTGAAAGTCGCCGCGGAAGATGCTGCCCGCGCCGAAGACGATTTCCGCCGCGAGGTGGCCGAGCGGACAAAAATGCTTGATCGCGAGCGGGCATTTGCGTACCGCCGGTTGAATTTTATCCGAGAAATCGCGGATGCAGTTGGCGCGGCAGAAGACGACGAGGGAGCAGTTGCCGCCGCTGCCGCCGTCATGCGGATGAAACTTGGTTGGTCGAGCGACAGCGAAGCGCGGACCGAGGTTATATCGCGTTTTTCGCCCGTGACGCGGCAGATTTTTGCCAGCCTCGATCCTGTCAGCGCCGGTTCAACCGGTGATGTCATCCGCGAGCTGAACGAATTCGAAACGTGGTATCACACGACGCACCCCAACTCGTTCTGGGTCCTTTTCGAGAATTATTTGCCGGAGACGCCGCGTGTCGACTTCTGACCGAAACAGACCTTCTTGCGATTTCGACCGCTGGATTGTGGAGGAATTTGCCGCAACTGGATCGTTTACAGTACTGATCGTGTTGGTGCAGATCGCCGATACCAAGGTAGTGCCGTTGTGCTCGACTTACCTCAATGTCATCGGCGATGAAGTCGACTGGAGCGAGATGACCCTTCTTTTCGCGGGCGCCGGTGCGGATTGGAGCGGAGCGGCGTTTTTTCCCGTCGTCGCCCAAGATGGCGGCCCGGTTGACAACCCAGAGGCGCGCCGGCGGTTGCGAGAGCTGGAAGATCGGGTGAATGCAAACAGGCTTGTACTCAATGAAGGGCATTTCTTTGATAAGTGGGGGCGTCGCCTGAAGATTGAAGAAATGGAGCTGCAATGATGAGTTCATGTCATACGCTCGGCATGTCAGAGGTGAGCGCATGACGCACCGGCTGGTCGTCCTTCTTTTGAATACGGATCCGCGCAATGTCGAAGAGCTTGCGGCGCCATTTTACTATGCCGCTGTTGCGGCGGCCATGGATCACGAGGTTGATATTCTCTGCACGGCGACGGCTGGCAAGCTCATGTTCAGAGGCGTAGCCGATAAATTGCATGTAAGGCAGGGCGACCCGAAGACTGTGTATGACTGGATCAAAGAGGCGCACGATCAAGGGGCCCGCCTGTGGGCCTGTCCGGCAAATCTCGAACTTTTCGACAAGAACGAAAACGACCTTATCGCCGAATGCAACGGCATGATGGGAGCGGCGACCGTGATCCAGACGATCATGGACGAAAAGTGCCGGGTGCTGACCTTCTAAGGCGTCACTTCATGGCCAGCGTGCAAGGACACGATTTTCCCGACGATCTTCTGTACGACATCGAGAACCAGATCTGGTATGCGCCGCTTCCAGACGGGACCTTGCGGGCCGGTTTCACCTCATGGGCCGCAACTCTCATGGGCGAAATTCTAGTGTTCACGCCGAAGCGTTTGGGTCATGCCTTTGAAAGGAATCGCTGGTTTGCAATGGTCGAGGGAGGCAAGTGGATCGGCGCAGCACGGGCTGCTTTTGACGGCGTCGTGCTGGCTCACAATGAAGGCCTCGTTGACAAGCCGGAATTGCTGACGAACGACGCCTTTGGCGAAGGCTGGATGCTGATCGTACGCCCCTCCGGAAAAGATTGGCGGACCGGCCTTGTGACAGGCACGGCGGTGGGAGCGGCTGTCGAAGCCTGGATCGCCGGAGGGGCGTACAAGGAACGATAAATCCGACGGCCGCCCCCGCCAAATCTCACCAATCGCTGGTGCGCGCAGGATCCAAACCGTACGTGCTTGTCGCAGCGTCTGATCCGACAATCGGGCTTGTCGTGAAGGCGGCGGGTTGCCCTGCTACCGAGGCATGCTGAACGATTCGCTCGGACGCGTGGGAATTAAGTTTAATGTCCGCCGCGACGACAATCGCCGTCAGTCCAGTGGCGGCCGCAACGAATTTCCAGGCGCGGAAAGTTGGCATGGTTGATCTCCTTTCAATGCCCTGCCGAGCAGTAAAAGCAGTTATGCAAAGGTCCAGTGTGAGGTGGATCACCCCAAGCCCCAAAAATTCGGCAGCAAAGGAGCACCACTTCGCACGACCACGGAACAGCTGTGGAGGGCCAAACCCGCTAATAACCGCACCGAAATCGTCATGCGTTTTGCTATAAGGGTGCCATGCGGATTATCGGTCTCGCCGGTTGGAGCGGTTCGGGCAAAACCACGCTTATTACCAAACTGATCCCGTGCCTGATTGCGCGCGGGGTCAAGGTGTCGACGCTCAAGCACGCGCATCACGGGTTCGATCTGGACCAGCCGGGCAAGGATTCCTTTTTTCACCGCGCCGCCGGCGCAACGGAAGTCATCATCTCATCGGCGAAGCGCTGGGCCATCCTGCACGAGCTACGCGAGGAAGCGGAATGGGATCTGCGCGCCCTTGTGGCCAAGATGTCGCCGGTCGATTTGGTACTGGTCGAGGGATTCAAGCGCGATGCCTTCCCAAAGCTGGAAATCCATCGTGCCGCCAACGGCAAACCGCTCATTCACCCCGACGACCCGCACATCGTCGCAATCGCGGCTGATGTTGCGTTGCCGCAGGCAAAAATTCCCGTCGTCGATCTCAACGATATCGATGCGATTGCCGACCTGCTGCTCAAACGAGCCGTGTCGGTCGGTGTAGCGGAAGCTACAACTGCGGCGAGGCCGACCTGATGGCGCAGCTCACGGATGACTGCTTCGCATTCTCCGGACCGCTCTTGCGGATCGAGGAAATGGAACGTCTGATCGATGAGCGCATTATGCCGGTCGCCGAAACCGAACGTGTGGCGCTGCTCGGTGCGCGCGGCCGCATTGTCGCGAATGATGTAAGAGCGCCGGTCGATCTGCCGCCGTTCGATAACTCGGCGGTCGATGGTTACGCCGTGTGCCACGCGGATCTGCGCCCGAATGGCAAGACCACGTTGGCGATTTCAGGCAGACTCACGGCCGGCGCGAGTCCGCACATTGACCTCAAGCCCGGGCAGGCCATTCGTATTTTTACCGGTGCGGCCATGCCCCAGGGCGCGGACACCGTTTTCATGCAAGAAGATGTGACGGTCAAAGACGGGTGTTTGACCGTGCCAAAGGGATTGAAACTTGGCGCCAATCGCCGTCTGACGGGTGAGGACGTGCGTGCCGGCGCGGTCATTCTGCCAGCCGGCACGGTGCTGGAAGCTCAGCATATCGCGCTTGCCGCGGCACTCGGCCTGACCGAAATCGTGGTACGACGCCGACTCACCGTTGCAATATTTTCCACGGGCGACGAAGTAGTGGAACCTGGGGCTGTTCGCGGAAGCGCAGCAATATTTGATTCGAATCGTTTTTTGCTTGCGGAGCTGCTGGATCGTCTGGGCGTCGTTATCACCGATCTAGGCATTGTTCCCGACAATGCGGACACGCTTGCAGGCGCTTTGGAAAAAGCGGCTGGCCACGATTTGATCATTACCTCCGGAGGCGTTTCGGCGGGTGAGGCCGATCATGTGAGAAAGGCGGTCGAACGGGTCGGCAAGCTTGTCTTCTGGCGCGTCGCGATCAAACCGGGACGACCTGTCGCGATGGGTGTGATTCGGGGCACAAAAAAGGGCGAAAGCGCGGCGTTCGTCGGTCTGCCGGGGAATCCAGTAGCCGTTTTTGTTACCTTCGTGCGTGTCGTGAAACCACTGTTGCGTCGGCTTTCCGGCGCGCGGCCGGACCGGTTGGTACCGTTGCCGGTGCGCGCGGCCTTCGCCTACAGAAAAAAGAAAGACCGCCGCGAATATGTGCGTGTGACATTGAAGCAAGGCAGCGACGGCGAAGTCGAGGCGGTCAAACATCCGCAGGATGGCGCGGGCATACTCACATCGCTGACCGAAACCGACGGGCTGTTGGAGATTCCTGAAGACGTTACGTCAATCGAGCCGGGCTTTCGCGTCGGCTTTCTCTCTTATGCGACGCTGACTGTGTGACTAAGTCCCGGCTGCCAACCGCTCCGCGCGTAAAGCATCTTCTGGCGTATTCACGTTGAAAAACGGATCGAGCGGTTGATCCGGCCAATCAGCAATGGCAATGCCATGGCGTTCGGTCCAGGCTTCAATTTTGCGCAGACTTTCGCCGACCAGCGCCTTGCGTAAATCTTCGCGCAAGGCTAGCGGCCACAGGCCCACTACCGGATGGCGCCACTCTCCGGACCGTGCGCATGCGAGCGGCACGCCTGCACCCATCTTGCGGCGAGCTTGGTGCAGGCGTTCGACTAGATCGTCCGGCAGGAAAGGGCAATCTCCGGGGACGCTGACGATCCATTCGATCCCGCGTTTCTCTTTCGTCAGCCAGTCGAGACCGGCAAGAACCCCGGCCAGTGGCCCCGCGAAATCCGGCACAGAATCGGGCACCACCGTCAGGCCGGTATCGGCGAACCGGGTGGGATCGCCATTGGCGTTGATGATGATACCGGTGCATTGTGCCGACAGCGTCGCCAGAACGCGGTCGAGAATCGATACACCGCCGATCTCAATGCGCGCCTTGTCGCCACCGCCCATGCGCCGCGCTAGTCCGCCGGCGAGCACCAAGCCAAGAGTAGGGGGATAATTAGTCGTCATGCACCGCCGCTTTGCGCCGGTGTTTCGCACCCTCTTCCTCGACGAAGGCGAGATCTTGGTCAAACACGATGCGGTCTTCGCCAGCGAGCGCGACGAAACGCTTGCCGCGCGCGCGACCGACCAATGTCAAATTCGCCTTGCGCGCCAGCTCGACGCCCCAGGCGGTGAAGCCCGAACGCGAAATGAGGATCGGAATGCCCATCCGTACGGTTTTTATCACCATTTCAGAGGTGAGCCTTCCGGTGGTGTAGAAGATCTTGTCGTGCGCGGGTACGCGCTCCTGGAACATCCAACCGGCGATCTTGTCGACTGCGTTATGACGGCCGACGTCCTCCATATAGATCAGCGGCCGATCTTCCTGTGCCAAAACGCAACCATGGATGGCGCCAGCTTCGAGATAAAGCGATGGCGTCGTATTGATCGTATTTGTCAGAGAGTAGAGCCAGGAGGTGCGTAAGGTCGCCCGCGGAAGTGTCACATTTTCCAACGCCTCCATAAGGTCGCCGAACACGGTGCCTTGCGCGCAACCGGAAGTCTGTACCTTTTTCTTGAGCTTTTTTTCGTAATTCGTTTTGCGGCTGGTGCGTACGACGACAACTGAGAGTTCTTCGTCGTAGTCAACGTTGGTCACGACGTCATCCGGAAGCAACATGTGCTGATTGAGAAGATAACCAATCGCCAAATATTCGGGATAGTCGCCGATGGTCATGGCGGTGACGATTTCCTGGCTATTGAGAAAGATAGTCAGGGCTCGCTCGACGGTGACTGACGTCTCGATCCGTGCCGCTGTTTGATCAACACCGGTGACGCGCTCGGTCAGCCTTGGATCAAGCGGATTGGGCCGGATAATGTAGCTGTCCCCTTTGCTCATGATTCAACTATATCAGACATTTTGGCGCAGGATGAAAACTGCCCATCGTAAGTGGGCAGCTGTGCTCATTTTGTCCATGTCTCTTCCAATGAAATTGCGAAGATCGTTTCCAAGCGCCTTGCCGTAGACATAGACTATAATCAACGACATCACGCTCGAGGGGGATCGCCGATCATGCTTCGCGCTACCAAAGACGTTATGCTGCCGACCACGATCACGGGCTCATTGCCGCGGCCGAGTTGGTATACCCAAAATCTAGGGTCTCGCAGTTTTCTTGACGCGATGGTGAATAACCAATTCCGCGAGCAATATGTCGATGCGGTGGCGATTTATCTTCACGAGCAGGAAATGGCCGGGCTCGATATCGTCACTGACGGTGACGCGCATTTCGATTCCGATGTTGGGGGACAAAGCTGGACCAATTATCCGCCGCGCCATATGGGTGGCTTCGACAAGGATCCGCGGCCGACACCGGCCGGCAAAGGTGGCCTGGGTTTCCCGCCCGGCCACATCCTGCATGACTATCTCGAATCACGCGTGATGCCCGGCATCGTCGGGCCAGTTACGCGCGGCGAATTGCAATATGCGGCCATGTTCAAGGTTGCCCAGCGCATGACCAAGAAGCCGGTCAAGTTCGGTACAATCGGCCCGGAGCTGGTCGCATTTGCCGTTCAGGACAAACACTACAAGTCGCTGAAGGATCGTATTCTGGCCATCACCGATGCGCTAAACGCCGAACTGCATGATCTCGCCGACGCCGGCTGTCCGGTCATCCAGTTCGAGGAACCGCAAATCCACCTGCTGGCGGTGCGCAAGATCGTGGATGACGTCATCAATCCCGCGTTCAGCGTCGACGTCTTCAATCGAACCGTAAAAGGTCTGCGTGGGAAAACTGAGGTTTGGTGCCACACCTGCTGGGGAAATCCCTCCCAGCAACGGATGTTCAAGGACGTGCAAAGTTATCAGAGCGCGCTGGAGATGCTGAACAAGGTTGACGCGGATGTGATTACGTTCGAGTCGGCCAGTGCCGGTGGCATGGACCTCGAAGCCTTCGGCAAGATCATCACCGACAAGAAAATCTGCATCGGCGTGGTCGACCACCATTCTCTCCAGGTCGAGCGCCCTGAGGAAATCGCCGAGCACATTCGCCGGGCACTCAAACATATTCCGGCCGAGCGGCTGGTGCTTTCGTCCGATTGCGGCATGGGCCGTGAGGGCATGAGCCGTCGTCACGCCTACTACAAGATCGTTTCGATGGTGCTCGGCACAAATATGGTGCGCAAGGAGCTGGGCCTGCCCCAGGCCGAGTGCCTTGCCGCCGATAGCCGCTATTCGCTGGTTGTGCCGAGCAAATAGGGTTAACCCGCAGGTTAAAAAGTGCTGAAATTGTTGTCGCGGAATTAGTCACTCGACTTCGCGCCGCTTCAATAAGTGCCGGTGTATGGTCATCACAAGGGGGAGGGGCAGGCCAGGAGGCTTGCCGATGCGTGTGCGTCTTTTTGCACTTGCGGCTGCTGCTTGCGCAGCGTGTCTTTTTAGTGTCCCCCAGCTGTCCGCACCCGCCGGGCCGCAAAGAACGGAAGCAATCGATTTCGATGCCCTGCGCGCGCAAGCCACCGTTGCAATGACAGCGTTGCAACAGTCGCACGAGGCGCGCGTGGCATCGGTAGCTAGCGACGAGTTTCTAAACTCGAATCTGCACTAGCCAGGCAGGAATGCCACCGCGCCGCTGTCGGGATCCGTCAGACACTCGACCGTCGCCTGGTAGAGAGCTTCCAGCTGTTCGCGGTTCAATACGCTCGTCACGGGTCCATCGGCGACGCGTGTCCCATCACGCAGTAAATAGGCGCGATCAGCCCCGCGCAGCGCGTGGTTCGGATCATGGGTGGTGAACAGCACGCCGTGTCCGGATTTTGCAAGAGCGCGGATTTCGTTCATCACCTTTCCCTGGTTGCCGAAGTCGAGGCTGGCGGTCGGTTCGTCGAGCACGATGAATTGCGGTTCTTGCGCCAGAGCCCGCGCCAGCAAGACCAATTGCCGTTCGCCGCCGGAAATCATCGTATAGGGACGATCGGCGAGGGCCGCGATACCGAATCGCGTCAGCGCGGCCCGTGCCACGGCCCTGTCCTGCGCACTCGGCCGGCTGAAGAGATTGCCGTGCGCTGTGCGCCCCATGAGCACCACGGTTTCTACCGTGAATGCAAAGGTGCTGATATGGACCTGAGGTACGTAGGCGATGACCCGCGCGCGCTCTCGGGTTGAGTAAGTGTCAAGTGGCTTTTCCCCGAGTCGCACCTCGCCAGCCTTCGGCTTGAGCAGGCCGAGCAGAGTCTTGAGCAGGGTGGTCTTACCGCCACCGTTCGGTCCCAGCAGCGCCAGCACTTCACCCGTTGAGAGAATGACATCGAGCCCGCGGCCGACTGTGCGGTCCGGATAGCCAATGGTGAGGTCGCGACCCTCAATATTCACGACCAGGTCCTCTGCATGCTGGCCAGGAGCCAGATGAAAAATGGCGTGCCGACGACTGCCGTCAGAATGCCGAGCGGGATTTCCACTTCGGCCATGGTGCGGGCAAGCGTGTCGATGACCAGCAGATAGCCACCACCGAGTAGCGCGGCCGTCGGCAACAGGCGGGCGAAGTCAGGGCCGACCAAAGAGCGGGCGAGATGTGGTACAACCAGCCCGACCCAGCCGATGATGCCTGCAGTGGCGACGCTGGCCGAGGTGGTCAGTGTTGCGGCGGCCACGATCGCAATCCGCAACGGCCCTGTGGCGACACCGAGCGAACGCGCTTCCTCTTCCGGCAGCGACATCACATTGATCCGCCAGCGCAACGCGAGCAAGACGATACTGCCAAGTGCAACGGGGCCAAACAGCGGCAAGAGGTCGGAAACGTTTGCGGCGGCGAGACTGCCGAGCAACCAGAATGTCATAGCGGGCAACTGATTGTAGGGATCGGCAAGATATTTCAGAAGGCCGACACCGGCGCCCAGCAGGGCCCCCACGACTACGCCGGTCAGCACGAGCACAAGGATCGGATCGCGCGCGCGCACCGCCGAACCAATCACGTAAACGGCTGCAACGGCGAGCAACCCTCCGACAAAGGCGAAAGCCTGGATTGCGAATACACTGAGGGAGAAGAAGATACCGATCACGGCACCGAGTGCCGCACCCGACGACGCACCAAGAATGTCGGGAGACACCAGGGGGTTGCGAAAAAGCCCCTGGAATGCGGTGCCGGCGACGGCCAGCGCGGCGCCGACCAAGGCGGCCGCCAACACGCGCGGTCCGCGTACCTGCAAAATCACGCTCTGGACGGCCGCTGACGTCTCAGGCGCTTGGCCGGTAACTTTGGCGATGAGCACGTTGAAGAGCTCGCCAAGCGATACTGGATATCGGCCGACGGTAAACGCAAGCAAGAGACCCGCGACCAATGCGGCCGTCGCGATGGCAAGGCCGGGCAGGGCGGGGCGGGTCAACTAATCCCTCCCGGCCAGCACACGATCGATCTGCGCGTCGTTTGGCGTCCGATGATAGAACATTGTGTAGAAGTCGCGTGTCAGCACACGTATATCTTCAGGAAATTTGTCCGGGTACAGAATTTTGCCCAGCCACCACAATCCGATCAGTCTGTTTGCCGACGGCGGGAAATCGACCCAGCCGAATGGCGCTTTCGGTGACAGGTGCACGCGCCCATCGCGCACGGCCTTTACCGAGGCCCAGGCCGGGTCACTGCGCACGCTTGCAGCGAAGTCCCGATCGATGGTGACAATCACATCCGGGTTCCAAAGCAGAACTTGTTCAATCGATACATTGGCGAGGCCGCCTTTGTTCTCGCTGGCCACATTGCGTGCGACCAGCTCGATTGTCTCCACATTGATTGATCCTCCGAGACCTGTGATAAGGCCGCGCGGACCGCGTGCAGCATAGACGCGGGGGCGCTTTTCCATAGGCACGGAAGCGATGCGGTTGGTAATGGCATCGACTGTCCTCTTGCAGTAGCCGGAGAAATCAGATCCAGCGCTTTCCCGGCCGATCAGCCGGCCAAGCTTTTGGTAGCTCGCCGGAAGCGAGAGAAAGCGTCCATCGAGCAGCGCATAGGGGATCCCGGTCTGGTCCTGCGTGCGATTGGCGAGCGAAATGTAGGTTTCGGTCGTTGAACCGACGTCAAGAATAAGATCGGGCTTGAGTGCGATAACGCTTTCGAGATTGGCGGTATTTCCTCGGCCGGTAAGTCGACCGACCTCGGGCCGCGCGCAAATGTCGGGAAGCAGGTAGGTGCAATCGTCAGGCTGGCGGGCATTTGACCAGCCGATCAGAAGCTCGGGGGCAAGTGAATAGATCAGGATCTCGGCTGGCGGTCCGGCCGGGAATACACGCTTTGCATTCGGCGCTACCCGAACGGCGCGGCCGGCGTCGTCAGTGATTGTGTCGGCCCGCGCAATTCCTGGCGCGAGCAGCGCGGCGGAAGTCGCCGTGACGAATCTGCGGCGCGTGAGGGGCACGGCTGCGTCTTTCGGCTAATCGACTCCTATCATCACGCTTGTCGCCTTGACGATCGCATAAGCTGTCTTGCCCGCCGCGAGCTGCATTTCATCGACCGATTCATTGGTAATCGACGCGGTAATGATTTGACCACCAACATCAACGCGAACATGGGCGGTGGTCGCACCCTTTTTGACGTCGACGATCTTGCCCTTGAGTTGATTGCGTGCGCTGACCTTCATGATGAAACCTCCGTTATCGGACAACCGGCGCAAAGCCATATCCCGCCAGAATGCTCTGGCCCGATTGCGACAAGATAAATCGCGCGAAGGCCTGAGCTCCCGCCGAAGCGTCCTTCATGACGGTCAGCCCGTAATCGGCTGCGACCGCCAGCGCTTCGGGCAGCATAACAGATTGTTGGCCGGGATACTCCTCCAATGCGGCTTTGGCGTTTGTGCAATAGGTCAGGAAGATATCGGCTCGACCTTCCGCAACATGCCACCCATAAACGGCATGCCCACTGGGTGAAACCGCGCTGGCGGGGCCACCCGTAAGCTGCAGGGCCTTCGTTTCCAATGCGTGTTGCGCGCCCGGTTTGATCGTCTCGGCTTTGCGAAAAACTTCAAAAGCATAGTCGCCAGACGGATCCAACTTCGGCGTCGAGGTGCCGAGCTTCACATTTGGATCGAGCATGCGGTCGAGTAGGGTTCCGCTGTCCACCTTCATCCCCGGCCTCACCAACGCGCACAGCTTGTTACGCGCGAAGCGAACGACCGGACCGCTTTTATTCTCGTCGCGCAAAGCTTGCGGGTGCTCCATGTTGGCTGAAGCAAACACATCCGCCTTTGCACCTTTGGAAATTTCCGCCCTCAAAAGACCGGAGGGACCGTATTTCGCCTCGATCTTGTTGCCGGTCGATGCCTCATAGGCTTTGGCGGCCTCATTCAGTGCGGCTTTCAAGCTCCCGGCGGCGTAGAGGTGAACTACTCCTGCTGCCGCTGAATCCATCACGACGACCACTTGCCAAGATCAACGCTATCGCGCGCATCACGCGCTTTGGTCGTTGGCGTTCGGGTAAAACAACTGCTCGCCGTTAATTTTGAAGTTTGCAATTGCGCTCTGGCCTTCTGGCGATACCAGCCAATCGATGAACTGCTGGCCAAGGTCCTTCTTGACATTTGGATGCTTGGCCGGATTCACCAGCATGACACCGTATTGATTAAACAGACGCTTGTCCCCTTCCACTACGACGGCGAGATCGCCTTTGTTCTTGAACGAGATCCACGTGCCTCGGTCCGACAACACGTAAGCATTGCTGGCGCTGGCCGTATTGAGTGCCGCGCCCATGCCTTGGCCGATCGATTTGTACCAGGAACCCTTTTCTTTATCGATGTCGATGCCGGCATCCTTGTTCCAGAGCGCTAGTTCGGCGATATGGGTGCCTGAGCGATCGCCGCGCGATATAAATGGCGCCTGTTTGTTCTTGATCATTTGAAGCGCCTTGGCGACGTCCTTCATGCTCTTGACGCCGGCGGGATCGTTCTTCGGCCCAATCAGCACGAAATCGTTGTACATCACCGGATAACGCTTCACGCCGGCGCCCTCGGCGAGAAACTTCTCCTCAGCCGATTTGGCGTGCACGAACACGACGTCGGCATCGCCGCGCCGGCCTGTGTCGAGCGCCTGACCGGTGCCTTGTGCGACAACCTTCACGTCAATACCGGTCTTTTGCTTGAACAGCGGCAGAATGTAGCTAAACAGCCCGGAGTCCTGAGTCGATGTGGTTGATGATACTACAATCGACTTGTCCTGTGCATGGATGGGTGTGATGAAGGTCGCGGCCGCAAGAGTTGCTGCGATCATCATTGTGCAACGACGAATCAAGGTGATCCTCCATTGTTTTGTCGAACAAGAATTCGCCCGCTATGAACTTGCGAGCTTCTTCGGTGCGATGGCGAACAGGCCGGGATCCCCGGTCTGGACCAGGTGAGGCGCAGATACGTCACGGGCCATTGGATAATCCGGATATGTCGATGGTGTGTAGGCCCGAAATTATTGCCCCGGCAAGTCCCTGGCCATTGGGCTGGGCCGTCAATTTTGCGCATTCAGTCCGATTTCGGTCAATGTTGGAAAATAAGACCCAGATATGCTCATTAGGCCCGATGCGATCGCGGATTTGACCATTCGGGAGGAACGGTTGCTTGTTTTGATGTAAAGGAAGCGGCTCTTTGTGCGCCGATTGGAGGGGTGGCCGAGTGGCTGAAGGCGCACGCTTGGAAAGCGTGTTTACGGGAAACCGTAACGTGGGTTCGAATCCCACTCCCTCTGCCACTCTTCTGAGTTAAATATTTGATTGTCAGACGTATTGATCTGCGATTTAGCGAACAGTCCCCAATTCAGTCCCCAGAACTGTGTGGCAAAATTCGCTGCAATTGCTAGGCGCGCCGGCCCGCGCGACCTCAATGGTCCTACGGTTGCCATTTCAGT
>DASPNW010000017.1:0-152899 GCA_035626335.1 Pseudolabrys sp.
GGGTGCGTTCAAATGGAAGGCGATGAAGCTCGAATACAAATGCGCCGATACGCCGCCAGCGCCACCAGATCTTACCAAGCGAGTCATCGAACAATTCCGAGCCGCAGGTTGCCGCACCCGCTGATCGAGTTTTGGCAAGCAGGCGGCGCGAAATGCCCGGGGGGAGTTTTCCATGCTAGACCTTGCTCGCGAGATCATCGGTACCCAGCCAATTCTTACGGCGTTTCTGGCGATCGGTCTCGGTTACCTCGTCGGACAGATCAACATCGGCGGATTTTCACTTGGCGTCGGTGCCGTTCTGTTCGTCGGTCTTGCGCTCGGCGCATTTGCTCCGAAGGCGCAGATCACCGGACCCATCGGGCTGACCGGTCTGATCATGTTCCTCTACGGCATCGGGATCCTGTACGGACGCCAATTCTTTGAAGGGATGCGGGGTGTCGGCCGCAAATATAACCTGCTGGCGCTGGTCGGGTGTGTGGCCGGCCTCCTCGTAGCGCTCGGTCTAGGTCAGGCCTTCGGCATTAAGATTGGTCACACCCTTGGCATTTATGCCGGATCGATGACGAGCACCGCGACGCTTCAGGCCGCGCTCGATGTCATGAAGAACAAGGAACCCTCAATCGGATATTCGATTGCCTATCCCTTCGGTGTGATCGGGCCGATCCTGTGCATCTATTTCATGACGCGCGTCGTTCAGCCGAAATTTCCGGCAAAAGCGCAGCGCTTCCATATGGGCGAAATTTCCATCGGCGACAAATTCTCCGGCCGCAGACTCGACGAGCTCACGAAAGAACTGCCGGAGGGCGTCCAGATGACGATGGTTCGCCAGAGCGGACACAACGTTATCCCGGCTCCAGATCTTGCGCTGTCAGCCGGCGATGCCGTTTTGATCATCGCCGAACAGCAGGATGCAATCGCGGAAGCCGCTTCGCGCCTCGGCAAACTTGAACCTGGCCGCCTAGCCAAGGATCGCGCCGATCTGGACTACATTCGGGTCTTTGTCGGCAAAGCCAGCGTCGTCGGTGTACCCCTCGCCCGACTCCCGATGCCCGCCGGCTTTCCGGCTCACCTGTTGCATGTACGCCGGTACGATGCCGACCTCGTACCGACGCCCGATTTGATGCTCGAATTTGGCGACCGTGTTGGCGTGCTGATGCCCCCGGACCGGAGAGACGACGTCAGGAAGTTTTTTGGCGACACGGTTAAGGCGGCAGCTGAATTCAGCTACGTCTCTCTGGGTCTCGGCATGGTCCTCGGCGTATTGATCGGGCTCATTCCAATTCCCATCCCCGGTGTCGGCACTGTTACCCTTGGCATCGGCGGCGGCCCGCTGATTGTTGCGCTTATCCTTGGCAAATTACGGCGGACGGGTCCCATGCTGTGGACGATGCCGCTGCCGGCTAACATTGTGCTTCGCAATTTCGGGCTCGCGATGTTTCTCGCCACGGTCGGCGTCAACGCCGGCCAGCCCTTTGTGCGCACCATCGCGGAATCGGGCTTTACGATGTTCTTTATCGGGATAGCCGTCTTGATGACGACCGTGTTGATCGTCCTTATCGTGGGCTACTACC
The DNA here is from genome assembly GCA_035626335.1 of Pseudolabrys sp. Taxonomy (GTDB): domain Bacteria; phylum Pseudomonadota; class Alphaproteobacteria; order Rhizobiales; family Xanthobacteraceae; genus Pseudolabrys. The sequence goes on from DASPNW010000017.1 coordinate 1,572, forward strand.
TCATGAAGATCCCGTATGACGATCTGGTCGGCGTCGCCTCGGGCGCGACTGGAAACCCCGCCATCCTCGTCTATTCGACCAAGATGGCGCCGACCGAGCGGCCCGATATCGGCTACGCGATGATCTTCCCGTCGATGACAATCGTGAAAGTCATTGCGGTGCAAATCGTCGGCATACTCGCGGCCACCGGCACGGGCGGCTAGCCGCGCAATGAAGAAAAAGCCGACTGACCACGAGGTCTCCGTACCACAAGTGGTGACTTTCGACGCCATCATGCCGGCAAGCATGGCCGTGCGCGCCGAACAGAGCGGAATCAAAAGGGCAGCCACCGATCCGGTCACCATTTTCGTGTTGAGCATTCTCGCCGGCGCATTCATTTCGTTCGGCGCACTCTTCGCGACAACCGTCACGGCTGGTACCGGACTCTCCTATGGAGTCGGGCGTCTGCTCACGGGCTTGGTCTTTTCTGCCGGCCTTGTCATGGTAATTATCGCCGGGGCCGAGCTTTTTACGGGCAACAACCTTATCGTGATGGCCTGGGCCAGCGGTAAAATAAAAACCCGCGCGTTGCTGCTCAACTGGATCCTTTCCTTCACCGGAAATTTTGTCGGCGCGATTGCGACTGCTATCCTCGTGTTCTACTCAACCCAGTACACGTTCGGTGATGGCGCTGTCGGACTTGTTGCGCTGAACACCGCGAAGGCAAAAACGTCATTGGACTTCATCCCGGCTTTGATCCTCGGGATCTTGTGCAATGCCCTTGTATGCTTGGCCGTATGGATGTTGTACAGCGCGCGAACCAATATCGACCGGATTATGACGGCCATCCCGCCAATTGCGATATTCGCGGCGGCCGGATTCGAGCACTGCATCGCCAATATCTACTTCATACCGATGGGCTTGTTCATCAAGGCAGGCGCCCCTGACTCGTTCTGGAAGGCCATCGGCAAGACTGCCGCAGATTTTCCAGGGCTGACCTGGAGCAATTTTGTCGCCAACCTGTTCCCGGTCACAATAGGTAACATCATCGGCGGATCGCTGTTGGTCGCCGCCGTTTACTGGTTCGTCTATTTGCGAGATACGAAAACGCCGTGACCGTGGCATCCAAAACAAGCAGCTAGACCTTTTCGACTACGGCCACACACGTTCCATACAGTGTGTAAGAATTGTTTCGGAGTTAAGGCGTCAGGAATGACGGACCCGGCGGAGCATAGATCGACCTGGCTTTGGTGTTTTCCACCAACCCGTTGGTTGGCAGATTATCATGCGGACTGGTTGAAAAATGACGTCATCGCCGGGGTGACGCTGGCAGCCTATGCGATCCCCGTTTCCCTCGCCTACGCGGGACTTGCGGGCCTACCCCCGCAAGTCGGCGTCTACGGCTACCTGCTGGGCGGCATTGGCTACGCTCTGCTCGGGTCTTCACGTCAACTTGCGATCGGTCCCACGTCCGCCATCTCGCTCATGGTCGCCGCATCCGTGGGAGCAATGGCGGAGGGAGACGCGCAACGCTATGCACAGATCGCCAGCCTGGCAGCTTTTACAGTGGCCGGACTTTCCTTGCTCGCCTGGTTGTTGCGACTGAGCGCGCTCGTGAAGTTGATCAGCGACAGTATCCTTGTCGGTTTCAAGGCCGGCGCAGGGTTGACCATCGCCATGACCCAACTGCCAAGTCTTTTGGGCGTGCCAGGAGGAGGGCACAATTTTTTTGAACGAGCTGTGCTGATTGTCGGGCAGCTCGGCCAAACGCATTACCTCGTGCTCGCGGTCGGTGTCGCGGCAATCGGGCTGCTCGTCCTTGGCGAACGTATCCTGCCAGGAAAGCCGATCGCCCTTGCGGTTGTTGCATTTTCAATCATTGCCGCAACCATGCTCGGGCTTCCGGCTCTCGGAGTGCCGACGACGGGAGAGATTCCGTCCGGGCTACCCACATTCGCGGGCCCAGCGCTGCGACTACATGACGTAGAGGGAATCTTCCCGTTGGCCGCCGGCTGTTTGCTGCTGGCCTATATTGAGGGCGTATCGGCCGCACGCACCTTCGCGGCCAAACACAGATATGTACTGGATCCGCGACAAGAGCTTCTTGGCATCGGCGCGGCGAATCTTTTGACCGCGTTGGGACACGGCTATCCGGTCGCGGGTGGATTGTCGCAATCGGCAGTGAATGACAAGGCGGGCGCACGTACGTCGCTTGCGCTGGTCTTTGCCTCAATCACACTTGCTCTGTGCCTGCTTTTCCTGACTGGCCTGCTGGAAAATCTGCCCAAAGCAGTATTGGCGGCCGTTGTGCTGACAGCTGTGTACGGGCTTTTGGATTTTCCGGCGCTGTTCCACATGTGGCGCGTGAGCCGGCTGGATTTCTATGCCGCAACGATTGCTCTTGGCGCCGTCCTGCTTCTGGGAATCCTTGACGGCATCCTGCTTGCTGCACTCGCCTCCATCATATTGCTGCTGGCCCGCGCATCGCAGCCGCACGTGGCGTTTCTCGGCCGCGTTCCCGGTACCAACACCTATTCAGACTTGGACCGCCATCCCGAGAACGAACCGCTGTCCGGAGTGATCGTGTTCCGTCCCGAAGCATCACTCATTTACGTCAATACCGACTCGGTCCTGGAAGCCGTCTTGAACCGGCTTCGGGCAGCGGCCGGCGCCGAAGTCCGCCTGGTTATCTGCGATCTCTCTGCGTCTCCATATCTCGATCTTGCCGGCTCGCGCATGTTGAATGAATTGTACGGTCAACTCGCAGCTCGCGGGATTAAATTGCGCGTTGTCGGTGCGCATGGTTCGGTGCGTGATCTCCTGAGAGCCGACGGCATGGCCGAAAAACTCGGACGGCTCGATAGGACAGTGTCCGTTGACAGTTTGCTTCGCGGAGACGTTGGTACCTGACGCCAACTACTAAGTATGCTGAGTCAATTTCAGACAGGAAGCTCTGCGAGTGTTTCCAGACAACAAGTCAGGAATAATTTGCAGATGTCGGGGGCGAGAATAAACAGCTACCAATAGACAAGCGCATAGATCGCGGCAGTTACGACAGCGCCGACAATCAGCCAGCCAAGCGTCACCCCAAGCAACGCCAGCTTGTCGCCGGTGTTCAATTTCATGGGGTCAGCTGACCAGATCGAAGAAGACGAGTGATGATTGAAATACGCCTGTAAATTCAGGCGATAACGCGTGCAGGAGATCCCCAAATCGACTTCCTGGAAACTTAGGGGACGCAAGTATTGGAGGCGATGTCCGCTTTACCCCTGAAAGCGGTCTTCCGCTTCCGCAATTGAGGATTTCGATGCGCGGTACCATCAAACCAGCAAGGGGAAACCCTGAAGGGTCAAACTATCCATGAATGGCGTTGATCTTAATCAAAGGAAGTGGAAGCCTAGTTCCCTAGGACTTTTACAAAACCTGGTCGGGGGGCACCTATGCTTAGTTCCTATCGTCTGACGAAATTTTGCGCCGTGGTTGCAATTGCGGCAGCGACCATAATGGGCGCGCTGTCGCAGTCCTTTGCAGAGACAGGCTCAGTGCGATTCCATATCGTCAAGGCCGGGTTCATCGTCGGCGTTGGCGGCGGCTCGGGCACCCTGAATTTTAGGGGCAGAAGCTATCGGCTAAGCGTTGGGGGCATCAATGTGGGTACCATCGGAGCATCAGCGGTGGACTTGGTTGGTACCGCATCCAATTTGAGAACCGCTGGTGATATCGTCGGTACGTATACGCAGGGTTCTGCGGCGCTTGCAGTCGTGGGCGGCGGAAGAGTGGCAACACTGCAAAACGCCAACGGTGTCATCATCCGAGTGCGTGGACCGGCGATCGGCCTTGAGGCTTCGCTCAGCCTGAGTGGGATGCAAATATCGATGCAATGAGCGGTACACAAAAAGGAGGTGCCCGGTATGGCTGAAACGACCAAACTCTCCGTCGGCCAAGCACTCGACAAATTGAGGGGCACCGATCCCCTAAAATCAAAAATGGCACAGCTTGATGAAAAAAATGACGCCCTCGACAAGGAAGCGCGACGATTGAGAGCCACAAGATTGCGAATCGAGGGAGACCAGAAAGCTGGCTTGAACAAAAAGGATTGAATCCGCAGAATGACCACTTTGGATCATTAGCAGCATTTGGCGTGCGCTACGCAAAGATCGGTCTGCTTCGATCGTTCTCGCAGCGCATCCTTGAGTAATGTGGAGTGGTAAATGCCAGTTCTCGCCTTTTTTGCGGTAGCAGGTTTGGCGCTGCTCGCGCTGCTGTTTGTAGCGGATGCAACACTGGAGAAGCGATCGTCTCCAATAGTCACGAGCAGCCGCATTGGTCTGCCAGAACAAAGGCGCCCTGACACCATACAAGTTCTGACCACAACGCGGGCGCCAGCGCCTGACATGACATCGCAGCCCGTGCTTGCGGCGCAGCCTAAGTCGGATATTGAGCCCTTGGCGAAGATCACACCGGCAACGCGAGACGAAATGCTACAAAGGCTGGTCGGCTACGGACAGCACCGCCCGGGCGACAACCTTTCCATAAAGGGTCAGTAGCAACGGTCCGCGATGTCGGCGCCGCGCCGCGCAGGGCTCTAGCGATTGAGATTGTCTACGGTTTCATCGTTTGCTGTTGCGCAATGAGGTTGTGGGGTGTCACACGGATCACACCGCCACGCGGGCTGTCGATGTCGGCTATCAAAAAGAACGAAATTGATATGATCGCCGGCAAGACCAGCAAGAATATATTGGTACGATGCTCGCCGTATCCCAAAAGCAGATTACAGGAAATCGCGATTAAACCCATTAATGCCCATGCCGCGGCCGGAATCCGATTCCACCAGGCCGCCTGAGTAAATCCCTGAGAGTTCAAAACATCATTGATGCTTGAGATTGCCAGAGCAATTATCGGTGTCTGCTGCGTCGCTGTCACATTCCTCACGGTGTTCCAAAGATCTGCTTGAAGCCTTTGAGTGTCTGCGTTGATTGAGCCCGTCTGACGCTCGTTACTGGCCTCATAGAATGAAACTCGCGCTGAGATGTACTTCTTAAGTAAATCTCGCAGGCGTGCCGCGTCGTTCGCAGGTAACAGGTCGGCTCGCACGTACGCAGTGCCGATCGCGTTCGCCTCCACTTCCTCGGAATTTTTCCGTTGGTCATATCGGCTGACTGCCATTGCGAAACTGAAACCAATTATAAGGCCAAGCAACGTTAGCCCAGCGTTTCGGAGAATATCGAAATCGTCGCGTTCTCCTTGTTTGAAGGGTCGGACTTTTTTTCGAATCACATCGCCCGTATATGCCGCCGTCCATTGGGCGACGAGGGCGACTGCGAACACGACAAACGGATTATCAAAAGTGCCCATATGAGGGTCTTCCGCGCTTGAGCACCAAGGACGCTGCTCGATGGTCAAAACCGTGAGGTTGAGCGTTCGCAGATGAGACTAAATGGCGCGCCCGAAGAGATTCGAACTCCTGACCCCCAGATTCGTAGTCTGGTGCTCTATCCAGCTGAGCTACGGGCGCTGATTCCGCTGCCGGAAACCGGGCCGCGGCACCGCGGGCATAGCTATCGCCTTGATCCGGCATTGGCAAGGGTTGGTGCCGCTGGTGCTTACGCGAGCTGTGCAGCTCAGGCCAGCGCCTCGTTTTCGATACGAATGCGATAGGCAAGCAGCGCGGCATTGGCGACCGAAAAGACCAGCGCAAACATCGGCAGTCCGAGTGCCAACGGAACCACGGCGATTTCCAGTGCGACGATCAGATAATTTGGATGCTTGAGCCAGCGATACGGCCCGCGCGCCACGGGAGCAGCGCCCGGCAGCACGATGACACGGGTGGTCCATCGCCGGCCGAGACTCGATATCACCCACAGGCGGCCGAACTGGAGAACGACAAAGAGCGCCAGCCAACCCAGGTTGATGGGCTGATTGTGACCGAATACCCACAAGCCGAGCAGCCACAACCCATGCAGCACGATCATGAGCGGATAGTGGGTAGCCCCGAATTCAACGGCGCCCTTTGCACGCAGACGGACGGTATTGAACTGCGCGAATGCGAGCTCGGAGAGCCTTTGCAGGACAAGGAATGCGACCAGCCAAGCGCCCTCACCCATGTGCCGCCTCAAGCGCGAGAAAGTTCGCGGTGAACCCGGGACCGAGGGCCGAAAGCATGGCGTGGCCACGCAAACCACGCCGAAGCACGCGCTCGAGAACGAACAGCACGGTCGGTGCCGACATGTTGCCGTAGCCGCGCAGCACCTCGCGTTCGTCGCGCAGCGTGCCTTTCTGCAACCCGAGCGCAACCTCTATCGCGTCCAGCACTTTTGCGCCGCCCGGATGACAGATCAGTTGCGGCGCCTGCAGCTGCGCCGTCCTTATGAAGCGGCGCACCGGAGCGGCCATTTTCTGCTCGACAAAACGCGGCAGCGAACGCGAAAGCACCACGCGAAAGCCGACGGGATCAATCATCCAACCCATGATATCGAGCGTACGCGGCCAGGTGTGCTCGGCAGCGGTACCGATGCGCAACTCGCCTGCTGCCGGTCCGGCGCGCAATACCGCCGCGGCGGCGCCGTCTCCGAAAAGCGCCGAAGAAATCACGTCGGCCTTGGATCCACGATCAATGCGACAGGCGAGCGTGCACAGTTCGACCACGACAACGAGGACAACTTCGCCCGGCTCGGCGCGCGCCAGGCGGGCGCCAAGCGCCAGGCCCGAGACGCCACCGGCACAGCCACGGCCGAACACCGGAACGCGCATCACGGACGGCCGGAATCCCATTTCCGGACCGACGCGCGCTTCGATGCTCGGTGTGGCAATACCGGTCGAAGATACTGTCACCACCACGTCGACGTCGCGTGCAGATATGCGCGCACGCTCGAGCGCCGCGCGCGCTGTTCGTACGAACAATTCGCTCGCGCTCTCAAGATAGACCTGAGTGCGCTCTGCCAAATCGTGCGGCGCGCTCAACCATTCCAGCGGCCGCACAGAATAGCGACGCTCGATGCCGGCATTGACGAACACATCGGCCAGCTTGGGAAAGCGCGCGAATGTTCGCGCGTAGACGTGGCGCGCGGCATTCGTGACGGTCTGCTGCTCAAGAGCATGTGGCGGCACCGCGGTCGCGACCGCGAGTACGTTAACCTGCGGCACCATGCCTGTATCCTTTGTGTAAAAGCGAACGAGAGGCCCTTATCCGAAGAACACCGCAGGTTGCGGCCTCTTCCCGCCATCAGGCGTGGGCGCGTTCACCTCGTCGTGTACTCAGATCAACCGCGCGATCCGGGATCGTAATGCTGAAAGTCGCGCCGATGGTTCCCGGCACGAGGCGGATTTCACCGCCATGCGCACGGACCAGCTCCGCGGCGATGGCCAGGCCGAGCCCCGTCCCACCCGCGCGCGCGGAGCCCTGAAAGGCCTGGAACAGGTGGGCACGGGCCTTCTCGGCTACGCCCGGCCCGGTATCGGATACTTCGATGATCGCCACGCTGCCTTCACGCCGTCCGGTAATGCGAATCTGATCGCGGGCCGGATCGCGCGTTCCGCGCGCCTCCAGGGCCTGCGCCGCATTCCGCGTGAGATTGACGAGGACACGAAATAATTGATCGTGATCTGCCTCGACGGTAAGACCGCGTTCCACCGCCACGATCCATCGGATCGGCACGTCAAGGCCAAGACCAAGCGCCTCGTGCACTTCCTCGACTAGCGGCTCGACCTCGATCGGCTTGCGTTCGGGCGGCGGCTCCTGCGCGCCGCCGTAAGAAAGCGTCGACTGACAGAACGCAATCGCGCGTTCGAGCGCGCGCATGAGTTTGGGCGCGAAGCGCTGCACCTTTGGATCCGGTGACGTCGAAAGCTGATCGGAAAAGAGCTGCGCCGAGGCCAACAGGTTGCGCAGGTCGTGATTGATTTTCGACACGGCGAGACCGAGAGCCGCCAACCGGCTTTGCTGGTGCAGCATCGAGGCGAGTTCACGCTGCATGGCCCCGAGTTCTTCTTCGGCTGTGCCGATTTCGTCCTGCCTGCCGCTTTCCGAGATGATACGTGACGGATTCTCGGGATCGGCGCGGAACGCCACCATGTTGGTGGTGATACGCCACATCGGGAGCACAAGCAGGTAATGCAGGGCAAAGAACACCAACATTGCGGTGATGCACGAGATCGCCAGCGACAACATCAGGATGTTCACGGAGAACGTCCACATTGCCTTGCAAAGCGGCGCCTCGTCGAGAATGACTTCGAGGAAGTCGCCGCCCATCGGCGCCGCTCCCACCACGCGGATAACGTCTCCCGGCTTGCACGTCAGCAGAGTCTCGAATGCGTCGAAAATGGATTGCCACCAGGAGAACTGCCGCATGTCGATGTCTTGCGTGAGCCCCGTTGGCATATCGGAGGCCGCGAGCAGGCGGCGCTGATTGCCCATCTTCATTGCGACTGCGCGCGCACCGATGCTTTTCAGAATCTGGTTCGCAAGGCTCTCCGGCACCATTCCGCTCGGTGCTGCGTCAAGCACCAGGGCCGCCGTGTGCGCCGCAGCCAGCCGATCGTTCAGCCAATTCAAGCGGAAGTTTGCGACCGAAGGCACATAAATCAAAATTTCCGCGACCATCACGAACAGGATGGTGAGCAACAGCAATTTGCCGGAAAGACCGACATGCCACGTTCGCGCCGGCCGCGGCTCCACCGCAGTATCGCTTCTTGCTTCGTCCGCGTTTTGCAAAATCACCTCAACCGAACATTCGCATCCAGCCAATGATGCGCCGCACCCGGGTGCTGGTCAAACCCGGCGTGAAAAAATCGATCGCTGCACGTTTTCCGAGCTCCGACAACGTCGGATATGGCAACACGAGCCCGGCGAGAGCTCGGATGTTCAGGCCTTGCGCGATTGCGAGCGTCCACATTGCTATTAACTCACCTGCCTGCGCGCCGACGATTGTCACACCTACTATCCTACCTTTGCTCGTGGTGATGACTTTAATATGACCGCGCGTTTCGCGCTCCGCCTGCGCACGATCATTGTCATTGTAGGGCCAACGCGTGACGCGAATGTTAATGCGGCGAGCGTGCGCCTGCGCTTCGGTCAGGCCGGTGTGCGCCAGTTCCGGTTCGGTAAAGGTTGCCCACGGAATGGCGCTATTGTCGACCCGCACCGGATGACGAAACAGCGCGTTCCGAATGACCAGACTGGCGTGATAGCTGGCCGCGTGCGCGAGCGGCGAGTGCCCGGCCGCGCAATCCCCGATCGCGTAAACTCGCCGGTTACTGGTCTTTAGCTTTCCGTTCACGATAATTCCGGTGCGGTCGCGACGAATTCCTGCGGCATCGAGATCGAGACTGTCGATCATCGGTCGCCGACCGGTAGCGATCAGCAGGTGGCTGCCGGTAATGGTCTGCTCGGCATCGGCTGTTTCGATTGTCGCCGTTACCGTGCCGCGGGCGTGCGCGATGCCGATGACTTTCACGCCGCTACGGATGATCACGCCCTCGCGTTCGAGGCGATCGAGTACAATAGCGGCGCATTCCGGATCGTCGTGGGCGAGCGGCGTCGCGCCATCAAGCACGGTCACCGAACTTCCCAGACGGCGAAAGGCTTGCGCCATTTCCAGGCCGGTGGATCCTGCACCGATAATAATGAGATGCTCCGGCCTCTCCTTGAGATCGAAAACACTCTCGCTAGTCAGGTAGGGGCCGCTGTCGAGACCGGGAATTGCCGGTATCGTCGGCGCCGATCCGGTGGCGATGACAAAGCGTCTTGCGCGAACTTCAATATCGCCTGCTGTAACACTCTGGCGGCCACTGAATTTCGCGTCCGCATGGATGATGCGAACCCCGAGACCCGTGAAGCGCTCCGCTGAATCCGCCGGCGCTATGGCCGCGACGACCCCGTGCACGTGATCGCGCACCTTGACGAAATTCACCGCCACATTCTGTGCGTCGAGACCGAATGCGTCGGCACTGCGTATAGCCTCGGCGCGCCTGGCCGCTGCCAGCAAGGCTTTCGAAGGGACCGAACCACTGGTCAGACTGTCGCCCCCCATCCTGTGGCGTTCAATCAATACCGTCGGGACGCCAAAGCCTGCCGCCGCTGCGGCCACCGACAGTCCGCCAGGACCGCCGCCGATTACGCAGATGTCGGGTGTCAGTGTTTGGGGCGAAGTTGCAGACATTGGCACTTTATACACGAGCCTTTGTCCAGAACGGGCAATACTCAACGGCTTGTGAGGTTATTTGGCGCCGGACACCCGCCGGCAGGCGGTCGCATTGACGGGTCAAAGCCCCTCCCTTATAAGCCGCGCAAAATCAAGTGCCGGCCCGAAAGCATTCGGGATTCGATGGCTTTTCGAGGACGGCGTCCTCTTTTTTCCTCACGGCGCGACCAGCGGAGAACCTGAAACGTGAAGCGGACCTATCAACCGAGCAAACTTGTACGCAAGCGCCGTCACGGTTTCCGCGCGCGCATGGCAACAAAAGGCGGGCGCAAAGTCCTGTCGGCGCGCCGGGGGCGCGGGCGCAAGCGGCTGTCCGCCTGACGGCGCAAAAACGCCGCGCGCATTGCTTCCATGGAACGATTGAGGCAACGGGCGGATTTTCTGGCCGCGGCATCCGGGGTCAAGGTACCGGCCGCGGCATTCGTGCTACAGGCACGCAAGCGTCGCGATGGGGGGCCGGCACGGTTTGGTTTTACCGTGTCAAAGAAGGTCGGAAATGCGGTCGAGCGCAATCGGGTCCGCCGCCGCTTGCGGGAAATTGTCCGGCTCTCGGCCGCAAACCGGCTTCGCGCCGGACACGATTACGTGCTTGTCGGACGGCGCGCGGCGCTCAATCTGCCGTTTGCCCGGATGACGCAGGACTTCGAAGGTGCGTTGCGACGCGCGCATGCGCGGCGCAATGAGAATATGGAATCGCAATGACTGACAATAAGAACACCATCCTCGCCATTGTGCTGTCGGCGCTGGTGCTGCTCGGTTGGCAATATTTCTTCGCCGTTCCGCAGGAAAAGGCGCGGCAGGAGCAATTGCAGGCCCAGCAACAAAAGCAGAATGTGCCCGCGCCAGCCCAGCCGGGGCAGCCTGCACAGCCGCCGGGGCAAGCCGCGGCGCCACAGGTGCCGGGCCAGGCAAACGCTCCTGCAGCGGCTACCACGGTCGATCGCGCCGCGGCACTAGCAGGATCGCCACGCGTGCCGATCGCGACCGGCAGCGTGCAAGGTTCGATCGCGCTCAAGGGTGGCCGACTCGACGACCTGGCGCTGGTGAAGTTTCGTGAAACAGTCGATCCGAAATCTCCGCCGATCATCCTCCTCTCGCCGTCGGGAACTGCCGATCCGTTCTACGCCGAATTCGGTTGGACCGGCAGCGCAGGCGACAACGTGAAGCTGCCGACAGCGGAAACCATCTGGAGGCAGGCCGGGTCCGGCGCGCTCAGCGTCACTCATCCGGTGGTGCTGACCTACGACAACGGCGAAGGGCTGGAATTCCGCCGCACCATCAGCGTCGATGACAAATACCTGTTCACGATCAAGGACGAGGTCACGAACAAAGGCGCGAGCCCGATCTCTCTTTATCCCTATGCGCTGATTTCACGTCACGGCACGCCGCAGACCGCCGGATATTACATCCTGCATGAAGGCCTGATCGGGGTGCTCGGCGATTCCGGCCTGCAGGAATACACATACAAGGCCATCGCCGAAAAAAAGGTGGTCAATTTCGACGTAACCAACGGCTGGCTTGGCATCACCGACAAATACTGGGCCGCAACATTGTTGCCGGACACGACCGCGCGCCTGAAAGCACGTTTCTCGACTGGCATGCTTGGCACCCTGCCGACGTACCAGACTGATTATTTGCTCGATGCGCAGACGGTTGCGCCCGGCGCAACCACATCGGTCAACGCGCGGCTGTTTGCCGGCGCCAAGGAGGTCGCGGTCGTCAACGACTACGACAAGCAGCTCAAGCTCAACCGTTTCGACCTGCTGATCGACTGGGGCTGGTTCTACTTCATTACCAAGCCGCTGTTCATCGCGATCGACTACCTCTACCGCCTAGTCGGAAACTTCGGCCTCGCGATCCTGATCGTGACTGTGCTGATCAAAATCGCGTTCTTCCCGCTGGCCAACAAATCCTACGCATCGATGGCGAAGATGAAGGCGGTGCAGCCGCAAATGACCGCGCTGCGTGAGCGTTACGCCGATGACAAGGCTAAACAGCAACAGGAGCTGATGGAGCTCTACAAGAGAGAAAAGATCAATCCGCTCGCCGGCTGCCTGCCGATCGCGATCCAGATCCCGGTCTTCTTCTCGCTCTACAAGGTGCTGTTCGTTACCATCGAGATGCGGCATGCGCCCTTCTTCGGATGGATCCACGATTTGTCCGCGCAGGATCCGACGAACATCTTCAATCTGTTCGGTCTCATTCCGGTTGACCCGACGGTGCTGCCGGTGATCGGTTCGTTCCTGCATCTCGGCGCCTGGCCGCTGATCATGGGCGTGACGATGTGGTTTCAGATGAAGCTCAATCCGGCGCCGCCCGATCCGACGCAGCAGATGATTTTCAACTGGATGCCGATCATCTTCACCTTCATGCTGGCAAACTTCCCGGCCGGGCTGGTGATTTACTGGGCATGGAATAACTCGCTTTCGGTGCTGCAGCAGAGCGTGATCATGCGCAAGCACGGCGCCAAGATTGAATTGTTCGACAACATCAAGGCGTTGTTCGTCAGGAAGAAAACCGAGTCCTGAGAGCAATCGCCGGCTGCAAGCCGCACATATGGGCACCGGCGACTTCACCCGCGCTGAAATCGAAGCAGGTCGGCATCTCTTCGCCGGAGACTGGCAATTCATCGCCGCGGCCGGTGCGCCCGCGTCATTGCCGCCGATGCGCGGGGTCGAGATTGCCTTTGCCGGCCGTTCCAATGTCGGCAAATCGAGCCTGATCAACGCACTCACCGGCCGCAGGAACCTCGCGCGCATCTCGCGCACGCCTGGCCGCACGCAGCAGCTCGTCTTCTTTAGGGGCGGCGAGAGCCTCAACCTCGTGGACATGCCGGGCTACGGTTATGCGGCCGCGGCGAAATCCAAGATCGCCGCCTGGACGGCCCTGATCGATGCCTTCCTGCGCGGACGCAGCAACCTCGCCCGCATATACGTTCTGGTGGACGCGCGCCACGGGCTCAAATCAGCCGACGATCCGGCGCTTGATGCGCTTGGCCAGGCGGCCGTCAGTCACCAGGTCGTCTTGACCAAATGCGACGAACTGAAGCCGTCGGAGCTGGAAAGGCGCATCATCGAGGTGGAAGCGGCACTCGCCAAGCGGCCGGCGGCGTTTCCCACGGTGCTCGCGACCTCGTCCCGCGACGGAAGCGGTATCCCTGAATTGCGTGCGGCGATGGCAAGGTTATTGGCGGAAAGAGGCCGCTGACGCATTGTCGGACCGCCGCCACATCGGCTAGAAACCCCGCAATGAGCAAAGCCCCCAAGATCGACCCGCAAGAGCAGGCCCGCATCCTGTCCGAGGCGCTGCCGCACATGCAGCGCTACGACGAGGAAATCGTCGTGGTGAAATACGGCGGGCACGCCATGGGTCAGGAGCAGATGGCGCGCGACTTCGCCCGCGACATCGTCCTGCTCGAGCAGACCGCGATCAATCCGGTGGTCGTGCACGGCGGCGGACCGCAGATCGAAGCCATGCTTAAAAGGCTAGGCATCAAGTCTGAATTCGCCGCGGGCTTGCGCATCACCGATGCCAAGACCGTTGAGATCGTTGAGATGGTACTGGCCGGTTCGATCAACAAGCAGATTGTCGGTTACATCAATGCCGCCGGCGGCAAGGCCATAGGCCTCTGCGGCAAGGACGGCAACATGGTGCAGGCGCGCAAGGTCAGCCGCACTGTGGTCGATCCCGATTCCAACATTGAAAAAGTCATCGACCTTGGTTTTGTCGGCGAGCCGGAAAAAGTCGACCTCACCATGCTCAACCAGGTGATCGGCCGCGAGATGATCCCGGTGCTGGCGCCGGTCGCAACCTCGGCCAATGGCGGCACATTTAACGTCAACGCCGACACTTTTGCGGGAGCGATCGCCGGCGCGCTCAAGGCCAAGCGCTTACTGCTGCTGACCGACGTAACCGGCGTGCTCGACAAGTCGAAGAGTCTGATCGCGGAATTGTCCGTGGCTGACGCGCGCAAGCTGATTGCCGATGGCACTATTTCCGGCGGCATGATCCCGAAGGTGGAAACCTGCATCTACGCGCTCGATCAGGGTGTTGAAGGAGTCGTCATCATGGACGGCAAGGTTCCCCACGCCGTGTTGCTGGAATTGCTGACCGACCATGGTGTCGGCACGCTGATGCACCGGTAAAACACCCCGGCGGATAGCGTCGCAATTCCCTGCCATTCGGATGCCGACTAGCATGGCCGGATGATTCGCGGTTTCATGCCCATAACCGCCGCGCTAATCGCCGTGCTGACTGTGCCGGCGCGCGCCGAACTCTCGCTGTGCAACCGCACCAGCTACCGCATGGAAGCGGCGATCGGCCTTGAAAAGCGCGCCAACGTTGCGACACGTGGCTGGTTCAGCCTCGATCCCGGCCAATGCCGGCAGGTCGTGGATGGCCCACTCGATGTCGACATGGTCTATTTGCATGCGCGCACGCCGGCGGTTTACGGCTCGGCGCCGCTGCCACAGAACGGCCAGGCCGACTTTTGCATTCGCGACGGCGATTTCGATATTCCCGACGCGCGAGGTTGCCCCGTGAGCCAGCAGGCGCATTTCAGTGCGGCGAGACCGTCTGATTCCCCGAAGGGACCTGTAGTCAATCTCGCGGAGGAATCCGACTACGACGATGTGCAGGCGCGGCTAGCCGGCATCCAGCGGCTCCTGGTCATTGCGGGTTACGACGCCTATCCCATCGATGGCGTACAGGGCGCCAAAACACAGGCCGCGGTCACGAAGTTCCTGAACGACCGCAAGCTTGCCGCGGATGCTGTCGCCGCGCCGAATTTTTTCGACACCCTGATCGCCGCTGCCCTCAAGCCAGAGGGTGTCGGCTTTTCCTGGTGCAACGACACTAAATACGCGGTGATGGCTTCGCTCGGTATTGTCGAAATGGGTGCGATCGTGACGCGCGGCTGGTATCGCGTGGAGGCCGGCCAATGCCTGCGGCCGGACCTGCGCAACGATCCCCGCCGGCTTTACAGCTACGCCGAAGCCGTCGATAGCAATGGCCGCACCATCAGGCGCGGTGAGGTACCGCTCGCCTGGGGTGGCACCGTTACGCTATGCACGCGCGATGGCCGTTTCGAGCTGTCCGACCACAAGGATTGCGCGGCGCGCGGTCTGAATACGGCGGGCTTTGCGGTCATCGATCTGGGCAACCAGCCGGCGATGACAATCCGCTTCAAGGAACCATAATCTCGTGCCAACAATGTCCGGTTCAGCGCCGCGTGGCTTCGGTCACGTCGAAACCTGGGTTTTCGATCTCGACAACACGCTCTACCCGCATCACCTCAATCTCTGGCAGCAGGTCGATGAGCGCATACGGGCTTATGTCTCCGACTTCCTGAACGTCTCGAGGGACGAAGCTCTCCGCGTGCAGAAGGACTATTACAAGCGCTATGGCACCACCATGCGCGGGATGATGACCGAGCACGGCATGAAGCCGGATGACTATCTCGAATTCGTCCACCAGATCGATCATTCGCCGCTCACGCCTGACCCGGCGCTCGGCGCGGCACTGGAAAAACTTCCCGGCCGCAAGCTCATCCTCACCAACGGGACCCGCAAGCACGCCGACGCGGTCATGCAGAAGCTTGAGATCCATCGGCATTTCGAGGACGTATTCGATATCGCCGCCGCAGACCTCGACCCCAAGCCGTTACCGCAAGTGTATCAGCGCTTCCTCTCCCGCCATGGTGTCGATGCCGCGAAGGCAGCGATGTTCGAGGATCTCGCACGCAACCTCGAGACGCCGCACGCGCTCGGCATGACCACCGTGCTGGTCGTGCCGGAAGGACAGCGCGAAGTGTTCCGCGAAGCCTGGGAGCTGGAAGGACGCGACGCGCCTTATGTCGATCATCTGACCGACGATCTTGCCGGGTTTCTCGAAAAAATTGTGTGGCGTTGACTACGCGGCCGGAACAACCTGCTGCATCAGAACGGCAAGCCCGATGCCGGCAATTCCGGCGCCGATAAGGCGCACCGGCGAGCGATCGGATGACCGCTGCAAGAGACCGCCTGCGATTTTCGCGGCGGCAAGCGCAACTACGCTTTGAACGACCGCAAGACCGAGCAGATATGCATAGAGCGGCGTCGGCTCGGCACCGTATATCGATTCGCCGAGCGCGTAGCCGTGGATGATGCCGACTATCGCAAACAGAACGAGTGCGCTGCCCGCCGGCATTTGCCTGTGGGAAAGCATCAGCGCGCCGAGCGCGATCACCGAAAGCGCGACCAGGATTTCCGCGCTGGGCACCGTCGCACCGTGCAAATGCAGCGCCACGCCGCCGATCATTGCCAGCACGAACGCAACGGCAAGCGCATACGCTGCCCGATGCGCGGCGGCGAGGCAGCCGACGGCCACAACAGCGGCGAGATGGTCGAGACCAATGACCGGATGGCCGAGCCCCGAGACAATGCCTTCGCCGAAGGTCGAGGGTGTGCGGCCACCCATCAGATGATGCGCGAGGGCCGGCGCGCAGCTGAACGCAAGCACGATCAGGCTCAGACCCAAGCGCCGAAATTGTCGATTCATGCATGTTTCTCCCGCCAGAAGATTAGCCGCTCAAGCGCGGCTTGACATCCCCCGCCCCGCCCCCGACAAACCGCAGCCGAACGAGCCGGAGAAACCATGGCCAACGACAAGCTTGCCAGCATCATCGACAAGGCCTTCGACGAACGCGACAAGATCGGACCGAAGACCAAAGGTGCGGTGCGCAAGGCGGTGAACGCCGCGCTTGACCTGCTCGACGCCGGCAAGGCGCGCGTCGCCGAGCGAGGAGCTGACGGCCAGTGGCACGTGCATCAGTGGTTAAAGAAAGCCGTGCTGCTGTCGTTCCGCCTCAACGACATGAGTGTGATCCCGGGCGGGCCCGGAAAAGCGATGTGGTGGGACAAAGTCGATTCCAAATTCAAAGGCTGGAATGCCGCGCGTTTCCGCAAGGCCGGATTTCGTGCGGTGCCGGGGTGCGTCGTCCGCCGTTCGGCTTTCATCGCGCCCGGTGTGGTGTTGATGCCGTCCTTCGTCAATCTCGGCGCTTACGTCGACAGCGGCACCATGATCGATACATGGGCGACGGTCGGCTCGTGCGCGCAGATCGGGAAGAACTGCCATATTTCGGGGGGAGCCGGTATTGGCGGGGTGCTGGAGCCTTTGCAGGCGGGCCCGGTGATTATCGAGGACAATTGCTTCGTGGGGGCGCGCTCTGAAGTGGCGGAAGGCGTCGTCGTGCGCACCGGCGCGGTGCTCTCGATGGGTGTATACCTTGGCGCGTCGACCCGTATCGTCGATCGTGAAACCGGACAGATCACACAAGGTGAAGTGCCGCCTTATTCAGTCGTCGTGCCCGGTACGTTGCCAGGAAAGAGCGGCGGCCCAGGTTTATATTGTGCGGTTATCGTCAAGCGTGTCGACGAACGCACCCGTTCCAAGACCAGCATCAACGAATTGCTGAGGGACTAGAGGCCTCATCGCTGTGCCGGCTGACCCCGTTGCTATCGCCCGCGACTTGCTCCGCTGCCCGTCGGTGACGCCTGCGGAGGGCGGTGCGCTCGTCTTTCTCGAAAAAACCTTGAAGGCCTCCGGCTTTGCCGTACATCGCGTGACATTCAGCGAGGCCGGTACTGACGCCGTCGAAAATCTCTACGCCCGGATCGGCACCGCGAAGCCTAACCTCGTGTTCGCCGGCCACACCGACGTGGTGCCGCCAGGCGACGAAAAGGCCTGGAAGCACCCGCCGTTTTCCGGTGAGGTCGCTGGCGGCGAGCTTTACGGCCGGGGCGCTGTCGATATGAAGGGCGGCATTGCCTGTGCGGTTGCCGCGGTGCTTGATCATCTCGGCCAAAGCGGCGGGAAACCCAAGGGATCGATTTCGTTCCTGATCACGGGCGACGAAGAAGGCATCGCAGTCAACGGCACGCCCAAGCTGCTGAAATGGGCCGCCGAACGCGGCGAGAAATTCGACCACTGCATTCTGGGCGAGCCGAGCAACCAGCAAGAGCTCGGGGACACAATCAAGATTGGCCGGCGCGGTTCGCTCAATGGCCATCTGATTGTAACGGGCAGGCAAGGCCATGTTGCCTATCCGCAACGCGCGGACAATCCGATCCGCGGGCTGGTGGCGCTGGTTGCCGCCCTGCAAACCGAGCCCCTCGATCAGGGCAGCGCGCAGTTTGCGCCTTCGCACCTCGAATTCACCTCCGTCGATGTCGGCAACAAGACAGTCAATCTGATTCCGGGCGAAGCGCGAGCGCGTTTCAACATCCGCTTCAACGACAAGCATACGCTCGACTCGCTGAAAACACTGATCGAGCAACGCGCAGCAAAGGCGGCCGGCGGAAAGATAAAATTCGCGTTCCACTGGGAGCCGTCGAACGCCGGCGTTTTCGTGACAAAACCTGGTCCGCTTACCGAGCTGGTTTCAAAAGCCGTCGCCGAAGTGACGGGACGCAAACCGGAATTATCGACGACGGGCGGCACGTCCGATGCGCGCTTTATCACCGTCTATTGCCCGGTCGTCGAATTTGGCCTGGTCGGTCAGACCATGCACGCGGTCGATGAGCGCGTGCCCATCGCCGATCTGCGCGCGCTGACGACGATCTACCGGAAAATCATCGACCGTTATTTCGCCTCGTAATCTACGCGCATGAGATAGAGACCGTCCGGCGGCGCTACCGGACCGCAAGCCGCTCGGTCGCGCGCATCGAGAGCCCTGCCGAGCTCGTCGGCGCCCCATTTGCCCTCGCCCACGGCAACAAGCGAACCCACCATCGAGCGCACCTGATTGTGCAGGAACGAGCGTGCGACGGCACTTACCATCACTTTCTCGCCGTTACGCTCGACGTTGAGTACGTCGAGCGTTTTCACCGGCGACTTGGCCTGGCATTCGGTCGAACGGAATGTCGTAAAATCGTGTTTGCCAACCAGGCGTTGGGCGGCTTTGTGCATGATGTCGGTGTCGAGCGGACGCGGCACGCGCCAGGCACGGCCGGCCTCGAGCGTGAGATCGGCGCGGCGGTTGACGATGCGATACAGATAGTGCCGTTTGACCGCCGATGTGCGAGCGTTGAAATCATCGGCCGCACGTTCTGCCGCGAGAATAGCGATGGGGTGCGGGCGCAAATGAGCATTGAGCGCGTCGCGCACGGTGTCGATGTCCCATTCTTTCGTCAGGTCGACATGGGCCACTTGCGCGCACGCGTGCACACCCGCATCTGTACGCCCCGCGCCCTGTACAAGGATTTTCTCTCCCGTTAAGGCTTCGACAGCCGCGGTCAGCAGACCCTGCACGGTGAGCTGGTCGGCCTGAATTTGCCAGCCGGCAAACGGCGCGCCTTCATATTCAATGGTGAGCTTGTAACGCGGCATCGTCAGGCGACCCGTGTGCCGGCCTTTACCGGCGTGCCGCGCAGAAATTCATCGGCATTCATTGGGTGTTTTCCCGCGCGCTGCACCTGCACGAGCCGCACCGCGCCGCGGCCGCAGGCGACCGTCAACTTGTTATCGAGCAATATGCCTGGCGGGCCTGAGCTTTCGCCTCTGGTAGAGCGCAACACTTTCACGCGCACACCGTCGAGTTCGAACCAGGCACCGGGAAATGGCGAGAGGCCACGGATATGGTCGTGCACATGTTTCCAGGGCTTCTCCCAGTCGATCCGCGTTTCATTTTTTGAAATCTTCTCGGCATAGGTGACGCCTGCTTGCGGTTGCGGCGTGAGGTGGAGCGAACCGCGGTCCGCGGCCGCCAGCACGCGCTGCATCAGGTCGGCGCCCAGCCGCGAAAGAGCATCGTGTAGTTCGCCCGCTGTCATATCTGCGCCGATTGGTTGACGCTCGGCCATGGCCATCGCCCCGGTATCGAGTCCTTCGTCCATCTTCATGATGGTGACACCGCTATCGGGATCTCCCGCCATGATGGCGCGGTTGATCGGCGCCGCGCCGCGCCAGCGCGGCAACAGCGAGGCATGCACGTTGAAGCAGCCGAGCCGCGGCGCTTCGAGGACCGGCCCGGGCAGGATCAGGCCATAAGCCACCACCACCGCCACATCTGCGTTGTAGGCACGAAAGATGTCCTGCACCTCACCGTCTTTCAATGTCGTCGGCGTATAGACTGTGAGCGCCAGCTGCCGCGCCTCACGTTCGACCGGCGTGATCTGCATGTCCATGCCGCGGCCGGCTGGCTTGGGCGGGCGGGTATAGACCGCCGCGATATCGTGCCCGCGCGCCGCCAGTTCGATCAGCGTCGGTACCGCGAAATCGGGCGTGCCCATGAAGATCAGGCGCATTCAGGCAAACCTTTGCGCGCGGGCGCGTACGATGTCAGCCGATATGATGCGAAGGCTCTTGATCGTCGGCCAGCGATTTTCCGCCATCCGTCTTCTTTGCCGCCTTCTTGAATTTCTTGATCACCATATTGCGCTTGAGTTTCGAGATATGATCAATGAATAACACACCATTGATGTGATCGATCTCGTGCTGGAGGCAGGTGGCAAGCAACCCCTCCGCCTCAATCTCCTGCGCCTTGAGGTCGGCATCGAAAAATTTCACTTTCACGGCCTTCGGTCGCGCGACTTCCTCGTAATATTCGGGAATCGACAGGCAGCCTTCTTCGTAAACTGCTTTCTCTTCGGATTGCCAAACCACTTCGGGATTGATGAAGACCTGCGGCTGTTTCGGCTCATCTTTCTTCGCCAGATCCATCGTGACGACGCGCTTGGGCACGCCAATCTGGATAGCGGCAAGACCGATGCCGGGCGCCGCATACATGGTTTCAAACATGTCGCCGATGAGCGCGCGCAACGGCTTGTCGACGGTCTTTACCGCCTCGGACTTCAGCCGCAACCGTTTGTCGGGAATGATGAGGATGTCTCGCACCGCCATGGCCGCGATGTAAGCGGTAGGGCCTGCGCGGTCAATGCGCCTTTACCCTTGAGCCATCGACACAATCGCCCTACCGTTCGCCGTTCGTTCGCTCGGCGTGCGAATCACTGTAGAAGCGGTTCATGACCGATTTCCAGACCATGGCCGGCGCGCTCATGGCGCATGCGCCGGCCCTCACCCTCGCCGTCGGCACGGTTGTCGCAATCGGCGTCATCGTCGTTATTGTGATGCTGTTGTGGCCACGCAGGCCGCCGCCGGACCCTGTCGCGGAGCAGCGGATGGCCGATCTCAATGCACGGGTCCAGGCCATGGGCCAGCTCCTCGCCCAGGCGCAATCGCAATTGCAGCAGACGGTCCACGAGCGGCTCGATGCGGTGACGGCCCGTCTCGGCGATTCGATGCGCACGTCGACCAAGGACACCACCGATCATCTGCAACAATTGCACGCGCGCCTGGCGGTGATCGACAGCGCGCAGAAAAACATCACCGATCTCGCTTCGCAGGTGACCAGCCTGCAAAATGTCCTCGCCAACAAGCAAACGCGTGGCGCCTTTGGGCAGGCGCGAATGGAAATGATCATCCAGGACGGCTTGCCGAAGGACTGCTACGAGTTCCAGGCGACCCTTACAAACAACGCCCGGCCGGATTGCGTCGTGCATCTTCCCGATGGCCCTTCTTTGGTCATCGACGCCAAGTTTCCGCTCGAGGCAGTGACCGCATTTCGCGAGGCGAAGAGCGACGACGACCGCAAACTCGCGATGGCCCGGGTGCGCGCCGATATCGCCAGGCACGTCGGCGACATCGCCGGCAAATACCTTATCCCGGGCGAGACCCAGGACATGGCTCTGATGTTCGTGCCGTCGGAATCGATCTATGCCGAGCTCTATGACGGCTTTGACGATATTTTCCAGAAAGCCTATCGCGCCAAAGTGATCATCGTTTCGCCGTCGCTGTTGATGCTGGCGATCCAGGTGATCCAGCAAATCCGCAGGGATGCCCGCATGCGCGAGGCCGCCGGGAAGATCTTGACCGAGGTCAACCTGCTGATGGGAGACGTCAATCGTCTGAGCGACCGGGTCGAGAGTCTGGACAGGCATTTCGGGCAGGTCAACGGTGACGTCAAACAGATCCTGACCTCAGCCGAAAAGATTGTGAGCCGTGGCGAAAGGATTCGTGATGTCGAGTTCGGAGAAGAACCGCCGAGCGCCGACATCCTGCCAGGGCCCGGTCAGCGCAAGCTGGAAGCCGGCGAATAGCGTGATGGCTGTTTCCCCAGACGCGCAAGCGAGGCCATCCTGGTCGGACGCGCTGGCGGTTTACTTCAAGCCGCGCGTTCTGATCGTGATGTTCCTCGGTTTCTCATCGGGGCTGCCGCTTGCGCTATCGGGCACGACGCTCCTCGTGTGGATGCGTGAATCCGGTGTCGATCTCGGCACGATCGGCCTCTTCGCGCTGGTCGGCACGCCATACACGGTAAAATTCCTTTGGGCACCACTCACCGACGCGCTTGACGTGCCGGTGCTGTCGCGCGCGCTGGGCCGCCGCCGCGGCTGGCTGGTATTCACCCAGATCCTGCTGATGGCAGCGATCGTATTTCTGGGCTTTTGCAATCCCGCCGCTGCGCCGGGACTGGTCGCTTTCGGCGCACTGCTGGTGGCCACAGCGTCCGCGACGCAAGACATCGTGGTCGACGCTTTCCGCGTCGAGAGCCTGCCGGAGAATGAACAAGCCGCCGGCATGGCGTCCTACGTTGCCGCCTATCGCATTGGAATGCTGATTTCCACGGCCGGCGCGCTGTTTCTGGTGAGCGCCATCGAGGCCTATGGCTTCGATAAACAGGCGGCCTGGCGCTGGGGCTATGTGGCGATGGCCTGCCTGGTATTGATCGGCACGGCGACCGCGTTGTTCGCGACCGAACCGGAGCGGTCGGCGCAGGCCGAAGCCAGCCACGCCCGGCACAAACCGCTCGCGCGGGTGGCCGAGGCCGCGGTCGGCGCATTCCGGGATTTTCTCGGCCACGAACTCGCTTTCGTCATGCTCGCCTTCGTCGTTCTGTTCAAGTTCACCGATGCGCTTTCGGGCGCCATGACCGCACCATTCGTGATCGACCTTGGATTTACGCGCAACGAATACGCCGCGATCGTGAAAGGCGTCGGGCTCGCGGCGCTGCTGCTCGGTGGTTTCGCCGGCGGCTTTATTGCGCGCGCCGTCCCGCTCGCTACCAGTCTGTGGATCGGCGGCGTTTTGCAGGCCGTCGCAAACCTTGCGTTCAGTGCCTTGGCGGTCGCGGGCACAAATACGATGATGCTTGCAGCCGCCATCATTGCGGAGAATTTCACCAGCGCCATCGGCACGGTGATGTTCGTCGCTTATCTCTCCGCGCTGTGCCAGAACCCGCTGCATACGGCCACACAGTACGCACTGTTGACTGCACTGGCCGCTGTGGGACGCACCTATCTCTCGTCCGGCGCGGGATTCATCGCCGAATCAACCGGCTGGGTCTGGTTCTTCGTGATCTGCGCGCTCGCGGGCATACCGAGTCTATTTTTGCTCGCCTGGCTGCAGCGGCGAGGACATTTCAAACGGCTGGAACCGCGGAAATCCTAGAACAGCGTCCGCTGTTTGATCGCGGCGGTGAGCGTGCCTTCGTCGAGATAGTCGAGCTCGCCGCCGACTGGCACCCCGTGCGCGAGCCGCGTCACCTTTACGTTGGCGCCCTGCAACAGCTCGGTGATGTAATGCGCGGTCGTCTGGCCGTCGACCGTGGCATTGAGTGCCAGGATCACCTCTTTCACTGGCGTCTCATGTGCGCGCGAGATCAATGTCTCGATGGAAAGGTCCTGCGGGCCGACGCCGTCAAGCGGCGACAACGTTCCGCCGAGGACGTGGTAGCGGCCGTTGATCGCATGCGCGCGCTCCAGCGCCCAAAGATCGGCGACATCGGCGACGACAACAATAATGGAAGCATCGCGCCTGTTATCGGTGCACACGGTGCACGGATTCTGCGTGTCGATATTGCCGCATACCTTGCAGATTTCGATTTTCTCCATCGCGGTCTCAAGCGCCGTGGCGAGTGGGGCCATCAGCAATTCCCGCTTCTTGATGAGATGCAGCGCTGCGCGCCGCGCCGAGCGCGGGCCCAGCCCCGGTAGCCGCGCGAGCAGCTGTATCAGGCGTTCAATTTCAGGCCCGGCAACCGCGGTTGGCATCAGGTCAGATTCATTCCGGGCGGCAGCGGCAGGCCGCCCGTAACCGCTTTCATCTTTTCCTGCAGCACGGTTTCCGCCTTCCGCCGCGCCTCGGCATGCGCGGCTATCAAAAGGTCCTCAAGGATTTCCTTTTCTGCGGGTTTCATAAGCGAATCGTCAATCTTGACACCCTTGAGGTCACCCTTGGCCGTGATCGTCACCGTGACCATGCCGCCGCCGGCCGTGCCCTCGACCTCGATCTGGTCGAGCTCGGCCTGCATGGCCTGCATCTTGGATTGCAATTGCGCGGCCTGTTTCATCAGGCCCAGAAAGTCTGTCATCGGTCATGTCCTTTTGCGCCTGATCTTATTCGAAAACCGGTTTCCGCTTTTCGGGATCATCGCTAATCCTCATGTTCGCTTTCAGGAGCGTGTTCCGATGTGCCCTCCGCGCCTTCGGGTGCATTTTGTGTCACACCGACGATCTTGGCGCCTGGAAAGCGATTGAGCACCGCCTGGACGAGCGGATCGCTCTGGACGCCGCGCTCGATTTCGGCTTGCTGAGCTTCGGCCTGCGCGCGCATCGTCGGTGCGCCCTGTTCCTTGGAGACAACGACGATCCAGCGCTTGCCGGTCCAGCCGGTTAATTTCCGCTGGAGATCGTGCACCAGCGTCTTCGGCGCGGTCGATTCCAGTGCAATTTCGAGCTGGCCATCTTCACAGCGCACCAGTCGCACATCGCGCTCGAGCGCCATTTTGGCGGCAATGTCGCGTTTGTCCGCAGCAAGCGCAATCAGCTCCTCGAACGAGCCGATGGAAAGGGTCGGCGCGGCTGCGGGCTCGTCGAGCCGCGCAACCGGATCGTCGGCCGGTCGTGGCGACACCGCGGCGGACGAACGCGGCGACCCGCGGGGTGCCTCAAACCGTGGGGCGTAGCTTTGCGTCTGTGCGGCGCCACCATTGCCCTGAGGACGCGCAGGCGCTGCCTCAGTATCGCCGAGCGAGCGTACGACTTCGTCGGGCGTCGGCAGATCGGCGGCGTAGGCGATGCGCACAAGCACCATCTCGGCGGCGGCGACCGGGCGGCCGGACGCCTGCACCTCGGAAATTCCCTTCAATAACATCTGCCACGCGCGCGAGAGCACGCGCATCGACAGCTGGGCCGCGAATGCGCGTCCGCGTGCGCGCTCGGCTTCCGACAGCGACACGTCATCGGCGACGGCGGGAACGACCTTGACCCGCGTAACAAAATGAGTGAATTCAGCAAGATCGCTCAGGATAACCGCAGGATCGGCGCCGATATCATATTGCTCGCGAAGCTCCTTGAGAGCGGTGGCGACGTCTCCCTTCATAAGCGCCTCGAACAAATCGACCACGCGCACACGATCGGCCAATCCCAACATCAGTCGCACATCTTCGGCGCGCACCGGTCCGGCGGCGTGCGCAATGGCCTGATCGAGAAGCGAGAGCGAATCGCGCACCGAGCCCTCCGCCGCGCGCGCAATCAATGCCAGTGCTGCCGGTTGGACCTCAATCTTCTCTTTCGCCGCGATACTTTCGAGATGCTCGACCAATAAGGCCGCATCGACACGCCGCAGATCGAAACGCTGGCAGCGGGACAATACCGTCACCGGCACCTTGCGAATTTCCGTGGTGGCGAAGATGAATTTGGCGTGCGGCGGCGGCTCTTCAAGCGTTTTCAGCAGCGCGTTGAAGGCCGCGCCTGAAAGCATATGCACCTCGTCGAGAATATAAACCTTGTAGCGCGCGCTCATCGGCGCGTAGCGGATGGCGTCGTTGATCTGTCTGACATCCTCGACGCTGTTGTGGGAGGCAGCGTCCATCTCCAGCACGTCCGGGTGCCGGCTTTCGATGATAGCCTGACAGTGCACGCCCATAACCGGCATTCTGATGGTCGGCTCCTTCACCGACCCATCCGGCAATTCGTAATTGAGCGCGCGTGCTAGGATGCGGGCGGTCGTCGTCTTTCCGACGCCACGTACGCCGGTGAGGATCCAGGCCTGGGGGATGCGTCCGCTCTCGAAAGCGTTCGAGATCGTCCGCACCATGGCGTCCTGACCGATAAGATCCTCGAACCTTGCCGGGCGGTATTTGCGTGCGAGCACGCGATAGCCGCCCGCGGGGACATCGGCCGGGACGTAACCGGAAGCAGCGGATTTTTCAGGCTCGCTCATTTTGCCATCCGCTTCGCTGCCACGCGGAACGCGGGCTCATCGCGAACGAGTCGAGGAATTGGTGGGAGGCTGACGAGCGACCCGAACCGCGCTCGTTAGGGCTGCTTCCTTCCGGATCTGACCCGGTTGGCGAGTGGCTCGTCCACCGCCAACCTCCCACGATCTATATCGGGCCAATAAAGCTGGAAAGCAAGCAGCCGGGCGACGTCTCTGATAGCTTTCCTCCGAAAGAATCGTGTGGATTTATTCAATGGATTCAGGGGTTACGAAGGGCTGGTCGTTGCACCCACAGCTCACGCGGGAGACGGTTCCGATTGGCGACATGCCCCTCGTCCGCGTGCTTTTGGCGAACGACGCCAATTATCCGTGGCTAATTCTTGTGCCGCGGCTGCCCGCTCTCGTCGAACTCATCGACCTTGAGGAGAACGCGCAGGTGCAGCTGATTGGCGAGGTCGCGGCGGCCGCGCGCGCACTCAAAGCCGTCACCGAATGCGACAAGCTCAACATTGCCGCGCTTGGCAACCAGGTGCCGCAATTGCATGTGCACGTTATTGCACGCCGACGAACCGACGCGGCCTGGCCCAAGCCGGTGTGGGGCGTAAAGCCGCCACTGGCCTACGATGATGGCACGCGGGCGACCTTGCTCGGCTTGCTACACCGGCTGCTCAAATCTGACGGGCTCGCCGGGATAGACCGTTAGCTTCGAAAAATCATCATGGCCCCAGTCCCCTCCCGCATCCTCGTCATCTCGCTGCGCCGCATCGGCGATCTGTTGCTGTCGACGCCGTTGATCCGCAGCTTGCGTCGCGCTTTCCCGGATTCAGACATAGACGTGCTCGTGTTTGCCAATACCGCGGGGATTCTTGCCGGCAATCCGGACATCAGCAATGTGATCCCCATGCCGCAGCGACCGACAATGGCGGAGAGCGCTCGCCTTTTTGCACGGTTGTGGCGGCGCTATGACATCGCGGTTTCGACGCAGAGCGGCGATCGGCCGACCGCCTTTGCTTTTGCCGCCGCGCGGTTGCGGGCCGGTGTGGTGACCGACGACGATCCCTGGCTCGCGCGCGTGCTCAAACGCTTCGTGTTGCACCGAGCCGTTCCGGCAGCCGACAAACTCCATCGCGTCGAGCAGATGCTCCGGCTTGCAGACGCTCTTGCAATCCCGCGTGTCGCGGAACTCGTATGTCCCGCTTCCGCGCCTTCTTCGAACATAGCCGCTGGTGGTCAATTTGCGCTGATCCACGCGGCACCAATGTTTAGCTACAAGGAATGGACAAGAGATGGATGGCGCAGAGTCGCCGCCAGCCTCGGAGAGCGCGGTCTTTCGGTGGTGGCGATTGGTGGTCCGGGCGAAGCCGAACGCCGATATCTCGAGGATGTCTGGCGCGGCATCGCGACGATTCATCAAGTGGAATGGCCTGAGATGATGAACCTGCTTGCGAGGGCGCGCGTCTATCTTGGGCCGGATACGTCGGTAACTCACCTCGCCGCCGCTGCAGGATGCCGGACGGTTGCCCTTTTCGGACCGACTGATCCGCGTGTCTGGGGGCCCTGGCCGATTGGCGGACTTTCCGCGCCGTGGGCGGTCAGCGGCACGCTGCAAAATCACGGCAATGTCTGGATCGTGCAGAACCCCTTGCCTTGCATGCCCTGCACCTTCGAAGGCTGCGAGCGCAATATCCGCAGCCGCAGCGCTTGCCTCGACGAGCTTATGCCCGAGCAAGTACTGGCGGCGATCGACCAGGCTCTCGCTTGACCGCACCACCTGTCCACTTCAAGCTCGCGATGATGTTTGGATCTGTCTGGAGCAAGGCATGACTTTTCGCATCGCCATCGTGCAGCCGATCGCTAACCCGATCGAGGAAGCGGAGAAAAATATCGCCGATGCCGTAAGTTATATTGCCCGCGCCAAAGCCGAAGGCGCCGAGTTTGTCTGCTTTCCGGAAACCTACCCCGGCCCATGGCGCATGCCCGCAAATTTCGATCCGACACCGCGCATCGCGGAAGCCGCCGCCCGGCATCGCATCAACGCGATCTACGGGACGATCGAGCCGCTGAGCCACAATGAAGGGACTGCGCACAACCTGATCTGCATGGCCTACGGCGACGGCCGCGATCCGGTCAGCTACCGGCGCACCCATCCGAACGGCCCCTGGATCTATACCGGCGGACAGTGGTGGGAATTCCAATACGTGCCGGGCAACGAATTCCCCGTCTTTGACACGCAGCAAGGCAAGGTCGGGCTCGCCATGTGCAGCGAGGCCTACATGCCGGAGGTTACGCGCGCGCTGGCGTTGCGGGGCGCCGAACTGATCTTCATGCCGGCCGGGACCGACAAGCGGCGCCTGTGGGCAACGTGGCGCAATCTGATGTGGTCGCGCGCCATCGAAAACCTTGCCATCGTTGTCACCACGCAGAACCTCTTCAGTCATGCCGAGCGCGGTCTCGCCATGGTGGCGACGCCGGAGGAGATCCTGTTCGAGAGTACCGCCGCCGGCATGTTCGTGGTCGATGTGAGCCTCGACCGCGCCCGGGAAATGCGGGCGACAACCGATACCGTGACCTCGGCGCTCAGTTACGGCGCAAAGCAGGGAGTGCTCGGCTCGCAATGGCAGCGGCCGGAACTGCGCGAGACCATGTACCCGCGCCCACGCAACCAGCCCGCAGAGTAAGCGTTGCACAGACGAAGTTGTCGTGCGAATTTGCGCCGCATATGTCTTCCCGTTTAGACCTTGGCCCCAAACCTCGTCTCGGATATTCCGGCAGCCGCATCGAGCGTGCCGCAGAGCTTCGCGCCGATGCCGCCGCGGTCGCCGCACTGACGCGCGATCCAGCCGCGCGAGCCTACGTGATCGGCGGCGACTGGATCGTGATGCGGAAAGGCTCCCCGCTCAATGAGCCTTTGTTCACGCTAAATGACGCCCGCACGCTTTCGCCCGCGACGGAGACGATCTTCCTCGGGCTGCTCGATGGGGCGCCGCGGTTCGGTCACGGCTTTTCACAGCAGACGGCGGAGGCACTGAAGGGGCGCGATGACCTGCATGTCACCGATCTTCGCTCCATCGCGGTGCAGGGCCTCGTCGCTCCCGACCATCTGCCGCCGATCGCCGAGGCCAAGGCCGTGCTGCATTGGCACGCGCGCCACCGTTTTTGCCCGAACTGCGGCGCCGCAACGAGACTTGTATCCGGCGGATGGCGGCGCGACTGCCCGCAATGCAAGGCCGAACACTTTCCGCGTACCGACCCGGTGGTGATCATGCTGGCGGCCGACCGCGAGCGTTGCCTGCTCGGGCGCTCGCCACGTTTTGTGCCGACCATGTGGTCTTGCCTCGCTGGTTACGTGGAGCCGGGTGAATCCATCGAGGACGCCGTGCGTCGGGAAACACGCGAAGAAGCAGGCATTACCTGCGGGCGCGTTGCCTATTTTGCCTCACAACCCTGGCCATTTCCGACCTCGTTGATGATCGGCTGCCACGTGGAGGCGCTCACGCACGAGATCGTGGTCGATCGCGAGGAACTCGAAGACGCCCGGTGGTTTAGCAGGAGCGAGATCGAGACGATGCTGGCGCGCAAACATTCGCAAGGACTCACCACGCCGCCGCCTGTGGCCATTGCGCATCACATCATCCGTGCCTGGATCGAGGACGAAATCAGCTTTGATTGATCGGGCGCCAAAAATCCTCTGCGCCGGCATTGCCGTGCAGGACATCGTTATGCGGGTGCAGAATTTCCCCGCGCCTGGCACCAAGGTCTCGGCAAGCGAATTTGTCATTACGGGCGGCGGATGTGCGGCCAATGCATCGGTGACCGTCGCGCGCCTTGACGGGCGGGCGGCATTTGCCGGACCGCTCGGCGGCAAGGGAGACGCTATAAGCAACCGTATCCTGTCCGACCTCGAGAAGGAGGGCGTCGATTGCGCCGGGGTCGTGCGCGTCGATGGCGGCACGGCGTCGGTTTCGCTAATTCTGCTCGATGCGACAGGCGAAAAGACAATTGCAACGCGCCGTGGCGTCAATCTCGGTAACGTTCTGCCGAACGACCCTGCCAGTTTGGTTGCGGACGCCGATGCGGTCCTCGTGGACAATCGTTTCCCGGAATTCGTGACCGCGATTTGCCGCGCCGCGCAGGCGCGTGGAATTCCTGTCGTCATCGATCTGGATCAGGCGACCAAGACAGATGATCCCCTGCTCGCGCTCGGCACCCACGTGGTGGCATCGACGGAAGCTTTGTTCGGAATGACCGGTTTGAACGATTACGAGGAGGCCCTTGAGAGGCTCGCCAAGCATCTATCAGGATTTGTTGCCATCACCGATGGTCCAAAAGGAGTCTATTGGCTTGAAGATGGCGCGCTGCGTCATTTGCCCGCGTTCAGGGTCGAGGCGATCGATTCGCTCGGCGCCGGTGACGCGTTCCATGCAGGCTTTGCGCTGGCGCTCGCGGAAGGACGCACGCTTCCCGACATTCTGCGTTTTGCCAGCGCGACCGCGGCCCTTAAATGCACGAAATTTGGCGGCGCCTCCGGCGCGCCCAGGCGAGCCGAAGTCGACGCTTTCCTGGCGAAAAATTAGGTCGCCTTGTTCTCGAATCCATAAAGCCGGGCTGGATTGTCGACCAGGATCTTTTTGCGCGTGTCCGCGTCCGGAACCCATTTTGCCATTTGGTTGAACAGCAAGCCGTCGTCGATCGGGAACGGCGCAGTGATATCGGTGAGCGGTTTGCCGCGTCCCGCATCCGAGTTTGGATGCGGCCAGTCGGTACCCCAAACGATGCGGTCCGGGTTGGCCTTCACCAGCGCCTGCGCCAGCGGCGCAACGTCGGCATAGTCCGGAGCCTTGTTCGAGCAGCGATACGCGCCGGAGATTTTCACGTAGGCGCGGCCCGACTTGACCAGTTCGAGAAGGGCATCGAAGCCCGGCTGGTTCTGGCCATCCAGCGCCGTGGCACGACCGAAATGATCGAATACCAGCGGGAACGGCATTTGTGCGAAATCATCCTTCAGCGCCGCGATAGTCGTCAGACGCGTGTAGAACTGGACATGCCAGCCACGGCCCGCGATCTGCTTTGCAGTCGTATCGAGGAGCGCCTTGGCCGAATCAGGATCGAATTTTCCCGCTGTATTGGTTTCGAGGTTGAGGCGGACACCGCGAATACCGGCGGCGGCCATTTCATCGAGCGCCGCGGACGGCGTTGATGAATCGATAACTGCAACCCCGCGTGCGCGCGCGCCCATGCGGCGAACGGCATCGACGGTACAGGAATTGTCCGCCGCATAGACGCTTGGCTGCACCACGACCACGCGATCGAGATGCAATGAGCTTTGCAATTGCAACAGTTCTTCGATTGACGCGCCAGGCGGCGTATAGATGCGTTTTTCGGCGAATGGAAACTTTGCCGGATCGCCGAACACGTGCACATGGCAATCGCAGGCGCCATTCGGTACCTGAAAATTGGGCGCGCTGCGTTCCGACGGCATGGCGGCGGCAGCGACTCCGGCGCGCAAGGCCGCAGCGGAAACCCCGGCGGCACCGAGGTGATTGAGCACGTCGCGTCTGGTCAGCATGGCGCCCCCCTTTATTGAGAGCGGCATGTTACGCCGATGCAACAGCAATGGCAGCTACTTCTTTTGTACCGATGGACACGGCGCGCCGCAGGGCGCACAGGCGCCCGCAAAATCCTCTGGCGACACCGCGCGACCGCTCGACGGGCTCGAGAGATGGTCGACCAGGATGGCCGCGACGCCAATCAGCACAGCAACAATATAAACCGCGCGCATCGGCTACTCTCGCGACAAGCCGAACAGCGGGCGCAGCCGAATGCCGACCAGGCAACCAGGCAGTGCCGCCAGGAACCAGATCCACCCGTGCAGCGAACCCGAGGCAACGCCGCCGACGAACGCGCCGATATTGCAGCCGAAACCGAGACGCGCACCCCAGCCCATCAGCAAACCGCCGACGCCCGCCGCCAACAGTGACTTTGCGGGCGGCCATGCACCGGCGGCAAAAGGCTTGCTGGCCGCAGCTGCGGCCATCGCACCGAACAGCATTCCAAAATTCGTGAGGCTGGACGTGTCGGACAAGACCGAGTCGACAAGCGCGCGCTTTGGTCCCGGCCATTGCCAAAAAGCCGAATGCGAAAGATCGAAACCAAGTGCGGCCGCGGCTTTGGCGCCCCACACCGTGAAGCCGAAAGTCACGCTCCACGGATGGCCGCCGGCGGCGAACACCGCAAGGCATAACAACCCGATGGTGGCGCCACCAATCATGTAGTTGCGCGACGGCACGAAATTGGCTCGGCGCTTGCGCGCGACCGCGATAATAAGTGCGGCCGCAATGGCAATGCTGATGAGTGTCGCCGCGAGCCCGCCCCATGGGCCGAGATAGTCGGATGCCAGCACCGGATCCACTCCGCCGAGCGCGAGAAACGCCGGCAACGACAGGCTGCCAGCTACGCTGCCGACGACAAAGAACAGCAATGCGATCAGCATTCGTCCCGAGCCGCCGCCGACCGTGTAAAGCGTGCCGGAACCGCAGCCATTGGCCAGCTGCATGCCAATCCCGAAGACAAACGCACCGACAACCAGCGAGGGGCCAAGAGGTGCAATGGCTCCGCCAAATTTTGGACTCAGCGCAGCCGCTGGCACCACCGCGACCGCACAGATCGCGATCACGATCAATCCCCCAAGCAGACCACCCGCCTCCCCGCGTGTGAGAAAGCGCCGCCAGGATGCGGTGTAACTGAATTCGGCCTTGAGAAACGCGACGCCGAGACCAAAACCGCCTAAGACCAGCGCCGCCGAAAGCGGCTGGTGATCGAGCAACACCAACGCAACCAGAATCGCGGTTGAGGCAAGCGCGAGGCCGAGGAAAAGGCGATCCATACGAACGAGTGCGTCCCCGTTGGACGCAGTCAAGCTTGCCGTGGACATAAAAACTCCGGAGCGCGGATCAGGAGCCGAGGCCGAGGGTCTTTTTCAGATCGTCCCACTTCGTGCGCGAGGATTCAATCGGCCGGCCGGCATTGCTGGTCCACTCGACCATCGAGCCGGCATACAAGCGCGCTTCTTTGCGGCCGAGCAACTCATGCAGAACAAACCAGTCGGTGGCCGCCCAGTGACCGGTGTTACAATAGCTCACCACCGGCCCGGCCGGTACAGTCTCGGCGATTGATGCGAGCTCCGCCTTTGGCTTCAACCGGTTGGTTTTCACGTCGTAGAACACCGCACTGTCAACGTTGAGTGCGCCCGGGATGTGGCCGTAGGCCTGCGAGGCCGGCGCCTTCTCTTTGCCATGGAAGAATGTGGCCGGCCGCGCGTCGACTAGCGTAGCGCCGCCCTTGCCCTCGATGGTCTCGACGTCGCCAACCGCGGCCAGAATGCTCTTGTCGAGCGTGGCCGTGAAAATCTTCGGCGACGGCGCCTTGACCCCGTTCTCCAGAGGCAGGCCGGCTTGTTGCCAGGCGGCAATACCGCCATCGAGAATAGAAATATCTTTCACGCCGGCATATTTCAGCGTCCAATACGTTCTCGCGGCCGACCCGAAATCCAGAACGTTCACTCCCGCCGGAACGACAACCACGTGCGACTCTTCATCGATTCCAAGATCGCCGATCAGCTTTTCGAGTTCCGGAGCGGTCGGAACCATGAATGGCACATTGTTCCGGGTGACACGCCAGCCAGCCTTGTCGTAGTCGCTGTGGACACTGCCGGGAATGTGTGCGGCGGCGTAAGCCTGAGCGCCGCCACCGTCGATGGCCGAACGGATGTCAAGCACGACAAGATTCGGATCGACGCGATGGGCATTGAGCCACTGCACCGTTACCAGCGGCTCGGCATGCGCCGCGGCGACCGAAGCGGCCAATGCAGCGCTAAACAGGATCGCCGCGCCGAGACGTCGCACGGCATTGGCAAGACGAAATCGGAATTGGGTTTTCATGGCACGTATTCGCTTTTGGGCGCCGGTTTTCGCCAGCGACAGATTGCTCTTGAAATAGAATATTGTTCTCTATAAAGACAGGTGTGACAAAGAAATAAGAAAATAATTCTATATTATTTATGTTCCTTAGAATTTCTGTTCTGAGGATGGAGATTGTAAGAGCATGGACGCCATCGACCGGAAAATCCTCGCCGTCGTGCAGGAGGACGCCTCGCTTTCGGTGGCGGAGATCGGCCAGCGCGTAGGCCTGTCGTCGACGCCCTGTTGGAAGCGGCTGCAGCGCCTGGAGGCCGACGGTGTCATCACGCGTCGGGTAGCGATTATCGACCCGCAGAAGGTCGGCCTTGGCATCACCGTGTTTGTCTCGATCGAGACCGGCGACCACTCGCAAGACTGGCTCAAACGTTTTGCCGACGTTGTAGGAGCCATGCCGGAAGTGATGGAGTTCTATCGAATGGCGGGCGATGTCGATTATATGCTGCGCGTGGTCGTCGCCGACATCGCTGGTTACGACGCATTCTACAAAAAGCTGATCGCCACGGTACCGCTCAAGAACGTCACGTCGCGCTTCGCGATGGAGCGGATCAAATCGACGACAGCTTTACCGATTACCGAGCCCGCCAAGTGACGGGTCCTCAGGTGCAGGCAGTACCGACGTAGACCGGCGGTGTAATGCGCGGGCTCATGTACATCTGATCCGACAGCGTAATCCCTGTCGTTGAAATGTAGCTGAAGTTGCTGGAGCCCGGGGCAAAGCCTGTGACCGGGATGTACAGGTAGCTCACCTCGCTCCACAACAGGTTCGAGGGAGTGCCGGCTACCTTCAGGTCCGCCGGAACGACGACGACGTCACCCGCCGCACGCGGTGTCGTTCCCGTTGTCGCGAAGCCCCAGGCCACTGTTGCCGTGCCGTTCGCAGCGATCTTGAGACACGATACCTTGGCCGAGATCGTGCCGTCGTAAGGTGACATGATTGCGATTGACGCCTGTAAGATATTGTCTTTGTCGGTCGCGGAAATGGTTGTGACCTGCGACGCAAGGTTGGCAAGAGCACCGGCGGTCAGCGTCACCTTCCGGTCAGCGGCGACACCCTCGGAGATCTCGACGCAGCCGATGTAAAGCGTGAGCATCAACGGCGCCAAAAGGGCAAATTCAATCGCGGATGCACCGCGTCGGTCGCGGCGAAACCGATGCAAGAAGTCAGGCAGACGAGATGTCATTGCTCGCATAGCGCATCGCCTCATTGATACGGTTCGTTACGGAAGACCGCCGTCGCTATCAGCAGACGATTGTTGCCATTGAGCGTGGAGAGATTGTTGCCAAGCAATGAAACGTAGATCGGCCATTGATAATAGAGCGTGACGACTTCGATATCGCCCACGTTGCCCGGACTATAGTTCAGATTCGTGGTGTCGAGTTGGCCGTTCGTTACAGGCGGGGTCTGGCTGATGGCGGCGAAGCTGGTGTAGGTTTTGACGTCGACATAAATGCCGTTGGCGCAATCAAACAATCCATAGATGTGATTGCACACGGCATTCTTGAAATCGTCCTTGCTCCATCCGGCCGTTTGCGCCTGACCGGTCATGATCAGCCGCGCCGAATCAGTCACCGCGGTTTCGAGCGTCTGACCCGCGAAAAAGACCAGCGCCGTTTCCAGAATTGCGAAGGTCAGCCCCAGGAACGGAAGCGCGACCATCCCGAACTCGACCGCCGCAGACCCGCTTTCCTGGCGGACAAAGCGGCGCAACAGCCGAGAGGCCCAGGCCGAAAGTTTTCCGCGCGTGGCTGGCATGACAAGCAACCCGATTGCTGAACGGTGCCGAAACACCGAAATTCATAGCAAGCGCGCGTTTTTTAATTCTTACCAAAATCCTAAGGAACCGGGCCGGTCACGTTAAGGCATCGGTAACCGTAAAGGCGCGTTTGCTATCGCTCAGCGTGGTGCGGCCGCCTGGGCTCCGCCATTGCGCGCAGCGCTCTGGGCCAAGGTCGCATTGAAATAGGCCGTGGAGTCCCCAAGGGTGATGCGCCTCTGGCATTCGGATGCGCAGCTGTAAGTTTCGCGCTCTACGCCCTTGTAAACGACAACGATATCTTCGGTGCCGGGAGCCAGTACCTGGACGGTCTTGGTCATGAGAACGCGGCCGCCGCGATCGAGCGCCACCAGATTGGTCGCCCCGTATCCCTTGCCTGTCACAACGAGCACGCCGCCGCTCTGAAGCGTGGCATCGGCGATCAAGGGGTTGCCGATGACGATCGTGGCAACGCGCTCCGGCAGCTGCATAATCTGCGCCTGGTCGAGATTTATTGTCACGGTCTCTGCCTGCGCTGGCGCGGTCGCGATGACGCCGATGGCCAAGACAGCCAAAAGGCCCGCACTGGAATACAGCCGGCAGCGCTCTAACAGAAACGACATTGTGCTCTCCCGCACGGTACGCACAGCAGGCCCACCGCAGCAGCTGGGGGCGGATTCTCAATTTGTAAGTTGACTGTAAATTGGTGAACGAAGTGCAAAGGGTGGGCGCCGGGTGTCTTAAAAAGCAAAGAAATTCAGCGTTGGAACGGATAGAGCATCTGGGCGCCAAAACTCTCCGGGAAACCCGTGTCATCGATCCCGTAGGCGTCCGGCAACACGTTCGCGGGCATATAGAATGTTCCGAACAGAAGATCCCAAATGGGGAACGTGCCGGCAAAATTCTTGGATCCGCCACGATATGCCGCAGTGTGATGCCAACGGTGAAACACGGGTCCGGCGATGACGTATTTGAATGGCCCCAGGGTCCAGTTCAGATTCGCGTGCACGAAAGCCGATGAAGCCGTGGTGAAAGGACCGACCCAGAGCATCACGTTGGGTGAAATCCCCGCCAGCAGCAGGCCGGCATCTACGAGAACCGTGCCGAAGAAAATATTAACGGGATGAAACCGGGCCGCGGAAATCCAGTCGAGATCTTCCGAGGAATGATGGACAGCGTGATACTTCCACAGACCGTCACCATGGAAGCCGCGATGGATCCAGTAGGTCAGGAAGTCCGACACGACCAGAAAAGTGAGCGCCTGCCCCCATAAAGGCAGCCGCGCCAGTGGGCCAAAGCCATCGTCGTAGAACCTGATCAGCTCCTCGGCGCCGTGAATATTGTAGATATACGCCGCGCCCATCACCATGAAGCCGATGCGCACAAAACGCGCGGCGAGCGGAATCAAGAACCAATAGCAGATGTCGGTGACGATCTCGCGCTTGCGCCACCAGGGACGGCCGGGATTGCACGCCGACCAGTGGCTGAGAACGGCAAACACAATACCGAAAGCAATTGAGATCGGCACCAGCTTGAGCATGGTCTCGCCGGCGACTTTAACGACCGAAAGTGTCTCAGCGAGCATTGACGCGTTACCCGGATGACAAACTGGCACCTCCGGTATCGGATTGCGCGGTTAAAATGCGATAAACAGTTGGTTGTTTGCGGCGGATTAATACGGTCGGCCGCCGTATCAGATGTTCAAACCAGTTTTGCGGTGCGCGACCTAAATTGCATTAACGATTTCTTAACCGATGACACGGTCGATTCATGATTCGTTAACTCAAATAAATATCGGTCCGCGATCCGGAGCAGTCCGCCTGCTTTTTCAAGCAAATTAACCGGCGCGCAAGCGCGATCCTTTACCTATGAAAACTGGAGCGGATACGCTCGATCGGGTCGAGATAATCGAACTTCAGTAGTGAGTTGCGTCAAGGGCGAGTGATGACAGTAACCGATGTAATCCGGCTTGTGTTGTTTCCGGCCCTGATGGCTTTCGCGGCGTCGAGCGATCTCTTCACGATGACGATTTCCAATCGATTGTCGCTGGCGCTCGCCGGCGGATTTTTTGTACTCACGCTCTTTACCGGGATGAGTTTGCACGCTTTCGGCATGCACCTTGCCGCTGCCGGGGTGGTGCTGGTGACTGCATTTGTCTTCTTTTCACGGGGGTGGATCGGTGGCGGCGATGCGAAGCTTGCGGCCGCGACCGCGTTGTGGTTCGGATTCGATTATCTGCTCGACTATCTGATTTACGCTTCGCTCTTCGGTGGCGCCCTGACGTTGGCGATTATCCAGTTCCGCAAGCTGCCTCTTCCGGGCGTGCTTGCGCGGCAAGGCTGGATACTGCGCCTGCATGAGACCGATGGCGGAGTGCCTTACGGTATCGCACTCGCTGCCGCGGCTCTCGCGGTCTATCCCAAAACCGGCTGGATGCCCGCGTACGGCCTCTGAACGTCGACGCCGTTAGCGCGGCAATAAAACATTAACTCGATTTAGATACGGCTCCTTAACCATACCTTGACCTTTAGCTGTTGAAATCCGGTGCAAGCGGCCGCATCGCCGGTCAAACAATTTCGCGCGTAATTTCACGCGGGTCACGGTGAGAGTGAGCGTATGAAAGCTGCACGTATCGTAGTGCTGACTGTCGCCATAGGAGCAGGTGGCGTCGCCGCCTTGCTGGCCGGACGGTCTGAAAAGCCAGCCGAGATCAAGGCTGAGGCGCCCAAGTTCGACACCGTCGATATTCTGGTCGCCAAAGCCGACATTGCCAGGGGCCAGACGCTGTCTCCCGCCGACGTCTATTGGCAGGCATGGCCGGCAACCACCGCCAGCGGCAACTTCATCCGCAAGCCGGACCGGCCGAAAGCCGTCGACAATCTCAACGGCATGATCGTGCGCACGCCTTTCGTCGCCGGCGAGCCGATCCGCGAAGCGAAACTGGTGAATGCGAAGGGCTCGGGCTTCATGGCCGCAATCCTGCCATCGGGCATGCGCGCCATTTCCACGCAGATTTCGCCGGAAACCGGCGCCGGCGGTTTCATCCTGCCGAACGACCGGGTCGACGTCATCCTGACTCCGCGCGCCAATCGCGATTCCGACAAAGGCGGCGGCGCCAGCGAGACCATTCTCCGCAACGTCCGCGTCCTGGCGATCGATCAGACCATCGAAGAGAAAAACGGGCAGAAAGTCGTGGTCGGCAAGACTGCGACGCTCGAGCTTGCACCGGGTCAGGCTGAAACCTTGGCGCTGTCACAGCAGCTGGGCACGTTGTCGTTGGCGTTGCGCAGCATCGCCGACGGAACCGCCGATGATTCGAAATCAGACGAATCGGAATCTCGACGCAACATCAATGTCGTCCGGTTTGGCGTGAGCACCACGACCACACCGCGCTGACCAATTGGGGGATCAAGGGGGATATGGCGAACAGGACATTAACTTGCTCCGCTGCACTGGGCGCACTGATTGCCTTTACCGGACTGACGCCATTGAGCGCGGCGAACGCCGCCGAGGCGACCGCCAATACTCCTGTCGTTCAGGTCGCAGCAAGCGAAGCAACGTCACGCTTTGTCGCGCTCGGGATTGGCAAATCGGTTGCCATCGACTTGCCAGCTGATATCAAGGATGTACTGGTCGCCGATCCCAAGATCGCAAACGCGGTGGTCCGCTCTTCTCGCCGTGTTTACATAATCGGCGTCGCCATCGGGCAAACTAACATCTTCTTCTTCGACGCCGACGGCAAGCAGATTGCCGGCTTCGATATTGCGGTCAAACGCGATCTCAATGGTGTTCGCGCTGCGATCAAACAGGCGATTCCGGATGCCAACATCCAGATTGAAGGTGTTGCCGACGGCGTCATGCTTACGGGAAGTGCTGCCAGTCCCGCCGAATCGCAA
The DNA here is from genome assembly GCA_035626335.1 of Pseudolabrys sp. GTDB lineage: Bacteria > Pseudomonadota > Alphaproteobacteria > Rhizobiales > Xanthobacteraceae > Pseudolabrys. The sequence continues at coordinate 41,636 of DASPNW010000017.1, forward strand.
CAGGCCTACGATCTTGCTGCGCGCCTGGTTGGCGCGGGCGACAAGGTCGTGAACGGCATTGCGGTTCGCGGGCGCGATCAAATCATGCTCAAGGTTACGGTCGCGGAAGTTCGGCGCGATGTGATCAAGCAACTCGGTATCGATCTTTCCGGCACGATCAACTACGGCAGTGCAGTCGTAAATTTCAACACCACCAATCCATTCTCCGCCACGGGCGGACCGCTGAGCGAAAGCTTCCTGACCGGCGCGTTTCCCAACGTTACAGCAACCATACGCGCGATGGAGCGCGCCGGCGTTATTCGCACCTTGGCGGAACCTAACCTGACCGCGATCTCCGGCGAGACCGCTACGTTCATGGCAGGCGGTGAATTCCCGATTCCAAACGGACTGTCGTGCGACACGACCCGGTCACCACCGCTTTGCCAACCTCAGATCACTTTCAAGAAATTCGGCGTCAGCCTGGTGTTCACCCCGGTCGTGCTGTCGGAAGGGCGGATCAGCCTGAAAGTGATGACCGAGGTTTCCGATCTTTCGACCGAGAACGCCATGACCTTGCAGGTCACCGGCTCGACGACATCATTGACCGTACCTTCGATCCAGACCCGCCGCGCCGATACGACCGTGGAAATTCCCTCGGGCGGCTCGCTCGCCTTGGCCGGGATGATTCAGGAGCAGACGAAGCAGGCGATCAACGGAATCCCGGCGCTTATGCAAGTTCCAATTCTGGGTGCGCTCTTCAAGAGTCGCGACTACGTCAATCACCAATCCGAATTGGTGGTGCTGGTCACTCCGTACGTTGTGCGTGCGGTGGCGCAAAAGCAGTTGTCGCGGCCGGATGACGGGTTCGCCGATCCGAACGATCCGCAGAGTGTTCTGCTTGGCCAGCTAAACCGAATCTACGGCGTCGCGGGCAAGAACGACGTTAAGCCCACCGGCGATTATCACGGCAAGTACGGTTTCATCCTCGACTGAGCGGGAGAGGCAAGATGACGAAAATCCAAAAAGCGCTGGGAAAGCGCCGCGGTCGATTGGCACTACGCCTGTTGGCAGCGGGCGGCCTCGCGGCCGTCCTGGCCGGCTGCTACCAGACCGAAGCGCAGATGGAATATCCATTTGACTATCGCCAGCGCCACCCGATCACGGTGCGGGAAGGCGTGCAAAACGTCGAGGTCATGGTGGGGCGCAATCGAGGGGGGCTCACCCCAAGCCAGCGGGCCGACGTCGTTTCATTCGCGCAGGGCTGGCGCCGCGAGTCGGGCAGCGGGGTCATCATCGATGTTCCGAAGGGCGGACCAACGGACCGCGCCGCCGAAGATTCGATGCGCGAGATCCGCTCCATTCTCGCCGCCGTCGAGGTGCCCTCCAACGCCGTCTACGTACGTCACTATCGTCCGACGCGATATTCGCTTGCCAGTATCAAGCTCAACTATTCGAAGCTCGTTGCGGAGGCGGGACCTTGCGGACAGTGGCCGAGCGATCTCGGGCCGTCCCTCAAATCCGGCGACATAGAAAACAGGCCGTATTGGAATCTCGGTTGCGCGACTCAGCGCAACCTCGCCTCCATGGTCGACAATCCGGCCGATCTCCTGCAGCCGCGCGGCGAGATCCCGCCCTATGCACCACGCCGCACGGTCGTACTGAACCGCTACACGAAGGGTGAAAATCCCTCAGGTACTTACGTTGGTTACGACACCGGCAAAATCAGCGATCTAGGACGATGACCAAGCAAGTTCAACAAGTGGCCGTCGAAAACACGCGGATGCCAGGCCCCGCAACCCATGGCGGCGAAGACGCGCACATCGCACCAGCACCGAGAGTATCGGTCCAAGCCTTTTGCGAAACGGTTGAGACCGCCGCCGCCGTGCAGGCGGCCAGTGAGGACCGGCGTCTCGCGAAGGCCCATGTGAAAATCCAGATGGGCGGCATTTCCGCCGCGATGGAGGCCTACCATAACTCGCCAACACCGAACGTCATCGTAATCGAGACCGACAGCCGTACAGACACCATCCTGGCGGGGCTCGACAAGCTGGCAGAAGTTTGCGACGCCGGAACACGGGTGATCGTTGTCGGGCGCGTCAACGACGTCTCGCTCTATCGTGGGCTGACGCGGCGAGGCGTGAGTGAATACCTGATTGGGCCGGTCGGCACCATCGACATCGTGCGCGCAATCTGCGGCCTGTTTTCCTCGCCAGACGCCAAGGCAGTAGGACGCATCATCGCGGTTGTCGGGGCCAAAGGCGGTGTCGGTGCCTCCACTGTAGCGCACAACATCGCTTGGGCTATCGGCCGCGACCTCGGGCTCGACTCGGTCGTTGCAGATCTCGACCTCGCGTTCGGTACGGCAGGCCTCGATTACAACCAGGATCCGCCGCAAGGCATTGCCGATGCGGTTTTTTCACCCGACCGCGTCGATACTGCGTTCGTCGACCGCCTGTTGTCTAAATGCACCGAGCATCTCAGCTTGCTGGCTGCGCCGGCCACGCTCGACCGCGTCTATGATTTCGGCGCAGAGGCCTTCGACACAACGCTCGATTCATTGCGCAGCTCCACTCCCTGCATCGTGCTCGACGTTCCGCATCAATGGGCGGCGTGGACCAAACGGATACTCGTCAGTGCTGACGAGATCCTTGTAGTCGCCAGCCCCGACCTCGCCAACTTGCGGAATGCGAAGAACCTGGTCGATTTGCTGCGCAACTCGCGCCCAAACGACCATCGTCCGCACTATTGTCTGAATCAGGTTGGGGTGCCCAAGCGTCCTGAAATCACGCCGGCAGATTTTGCAAAGGCGCTGGAGACGGACCCGATCGCGGTCATTCCGTTCGAGCCGCAGCTTTTCGGGTCCGCAGCGAATAACGGTCAGATGATTGGCGAGGTGTCGGCGGGCCACAAGACGGCGGAAATGTTCCGCCAGATTGCACAAACGCTGACCGGCCGCGCGGAGACGAAGCGTTCGCGCGGCAGTCTATTCTCGCCATTGCTTTCCAAGCTGATGAAGCGAGCAGGCTGAAACCCGTCGGGAGTGTCTCGTCTTGTTTGGTAAGCGTGGCCCAACTTCGGAATCTCGCGCTCCCGCGCCGCCCCCGGCCTCGCCGGTACCGGCAGCTGCGGCGTCAGCGCCGACCGAGCCTTTCGCGCCGGCCGCCACCGCACCCATGGAAACCGGCCGCACGCCGTTTCCATCCGACGGTCTGGGGGCGCCGCTGGTCCCTGCGCCGGCCGCTAACCGCGGATCGGCACCTGCCAATAATGCGCCGTCCTCGATCGATACGCGCCGGTCAGAATCATATTACGAAACCAAGGGTACCATTTTCGGCGCGCTGATCGAGGCAATCGATCTCGCACAGCTGGCGCGGCTTGATGTCGAATCGGCACGCGAAGAAATTCGCGACATTGTCAACGAAATCATCGCGATCAAGAGCATCGTGATGTCGATCTCCGAGCAGGAGGACCTGCTCGACGATATCTGCAACGACGTTCTCGGGTTTGGTCCGCTTGAACCGCTGCTCGCGCGCGACGACATCGCCGATATCATGGTGAACGGCTCGGGCACCGTTTATATCGAAGTCCTGGGCAAGATTCAGAAAACGGGTATTCGTTTCCGCGACAACCAGCAGCTCTTGAATATCTGCCAGCGGATCGTCAGCCAGATAGGACGCCGGGTCGACGAATCCTCTCCGATTTGCGACGCGCGCTTGCCGGACGGCTCGCGCGTGAACGCCATCGTGCCGCCGCTCGCGATCGACGGACCCGCCCTCACCATCCGCAAATTCAAAAAGGACAAGCTGACCCTCGACCAGCTGGTCCGGTTCGGCACGATCACCCAGCAAGGCGCCGAAATCCTTCGCATCATTGGCCGCAGCCGGGTAAACACGCTCGTATCGGGAGGCACAGGTTCGGGAAAAACCACCCTCCTCAACTGCCTCACGCAATTCATCGATGACGACGAGCGCATTATCACCTGCGAAGACGCCGCCGAATTGCAGCTACAGCAGCCTCACGTCGTACGATTGGAAACGCGGCCGCCCAACCTTGAGGGCGAAGGGCAGGTCACAATGCGCGACCTTGTACGCAACTGCCTGCGTATGCGGCCCGAACGCATCATCGTCGGCGAAGTGCGCGGCCCGGAAGCCTTCGACCTGCTACAGGCAATGAATACCGGTCACGACGGCTCGATGGGCACGCTGCACGCCAACAATCCTCGCGAGGCGCTGTCGAGGCTTGAGTCCATGATCACCATGGGCGGGTTTTCACTGCCGTCGCGCACGATTCGCGAAATGATCTGTGCCTCGGTTGATGTCGTGATCCAGGCTGCGCGCCTGCGCGACGGTTCGCGCAAGATCACTCACGTCACAGAAGTGATGGGGATGGAGGGCGACGTCATCGTCACGCAGGACGTTTTCCTTTACGACATGGAAGGCGAAGACGCCAAAGGGAACATCATCGGCCGGCATCGATCGACCGGCATCGGCCACCCGCGTTTCTGGGATCGTGCCCGCTACTACGGCGAGGAAAAGCGCTTGGCCGCCGCTCTCGACGCTTCGGACGTCTCCAACGAATCCATGCGGGCTTAGTCGGAGCAGATCGTGCAAATTGTTGCTGTCTTCTTCCTGGTCGCGGTTGCCATCGGCGGCGTAGCCTACGTATTTGTCTACCCGTTGCTGTCTGGCGAGCGCAAAGCCGCGCAGCGCATGCAAAGCGTCACCAGGACGGAGCCGCTGGCGCGCGTGGCGCGCGGACCCCAGAAATCACGTCGTGACATTGTCGAATCCTCGCTCAAGGATTTCGATGAACGCCGCAAAAAAACCAAAAGTGTCCCTCTCTCAGTCCGAATTACACGCGCCGGGCTGTCCTGGTCGAAACGGCAATTTATTATCATCTCGGCGATCATCGGAATTGCTATGTTCGCGTTCGGCTACATGTCCGGCACAGGCCTGCTGGGTGCGGCGGGCCTTGGCTTTGCTGGCGCGTTTGGCGTTCCGCGCTGGCTTTTGTCCTTTTTGAGAAAGCGCCGCGAGTCGAAATTTATTGAAGCGCTTCCGGATGCGGTTGACATCATCGTGCGTGGCGTCAAAGCCGGTCTCCCGCTCGGCGACTGCATAAGAATGATCACGGTGGAGGCACCCGATCCGCTGAAGACGGAATTCCGGCTGATCATGGAAACGCAGGCCATCGGCATGCCGCTGGGAGAGGCCTGCGGCAAATTGTACGAACGGACGCCGCTGCCGGAGGCGAACTTCTTCGGGATCGTCGTGGCAATCCAGCAGAAGGCTGGCGGCAACCTTTCGGAAGCACTCGGCAACCTTTCGAAGGTGCTGCGCGATCGCAAGAAAATGCGGGCCAAGATCCAGGCGATGTCGCAGGAGGCGAAAGCCTCCGCGGCCATCATTGGCGCGCTGCCGATCGCCGTGATGATCCTGGTCTACATCACTAGCCCTAACTACATCACGTTGCTGTTCACCAACTCGATGGGTCACATCATGCTGGCCGGGTCCGCCGTTTGGATGACGATGGGCGTCCTGGTGATGAAGAAGATGATCAATTTCGATTTCTAGGCACCGCCATGCTCGATTTTCTGATCAGCGCACTGAACGTCCAAACGCTCACGATGCTGCTTGCAGCGGTCGCGGCGGCTGCCACAGTGCTGACCCTGGCAATGCCTTTGGTCTACGTAAATCCACTCGATAAGCGCATGCGAGCGGTGGCGCTCGAACGTGAGAAAATTCGCCAGCGCGAACGCGAGCGCATGTCGCAGGAAAGTCAGAAGGTCAAATTACGGCAAACACCGAAACAATATGTCCAGACCATTGTCGATCAATTCAATCTCGGCAAATGGGTTGGCCAGGAAGAGGCACGGCTCAAACTCATACAGGCTGGCTACCGCGGCCAGGCGCCCTATGTCACGTATCTCTTCGTGCGGATGGTGACGCCCGTAGCGTGTTTCCTGTTCGCCGTGCTTTATCTGTTCGTCATACTCAAATTTGATCAACCAGCCACGATCAAGCTTGGGATTTGTATTGCTTCAGCCTATGTCGGCATGCAACTGCCGCTCGTTTTGCTAAAGAACAAGATTCAGCGCCGGCAACTGTCAATCAAGCGCGCTTTCCCCGATACGCTCGATCTCCTGCTGATTTGCGTGGAATCGGGCATGTCGATTGAGGCTGCCTTCAGAAAAGTCAGTGACGAAGTGGGCACGCAATCGGTTGCGCTTGCGGAAGAGCTCACCTTGACGACGGCTGAGTTGTCCTACCTGCCGGACCGGCGCCAGGCTTATGAAAACCTTGCCAAGCGGACGGATCTCGACGGCGTAAAGTCAGTTTGCATGGCGCTGCAGCAAGCCGAACGTTACGGAACGCCACTCGCAACCATGCTGCGGGTGATGGCGCAGGAAAACCGCGATATGCGCATGTCGGAAGCTGAGAAAAAAGCGGCCGGGCTGCCGCCGAAGCTGACTGTCCCGATGATTCTATTTTTTCTGCCGGTACTGTTCGTCGTGATTCTTGGGCCGGCCGCGATCAAAGTGATGGCTTTGCAGTAGCGAGCGCTTTCATTATTTGCGGTCAGGATCCAGCGTCGGGCGCGGGCCCATAGGCGCGGCCCATTTTCTTCCAGTCGCGCTGCTGCGCAAGCATCTGCCGCAGATAATTGACATTGGCGGTAGCTTCATTCTCAGGCAGGTCGGCGCGGGCAATTTTCTCCGCTTCCTCGAAACGGCCACGAAGGCCAACCACCAAGGCAAGATTCTGGCGTACCTTGGGGCTCGCGTTAGGTTGCGCCACCGCCCGCTGTAGTGTGACTTCGGCGTTTTTCAGATCTTTCGTAAGCAAGTAGGACAGTCCGAGATTGGAGAGCACTGTCGGTTCGTCGGGCACAATTTTGAGCGCGGAGGAATAATGCCGTTGGGCCTCGGTATGGCGCCCCAATTGATCGAGCACCGCACCTTGCACGTTCAGAATATGCCAATCCGGATTATCGGGCGTGTGTGCCCGCTCGAGCGTTTCCAGCGCCTGCTGATATCTGCCGACATCAGCCAAGGCGCGCCCGTAGGCACCCAATAAAGGCATGCTGTTCGGGTTACGGATTGAGGCCTGCTCTAGCACAGCCGCGGCTTGTGCCCGTTGATCGGTCGCGCGTAGCGCGCGTGCGTAGGCGATGGCCGTACTAGCATCGTTCGGATTGTCGCGATACCGGGCTCCCAAACTGTCCAAGGAGCGCCGCCATTCCTCCTGGCTAACCGGGGCAGCACGGCTGTCAGCTATCGAACCAGTAGTCTCTCGGGAGCCTATGTTTGAGCAGCCGCCCACCGATAGGGTCAGGGCGGCCGCCACGGTGCCCGAGGCGAACAGATAAGTGGCGCGGTTTCTCAGCGGCATACCCGAGCAATAAAACGTTAACCCTAACGACTGGTTAACTTGTAAACTGGGGTTGATTGCGCATGATGCGCGACGCTGCGGAGTCATCATTGCATCCCGTCTTTGTAAGCGCCGGCAAAAAGCAGGCGATACCAATCTGGTTCGTTCACCCCGGGAATTTCGATTCAGTCTGCAAGGACATCGGTGAACGAGCGCGTACATTTGTCGCTGCCGCGGGCTTTGAAGCCAAAGCCGGCCGCCTGGTCCTTCTCCCTGCCCGGGACGGTACGCTCGATGGCGCATTATTCGGGATTGAATCCCCCGGTGCGGCTGAAATTGACCGCTTTCGTCCCGGCCAGCTGTCCGGTTTACTGCCGCCGGGCATCTATCGTTTCGCCAATGCGCCGCACGATGCACGGCTCGCCGCACTCGCCTTCGCACTCGGCACTTACCAGTTTGGACGTTATCGCAAAGCGGAAGTGCGCGACGCGCGCCTTGTGATTCCGAACGACGTCGATGGCGAAGATCTCGGCCGCATTGTCGAGGGCGTGACACTCTGCCGTGATCTCATCAACACGCCATCCAACGACATGGGGCCGTCCGAATTGGAGGCCGCCACCCGCTCTCTTGCCAAACAGCATGGCGCCAAAGTGCAAGTCACGGACGGCGTTGCACTCGCAAAAGAATTCCCGTTGGTACATGCGGTCGGTGCCGGTTCAACGCGAGCGCCACGACTGATCGATATGACCTGGGGCAAGACTCGCGACCCGAAAATTACACTGGTCGGCAAGGGAGTCTGTTTCGACACCGGCGGGCTGGACATCAAGCCCGATACCGGAATGCTCAATATGAAGAAGGATATGGGCGGAGCAGCAACCGTGCTGGCCCTCGCTCACATGATTATGGCGCGCGGGTTGAAAGTCAGGCTGCGCGTCGTTATTCCGGCAGTCGAGAATTCGATCTCAGGCACCAGCTTCCGTCCACGTGATGTCTACCTTTCACGTAAGGGCATTTCGGTCGAAATCGGCAATACCGATGCGGAGGGCCGTCTGATCCTTGCGGACGCGCTCACGCTTGCCGACGAAGAACGGCCGGCGTTGATGATCGATTTTGCTACGCTGACGGGCGCCGCGCGCGTTGCGCTCGGACCAGAGGTGTCGCCGTTCTTCACCGATGACGACTCACTCGCCGATGAACTCGTGCGCGCCGCTGTCGCGGAAAATGATCCGCTCTGGCGCCTGCCGCTATGGCGGCCATATGAAGCGATGCTTGATTCCAAAATCGCTGATCTCAACAATGTTGGGACCGGCGGTCACGGTGGCGCGATCACGGCCGCTCTGTTTTTGCGCCGCTTCGTCAGCACAAAATCCTGGCTCCACTTCGATATCTTCGCCTGGACGCAGGCAGCCAAGCCGGGGCGTCCGGAAGGCGCCGAATGCCAGGTTGCGCGCGCGCTCTACGCCCTGTTTTGTGATCGTTATCCCTGATGGTCGCGCTCGATCCCCGCGTAAATCCGTTCAGGCCCGAGATCGCGGCAAAGCATTTGGAAGGCCAGGTCGAGGCCAAACGATTTGTTGAAGGTATCCGTCACCAGGTGATCGAACCGACGACCGCACTTCGCCGTACGCCGTCGCACGGCGCAAGGCTCGACAACGAAGCGTTGCTCGGCGAACGCGTGATGATTTACGAAACGACAGAGGAGGGCTGGGCGTGGGGCCAGTTGGAGGCCGACGCCTATGTTGGCTGGCTGTCGGCCAACGCCCTCGGGCCAAGCGGTCCGGCGCCGACCCACAAGGTTGCAGCCCTGCGCGCCTTCGCGTTTCCGGGGCCTGACATCAAGCTGCCGCCGATTGCGGCCCTGCCGATGGGCGCGCGGCTGACGATCGCGCGGCTGGACGAGCGCTTTGCAGTCACTGCATCCGGATGGCACGTGCCGGAAGTTTATCTCGTACCGCTAAAGTCTCGGCGGTCAGATTTCGTCGCGGTTGCCGAACAATTTGTGGGCACACCTTATCTTTGGGGCGGCAAAACCTCGCTCGGTTTGGACTGCTCGGGGCTTGTGCAGGTCTCGCTTCAGGCGGCCGGCATTACCTGCCCGCGCGACAGCGACATGCAGGAATTGGCCGTCGGAAAATTGTCGTCACTCGCTAGCCTGCAGCGCGGTGATTTGCTGTTCTGGAAGGATCATGTCGCGATCGCCCGCGATCCTGAGACTCTGATCCATGCAAATGCGTATCACATGATGGTCGCGTTCGAGCCGTGCATGGAGGCGATTGCACGTATCAAGGTGGCAGGAAACGAAATCACCGCGATAAAGCGGGTGATCTAGCGGAGCAGCCCGGCAATGCGCTCCCGGTTGAGCGCCAGCCACTGCAATCCGATAATCATGGGACTGCCGCGCATTGTGTGCTGTTCGAGCGCACCGATCGTCGAATCGAGTGAAGCGCGGTGAACATAAAGCTGCTCGCCGTCTGGCGTTATCAAGGGACCCTCTTGCACTTTCGTGGCGTCGACAGCAGCAAGAAATATCGTGATCTCCTCGTCGGTGACTCCTGGCGTGCTAAGAAAAGTAAAAAGCTCAACGACCTTTTCTGGAGCAATACCGATCTCCTCCTTGCACTCGCGCTGGGCCGCTTCAATCAGGGATTCGTTCGCCTCGACCCGCCCCGCCACGAACTCGACGAGGTCCCCGCGGCCATTGGCGAGATGCGCAGGCAGGCGGAATTGACGGATCAACACAAGTTCCTGGCGCGCAACGTCGACCGGCATCACCAGTATGACCTTGCCAGCGATCAGCACATCGCGCTCCTGCACGACCGGCCCATCCTCGGCCCGCAAGGTGACGTGATAGCGATGATAGTCGCGATAGGCTTTGGCGAGCACCTGCGGACGAGACACAACAATGTCCGCAGCTAAATCTGCAAGCTCTCGCCGTTTGGACATCGGCTGTTACTGCGACACTATGCCCTCGGGGGCAGTTTCCAATTTAAAGGCAGCTGCGAATAGAGCGCGAGTGTAGTTGGTCTTCGGTGCCTTGAACAATTCTGCCGCTGCACCTTCTTCAACCGCCTTGCCGTTACGCATCACCAGCAGACGACTCGCCAGCGCAGCCACCACACGCAAATCATGTGAGATAAACATATACGTCAGATCATGCCGCTTCTGCAGATCGCGCAGCAGATCGACCATCTGTGACTGTATGAGCATATCCAGTGCGCTGGTGGGCTCATCGAGCACGATAAAAGTCGGGCCCAAGACGAGCGCGCGGGCGAGTGCGATGCGTTGGCGTTGGCCGCCGGAGAATTCATGCGGATAACGGTAGCGGGTTTGCGGATCGAGCCCAACATCGTTCAGCGCGGCGATCACCCGTTGCTCTCGCTCCGCACGGGACAGCTGAGGATGGTGTACCCAAAGACCCTCTTCGATGATGTCAGACACCGACATGCGTGGAGACAACGAGCCATACGGATCCTGGAAGACGATCTGCATGTCGTGGCGGAAGGGTCGCATTTGTTTGAACTTCAGGCCTTCGATGGCACGCCCCATGAACACGATCGGGCCCGTAGAAGAGATCAATCGGAGGATCGCCAGGCCGAGAGTGGTCTTGCCGGAACCGGATTCACCGACGACACCTAGCGTCTCGCCCTTTCGCAATTCGATGTTGACACCGTCAACTGCCTTGATGTGCCCCACGACCTTACGCAGCACACCGCGCTTGACCGGAAACCACACCTTTAGGTCTTTTGTCTCAATGACAACCGGCGCTTCCGGCCGGGGCGGCGCCGGATCGGGTTTCGGCTCGGCGGCCAATAGCGCGCGTGTATAGGGGTGTTCCGGTGCTGTGAACACGCGCTCAACCTCGCCCTGCTCTACAATCTTTCCACGCTGCATCACGCAGACCCTGTCAGCAAGCTTGCGTACGATGCCAAGGTCGTGGGTGATGAACAGCATCGACATCCCAAGTTGGGTTTGCGTGTCCTTGAGCAACTTCAGGATTTGGGCCTGGACTGTCACGTCGAGAGCCGTCGTTGGCTCGTCGGCAATCAGAAGTTCGGGCTCATTGGCGAGCGCCATCGCAATCATCACGCGTTGGCGCTGCCCTCCCGAGAGCTGATGCGGATAGCTCCCGAGCCGCCCTGCCGGATCGGGGATGCCCACCTGCCCCAGCAGTTCGATAATACGCGTGCGGGCGATCTCTCCCGTAAGCCCTTGATGCAACGATAACATTTCTCTTATTTGTTTTTCGATTGTATGCAACGGATTGAGCGAGGTCATCGGCTCCTGAAAAATAATGGCGATGTCGTTTCCCCGCACTTCCCGAATTTCCTGCTCCCGCATGGTCAGCAATTCCCGACCCTGAAACTTGATGCTGCCGGAAGGATGATGCGCGGCCGGGTACGGCAGCAATTTCATGACGGACAACGCGGTGATCGACTTGCCGGAGCCGGACTCGCCGACAAGCGCCATCGTCTCACCCTTACGGATATCGAACGACACGCGATCGACCGCGACCACCTCTCGGCTTCCGTGTCCGAAGGCGATCGACAGATCGCGAATGGAAAGAATCGATTCCGGTGCGCTCATCGGAATGTCTTTCTGGGATCGAAGGCATCTCGCACTGCCTCGCCGATGAAGATCAGAAGCGACAGCATGAACGCGATACTGAAAAAGCCGGTGAGACCGAGCCACGGCGCTTGCACGTTTGCTTTGCCTTGCGATAGCAGTTCGCCAAGTGAAGGCGAGCCAGGTGGCAGCCCGAAACCGAGGAAATCAAGCGCTGTCAACGTCATCACCGACGACGACAGGATGAACGGAAGGAAGGTCATGGTTGCCACCATTGCGTTCGGCAAAAGATGGCGGAAGATGATCACCATGTTGGACACGCCGAGTGCGCGTGCCGCCTGAATGTATTCGAAGTTGCGGCCGCGCAAGAACTCCGCACGCACCAGGCCGACGAGGGAGACCCAGGAGAACAAAAGCAAAATACCGAGCAATACAAAGAAACCCGGCACCAGCACGGAAGAGATGATCAACAGCAGATAGAGAGATGGGATCGAAGTCCAGATTTCGATGAAACGCTGAAACAGTAGATCGGTCCACCCGCCGAAATAACCCTGTACAGCGCCGGCGGCGATACCAATGATCGAAGAAACTATCGTAAGGGCGAGGCCGAACAATACCGAGATACGGAATCCGTAGATCAGGCGCGCCACAACGTCACGTCCGCCATCGTCGGTCCCTAACCAATTGGTTTCTACTTCATCGCACTTGGCGAAGCCGTGGGTCGCGGCGAACTCGCAGTCCTTTTTTGTCAGCAACCAGGTTGGTTTGGACGGAAACGGCGACGGCGGCTTGCTCACCTGCGTGTTGTAATAGAAACGTATCGGCGGCCAGACAATTATGCCTCCCTCCTTGTGGATCAGGCCCATCAGGTAATCGTCGCGATAGTCGGCCGCGGTGCCGAACAAGTTCGGGTCCTGCTCCTTGGCAAAGGCCGTATCGGGATAAGTGATGACAGCAGGAAAGAATGCTCGCCCATTTACAAATATAAAGATAGGCTTGTCGTTGCTGATAAACTCGGCAAACAGTGAGATGACGAACATCGTCAGAAAAATCCACAGAGCCCAATACCCACGCCGGTTGACCTTGAAATTTTCCCACCGACGTTTGTTGAGCGGCGAAAGTGCAATCGCTTTTGTCGTCGGCGGCGCCGCCAACCCCATCGGCGAAACAGCTTCTTCTGGTGGCTTGATCCCGGCGCGAACGTCCACTCAGACCTCCCGCGTCTCAAAGTCGATGCGCGGATCAATCCACGTATACGTCAGGTCGGAGATTAGGTTCACAACGACGCCGATGAGCGAGAAAATGTAAAGCGTAGCGAACACCACCGGATAGTCGCGATTGAGAACGCTTTCAAACCCAAGCAGGCCGAGACCATCGAGCGAAAAAATTGTCTCAATAAGCAGCGATCCGGTGAAGAAGGCATGTACGAAGGCAGAAGGAAATCCCGCAATGACTATCAACATCGCATTCCGGAATACGTGGCCGTAGAGCACCTGGTTCCTGGTACAGCCTTTGGCTCGCGCGGTGAGTACATATTGTTTGCGGATTTCTTCAAGAAACGAATTCTTGGTCAAGAGAGTCATCGTGGCGAAGGCCGACAACGCCATTGCGATAATCGGTAGTGTCAAATGCCAGAAATAATCGAGAATTTTCTGCCACCACGGTAATTGCCACCAATTTTCTGAAACGAGGCCACGCAGGGGAAACCAATCAAAAAAAGATCCACCCGCGAACAGGATGATCAGCAGGATCGCAAACAGAAAGCCGGGAATAGCGTAGCCGATTACAATTACGGTGGAGGTCCACACATCGAAGCGCGAACCATCGTCCATCGCCTTGCGTATGCCCAACGGGATCGAAATCAGATAGGTGAGCAACGTCATCCAGATGCCGAGCGACATCGATACCGGCAACTTTTCCTTGATTAATTGCAACACGCTAACATCGCGAAAATAGCTCTTTCCGAAATCGAACCGCGCATAGTTCCACAACATCAGCGCAAAGCGCTCTGGCGCAGGCTTGTCGAAGCCAAATTGCTTTTCAAGTTTCTTTATGAATTCCGGATCGAGCCCTTGAGCACCGCGATACTTGGAGGTCGTGGAATCAACCTGCGAGGCGCCCTGCGCCATACCGCGACTGCCAAAGTCTCCGCCGGCCGAACCCGAAATACGCGAAGTCGCACCCGTGTCCGCGCCAGTAAGCTTGGCGATCACCTGTTCCACCGGGCCGCCGGGCGCAAATTGCACGACAACAAAAGCCACCAGCATGATTCCGAACATCGTCGGCACCATGAACAGAATGCGGCGGATGATATAGGCGGTCATGCGTCCCTCAGTATGTCATTCCTCAGCCGGCGCAACAGCCGCAGCGTTGTTCTTATCCCTAGTCCTCTGTTCCGATTTTTGCCGCGGTGCAGCGGTCATTATCCCTTTTGTTCCGTTTTTCCCGCCTTGTCGCGATCATACCACCAGGTTTCGGGAATACCGCGAAAATACCGGGGCTTGCCGACCGGATGGCCGAAGACGTCCCAATAGGCGATCCAGTGTGATGCTTTGTACCAATGCGGGATCCAATAGCGCCCAGCACGGATGACGCGGTCAAGCGCCTGACAGGCCGCCGTCAGCTCCGCCCGCGTCTTGGCTGCAATAATGGTGTCGATAAGCGCATCAACGGCCGGATCGGAAATACCGGCGAGATTCTGTGAACCTTTTGTCGCCGCGGCCTGCGATGAAAAGAATGTACGTAACGAATCGCCCGGGGTTGCCGAAAAGCTGAAGCGTTCAACTGTGATATCGAAATCAAAACCATCCACGCGCGCGCGATATTGCACCGGATCGACCACGCGCAATGTGGCGTCGATACCAAGTACGCCCAGATTTTTGATGTAAGGTAGGTGATGCGGCTGAAATGTCGGCTCATCGAGCAAAAACTCAATGGTAATGGGCTTCCCGTTCGGCAAGAATCGCTTGCCATTTTTGAGCGTGCATCCGGCGTCACTGAGCAGCTGCGCGCCGCGTCTGAGCCACTGGCGGTCCTGCCCCGACCCGTCGGTGACAGGGGGCACGTATGGTTCAGCGAACACCTCATCGGGGAGCTTGCCGCGAAATGGCTCGAGTAATGCCAGTTCGGGACCATCCGGCTTTCCTTTCGCCATCATCGGCGAATTCTGAAAAACAGAATGCGTACGGTCGTAGGAGCCATACATGATGTTCTTGTTGGTCCATTCGAAATCGAATGCATCGATCAAGGCTTCGCGTATGCGCCGATCCTTGAATTTGTCTCGTCGCGTGTTGATGAACCAGCCCTGCGCACCCGAGGGCGTGTCGTCCGGTAGCACGTCGCGCTTGACGCGCCCATCCTTGAAGGCCGGAAAGTCGTAACGCGTCGCCCAGGTGCGCGACGTGAATTCCTCGCGAAACAAATAGTTTTTTGCCGTGAACCCTTCGAAACCGACCTCGCGATCGCGATAGTATTCGAAACGCACCACGTCAAAGTTGCTCTGCCCGCGCGAAACAGGGAGATCAGCGCCCCACCAATCCTTTACACGCTCATACTCGATAAAATGTCCGACCTGAAAGCGGCCAACTTTGTAAGCACCACAGCCCAGCGGAATATCCAGCGTCGATTCATCGAAAGGTTTCTTTGAATAATAGGCGCGCGAAAAGATCGGTAATGCGGCAACAAACAAAGGAACGTCGCGGCCGCGCTTCTCGGCAAAGTGCACGATAAGGGTTCGATCGTCCGGCGCCTCCACTCCCGCGAAATCGCGCAGTTGCACCGTAATAATAGGATGGCCTTTTTCTTTCAGCGTCGTTAGCGACCAGGCGACATCGTGCGCAGTGAGAGGCGTGCCGTCGTGAAATTTTGCCTGGGGGCGCAGCATGAAACGATAGGTCAATCCGTCGTCGGAAATGCTCACGCTGCTCGCGGCCAGCCCGTACATCGCATCCGGCTCGTCGCCCGAGCGGGTCATAAGCGTCGCAAAAGTAAGCTCCATGCCCTGCGCCGCATCGCCTTTCAGAATAAAACTGTTGAGCGAATTGAAGGTCTGGAACGACTGATTGAACTGGCGGTTTGGGCCAATCTGCGAGAACACGCCGCCTTTAGGCGCATTCGGGTTGACGTAGTTGAAGTGCGGAAAGTCTGCCGGATATTTGAGGTCGCCGAAGGCTGACATGCCGTGCCGGTCGACGCTTTGCACTAAGGCCGGAACCATGCGGCTGTCGGCAATGGTTGCTGCCGCGCCGGCGAAAAGACTCAAGGCAGAGCGGCGGCTTAAACTCATTGATTCAGGACCGTTGCGGCACTTTGGCCGCTTTCGCCGCATCCCACCACCAGATTGACGGGAATGCCGACGCCCCGTATTTCGGCATCACCTCGGGACGGCCAAAGCGATCCCAACGCGCGGTGCGCTGTTTGCCATATGTCCATTGCGGCACCACGAAAAAATTCCACAGCAAAACTCGATCTAGTGCCCTGGTGGCAGCGACCAGATCTTCGCGATCTCTGGCGAAAATCACTCGTTCGATCAGAGCATCGATCGCAGGATTCCTGATACCGATCAGGTTCCGTGAACCGGGCTGGTCAGCGGCCTGTGAACTCCAGAAGCCGCGCTGTTCGTTTCCCGGCGAAAGCGACTGCGCCCAGGAGGCGACGATGATGTCAAAATCCCACTGCCGCAACCGGTTCTCATACTGCGCCGCGTCGACCACCCGCACGCTCACCGTCATTCCCAGCCGTTCCAAGGAAGGCTTGTAGAACAACACAAAACGCTCCGTGGCGGGTTCGTCGACCAAGAATTCGACTGCGTAAGGTTTGCCAGTCTTGGCATCGACCAGTTTGGTATCCTTGACCTCGTAGCCGGCCTCACGAAACAGCGCGAGCGCCTCACGGAAATTGCTGCGCACCGCGTCGGGATTGCCGCCAACTGGATTTGTGTAGGGCTTGGTAAAGACCTCATCCGGTACCTTGCCACGAACGGTTTCGAGAATTTCCAGCTCTTTCCCGGATGGCACGCCGGTAGCCGCGAGTTCAGTTCCTTCGAAATAACTGGCAATGCGTTTGTACTGGCCGAAAAAAAGCTGCCGATTCATCTCTTCGAAATCGAAGGCGAAATTGAAGGCGCGGCGAACGCGCGGGTCCATGAATTTGTCGCGACGAATGTTGAAGACGAACCCTTGCATCACCCCGATATTTCGCGTCGGAAATTCTTCCTTCACCACACGCTTGTCTCGTACGGCAGGGAAATCATAGGAATTAGCCCATTCCTTGGCACTGTTCTCGAAACGCCAGTCAATTTGGTCGCCTTTGAACGCTTCCAGCGCAACCGTGGAGTCACGGAAATATTCATAACGGATCGTCTGGAAATTTCGGGTGCCAACGATAACGTTGAGATCCTTGCCCCAATAATCATCCACTTTCTCGTAAACCAGTGTCCGGCCTGGCACAAAATCCTTGAGCCGATACGGTCCCGAACCAAGGGGTAGCTCAAGCGTGGTCTGCGTGACATCACGCTTGCGGCCTGATTTGTCGGTGCCTTCCCACCAATGTTTTGGCAGCACTGGCAGCTGGCCAACAATCTGCGGCAGCTCTCGGTTGCCGGGGCCGTCGAATGCGAAGGTGATTTCGCGTTCTCCCGTTTGCTCCACTTTCACCACATGCCTGTAGTAAGCGCCATAAAAGGGGCTGTTCTTCTTCAACACGTCGAATGAATAGAGGACATCATCGGGTGTAATCGGTTTGCCATCGTGCCAGCGTGCTTTGGCGCGGAGGCGATAAGTCACTAGTGAGTAATCGTCCGCATATCTCATAGCTTCCGCCAGCAATCCATACTCGGTCGATACCTCGTCGAGCGACGACGTCGTTAGTGTCTCAATGAAAAGTTCGGTGCCGCTGGCGATACTCCCTTTCACGCCCGCGACCACCGTATTGAAATTGTCGAAGGTGCCCAGCGCGCTCTGGCGCACAGTGCCACCCTGTGGCGCATCTGGATTGACGTAATCAAAATGCTTGAAGCCTTCAGGATATTTAATGTCGCCGAACAGCGACAGCGCATGCCGCCAGTTTTGCCCCTGAGCCGCCGCGCCGCTGATCGGCCAAGGGCCCAACATGCCCAGAGCGGGTGTGGCAAACGCGGCCGCGGTGGCACGCAAGATGGACCGACGGCTCAGTCTCATGCAGCTATCTCCGGCGATAGGCCGCCCCACAATGCAGTCGCGGGTGATTATGTCGGTTTTTCGATACCTCGCCAGCCGGGTGGGCGGGCGAGGGGCGGCTGAACCGTCACTTTTCCGTGGCCAAACGCCGCAACGACCACCTCAATGAAAACGGCCGGGGACTCGCCCGGCCGTTTGGATGAGGCACCGACGATCGACTATTTCTTGGCTGGCTCGCCGCTCGCCGGCGCCGCCGCGCCTTCCGCTGCCTTTGGCAGCGGAACCGGGCTGTCGGCCAACGTGTGCAGGAAATCGATCACGTCAGCGCGTTGCTCCGGCCGCGACAATCCGGCGAAAGTCATAGCGGTCCCCGGGACATAGCCACGCGGATTGGCCAAAAACTTGTTGAGCTCGTCAAAACTCCAATTGCCACCCTTGCTTTTCATGCCTGCCGAATAATTGAAGCCAGCTTCGGATGCGCGCGGGCGGTTTACGATGTTCCACAGATTGGGCCCCACCCGGTTCGGCCCGCCCTTCTCGAAGGTGTGGCAGGCCTGACATTGTTTGGCGGTCGCCTGGCCTTTTTCCACCGATGCCTTGGCCAGCAAAGTTTCGATCGGCTGCTCCGGTTCTTTGGCTGCTGTCTTTTCACCCTCGGCCTGCTCTTTAACGGCGATGTTGAAGCCGGGCTTGCTCGGCCTTTCAGGTGCGAAAATAGCTCCCGCGCCGATATTAAGGGCGAGCATGATCAGGCAGGTGCCGAGAATGGCACCGAGGACCTTGTTGAGTTCGAAGGAATTCATCGAAAGATGGCTCCCGGAGCGGGAATTAGACGATGCGGAGCTATGACCGCCGGAGCCCCGGCAGCGGCGATGAGATACCGGTTTGCCTGGCCCATGGCAACCCGTATAAGCGCCTGCGGCATTATCGACATTGCTCACGCGTGACCGGACTTTCCGGCAATCCCGATGCCAGACACGATCATCCTCATCCCGGCGCGGCTCGCTTCCACACGTTTGCCGGGCAAGCCGTTGGCGGATTTGAATGGCGCGCCAATGATCGTGCACGTGCTCCGGCGCGCCGAATCCGCCAAAATTGGCGAGGTCGTTGTGGCGACCGACTCGGAGGCGGTCGCCGCAGCTGTGGAAAAGGCTCGAGGTCGAGCTGTTATGACGCGCGGCGATCATGTGTCCGGATCGGATCGCATTTATGAAGCCCTGCAGGCGATTGACCCGGAGCAACGCGTCGCCAGCATTGTCAATGTCCAGGGCGATTTACCGACCATCGACCCTACGGATATCCGTGCCTCGCTCGAGCCGCTGAATGACACACAAGTCGATATCGCCACTTTAGCAGCGGTTATTACCGATCCCGCCGAGCGGACGAATCCAAACGTCGTCAAAATTTCCGGGCAGCAGATCGGCCCTGCTCGCATTCATGCCAGGAACTTCACCCGTAAAGGCGCAAGCGGGGTCGGCCCGCATTACCACCACATTGGCCTCTATGCCTACCGTCGTGCGGCACTGGAACGCTTTGTCAAGTTGCCGCCGTCGGCCAACGAGCAGCGCGAGAAGTTGGAGCAACTGCGCGCGCTCGACGCCGGGATGCGAATTGATGCGATGATTGTGCGGAGTGTGCCGCTCGGTGTCGATACACCCGAGGATCTGGAAAAGGCGCGCAGGCTGCTCGGCGGTTGACTCAAGTGCGAAGGTCCGCGTACGGAACCCCCCGAGCGCATGATCCGAAACCGATTTGCGGGTTTTAGGGCGAGATCATACGCGAAGACGTGGTGGGACATGGCCAAAAAGAAGATCATCTTTCAGGGCGAACCGGGAGCAAACTCACATCTTGCGTGCCGTGAGGCTTATCCCGATCACGAACCCGTGCCCTGCCCCACCTTCGAGGATTGCTTCGCCGCCCTCGTTGCCGGCGACGTCGACCTGGGCATGATCCCTATCGAGAATTCGGTCGCCGGGCGTGTCGCGGACATCCACCATCTGATGCCGACCGCCGGATTACACATCATCGCCGAATGGTTCCTGCCAATCCGCAATCAGCTGATGGCGCCGAAAGGCGCGACCCTCAAGACCATCAAGACGGTGCAAAGCCACGTGATGGCGCTCGGCCAATGCCGCAATGTTATCCGGGAGCTGAAACTCAAGCCGGTTGTTGCCGCCGACACCGCTGGCTCGGCGCGAGAAGTGGCGGAGGCCAAGGATAATACCCGGGCGGCGATCGCTTCACGGCTGGCGGCGGAGATTTACGGCCTCGACATCCTAAAAGAGAATGTCGAGGACGAATCCCACTCCACCACCCGCTTCGTCGTGCTGTCACGCGAGAAAAAATGGGCACAGCCGGGCAAGGGCAAGGTCGTAACGACTTTCGTATTCAGGGTACGCAATGTACCGGCCGCGCTCTACAAGGCGCTGGGCGGCTTCGCTACCAACGGCGTGAACATGACCAAGCTTGAAAGCTACATGGTCGGTGGCAATTTCTTTGCCACACAGTTCTATGCGGACGTCGAGGGCCACCCGGACGACCGCGCTCTCGTATTCGCGCTTGAAGAACTTGCCTTTTTTTCCAAGGAATTGACGGTGCTGGGCGTTTACCCCGCACATCCTTTCCGAGAGACATTCAAGGAAGAAAAGGATTAGCGCCGGCCGTGGTCAGACCGCGACGCGGCTAAGGAAGCCTTCGATAGCTCGTTGAAGGGGCTGCCAGCCGTGTTCGAAAATTCCCCTCAAACCCACCCACCCGCCCGATCGGGGCGCTATACCGCCGTAAGTTTTTCTTAATCGTTAGCCTCCGGAACGCCCGTCAGAAAACCCCGAGCGATGCCGCTCGAGTTTTTCGACGAAACGCGGGGAGAGGTTGCGTAACCGGTCGATATCAACTCGGCCCGATCGGGTGACGTAGCTCATAGCAAAATCAATCGGTGCAAGCTGCATGTGCGCCGCGAAATGCTCATACCACCTCGCACTTCCATTTGCGCCTGCTAACAGTTTTTCCAGCACCGGCCGTCGCGCCGTTTCATACGCCGCGAGTGCCATGCCGATATCTTCGGGGTCGCGGGCCAGCGCCTCGTCGAGCGCGATTGCGTCTTCCATTGCGAGCCGTGTCCCTGAACCGATGGAAAAATGTGCGGTGTGCAATGCATCGCCGATCAACACATTATTGCGAACTGACCATCGCTTGCTGTGCACAATGGGAAACTGTCGCCAGATCGAGTTGTTCGAGATCAGCGGGCGTCCATCCAAGGTTTGCGCGAATATTCGCTCACACAGAGACCGGGTTTCCGTCTCTCCCATCTGCGCGAAGCCAACACGTGCGAAGGTCGCCTGATCGACTTCGACAATGAACGTGCTGAGATCGGGCGTATATCTGTAGTGATGCGCATTAAAAGCTCCGAGCTCGGTCTCGACAAACGTCTGCGTCAAGGTTTCGAACCGCTTGCCGGTGCCGAACCATGCAAATCGATTTGTAAGCAGGTGCGTCGTGGCGCCGAAGTCCTGCTCGTGGGTTCGCCGGACCAGCGAATTCACGCCGTCGGCTCCAACGATGAGATCGGCCCTGCCCAACTCGTCAAGTTTTCTCACCATCCGGCAGTAGACGGGTGCAACGCCGACCGAGAGGGCGCGCAACTGCAACAGGCGCAGGAGTCTCAGGCGGCCGATGGCCGCAAAGCCGACGCCGTCGATCACTACGCGCTCGCCGCGATGGATAATGGCGATATCGCTCCACGATTCCATGTGCGGAACGATCGCCGCGTACGTTTCCTTATCGCTTTCCCGTAAAAATTCCAATGCCCGGTCGGAGAACACCACTCCGAAGCCGAAGGTGGCATCGGCAGGGTTCTGCTCAATGACGGTGACATCGATATCGGCCCGCCGGCGCTTGATCAAATACGCCAGATAAAGACCAGCGGGGCCGGCACCGAGAATTACAATACGCATAGTTTATCGTCTCAAGGCCGCGCCGATAATAGCTGCTGCTTCAGATCGTCTGGTTGTAGGCGCCCACTTCGGCATGCGCACGCAGCACGCCATCGACTGCTTGAAACATGTCGCGCATGCGCTTCTCCGACACCGGGCTCTCGACGACCACGACAAGCTCCGGTTTGTTCGAGGAAGCGCGCACCAAGCCCCAGGTACCATCCTCAACCGTAACGCGCACGCCGTTGACAGTAACCAGCTCGCGGATTGATTGCCCGGCAACTTTCGTGCCGTCCGCCTTTGCTTTCTCGAATTGCTTCACGACGGCCTCTACCACCGCGTATTTTTTCTCGTCATCGCAATGCGGCGACATCGTCGGTGAGCCCCACGTCTTGGGTAGCGCTTTGCGTAAATCGGCCATGCTTTTTTCTGGATTGCGGTCGAGCATATCGCAAACCGCAAGTGCGAAGATCATGCCGTCGTCGTATCCTCGGCCAAACGGCTTGTTGAAAAAAAAGTGGCCGGATTTCTCAAACCCAGCAATGGCGCCGAGTTCGTTCACACGTCGCTTGATGTAGGAATGACCGGTTTTCCAGTAATCGACCTTCACGCCGTTTGCCTTGAGCACCGGATCCGTGAGGAACAGACCTGTTGATTTCACGTCAACCACAAAGGTCGTGTTCCGATGCATCGTGGACATATCCCGCGCGAGCATCACACCCACTTTATCGGCGAAAATCTCCTCGCCTTCATTGTCGACCACTCCACAGCGATCGCCGTCACCATCGAAGCCGAGCGCAACGTCGGCGCGATTAAACAACACCGCATCACGCATGGCATGAAGCATTTTCATGTCTTCGGTGTTGGGGTTGTAGCGCGGGAAGGTATGATCGAGGTTGCAATCGAGCGGCACGACTTCGCAGCCAATGGCCTGCAGAATTCTCGGCGCGAAGGCGCCCGCGGTCCCGTTGCCACAGGCGGCAATCACCTTGAGTTTGCGCTTGAGCTTTGGACGTTTGATGAGGTCTGCAATGTAGCGTTCGGGGAAATTCTCCACGAAAATGTAACTGCCGCCCTCTCTAAATTCAAATTTCGCGCCCAGCACAATTTCCTTGAGGCGCTTCATCTCCACGGGCCCAAAGGTCAGCGGGCGGTTGGCACCCATTTTCACACCGGTCCAACCGTTGTCGTTGTGCGAGGCTGTAACCATGGCAACGCAAGGCACATCGAGCTGATATTGGGCAAAATAGGCCATCGGCGTTATGGCGAGACCGATGTCATGAACCTTGCAGCCCGACGCGATCAAGCCGGAGACCAGCGCCATTTTCACCGCTGACGAATAGCTGCGAAAATCATGCCCGGTGACGATCTCCGGCTTGACATTTAGCTCTCGAATGAGCGTCCCGAGCCCGAGGCCAAGGGCCTGCACGCCCATCAGATTGATTTCTTTCTCCAGCAGCCAGCGGGCGTCGTACTCACGGAATCCTGTCGGCTTTACCAGCGGCGAGGACTCATAAGCGTAAGTGTTTGGCGTGAGCGCAGATTTTGGTGTCGGAAACATCAGGCCCTCAGACGAGGTTCGGGCGACTCCAATACCCTAACACCGGGGGCCGGCAAAGCGCCGTCTACGCGGTCGAAAAAATCAGAGGTGTTCGCCCTACTGTTCGAGCACCAAACGGCCGTTGGCGTACTCGTAGCGTTTGAGCCGGGACAGAAATGAGACGCCAAGCAGGTTTTTTGCCAGCGCCTCATCAGGCAGAACCATGGCTGGCACGTCGTAGACTGAAATACCGCCGATCTCGATACGATCAATCGTGGCACGCGCCGCCTTGATCTTGCCGTTGGCCGTGACTGCCATAGCGGTGTAATCGCGCAGCTGAGGGCGAATCCCCGCCAGCGCGGCGGACGACTCGCGAAGCACGACCAGCGAGGCGCCTGTGTCGACTATGAAGTCGACAAAACGCCCATCAACCCTGGCCTCGACCTGGAAATGACCCTGGCGGTCGCTATCCAGGGTCAAGCTACGACCGGAAGTGCTTGGTTCACGCGGTTCGTAACCGGGCTGCACCACGGACGCCTGGGCATCGGGACGCGCCTCGATGGCGTGGTCGGCCAAGCGTGCGGCATACCCGCCAGCGACAAGCAAAACGGATGCGAAAAGCACAAGCAGGCGCATGACAAGGCCCAGTCACTGCGGGTCATCCTGGCATGTGAGGATCAAGGAGGGCTTAACGAACACGCTACACCGCACACGGATTTGGCCATGGTGTCCCGCCAGTAACCAAACTCAGGACAATTAAAGTTATTGGCCGCGGGGCTTCGCGCGGCGGGTCGCCGGCGCCGTCAGAGGATCATCCGGCCATGGATGTTTCGGATACCGACCACGAAGATCAGTCCGTACATCCTTGTAGCTGCCACGCCAAAACCCGGGCAAATCGCGCGTCACCTGTACCGGCCGGTGCGCCGGCGACAATAACTCGATCAGCAATGGCACCCGCCCGCCGGCAATTGCGGGGTGAATTCCAAGTCCAAATAATTCCTGCACGCGGATAGCGAGTTTCGGTCCTTCCTCCGCCTCGTAATCGATCGGGACCTGTGAGCCGGAGGGAGCGTTGAAGTGTGTCGGCGCTTCGATATCAAGTCGCTTGCGCAAATTCCAAGGCAATAAGGTTTCAAGCGCTGCGGTCAGATCGTCGGCACCAATTTGCGATAGCGCTGTCTTGCCAGAAAGGAATGGTGCGAGCCATTCATCAGACGTCCGCGCCAACGCGCTATCGGTTAGATCGGGCCATTCGCCGCCCTCGGATTTCCGCAAAAAATTCACGCGGTTACGAAACTGCAACTGCGACTTGCTCCACGGCAGTTTGTGCACGCCAAGTCCGACGACGCCTTCCGCTAAAAGTCTGGCGCTGTCGGCACCTGGCGCAACTGGTCTTGTCTGTTCAGCCAAAATCAAGTCATCGAGTCGGCGACTCCGGCGCGCGCGCAGCGAACCGGTTGAAACGTCAAAGGTGACCGTTTCGCTATCTTCAATTTGATCGCTAAAGAGTGATTCGATCTCAGCAAGCGTAATCGGCGCCGCCAGCACAATGCGACTCGCTACGGCCGCACCGGTGAGTTCCGCGACCGCAAGAAACGGTTCGCGTGCAAGCGGCGAAGCAACGTCGACCATCCCGCCGCGACCGTTCGCCAAGAGAAAGGCGCCACTCCCGCCGCCGCGGCTTTTGGCGATGCGGTCAGGGTAGGCCAGCGCGAGAAGCGAGCCGGGAGAGCGTTCGCCGTTGTCCCTCGATTCGCCAGCTGTCTCCGCCCAACGTTTCACCATGGCCCGCGCTTCGTCGGCGCGCCGGGAGCGGTCGTGACGAAAATTGTCCAGCCGATGCTGTAGATCAACGTCGGTGCCGCCGAGGCCGCGCTCCGTGATAATAGCGGCGATGTTGGCGCTAAGTAGACCGGCACCCTCCGCAACCGCATCAACAACCATGCGAGCCAATCGCGGCGGCAAAGGTAACTCGCGCAGCTTGCGGCCTCCTTCGGTGATGAGGCCCAGAGCATCGATGGCGCCGAGCTCGACGAGCAGTGCTCTAGCCTCTCTGAGCGCCGCGCTTGGAGGCGGGTCAAGAAAGGCAAGTTTCGCGGGTTCGGTGGCACCCCATTGCGCCAGATCGAGCACAAAGGAGGACAGATCGGCGGACAGGATTTCGGGCCGCGTAAAGGGCTCCAGAGATCCGGTCTGTGGCTCATCCCACAGCCGGTAGCAAACGCCCGGCTCCGTGCGCCCAGCCCGGCCTCGACGCTGATCCGCAGCCGCGCGCGAAACCCGGACCGTTTCCAGGCGGGTCAGGCCCACATCAGGCTCATAGCGCGGCACGCGTGACAGCCCGCTGTCGATTACGACCCGCACACCCTCGATCGTGAGCGAGGTCTCCGCAATCGAGGTCGCCAGCACGACTTTGCGTCGACCCGGCGAGGGCACTGAAATGGCACGGTCCTGCTCACGTGTGTCGAGTGCTCCATAAAGCGCGACGATATCGACATGCGCATCGGCCACGCGCTCTTTCAGCAGCGTTTCGGTCCGGCGGATTTCGCCTGCTCCTGGCAGGAACACAAGCAGCGAGCCCGTATCGCCGTGCAAGGCGCGTTCGACGGCCTCGGCGACCTGCCGCTCGATCGGGGCGCGAGAATCTCGGCCAAGATAGCGCGTCTCCACCGGGAAGGCCCGACCCTCACTCTTGACGACCGGCACGTCGCCCAGCAGTGAAGCGACGCGCGCCCCGTCAAGCGTTGCCGACATCACCAGCAATTTGAGGTCCTCCCGCAAGCTTTGCTGCGCCTCGCGTGCCAAAGCCAAACCGAGATCGGCGTCCAATGACCGCTCATGAAATTCATCAAATATGACAACTGCGATGCCATTCAGCGATGGATCATCGAGGACGAGCCGCGTAAAGACGCCTTCGGTCACGATCTCGATGCGCGTGCGCTTGCCCACCTTGGAGCCGAAACGCACGCGCAAGCCGACGGTATCGCCAACTCGTTCCCCCAGCGTCGACGCCATACGCGCCGCAGCGGCACGGGCTGCGAGCCGGCGCGGCTCGAGCACCAGAATCTTCTTTTCTTTCGCCCACGGCTCATCGAGCAGGACGAGCGGCACGCGTGTGGTCTTGCCAGCCCCGGGCGGCGCCACCAGAACGGACGCATTGTCGGCGGCAAGCGCGGCGGTGAGCTCTGGCAGAGCTGCGTCGATAGGCAGAGGCGTGTCGAAAGTTCGCATTTTGTGAGGGGCGTCACCTGCGAAGGCAGGTGCCCAGCAAACCGAAAGCGGCGATTTTATCGTAAAGCTGCGTCTAGTAGATGCCCCGCTTGCGCGGGGCATGGAAACTTCTATGAAGACCGTGAAAGATCACGTCCGCGCCCGCCCAACGCTCTCATAAGCGAAGCCATAGCGAACAATATCTTCCGGCCGGTAAACATTGCGCAGATCGACGAGGACCGGCTGAGCCATGACTTTCTTAAGTCGCTCGAAATCAAGCGCGCGGAACTGTTCCCATTCGGTGACGATCACAAGCACTGAAGCGCCCTCGGCGCAGGAATAGGCATCTTTGCAGAGCGTAACGTTGCCAATGAGGCTCTTGGCCTGCTCCATGCCGATCGGGTCATAGGCCCTTACCTTGGCACCCATGTCCTGCAACGCGGTAATGAGGGGGATAGACGGTGCCTCGCGCATATCGTCGGTATTTGGTTTGAATGTAAGGCCGAGCACCGCGACCGTTTTTCCTCGTAGCTCGCCGCCAAGGGCAGCTGAGACTTTACGCGCCATGGCTCGCTTGCGCGCATCGTTGACCGCGGCGACCACCTCTACAATGCGGAGAGGAGCGGCATGGTCCTGCGCTGTCTTGATCAGCGCGAGCGTGTCCTTTGGAAAGCATGAACCGCCATAGCCCGGACCGGCATGCAGGAATTTACTGCCAATTCGATTGTCCAGACCGATGCCCCGGGCGACCTCCTGGACATCGGCGTCCACTTTCTCGGCGAGGTCGGCGATCTCGTTGATGAAAGTGATCTTGGTCGCAAGAAATGCGTTGGCCGCGTATTTAATAAGCTCAGCCGTGCGGCGACTGGTGAATAGGATCGGCGAACGATTGAGATAGAGCGGACGATACAACTCGCTCATTACTTCTCGTGCACGCGCATCCACAGTGCCGATGACGATACGGTCGGGATGCTTGAAATCCTGGATGGCGGCGCCCTCGCGGAGAAACTCCGGGTTCGACACGACGGCACAATCGGCATCGGGCCGTGTCTCCCGGATAATCCGCTCGACCTCGTCACCGGTGCCGACCGGCACGGTCGATTTGGTGATCACAACGGTAAAGCCGTCGAGCGCTAGCGCGATCTCGCGAGAGGCGTCATGAACAAAACTGAGGTCGGCGAACCCATCACCGCGCCGCGAGGGCGTGCCGACCGCAATGAATACCGCATCGGCGGCAGCGACCGCGCCGGTCAGTTCAGTGGCGAATTTCAGGCGGCCCGCTCGGATATTGGCCGTAACCATATCGTTGAGTCCCGGCTCGTAGATCGGCATTTCGCCGCGCTCCAGAGCGGAGATCTTCGTTCTGTCCTTGTCGACACAGACAACCTCATGGCCGAAATCGGCAAAGCAGGCGCCGGAAACAAGGCCGACGTAGCCGGTGCCGATCATAGCAACGCGCATGGATTATCCGCCTTAAAATGACAACCAATTCCGGCCTTTGCCGAACGCGCCTGCATAGCAAACGCTATTCGCAGTGGCGAGAGGCGTGAAACAATACACATTTCCTGTGACCGCACTTTTTTGGCGGATTGATTAACTTGGTATCCGGGGCCACATTCGTAACCATGCCAGCCTCCGCTAAATCCAAAACTGTCGCCAGGCCCGTCAAAGCCGGCCCAACCACGCCCGCAGCTGCTTCACCGAGCGCGCGGCCCTTGAAAAAAGGCGATCACCTGTTTCTGGTGGACGGTTCTGGCTACATCTTCCGTGCCTATCATGCAATCCGGTTCGAGCCGCGCACGGCGGACGGGACACATGTCAACGCCGTTTACGGCTTCTGTAGCATGTTGTGGAAGCTCATTAAGGAGATGAAGCCGGAAGAGCGTCCAACACATCTCGCCGTCATCTTCGACAAGTCGGAGAAGACTTTCCGCACGGAGATGTACAAGGACTACAAGGCGCATCGCCCACCGCCTCCGGACGATCTTGTCCCGCAGTTTCCGTTAATTCGCGATGCAGTGCGCGCGTTCGAGATTCCGTGCCTCGAGCAAGCCGGCTACGAAGCCGATGATCTGATAGCGACCTATGCCCGTATCGCCTGTCAGGTCGGCGCGACCGCTACCATTGTTTCGTCCGACAAAGATCTCATGCAACTCGTGAACGAATGCGTGATCATGTACGACACCATGAAGGACACCCGCATCGGCGTTGCAGAAGTGATCGAGAAATTCGGTGTGCCGCCGGAAAAGGTCGTCGAGGTGCAGGCGCTAATCGGCGATTCAAGCGACAACGTTCCCGGCGTGCCCGGCATAGGCGTGAAAACCGCGGCGCAATTGATCGGTGAATACGGCGATCTTGAAACGCTGCTCAAACGCGCGGGCGAGATCAAGCAGGAGAAGCGCCGCCAGGCTCTTATCGACAACGCTGAGTCCGCACGCCTTTCGAAGAAGCTCGTCACTCTTGACGACCGGGTACCGATCGAGGTGCCGGTGGAAAACCTCGGCGTGCGCGAACCGGACTACAAGGCGCTGATTACCTTTCTCAAGGCGATGGGTTTCAGGACCCTGACCCAGCGTGTTGCCGATAAGGCCGGTATCGATGCAAGCCAGATCGGGGCAGATGGGACGCCTGCCGCCAGCATCGCGGCAGTATCCGATTCGTCAAGGACCTCCACTGTTCCCGCGGGCCGTACCAGCGGACAAGGACAGCTCCCGCTTGTTGCACCGGCTCCCCGTAAAGGTGTGGCCGCTTCGGGCATCGACTTCGCTCGCCTGACGCCGATCTCATTGTCGGAACGCCGGTTCGAGACATTGCGGGCGAGCAAGATCGATCCTACCAAATATGAAACAATAGGGACGCTCGAACGCCTTGCCCATTGGGTCGCGCGCGCTCGTGACACCGGCATACTGGCGCTCAAAGCCGAGACAAGCAGTCTCGACCCGATGCAGACCACGCTGTGCGGCATAGCGCTGGCCGTAGCCGCAAACGAAGCCGCTTACCTGCCGCTCGGGCATCGGGAAGCCGGCGAGGGAGACGCGTCCGGACTGTTTGCGGCAAAGCTTTGCAGCGGGCAGATTGCAGAGCGTGAGGCGCTCGATGCGATCAAACCGCTCTTGGAAGACAGCAGCATCGTAAAGGTTGGTCACGACATAAAACGGGACTGTCTGGTGCTGGCTTGTCGCGGTATCCGCCTTGGAGCGACTGACGACATCATGCTGATGTCGTACGTGCTGGACGCCGGTAAAGCATCGCATGATCTCGAGAGCGTCGCCACGCGCTATCTGGGCAGAAACCTGGCGCGTTTCAATAACGTGAAGAACAAAGACAAAGCTTCGTTCACGCCGGAAGCAACCCCGATCGCTCGGACGGCAGCTTATGCCGCTGAAGATGCGGATGTAACACTTCGCCTCTGGCAGGCATTAATGCCTCGTATGGCCATCGAAAAAGTCGTCACCGTGTATGAGACGTTGGAACGGCCGATGCCGCGCGTCCTTGCCCATATGGAGGAGCGTGGCATATCGGTTGATCCAGGCGTGCTGTCGCAGCTTTCCAATGATTTTGGAAAGAAGCAGGTGGCGCTCGAGCGCGAAATCAACAAGATTGCAGGAACGCAGGTCAATCCCGGCAGCCCGAAGCAGTTGGGCGACATCCTTTTTGGTCAAATGGGATTGCCGGGAGGAACAAAGACCAAGACCGGACAATGGTCGACGGGCGCTCGCGCGCTGGAGGAGCTGGCCGAGCAGGGTCACAAGTTTCCGCAGGTTATTCTGGATTGGCGCCAGGTATCAAAATTGCGTTCGACGTATACTGAGGCGCTACCGACCTACGTCAATCCTAAGACACATCGCGTGCATACGAGTTACGCGCTTGCCGCCACTTCGACCGGACGGCTTTCGTCATCCGAACCGAACCTACAGAACATCCCTATCCGGACCGACGACGGTCGCAAGATTCGGCGTGCCTTTGTCGCTGCACCGAATATGAAGCTGGTGTCGGCTGACTATTCTCAAATCGAATTGCGGCTGTTGTCAGAAATCGCCCATGTGCCCACGCTCCGAAAGGCGTTTCAGGACGGCGTGGACATTCACGCCATGACCGCTTCTGAAATGTTTGGGGTGCCAGTGAAGGACATGCCCGCCGAGGTGCGCCGTCGTGCGAAAGCAATCAATTTTGGCATCATCTATGGCATCTCCGCATTCGGACTCGCGGCGCAGCTAGGAATCGATAGCAAAGAAGCCGGCGCATACATCAAAAAATATTTTGAACGCTTCCCCGGCATTCGCGATTATATGGACGAAACACGCGAATTTTGTCGCGAGCACGGCTACGTGCTCACGTTGTTCGGACGCAAGTGCCACTATCCCGATATCAAGGCGAGCAACCCTTCAATCCGCTCATTCAATGAACGAGCCGCCATCAATGCCCGCTTGCAAGGGTCCGCGGCTGACATTATCCGGCGCGCCATGATTCGTATTGAACCCGAATTTCAGAAAGACAAGCTCGGCGCACGGATGTTGCTGCAAGTGCATGACGAGCTGATCTTCGAGGTGCCGGCGAACGAGGTCGAACGCACGCTTCCAATCATTAAGGGCGTGATGCAGAGCGCACCTGGTCCGGCGGTCTTATTGCACGTGCCGCTTCAAGTCGATGTCCGGGCCGCTGACAATTGGGATGAAGCGCATTGAAGCGAACGAGCCTACTTGCGAAACGCTTTGCTTAACTCAGTTGCGTTTCCGCCGCCGCGACTTGACCTTGCTGCTGCTACGCTTCACGGCCGGTCTTGCAACCTTTGCAGCTTTGGCAGGAAGAACGGCAATGGCCTCGATTTCGAACAGTGCGCCTGGGCGTGCCAGTTGCGAAATTGCCACCGTTGTACTGGCGGGGGGTGCGGCCATATTGAAATGCTGATCGCGCACTTCACGGAAAATCGAGATGTGTGTCATGTCGACCAGATAATTGTTGATCTTTACCACGTCCTTGATGGTTGCACCGGCGTCGGCAAGTGCGAGCTTGAGGTTTTCAATCGCCTTTGTCGCCTGCGCACGGAAATCGCCGGGCATGCCGACTAGTTTGTTTTCCATGTCTAGTCCAAGCTGCCCGGCTATGAATATCAGCCGGTTGGGGCCCGTAGCTTCGACGACGTAACTGTAGCCTGGCGGTTTAGCGAGAGTGTTTGGATTCGAAAAGCGGACATTGGCTACCATTGAGAACCTCCTGCAATTTCTCGCCAGAACTCACTGCTTCCTCGCTCGATTTGCTCGCGGCATTCTAACCTCTTCCAAAAGGCCCAGGTTTTTTGCGAGCCACTTTGTCGTTGGTGCCTGAATCAAGATCGTCATCAGAATGGCAATGAACGTGACAGCGGCTATAACCTCCGCGCCTGGCGCCTTCATGCCAAGCAAAAGGCCGACGAGCGCGGCCGGGATGACCCCGGTTTCGCGCGTCCAGCACATAAACAGAATCTCGTTCAAGGTCCAATTTGCGCGCCGATCGGGCAGCGCACAAAGAAAGACCGTCGCCGGCCTGGCGACGAGCATGAAAACAGCGACAACAATAATTCCGCCAAGCCAATATTGGCCCATGAGATGAAAATCTACTTGAGATCCGAGCAACAAAAAAATGAACAGCCGCATGATGAACGCGGTCGTCATGACAAACTCGTCGAGCTTTTGCGCTTCGGCCGCCGTCATTTTGAATCCGAATGTATCCTTATTCCCGATAACGATACCGAACACGAAGACGGCCATAAAGCCGCTTGCCTGCAAGCCATCGGCCGCAAAATACGCACCGATAACGGCCACCAGCGTGACGACTGGGGCGTATTCCGCAAGGATTGCCCAGCGTTCGTGCGCGATTAAAAATGCCGCCAGATATCCAAGCACGACACCGGCAACAATTCCGATTGTAGCTTGCTTGAACAGGTCAAAAACAGACATCGCGATCGAGAGTTCACCGGCCCCCTGAGCTATCGCCAGCAAGCCGAGTGTCAGGATCGCCCCCGTCGCGTCATTAAAGGCCGACTCGCTCATGACCGTTTGAGCGACGCGATCGCGAATTTTGACTTGCCGGAATATCGGGACCAGAGTTGCCGGATCTGTCGATGCGATTGCCGCGCCGAGCAAAAGCGCCACAATCCACGGAACGCCAAGGGCCGCATGCGCGACAAGGCTGGTGACAGCTGCCGTGATCAAAACCCCAATCGTCGCGAGAACCACGATCGTAATCCACACCCTTTTCAAAACCTCGAAACGCAGCGATGCGCCGCCATCGAAGAGAATGTAGCTGGCGCCGAATAAAAGAGTAATCTGATAGAGTACCGAGTCGGATTTTATATTGATCAACCCAAACAAGGCTGGGCCGATCGCCATCCCAACGAGCAAAAATAGGGCGATGTCCGGAACCTTAATCTTTCGGGCCACAAAACCAGTTAAGGTACCGACCGACAAAATAACTCCGGCGGAAAACAATGTGTGTTTTGCAATTTCGATCGTAGACGGTGCTTCCACTGTTCCCCCGACCCACCGGAAAGAGCGCATTGTTTTCTTCATTGCATTGCGAATTCCCGAATGCTGCACGACACTTGGTGAAATAACAAGTCGTCATGCCATCGCGATTCCTCACACGCGCGCGCCAGATGACAAGGCGTCACGAGTCGAAAATTGGTCCCGTTTCTGCCATAACCACGACCTGTAACACGGCGGAGTGAACTCTCCGCCCCAACAGACGGACTGGATTATGCGAAAAACAGTATTGGTACTGACGGTGATCGTGCTCGGCGCCTTGCTTGCTACTCAAGCTTTTGCCGCCAGTTGCCAAAACTCTACCAATTACGAACGGTGGCTCGAGAACTTCAAGAAGGAAGCTGCCGCACAAGGAATTTCGGCGCGGGTCATCGCCGCTGCAGCATCGAG
Source organism: Pseudolabrys sp. (assembly GCA_035626335.1). Taxonomy (GTDB): domain Bacteria; phylum Pseudomonadota; class Alphaproteobacteria; order Rhizobiales; family Xanthobacteraceae; genus Pseudolabrys. The sequence continues at coordinate 75,296 of DASPNW010000017.1, forward strand.
CATGACGTTCGACCAAGCGATCATACGTCGCGATCACGGCCAAGCGGTGTTCAATCAGACTTTCCTGCAATTCTCTGATCGCATGGTCGGTGGCGGCCGAATCCCGACCGGCCTGGTCAAGATCAAGCAGAATGCCGATTTGTTCGCGCGCGTTGAACAGAAATACGGTGTGCCGGCGCCGGTACTCACGGCCTTTTGGGGTTTGGAAAGCGACTTCGGAGCCAATTTCGGCAATTACAATATCCTCAGTGCTCTGGCGACTCTCGCCTATGATTGCCGTCGGCCGGACTTTTTCCGCCAGCAGTTGCTCGATGCGCTGCGCATCATTGAACGCGGTGACCAACGCGTCGAGGAGATGATCGGCGACTGGGCAGGAGAGTTCGGCGGTATGCAGTTCACCGCCTCCGACTATCTCAAGAACGCCGTCGATTTCGATGGCGATGGCCGCCGCGACCTGATCCACAGTGTCCCGGACACGCTGGCCTCTGCCGCAAACTTTCTGGTCAGCCTTGGCTGGCAGCGCGGCCAACCGTGGTTGCAAGAGGTTCGCTTACCTCCGAACCTGCCGTGGCAGGAAGCTGACGTCAGCATTCAGCACCCACGCTCGAAATGGGTTGGCTGGGGCGTGAAGGCTGCGCAAGGTTCGCTGCCGTCCGACGATCTGCCAGCATCGCTTATCTTGCCGATGGGCCGCCGCGGACCGGCGTTTCTTGCTTATCCCAATTTCAAGGCCTTCCTGGGATGGAATTCGGCGATGGTCTATTCGACCACTGTTGCATATTTCGCGACCCGGCTTGCGGGCGCCCCAAATGTCGACCATTCAGGCGCAACAACCATCGCGCCACTCTCGACACAGCAAGTAATGGAGCTTCAACAGCTGCTTACCAAACAGGGTTACGAGGGCGTCGGTGAAATCGACGGGAAAATCGGTAACGGCACGCGCAGCGCGACGAAGAAGGCGCAGATCAAGCTTGGCCTGCCGGCGGATTCCTATCCGACCGCCGAACTGATCGAACGGCTGCGCGTGGGCGGCACGAGCGGTTCAAACCGATAATTTGACATCCACACAACTATCCGCCGGGTCGATAATCCTCGGACGTCGAAAAGTCTGAATGACGGAAAGAACAAACGGCGGCCTACCGACCGCCGTTTTTATCTATCTGTTCTTAAAAATTACTCGGCCGCGATACGCACTTCCGGCGCCGCCGCCTTGATGTCAGGCGTGACATGTGACTCGAACTTGGCGAAGTTTTTCTGGAACATGTCGACAAGATCGCGCGCCGTCTTGTCAAATTCGGCCTTGTCCTTCCAGGTCTTGAAAGGGTTGAGCAGGTGGGGTTCGACACCCGGAACCGAAGTCGGCACCGAGAAACCGAAATACGGGTCGGTGCGGAAGTCGGCACTCTTGAGCGAACCGTTGAGCGCGGCGGTCACGAGCGCTCGTGTTGCCTTGATCGGCATGCGACGGCCGACACCGTATTTGCCCCCGGTCCAGCCGGAATTGACCAGCCACACATCAACCTTGTGTTTATTGATGTAGTCGCGCAGCAGGTTTGCGTAGACAGACGGATGCCGCGGCAGGAAGGGGGCACCGAAGCAGGTCGAAAATTCCGGTTGCACACCGACCAGACCTTTCTCGGTACCGGCAACTTTCGCCGTATAGCCCGAAAGGAAATGATACATCGCCTGTGTTGGCGTGAGCTTCGCGATCGGTGGCATCACGCCGAAGGCATCTGCGGTGAGCATGATGATGTTTTTTGGGTGGCCCGCGCGGCCCGAACGGGACGCGTTTGGAATGAAATCCAATGGATAGGCCGAACGCGTGTTCTCAGTCCTGGAACCATCGTCGTAATCAGGAATGCGCGTGACGGGATCGAACACCACGTTTTCCAACACCGCGCCAAAGCGGTTGGTGGCGTCCCAGATCATCGGCTCTGCTTCCTGCGAGAGCTTGATGGTCTTGGCGTAGCAGCCGCCTTCGAAATTGAAAATGCCGTCGGGGCCCCAGCCGGTCTCGTCGTCGCCGATGAGAATCCGGTTCGGATCAGCCGAAAGGGTTGTCTTACCCGTACCCGAGAGTCCGAAGAACAGCGCGCTCTCGCCTTCGTGACTGACATTGGCCGAGCAGTGCATAGGGACAATATTTTGTGCGGGCAGATAGAAGTTGAGTGTCGTGAAGACCGACTTCTTCATTTCGCCGGCGTACGACGAGCCGCAGATGAGCACAATCTTGCGCGTAAAATCGATGGCGACCATCGTATCCGAGCCTTCGCGGCCACCGTGACGCTTTACATCAGGTTTGAACGACGGAAAATCAAGAATTGTAAGTTCGGGGACAAAGCCGGCGAGATCGGACTGCTCGGGGCGGATCAATAATTGCCGGATAAATAGGGAGTGCCAAGCGAGTTCAGTAAAAATGCGTGTCCTGATGCGGTATTTTGGATCGGCCCCGCCATAGAGATCCTGCGCGAAGAGTTTTTTACCTTCGGCATGCTTGATGAAGTCAGCGAGTAAATTGTCGAAATTCTCTTTCGACATCTTGCGATTGCCGTACCACCAGACTGAATCCCGGGTGAGATCATCGACGACCGTATGCTTGTCTTTGGGGCTGCGGCCGGTGTGATGGCCCGTCTCGGCACAAATTGCACCGCCTGTGACCAACGAAGCTTCGCCCGCCGTGATCGCATACTCATAGAGTGACGGCGCCGCCAGATTCCAGCGTACCTCGACCAGGTTTTTAAAGCCGAATTTGTCGGCACCATAGGCGCCGTTCCGTACACCCTGCTCCTGCACGCAATTTCCTCCCAACTCAGCCGCGTTATCGATAAACCCTCATGGGCCTTTGCGGCCCCCGCCGCGGCGTCTAAGACGTTAGTATAGCCTCTCGTTCCGAGGCGCGCGACCATAGTAAGGGCGCTTCCGAAAGCCAAGAAAAAATGGCATGCATGGTTTGCAGAGCGCATTGCACTGCATCAATGTCGGCGGCCAATTCCACTAATTGAATCGAGGGACGCAGGCTTACTCGACCAAGCCCCTGTCTGCGAGCCATTTCTGAATTAGGTCGGCAATCTGGCCGTTGTTCTTGTCCATCATTAGCATGTGGGAATTTCCCTTGATGCCGACCTCGGGCAAATTAACCACGTCCACCATCCCACCCGCGGCGCGCACCGCCTCGCCGTAGTCGAGGCCGATCTGCCGCATTTTCGGCCAGCGGTTGTCGAGCGGAATGTAATCGCCATAAACAATCAATGTCGGGATGTTCTTCAATTTGCCAGCCTGGGCCTTGTCGCCAGCAACCGCAGGCTCGACCGCAACAATCGCCTTGATCTTGTCAGGCCGCGTCTGCGCAACCGTGAAGCCGAAGCCCCCGGCTTGACTATGGAAAAGAAGGATGCACGGGCAGACTTTGTCGACTAGCGCGATATAAGCGGCGACAATCGCTTCGTCGGTATTTGTCCACCGTGGCACGATCTGCTTGGTGAAGTTGTCGTAAGCCTCGACCGGGAACTGGCTGCCGACATTCATTTTCATCTTGGTAGGATCCGCATTCCACGAACCGGCACCCTGCCCGATGCGAAACCGCTCGAATGGGTTGGCTTTGGTCAAAAAATTCGGTTCGCTGTTCCAAACATCCGGCGGTGCGAACCCGGAACGGCCCCGCTCGACGGCGTCGGAATTGTAGACATCCCAGCCCTTGCGAACGAACATGTTGAGCCAGCCTTCGCGGCCATCTGGCGTACTCTCGTAGGTGACGCCGGTCAGACCGCCGCCGTGCCACATCAGTAGTGGATACTTGCCCTTGCGATTCTGCGGGAGGAAGTACTGCACGTACATCTGCTCGACTTGATAAAGGCCGTTGGGATCGATCTTGGCGGGAACGCCGCCAGCGCCGAACACGAGTTCTTTCACCGGCTTGCCGGAGATCTCCACCACGCGGCCACCGACATGGAAGGAACCCATTTCGCGCAGTGCGATCGGTTCGGCAGCGAAAGTTGAATTCATGGCGGGAATTGCACCAGCACCTAGCAATATCGAAAACAGGATTTTGCGCATTGTTTCGCTCCCGGATTTTGTTGCCTTAGTCTGACTCATCCAGAGGCGCTTGGCGACCATGCGGAGCAAAAGATGCGAGCGAGCGCGGGCCGCCGCCCGCGTTCACTTTGCTCGCGCTTGATCGGCGAGTTGCTTGAGCACCGCGCGCAGCGGCCCGGGTCCGGTGACGCGCTGCGGGAAAGGCAACCGTAACGCCGTTCGCCCTTGCTGCAACTCGAGGCCCTCCGGGTCGATGCCGACGCAACGCCAGCCGCCGTCGGGCGCGCCGAGCAACTTGGTGGCATAAAGTCGGCATGCATCGGCGTGATCCGTATTCATATGCGTGATTGCGCCACCCTCAGATTCGACTAGCTCCTGGGCATCGGAGACGTCAGTGAGTATATCTCGCGCCTTGAGGTCCACGATGCGCCCAAAGCCGGCAACGAGATGCGCACGCGTAACCTCCAGGCGATAGAATGCAAAGTCCGTGAAGGTTACGAACGTTTCGGCGTCCGGATGGCGTCGCAAATAAGAGGATGTGGACACTGGATCTGAAATTTTGGCGCACTTACCCATCAGCATGACGCGTGCGCCTTCGAGCGGATCGCCCTCCTTGCGCTCGTCGAGCATCAACGAAGCGCGCTCATCTGCCAGAATGTTCTTTGTATGGAGCGCGAGTTTCGACAGCAGCAGGAGTGGCGCGCCGTCGACTGCTGTCGCAACATTCACCAACGAGCAGTACGGATCACCTGAGCCTGGGATCAAAGTCGCAAGAGCTCCCGAACGCCCTTCCCGCAGCAGCTTTTTGGCCGCCAGGCTGGCATCAAAGGTATTATCGGGCTTCATCGCAAGTTGCTCACTATTAAGGGTTGCCGGTCCAATAGCTTGATGATTTCGGCTCTTGGGGTTGAATTCGCTACCGAATCACATAGTTGTTGCAAAGAGGCCACATTTCGGACCCTGTTTATAGGGTTCAAAAAGCGCGGGACGTCACACAAGAGGGGCTCATGCCGACAATCGCTCTCGTCGACGACGACCGCAATATCTTGACCTCTGTGTCAATGGCGCTCGAGGCCGAGGGCTATCGCATCATGACGTATACCGATGGCGCTTCGGCGCTGGACGGTTTCAAGACGTCGCCACCAGATCTTGCGATCTTGGATATCAAGATGCCGCGCATGGATGGCATGGAGACGTTGCGACGTCTGCGCCAGAAAACCGACATTCCCGTCATTTTTCTCACCTCCAAAGACGAAGAGATCGACGAATTGTTCGGCCTTAAAATGGGAGCCGACGATTTTATCCGCAAACCATTTTCGCAGCGGCTCCTCGTTGAACGCGTGAAGGCCGTGCTGCGGCGTTCCAGCCCGAAAGACGGTACCCCTCAAAAGGAAGTCGATTCCGCCAAGGTGTTGGAGCGCGGCCAACTGCGTATGGACCCCGAGCGACATACCTGCACATGGAAGGGTGAGCCGGTCACACTCACTGTCACCGAGTTTCTTATCCTGCAGGCCCTCGCTACCCGTCCCGGCGTGGTCAAGAGCCGCAACGCGCTGATGGACGCAGCCTATGATGACCAAGTTTATGTTGATGACCGCACGATCGACAGCCACATCAAGCGCCTGCGCAAGAAATTCAAGGTGGCGGACGACGATTTCGAGATGATCGAGACGCTTTATGGCGTCGGATATCGCTTTAAGGAATGATGAATTCTTAATATTGCGGCAGCCAAAGCGGCCTGACGAAAGGCTCGGCTTGCGGTAAAATGTTGGGGTCAAATCGCGTGTGATCCCGGTTTTCGGAAAGATCATGCGCCAGGTAAATGGCCCACGCTCAACCCGGCTGGATTGGACGACGTGCTCGATCGTACCGCGGAAATTGTCGCGCAGAACGCCGAAGCCGACCGGCCAGGCACGGAAAGCGTTCGTCCGGAACCTGGGCAGAGCAGCGCGGCGCGGCGCGTCATGCGCTCGGTTTGGCAATTCTTCGTCGCGCAAAGTTTTTCCAGTCTTACCAGGCGTATCGTCTTTCTCAACCTCGCCGGCCTGGTCGCGTTGGTCACTGGCGTCCTTTACCTTTCCCAATTCCGCGCCGGATTGATCGACGCGCGCGTACAGAGCTTGCTGACACAAAGCGAAATCATCGCGGGTGCGATCGCGGCGTCCGCTACGGTCGAAACGGATTCCATCACGATTGACCCCGATCGGCTTCTGGAATTGCAGGCGGGTGAAAGTTACGGTCCATCGGATGATTCGCTTTCCGGCATTGAATTTCCAATCAATCCGGAACGGGTAGCCCCCGTACTGCGTCGTCTCGTATCGCCAACCAAGACACGCGCTCGTATCTACGACCGTGACGGCGTTCTCATTCTCGACAGTCGCAATCTTTATGGTCGCGGTGATGTCCTGCGTTTCGACCTCCCGCCGCCAAGCGCCGAGAAACCTGGTGTGATGGAGCGCGCATTTATCGCGTTGCGACGGTGGTTTGGTCGCGGCGATCTTCCGCTTTATGACGAACTCGGTCCGGAAAACGGCAAGGGCTATCAAGAGGTCGCACAAGCGCTCAATGGAGCGCATGCCAGCATGGTGCGGGTGAACGATCGCGGCGAGGTGATTGTTTCGGTGGCAGTACCCGTACAGCGCTTCCGCGCCGTGCGCGGCGCGCTGATGTTGTCAACGCAAGGAGCCGACATTGACGACATGGTGGAGGCTGAGCGTCTTGCCATCGTAAAAGTATTCTTCGTAGCTGCCGGCGTCATGGTTGTGCTGTCCATGCTTCTCGCAGGCACTATCGCGGGTCCCGTGCGGCGCCTCGCCGACGGCGCCGAACGCGTCCGTCGCCGCATTCGTACTCGTGTTGAGATTCCCGATTTCACTGGTCGACGCGACGAAATCGGCGAGTTGTCGGGCGCGTTGCGCGACATGACCGATGCCCTTTACACCCGCATCGAGGCGATCGAGAGCTTTGCGGCCGATGTTGCGCACGAGTTGCGCAATCCTCTCACCTCACTACGCTCGGCGGTTGAAACGCTGCCAGTCGCCAAGTCGGAACAGAGCCGCCAGCGTTTGCTTGCAGTTATTGAGCACGATGTTAAACGGCTCGATCGCCTCATCTCTGATATTTCCGATGCCAGCCGACTCGACGCCGAATTGCAGCGCCAGGAAGCTGCTCCGGTTGACCTTGCTAAATTGCTCGACGCCCTGGTTAAGGCTGCCAGCGAGATACGCGCCGACGATGTCAACGTAACGCTGGCCTTCGAGGGCGCCTCCCCCTCAAATTTCAAGGTGCCGGGGCACGACTCTCGGCTCGGCCAGGTCGTCAGCAATTTGGTCGATAATGCGCGCTCGTTCTCGTCCCCGGGCGGAACCGTGCGCATCACGTGCCGCCGGCTCAAAAGCGCGGTAGAGATTCTGGTCGACGATGACGGACCCGGCATCCGGCCGGAAGCGCTCGATAAGATTTTCGAGCGCTTCTACACGGATCGGCCGGAGCAGGGCTTCGGGCAAAATTCCGGTCTTGGCCTGTCAATTTCTAAGCAGATCATCGAAGCCCATGGTGGCACGATTCGGGTTCAGAATCGCATTGCGGTTGGCGGTACGGCGGAGCCGCGCGTGCTCGGTGCCCGCTTCACCGTTCGGCTGCCGGCGATGTGATGGCGGCTGACGTCGCTACTATTCATGCCTCGGCCGTTCTCGTCGGCCCGAAAGCGGTGCTGATCCGCGGGCCATCCGGCTCCGGCAAATCAATGCTCGCATGGAATCTCATACAGGCTGCCGAACAAGGCCTAGTGCCGTTCGCGAAATTGGTTGCGGACGACCGGGCATGCATGGAATGTCACTCTGGCCGCCTGCTGGTGCGGCCAGCACAGACATTGGCCGGAATGATCGAAATTCACGGCCTCGGCATCCGTCGGATCGAATTCGAGCCCGTTGCGGTTGTGGGGCTGATCGTCGATCTCGGAGCGGACGACGCTGCGCGGAGCCCCGATCCGAACTCCAGAATTGACACGATCAAGGGCGTTACTCTGCCGCGACTTCCGGTCGCAGCCGGAGCTGCGCGGCTAGCACAGGTGCTGGCGATCACGCGCCTCCCCCCTGCAGGCAATTGACCGGTGGCCTTTTGTTGGGCTAACCCCGGCGCCCTCGACCTGATCGAGGAAAATTAACTATACCGGGCCTAGGATCGGGGCCGCCGAGAACATAGTCACCGAGTCCCCCTTTGGCCCCATCTTTCCGCAGTGCAGCAGAACGCTTATATAGCGACACAAGCCCTTGCAATGGGGCTTCAGATGGGCGTGAATGTGCGCCCTTTCGTGCGGCGCAGCGTAGCGCCCGCGAGGAGTTAGGGATGATCGGCCTCGTACTTGTGACCCATGGGCGGCTCGCCATTGAGTTCCGCTCAGCGCTGGAGCACGTGGTTGGCCCCCAGCGCCAGATCGAGGCTGTTACCATTGGCCCGGACGATGACGTCGAGCAATGCCGCAAAAATATTCTGGACGCGGTTAAGCGCGTAGATAGTGGCGAAGGCGTCGCCATCCTTACCGACATGTTCGGGGGCACACCGTCCAATCTCGCTATTTCGGTAATGAGCCAGCCAAAAGTCGAGGTTTTGGCCGGTATCAATCTACCGATGCTCATAAAACTTGCCAAGATTCGAGAGATTTGCCCGTTGCAGGATGCGGTCGCCGCGGCTCAGGAAGCGGGCCGAAAATACTGCACAATTGCTAGCCGGGTCCTCAACGGTAAATGAGCGCACGCGCTTCAGCGAACGACACCCCGGTCGTGCGCGAGGTGGAAATCGTCAACAAGAAGGGACTGCACGCCCGCGCGTCGGCGAAATTCGTTCAGACTGCCGAGCAATTTGACGCCGCCATCACTGTTACTCGGGGGCACGAAACTGTCGGTGGCACTTCTATCATGGGGTTGATGATGCTAGCCGCGGGACCCGGCATCACCATTACGATCAAGGCCATCGGCAAGGACGCGTCCGCGGCCGTAGAGACCCTGTGCACGCTGGTTGCGGGCGGGTTCGGTGAAGAGGACTGATTCGTTATCGCCATATCAAGGTGATTATCGCGAAATCGGTAGGATAACGTCGCGCATTGCCCAGCTGAGACTGTCTGCAAGGCAAACGCGACTTCCTTGTCCCGGACAAATGCACTTCTACATAAAGAAATCTTTATATATGCGTTGCGGTGTGCGCGGCGGCCTGTTATAGGCACGCCCAGCCAGCCACCCGTACGAGTCAGGAACCGTTATGACCGCTTCTGCCAAGCCGAAGGCCAAGACCGGCGACTACGTCGTCAAGGACATCTCTCTTGCCGCCTGGGGCCGCAACGAGATCAACATCGCCGAAACCGAAATGCCCGGCCTGATGGCCACGCGCGCGGAGTACGGAGCCAAACAACCCCTCAAGGGCGCCCGCATCGCCGGCTCCTTGCATATGACCATCCAGACCGCCGTCCTGATCGAGACGCTGACTGCGCTCGGCGCCGATGTCCGGTGGGCCTCCTGCAATATCTATTCGACCCAGGACCATGCAGCCGCAGCCGTTGCAGAAGCTGGCGTTCCGGTATTCGCGGTCAAGGGCGAAAGCCTGGTCGACTACTGGAATTATACCCGCCGTATTCTCGAGTGGCATGACGGCGGCGAGCCAAACATGATCCTCGACGACGGCGGCGACGCGACGATGCTGGTGCATCTGGGGCTGCGCGCCGAAAAAGGCGACACGAAATTTCTCGATGGAGCCAGCAACGAGGAAGAGGAAGTCCTCTTCGCGCTGATCAAGCGCGCCCTCAAGGAAAAGCCCGGCTGGTTCGCCAAACTTGCTGCCAGCATCAAGGGCGTGTCGGAAGAGACGACGACCGGTGTCCACCGGCTCTACCAGATGGCGAAGGAAGGCCGCCTGTTGTTTCCCGCGATCAACGTCAATGACAGCGTCACCAAGTCGAAGTTCGACAATCTCTATGGCTGCCGCGAGTCGCTCGTCGACGGCATCCGCCGCGGAACCGACGTCATGATGGCCGGCAAGGTAGCGATGGTCGCCGGTTTTGGCGATGTCGGCAAAGGCTCAGCCGCGTCATTGCGCCAGGCCGGATGCCGCGTGATGGTTTCGGAAGTCGATCCGATTTGCGCGTTGCAGGCGGCAATGGAAGGCTATGAGGTTGTTACGATGGAAGACGCGGCGCCACGCGCCGACATTTTCGTCACGGCCACCGGCAATGTGGACGTGATCACGCTCGAGCACATGCGGAAAATGAAGCACCGTGCCATCGTCTGCAACATCGGCCACTTCGACAGCGAGATCCAGATCGCGTCGCTCCGCAACATGAAATGGCACAACATCAAGCCGCAGGTGGACGAAGTCGAGTTCCCTGACGGCAAGCGCATCATCCTGCTGTCCGAGGGACGACTGGTGAATCTCGGCAATGCCATGGGTCATCCGAGCTTTGTGATGTCATCCTCATTCACAAACCAGACGCTGGCGCAGATCGAATTGTGGACGAACCCGGGCAAGTACAAGAATCAGGTTTACACCCTGCCCAAGCAGCTCGACGAGAAGGTCGCGCGGCTGCATCTCGACAAGATCGGTGTGAAACTCACCAAGCTCAGCGACAAGCAATCCGCATATATTGGCGTGCCGCAGGCTGGTCCGTTCAAAAGCGACCATTACCGGTATTAGTCGCCGAACAACCGACCGGCGCTCCCGCTGATTTCTAAGCGGGAAAGTCGCTGCGTTCGACTCCTTGCCGCCTTTAACTCCCGGTGTTATCCCGCCGCCATGACGGCGTCCCCGATCCAGAATATCCGCAACTTCTCCATCGTTGCGCATATAGACCATGGAAAATCGACTCTTGCCGACCGGTTGATCCAGCTGACCGGCGGGCTGGAGGAGCGCGAGATGAAGGAGCAGGTGCTCGATTCGATGGACATCGAGCGCGAGCGGGGGATCACCATCAAGGCGCAGACCGTGCGGCTTAATTACAAGGCACGCGATGGCAAGGATTATGTGCTCAACCTGATCGACACGCCCGGCCATGTCGACTTCGCCTACGAGGTCAACCGGTCGCTCGCCGCCTGCGAGGGCTCTTTGCTTGTGGTCGATGCCAGCCAGGGCGTTGAAGCGCAGACTTTGGCAAACGTCTATCAAGCAATCGACAACGGCCACGAAATCGTGCCGGTGCTCAACAAGGTGGACCTGCCCGCTGCGGAGCCGGCCAAGGTCAAACAGCAGATCGAGGATGTAATTGGGCTCGACGCGAGCAACGCGATCGAAATTTCCGCCAAGACCGGCCTGAACGTTCCGGAAGTGCTGGAAGGGATCGTGACGCGGCTGCCCCCGCCGAAGGGCGACCGCGACGCCACCCTCAAGGCACTCCTGGTCGACAGCTGGTACGACGTTTACCTGGGCGTTGTCGTCCTGGTGCGTATCGTCGATGGAGTGCTGAAAAAAGGTCAGCGCATCCGCATGATGGGCACCAACGCCAGCTATGAGGTCGATCGCACCGGCGTGTTCACGCCAAAGCTTCAGCCGGTCGATGAGCTGGGCCCTGGCGAGATCGGCATGCTAACCGCCTCGATCAAGGAAGTCGCCGACACCCGCGTCGGCGACACGATAACCGACGATCGGCACCCGGTAGACAAGCCACTGCCCGGTTTTCGGCCGGCTATCCCTGTTGTGTTCTGCGGCCTGTTCCCGGTCGATGCGGCGCAGTTCGAGGATTTGCGCGCGGCAATGGGCAAGCTGCGTCTTAACGACGCCAGTTTCACATACGAAATGGAGACGAGTGCCGCTCTCGGTTTCGGTTTCCGTTGCGGCTTTCTGGGCCTCCTGCATCTGGAAATCATTCAGGAACGTCTGTCCCGCGAATTCAACCTCGACCTGATCGCGACCGCGCCTTCTGTCATCTACAAAATCAAGCTCACCACCGGCAAGGAACTCGAGATCCACAATCCGGTCGATATGCCTGAGCCGAACCACATCGAGGAGATGCAGGAACCGTGGATCGAGGCGACCATTCTGACGCCGGACGAGTATCTCGGATCCGTGCTCAAGCTTTGTCAGGACCGCCGCGGCGAGCAGAAGGAGCTCACTTATGTGGGCAACCGCGCCATGGTCAAATACGACCTGCCGCTCAATGAAGTGGTCTTTGATTTCTACGATCGCCTGAAGTCGGTATCGCGCGGCTATGCCTCATTTGATTACCACCTTACGGATTACAGGCCGGCCGATCTCGTGAAATTGCAGATGCTGGTCAACGGCGATCCGGTCGATGCGCTGGCCATGCTGGTCCATCGCACCCGCGCCGAGTCGCGTGGCCGCGCCATGGCGGAAAAGCTCAAGGAGCTGATTCCGCCGCACATGTTTCAGGTTCCGATCCAGGCCGCAATCGGCGGCAAGATCATTGCCCGCGAAACCGTGCGCGCCTTTCGCAAGGACGTCACGGCAAAATGCTACGGCGGCGACGCCACTCGTAAGCGGAAACTTCTGGAGAAGCAGAAGGAAGGTAAAAAACGCATGCGGCAATTCGGCAAGGTCGATATTCCGCAGGAAGCGTTTATCGCCGCGCTGAAAGTGGACGTGTAGCAAGCCCACGGAACCAAACCACGACCGTCTTTTTGCCCCGGGTGTGCTACTATGAGGGGTAAAGACGAAATCGCCGGATTTGGAAATTCATGTTCGCCCGAATTGTGACTATCGTCCTGGCTTTCATGGTTGCGAGCGGCTCTCTTGCAATCACCGGCCGCGCCTCCGCGCAGACCCCCGCGGTGGCAACGCCCGCGCCTTTGCCGCCAGAAAAGCCGCCAACGAGCCAGCAGGAAAAGGAAAAGACCCTTCCTGCAAAGCAACTCTTCGGCGAGAAGCAATTGCCATCACTGGGGAAAGCCGTGGCGATTGGTTATTATCCGCGTGGCTGTCTTGCTGGTGGTGTTGAATTCCCGGCGAACGGACCGAACTGGCAAGTGATGCGGCTGTCGCGCAACCGCTTTTGGGGGCATCCCAGCCTGATCCGCTTCCTGGAGAAATTTGCGCCGCTCGCAGCCAAAGCCACCGGCTGGAAAGGCATCCTGGTCGGCGACCTGTCACAACCGCGAGGTGGCCCGTCGCCATCCGATCACGCCAGCCATCAGATCGGTCTCGATGTCGATATCTGGTTCATGCCTATGCCCGATCGCACGTTGAGCAAGGAGGAACGTGACAAGATAACAGCCATCAATTTGGTGTCCGACGACTGGAAACACCTCAACCCGCAGACCTGGACGCCGCAGCATGTCGCCTTCATCAAGACCGCCGCCCAGCAGCCGGAAGTCGAGCGCGTACTGGTGAATGCCGCCATCAAGAAGGAACTGTGCCGCGTCGAAAACAAGGCACACGACAGCTGGATGGCGAAGGTGCGGCCCTGGTACGGCCACCACGACCATATCCACGTGCGTCTGCGCTGCCCGGCCGATTCGCCAAGCTGCCGCGCGCAACCGCCGGTCCCGGGCGACGACGGCTGCAGCGCCAAGGAGCTCAACTACTGGTTCTCCGACAAGGTGCTACGTCCACAGATCGCGCCGTCAAAACCCGCGAAACCGCCGAAGCCGGTGATGCTCGCCGACCTGCCACCGGCGTGCAAAACTGTTCTTGAAGCGCCTGACAAGAATACAAGCCTGGCTAACGACAAACATTGATATTCGCGCTGAAACGCCGATGCCCAAAGGCACCCAAAAATCCAGTCCGATTGACACCGAGACGCTGCAAGCCCTCGAACGCAAGGTCCTGTGGCTTGCAAGCTGGATGATTCACAATGCCAATCATCTGCGCGAGAATTCAGATGGCTTGAAAGTCGGCGGTCATCAGGCATCCAGCGCGTCGCTCGCGACGATTATGACGGCACTGTATTTCGACGTTCTGCGCCCGCAGGACCGCGTCGCCGTGAAGCCGCACGCCAGCCCGATCTTTCATGCTATCCAATATTTGCTCGGCAAGCAGACACGCGAGCGTCTGGAAGCGTTTCGCGGTTATAAGGGTGCGCAAAGCTATCCGTCACGCACCAAAGACGCCGACGATGTCGATTTTTCGACAGGATCCGTTGGCCTTGGCGTGGCGCAGACGTTGTTTTCCTCTCTTACACAAGACTATGTGCGCGCGCATGGCTGGGGCCTCGATCGGCCGGAGGGCCGCATGGTGGCGCTGGTTGGCGACGCCGAGCTCGACGAGGGAAATATCTTCGAGGCGCTGCTGGAGGGATGGAAGCAAGGCCTGCGCAATTGCTGGTGGGTTGTCGACTACAACCGCCAGAGCCTCGATGCCGTGGTGCGCGAAGGCCTGTGGGCCCGCTACGAGCAGCTTTTTAAAAACTTCGGCTGGAACGTTGTCATTCTGAAGTACGGTTCGCTTCAACAAGCCGCGTTCAAGGAACCTGGCGGCGAGACGTTGCGACGATGGATCGACAACTGCCCGAACCAACTTTATTCGGCGCTGGTATTCGCGGGCGGTGCAGCCTGGCGCAAGCGGCTCAACGACGAAATCGGCGACCAGGGCAACGCCAGCAAACTGATTGAACGACGAACCGACGAAGAGCTCGCCGCGTTGATGAACAATCTCGGCGGACACGACATGCCGTCAGTGCTCGAAGCCTTCCACGAAGCCGATCCGGAAAAGCCCACCTGTTTCATCTGTTACACGGTAAAGGGCTTTGGACTGCCCTTTGCTGGCCACAAAGACAATCACGCCGGCCTGATGACGCCGCAGCAGATGGAAACCTTCCGCCAGGCTATGCACGTGCGCCCCGGCCACGAATGGGACAAGTTCGAGGGCCTGTCAGTCGCGGCTGAACGATTGCAATCATTTCTTGCGCGCGTCCCGTTCGCAGCCGGCGGGCAGCGGCGCCTTGGCGCGCCAACACTCGATGTACCGAACGGCATTCCCGTCACCATACAGCCGGTGATGTCCACGCAAACGGGTTTCGGCGCGATTCTCAACGAGATCGGCCGAAACGACAGCGAGTTTACCCGTCACATCGTTACCACATCGCCGGATGTGACGGTCTCCACCAACCTCGGTCCTTGGGTGAACCGGCGCGGCCTGTTTGCGCGCCAGGCTATAGCCGACACGTTCAAAAGCGAGCACATCCCGTCAACTTTCAATTGGGAGTTCTCGCCCAAAGGCCAACATATCGAACTTGGCATCGCGGAGATGAATCTTTTCATCTTGCTTTCGGCGCTCGGCTTGTCGCACACCATCAATGGCGAGCGGTTGCTGCCGATCGGCACGTTGTACGATCCCTTCATCGCGCGTGGCCTCGATGCCCTTAACTACGCTTGCTACCAGGACGCGCGATTTATCCTTGTCGCAACGCCGTCCGGCATTACGCTGGCTGGCGAGGGCGGCGCGCATCAATCAATCGCCGAGCCGCTGATCGGATTGGCGCAGGACGGACTGGCCAGTTTCGAACCCGCCTATGTCGACGAACTCGCGACCATTATGAATTGGGCCTTTTCCTACATGCAGAAGGATGGCGACGCGGCGCCATCCGAGCGCAACTGGCTTCGCGACGAAACCGGTGGTTCTGTTTATCTACGACTCTCGACGCGGCCGGTGGAGCAGATTCAGCGGCAAATTACGCCAGAGTTGCGCCAACAGATCGTCGACGGCGCCTATTGGCAGCGCAAACCAGGACCGAATTGCCAGGTGGTCGTTGCCTACACTGGTGCTGTTGCGCCGGAAGCCATCGAAGCCGTCGGGCTCATGGCCGAGGACCGTCGCGATGTCGGTCTCCTGGCAATAACGTCAGCCGACCGGCTCAATGCAGGCTGGGCAGCGGCGCAGCGCGCACGCGAGCGCGGCCTTGTGCACGCCCGTTCACATATCGAGCGGTTGCTGGCTGAAGTGCCGCCGCACTGCGGCATGGTCACTGTACTCGACGGGCATCCGGCGACGCTTGCCTGGCTCGGCGCTGTCGCCGGTCTTCAAGTGCGTCCGCTCGGCGTGGAGCACTTTGGTCAAACCGGCTCCCTGGCCGAGCTCTATCGCCACTATGGCATCGACACAAACGCTATTGTCGCCGCGGCTCAGGCTATCGCGCCCGGCCGTCCGATCCGCCATCTCAAGGCGCTGCCTTGATTTGCGCTACATGCCGAACAGCGCCGCTGTGATGCCAAAAATTATGACCCAGACGATGATCGCGCAGACAATGACAGCGATCGTATAGATCACGGCCTTTTCCGCCGGCGGCTTCATCAGAACCGCAATGCCGGTGTGCAGCAGATAGAGGCTATACAGTCCGAGTATTCCCAGGAAGGCTAGCGCCGGGATGATGTTAAACACGCCCGCGACCCAGGCGGCGGTTGGCGCATAGGCCGATACCCTCATCGCGTTATCGGGACTTTTCCGCGCACCGAAGTTGCCCGCAAGAAAATCGATGATGTAGGCAACGACGAAAACGCCGGCCAGTGAGAGAGCATAGACGACAATGGCGCGTACCAGGCCAAGACCGATCCCGACACGATATGCGCCGATGCCGATGATCGACGTGCCGATAAATGTGCACACCGCTGGAATGGCTGCGACGATCGCCACGTAGTTCGGAAACAGATAGCCAACATCCCCCGGCTCACGCTCGATTGCCGCCCACTCCGATTTCGGTTGCAGCAGGATCCCTTTGATTCGCTCCACGAGATTCATGACACCCCTCCATTGATCCGCGGTTCGATTATAAACGCTTTTGGTCCTCCAAAATCATCGCCGCGCCCTTTTCCGCAATCATCATGGTCGGCGAATTGGTATTTCCGGATGTAATCGATGGCATTACCGAGGCATCCACCACACGCAACCGATCAATGCCGATCACGCGCAGGCGCGCATCGACGACCGCGCGAATATCGTCGTCACGCCCCATCCGCGCTGTGCCGACAGGGTGGAATATCGTGGTACCGATGTCTCCGGCGGCATTGATCAGGCCTGCTTCATCGTCATCGCGTATGGATGCACCGGGCAAGTATTCGATGGGAGAATACTTTTTCAGCGCGGGCTGCGCCACGATCTTGCGCGTGACCCGGATAGAATCGGCGGCCACGCGCCGATCCTCGGGCGTCGACAGATAGTTCGGCCTTATGGCCGGAGCCTGCGTCGGGTCCCTGGATTTGAGCGTAAGCGCACCGCGGCTGGTCGGGCGCACATTGGTGACGCTCGCCGTAAAGGCGGGGAACGGATGCAACGGCTCGCCGAACTTGTCGAGCGATAGCGGCTGCACGTGATACTGAATATTGGCTGTGGCCTGCGACGGATCCGATTTGGTGAAGGCGCCAAGTTGCGACGGCGCCATCGTCATCGGTCCGCGCCGGCGCAATGCATAGTTGATCCCCATGCCGAGCCGGTTGAACGGCTTCGCGTAGGTCTCATTCAAGGTCTTCACGCAGCTAACTTTGAAGATCATGCGCAGCTGCAAATGGTCGTGCAGATTGGCGCCGACGCCGGGCCTCTCGAGCGTGATCGGAAGCCCGAATTGCGACAACTGTTCAGCCGGACCTATGCCGGAAAGCATCATGATATGCGGTGAACCGATGGCACCCGCGGCGAGGATCACCTCGCCGCGACAATGTGCGCTGCGCAAGCCGCCGTTCTGCCGCCACCGCACGCCGGTTGCGCGCCTGCCGTTTATTTCCAGGCTCTCAACCAGACAGCCGGTTTCGAGCTGCAGATTGCCGCGATGGAGGACCGGCTTGAGAAATCCGCGTGCGGCCGACCATCGGCGGCCCCGCTTCTGATTAACGTGGAAGTAACAGATGCCTTCGTTGTCGCCCGTGTTGAAATCCTCGACGGTCGGAATTCCGTATTGGTTCGCCGCCGCGCGGAACGCGTCGAGGATTTCCCAGGTCAGGCGTGGATACTCGACCCGCCATTCGCCGCCGGCGGCGTGATGCTCGCTCTTGAGAAAATGATCAACGTGCTTGCGAAAATACGGCCGCACATCATCCCATGACCAACCAGGCAGCCCGAGCTGACGCCAATGATCGTAGTCGCCCGCTTGCCCTAGCATGTAGATCATGCCGTTGATTGCCGAAGAGCCGCCGACCACCTTTCCGCGCGGGTAGTTCAGACTGCGCCCGTTAAGCCCCGGTTCTGCGTCCGTCTTGAGCAGCCAGTCGGCACGCGAATTGCCGATCGCGAACAGATAACCAACCGGAATGTGAAACCAGATCCAATTGTCCTTGCCTCCCGCCTCCAGCAGCAGCACACGGTTTGCCGGATCAGCCGAAAGGCGATTGGCCAGGACGCAGCCCGCCGAGCCGGCACCCACAATGATGTAGTCGAACTCGCCTTCGATAGCCGTCGCCTGCGGCATTTCGATCCCCTCAACTGGAAGTCGCCGGACTTTACCGCGGTCGCCGGTACTTGCTAGGGTCACTGCGTTGCAGCGCGCTGTGCGTGCCCTGCATTAGCCGGAACGGCGGTTCCGTCCAATAGCCCAAGCGAAAAGCGGTGCCTTTTGCGCACCGCAGGAGAACCGCCATGTCTGTCCGGCTTTTCGGTCTGCTCGCCTTTTTGATTGCGCTGAGCGGTGCGCCGCAACCGCTGATCGCACAAGAGCAGATTACCGTGTTTGCAGCGGCCTCCCTGAAGAACGCGCTCGACGATGTCAATGCGGCCTTCACCAAAGCGACAGGAGTCAAGGTGACGGCGAGTTACGCAGCGAGTTCTGCGCTCGCGAAGCAAATCGAATCCGGGGCACCGGCCGACGTCTTCATCTCGGCTGACCTCCAATGGATGGATTATGTGGCCGGCAAGAATTTAATTAAGCCGGACACACGGATTAATCTGTTGGGCAACAAACTCGTGCTCATCGCCGGCAAGGATTCGAAAATCGGCAACGTCAAGATCGAACAGGGTTTCGATATTGCCAAGCTCGCCGGCGATGGCCGCATCGCGGTTGCGGACGTTAAAGCCGTGCCGGCAGGACTTTACGCCAAGGCGGCGCTTGAGAGGCTCGATGTGTGGCAAGCCGCAGAACCGAAATTGGCCCAAGCCGAAAACGTGCGTGCCACGCTCGCCTTCGTGGCGCGCGGCGAAACCCCGATTGGCATCGTCTACGAGACCGATGCCAAGGTTGAGCCAAACGTGAGGATCGTGGGGGTGTTTCCGGACGGCTCATACCCACCGGTGATTTACCCGGCCGCGGCGACCGCCAACACCAAGGCGGACGTCACGAGATACCTGCAGTTCCTTCGTAGCGGCGACGCAAAGGCCGTTTTTGAGAAGTATGGCTTTAGCTATTTGGGAAATGGTCGCGGCGGCGCATAAGCAGGAGATGCTGGAGCTTTCCCCGGAAGAATGGACGGCCGTCGCGCTGTCGCTGAGGGTGGCGCTTGTCGCCACCGCAGTTTCCTTGCCGTTCGGCGTCGCAATCGCATGGGTGCTCGCACGCAAGGAATTTCCTGGAAAGTCCCTGCTCAACGCAATCATTTACCTCCCGCTGGTCCTGCCCCCGGTCGTGACCGGATATCTCCTGCTGCTCGCGTTTGGACGCAGAGGCCTATTTGGCGCTGCGCTGGCAGACATCGGTATCGTTTTTTCGTTTCGCTGGACCGGCGCGGCTCTGGCCTGCGGCGTCATGGCGTTTCCGCTGCTGGTGGGGGCGATTCGACTTTCAATCGAGGCCGTTGACCGCAAATTCGAAGATGCTGCTGCGACGCTCGGCGCTAACCGAATATGGACTTTTGCAACGGTCACGCTTCCGTTGGCGCTGCCCGGGATTATTGCCGGCGCAGTCTTGGGTTTCGCTCGTGCGCTCGGTGAATTCGGCGCTACGATCACCTTTGTCTCCAACATCCCGGGCGAGACGCAAACGATTTCGGCGGCAATCTACACACTGACACAGGTTCCCGGCGGCGACGCGAAAGCGCTCAGACTCGCGCTCATTGCCATTCTGATTTCACTTGTCGCGCTTGTAGCCTCCGAATGGTTTGGCCGGCGCGCCGGCGCGCGCGTGCACGGCGTCTGATATGCTGACCGTCGACATCGACAAAAGACTTGGCGATTTCTCACTCGACGCGAAATTCGAGAGTACGAGCGGCGTGACCGCTCTGTTCGGTCCGTCAGGTTCAGGCAAGACCAGTATCATCGGTACGATCGCCGGGCTCACAAAGCCCGACCGTGGCTGCATTACCATCGACGGTGAGGTTGTGTTTGACAGCAAGGCCGGAATTGACGAACCGGTATACCGGCGCCGCGTCGGCTACGTGTTTCAGGACGGGCGACTGTTTCCGCATCTGTCTGTCGCCCACAACCTCGACTATGGCCGCTGGATGAGCGGCGCAGCACGTGACGACGGACAAGTCAAACGCGTGATGGGGCTGCTCGAGATTGCTCATTTGCTTAAGCGACGCCCCGGTGCGTTGTCGGGCGGCGAATGCCAACGGGTCGCATTGGGCCGCGCCCTCCTGATGAAGCCGCGACTCTTGTTGCTCGACGAGCCGCTTGCCTCGCTCGACGCTGCGCGCAAGCGCGAAATCCTGCCCTATTTCGTCCGGCTTCGAGACGAGATCAAGTTGCCGATGGTATACGTCAGCCACGACGCTAACGAAGTTAAGTCGCTGGCAACACGCGTCATCATGATCGAAGCAGGGCGCGTTGCGGCCATTGGCGGTGTCGATCTGCTATAATCACGCATGTTTCCTCCCGAACGAATCGTCTGCCTGACCGAGGAAACCGTCGAGACACTTTACCGTCTCGGCGAGGATCGCCGGATTGTTGGCGTCTCGGGCTACGCGGTGCGCCCACCGCAGGTACGGCGGGAGAAGCCGCGTGTCTCGGCCTTCATCTCCGCCGACGTACCAAAGATCGTCGCGCTCAAGCCGGATCTGGTGCTGACCTTTTCCGATTTACAGGCCGATATTGTCGCAGAATTGATTCGAGCCAATGTTCCGGTTCACGCATTCAATCAGCGCGACGTTGGTGGAATCCTCGATATGATCCGCACGCTCGGTGCGCTCGTTGGCGCCGCGGGAAAAGCCGATGCGTTGGCTCGCTCTCTGGCGGCGCGCGTCGATAACGTGCACGAACGTGCGCTGCAGTTAACGCGCCGACCACGCGTCTATTTCGAGGAATGGGACGAACCGATGATTTCCGGAATCGCCTGGGTATCGGAACTGATTGAGGCCGCGGGCGGGATCGAAGTCTTTCCACAGCTTGCTGTGCGCAAAAATGCCAAGGACCGCATCGTATCCCTGGAAGATGTCGTAACCGCGCGTCCGGACATCATCGTCGGCTCCTGGTGCGGCAAGAAATTTGTCCCCGCCAAAGTCGCAGCACGCCCTGGTTTTGCCGCGATTCCCGCCGTCGCCAACGGCTGGCTGCGCGAGATCAAATCTACTTTGATTCTCCAGCCGGGTCCGGCCGCGCTCACCGATGGGCTCGACCAGCTGGCCAGGATCGTTTCGGAATGGGCCGAAAAACACGTAGCGTAAGCGCGCTCGCGGAGAGCGTCTTCAAAGACATAGAAAACCCAAACTCAATCGTGCTATGAACCGCTGAAGTAGGCACAGGATGAGAACGATGCAGTCGCATAAGAACCGCACTGACCTTTGGATGGATTTGCTGCTGGTCGCCTTTCTGATCGGCTTGAATGTGGCCGCGCGGCTGCTACCGCATGTCCCGGGCGTATGGCCATTCGCCGCCAGCGCGCTATTCGCAGGCCGGATGCTCCGCCTGCCCATCCTGGCCGTGATCGTGCCCCTCGCCGCCGTACTGCTGAGCAACGTTACGCTCGCGGGCGACGACTGGCGGATCACGCTGGTTGTCTGTCTCGCCGTAACCCTCCCCGCATTCGCAGGGATGTTGGCGCGTCGATGGCGGGGTGCGATGCCGGTGGTCGTGGCGATGGTGTCCTGCTCGCTGATTTTCTTCGTGGCTACGAATTTCGCGGTCTGGGCATTCAGTGGAATTTATCCGCTCACGCTCGAGGGGCTGGTACAGTGCTACATCGCTGCCTTGCCATTCCTCGACAAGACGGTCCTCGGCGATCTGTTCTGGACGGCCATCTTGTTTGGCGGCGCCTGGCTGGCTCAGCGCTTTCCGGCTCTTTCAGGGCGCACACTTTAGTCGAAGTAATTTTGGATTCGTTTCAACACGGTCAGGGCACGGCCGAACAAATCGGCCGAGTCTTCAGGTTCGGCCAGCCTTAAGCCCACTGTTGTTACGCGGCCGCCAGCGACCTTGTGTGCCAGCAGGGCAATAGGGCCCAACTCAACGATGTCACCTGTTTTCACCCGGCGTCGAAGCTGCTCGTTAAAATAGTCGGCGAGCGAGACTTCTGTGTGATCGGCGGCAACCTGCAGGCCATAGATCTCCGCCAGCGCACCCAGCGTCGCAGTCCCAGGCACGAAGAAGTCGCCGAGCAGCCGCGGGTCGGGCGTCCGTGGCGCCGGCATCCTGACGAAGAAGCGATCAAGCGCCTGCGCTTTTTCCGGCGGCGCTAGCAGATAAACGTAGTCGCCTTCCCGTACGGGGTGAGCTTCGGCAGGGGTGAGAATTTCCTCGTTGCGAACGACCAACGTCGGACGTGCCCAGGTCGGAATGAGCCCGCGTCGCAGGTATGGGCTATTTGCCGGCACCGGATAGCCGACAATTTCGCGCGCGAGTTGACCGGGCAGATCAAGTTCGACGCGGCGCGGAAGCGGATCAGCGCGTGCATATGAGATGTCGAGCTTGCGGGCCGCCAACGCCACCGTCCACCCCTGCACCAGCAACGACGACAGCACCACAACAAAGGCGACGTCGAAATAAAGATAGGCTCCAGGTAGGCCGACGAGCAGCGGAATCGATGCGAGGAAAATGCCGACGGCACCTCGCAGGCCGACCCAGGAGATGAATATTTTCTCGTTCATTTGAAATTTAAACGGCGCGAGACAGAGAAACACCGCGACCGGTCGCGCAACCAGCATCAGGACGAGCGCGACTGCTATAGCACCGAGCAAGGTGTAGGCCAGGCGATGCGGCCAGGCCAACAGGCCGAGCAACATAAACATCACGATTTGCGCCAGCCAAGTGGCTGCGTCGAGGAAGGCAACAACGGAATTGTGAGCGCGTGTCTGCTTGTTGCCAACAACAAGACCGGCCAGATAGACAGCGAGAAATCCCGACGCATGCACGGCATTGGCGAATGCAAAGACCACCAAAGCGCTGACAGCGACGAAGGGCGCATGGAGACCCTGAGCCAGCACGAGCCGATTGAGCACCAGGGCGATGATCTGCCCGCCTGCAAAACCGATGACACAGCCGAAGATCGCGTCACGCAGGAAGGTCACCATTGCATGCGACCAGCTTCGGTCACCCACCAGCAGAATTTCCACCAGCAGCAAGGCAAGAAACACAGCAAACGGATCGTTCGTGCCGGATTCGACCTCCAGTACAGCCCGCACGCGCGAGCGTAACCGCAGGCCTCGCGCATTGATGAGGAAAAACACGGCAGCCGCGTCAGTCGATGCCACAACCGCTCCAAGAAGGAGAGCCGGAATCCAGCCGATGCCGAGCACGAATTTTGCGACCGGCGCAGTGAGAAGCGCCGTGATCAACACCCCCACGGTTGCCAACGCCACCGCTGGGCCCAGCACATTGCGGAAACTGGCGAAGCGGGTGCGTAAACCGCCATCGAACAGGATCAATGCCAGGGCGATCGAACCGACCGTGTAGGCGGTGCCGACGTCATCGAACTTGATGCCGCCGGGTCCGCCCTCGCCAGCCATCATGCCGACCAGGAGGAACACGAGCAGCAGTGGCGCGCCGAAACGCAGCGCGATCAGGCTGGACAGAATGCCGGCAAGGACGAGCAGGCTGCCGAGCAATATGGCGAGGCTGACGGTGTCGAGCGAGGCCATGTCCGCGAATCTCCTTCCGCTATAGGAAGGTCTCAGCGGCCCGAGAGCAATGGAAAATCAGTCGCAGAGCCTGGATTCCCGCTTTCCCGGGAACGGACGGCTGGCGCAAGGTCGGACCTCTAGATGGCGGCTATTAAAATCCCACTTTGTCGCCGCCCTTGAGAGAAAGAATCTCTCGCGCCTCGTCAGGATTGGCGATTTCTAGCCCAAGACCCTCGAGGATCTTCCGCACATTGCTGACCTGCTGGGCATTCGACTCGGCCAGCTTGCCGGCGCCGATCCATAGCGAGTCTTCCATTCCGACCCGCACATTTCCGCCCATTGCTGCCGCAATAGCGGCAACACGCATCTGGTTGGCGCCTGCGCCCAACACCGACCAGTGATAGTTGTCGCCGAGCAGGCGATCCGCCGTGCGCTTCATCATCATGACATCTTCGGGATGCGGCCCGATACCGCCGAGAATGCCGAACACCGACTGCACGAACAGCGGCGGCTTCACCAGACCACGATCGAGGAAGTGCCGTAGCGTATAGAGATGCCCGATATCGTAGCACTCGATTTCGAAGCGAGTCCCATTTCCGGCGCACGTCGTCAGTATGTATTCAATGTCCGCGAACGTATTCTTGAACATGCCGCCGCGCGACCGCTCCAGATATGGTTCCTCCCAATCGTATTTGAATTTGCCCTTGTAACGCGGGATCATCGGGTAAAGCCCGAAGTTCATCGTGCCCATGTTGAGGGATGCAACTTCAGGCTTGAAGGTCGCGGCCGGCCGGACACGCTCTTCGGCCGTCATCGTCGGCGCACCGCCCGTGGTGATATTCACCACCACGTTGGAGCGCTGCTTAATCACCTTGAGGAATGGAGCAAACGCCTCCGGCGTCTGATCCGGACGGCCATCCTGCGGGTTGCGCGCATGCAGGTGCACGATGGCTGCCCCGGCTTCGGCGGCCCCGATGGCGGCATCAGCGATCTCCTGCGCCGTGATCGGCAAATGCGGAGACATGGAAGGCGTGTGAATCGAGCCGGTAACAGCACAGGTAATTATGACTTTCCGCGACTTCGCCATGAGCTTTCCATCCCAGTGAAGTGAGTGTTGTTGATTGGCAAATGGACTTCACTGCCGATCCTAGAGTATCAGCCGTACCGAAGTCACCCTTCTGTCCTTTAGTCTTTGGAGCCCATGGCCGCAGCCGACAAAGTGCATAGACCGACGATGATCATCGGCGTCGTTTGCGGCACGCTTGCAGCCTTCGCGTGGGCGGCGGGCTTTGTCGTCGCGAAGCACGGCATCCAGATTGGCTTTTCGCCGGCCGATCTGGCGTTCCACCGCTTCTTCTGGTCCGGGCTGCTCATTTTACCGCTGATCGTTCGCGATGGATTACGCGACCTCGGTGGAGTCGGCTGGGGACGTGGATTTGCGATGACGATCCTTTCCGGACCGCCGCAATCTCTCCTTGCCTATAGCGGCTTTATTCTGGTGCCGCTCGGCCACGGCACCACAATCCAGCCGGCTTGTGCCGCCCTGTCTGGTCTCATTCTTGCCGGCGTCGTGCTGCACGAGAACATCTCGCCACTACGGATGTTCGGTGCCGCCGCAATCATCATTGGACTGCTGGTCTTCGGGGCTGAATCGCTTGCGACCAGCGGCGGCGGTGGCGTTGTCGGCGATCTGCTGTTCGTCTCGGCCGGCGTGTTCTGGGCATCGTTCGGGACGTTGCTCCGGCTCTGGAATGTGCCGGGCACGCGAGCGGTGATGGCCGTCGGCGCGGTCTCTGTGGTCGTTTTTGCGCCGCTTTATCTTTTCATTTATGGGCTAAGCGCGCTCGCGCGTCACAGCCTATTCGAAAATCTTCTACAGGCCGTCGTGCAGGGCGGCCTCGCCGGATCGTTGCCAATCTATCTGTTCGCTCACGCGGTCATAGCGCTTGGCGGCGGTCGCGCGGCAACATTCCCGGCTTTGGTCCCGGTATTCGGAGTCATTATAGGATTTCTGGCCCTCGGCGTGGTGCCGAGCCTGGCGCAACTTGCCGGCATGCTGATCGTGCTTATCGGGTTTCAACTTACGCTGCAGCGTTGAGCAGTCATTCGGGGCCGGCGTATTTTCCGGCTGTTTCCGGAAACATGTTTTTGATGATCTTGAACTTGGATATGTCCACCGTGGCATCCATGTGCATGAAGATCACCGCATCACGCAGTACTTTCTCTATACCGAAATCGAGCATGATGCCGTTGCCGCCATGCAACTCGACCGCATGCTGCGCTACTTTCATGATTTCCTCGGATGCAAACAACTTGGCCATGTTGACGAGGACCTCGGCGTCGGGCGCGTTGTCGTCAACCGCTTGCGAGGCGCGATCCAGCAGCGCACGCACGGCCTCTATGCGCGTCGCCATGTCAGCCAGCCGTAACGCCACCGCCTGATGCTTGATCAGGATACGACCACCCTGCACGTAATTCTGCACATAATCCGCCGTCGCCTCAAACGCGCGCACACCGACACCGAGATTTTTAGCAGCCTGAATTATCTTGCCGGGCCGGAAATAGACGCCGGCCGAGCCTAGCGCGCTGTTCTCCACAAGCAGATGGTCGTCCGGCACGAACATGTCCTCGAACACCATCTCGCCGTTGTTCATGAAGCGGCAGCCGAGCGTCTCATTACAACGTGCGACCGTGAAGCCTTTGGTTTCGCGGGGCACCAAAAATGATGAGGTCCCCTGCATCATGCCAACTTTCTGATTGGTGTTGGCATAAACAACGTAAAGGGTGGCGTCGTATCCGTTGGAGATAAACTGCTTGCGGCCGTTGATGATCCAGCCGCCGCTGGTCTTGACAGCCTTCGTCTGCATCGCCGCTTCCGGCACGTTGTAGGGAAGCCAGCGATCGGAGGCGCCGCGCGGCTCGGTAAGGCAGTGCGCCATCAGAAATTGCGGTTCCGCAACCAGCCGTTTGAACCATTTTTCCTGCAGATGCTTCGGCGCGAGCTGGCGCAGCAGCACCGATACCTTCCAGTTTTGCACCAGCTTGTCGGCAAGACCGGAGTCGCCACGGGCGATTTCCTCGGCGATCATAGCAAAGGTGCGAACCTCAGTGCCCTTTTCCAGTTCGACGCCACCATATTCCTCCGGAACGCCCAGCGTGCGTATGCCGATTTTCTCGGCTTCTTCCAGAATGCGCAGCGGCAAGCGGCCTTCTGGCACCATCGACCATTCGAGCTGCCAGTTCTGCTTGATGAAGGGAAGGACCACCTCATCGACGAAATCGCGGCAACTTTGCCGCATCATCCGCTGTTCTTCGGATAGACCGCGGTCCGCGGATGTACGGTCGAGCATTCTGGCTTCCTTCCCTGCGTTTTGGCTACGCGGCTTTCCTGTTCGACAAGAACTCGCGCATGCGATCGAGCGCCTTCAGGATATTTTCCGTCGAATTGGCGTAGGACAGCCGCACGTAGCCCTCGCCGAGGATTCCAAAGTCCGGCCCGCCAATGATGGCAACACCGGCGTCTTCAAGCAACGCAGATGCTAACGCTTTCGCCTTCCATCCCGTACGTTTGACATTGGGGAAGGCATAGAATGCACCTTTCGGCGTTGCGCAGGAGACGCCGGGCAGCTTGTTGAGGCCTTCAACCACGACTTTCCGTCGCTTGTCGAATTCTGCGACCATCTTGCGCACTTCGTCCTGTGGACCCTTCAGCGCGGCGAGGCCGGCATACTGCGCTGACGCGTTGACGCAGGAATGCAGGTTCACGGCAAGCTTGCGCGCATAGTCGTATAGTTTTCCCGGCCACACCGCATAACCCAGCCGCCAACCGGTCATGGCGTAAGTTTTCGACCAGCCATTGAGCAGAATCAATCGGTCTCGAATTGATGCATACGACAGCAGGCAGACATGGGTCTCGCCGTCATAGACCATGTGGTCGTAGATTTCATCGGACATGACGGCCACGTCCGACCACTTCTCAAGCCCGGCAATGAGCTTGTCGACTTCACTTTTCGGCGTAACGCCGCCGGTCGGATTGGCGGGAGAGTTGAGGATCAGGAGCCGTGTCCGCGGCGTGATCAACCTCAGGGTTTCTTCCGCCGAAAATGCAAAGCCATTCTCTTCACGGATCGGCACGGGGACAGGCTTGGCACCGGTGAACTCGATCATCGACCGATAGATCGGAAATCCGGGATCGGGATACAGGATTTCGACTCCCGGTTCGCCGAACATCAAGATCGACATAAACATCGTCGGCTTGCCGCCCGGCATGATCATGACGCTGTCCGGCGACACCTCGACCTTGAAGCGTTTGGCAAGATCTGCGGCGACCGCCTCTCGCAGCGGTGGAATCCCGTTGGCCGGGGTGTAACCGTGATGGCCATCGCGCAGCGCCTTTACCGCCGCCTCGACGATAAAATCGGGTGTGCGGAAATCAGGTTGGCCAATTCCCAGATTAATGATGTCGCGGCCCTGCGCGATGAGCACATTGGCGCGGGCAAGCACGGCAAAGGCGTTTTCCTCGCCGATACGATCAAAAGCCGCGATTGTACGAAGCATGACTGCAAACCTCCCGCCCGAGCGCCATTCGCGGGATAACCACGGCGGCGCCTCCTCTATAAGATTTGCAGTTCAGCCGATCAGGCGGAAAAAATCAAACGCTTGCAGGATCTCCGTGAAAGCTCATTGCTCGCCGCCAAATCGGCCGCTGATGTCACGCAAGATCTGAAAACGGATATTCGGATCGGGATCGTCGCCGGGATAGGTGCTGCTGAAATAAAGCGGGCCGGCCGGCACCAGGTTGGTACCCCAGTGTTGCGAATCGTTGGGAGTTGTCGTGGATGAGACTACTTTCTTGTGCTTGCTTTTCTTGGCCGCCTCGACGGGCGATATGGACACTAAAGCTATCGCCAGGGCGGCAACAAAGGCTTTGAGCGGGAGCGATGACATCGCGTGTCCTCCATGACACTCATGACCGCGCTTCGCTCGCTTACCGAATTGTCGGGTCGGGTCAAAGTAAAAGCCCGGCCAAATCAATCAAATCTCAGTGTCGGAATATCCGTTCGCCTCGGGTGTTTCACGCGATCAAATTGTTCATGCCGCTCTGCCACCCGCCGGGAGTCGCATTTGCAATCACGGCATTATTAGATGCATTGTCTCCGCGACCAGCCGCGCAGGCCAAAAACTTAACAGGATGAACGCAACTACCGTGTCACCGGCTGGACTTATGCAGCAACGGCCCTTTGTGCTGTTCTGGCTGGCGAGACTTGCTTCGACGACGGGCTATCAGATGATGGCCCTGACAATTGGCTGGCAGATTTACGAAATCACCAATAGCGCTTTCGACCTTGGCCTTGTCGGTCTGATCCAGTTTGTTCCCGCTGTTGTACTCACATTGTTGATCGGACATGCCGCGGACCGTTACGACCGCCGATTGATCGTGCGCCTGGCGCAAGGCGTTTATGTGCTGGCCGCCGTGATGATCAGCGTCGCTCTACTGAAAGGGGTGCTCGGCCGCGACCTGCTGTTTGCGGCGGTCTTCATGATCGGTAGCGCCCGGGCTTTCGAACTTCCGACAGCACACGCATTGGCGCCATCACTGGTGCCCGCGCCGATGATTTCGCGCGCGGTGGCCGCATGGACCTCTGCCAACCAGACAGCCATTATATGTGGCCCGGCATTGGGCGGGCTTATCTATGCGTTTAGTCCCGTACTCGTTGGCGTGATCTGCCTGACGCTGTTCGTCTGCTCGATCACATTGATCAGCTTCGTCCGCACCAAGGGTGCTCCGGAAAAGCGCGAGCCGCCGACTTTCGCATCCGTGCTCGCCGGCTTCGACTACATTCGCAGCAGGCGGCGGCTGCTTGGCGTGATTACTCTCGATCTGTTCGTCGTTATCCTGGGCGGCGCCACGGCGCTACTACCAATATACGCGAGGGATATTCTTGGCGTTGGCCCGATCGGCCTCGGCTTGTTGCGCTCGGCGCCCGCCGTAGGCGCGCTAATCACCGCAGTCGTTCTTTCGCGGAGGCCGGTTGAGCGGCACATCGGGCGCAAGATGTTCGCCGTGGTCGGCATCTTTGGCGTGGCAACGATCGCTTTTGGATTATCGACCTGGTTTCCGCTATCGCTCCTGTCGCTCGCCGTGCTCGGCGCCTCCGATGCAGTCAGCATCGTCATCCGGTTCTCATTGGTGCAGATCGCGACCCCTGACGAGAAGCGCGGACGCGTCAGTGCAATCAACTATTTATTTGTCGGCTCGTCGAACACGCTGGGTGAATTTGAATCCGGCCTGGTTGCTGCCTGGCTCGGCGCGGTGCCGTCGGTGGTAATCGGCGGATTGGGATCGCTGGTGGTTGCAGCGGTGTGGATGATGTTATTCCCTGACCTGCGGCGCATCGACCGCTTCAAACCGGCCGATCGCGAACAACCGAGGGTGTGATGCATATTCTGATTACGGGCGCCGCCGGCATGATCGGGCGCAAGCTTGTTGAAAGGCTAGTCAAGGATGGTCAGCTCAACGGGCAAAAGATTGACCGATTAACGCTGATCGACGTTGTCACGCCGGAAAGGCCTGCGGGGTTTTCGGGCGTAGTCGACGTTTCGACCAGCGATCTCTCGAGCTCGGGCGCGGCGACCAAGGCGGTCGCCGGCAAGCCGGAAGTGGTTTTTCACCTCGCCGGGGTTGTCTCCGGCGAAGCGGAGACCGATTTTGAAAAGGGATACCGAGTCAATCTCGACGGCACTCGCGCTCTGTTGGAAGCAATTCGTGCCGCCGGTTACAAGCCCAAATTGGTGTTCACATCGTCGATCGCAGTGTACGGCGCGCCGTTTCCTCGTTCTATCCCCGATGAATTTCATCTTACACCCCTTACCTCATACGGCACTCAGAAGGCGATCTGCGAGTTGCTACTTGCTGACTACAATCGACGCGACATCCTCGATGGCGTCAGCATCAGATTGCCGACCATCTGTGTACGGCCGGGCAAACCCAACAAGGCGGCGTCCGGATTCTTTTCCGGAATTATCAGGGAGCCGCTCGCCGGTCATGAAGCTCTGCTGCCAGTTTCCGACGATGTGCGGCACACGCATGCAAGTCCGCGCGCCGCCGTTGGCTTTCTCATTCACGCCGCGGGGCTGACACGCGAACAGCTTGGACCGCGCATTAACCTGGCCATGCCCGGTGTGTCGTGTACGGTCGGCGAGCAGATCGGCGCCCTGCGTCGCGTGGCGGGCGACAAGGTGGCTGAACGTATTCGGCGGGTGCCGGACGAACTCGTGCAACGAATCGTCGCGGGTTGGGCCGAGCGCCTCGATGCGAAGCGCGCGCGCGATCTCGGGTTCAAGGCCGAAGCATCGTTCGATGACATTATACGCGCGCATATTGAGGATGAATTGGGCGGGAAGATCGCCGATTGACGCCTTTGACAGCAAGATTGCGGCGAGTTCATCGTTAACTGGAAAGCGCGCTTGCACGCCGCGCAGCAAACCTTACATTGGTCGTCATGACCTACGTCGACGCCGCGGTTGCCCCTTTAAGAAAAACCGGCCAGATCAAGATTCACGGGCCTGCCGCCTTCGAGGCGATGCGCAAGGCCGGTCAGCTTGTTGCGCGCTGCCTGGACATGCTGACGCAGCATGTCGGTCCGGGCGTACCAACCGAAAAAATCGATAGGTTGGTGCTCGACTACGCGCTGGATCACGGCGCTCTACCCGCAACGCTGATGTATCGCGGTTACAGAAAATCGACCTGCACGTCTCTTAATCACGTGGTCTGCCACGGCATTCCCGGCGACAAGCCGCTGAAGGATGGTGATATTGTCAATATTGATGTCACGCTCATCCTCAACGGCTGGCACGGTGATTCCAGCCGTATGTTCACGATTGGCGAGATTCCGCGTCGCGCCGAACGTCTTATCGACGTAACGCACGAGGCGATGATGCGCGGCATTGCCGCCATCCGTCCCGGGGCAACAAGCGGAGACGTCGGCCACGCTATCCAGACTTACGTCGAAGCACAGCATATGAGCGTGGTGCGCGATTTCTGCGGCCATGGCCTTGGCCGTTTGTTCCATGACGAGCCAAACATCGTGCACGTCGGACGGCCCGGCGAGGGCATCGTGCTCAAACCAGGCATGTTCTTCACGGTGGAGCCGATGATCAATCTCGGCCGTCCGCACGTGAAGGTGCTGTCCGATGGATGGACCGCTGTGACGCGCGATCGCTCGTTGTCCGCCCAGTTCGAGCACACAGTGGGCGTCACCAACGACGGCGTTGAGGTATTCACCTTCTCGCCGGCCGGGCTGCACAAACCTCCATACAAGCCGTAAAGGCGCGCACGTCCCTATCAGTCGAAGACCGCTTCTTCGCCTGGATTGTATTTTTCTGTAATACAATTATTACGTGTATAGGTGCGGACACACCTTCATGACGGGCAAACGTGACAAAATCGGTCGGCCGGCGCCGCCCCATTACCACGGCCATCGCCAGCGCCTGCGCGAACGCTTCCGGCAGGCAGGTGCCGACGCTGTCACCGATTACGAGTTGCTCGAGCTCGTGCTGTTCCGCGCTATCCCGCAACGCGATGTCAAACCGCTGGCCAAGGACCTCATCAGCAAATTTGGCTCCTTTCCTGAAGTGATCTCGGCTTCGCCCGCTCGGCTCGCTGAAGTGAAAGGCGTCGGTGACGCCGCCATCACCGAGATCAAGGTCGTTCACGCCGCCGCAGGCCGGCTTGCGCGCGGCCAGGTGCAGAAGCGCCTGGTGCTTTCATCATGGTCGAGCGTGATCGACTATTGCCGCACTGCCATGGCCTTCGCCGAAAAGGAACAGTTCCGCGTTTTGTTCCTCGACAAGCGTAACCAGTTGATCGTCGATGAATTGCAACAGGTCGGCACCGTCGATCAAACCCCGGTCTATCCCCGTGAAGTGGTCAAGCGCGCGCTTGAACTTTCTGCCACCGCATTGATCCTGGTGCATAATCACCCGTCAGGGGATCCAACACCGTCACATGCCGACATCCAGATGACGCAGACGATCATCGACGTGGCTCGCCCGCTCGGCATCGCCGTCCACGATCACATCGTCGTCGGGAAGGAAGGGCACGCCAGCTTCAAGAGCCTGCGGTTGATCTGATGTTATTGTCGCACCAGCGTGATCTGGTCGGCACTCTCCGGTACGCGACGCCATATCGTGTTGTCGACTTCCTCAAAGCGCCAGGGATTGCCGCGCGCGGGCACCAACATCAGCTGGTCGCTGTCGATGCGCCATTGCGTGAAATTAAGCCGCGCGATAGCTGCATCGCAGCCGGGCTTTACCGCGACAGCAAATCCGTCGTTGGCCTTGCTCATCGCCAGCGTCAGTATGCATACAGGCGAGCCCGATTTACGCACGATCGCCCAGTCGCCGGTAATTTGTTCCGGCGGCCTCGGTGGCGCACCGGCAGCGGCATTTTGCAGAAACAGGACGCCAACTCCCGGCGTTGGAGCCTCGAAGATGCCGTCTTCCACCTCGCTGAATTCCACGACCGATTTTCCCTTTGCGTCGAGCAAATAAAGTAAGTCGTTATCCGGGAATTTCCACGCGGCGATATCGCGGACGAGCGGAAACAGATTGACGCAATTGGCATCAAACTCGACCTTCAGCCCAGGCGGAGCGCGGTCACCTTTGAAAGTGGCGGTGCACGTTCGGTCGCGATCGGCATTCGAGAACTCCCAACTGCCGATCATGCGTTGGGCAGATTCGCCGAGCGGCGACGGCGCCTGCGCGAGGGCAGCGCCCGCGATGCACGCGACAGCGATAAAAACGGCAGCAAAACGCGTCATTTTTGCACAGTAGCACTTTCGCGCGACGGAAATGCGGCTAACGTTTTGGCGGCCATGGAGTTTCCGCGACCGGCGTAAGCGGCGGTTTGCCGGCCGCCCAGGCGAGAATGTTGTCAACCACCAGTTGATCCATTGCTGCCCGGGTTGCCTCGGTCGAGGAGCCGAGATGCGGAAAGAGCACAATGTGATCCATTCCGATCAGTTCCTTCGGCACGTCGGGCTCGTTGGCGAACACATCGAGGCCGGCGGAGTAAATCGTACGCTTTTGCAGCGCCTCTATGAGAGCCGGCTCGTCGACCACCGAGCCGCGCGCCATGTTAATCAGCACACCACGCGGACCGAGTGCCTTGAGGACCTCGGCATTGATCATGTTCCTGGTGCCGGCACCGCCTGGCACAATCACCATAAGCGTATCGACGTCGCGCGCCATATCGAGAAGCTTTGGATAATACTTGTATTTGACCTCCGCCTGCGGGTTCCGGCTGTGGTAGACGACCGGCACGCCGAAGGCCTCCAGCCTCCGGGCGATCGCTTTTCCGATGCGGCCCATGCCAACCATTCCGACGGTGCGATCGCGCAGCGTCGCCTTGGTGAGCGGATAGTGAGCATCTTTCCATTTGCCGGCACGCAGATAACGCTCCGACTGCGGCAGTTCGCGCACCGTGCAAAGCAGGAGACCGAGCGCGGTGTCTGCCACCTCCTCGTTGAGCACTTCCGGAGTGTTCGTCACCACAATGCCATGCTCGCCCGCCCATTTGGCGTCGATATGATCGTAACCGACGCCAAAGCTCGATACTTGCTCGAGCTGCGGAAACTGCTGGAGAAAGTTTCCGTCGACCTTATTGGCGGTGTAGGCAATCGCGATCGCCTTGATTTTGTTGCCAAACTCCTTGACGAACGCCGTCTTGTCCTTGGCGTCTAGCCAATGGTGAAGTGTCACCTTGCCTTCGAAACCCTTCATCATTACCGGCTTCTTTGCGCCGACCATCAATACGTCCGGCTTTTCGCCAGCCATTTCGTGTACTCCTATTACACCAATGCAGTGACAGGCTTTTCGATGAAATCCTTGAACGCCGCGAGCAGTTCGGCTCCAAGCGCACCATCAACCACCCGATGATCGCACGATAGAGTGACTGTCATCTGGCTGATGAACCTGACGCTGCCGTCTTCTGCCTCGACGGGCGCCCGTCGCGTCGCTCCGATCGCCAGAATTGTGGCGTGTGGTGGATTGATGATGGCCGAAAACTCGCGCACGCCGTACATGCCGAGGTTGGAAATGGCGCTGGAACCGCCCTGATATTCGTTCGGTCTGAGCTTCCTGTGCCGCGCGCGATCGGCAAGATCACGCATTTCCGCGGAGATCGTGGTGAGCGATTTTGCTTCGGCGTTGTGCACGACCGGCGTAATCAGTCCGCCTTCTAGCGCAACCGCTATGCCAAGATCGGAATGCCGGAAGCGGAGAATTCGATCACCTGCCCACACCGCGTTGGCGGCAGGAATGCGTTGCAACGCCGCCGCCCAGGCCTTGATAATGAAGTCGTTGAGCGAGAGCTTGAACGCCGGCTGGCCGTCCTTGTCCCTGGGCGCAGCGGCATTCGCCTCCTCGCGCATGGCAATCAGACGACCGGCATCGAGGTCGGCGGTCAGATAGAAATGTGGAATGGTCTGTTTCGCCTCGACGAGCCGCGTGGCGATTGTGCGGCGCATGCCGTCAAGTGGCACTTCTTCATAGTCAATACCGTCATAGAGCGCTTTCACTTGCGCGGCGCTGGCACCGCCCGGCATTGCAGCAGGCCCGGCACCCGGCGCCGCCTGCTCGACATCGCGGGCGACAATGCGGCCATGGGGACCTGAACCAGCGACGCGCGACAAGTCTATTCCGCGTTCGCCGGCAAGCCGCCGTGCAAGCGGGGTCACAACCGCACCGCTGGCGAGCTTTGCAGGGCCAAAATTCCGCTCGGGCGTGCGAACTTCGCGGAACGGATCCATCGGGAGCGCCGGGCGAGGCGCTGGCGTGGAGTGGACGGCCGGCGCAGACCCGAATATCCGCTCGTCCCCGCGCAAGCGCGCACCCAAGGCGTCTGGGCTCCGGACTTCCGCTTTCGAGGGAGTGGGCGGCGGAGAAGTTTTTGCGCTCGCCGGCGTCCCTGACCCCGATATGACCGCGACCACGGCGCCGACCTTGGCCACCTCGCCAACCTGAAACCGTATTTCGCTGAGCGTGCCGGCCGTCGTTGACGGTACTTCCATTGACGTCTTGTCGGTCTCAATTTCGAACAGGT
The DNA here is from genome assembly GCA_035626335.1 of Pseudolabrys sp. Lineage (GTDB taxonomy): Bacteria > Pseudomonadota > Alphaproteobacteria > Rhizobiales > Xanthobacteraceae > Pseudolabrys. Next base: position 111,272 of record DASPNW010000017.1, read on the forward strand.
TGTCGCCCGGCTTCACTGTATCGCCGGCAGCCTTGAACCATTTCGTGATCTTCCCCTCGGCTACCGTTTCGCCGAGCTGCGGCATCAGAACGTCCACGCGCGTTTCCCTCGACTGCTGACCGCCGCCTACCAACTCACCGACACATATTGGGTCTCGAGGAACTCCATCATCCCCTCGTGCGCGCCTTCGCGGCCAAGGCCGGACTGCTTGGTGCCGCCGAACGGCGCCGCCGGGTCGGACACCAGGCCACGATTGAGGCCGACCATTCCGAAATCAAGCTTTTCGGACACCCGCATGCCGCGGCTCAAATCCTTCGTGTACAGATACGCGACCAGCCCGTATTCCGTGTCGTTGGCACGCTTGATCGCTTCGTCCTCGGTCTTGAAGGTCTGGATTGACGCGACCGGTCCGAAAATTTCCTCGTTCAGCATCTTGGCCGAATCCGGAACATTGGTCAGCACCGTCGCCGGATAGAAGAATCCGGGACCGGCAGGCAATTTGCCGCCGACCAGAACCTTGGCGCCTTTCTTGACCGCATCGTCGACCAGCTCGATCACCTTGTCGCGGCCGTCCTTGTTGACCAGCGGCCCCAGATTGACTCCGTCGTCGAGTCCGTTGCCCATCTTGAGAGAACCCATCTTTGCGGTGAGCTTTTTGGCAAACTCCTCGTGTACTTTCTCGTGCACATAGAAGCGGTTAGCTGCCGTACAGGCCTCGCCCATATTACGCATTTTGGCGATCATCGCGCCGTCGATTGCGGCGTCGATATCGGCATCTTCGAACACAATGAATGGTGCATTGCCGCCAAGCTCCATCGCCGGCTTGACGATGTTATCGGCAGCTTCATGCAGCAGTTTGCGCCCGACCTCGGTCGAGCCGGTGAAAGAGACAACGCGTACGCGTGGATCGTGCAGCATGGCACCGACTACCTTGCCGGACGAGCGCGACGGAATGACATTGACCACGCCGGCAGGTACACCGGCTTCTTCCAGCGCCGGCATCAGCGCAAGCATTGTGAGCGGCGTATCCGAGGCAGGTTTGAGAACCACCGGACAGCCGGCCGCCAGCGCGGGTCCGATCTTGCGCGTCGCCATTGCCGCCGGGAAATTCCAGGGCGTTACCAGAACGGCAATACCAGCGGGTTTGTGATGCACGAAAATGCGCGCACCTGAAGCTGGCGCGCGTGAAACTTCGCCGATATTGCGCACGGCCTCTTCCGCATACCAGCGGAAAAATTCAGCGGCGTAGGCGACTTCACCGCGCGAGTCGGGCAATGCCTTGCCATTCTCTAGCGTGATCAGTTTTGCGAAACGTTCGGCGTCGCGCATGATCAACTCATAGGCCTTACGCAAAATCTCAGCTCGTTCACGCGGCTTTCGCCCTGCCCAGCCCTCGAATGCGCTCTCGGCCGCGTCAAGCGCGGCTTTGGCGTCATCGACCGTCGCACTGGCAACAGAAGCAATCTTGCGCTCGGTGGCCGGATCGATCACATCGAAACGGCCGCCGTCGGAGGCCTTGCGCCACTTGCCCCCGATCCAAAGATCGGTTGGGACGTTGGCGAGAAGATTTTCGTACATCGGTCTTATCCTGAGAGTGAACGTCGCACAGTCTCTGCGATGCGATCTGGCGTCGGCAAAACGATGTCTTCCAGAATGTCCGCGGCCGGCAGCGGAATATGCGGTGTCGTGATGCGGACCGGCGGACCGTCGAGGTCATAGAAGGCCTCATCCGCCGCGATCGACACAATTTCAGCGCCCCAACCACAGAGCCGCGGATTTTCCTCGACTGTGAACAGCCGGTGTGTCTTGGCAACCGAGCCGAGAATAGTTTGCGTATCAAGCGGCACCAGCGAGCGTACATCGACAACTTCGCAGTCTATGCCGTGTTGCGTCTTGAGCTTCTCGGCGGCCTCCAGTGCGCGCGGGACCATCAATGCCAGCGCGCAAATGGTTGCGTCCTTGCCGGGCCGCAGCACTTTTGCCGTGCCGAGCGAGTCGACGATCTCACCATCCGGAACTTCACCCTTTGTGGCGTACAGCGACTTGTGTTCGAGAAAGATCACCGGATCGGGATCACGCACCGAAGCCGCCAAAAGGCCGATCACATCGCGTGGGCTCGATGGCGCAACGACCTTGAGACCCGGGATCATCATGCACCAATTTTCGACGCTCTGACTGTGCTGCGCGCCAAAGCGGGAACCCGCGCCGTTGCCGGTGCGAACCACCAGCGGGCATTTAGTCTGCCCGTTAGACATGTAGCGGCTTTTGGGAAATTCGTTGGCGATATAATCGAAGCAGACCGCGAAGAAATCCGAGAACATGATTTCGGCAATCGGCTTCAGCCCGGTCATCGCCGCGCCCATGGCGGCGCCGAGAATGGCCTGTTCGGAGATCGGCGTGTCGCGTACACGCAACGGCCCGAACTGCTCGTAAAGGCCGACGGTTGCCTTGAACACGCCGCCCGCCTTGGCCACGTCCTCCCCGAGGAACACAACATCAGGGTCGCGACTCATTTCCTGCGCTATGCCGCGGATAACGGCATCTCTATAGCTCAGTTCCGCCATGCCCAGCCTCCATCGGCGTAGACATCGGTCGTTAGAATTTCGAGCGGTGGGCTGGCGGCCGCTTTGCAGATCTCGGTCGCGTCATCGACCTCTTTGCGCACACTGGCGTCGATAGTTTCGATGTCGGCATCGCTGACGCCGAACTGCTTCAGACGTTCGCGGTAAATCTTGATTGGATCGCGCAATTTCCATTTCTCCAGTTCGCCTTCGGGGCGATACTTGGCGGGATCGGCACGCGAATGGCCGCTGTGCCGGTACGTCATGCATTCGATCAGGGAAGGTCCCTCACCGGCGCGTGCCTTTGCGTATGCCTTCTGCGCTGTGCGATAGCATTCGTCCGCATCGTTGCCGTCGATCACGATGCGTTCGAGGCCGTACGATCCGGCGCGGTCGGCGGCCGGATGCGTTACCGCCGTGACATCGGCGATCGGCGTGTATTCCATATAGAGATTGTTCTCACAAACGAAGATCACCGGCAGCTTCCACACCGCCGCGAAATTTAACGCCTCATGAAACGCGCCGATATTCGTCGTGCCGTCGCCGAAGAAGCAAACCGAGACATCCTTGTCGCCCTTATATTGCGCGCGCCATGCGGCGCCGCAGGCGATAGGCAGATGCGCGCCGATGATGGCGTAGGAACCCATAACACCGTGCTCTTCCGAGGTGAGATGCATGGAGCCGCCCTTGCCGCGCATCAGCCCGTTGTCGCGCTGCATCAGCTCGCCCAGCACCTTCTCAACCGGCACGCCGCGCGCCAGCGTGTGGGCATGGCCGCGATAAGTGCAGAACGAGAGATCGCCCTTCTGCATGGCCTCGGCAAAGCCGGCGGCGATCGCTTCCTGCCCGAGCGACAAATGGCTGGTGCCCTTGACCAGGTTCTGCAGGAACAGGTCGTAGGCGCGTTGCTCCGCTTCGCGCAGGCGCACCTGCGAGCGGTACAGGGCCAGCCGTTTCTGCTCGCCGATGTCATCGTTCAGCCCGGAACCGGGCTTTACCTGCGCGCGGTCCTTTGCAGTGGCCATAGATAATCCTTCGCGGTGGAAAAGCCTGTGTGGTGGCCGGAACTTAGCGCCCCCTGCGATGATTAGGCAACCGGTGCGGAAGGTTCCGCTTTGCCCACCTTGCGCTCACGATTGAGCAAATAGAGGCCGGACGACACCACAATCAATCCCCCGATGACAGTCCAGCGGTGCGGCACATCGCCGAACACCAGGAAACCCAAAGTCGTCGTCCATACCATCTGCGTATAGATGAAAGGCGCCAAGGTCGAAGCCGGCGCCAACCGGTGGCCGCAGATGAGGAGATAATGCCCGCCGCTGCCGAGCGCGCCGATAAGCACCATCAGTGCAACAACAAAAGCGCTGTTTGGCGGGGTCCACACGAATGGAATGATCGGCAGCATGGCCACCGCACCGACGAGGTTCGAATAAAACAGTGTCGTCTCGCTGGAATCGCTGTGCGACAGCACCCGCGTCGAGATCACGTAAAGCGCGTAGCAGACGGCGCTGCCGAGTGATAACAGTGCCGCGGGGTGAAGTCCGCCCAAGCCCGGGCGCGCCACCAGCAGCACGCCGAAGAAACCAACGCTGATTGCGGTCCAGCGCCGCCAGCCAACCCATTCACCAAGCAGCGGCCCGCAGAGCAAGGCAACCAGAAATGGTGTCGAAAACAGGATCGCCAGCGCCTCGTCGAGCTGCAGGTAACGCAGCGCAAAAAAATTCAGCGCGGTCGATCCAAGTAGCAAAGCTGACCGGCCGATTTGCATGAAGGGCCGCCTCGTTGTCATCATTTTTGGTCTTGTGATTGGATTTAGAAAAATAAGTGCCAGCACGAACGCAACAAAGTAACGAGCCCACACCACCTGCAACGGATCCATGTAACGGAGCAAATATTTTCCAGTGGCATCGAGACAAGAAAAGGTCGCCACCGCGCCGCACATCAAGGCGATACCGGTCAACCGTTGCCGGCGTTGGTGGGAAGCGTCGCTCAATAGGTCGCCCGACCGCCGGAAATATCGAAGACCGCGCCGGTCGTGAACGAGCACTCGCTCGAGGCACAGAAGGCCGCGAGGCTTGCGATTTCTTCAACTTTCACAAAACGTCCACGAGGAATCTTCGACAGCATGAAATCGATGTGTTCTTGCGTCATTTGATCGAAGATCGCGGTTTTTGCAGCCGCCGGCGTAATGCAGTTGACCGATATGTCGTAGGACGCGAGTTCCTTGCCGAGCGATTTGGTCAAGGCAATAAGTCCCGCTTTCGATGCGGAATACGCCGGCGCGTTCGGGTTGCCCTCCTTGCCGGCGATCGAGGCTATGTTGACGATTCGACCGTAGTTTTGCGCGATCATTACCGGCGCCAGGGCACGACAACAATGAAACGGGCCGTCAAGATTGATCGAAAGTACATTGCGCCAGGCGTCAAGCGGATAGTCCCAGGTTTTTACGTTCGGCCCGGCAACGCCTGCATTGTTGACCAGGATGTCGATGTGCCCGAGAGCTCTGAGCGATTCATCACGCGCCCCCTCGACGTCGGAATAGTCAGTGACGTCGACCCTGACGGGCGAAATCCGGCCGCGCTTCTGCAGTTCGGCCGCTGTTTTTTTTGCCAAATCGATGTCGCGATCCCAGATCGCAACCGCCGCGCCAGATTCAAGGAACCGTTCGACGATCGCGCGTCCAATGCCTTGCGCCCCGCCGGTGACGACTGCGTTGCGCCCGCCGAGATCGATTTTGTTGACCATGGCCGTCTCCCCGCGCGAAAGCTAGCGAAGGCGCGGCTCCGTGGCGAGTGACGAAAACGCGGGTGTGTCGTGCGTGCACCTTGTGCGGGCAAGGGAAGCGCTGTAAAACAATGATGCGGGGCTACGACGGTCGCCCCACACTTCCAAGGCCTGTGAGCCCAAGCACCGTCTCCTTCGTTTGCGGAGGGGACTATGCTGCCATTGGGCTAGAATTCCACTGAACTCGATTTGCGATGATTGGGGGCCTCCGGCTCGTGGTCATCACTATGGTGCTTCGGGGATCACCCGCCTCCCCGTCAGATGAGTCTTCCATCCAAGGCGCTGTTCCACTTCGTGTTAGGAGCGACACATGGATGGCTTGGTTCTGACGATTTTCCTCCTGGCGTCATTTTTGGGCGGGCTGACGTCCGGTCTTGCCGGTTTCGCCATGGGCCTCGTGGTGTCCGGCATCTATCTGCACATCCTGACGCCGATCCAGACCGCAACCCTCATCGTGGGCTACGGTTTTGTAACGCAGGGTTATGGTGTTTGGGCGTTGCGGCACGCGGTGCGATGGCGCAGTGCAGCACCGTTTATCGTCGGCGGCCTGTTCGGTGTGCCGGCGGGCACAATGCTGCTTACCTATATCGACCCGGCCTACATGCGCATCGGGGTCGGCGTGCTGCTGGTTGTCTATAGCATCTACAGTCTGGCGCGGCCGGCGATCAAGTTGGCGCATGAAGGCGTTGCCGTCGAGGTCGGCGTCGGATTTCTCAACGGCCTGCTCGCCGGATTGACCGGCCTGGTCGGGATCGTTGTGGTCGTGTGGTGCCAACTGCGCAATTGGCCCAAAGACGTCCAGCGCGCAATCTTTCAGCCGGTGCTGCTCGCGACCATCCTGACAAGCACGATTTCGTTGAGCGTCGCCGGCGCCGTTACAGCCGAAACAATGAAATTGTACCTGCTCGGCCTGCCTTGCATGCTGGCCGGCACATGGGCCGGGCTCAAACTGTATGGAAAGCTTGACGATGCCGCATTCCGCAAGATCATCCTGCTGCTGCTGCTGGTGTCTGGATTGTCGCTCATCGTGCCCTTGTCAATCTTCCGGTGACAGGGCGCACACGTTGCGTTAGAGTTTATCTGTGGGGCCTGCGACGGTCGCCCCGCACTTGCAAGGCTTGAGAGCCCAAGCACCGTCTCCTTCGTGAACGGAGGGGACCCATGCTGTCTCCGAGCTATTCAATCTCACCGAAAGATTTCTGGAATGCGATGGCGACACGCGATGCGCCGCAACTTGTCGACGTGCGGCGGCGCGACGCCTATGAGCAATCCACGCATCTGTTGCCGGGCGCAGTCTGGCGCGATGCCGCCAAGACCACGCAATGGATTGCTGAATTCGATCTGACGCGCCCGATCGTCACCGCCTGCAAGGCCGGTCATGAGATGAGCCAGAGCACGGTCGCGCAATTGCGTGCTGACGGTGTCGATGCCCGCGTCCTGGAAGGCGGCTACGAAGGCTGGACAAAAGCCGGTCTGCCCTTGGTCGCGAAAGCAGAACTCGACAGGATCGCGCCAAAGCGGCCAAGTATATGGGTCACGCGACGACGGCCAAAAATTGATCGCATCGCTTGCCCATGGCTGGTCCGACGTTTCCTCGACCCGCTTGCGCGCATCCTGTTCGTGGATCCCGATCAGGTCGTGAACGTCGCGCGGGAAAGTGGGGGCGTGCCGTTCGACATCAAGGATGTCGAGCTTAGCCATGTGGGCGAACGCTGTTCGTTCGACACCATGCTCAAACTGTTTGGTCTGGAAAGCGAACCGTCTTTGGCAAAGCTTGCCTTGATCGTGCGTGGCGCCGATACCGCGCGGCCCGATATCGCGGCGGAAGCGGCGGGACTGCACGCGATATCACTCGGCTTGTCGGCGCTCGCCGGGGATGATGATCATGGCCTGCTCGAGCGGGGATTCGTGGTCTATGACGCTTTGTTCGCCTGGCTGCGCTTTGCCGCCGAGGAGCGCCATAACTGGCCAGCCAAAGCCGCGTGATGAGCATGCAAAACCCACAAGCGGCTGTCCGGCCGGGCTTTCCCGAAGCTTTCGTGGTCTGGCTGAAAATCGGTTGTATCAATTTCGGCGGGCCGGCTGGACAGATCGCCCTCATGCACCGTGTCGTGGTCGATGAAAAGAAATGGATCGACGAGCCGCGCTTCCTGCATGCGCTCAACTTCTGCATGTTGCTGCCGGGGCCCGAAGCGCAAAAGCTGGCCACCTATCTCGGTTGGCTGCTGCACGGGGTACGCGGCGGACTGAGTGCGGGAATCCTGTTCGTCTTGCCCGGCGCATTCGTGATGCTGGGTTTGAGCTTGCTCTACGCGCTTGGGCGCGGCATTTCGGTCGTCGACGGCGCGCTGTTCGGCATCAAGGCTGCCGTGCTGGTGATCGTCATCGAAGCGCTCATCCGGATCGGCAAACGCGCATTGAAAACACCGTTGTTGCTTTCACTTGCAGGCGCAGCATTTGTCGGCATTTTTTTTCTGGGTCTGCCGTTCCCGCTGATCGTCGCGGCGGCGGCGTTGGTTGGTTACGTCGTCGCGCGACGAGCGCCCGATCAACTCGGACTAACCGGAAAAATTGAAAACGTCGCGCCACCAGCACCGGACCGATGGCGCCAGTTCGTCACGGCTTCGATAGTAGGCGTCCTTGTGTGGTGGGCGCCAATCGCGCTCGCCGTTCTCGCCTTCGGACCAAAGCACGTACTGGTCAGCATCGGCACTTTTTTCTCAAAACTTGCTGTGGTGAGTTTTGGGGGCGCCTATGCACTGCTCGCCTACATGGCACAGGAAGCCGTCCAGACTTATGGCTGGATGACAGCGCCGGAAATGGTCGATGGATTGGGGCTTGCTGAAACGACGCCAGGACCGCTCATCCTCGTTACCCAATTCGTCGGCTTTCTTGCGGCATTTCGCGATGCCGCGCCTTTCTCACCCGTCACCGCGGGTATGTTGGGAGCGGCGATGACAACCTGGGTCACTTTCGCTCCCTCCATGCTCTGGATTTTTGCCGGCGCGCCATTCGTCGAGCCGCTGCGCGCGAATACGCAGCTGTCCGGCGCACTTGCCGCTATTACCGCGGCCGTGGTTGGCGTCATTTTGAATCTGTCAGTGTGGTTCGCACTGCACGTACTATTCGGGAAGGTAACCGAAATGCATGCCGGCCCGTTGCGCTGGTATGCCTTCGACCCGTCCGCCCTTGATTTGCGCGCGACTGCGCTGGCGGCAATCGCCGCTGTGCTGGCTTTCGGATTGCACCGCAGCCTCATTGAGGTGGTAATTGCGATGGCCGCTCTCGGCGTTCTCGTGCAGTGGTCTCTTGGGACCTAACGTTCGCGTGCCATCGCGCTCTCATGCCAACGGCGAAGCCATAGATGCGAGATCGCCGACAGCGTGAAAAAGATTGCGACACCGGCCAGCGACAACAGCAGCAACGCCGCAAACATGCGCGGGATATTGAGACGGTACCCGGATTCGGCAATACGATAGGCCAAACCGGAGCCCGCGCCGGCCGACCCGGCGGCAATCTCGGCGACCACTGCGCCGATCAGCGATAACCCGCCGGCAATGCGCAGGCCGGCAAGTATTTGTGGCAGCGCTGACGGCAATTTCAGATTCCATAGCACTTGCCAGCGTGACGCCTTGTATAGCTCGAACAGCGACAGAAGATTGTGGTCGACCGAATTCAGCCCAAGCGTCGTGTTGGCGAGAACCGGAAAGAAAGCAACGATCCAGGCGCATGCCAAAACGGCCAGATGTTGCGGGAGATAAATCAGCAAAAGTGGCGCGACAGCCACGATCGGCGTCACCTGTAGGATAACCGCGTACGGATAGAGCGAATATTCGATCAACCGCACCTGGTTGAATAGAATCGCAAGGCCAATGCCGCCGACCGCCGCAAGCAAAAAACCCTCGAAAGTGATGCCCAGCGTGACCAGCAGGGAATTCCAGAGGAGGTCGCCATCCGCAACCAGTGTCGCCAACACGGTTCCCGGGCTCGGCAGCACGAACGGCGGAATTGCGAAGATTTGAACGACCAGATGCCAGATGAGCAGGCCGATCGCGAGCACGACGATTGGCAAGCCGATGCGCAGGACGCGGTCACTCATGGTGCGTCTCCGACCGCCATCGCCTTGCCGAGTATTTCGGCAACTTGCCGGCAGAAACCGGCATATTCGGCCGAGGTTCGGAACTGCTCATCGCGTGGATATGGCGCATCGATGGCGAGCTCCTTGAAGACTCGGCCCGGCCGAGGCGTCATCACCACGATACGCTGCGATAGATAGACCGACTCGAAGACCGAATGGGTCACGAAGACCACCGTGCGGCGCAGCTCCTGCCACATTGCCAGCAGATCGTTGTTGAGCTTGAAGCGAGTGATTTCGTCGAGGGCGGCGAAGGGTTCATCCATCAGCAGCAATTGCGGTGCTGTCACGAGCGCACGTGCAATTGACGCGCGCATTTTCATGCCGCCTGAAAGTTCGCGGGGAAACGCGCCGACGAAATTCGCCAACCCGACCCGTTCCAGCGACTGCGCAACTGTCATACGCGATGATGTTGTATCCGCGCCAGCGAGTGTCAGCGGAAGCTGCACGTTGGCCGCAACATTGGCCCAGGGCATCAGCGTCGGTTCCTGGAATACAAAGCCGATCCGGCCCATGCCGCTGGGCCACTCGACCGCGCCTGCGGATGGCTCACTCAGGCCTGCGATAATACGCAGCACGGTCGACTTGCCGCAGCCTGAAGGGCCCAGCAGCGAAACGAACTCGTCTTTGCGCACGTCGAAGTCCAATGCATTGAGCGCAACGGTACCACGCTCGAATGTCTTGCCGACGTGGCGGAGTGAAACGATGGTCTGGCTCGGCGTGCTCATCTCGGTCGCAGATCGACACCGACACCCTTGTTGACGAATTGCAAAGTATAGGCACGCTTGTAGTCGACGGCAGGATTGACCACGCCGGCGCGAACCATCCTGTCGAAGAAGCTTTTCCAGTGTGCATCGGTCATCGCGCCAATTCCGAGCTTAACAGAGTCGCCAGAATCGACGATGCCGTATTGCTTCATTTTCTCGATTGAATACGACAATAGTGCATCGGTCATTTCCGGATTCTGCTTCTTGATGAGCGCATTTCCTGCCCGGCTATCGCCATAAATATAGTGATACCAGCCGATCGCCGACGCATCGACAAACCGTTGTACAAGATCGGGCCGCTTCGCGACCAGGTCGCGCCGCGTTTCGATCAACGTCGAATAAGCATCGAAGCCATGGTCAGCAAGCAGGAACACCGCCGGCTTGAATTTTCCCTGCCGTTCGACAGCAAACGGCTCCGACGTGGCATAGCCCTGCATTGCCGAGTTCTTGTCGGCAAGAAACGGCTGCGCATTGAAAGTGTAAGGCTTCACTTTCGATTCGTTGAAACCGAAATCGGCTTTCAGCCACTGGAAATAGCTCGTCATGCCTTCCTTGGATACGAACAGCGTACGCGTCTTCAGATCCTCGAACGTCGTCACATCCGGATGCGCGACGAATACCTGCGGATCTTTCTGGAAGCTCGCGGCGACCGCGACGGTTGGAATATTCTGCGCGACCGCGTCGAACGATTGCAGTGAGTTGGCGCTCATAAAGAAGTCGAGCTTGCCGACGGGCAGCAGGATGCGATTGTTCACATTTGGGCCGCCCGGCACGATGGTCACGTCGAGCCCGTACTTCCTATAGGTGCCGTCGGCGAGCGCCTGGTAGAAGCCGCCGTGTTCAGCTTCCGCTACCCAATTGGTGCCAAACCGCACTTTATCCAGTTGCTGGGCCTGGGCCGACGCGCCAATGGCGAAAACCACTAAAAATACTGGGATTCTGAGCATTCTCTCACTTTGTCATGGTGCCGCGGGACCGCACAACCGCCCGCCGCGGCCTGTTTGAACCATTTCCCGAGCCCGCGCGACCCATGCATATCGCGGCCAATACAGGTCGCCCGAAATTTAACCGGATGGAGATCGCCATGACCAAGTCCAGGATCACCGGAGTCACTCTTACCGCGCTCACTTTGGCAGGCACCCTCGCCGCCACCAGCGGCAGCGCCCAGGCTCATTCGCACTGGGGCACAGGCGTCGGCATCGGTATTGCCGCCGGCGCGCTGATCGGCGCAGCGGCCGTGTCCAACGGCTACGCAAGCCCAGTCTACGTCACTCCCGGATACTGCCGCCTGGTCGAGCGCTACGACCGCTGGGGCAATGTCCGCGTCATTCGGGTCTGCGACTACTGATTTTTTGCGCTTGGATCGGCGCCTGCCCCGTCCATCCTCGCGCCGATCGAGACGACCCGCCCGGTCACGTCCCCGTCCGGGCGGGTCCGCTTTATTCGGAGATGATCAGAATTCTGCGTGCACTCGCCCAGCAATAAACGAAATAGGCCCGCGGTCGGCGTTGTAAGCCGGATTCGTCATGTACTGGTAGTCGAGCGTCAGCGTAAGGGCTTTTGACAGAGCGAAAGCATAGAAGCTTTCGAGGATCTTTTCGTTGCGATAGTTGAGCTGGCCGTCACCGATGAGAATTCCCAACCCTCCTGCCGCGAGATAATCGCGGTGATCTTTCGAGATGCCGTTGATCGCATAGCCGATCCCGATTTTGTCATTGGGTCGTCCCCACGAGTTTCCTTTTATTGAAGTCCCGAATGAGAGGCTGGAATCGATATCGGTGAACGCCGTAATCTCCGTCTTGCCATTGTTCCAGCTCCAGCGCGCGAACATTCCGATCTCATTATTGATCGCCTGCTCAAGGTTGAACACGTAGCCGTATTTCGTTTGACCCTGCCTCAACAGGGTGATTGCCGTTGTCGGGTCGATGCCTGTGGCGGCGGAATAATTGATCGCATCACGATAATTGCCGGCAAAGTATTCGTTCATCCATCCGATGATGCGAAGTTTTCCCGGCTGCGAAAACAGCGAATACCTGGTCTCAAGTTCGGTGACATAGCCTCCGCGCCTGAATACCTGACTGTCGAAATCGTTCGAGTTGGGTTTGTCACCTACCAAAAAATATCCCGCGCGCAGCGCCCAGTTTTTCTGGTTAAAGTCGGCCACGACGCCATAGGTTAAACCGACTTTGTCGGCTGCGTAGTCGAACGCGCCGGCGGCCCAGAGCGACCAGTTGAAAAAGTCCGCGCGCGAATCCTGCGCGTAAGCATTGTTATCGAATACGTCATGCACCGCGAACTTGCCGACCTGGATTGTTAGCCGGGAAATGTCTTTTTTTCCGGCCATCTGGCCGTACGAACTTTCAATTGTTTCTTGCTCGCCGCCAAAACCAAAGGTTTGGCGCAGAAATAGTCGCGAGGTGTTATAATGCGGATAAATAAAATCTGATTTCTGCGCTTCGCCGTTGGGAAAGCCCGCCGCGCCTACCGTGCTGCTCAGACCGAAACCTTGAAGCAGTTCGGGATTGTAATAAAGCTCGGCCCCCTGCCAGAGCCTCAAGCCGAGAAACGCACTTGCAGTGAAGGTCTCCTTGCTTTGCGGCCACGGCGGCAAACTGTTCTCACCGGTATAGAGTGCACGAAAGCGTGGATAGCCTTGCTGGATGTAAGTCGTCTGGCCGTGGATTTCCCACTGATCGCTTTCGCTCAGATTGTCGTCATCGCCCGCCTTTTGTTTGCCTGACTCGGCGAGCCTTCGGTTTAAGCCGAGGCGAACCATGTGAGTATCGAAGCGGGAGGCGTATTGGGCGCCAGTCATGAACATCACATCGGTCGATCCGAAGTGGCTGTAGAGATATTCAAGGCGAGCGGTCCAATTTTTCTGAAATGCGAATTCAGCTCCGCCACCCACCGCCCAACCGTAGCGCGTGCCCGGGTGCACCTCATCGTTGCCCGAAGTCGGATCGGTGCGGACGAAGTGGCCGCTTGAGGCGGCAAATCCCCCTGTCGCGTAAAGAAGCGTCCTGTCGAATGCATAACCGAAACGTGCGCGGAGCGTGGCAATGTAGTCCAGTTGCTCCGCGAAGATGCTGCGTGATGTCGTCCCCCGCCATATCAGGGCATCCGACGGATAGGCATTGGGGAATGAAATGTCGGCTTCCGCGCCGATCATGAAACGCGACGGGAATACGTAGTTATACCCAAACTGAAGCCCGCCAAAGAGACCGCCCAAGGTCGGATTTGCATTTTGCAAGCCGGGATCGCGGACGGATATATCGCCGTTCGCGCGGCCATAACCGACATGGCCCCCAAAATAAAAGCCGCGCCAATCAAAGGCGCCCGTCTGGGCTCGCGCGGACGTTGTCCCAAGTGTCGCGAACCCGACAACCAAGATACCAACGAGCGGGAACAGGTACTTCTTCATCGGTCGAAGCCACGAGCACTCGAGTTTTCTCTGCTGCGGCGACCAGCTTATGCCCCGGCAAGCTGGTCACGTGTATGACGGCCCCCTAATCACCAACCATATCCACGGAAATTCCAGTTGCAAATGATTCTTAACAGAGATGGTAGGATTAGATACCTGGCACTGGCGTGGGTCGGGGGGCGGGTCGTTTCCGGACGCACCACCGTAAACCACGTTTCCAAAGGACTTTCAGCGGCCTGAAATGTTTATGCCGTGGTAACACCGCTGTCAGTTGCCTGCGGTATAAGGCACACTAATTGGGGGGATTATTATCGAAAGGCGAAGCCTTGGATCGGATTGTCGGGGCGATCGTGGGGCAACTCAAGCTCCAGCCGGCGATCAATGCCCGCAATGGCGTGATCGCGGCGGCCGCATTGATCGTTGGCACATGGCTCGCTGTAGCTGCGACCACGCACGCGCCCGACGTGAAAAAGGCCGCCGAAGAAACGTCCGCGCAGGGCCGCCATGAAGGCGCCCTGTATTTCCCGACCCCGAAACAGTGGGCCTCGCTGACCATCGTGCCGGTCACCGAGGTCGTTTTTCGTACCGAGCATCTGACCGAGGGAAAGATCGCCGTCGACGAAGACCGCTCGACGCTTGTCTTCTCGCCGTATTCGGGTCGGGTGATAAAATTGCTTGCCAAGCCGGGCGACACAGTGAAGGCCGGCCAACCGCTTTTCACGGTTGAGGCACCGGACATGGTGCAGACGCAGAATGATTTTATCACTGCGATCGCCAACTTGAACAAGGCCAAGTCAGCGCTTGAGCTCGCCAAGATCGTCGAACAACAAAACAAGACACTTTATGACTCGCGAGCCGGTCCTTTGCGCGATCTTCAAACCGCGCAAGCGACTACCCGCGCCGCTGAAAACGACGTGCGCTCGGCGCAAACTTCGCTCGAAGTGACACGCAACCGTTTGCGCATTCTCGGCATGACCGACGAAGAGATCACCAAATTCGGCGACACTGGCGCCGTGAGTCCGCAGATGACGATCTATTCGCCCATCGGCGGCACCGTGATTCAGCGCAAGGTCGGTCCCGGGCAATATGTCAACACCTCGTCCCAGAACACCAATGCAAGCGACCCGACCTTCATCATCGGCGATCTGTCTACTGTATGGTTGGTCGCGTACGTGCGTGAATCTGACGCCCCGAGCGTCCACGTCGGGCAGGCTGTCCATTTTACCGTTCTCGCATATCCAAATCGCGTATTCCCGGCAAACATTTCCTTTGTTGCAACGTCGCTCGACAACGGAACCCGACGCCTTTTGGTCCGGGCAACAATTGACAACTCGCAGCAGTTGCTTCGGCCGGAGATGTTCGCGAGTGTGACAATTCTCACCGGCGAGGGAGATAACTCTCTCGCGGTGCCACAAGACGCGATCATCTATGACGGCAAAACCGCGCATGTTTGGGTCGCGCGTGACGACAAATCGGTCGAGCGGCGTGACATAAGGACCGGACTCTCAAACGGGCAGATGATCCAGGTCCTTGAGGGTCTGCGTCCTGGCGAAACCGTCGTGAGCAAGGGCAGCTTGTTCGTCGATCGCGCGGCGGCGGGAAGCTGAAGCATCCATGTTGCGCAGCCTGATGTCGTTCTGTCTTTCGCGACGCCCGCTCGCGCTTGTCGCCTTTGCGGCATTTATCGCCGTCGGCATTGCTGCCTTTACGGTACTCAATGTCGAGGCCTATCCCGACCCCGCGCCGCCGATTATCGAAATCATCGCGCAGTATCCTGGCCAGTCGCCCGAGGAAGTCGAACGTTATGTTACTATTCCTCTGGAGATCGCGGTCGCCAGCACGCCCGGCCTTACCTACATCCGCTCGAACACGGTATTCGCGCTCGGCTTTATCCGCCTGCAATTTGAATACGGCCGCGACTACAATTTTGTGCGCCAGCAGGTCACCAACCGCCTGAAGGACGCGACGCTGCCGAGCGCGGTAACGCCGGTGATCTCTCCCGCGGGTGGCATCAGCGAAATCCTGCGTTACCAGCTCAAAGGTCCGCCGGGCATGGACCTGATCCAGCTCAAAACCATTCAGGACTGGGTGGTTGAGCGCAAATTGCGCATCGTCCCCGGCGTCGCCGATATTTCGCCGCTCGGCGGCAAAACAAAGGAATACCAGGTCGAAATCGATCTCGATCGAATGCGGGCCTACGGGCTGACATTGCCGCAGATTATCAACGCGATTTCGACCAGCAACGCCAACGTTGGCGGACGGACCATTGCCGTGGGCGAGCAATCCGTTAACGTTCGCGGCGTCGGCGCGCTCGGCTCGATCAGCGATATCAACAATATCGTGGTGAGCCAGCAGGGCGGATTGCCTGTCGTCCTGTCAGATATCGCGCACAATCAGATTGGATTTACGCCGCGTCTCGGGATTGCCGGTCGTGACAACCAGGACGACATCCTGTTCGGCATCGTCCTGATGCAGAAACTCGAGCGCACGATGGACGTGGTAACCCGCGTGCGGGCGGCCATAGAGCGCATCAATACCGACGGCAGCCTGCCCCCCGGCGTGAAAATCGAACCTTACTACGATCGCGGCGATCTGGTCGCGATTACCGTACGAACAGTTCTGCATAATATGTTATTCGGCATCGCCCTGATCTTTCTCATTCAGTGGGTATTCCTCGGCAATCTGCGTTGCGCGTTGATCGTCTCGGCGACTATCCCAGTGGCGCTGTTCCTCGCGGTAATCATTACGGTTTTACGGGGGGATTCGGCCAATCTCTTGTCGGTTGGTGCGATCGATCTCGGCATCATCGTCGACGGCACCGTCATCATGGTGGAAAACATCTTCCGCCATCTCGCGCATCACACGGCACGTAGCCCGGTTGATGCAAGCCGTAGCGATCGGCTGCATCGAATCCTCGCGGCCGCCGTCGAAGTAGATAAACCGATCTTCTTTTCCGTCGTCATCACCATCGCCGCGTTCATTCCGCTTTTTACGATGCAAGGCGTCGAAGGCCAGATTTTCGGACCGATGTCGCGGACTTACGCCTACGCTTTGCTTGGCGCGGTGATCGCGACCTTCACGGTAACCCCCGTAATGTCGTCGCTGTTGTTGCCCGAGCGAGTTACCGAGGTTGAAACGGTTATCGTTCGTGGTATCCGCAGGATTTACGAGCCGGTCCTCATTCTTGCAGTAAAGAACGCGCGCATCGCCGCGATGATAGCCGCCGCATTCCTTGTGGTCTGCGGCGGTCTTGGCATGCGGCTTGGCACTGAATTTCTGCCGAAGCTGGAAGAGGGCAATCTCTGGATCCGCGCTTTGCTTCCGCCGACGATTACCCTCGACGCAGGCCGCGACACCGTGGACAGGATCCGCAGCGTGATCGCCAGCTATCCTCCCGTCCGCACGGTCGTCTCCGAGCAAGGCCGCGGCGAAGACGCTACCGACCCGGATGGATCGTTCGTCGCCGAATTTTTCGTGCCCCTTAAGCCGTTTGAGGAATGGCCCAACGGCCTCACCAAACCAAAGCTTGTAAGGGAAATGGCGAAGCGGCTGGAAAGCGAGTTTATCGGCATCGACTTCAACTTCTCGCAATACATCCAGGACAACATTGAAGAGGCCGTATCCGGTGTGAAAGGCGAGAATTCGGTCAAGATCTTTGGCCGCGATCTGGCTGAGCTTGAGCGTCTATCGAAGCTGGTCCAGGACGAACTGGCGAAAGTGCCCGGCGTCGCCGACGCGGGCGCATTTAATCTGCTTGGTCAGCCCAACCTGGTTATCCAGGTCGACCGCGCCAAGGCGGCCCGCTACGGCATCACTGTCAGCGATATGAACACCGTCGTTCAGGCGGCTATTGGCGGACAGGAAGTGACCCGCGTTTACGACGGCGAGATGAACTTCCCGCTGACGGTCCGGCTGGCGCCGCAGTATCGCGACAATATCGACGCCATTCGCTCGGTCCCGGTCGCTCTGCCAAATTCCGATCCGAAATCACCGACGGCCTACATTGCGCTTGGAGATGTCGCTGAAGTGCGGCTTGAGACCGGCGCGGCTTATATCTACCGGCAAAACACCGAGCGTTTCGTCCCGATTAAATACAGCGTACGCGGCCGCGATCTCGGATCGACCGTCGCCGATGCGCAGCGGCGCATCGCCAAAAACGTGGAACTGAAGGAAGGCTACCGGATGGAATGGTCGGGCGAATTCGGCGCCCTGGTCGAAGCGAAAAAGCGGCTCGCCGTCATTATTCCGCTCAGCCTTCTGCTGATCATGATGCTGCTTTACAGCCTGTTCAATTCCGTACGCGATAGTTTGCTGGCCCTGTCCGGTATTCCGTTCGCCGCCTGCGGCGGAATTCTCGGGCTGTATTTCTTCGGCCTGAATGCCAGTGTGTCGGCTGCTGTCGGATTTATTTCCCTGTTCGGCGTGTCGGCAATGGACGGAATCCTGCTCGTCTCTTACATCCGGCGCCGGCTGGATGAAGGATTTGGCAAAGACGAATCCATCATTGGTGCCGCGAAAGCGCGGATGCGCCAGATTTTCATGACCGGCTTTTCCGCGTGTATCGGCCTGGTGCCGGCGGCAATCTCCACCGGCATCGGCTCGCAGGTTCAGCAACCGCTTGCCTGCGTGATCGTTGGCGGCATGCTGCTCTCGCCGATTTGCAGCCTTCTTGTCATTCCGACATTGGCGCGGCTGGCGATGCCCACGGTACGGCGAACCGCGCCAGCGCGTCGCAGCCAAGCGCCGGAGCCCGGTCCCGCGGAATAGCAGGCCTGCCAATCAGCTTGCCCGTTTTGCCGGCTGGACCAATCCACCGATCCGGCCGATGAATTTGACGATCGGCGACCAGAACAGCAGCAGAATGGCGAGCGTGGTTATGGAGCCGACCAGGGGATTCGCCCAAAACACCCGTAGGTCGCCGCCGGATCCGATCATCGCAAGGCGGAAGGCGTCTTCCGCGCGGCTGCCCAGCACCAGCGCGAGCGTGAAGGGCGCCAGTGGAATCCCAACCTTCTTGAAAACGTAGCCGATGATGCCAAACAACAACATCAACCAGATGTCGAACATCGCGTTTTGGATCGCGTAAGCACCGATCGCGCAGGAGACCACGATCATCGGCGCAATGGCGGCGAACGGCACGCGCAGGACCGCGGCAAAAACTGGCACGGTGGTGAGCACCATCGCCAGGCCAACGATATTGCCGAGATACATTGAAGCGATAAGGCCCCATACGAAGTCCTTGTGCTCAACAAACAGCAGCGGACCGGGATTAAGGCCCCACACCATCAGCCCGCCGAGCAGGATCGCGGCTGTACCGGAACCCGGAATTCCCAATGCCAGCATCGGGAGCAACGCGGCTGTGCCGGAAGCATGCGCCGCCGTTTCCGGTGCAAACACGCCTTCTATGCGACCCTTGCCAAAGCTATCGGAATCCTTGGCGAAACGCTTGGCGAGGTTGTAGCCCATGAACGATGCGGCAATTGCCCCGCCCGGCGTAATCCCGAGCCAGGCACCGATCACCGACGAGCGGAGCAGGGTCACCCAGTAGCGCGGCAGATCCTTCCACACGCTCCAGAGCACGCGCAGGCTGATTCGCGCCGCATGACCGCGCAGCGCCAGTCTCTCTTCCATGGTGAGGAGGATTTCGCTGATGCCGAACAGGCCGATCACCGCCACCAGGAAGTTGATACCGCGCAAGAGATCACTAAAGCCGAAGGTCATGCGCAATTGTCCGGACACCGTGTCCATGCCGACGCCGGCGAGCAACAAGCCGAGAGCCATCGAGATGATCGTCTTATGCTTCGCTTCTCGGCCGAGCCCCACGAATGAGCAAAAGGTCAACAGGTAGACGGCGAAGAATTCGGGCGGACCAAATCGAAGCGCGAATGATGCGATGCCGGGCGCCAGAAAGGTAATGAGCAGAACGGCGAACAGCGAACCAATGAAGGACGAGGTAAAGGCCGCGGTGAGCGCTTCCGCCGCCTTGCCCTGCTGCGCCATCGGATAACCGTCGAAGGTCGTCGCTACCGACCAGGCCTCGCCCGGAATATTGAAAAGAATCGAGGTAATGGCACCGCCGAAAAGCGCGCCCCAATAGATACAGGACAGCATGACGATAGCCGAAGTCGGGTCCATCGTAAATGTCAGCGGCAGCAAGATCGCGACGCCGTTGGGTCCACCGAGACCCGGCAACACGCCAACGAAAATGCCAAGCACCAGGCCGACCATCATCAATGAAAGCGTCTTCCATGTCAGCAGGACAGCGAAGCCCTGAAGGAGCAGCGTAAAGGCTTCCATCGGACCTAGTATCCAAACAGGGCTTCAAGCGGCCCCTTGGGCATGATGACGTCGAAGGCGATGTCAAAGGTGATGAACATGGCGAGCGAGAAGACGAGGCCCGTGACCAGTGACTTCCACAACGCGATGCGTCCCACGAACCACATGAAGCAAGTGATCAACAGGAAGCTAGCGACATAGAGCCCGAGCCATTGCGTCAGCAGGCAAAACAGAAACGTTGGAACAAACACCTGCATCACTCGGCGAAGCTGATCGCGCGTGACGAATGTCTTGCCTTCGTCCATCCGGCTCAGAAAAATCGAGACCAACCCATAAATGCTTGCGGCGGCCAGGATCACGGACAAATAGAACGGAAAATAACCGGCCTGCGGCCCTTCCGCTTCCCAGCCCATTCCTGTCCGCCAGTTGTCGAACGCCAGCAGCGTCGCAAGTGCCGTCAACAAGACATAAACGAGGGTTTCTACGGTTCGCGTTGAAGCAACCGCCGGCGATTCTTCGGCCGGCGCATCCGGGTCTTCGACGACAATCTCGCTATTCGATTCCGACACTCAGCCCTCGTATGCCACGCTTTCAAGCCCTGGCTCTCACCATCCGCGAAAGCAGGTGAGTACCGCATGCCCCGCTTTCGCGGGGCATGCGCGGATTGGAGAAAGCTCACTTCGCGACGAAGCCGGCCTCTTCCATAAGGCTCGAGTTCAGCTTGTCGTCTTCTTCAAGGAATTTGACCATGTCCTTGCCGGTCAGAAAGATCGGCTTGAGCGCCTGCTTTTCCATATAGTCTTTGTATTCCGGCGTCTCCGATACTTTCTTGAATAGATCGACATAAAACGCGGTCTGCTCGGGCGTGACCTTGCCCGGAAGGAACATGGCCCGCAGCATAAGATATTGCACGTCTAGCCCTTCTTCCTTGCAGGTCGGAATATCACTCCATGCCTGGGTATCTGTCACCTTCGCCTTGTACGAGATGCGTTCCTTGTCGAACACGCAAAGTGCCCGCACCTGGCCGGCGCGCCATACCTCAAGATTCTCTGACGGGTTGTTGACGTTTGACGCGGTGTGGTTGCCGACCAGCTGTGTGGCCGCCTCTCCGCCCGACTTGTAGGGCAAGTAGGCGAATTTCGCACCGGTCTTTTTCTCCATGAACACTGTCAGGATGTGATCTTCGCGTTTTGATCCGGTGCCGCCCATCTTGAACGGCTGCGGCGCGGCCTTCGCCGCGTCGACAAACTCTTTCACGCTTTTGTAGGGAAGCGTGGTGTTGTCCCACAGCACGAACTGATCCATCGCAATCACGGATACTGGTGTCAGCTCGCGCCAGTTGAATGGGATTTTCGCGGATAGTGGCAACATATAAATCAGCGAATAGGCGATCAGCACCTTGTTCGGATCGCCATCGCTTGATTTCATGTACATCAGCGCCTCGGCGCCGGATGCACCGCCCTTGAGCGAAACGACCATCGGTTGCTTCATCAAATTGTGTTTCTGGATCGCGGCCTGGATCATGCGCGCCATCTGATCGGACGCGCCACCGGCGCCCGCAGCCACCACGATTTCGACCGGCTTGGTCGGCTCCCAGGCCATGGCCGGTGCGGTCGCCACTGCAATCGCCGCAAGCGCTGTGCCGGCAACAAAGAAGTGTTTCATGTTGTCCTCCCTTCGTTGGACGCGGCGGTTCTATCCTCGTGGACCGTGCTGTCCTTGTTATTTGGCGCCATTGTGCGGGTATTGGGCAGAAGTTCAAGCCGCAGTCGGCCTAATTGCTGCGGTGCTCCCGGCGCAGGATATCTGCGCCCTGCACCATCGCCTGCATTTTGCCGAATGCCACCTCTTGCGGCAGGTATTTCATGCCGCAATCGGGCGCAATCACAATCCGCTCGGCGGACGCGTACGGCAGCGCTTTGCGGATGCGGCTGGCGACGATCTCCGGCGTCTCCACATTCATGTTGGAAAGATCGATCACGCCGAGGATGATCGTTTTTGACGGCAGCTTTTCGAGAATCTTGAGATCAAGCTTTGGCTGGGCCGCCTCGATTGAAATCTGCGCGGCTTTCGAATTTTCCAGCTCGGCCAGAAACGAATAGCCGGTCGGTTTGTCATGGACGACTGCGGCATAACCGAAGCACAAATGCACCGCGACCGTTCCGCCAACACCGTCGAGTGCACGATCAAGGGCCTTCAAACCGTACTCGCGCGCCTTCTCGGGATGTTGTTGCATCCACGGTTCATCGATTTGCACAATGTCGGCGCCAGCTGCAAACAGGTCCTTGATCTCCTCGTTCACCGCGGCCGCGTAGTCCAACGCCATGGACTCATCGGTTTTGTAGAATTCGTTCTGCGCCTGTTTCGACATTGTAAACGGGCCGGGCAGCGTCATTTTTACGGTCTTTTTTGTATTCGCGCGCAGGAATTGCAAATCGCGCAGCTCGACCGGAAATTTCCGGCGAATCTTGCCGGTGACACGCGGAACTGGGATTGGCTTGCCGCTGCGATTGAGCGTCGAACCGGGGTTTTCCGTATCGACACCTTCGAGCGCGGTGGCAAAACGGTTCGAGTAGCTTTCTCGCCGCTGCTCGCCATCGCTGATGATATCGAGGCCGGCGCGCTCTTGATCCTGAATGGCAAGGAGCGTCGCCTCGTCTTGTTTGGCCTCCAGCGCTTTCGGCTCGACCAGCCAGAGATCGTCCATCCGAACCCGCGGCACCATCTTCGACAGCCGCGCGCGGTCGATCAGCCAATCCGGCTGCGGATACGAGCCGACGAGCGACGTCGGAAACAGTTTTTCTCTCATCGCCCTGCCTGACCCCATTCAGTTCGCGAGCTCAGCCCGGACGATCTTGGCGCCTTCGACCATGGCGCACATCTTTCCGAACGCGACCTCGCGCGGCAAATATTTCAGCCCGCAATCGGGAGCAACGACGATGCGGTCGGCGGACACGTGCGGCAAGGCGCGCCGGATGCGCGCGGCCACTGTCTCGGGTTTTTCGATAGTCATGTCGGAAAGGTCAAGCGTGCCGAGAATGATGATCTTGTCCGCAAGCCTGGCAAGCACGGCGCAATCAAGACCGGATTGCGCGGTTTCGATTGAGACTTGTCGGACCGAGGATCCGGCCAGTTCGGGCAGGAATGAATATCCCTCGGGTCGTACGTGAATGATGGCGGCATAGCCAAAACAAATGTGAACAGCCGTCGGCCCGGTAGTTCCCTCCAGCGCGGCGTTGAGCGCCTTGAGCCCATATTTGCGGGCCTTTTCGGGACGCGCCTGCATATACGGTTCATCGACCTGCACAATGTCGGCACCGGCTGCGAACAGATCCTTGATCTCCTCGTTGACCGCGGCGGCATAATCGAGCGCCATCTCCTCCTCGTCCTCGTAGAAATCATTCTGCGCCTGCTGCGACATCGTGAACGGACCGGGCACCGTCATTTTGATCATGCGGTCGGTATTGGCGCGCAGGAATTTGACATCTTCCACTTCAACCGGATGCCGGCGTCTGACCTTGCCGGTCACGCGCGGTACCGGGTTGGGATGACCGGAACGATCGAGCGCGGTTCCCGGATTATCGATATCAACCCCTTCGAGCGCGGTGGCAAAGCGGTTGGAGTAGCTTTCACGCCGCATCTCGCCATCGGTGATGATGTCAAGCCCGGCGCGCTCCTGATCGCGGATCGCGAGCAGAGTCGCATCATCCTGTGCCTGCTTGAGATAGTCCGGCGCAACGCGCCAAAGTTCCTTCGCGCGCACGCGCGGCGGAAAGCGGGCCGCCAGTTTGGCGCGATCAATGAGCCAATCCGGTTGCGCGTAAGAGCCGACAAGAGAGGTGGGAAGAAGCCTGACCATGCGCCTAGTATGATGACATTGCAGCCGCCGGACCAGCGGCTGCCACACTCATCGCCAGGACCCGCGCGACGTGCGCAGCCTCCCTTTCGCTGCCATCGTGAATCTGGTGTCGGCACGACGTGCCATCGGCCACGATCAGCGTGTCGGCGGCGGCCCTGCGCACGGTGGGCAGCAGCGACAGTTCGCCCATCTTGCGCGAAACGTCGATGGTCGCGGCGTTGTAGCCGAAACTTCCAGCCATGCCGCAGCAACTCGAATCGATCGTCTCGACCGAAAGCTGTGGAATTAGACGGAGCGTGCTTTCGACCGCGCCCATGGCGTCGAACGCCTTTTGGTGACAGTGGCCATGCAGCAGTGCCTTTTTTGGCAACGGGCCGAGCGGCAAATTCAGATTGCCCCGCTTGTGTTCTCGCGCAACGAATTCCTCGAACAGGAGTGCGTTCGCGGCCAGCGCCTCCACCGCCTCTCCCTTGAAAAGTGCCGGCAATTCGTCGCGGAAGGTCAGCAGGCAGCTCGGTTCAAGGCCAACGACCGGCAGCCCGCGGGCGACATAGGGTGCGAGCGCATCCAATGTGCGTTGCATCTCTTGCCGCGCTTCATCGACCAGGCCGACGGCGAGAAAAGTGCGTCCGCAGCATAGCGGCCGGCCGTTTGGTTCCGCCGGCAACGGCGCGTAGACGCGATAGCCGCCGGCCACGAGCACGCTCGATGCGTCATCCAGGTTCTCGCATTCGAAATAGCGGTTGAAAGTGTCAGCGAACAGCACCACTTCCCGCGCTGGCGCGTTCTGCTCTGCCGTCGTGTAACGCCAGTCGGACCGGTCGCGGTAAGTATCCTCGCGCCATTTCGGCAGGCTGCGGCGAGAGGAAAAACCGGCGACCAGTTGCGAAGCTTTGCGCAGGATGGCGCTGCGATCCCGCAAGTTTAACAGCCGATGCCAACGAGCGGCGTGAGGCGCGTAGTGCGGCAGAAACCCCACGAGCTTGTCGTGCAACGAGAGCTCATACTTCGCTGCGCGCGCGGCCTGCACTTCGATTTTCATGCGCGCCATGTCGACGCTGGTCGGACATTCGCGGCGACAGGCCTTGCAGGAAACGCAAAGCTTCATTGTTTCGGCCATGTCGTCGGAAATCAAAGCTGCCGGTCCCAGTTGTCCGGTAATTGCGAGTCGGAGCGTATTGGCGCGGCCACGCGTGACATCGCGTTCGTCACGAGTCACCCGATAGCTCGGGCACATTACGCCGCCCGTCAATTTGCGGCAGGCGCCGTTGTTGTTGCACATCTCGACAGCGCCCTGAAAACCGCCGCCGGCACCAGGGTACGATGACCAATCGAACCGCATCTGAATCGGTTCGCCGTGATAGTCGGGCGGGTAACGGAACAAGCTGCGGTCATCGAATTTGGGTGGCCGCACCACCTTGCCCGGATTATAAAAGCCCTTCGGATCGAATCTGTCCTTCACTTCCTCGAATGCACGCGCGAGGCGCGCGCCAAACATCGGTTCATTGAACTCCGAACGCACGAGTCCGTCGCCATGTTCGCCGGAATGCGAACCCTTGTATTCTCGCACCATGGCGAAGGCCTCTTCGGCGATTTCGCGCATGGCACGCACGTCCTTTTCTTGCCGCAGATTCAGAACCGGCCGCACATGCAGGCAACCGGAGCCGGCATGCGCATACCAGGTACCGCGCGTGCCGTGCTTTTCGAAAATCGTCGTAAGACGCGAGGTGTACTCAGCCAGATGCTCGAGCGGCACCGCACAATCCTCGACGAAGGAGACCGGTTTGCCCTCCTCCTTCATCGACATCATGATGTTGAGCCCACTCGTGCGTACATCGGTAATTGCAGCCTGAAGATCGGGACTAAGCACCTCGACCACACCGCCCCACTTCGCGCCGCTCTTTTCCCAGGCAAAACCGAGATCGCCCATCAGCTCTTTCAGCTGCTGGAGCATGCGCAGATTGATCTCGTGGTCATCTTCTCCGAATTCGACGAGCAGGATTGCTTCGGGCATTTCGCGCACGAACTTTTCAAGTGTCGGCCGGAAGATTGGAATCTGCCGGGCCAGTTCGACCATGGTACGGTCGATAAGCTCCACCGCGATCGGTCTAAGTCGCACGATGTGTTGAGCCGAGTTCATAGCCTCGTGGAAGCTTCCGAAATGACAGGCGCCAACCGCGCGGCGGCCGAGCAGCGACGAAAGCTTCAATTCAATGCGTGTGGAAAAGGCGAGTGTTCCCTCGCCGCCGACCAGCAGGTGCGCAAGATTGATGTCATTTTTGCCCGGAACGAGCGCGTCGAGATTGTAGCCGCCGACGCGCCGCTGCACTTTCGGAAAGCGCGCGGCGATCTCTTCCGCCTCGCGCGCGCCGATGGCGAGCAGATCTTTCGCGATCGGCCGCAACGGCGCCGGCACATCCTTGAGATTGCCCCCGATACTGCCGAAATGCGCCAACGTACCGTCCGCCAGCAATGCCTCGATCGCGATCACGTTGTCGCGCATGGTGCCATAGCGCATCGAGCGGCCGCCGCAGGAATTGTTGCCGGCCATGCCGCCGATGGTCGCGCGCGAGGACGTCGAGATATCGACGGGAAACCACAGCCCATGCGGCTTGAGCTGGCGGTTGAGGTCGTCGAGGACGATGCCGGGTTCGACCGTGCAGCGGGCGCGCTTGACGTCAAGATCGAGAATGCGTGTCAGATATTTCGAGCAATCGACGACCAGTGAACTGCCGACCGTCTGTCCGGCCTGCGACGTTCCGCCCCCGCGCGCCAGGACGGTTGCGCCTTCGCTGCGCGCAATGGAAATCGCCCGATCGGCTTCTTCAATCGTGCGCGGCGCAACCACGCCTATTGGCATCATCTGATAATGGGAGGCGTCGGTGGCGTAGCGCCCGCGTGTGAAACGGTCGAATTGAACCTCACCGGTCAATTCCGCCCTCAGCCGCCGCTCCAGACCGGGCATGACTACCGCCACGTTTCTTATCCTTTTTGGGCTGCGCTAAGCCTATGCATAAGGTCTAGTTCGCCTTTGCGGAAAACCGCTTGACCGCAATGTTACATTCATAGTTCAACGCCACAAGCGTTGCTCCCGGCCGGGAACGCGCCCGTGGCGAGGCCACGAAAGTCCCTTAAAAGCTGCCGTTCAGGAGCGGACCGCCCATGGCTAAGAATTCCTCGCGTGCGATCGGACGCCATTTTCTTCACATCCCGGGCCCCTCGCCGCTTCCGGACCGCATTTTGCGCGCGATGGACACGCCCATCATCGACCATCGCGGACCCGAATTCGCGCGCCTCGCCAAAAAGTGCCTCGACGGCATCAAGACGATCTTCAAGACCACCAACCCGGTCATTATCTACACCGCGACCGGAACGGGCGCGTGGGAAGCCGCGCTTGTCAACACGCTGTCGCCTGGCGACAAGGTGTTGATGGTGGAGACCGGCCAGTTCGCCACGCTGTGGAAAAAGATGGCCGAAAAACTCGGCCTCGTCCCCGAATTCATCACCACCGATTGGCGGATCGGTGCCGACCCAGCCGCGATCGAAGCCCGCCTGCGCGAAGACAAGGGCAAGGAAATCAAGGCGGTTTGCTTTCTGCACAACGAAACCTCGACAGGCTGCCTGTCGCCCGTTGCGGAGATCCGCAAGGCGATCGACAAGGCTGGTCATCCGGCGCTGTTGATGGTGGACACCATTTCCTCGCTGGCCTCGGCGGATTATCGGCATGACGAATGGGGCGTCGATGTGTCCGTTGGCGGCGCGCAGAAAGGTCTGATGTTGCCTCCCGGCATGTCGTTCAATGCAGTGAGCGACAAGGCACTGGCGGTGAACAAAACGTCCAAGCTCACCAAATCGTTCTGGGCGTGGGACGAGATGATCGCGATGAACAAGATCGGCTTCTTCCCGTATACGCCGGCAACACAGATGCTGCACGGTCTCGCGACCGGCATCGAAATGCTGCACGAAGAAGGTCTCGAGAATGTTTTCGCGCGGCACGATCGTCTCGCGGAAGCAACACGCCGCGCGATCAAGGCTTGGAATCTCGAAATCATCTGCCGCGAGCCGAAATACTATTCGCCGACGATCACGGCCGTGCTGCTGCCGGAAGGTCATGATGCCGACGCGTTCCGCGCGCTGGCGCTTGAGCAATTCAACATTTCATACGGCGCGAGTTTCGGCCGATTTACCGGCAAGATGTTCCGTATCGGTCATCTCGGCGATATCAACGACGCAATGCTGCTGGGCGGGCTGGCTGCAACCGAGATGGCGCTCGCGCTTGCAAATATTCCGCACAAGAAAGGCGGCGTGCAAGCGGCGATGGATTATCTCGTCTCCGCCCACGGCAGCGCTGCAAAACAAGCTGCGGAGTAAGCTGCAGCGCACCGACCCGAACTGGGATCGTTACCACGTATCGCAGCTTTCCTCATGCCGTGCTCGTCTCGCTTTCGAGCACACGGGCCACGAATTCCGAAATCGCCTTGAGTGCGAGCTCGGGCGCCTCGCGCTGAGGCGAATGCCGTGCGCCTGCCAGCAGCGCAACCTCGACGGGGCAGTAGCATTCCTGCTGCGCAACTTCGATTTGCTTGATTGTTCCGTACTGATCGTCTTCGCCCTGCACGATCAGCACCGGCACGCGGATATAGGCGAGAAACTCGGTGATATCCCACTTGCGAAAGTCCGGATCGAGCCAGGCACCGTTCCAGCCCCTAAAAGCAGTGTCGACATCCGCGTGCCAGCGCGACAACCTCGGGCGTAGATCGCCCGTTTCGTACGCCTTTTTCGCCTCGACGATCGAGGCGATCCCCGAATCTTCGGTGAAGAAATGCGGCGCGATCAGCACGAGGCCTCCGACTCGGTGATCCTGGTGGCTGCCAGCGTAGATCGCGGCTATCGATGCGCCGTCGCTATGCCCGACAAGCAATCCGCGCTCAAACCCGATCGCATCGAGCAATCGCGGCAGCGTCTCACGCGCCTCGTCGTGCATGTATGAAAGCGGCCGCGGCAATTTTACAGCCGATGATTTGCCGTAACCTGCGCGCGAGTAGACGAACACTCCGGCACGGGTTGCGGTGGAAAGTTTGTCCGGAAAATCACCCCACAGGCCGACACAGCCGAGGCCTTCGTGCAGCAGCACGAGGGTCGGGGCCTTGCCGGGCGGAGGACCGACGAAACGGTATTCCAACCGCTGAGCGCCGATGTCGAGAAAGCCGGATTCGCCGAGTGCCATCAGCGTGCGCCTGGGCCTTCTGCGCGTAATTTGAAACGCTGAATTTTGCCAGTTGCGGTCTTCGGTAGATCCTTGCGAAATTCAATCCAACGCGGATATTTGTAAGGCGCAAGCTTCTGTTTCACGTGATCTTGCAGCGCTTGGATTAGGGCGTCGCTGGCTTTTTCCGACGATTTGAGCACAACGAAGGCTTTCGGCTTGATCAACTTCTGCTCATCGTTCCAGCCGACCACCGCTGCCTCCAGCACATCGGGGTGCGACGAGAGCGCCGCCTCGACCTCGAACGGCGAAACATACATGCCTGAAACCTTGAGCATGTCGTCCTGCCGCCCGCAGCAAATATAGTAGCCGTCGGTATCCTCGATGTATTTGTCTCCGGAACGAGTCCATTCGCCCTGAAAAGTGGAGCGCGATTTCTCGCGGTTGTTCCAGTACATGATCGCGCTGGTCGGCCCGCGCACGTAAAGCTCGCCCATCTCGCCTTTCTTGACCGGTTGACCGTCGTCGCCAAGGAGCTTGATCTCATAACCCGGCACGGGTTTGCCGGTCGTGCCGTATTTGGTCGCGCCCGGCGCGTTGGTGAGGTAGATGTGCAGCATCTCGGTCGTGCCGAGTCCGTCGGAAATCTCGACGCCGTAACGCTCTTTCCAGCGCCGCGCGATTTCTTCGGGCAACGCCTCTCCGGCGGAGATGCAGCGGCGGATTTTCACCTCCGATTTCTGCGGCGCGTTCGGGCTGGCAAGAAATGCAGCATAGAAGGTCGGCACCGCGAAGAACGTCGTAATCGGATGCTTGCGCAGCAGCGCTCCGACGCCGTCCGGGGTTGGCCGTTCGGCGTTGAGTACTGTTGTCGCACCAACGATGAGCGGAAACGTCATCGCATTACCGAGGCCATAGGCGAAAAACAATTTCGCCACCGAATAACAGACATCGCTTTCCTTCAAACCAGCGACGGGCGTTCCGTAAAGATCGGCGGTGAGCTTGAGGCTCGCGTGGACGTGTACGGCACCCTTCGGCTTTCCGGTCGAGCCCGAGGTGTAAAGCCAGAACGCCATGTCGTCGCACGTCGTCGGGGCGGTGTAGTCTTCGGGTTTTGCCTCCTGCAGCAAATCCTGCAAGCGTTTGTGACCCTGCGCATTCTCGCCCGAGACGATGACGTGCGCGAGATCCTTGCTGTCCTTGATGAGCTTTTCAAACCGGGGAAAAAGCGCCTCCGACACCACCAGGCATTTTGCGCGGCTATCGGCCAGCATGAAGCGATAATCGTCTTCGGTCAGCAGCGTGTTGACGGGCACCGCGATGACGCCCGCCTTGAGGCAGCCGAGGAACGCAGTCGGCCAATCGATGGTGTCGAGCAATGCCAGCAGGACGCGCTCTTCGCGCTTGATTCCAAGCCCGCGCAGCACCGCGCCGAAACGTGCGACGCGCTCGGCAAGCTGGCCATATGAATGTGTACCGTGCACATCGATGTAGGCCGGTTTATTGGCGCGCCCGGCCGCGAGATTGCTCTGCAAAACGTCGGCGGCAAAATTGTAATCGCGTGGGATTGCGCCCACGGGGCCTGCCGTGGCCGTTTCTGCGGCACGCGCCTCCGCGACTGACATTTGTATTTCCTCCCATGACTGTGCGTATTATGCCCGCCAAAGAATGTGCTGGAAAGCGCACCATATTTCCGAAGGAGTGCCGTTTATGATCTTCAGCCGGGACCGCATTCTCACCACCCATGTCGGAAGCCTGCCGCGCAACGAAAAATTGTCCGATCTGCTGATGGCCCAGGAAGAAGGCAAGGTCTACGACCCGGCCGAAATGGCGTCGGAGATGGATAAAGCGGTGCGCCACGTGGTCGCCAAGCAGATGGAAGCCGGCATCGATATCGGCAACGACGGCGAACAGCGTCGCATCAGCTTTCAGACCTACGTGCCCCAGCGCATGACAGGCTTTGCCGGCATATCGAAACGCCGGCGTGGTCGCGAATTCGAGGAATTCCCCGAGCTGCTCGCCTATCTGATTCGCCGTTTCCCGAACGCGGCGAAGAGCCAGCAAGGCGCACCGGAGGCCCAGGCCGACATCAAATACAAGGATCTCAAGCCCATCACCGAGGAAACAGCGGGCTTCAACAAGATCGCCGACGAGCTGGGGGCTTTTTCCGAACGGTTCATGACCGCGCCATCGCCCGGCATCATCTCGACCACCATGCTTAACGCCTATTACAAGACGCACGACGACTATCTCGATGCGATCGCGCGCGAGATGAAAAACGAATACCAGACGATCCACAAAGCCGGACTGATTTTGCAAATCGACGCGCCCGATCTCGCCATGGACCGCACCATGATGTACCGCGACCTCGACGAGGCCGGCTTCGTCAAGCGTTGCGAGCGGCACGTCCAGGCGATCAATGATGGTATTGCCGGCATTCCGCGCGACCGCGTCCGGCTGCACATTTGCTATGGTAATTGGGAAGGCCCGCACATCCACGACGTCCCGCTCGCCAAGATCCTCCCGGCACTTTATCAAGCAAAAGTCGGCGCACTATCGATCGAATTCTCCAATCCACGTCACGCGCACGAATACGATGCTCTCAAGAAGCATCCATTACCGAAGGACATGCTCTTGATCCCGGGTGTGGTGGAAACCACCAGCAATTTCGTCGAACATCCCGAAGTTGTGGCGCGCCGCATCGAAGAAGCCGTGCGCGCTGTGGGCGAACGCGAGCGGATCATTGCATCGACCGATTGCGGATTCGGAACCTTCACCAAGCGCGAATGGGTCATCGAACCGGTGGTGTGGCTCAAGCTGGCAGCAATCCGTCAGGGCGCCGATATCGCGTCGGCGAGACTGTGGGGCAAGAAGGTAGCGTGATTGACGGCGCGGCTGTTGCTGCCTTGCCCTCTCCGACCTATTGAGCTTTTGCCTGGCGCAGCGGAAGGACGTCCGCCGCGGGTCCCTGCTCAAAAGCGAGCTTCACGATTTCGCAACGCAGGCCGGGATTTGTGCTGGCACAGTCGAGCGCGCCGGCAATCACAAAGACCGGAAACAAGACAAAGAGTGCGGCGGCGAAAACGACGCCAACCAACTGGTCGGATACTACCCAACGACGACGCATACTGGCCCCCACGACCAAGGGGGTACCTTATATCAGGTCAGGTTGTGCGCATAGTTGGGCCGGCGGGGCCTACGGTTTTGGCTTGGTATCGCTGTTCTCTTGGGGTGGCATTTCGAAGTCGATGACGAGTTTGGTATTGCGCTCAGCCTGTTCGGCAAGGCGCAAAAAGGCCGCCGCCAGGTTTTCAAGCTCGGCTCGGATTCCTGGGTCGGTCTCTCCCTCCGCCCGGGCCAGCAGCTCCAACGCTCGTCCCCGATATTTGTCCCCCGGAACCATTTGCTACCCGCCGATGTGTTTTTTTACACAGCACGTGCGGGTGCAATGCCGCGTAATGAAATTCGTTCCCCACATTTAAAAGATACTATCTTTACTATTTTAAAGAAAAACTCCACACTACACGCCTCAATAAGGACGCAGGACATGCCCCGAACGGCCTTGCGGCAGCCGGTGATCATGAGCGGTGAGTTGACCGCCCGGATCATGTTTGCCGGCCGTTCCTCCTCGCTCTCCGCTCAGATCGTCGCCTGGGTACGTGACGCGCTTTTTGCCAAGAAGCTCAAGCCCGGCGATTTCCTTGGCACCGAAAAGGATCTTGCCGCCCGCTTCGACGCCAGCCGGATCGTCGCGCGCGACGCGCTGCGCACGCTGGAGGCGCTCGGCATCGTCGAAATCCGCATGGGCAAGGGCGGCGGTGCCCGTATCGCGCAGGGCAATCCGCGTCTGTTTGCCGAAGCGCTCGCCGTGCAGCTTGATCTGACGGGCGTTTCCGCGGCCGAGATCATGGACGCCCAGCGTGCCATCGAAACGCTCGGCGCCGAACTCGCCGCGGAGAACGCCACCGCTGACGATATCGCCAAATTACGGCGCCTGTTACGCGAAGCGACTGAGGCGATCGACGACCTCGATGCCTTCACCCGGCTGTCGCGTGATTTCCATCTCGCCGTAGCCGAGGCCTCGCACAATCGGGTGCTCGTCGTGCAGCTGATATCGCTCGAACACGTGTCTTGGCCGCGCCGTAATGTCACCGCCACGCCCAAGCTTGCCACCCACATTCTTGAAATTCATACAAAACTCGCAGATCTGATCGAGATACGCGATGCCGCCGGGGCGCGCGCGCTCATGGATGACCACGTCAAGATGATCCGCGCCCGGCGCGTCGCCGAGCGCGACCGCAATCAGCCGCATTCCTGTTGTTAGTCACTTCGAGGGAGGATAAAAAATGGCGAAATTCCTGATCGAACCCCACTTCCGGTTGCAAGAATGGGTGGCCGAGGAAAAGGATTATTTCCGCAAGGAAGGCCTTGAATACGAATTTCGCGAGCTGATGCGCGCGACCGACGGAAAAATCCACGACAAGGGCGATAAAGTCGGCGCCTATCAGTCATTCGAGGAAGGCCGCAAGTCGAACGTGAGTTGCGCCTGCCACTGGACCGTCAACGTCGCGGCCTCCAATGGTCACGGCAAGATGTACACCGACGTTTATTCCGTGGCGCCGGCCGGCGTCTTCGTCGCCGCCGATTCGAAGATAAAGGACCCTGCCGATCTCGCCGGCGTGCCTGTCTCGGTCGGCTATCAATCGGGCAGCCATTATTCGACGGTGCAGGCGCTCGAGCAGTATCTCAAACCCGAGCAGATGAACCTCGTCTATTCCGACGGCATGTTATTCGCGCGCATGGAAAAGCTGTTCGAAGGCAAGGCCCCGGCGGTCCATCTCTTCGGCGGTCCTTATTATTTCGCCGAACAACTCGGTTTCCGGAAAGTGATCGACGCCACCTTCATGATCGGCACCATGATCCACGGCGATCCCGATATGGAGGACCTGCGCAAATTCTTCCGTGCGCTGCGCAAGGCGCAGCGGGATATCGACCTGCGGCCAGAGCTTTACACTCATTATTACAAGAAGGAATTTCCCGATCGCTTCCACGCCAAAATGGACACCCGGCGGTGGGGCCCAGGCGAACGGTTGGTGTTCGAGCCTTATACCAAGGAAGTGTATGAGGAATCGTTTGAGTGGATCGCTGCCCACGGCATCTTTCCAGACGGAAAGATGGGCACCGGCCGCTACGAACGGGCGACGCTTTCGCTGTCGTAACAATTACCGTTTGTACACTAATAGTTAGACGTCCAACGATTTGCGCCGCGAACAAGGTTCGCGGCGCTTTTCTTTGCCCGAAAGCTCAGGCATTCTAACAACAACAATAGAAGCCGGATTTTCAGGGGAGGACCATAATGAAACGCTCGCTGTTCGCCGGCGCCGCACTATTGGCGGCCGTTGTTTTGCCGGCCGGCGCCAATGCCCAAGAAACCATCAAAATCGGCGTCGTCAATTCATACTCGGGACAGTTCGCCGATACCGGCGCCCAGATCGACAATGGCATCAAGCTCTATATGAAGCAGCACGGTGACACCGTCGCCGGCAAGAAGATCGAGATCATTCGTAAGGACACCGGCGGCCCAAATCCGGACGTCGCCAAGCGGCTGGCCCAGGAATTGATTGTCCGTGACAAGGCCGACATCCTCGCCGGCTTTACGCTTACGCCGGAAGCGCTTGGCGCGTCCGGTGTCGCTACCGAAGCCAAGAAATTCATGGTTGTCATGAATGCGGCAACGTCGGTCGTCACGGAAAAATCGCCTTACATTGTCCGCGTATCGCTCACGCTACCGCAAATCGGTGAGACACTCGGAACGTGGGCCGCCACCAAAGGCAAGATCAAGAAGGCCTATACGATGGTGACGGACTACGGCCCGGGTATCGATGCCGAAACGGCCTTCCAGAAGGCCTTTAAGGCGGCAGGCGGCGAGATCGTCGGCTCGGTGCGCATGCCGATCGCCAATCCAGACTTCTCGGCTTTCGTACAGCGCGCCAAGGACCTCAATCCTGAATCAATTTTTGTTTTCGTCCCGGGTGGCGCCCAACCTGGAGCAATTGGCAAGGCCTTCGCGGAACGCCAAATCGATCCCAAGAAAATCAAGATCCTGAGCACCGGCGAACCGGTCGACGAGACTGCGATCAAGAGCCTCGGAGATCTCGCGCTGGGCCGCATCAGCGCCTGGCACTATGATTACAATCACAAGTCCAAGACGAACACAGACTTCGTGAAAGCATTCAACGCCGAGTTCAAGCGCAACCCGGATTTCTTCGCGGTCGGCGGTTATGATGGCATGCACCTCATCTATGAGACATTGAAAAAGACCGGCGGCAAAACTGACGGCGATGCCTTGGTTGCGGCCGCCAAGGGCATGAAATGGGAAAGTCCGCGTGGACCAATCTCGATCGATCCGGCGACGCGCGACATCGTGCAAAACGTCTATATCCGCAAGGTGGAAAAAGTCGGCAACAACATCGTCAACGTCGAGTTCGATACAGTGGCGAACGTAAAAGACCCGACGCACAAATAACCTGCCGCCCTAAAGGTTTGACGAACTTCCGGGTGGGGCGATCGCGAGGTCGCCCCATTCAGTTATTCAATGCGACGCATTCACTGATCTCCGCGCGGGTGCGAATCCAGTGATATGATCGACGAGTCGACTGCAACTACGGCAACAGCACCATAATGCTTTCCCCGATCTTCGGTGTCCTGTTCGACGGCATTGCCTACGGCATGTTGTTGTTTGTGCTGTCCGTCGGTCTGTCGGTGACGCTGGGGCTGATGAATTTCGTAAATCTCGCCCATTGTGCCTTCGCCATGCTCGGCGGGTACGTCACCATCACGCTGGTGAACGAATTCAACTGGCCTTTCCTGGCAACGCTGCCGATGGCCTTCGCAGCGGCAGCTGTCGTAAGCGTTGCGCTCGAACGAACGCTCTACCGACGGCTCTACCGTGCGTCCGATCTGGACCAGGTCTTGCTCACGATCGGCCTTGCATTTATTTCTGTCTCGATCGCGGCTTACATCTTCGGCACGATCCAGCAACCGGTCGAAACGCCCGAAGTGCTCCGCGGCTCGGTCGGATTTCTCGGTCTCGATCTGAGCAAGTACCGGCTCTTTCTCATCGGCGTTGCGCTGATGGTGACGGTGCTGCTGGTCGCCGGTCTCGAATACACACGCTTCGGCGCGCAGGTGCGGGCGGCGGTCGATAATCAGCGCATGGCGCGGGGCCTTGGCATCGACGTCGACCGAACCTTTGCTTCGACCTTCGCGCTTGGCTCCGGCCTTGCGGGGCTTGGCGGCGCGCTCGCCATCGAGATTGTGGGCCTCGATCCGAATTTCGCCTTCACTTATCTCGTCTATGTGCTGATCATCGTATCGGTCGGCGGCCTCGGGTCGATCGCGGGCTCGTTCGCCGCCGCCATTCTGATCGGCGTCAGCGATGTGGCCGGGAAATATTACGCGCCCGAGCTCGGCGCCTTTCTGATCTACCTGGTCATGGTGGTGGTGTTGATGTGGCGGCCTGCCGGCCTCGTCGGGAGACGGTGAGATGCGGGCCGCATCTAAAGCATTGATGACGGCAGAGGGGTTGACGGACCCGACACGGCGGAAAGCGCTCTGACATGGGGTCCGCCACGACCATGACTCCGCAAGCCTATCTGCAAGCGCAAAGCCGCTGGCATCCGCTCGAGATCGCCTTCTGGCTAACCACGCTGCTGCCGTTCGTCCTCTTCCCAGATTATCTGTCGCTGGCGAGCCAGATCGCCATCACCGCGCTGTTCGCGCTCTCGCTCGACCTTATTCTTGGTTACGCCGGCATCGTTTCGCTCGGCCACGCGGCTTTTTTCGGCATTGGCGCCTACACCGCGGGGCTGATCTCCAAATTTGGCTGGGGAGAGCCGCTCACCGGCCTTATTCTGGCGACCGCGGCGGCCGGACTAGTCGGTTTTGCCGTGAGTTTCATCGTCTCGCGGTTCCGTCATTTTACGCTGATCATGATCACGCTTGGCCTCGGCCTGCTTGCCTTCGAGGCCGCAAACCGGGCCCATTGGTTGACCGGCGGCAGCGATGGACTTCAAGGCGTATCGATCTGGCCGGTGCTCGGCATTTTCAAATTCGATCTCTATGGCTACACCGCTTACGCTTATTCGTTGGCCGCGCTGTTCATCATTTTCCTCGGCGCGCGCCGGCTGATCAATTCCCCATTCGGCCTCGCGCTGCGCGGTATCCGGGAAAACTGGGTGCGCATGCCGGCCATCGGCGCCGACAGCCGCGCGCACATCCGCAAAGCTTTCACCATTGCCGCTGCGATCGCAGGCCTTGCCGGCGCATTGCTGGCGCAAACTACGGAAAACGTCTCGCTTGAATCGATCAGTTTCCAGCGTTCCGCCGACGTTCTGGTAATGCTGGTCCTGGGCGGCGCCGGCCGGCTTTATGGCGGGTTGGTGGGCGCGGCCATATTCATGATCGCGCGTGATCAGTTCTCCGGCATAGCGCCGCAATATTGGTACTTCTGGATCGGCGTCCTGCTGGTGACCGTCGTGATGATCTTGCCGAATGGCATCATTGGCGGGCTATCGCATATTTACGCGCGGTGGAGACGCAAATGAGCGCATCCGCATCTCCAGCAAAAGACACGACCGCCAATCGACCGGTCGCTTTGGCCACCCGCGGCCTGTCAAAGGCTTTTGGCTCTTTGCCGGTCACGCGCGACATTGAGATCAATCTGCCGACCGGCGCGCGTTACGCGCTGATCGGACCGAACGGCGCCGGCAAGACAACGCTCATTAACCTGATGACCGGCATGCTGGCGCCCAATGCCGGGCAAATCCTGCTGGGCGGCGACGACATCACCACGCTGGGGCCACAGGAGCGAGTCCGGCGCGGGCTGGCGCGCACGTTCCAGATCAATACGCTGTTTGCCGGGCTGAACGCACTCGAAGCGGTAACGCTCGTGGTGGCCGAGCGCCAAGGCCTTGCCGGCCGGTTCTGGCGCGGCGTCGGCTCCCACAAGAACACAATCGACGAGGCCTACGAGATCCTGCGCAGGCTGGGGTTGGGTGACTCCTGCTATCAAGTGACGCGTGAATTGCCCTATGGCCGTCAACGGCTACTGGAAATCGCGCTGGCACTGGCAACAAAACCAAAAGTTCTGCTTCTCGACGAACCTGCCGCAGGCGTTCCGCAGGAAGAAAGCGGCGAGGTCTTCGAAGCAGTGGCGAGCCTGTCCGATGATCTGACCTTGCTGTTCATCGAGCACGACATGCACGTGGTTTTCCGCTTCGCCAGCCACATTATCGTGCTGGTGGCAGGCGCGATCTTCACCGAAGGCTCGCCCGCGGAAATTGCCGCCGATCCGGGCGTGCGCGAAGTTTACCTGGGCAAGCGCAAACATGGCTGACACGCTGCTCAAGCTCGAGAACGTGACCGCCGGCTATGGCGATGCCGTCGTGCTGCACGGCATTTCGCTCGAATTGCCGGAACACGGCAGCCTGGCGGTGCTCGGCCGCAATGGCGTCGGCAAATCGACGCTGCTGCTCACCATTATGGGCTATACGCAATTGCGCGCCGGCCGCATGAACTGGCGCGGAAAAGACGTCTCGCGCATGGCTCCGCACCGCCGCGCTCTCAACGGCATCGGCTGGGTGGCGCAGGAGCGCGAGATATTCCCTTCATTGTCCGTCGAGGAAAACCTCACGGTCGCGGCGCGCCCGGGCACCTGGGACCTCGCGGCCGTTTTCAAGCTGTTTCCGCGTCTTGCCGAGCGACGCCGCAATATGGGCAATCAGTTGTCTGGCGGCGAGCAGCAGATGCTGGCTGTCGCGCGCGCGCTGATGACCAACCCGGCGCTGATGCTGCTGGATGAGCCCTTCGAAGGCCTCGCCCCGGTGATTGTCGACGAACTCTCAGCGGCTGTGAAGGCGATGTTGGCGGACCGCCGGATCGCCATCGTTCTGGTTGAGCAACACACCGACATCGCGCTGGAATTGACCGCAGACGCAATCGTCTTGGAGCGCGGCGCGGTGGCACACCGCGCGTCCTCGACGCAATTGCGAAAAGATACGGCCACACTGGAACGGCTGGTCGGGTTGCGCGTGGATGCAACGGCATGACATTCTAGCGGTCTGTTAGACGAAGCAGGAATAAGTCATGGCCAATCCGATGATTCCGCGCGAGCGCTCCGACTATTCGGCGATTGTCGATCGCCCGCCGCTCAAGCTACCGGGCAATGCCCGCATCGTGTTTTGGACGATCGTCAATTACGAAGTCTGGGACATCGGCAAGCCGATGGCGCGGCAACTGCTGCCAGCGCCGACCGGCGTGCCGCTGATGCCCGACGTCGTGCATTGGGCCTTTCATGAATATGGCATGCGGGTTGGCTGCTGGCGTTTCCACGAACTGTTCAAGAGACTTGGCATCAAGCCGACGCTCGCCGCCAACGCCCGTATCTGCGAGGACTATCCGCGCGTGGCCGGCCAGGCGCGCGACGAGGGATGGGAGTTCATGGGCCACGCCTACGAGCAGGGCCCGATCCATAAGGAGGCCGATCAGGCCGGCATGATCAAGCGGACCATGGACATCATGACCAAGTTCACCGGCAAGAAGCCGGTCGGCTGGCTGGGGCCAGGCCTTACGCAAACACTCGACACGCCGGACTTGCTCGCAGCCGCGGGCGTAAAATATATCGGCGACTGGGTCTATGACGACGAGCCGACGGTGATCCGCACAGCAAACGGCCCGCTCGTGACGCTTCCCTACACCATCGAGTGCAACGATATCCCAATGATGCTGATCCAGCACCACGAGAGCGATTATCTGCTCAAGCGCACCACCGACCAGTTCGACCGGCTTTATGCCGAGAGCGCCAAGCGTGCGAAAATCTGCGCGCTGGCGATCCATCCCTACATCAGCGGGCAGCCGCACCGGATAAAATATCTCGAGCAGATCTACGACTACGTGAACAAACACGAAGGCGTACTGCACTGGAACGGCGAGCAGATGCTCGACTGGTATCGCAGCATTGCCAAGATCGAGGTCGCCGCATAGCCTCAGCCGCCGCCCATAAAAAAAGAGATCAGCGGCGGCCAGGGAGGAACCATATGCGCAGCAAAATAATTTTGTGCGCGATCGCTTGCGCGTTCGCGCTGTATGGCCCGCCAGCCGCTCCGGCGGCGGAAATCCGTCTCGCCCGGCAATATTCCATGGGCTATCTCCAGTTCAACGTGATGGAGCACCAGCAACTCATCGAGAAGCACGCCAGGGCGCTCGGCATTCCCGACCTCAAGGTGTCGTGGGTCACGCTCAATGGTCCCGCTGCCGTTAATGACGCTCTGATCTCGGGCAATATCGATATTGCCACCGGTGGCGTTCCCGGTTTGCTGGTGCTGTGGTCGCGTACCAAGGGCACGCCGCAGGAAGTGCGCGGCATCGCCGCCTTGTCCTCGCAGCCATTTTTGCTGAACAGCCGTGACCCGGCCA
Organism: Pseudolabrys sp.; assembly: GCA_035626335.1. GTDB lineage: Bacteria > Pseudomonadota > Alphaproteobacteria > Rhizobiales > Xanthobacteraceae > Pseudolabrys. Next base: position 151,756 of record DASPNW010000017.1, read on the forward strand.
TCAAGACCATCCGGGATTTCAAGGACACCGACCGGATCGCGGTGCCAGCCATCAAGGTTTCGGTGCAGGCCATCACGCTGCAAATGGCGGCGGCCAAGGCGTACGGGATTAAGGGCTTCGACACCCTTGACCCACTCACTGTATCGATGTCGCCGCCCGACGCCACAGTTGCGCTGCTGGGCGGGAAGTCAGAAGTGACCTCCGTGTTCAGCGTTCCACCGTTCCAGTACCAGCAACTCGAAAACCCGGCCGTCCACACCGTGCTCAATTCGTTCGACCTGATGGGGGGATCTCACACCTTCACGGTGGCCTGGACCGCGGCGAAATTCCGTGACGGCAATCCAGCGCTCTACAAGGCGCTGGTGGCCGCACTCAAGGAAGCAACCGACATCGTCAACAAGGACAAACCGGCGGCGGCCGCGCTGTGGATCGAGGATTCGAAGTCGAAGCTGCCGCTCGACATGGTCGGCAAGCTCGTCGCCGGGCCGCAGGTGCGCTGGACGATGACGCCGGAAAGCACCATGAAATATGCCGACTTCATGGCGGAGGTCGGCACGATCAAGGCAAAACCCTCATCGTGGAAGGATTATTTCTTTCCGGAGATATACGACGCGAAGGGGAGCTGAAAGTAGAGCAGCTCGGCCGTCATGCCCCTTCTCCTCAGGATCAGCGGAGAAACGCCGCTGGGTTTGGTCCCGGATTGAAGGCTCCTGAACACTCCCGGCGCGAGCCACTCGCGCCGGGAGTTGGACCTGGGACCGGCAGATGAGAGTTGTGGCGCCCATGCACGAAGTCAGGACTTTTCGATTCACTGAAGCTTCGGATCGGTCCTGGCCGCCGCGCGCGCCGCTTCTACAAAGCGTATCAGTTCAGCTTTCTAAGCTTGTTCTGCTGGATGGGCTGTACCGGTCCCGGGCCTTGTCCCGAGCATTCCGTTTTTTTGTTCCGGCAGTAAGGATGCTCGGTGGTCTTGCCGTTGCTTACGACGGGGTATAGCCCCCACCCGACGCATGTCGTCACGCAGCTCGCGTTGGCCGGTGTGGCCTGAATTCCGACGAAAGCACTGAGACTTGCGAGACCCATGGCAACGATAAGGACTTTGCGCATTTCAACCTCTTGGTTTGAACCGAACACCGCGTGCGAA